>JAIXWW010000018.1 GCA_027491085.1 Bacteroidota bacterium
CAGAAGCAGTAGGTGATGCATTACCAAATAGAATTAAATCAATTTATCTTACAGCAGGTGGAACAGGTTACACTTCTGCCCCAACTATCAGTTTTACTGGTGGTGGTGGAACAGGTGCAACTGCAGTTGCTGTTGTATCGGGTGGTGTAATTACTAGAATTAACATAACAGCTTATGGAACAGGATATACATCGGCTCCAACAGTAGTTATTACAGGTGCTGGAACAGGTGCTATTGCTACTGCTAATTTATCAGGTGGTAAAGCATTATCAGGTCCAGTTACTTTCTTACTTTCATCTAATTATGATGGAACATTATATGAATCAGTTTTCCCTATTACCATTGGTGATTTAGGACAAACAGCAACCAATACTGTAACAATTAAACCAGCTACTGGTGTTAATGCTACAATCAGTGGTTCATCGCTAACAAGTATTATTGATTTATATGGTGCTGATTATACCACTATTGATGGTTCAAATAATGGTTCTACTTCAAAAAATTTAACCATAAGAAATACAGGTACTTCTGCAACTTCTTCAGTTGTAAAATGTACAAGTTTAGGTTTAGGATTAGGTGCCACATATAATACTATTAAAAATTGTTATATTACTAATGGTTCAACTTCAGTAGTAAATTACGGAATCAGCATTTCTGGTACAACAGCAAATACGGCTGGAGCAGACAATGATAATATAACAATTCAAAATAATAATATTTCAAATTGTACAACTGGAATTTATGCAAGTGGAACGGTTGCTAATACTTCTGGAGGGTTAGATACACTTAACATTACTGGTAATAGTGTAAGTTTCTCAGCAACTGTAACAGGATGTTTTGGAATAAGGGCCGCTTATGCTTTAAATGCTACTATTAATCAAAATACAATTGATATAGAAACGACAACGGCAAGTCTTGCAGGAATCTCATTAGAAACAGGCTTTATTTCCTCAAACGTTAATGCTAATCGTATATCAAAAGTTAAATCAACAGCCCCCACAACTATACCTATCAATAGGGGAATAGTTATTGGAACTGGTCAAACTGGAAGTAATGTTACCATTTCAAACAATGTAATTTATAATATAATTTCTACATACGCTACAACAAATGTTGGTTCAAATAATGCTGGAATTTTGATAGGAGCAGTTGGCGTAGGTACAACTTATTCTATTGTTACAGGTGGTGTTAACTTGTACCATAATAGTATTAATCTTTATGGAAATGTGGATAGAGCAGGAGCATGTTTTCAATATGCATTATTTATTGGTACTGCTGCTACTAATCTTGATATTAGAAACAACATTTTTTCTAACTCTATATTAAATACTAATGCAGCTCCATCAACTTCAAAATCTTATGCCATTTATAGTCAATCGGCTAATACAGCATTTTCAAATTTAAATTACAATGACTATTATGTTTCTGGTGCGCAAGGTGTTTTAGGCTTTTTAACTTCAGATAGAGCAGACCTTACCTCAATTCAAGCAGGTTTTGGGCAAAATGTTAATTCAATTATAGTAGATCCACAATATAACAGTAATATAGCACTACTTCCAGTTTTAACCGCTCCTGTAATTGGTGTTGGTACTCCTATTGGAAGCGTAACTACCGATTTCCTAAATGTAACTAGAAGTATGAGTACTCCTTCAATAGGTGCTTATGAAAATGGTGGCGATGGTGCTGCTCCAACCATAACTTATACTGCTTTAGCTAACAGACAAGTAACTGCAGATAGTACTTTATACGCTACAATTCAAGATTTAGGAACTGGAGCTGTTGGAACAGATACTACAGTTAATAAACCAAGAGTTTACTTCAAAAAATCGACAGATGCAAATAATTTTGGTGTATCAAATAATTCAACTGGAAATGGTTGGAAATATACAACAACATCTTCTGTTGGTTCAATTGATACACTTGTATTAGATTATACATTACTTCAATCAGCTCCTGCCATGAATGAGGTTATTCAATATTTTGTAGTAGCACAAGATTATAATGGAAATTTAGGAGCTAGTCCTTCTAGTGGTTTTGATGGTGCCGATGTTGGGACAATTTTTTCAGGACCAAACACACCAAATTCATTTGTAATTGTTGGACCGCCTTTAGCTGGTACTTATACAATTGGTTCATCGGTAGCAAGTTCGTATCCGACTATTACAGCCGCAACTACAGATTTAAGTTTAAGAGGGATTTCTGCTTCCGTTTTATTCGAATTAGTTGATACTGCATATACCGAAGTAACAGAAACTTTCCCTATTAACTTTGGTAGAGTAGAAGGTGCAAGTACAACTAATAAAATCACTTTCAGGCCTATTACTGGTGCTACTTCTGTTAGAATTGGCGATTCAACCAATAATGTTGTTGCTACAGGAATTTTTAATTTAAACGGAGCTACTTATTACGAATTTGATGGACGTGCTGGAGGAACAGGTGCTATAGTTACAACATTAGAGAACCATTACACCGCTGGCTATACTTTAAGGTTTATTAACGATGCCTATAAAAATACGTTTAAATACATGAACATCAGAGGTAATCAAACTGCTACAACAACTGGTATAATAATTTTTAGTACCACAACTGGAACTATAGGAAACGATTCAAATACTATTGATAATTGTAATATTTACGAATCAAGATCTTATCCTTCAGTGGCGATTTATGGTTTAGGTTCAGTAGCTGCGCCAAATCATAGCAACATAATTACTAATAATAATATTTATAATTTTGGTATTACAGGAACTTGTAATGGAATTAATCTTACTTCTTACAATAATAACTATACCATTTCAAATAATAGTTTCTACCAAACTGTTGCAAAAACAATTGCTGGAACATTTAGTGCCATTAATAATTCATCTACATTAAATGGTGGTCATATTATTGCAAATAATTTTATTGGAGGAACAGCTCCTTTGTGTGGTGGAAGTCCAATGATATTAAACTCTTCTACTACTTTATTTCAAAGCATTCTTTTTAATAATAGTTCCACAAATGCTTCAAGAATTGATGGAAATACAATAAAAAACATAAATATTACTTCTACAACTTCTTCAGCATTACATTCATTTATTTATTTAGTTAGTGGTAGAATATATGCAGGAAATTCTTCTCCTAATATTATTGGAAGTATGTCAGATACCAATAGCATTGTATTTAATTGCGGAGCGGCCAGTACAACTTTATCAGGTATACTAACCTCAACGGCATTGGATACTATTCAAATTAATAATAACTTAATAGGTGGAATTACTTTTAATGGTGTTGCTGGAGCAGGTACAGGAAGTTTAAGAGGAATTGATATTGGAGCCGCTACTACTGGTTATATTCAAATCAATAATAATACTATTGGTGGAACCATAGATAGTAGTATGATGTTAAGAACATTTGGGAATATTTGGGGTATTGGTCAAAGAAATACTGGTTCTTCAAATGGTTATATTACTCAAATTAATAATAATACCATAAGAAACTTAGTTGGTGCAAGTGCCTCTAGTATTGCATTTGGTATTTCAACAGGTAATGCTGTTGGTGTTGAAATAAATAATAATAATATTTCTAAAATTACAGTATTTGGAACAGGAACTTCTTTTGGTATTCAAGCTGGTTCGAGTGGAACTACAAGTTGTACTGTTTCTGGAAATACCATTCATACTTTAAAATGTATGGGTACTGCTGGAACATTTATTGGTATTAATGCATTAAACGCAGTATCGGGCACAAATGTAATTTCTAAAAATTTAATTCATTCAATGGCTGCATTAAACGATAGTTGTATCATGAATGGAATTTCATTGGGTACAGGAAGTTATACTGTTGCTAATAACATGATACGTTTAGGTATTGACGAGAATGGTGCAGATGTTACAACTTCAGTTGGTTATAATGGTATTAATTTAACTGCTGGATCTCACAATGTATATTTTAACACAGTTTCTATTGGTGGATTAAATGTTGCAGCGGGTAATGATAGCTCATATGCTTTCAGAAAAACTGATTCATTAGGAACTAATAATATTAGGAACAATATTTTTTCTAATACTAGAGTAAACTCTGGATCTACCGGTGTTCATTATGCTATAAGATTAGCTGGTACCAGAAATGCACCAAGTGGTTTAACACTAAACAATAATAATTATTATACTGCTAATACTCCACTAGCGTTTTATAATGGTGATAGAGCTACTTTATCCGATTTTAGAACCGCAGTTGGTTTAGATGCGAATAGTATGGTTGAAGCACCTGTTTTTGTTACGCCAAATGGAACAAGCAGTACTGTTGATTTACATATAGTTGCAGCTACGCAAAGTTTAATGGAATCGGGCGGAGCAAACATAGTTGGTTACACAACAGATTATGATGGTAGTGTAAGACCAGGTCCAGCAGGTTCAATAAACGGTGGTGGATTTTCTTCTGATATTGGAGCTGATGAATTTGATGGAACTATATTCCCAATTGACATGAGTGCCTTATTATTAGCATCACCTAGTGGACCAGGTAGTACTTGTGCTACTGCTGGCAAAACAGTTACAATAAGAATAAAAAACAACTCATTAAGTAATAGTATTAATTTTGCTCTTAACCCAGTTACAGTTACAGCAAGTGTAAGTGGTACTAATCCTACCACATTTACTTCTATAGTATTAAATTCAGGAACATTGGCTATTGGTGAAACTCAAGATGTTGTTTTTACTACTTCTTACGACATGAGTACAATTGGAACTTATACCTTTGACGCAAGTACAAGTGTTACTGGTGATGCGAACAATTCAAACAACTCAATAAATTCAACTAACGTTGTAGTTTCAGCGCTAACTGCAGGTACTACTGCTTCTAGTATTACTCAATTCTGCAATTCAAATGGAATTCCTACATTAACAAATAATGCAACAGGTGGAAATATTCAATGGTATAGATCAACTGTTAGTGCATTAGGTCCATATACAGCAGTTGGTGGTGATTCAAGTACTTATACACCTTCGTCAGCTCAAACAGCTACTACTTTTTATATGGCCACTGCATCGTGTAATTCGGTAACTATAGGCGCTGGCGATACTGTTGATGTACATGTTCCTGTAATATTATCATCAACTGGCGATACTAGATGCGGGGCTGGAACTGTTAATTTAACCGCTACTGCAGGTGTTAACGATTCTATCAATTGGTATGCAACAGCATTATCAACAACTCCATTATATACAGGTGCAAATTATTCGCCTTCGGTTTCTGCAACTACTAATTTTTACGTAGCAGCTGTAGCTCCCGGTAGTTCAAGTTATAATACAGGTTTGGCAGCTCCAGTTTCTGGTACATCAGGTGCTGGTACTACAAATTTTGGAATTGTGTTTGACGCTCTTGTGCCTTTTACATTATCTCAGGTAACTATCTATCCTGTTAGTGCAACTAGCGCTTCTGGTACTGTTGTTATTGATGTAATTAATAGTGCTGGAACCATTTTGCATACTATGTCAGTTCCGGTAGTAGGCTCCCCAGGGGGCGCAGTAGGTCAAGTTGTAAATTTAAATTTCAATATTGCTGCTGGTACAAATTTGAAGTTGCGCCCAGGATCATTTACAGGTATTACAGGTTTATTATTTGGGCCTGCTGCCGCAGCACCAAGTGGTAACTATGGATATCCAATGGTTGTTCCTGGAATTGTAACAATCAATACAAGTACACTTACTGCGGCACCAACCAATACAGCTAGAAACGATTTATACTATTATTTCTACGATTGGAAAATTGGTAATTCATGCGAAAGTGCAAGATCAATGGTTACAGCTACAGTTAATCCTTTAGCAACTACACCTGCTTCATTAGCAAGAGTTACAAAAGGTACCGATTCAATTCTTGTAAATTGGGTAGGAAGTGCAAGTGCAACTGGTTACA
>JAIXWW010000019.1 GCA_027491085.1 Bacteroidota bacterium
AATGTTCAAGGTTTTGAAAGCATATCACCAATAAGAAACACCTTTATTGTGTCTTCAGAAGATCAAAAAGAAGTTTATTTTGCTTCTAACACTTTAATGAGCGAAAATTTTACTACTAAAATTGATTTACCTATTCATGTTAAAAAAATAAAAGTTAGTTTTGGTACTATTACTAAAGTATTAGATGTAAACGCTAATAATATCAATTTTGATTATTTGTTTCCAGAAACCGAATAATTAAAAACTATCACAATTAAATTAACATATAAAAACCAAAATTATGAAAATTATAAATAAAATTGCATTTGCTACAATTGTATTATCGACACTAGTGTTCAATACAAAAGCACAAACATTATCTACTATTACAGCAGAAAGTGGAAGTAGAGCAGCCGACCAAGCAAATTGCTGGAGTTTTGGAACATTTTCTCCATCAACAACCGCAGTTATCAATGGTACATATTCTTACAGAGGAAATGCAGCAACTTCTCAATCTTTAGGTGCATGTTGGTTACAAGCGCCTTGGTGCAAATTTCCATCAGCAGGAAATATTACTTTAAAAGCAAAAAATGATGGTGGACCAGGAACTTGGAGAAGATTAGTTTTTAGTTATTACCTGTATGATGCTACAAAACCTTTCGGTCAAGGAGATTTAATTAGATTTGATTCAGTTACTTATGGTACAGGATTTACCCCTTCTACTTTACCAAATACTACACAAAATATTAATATTCCTTTACCTTCTGCTATAATTGGAAATAATAATATTTTTAAAGTGATGATTAGTGCAATTGGGAATGGTGGTACTGGTAGATGGATATTAGACGATGTAAATATTCCAGCAACTTATTGGTCAAATCCATCAAATAGCTGTTTACCTCAAGCTTTAATTGTAGATGCCGATAGTGATGGTGTGCAAGATAGTGATGATGCTTATCCGAACGATGCAGCAAGAGCTTATAATAATGTATTTCCTGCTTCGGGTTATTCATCATTAATGTTTGAAGATTTATGGCCAACTTTAGGTGATTATGATTTTAATGACTATGTAGTTGATTACAAAATAAATAGAGTAACCAATGCTGCAAATAATGTAGTTGAAATTAAAGCTGAGTTTGTATCTAGAGCTGCAGGTGCTAGTAGACCTAATGGTTTTGCTTTTAGTTTTGATGGTTTATCAGGTTCAAGAATTACAAGTGTAAGTGGTAATAAAATATTTACTCCAAATCCACATACTTTCGATGCTAATGGAACGGAAGCAGGTCAAACAGATGCTCATTTCGTAGTAGTTTCAAATATTTTTAAAGTACTTATTCCACAAGGTGGAGGTTCAGGAGGTGTTAATACTAATCCTACTGCGGTAAGAGTACCAAACGATACTACAAGAATGACAATTTCATTCAACACAACAACCAACACTACTAATTTAAGCGAGGTTACATTAGCTAAATTTAACCCATACTTAATTGTTAACCAAACTAGAGGTACTGAAATTCATTTAGCTGATAAAACTCCAAGTTCATTAGTTAACTCAGCATTATTAGGTACTGCTGATGATAACTCAAATGCTGGTTCAAACAGATTTTACAAAACAAAAAATAACTTACCATGGGCTATTAATGTAACTTCTAGCATACCTTACATGAAAGAAACCATCGATTTTACTAAAGGTTACAATAATTTTATTGATTGGTCTGTAAGTAACGGAACTACTAATACTGATTGGTATTTAAATTTATCAAATTTTAGAGACAATAATAATTTGTATTAATACGTAATATTAATAATTTGTAAAACTCCTTTTATTCAATTAAAAGGAGTTTTTTTTATGCCTATAATTAAGTTTATTTGCTTTAGATAAACTTTACATTAAATGCAAGTAGAGAACGAATACAACGATAAAAAGGGCGAATTTTATATTTTAGAAAATAGCAAAAAAATTGCAATTTTAGAGTATGTTTTTGCTGGCCCCAATAAATTTATAATAGACCATACAGAGGTAGCAATAAATCAAGAAGGAAAAGGCCTAGGAAAAATTTTGGTAAAGGCTGCTGTTGATTTTGCAAAAGAAGCTCATTATAAAATATTGCCTTTATGCCCATATGCTAAGAGTGTTTTTGATAAAACTCCTGAGTACTCCGAGGTATTATTTTAAATTATTATCACAAGTTTATGTTTGAACAATTAAACGCTCAGGTTTCCAAACTTGCCAATTTTACTCCACATGAATTGGATATTTTTAATCAATTACTGGAGTTTAAATCGGTGCCCAAAAAAACAATTTTATTGCACGAAGGTGAAATTTGTAATTTTGAAGCGTTTATTAAAAAAGGTTGTATCAGAACTTATTACATTAATGAAAATGGTTTTGAGGTTACCTTGCAATTTGGCATTGAAAACTGGTGGGCAAGCGATATGGCTAGTTTCCATGAACAAACACCAAGCAAAGTATTTATAGAAACTCCAGAAGATTGTGAGATTTTACTTTTGCACCGCGAAACCAAAGAAGAATTACTTGAAAAGGTACCAAAATTTGAACGCGTATTTCGCATTATGGTGCAGCGTAATTTATGCGCCACTCAAAACAGGTTAATAGGAAGCATTTCAAAATCGGCTCAAGAAAAATATTTGGAATTTATTGAAAAATACCCCACCATTCCGCAACGTGTAGCTCAACATTATATTGCATCTTATTTAGGAATTTCGGCTGAGTTTTTAAGTAAGGTTAGGGCCAAATTGAATAAAAAAGTATAAAGGGAGTAAACTCCCTTTTATAAATTACCTATTAAATCGTAAACGATTACCTTTTTTAGTTTCATTAAAAATACCATTTTGGTAAGTTAAATGTCCGCTCACAATGGTGGTATCTATACTGGTTTTAAAAGTATATCCCTCAAAAGGACTCCAACCACATTTGTATAAAATGTTTTCTTTGGTTACAGTTTCAGGTTTATTCATATCTACCAAAACCAAATCAGCCCAAAAACCTTCGCGAATAAACCCACGTCTGTCTATATCAAATAAAATGGCGGGATTATGACACATTTTTTGAACTACATTTTCTAAAGTAATTTTACCTAGTAAACTGCATTCAATCATGGCTTGTAAACTATGCTGAATTAAAGGACCGCCACTTGGTGCATTGATATAAGCTTGTTCTTTTTCGGCAATGGTATGAGGTGCATGGTCGGTAGCTATAACATCAATTCTGCCATCATTCACCGCTTTCCAAATGGCATCTCTATCTTCAGCAGTTTTTACCGCAGGATTCCATTTTATGTAGTTTCCTTTGGTTTCATAATCGGCATCGCTAAACCATAAGTGATGTATACAAGCTTCAGCTGTAATGCGTTTTTCACTTAAAGGTTTATTGTTTTCAAATAAATCTAATTCTTCTTTGGTGCTTATGTGTAAAATATGCAAACGCGTATTGTATTTTTTTGCTAATTGTACCGCAAAACTCGATGATTGATAACAAGCTTCTCTGCTCCTGATTAACGGATGCTGTTTTGCTGTTAAATTATCGCCAAACTCAGCTTTAAATTTAGCCGTGTTTTCTTTCACCAATGGGTCGTATTCACAATGCGTTGCAATCAATGTTTTTACTTGGCTAAAAATATTTTCCAATGCAATAGGATCGTCTACTAACATATCTCCAGTACTGCTTCCCATAAATATTTTCACACCACAAACATTGGTTTCATCCACTTTTAGTAATTCATCTAAATTAGTATTGGTAGTACCCATGTAAAAGGAGTAATTAGCCAATGAAACCTCGGCAGCACGCGTGTATTTTTGTTCTAATAATTCGTAATTAGTAGCACTTGGAACTGTATTTGGCATTTCCATATAAGTGGTACATCCACCGGCTACTGCCGCTTTTGCTTCGGTGTAAAGTTCGCCCTTATGAGTTAAACCAGGTTCTCTGAAATGAACTTGATCGTCAATTATACCAGGCATTAAATATTTACCCGTTGCATCTATCACCAAATCGGCTGGCATTGCAATGGCATTGGTATCTATTTTTTCAATAAAACCATTTTTTATCAATACATCAGCACCAAAAATTTTACCTTCGTTTACTAATGTAGCATTGCGTATAAGAATTGTTTGCATAAAAAAGATTTATTAATCAATAGTAGCTATCACCTTTAATTCAATGGCAATAGGAGTTGGTAAACAAATAATTTGAATGGTGGTTCTACATGGCTGATTGTCTTTAAAATACTCTGCCCAAAGTTGATTGTAGGTTTTAAAATCATCTTTCATATTGGTTAAAAATACTGTCACGTCTACTATTTTATCCCAGCTACTTCCAGCATCTTCCAAAATATATTTTATGTTTTGAAATACCGAATGGCATTGTGTGGCTATATCGTAACTAATGATATTGCCATTTTCGTCTAACTCTACTCCAGGAATTTTTTTTGTACCTTTTTCTCTAGGACCAACGCCTGAAAGAAATAATAAATTTCCTATACGTTTAGCATGAGGATATAAACCTACTGGTTCTGGTGCTTTTGATGAATGTATATCTGCCATGATGTTTATATTGTTGGATGGTTGGATTGTTTAATTGTTGTTTAGTTGAATTGCTATATTGTTAGATTGTTGAATTGTTATATTGTTGTTCGTTATTCGATGTTCGTTGCCTATTGCTTGTTGTCAATTCGTTTACTTCGCACTTTTGTCACTTCGAACTCCGCACTTTTTTTACTTCTTCCACTCCAAAGTTTCGATTAACCTGAGCATATCTTTTTTCAAAAATGCTAAAACTGGTGCTATCGAATCTTGGTCAGTAGCTGCATTAAAATACAAAGAACCCCTTAAAAAATGATGTGTACTATCGGTTATAAAAAACTGTGCATTGGTGGCGGTGCTGCCATCTAATTCATAAAAAATGCCGCTTTTACCTGGTTTTGAAATATAGTTTTCAAAAATTTCGTCAGCTTTCATGGTATGTTTATAAACCATTGTTCTGCTATCGTTTAACAATTTAAAAAGCGTATCACGGTTGGCAATTGTTTTGTAACTCAAATGTAAAGTAGCATTGAAAGGTTTATACTGAATATTGTACCAACAAGGCTCTGCATTTGGGTATTTATCTAGTTCAACAGTAGCATATTCAGGTACATCCATGCTATAATTACATGGATTTTGAGAACGGTAATATTTTTTAGCAGGAAAATCAATTCGCTGAAATCCGCGTGGTTTCGGCACTGTAACTTCTTCGCTACAAGCTGCAAAAATTAAAATGCCTATTATAAAAATAACTTTATTCATTATCTTTCAATAATTACTTTTATTCTCTTTATTCTGCGTTTATCCACTGCTTCAATTTTAAAAGTTAGGGGATGGTATTTAATTTCTTGGTTCTGTTTAGGCATATTGCCATTTAATTCCAAAATTAAACCTGCTAAAGTATCTGCTTCATTGCGCACATCATCAAAAATATCAAGCTCTAACTCCATGTATTTACAAGCATCGTTTATAAGCATTTTGGCCTCAAATACAAAAGTGTTTTCATCTAATTTGCTGTAATAAATTTCATCCTCGTCAAATTCGTCATTAATTTCACCAAATACTTCTTCCAAAATATCTTCCATGGTAACTAAACCGCTGGTTCCGCCAAACTCATCTACCACAATAGCCATGTGAGTGCGTTTATTTTGAAAATCTTTTAGCAAATCATCAATTTTTTTAGATTCAGGAACATAAAATGCCGGACGAGCTAGCTCTTGCCATTTAAAATCGGCCGATTGGTGAATATGAGGTAAAATATCTTTGATAGATAAAATGCCTTTGATTTCGTCTAAACTATCTTGGTAAACTGGTATCCTCGAGTAACCTAATTCATCAATTTGCTGAAGCAGTTCTGTAAAATTTGTTTCAATGTCAATAGCTGAAATATCAGGCCTTTGGCACATAATTTCTGTAACATTGGTATTCACAAAATTTACAATTCCTTTCAAGATTGATTTCTCTTGTTTTGGAGCATCGCTTTCGGTGGTAATATCAATGGCGTGGCTTAATTCATCAACACTTAAAATATGTCCACGTTTGGTAACTCGTTTATCAATAATAGAAGTTGAATTTTCGAGCACAAAAACCAATGGTCTGAACAATTTATACATGTAAAACATAAAAACTGCTACCCATGCCGATACTTTTGAATTGTTTTGAACAGCATAAATTTTGGGAATTACTTCACCAAACAACACAATCATAAAAGTTACAAAAACTACTTCTATTAAAAATCCAAAAACTGGATTGTGTTCAAAATCGAAAATAGTAGTAAGCAAAACCGTAGAAACCATTACCATGGCCACATTTATAAATGTATTGCCAATTAAAATAGTGGCTAATAACTTTTTGGGGTTGCTGATTAAAAAAGTAATGGCCTTAGCTGTAGCCGATTCGTTATCAGTAAGTTCTTCTACTTGAGATTTGTTTAGTGAAAATAAGGCATTTTCGGAGCCGGAAAATAAAGCAGATAATAATATAAAAATTACAATAGCTATAACACAGCCAATGATAGCAGGCCAGTCAGACGATTGTAAGTTAGCGTTAATGTATGATAATATTACAAATTGTAAATTAAGCGGGGGTTCCATTTATGTAGGTTTATTTTTGTTTGCAAGTATAAATAAAATTTCATTCCAAAATAAGCAATAATTAGGTAAGTAAAACTAAATTTCCTAACAACTGTTAGTTTATTAAATTTCCAAATGCTAAATAATATAAATTGTTTAATTATTTTTGGAGCAGATTTTTAAAAAAAATAATTCATGAGTTCATCAGTTGATAAAGAATTAGAATCGGTAGTTATTCGCTTTGCAGGCGATAGCGGTGATGGTATGCAGTTAACCGGTACCCAGTTTACAAATGCTGCCGCTTTATTCGGAAACGATTTGGCTACTTTTCCTGATTTTCCGGCCGAAATTCGCGCCCCAATAGGAACACTTGCCGGTGTTTCTGGCTTTCAAATACACTTTGGTTCTACCAAAATTAATACTCCTGGCGACATGAGCGATGTATTAGTGGTAATGAACGTAGCAGCTTTAAAAGCAAACTTAAAAGGTTTGGTTAAAGGTGGCGTTATTATTGCTAATTCGGATGGTTTTGATTCAAAAAACATGCGTTTAGCTAATGTTCCCGAAGACCAAAATCCATTAACAGATGGCTCACTAGCTGAATACGATTTAAAAGTAATTGATGTAACCAAAATTACTCGCGCAGCCTTGGCTGATAGTGGTTTAGGTACCAAAGAAATTGACCGTTGCAAAAATATGTTTGTATTGGGTTTAATTTATTGGATGTACCACAGAAGCATGGATAGTTCAATTGAATTTATTAAATCAAAATTCAAAAAGAACGAAGCTGTAATGACTGCTAACTTAAAGGTTTTACAAGCTGGCTGGAGTTATGGCGAAACAACTGAAATGTTTGCAAACCGCTATACTGTTGCTCCTGCTAAAATGAATCCTGGTGTTTACCGCAGTATTATGGGTAACCAAGCAGCAGCTTTAGGTTTAGTTTCGGCTTCTGTAAAATCAGGTTTGCCATTATTTTATGGCACCTACCCTATTACACCTGCATCAGATATTTTACACGAATTATCGCGTCATAAAAACTTTAATATCAAAACATTCCAAGCTGAAGATGAAATAGCAGCTATTTGTTCTTCAATTGGAGCTTCGTTTGGTGGAAACCTTGCTATTACTGGTTCTTCGGGTCCTGGAATTGCCTTAAAAGGAGAAGCCATTGGTTTGGCTACCATGCTTGAGTTGCCATTGGTAATTGTAAATGTTCAACGAGCTGGACCAAGTACAGGTTTACCAACTAAAACTGAGCAAGCAGATTTAATGCAAGCTTATTTTGGTAGAAATGGCGAATGTCCTGTAGTTATTTTAGCTGCGCAATCGCCAGTTGATTGCTTCAATATGGCTTACGAAGCATGCAGAATAGCATTGGAACACATGATTCCTGTTTTCTTTTTAAGCGATGGTTATATAGCTAATGGTTCTGAGCCTTGGTTATTCCCACAAACAAAAGATTTGCAAGATATTAAAGTAGAGTTTGCTCCAGAAAGAGGAAACAATGACGATAAGTTTATGCCTTACTTACGCGATGAAAAATTATCACGTCCGTGGGCATTGCCAGGAACCAAAGGTTTAGAGCATAGAATAGGTGGTTTGGAAAAACAAAATGTAACTGGAAACATCAGTTACGATCCAAATAACCACGAGCAAATGGTACTTTTACGTCAAGAAAAATTAGATAGAGTAGCTGATTATATTCCATTACAAACCATGGATAATGGACCTGAAACTGGCGATTTATTAATTCTTGGTTGGGGTGGAACATATGGTGCGTTAAAAACCGCAACTGCCATTTTACGTGGTGAAGGTTTAAATGTATCGCATGCACATTTACGTTATATCAATCCGTTCCCTAAAAACTTAGGCGAAATTTTAAAAGGATTTAAAACTGTAGTGGTGCCTGAGTTAAATAACGGTCAATTGGTTAAAATAATTAGAGATAAGTATTTTATAGATGCAATTCCTTACAATAAAATTCAAGGATTACCATTTATGAGTACCGAAGTAGTTAATAAAATTAAGGAGATACTAGCGTAATGGAAACAATAGAAAAATTGACATCAAAAGATTTTGCTTCAGACCAAGAGGTACGTTGGTGTCCGGGTTGTGGCGATTATAGTATATTAAAACAAGTACAAACGGTATTGCCTGATTTAGGCAGACCAAAAGAAGAGTTTGTATTTATTTCGGGAATTGGTTGTTCAAGCCGTTTTCCATATTACATGGATACATTTGGTATGCACAGTATTCATGGAAGAGCTACTGCAATTGCTACTGGCTTAAAAGCTACTCGTCCTGAACTTTCAGTTTGGATTATAACTGGCGATGGTGACTCAATGAGTATTGGTGGAAACCATTTCATACACATGTTGCGCAGGAATCCTGATGTAAATGTATTGTTGTTTAACAATCAAATTTACGGATTAACCAAAGGTCAATATTCACCGACAAGTGAGCAAGGTAAAGTTACCAAATCGTCTCCAATTGGAAGTGTAGATTATCCGTTTAACCCTATCGCATTAGCTTTAGGTGCCGATGCTACTTTTGTGGCTCGTACGTTAGATAGAGATCCAAAACACCAACAAGCAGTTATAAAAAGAGGTTACGAGCATAAAGGAACTTCCATGGTTGAAATTTACCAAAACTGTAATGTTTTTAATGATGGCGCCTTTGAAGTTTATACTGAAAAAGGAACTAAAAAAGAAAATATTTTACTGATGGAAAATGGCAAACCATTAATTTTTGGCGCTAATGATGACAAAGGAATTATGCTTGATGGTTTTAAACCAATCATTGTAAATTTAGCTGATGTTTCTGCCAACGATTTATGGATACACGATGAAACTGATTTAGTAAAAGCTACTATTCTTTCGCGCTTTTACGATGATCCAACTCATCCTGACCATAAACCACGTCCGTTTGGCGTATTTTATGTTAATTCAAACAAAAATACTTTTGACGAATTGTTCAATAATCAAATGGATGCAGCAATGGCTAAAGGCTTGGGCGATTTAGATAAACTAATAGCAGGTAACGAAACTTGGGTAGTTAACTAATATTTACTTTTTAATACAATCATTAAAAAAGCTCAACTTAAAGTTGGGCTTTTTTAATTTAAAACCAATGAATAATAGCATTTTAGTTGATTTTTAGTACTAATAAAAATAAGCACTTGTTTATATTATTCAATTTACTATACTTGCAGGCAGAAAAAGAGTTGATAGTATTTTTATACATCACCCAATCATCATTTTTCTTCAAATTGTTGCATTATTTGCAATATCAAAAATAAAATCAAAACAAAATTTATTGTAAACAACTTTACACTACTACATGTACGAAACATCTAATTTGAATCTAATGCTAGTTTCTGAACTAAGAACATTGGCTGAAACATTGAAAATCAAGAACATTGAATCCTTAAGTAAAGAACAATTAGTGGCTACTATTGCTGAGAAATCAAATCAAGAAAAAACCACTGATGCTGCAGCTCCTAAAGTACGCAAACCAAGGGTAAAAAAAGAAAAAGTAGAAACAAAAACTACTGAAACTACCGAAGAACAAATATCAATTGAACTACCTTTAGTAGTAGTAGAAGAAAAAGTAGAAACTCCAGAAGTGGAAACTCCTGTGGCAAATGCTGCTCCCACTAAAATAAGACAAGAACGTCCTGTAAGAAATAATAATGATAACAGAGAACGTCATAACAGACCAAGAATAAATAATAATACTCCTGATGCAACAGAAAATACTGAAAGTAATTTTAACAATAACAATGCTGCAAGTGAGAATACAGTTACTGAAAATACTACTCCTTTAGAAACCAATTTAGGAGAAACAGTAAAAACTGAAAATAACGGTTCTGAAAAACCAAATACTAATTCTGAAAATAAAGATTTACCAAGAGATAATCGCCCGCCAAACCGTTGGGATAAAAATAACCGCAACGACAGACAAAATTTTAGGGAGAAAGAAAAACAAGAATATGTAGAACTTGATGGTATAGTTACCTGCGAAGGTGTATTAGAAACCATGATGGATGGCTACGGATTTTTGCGTTCGAGCGATTACAACTACATGTCGAGCCCTGATGATGTCTATGTTTCTCCATCTCAAATAAAATTATTTGGTTTAAAAACTGGTGATACAGTGAAAGGAACCATTCGCCCTCCAAAAGAAGGTGAAAAATATTTTGCTTTAATAAAAGTAGAATCCATAAATGGTCGCGTACCTGCTGAGGTAAGGGATAGAATTGCATTTGAGCATTTAACCCCTCTTTTCCCTGACGAGCGTTTGCGTTTGGCCGATAATGCAAGTACTTATTCAACCAGAATTATTGATATTTTAGCTCCAATTGGTAAAGGTCAACGTGGTTTAATTGTGGCACAACCTAAAACAGGTAAAACCATTTTATTAAAAGACATTGCCAATGCAATTGCTAAAAATCATCCTGAGGTATATTTATTAGTTTTATTAATTGATGAACGCCCAGAAGAGGTTACAGATATGCAGCGCAGTGTAAGAGCTGAAGTAGTAGCAAGTACCTTTGATGAGCCTGCTGAAAAGCATGTAAAATTAGCCAATATGGTTTTAGAAAAAGCCAAACGTATGGTTGAATGCGGGCATGATGTGGTCATTTTATTGGATTCAATTACACGTATGGCTCGTGCATTTAATACAGTTGCACCTTCATCGGGTAAAGTGCTTTCAGGTGGTGTGGAAGCTAATGCATTACACAAACCAAAACGCTTTTTTGGAGCAGCCCGTAAAATTGAAAATGGTGGTTCATTAACCATTATTGCTACTGCTTTAATTGATACAGGTTCAAAAATGGATGAGGTAATTTTTGAAGAGTTTAAAGGTACTGGTAATATGGAATTACAGTTAGATAGAAAACTAGCTAATAAACGTATTTACCCAGCTATTGATATTGTTTCATCGAGTACACGTAGAGATGATTTATTATTGGATAAATCAACCATTCAGCGCCTTTGGGTGCTTCGCAATCATATTGCTGATATGAATGCCGAAGAAGCCATGAACGTAGTGTTAAACCATATGAAAGCTACCAAAACTAACGAAGAGTTTTTAGCTACCATGAATGGATAAACACAAAAACTTATACAAATAGCTTAAAAAGAGGTGCAGGTCACCTCTTTTTTTATTTTATTGCCATTATTTTGTAATAAAACAGAATAAATAAATATATTGCAATTGAAATAAAAGCTAACAATTAAATGGTAAGTAATAAGAGTTACAAATATGGAAAAACCTATTTTCTAGCTATTATTTTAGGAGTGGCATTGGTTTTTGCAAATCAAATTTTTATTCAATATGCATTAAATAAATACCAAACCAATAATCAATTAATCAATATAATCAAAAATCAAAAATTAACGAGCCAAAGAATTGCGCTTTTAATTTATAAAAATAAAGAAAATACATTTAATCCAGATGAACTTCATTTAGCATTAAGTACTTGGTTTAATAATCACAGTGATTTGAAGTATGGCAATGAATTACGTAATATTCCAACAATTGACAATAAGGAGATATTACTCAAACTATATTATTTAGACAAGAACATAATTTTTCTAAGAAATGAGCTAAAAACAAAGACAATATTCGATTCTTTAAGTTTAGTGGCAATATTCGAAAACCAAGATTATTACCTCAGAAAGATGGAAGTTATAGAGAGTGAATTACAACACGATAATGATAAATTTTTATTAACAACTATTGTCATTGAATTTGTTTTCGCTCTTTTATCCATAATCATTATTATTCTTGAATTTAGATATTATATCAAACCTTTAAACAACCGAGTTAAGGAACAAATACAAACCATAAAAGAAGGAAATATTTCCTTAATAGAATGTAAAAATAAACTTAAATCCATTCTTGATTGCACCAACGATATTTATATTCTTTTTGATTTGGATTATAATATCCAACTTTACAATACCAAGGCAGAACAAGAAATAAAACTGTTATTCAACAAACAAATAAAACTGAATAGTAACTTTTTAAGTACCATTTTTCCAGAGTATGCCATTGCCTTTAAAGAAGATATTTCAAAAGCACTCACCAATGGTAATTATAAAATAGACCGACAAATAAAAACATCAGAACAACAGATATTTTGGTATGAATTACGCTACTTTAGTGTATATGATTCTGAAAATGAATTAAAAGGTATTTCCTTTAATGCAAGAAGTATTAATGAACAAAAAAAAGCGGAAGAAAAGGTTAATAAACAAATAAAAACACTTGGGGAAATTGCATGGTTTCAATCGCATGAGTTAAGAAAACCTTTGGCCAATATTTTAGGTATTTTACCACTTATTGAACCAGATTCATCTCACCCTGAAAACGAAAAATTGATTAATTACTTATTTCAAGAGACTAAAAATTTAGATAATTTAATTAAAACTATAAGTAATAAAACCGAAGCTTAATAATAAAAAAGGCCACTCAAAAATTTGAGTGGCCTTTTCGATTGGTTATATTTTTTAAATTATAATCCTAAAATCATTTTGTTGGGATCATTGCCTTCGGTTAATAACATCACAGGATTTTCTAAGCATTGTTTTACTTTTACTAAAAATCCTACAGACTCACGTCCATCAATGATTCTATGGTCGTAACTTAATGCCAAATACATCATTGGGCGCGCTACAATTTGACCATCTTTAACAACAGGACGTTCAATTATATTATGCATTCCTAAAATGGCAGATTGAGGAGCATTGATAATTGGTGTACTCATCATACTACCAAAAACACCACCATTGGTAATGGTAAAAGTTCCACCTGTCATTTCATCTAAACTCAATTTGTTTTCACGTGCTTTTCCAGCTAAACGTAATACTTCTGCTTCAATTTCGGCTAAACTCATGCTTTCAGCATTTCTGATTACAGGCACTACCAAACCTTTAGGAGCAGATACCGCAATTGAAACATCACAAAAATCGTGGTAAATAATTTCTTCGCCATTGATGTATGCATTCACAGCAGGATATTGTTTTAAAGCAACTGTAACTGCTTTGGTAAAAAAGCTCATAAAACCAAGATTTACACCATGCTTTTCTTTAAATTGAGTTTTAAATTGGTTTCGTAAATCCATAATAGGCTTCATATCTACTTCGTTAAAAGTAGTGAGCATTGCAGTTTCGTTTTTAACGGCTACCAAACGTTTTGAAACAGTTTTACGCAATGAAGTCATTTTTTCTGTTCTTTCGTTACGTGTTTTAGCTTCGTTGGTAGTGGTTTTTAACTCGGCAGTTAGAGCATCACCTTTGGTTATTCTACCATCTTTTCCTGTTCCTTTTACATCTTTAACATCAATTCCCTTTTCAGCTAAAATCTTAGCAGCAGCAGGACTTGGAAAAGGTTTATCTGTAACTACTGGCTGCTGGCTGTTAGCCTCTGGCTTTGTTTCAGTTTTTGGAGTTTGAACCTCAGCTTTTGGAGCACTTTCATCAATTAAACAAATAACATCACCAACTTTTATAGTATCGCCCTCATTGCCTTTTGTAGTTAAAATACCTGCTTGTTCAGCATTTAATTCAAAGGTAGCTTTATCACTTTCTAACTCGCAAAGTAATTCGTCCATTTCTACATAGTCACCCGTTTTTTTGTTCCAACGTGCAATAGTAACTTCACTAATTGATTCGCCAACAGTAGGTACTTTAATTTCTAACATGGTAATATATTTTGATTGTATTAATTAAATTTTTCGCAAAATAATAAATAGAATGCGTATTAAATAAAATCCTTAACTAATTTAAGTTAGTAGTTTGGTATAGTTGGTTTTGAAAATAAAAAAAACGACTTTCTACCTAAGCAAAAAGCCGTTTTATTGCAAAACTATAAGCCGGGTTCTGTTTTAATTGAATTTGCATTCCATTAAATTCTATCATTTATCTAGCTATACCATCACTGGCATAATCTATTGCAGTCTACCCATTGTATATAAAAGCGAGCCACTTTTTGAGCCGAGGCTCGATACAACCTATTTGACCTTGCAACGCATAAGGTTTACCTTGCAATATTTGTTACCAAACACCCGGTGGTCTCTTACACCGCCTTTTCACCTTTTCCAATATTTGCATACTGGTAGTTTAATTTTCTTTAGCACTGTCTGTCAGTTAATAGTTAAATTAACCGCCTACCTGTTAGGTAGTATGCTGCTCTGTGTTGCCCAGACTTTCCTCATTACCACAAGTGTAACGCGATAGAACATTTTGCTTGGCAAATGTAATTTTATTTTTGTAAAACCTACTTACTTTAAAGTTATTAATAATTGCATTTTTTAGTTCCAACATTTTATTTATTTTGCATTGAAAATTAAACAATTATGAAAAAATTATTTACCCCTATATTTTTGATTATTAGCCAACTATCGTTTGGTCAAATTTCAATAGTAAATAGTGATATGCCTCGCCAAAACGACACCATGCGTTTTAGCTTAGCAAACTCGGGGATTACTGCGTTGCAAGCTTCAAAAACAGGAGCTGATACTACTTGGGATTTTACTAACTTGGTAGCTAACTCGCAAGATGTAGAAAAATTTTATGCCCCTTCGTCTACTCCGTATGTAATTCAATTTGGATTATTAAATGCAGCTACTTATGGTTTAAAAGATAATGCCTTAAACAACCTAGCAAGTTTGGGTGGAGCTGCAGGTTTTACTATTGAAAATATTTATGGATTTTATAAAAATACAGCTTCAGCAAGCGTTTTAGTTGGCCGTGGTGCTACTGTTTCAAATATTCCTTTAGGGTTAAATTTAAATCCACGAGATACTGTTTTTAAATTTCCTTTAAACTATGGCGATATTGATACTACTTACTATGCCGGTTCTACAAGCATTGCTGGTTTAGGAGGAATTGCTCAGCAAGGCAGACGCGTTAATGTGGTGGATGGTTGGGGTGTAATTAAAACTCCGTATGGTCAGTTTGATTGTATTAGAATAAAAACTACCATTACGGGTGTTGATTCAATTCAATTAAGCACTTTTAAAATTCCAATTCCTAATAATAAAACCATTTACACTTGGTATGCAAAAGGCCAACATTACCCCATCATGGAAATTACTCAAACTATTGGTGTTGGTGCAGGTTTAACCATTAAATACAAAGATATTTACCGATCAGAAGTGTATTCAAATGCCGCTAAATTCATAGCAAGTAAAACCATTGCTTCGCAATTTGACACCATTAACTTAACAAGTCAAAGCGCTGGTACTCCAAAATCATACGAATGGACCATTACCCCAAGTACTTTTAGGTTTGTGGGTGGTACCAACAATACTACCAGAAATCCAAGAGTTATGTTTGATCAATCAAGTAGTTACTCAGTTAAACTTAAAGTAATTTACGAAGGCGGACAAGACGACACCTTGAGAACAAATTACATAAATGTAGTAACAACGGGTGTAAATAATTTTGAAAACAATAAACCCGAAATTAGCATTTACCCTAACCCAATAACCGATATTTTAAATATTGAATCGAATATGAGTTTGGCTAAATCAAAAATATTAGTAACTGATTTATTAGGAAAAGAAATTGAAAATATTAGTTACAAACTTATAAGTTTAAATTCTTTACAAATAAATACAAGCAACTTGAGTAAAGGTATTTATTTGGTTAATATGGTGAATGAAAACAATTCTTCATCAACTCACAAAATTGTAATCAACTAAAAAATTAATTCATCCATTATTATACCATTACTCATAAATGAAACGTTTTTTAAGTATATTGAAATAGACAATTAACAAAAAGCAGTTGTTTTATAATAATATATGAGTTCCTCAAAAACTTAAAATCGTTTTACATTCGTAAATTATAATATGAAGAACATGAAATCAAAAAAAATAATAACCAATAGCATTTTAGCATTCGCTTTTTTGGCGTTACTTTTTTTATTAATTTCATATCCACCAGCTAAAGCAGTATGTAATACTATCACCAAACGTTTAGGTATTACATCGCCAAGCTACCCTGGTTTTGGTATAAATTTACCTGGTAATTACGAAATTCATGGTATTGATGTGAGTCGTCATCAGCGAGATATTGATTGGGAAGCAGTATCAAATATGTTTGACGATCAAATAGGTGTTTCGTTTGCATTTATTAAAGCTACAGAAGGCCGCA
Organism: Bacteroidota bacterium; assembly: GCA_027491085.1. Taxonomy (GTDB): domain Bacteria; phylum Bacteroidota; class Bacteroidia; order UKL13-3; family UKL13-3; genus JAAFJM01. The sequence goes on from JAIXWW010000019.1 coordinate 16,766, forward strand.
CTGTTGATGATGATTATTTTGACTATAATTGGAAACAATGTAAAAAACACAGTATTTTACGTGGAGCCTATCACTTTTTTAGACCACATTTAACTGCTGATGAACAAGCTAATTTCTTTTTTAGTAAAGTTGACTTAGACAGAGAAGATTTACCTCCTGTATTAGACATTGAAATAAAAGGAAGTGCAACACCACAAGTTTTAAAATCGAAGGTGAAACGTTGGTTGGTTTTAACAGAAAAACATTACGGAATTACCCCAATTATTTATACCAACTATAGTTTTTATAAACACTATTTTTCGGGTAAAGAATTTGAAAAATACCCATTTTGGATTGCCCATTATGCCACTGCCGATTTAAATGAAAAAACATCTACTTGGCACTTTTGGCAGCATAACGAAAAAGGCCATGTTAACGGAATTAGAGGCGGAGTTGACTTTAACGTATTTAAAGGAAACTACGATGATTTATTAGGACTTTGTAAAAAGTAAATAATTGCAAAAAAGCCAAACTTTGAGTTTGGCTTTTTTTATTTCTTTTCCTTAGCATTAAACGCTGTGTAAGCAAATACCAAAGCACCCAAAATTAGTACAATTACAATGGTTAAGTTGCTCCCTTTTTGGTATTGATCGTAGGCTACATAACCAATGGCACCCCAAGCAATGGCAGTTTTTAAATACGCATTGGTATATCTACCCAAATTAAGCTTTGGCAATAAAAAATAAACTACTGTTATAATAAGTAAAATAAGGCCAATAATTAATACAAAGTTGGATGGTAATGTCATATAAATAATAGGTTTTAGTTATAGTAATCGTTGAGCCATTTAAAATAAATTTGGCTACGGTTGTTTTCAAAATAAAGTGACGAAATATGAATAAGCGATTGAACAAATAAAGCCAAGCCAATGCCTTTAACCATTGGGGTATTGGCAAAAACGGTAAATAATACTATTGATAGAGCATTTAAACCTAAAAAAACATAGTTTTTGCGGTTGTAATTGGTAAGTATTTTTTTAATTTTAGGTATTTCAATAGTGATTATTTGTTGCACATTTTCTTTAGCAGTAAGCATGACAAACTCTCGTTCTGAATTGGTTTTCATGAAAGTTTTAACGCCTAAAATGGTTTGAGATGATCCAAATACAAAAAAAGGAATTGCAAATCCTAGTGATATTGCATTCATACTAGCAATGAAAAAATAAATAGAAAGTATTGTAGCAAAAATTCCTAATACTAAAAACAATAAACTTTGTGCTTTTTGAGCATTATAAAACTTTTGTATCATAACCCTAAAAAGTTTGATTTGAATATTTTTACTGCAATAGAAATTAATATGACGCCAAAAAACTTCCGGATTAAACCCAAACCAGCTTTGCCTAAAATCCGTTCTAAAAAAGTGGTCGAACGTAAAACGACATATATCAAAATTAGGTTTAACAAAATGGCCATCAATATATTTTGAAACTCATACACAGCTTTCATAGAAATAATAGTAGTTAATGTGCCCGAACCAGCTATGATAGGGAAAGCAATTGGAATAATGCTTCCATTGGAATCGTTGGGGTCTTGCCTAAAAATATCAATACCTAAAATCATTTCTAAACCTAAAATAAAAATTACAATTGATCCTGCCACTGCAAATGAAGGTAAATCTATACCAATGGCACTTAACAAGGTATCGCCCACTATTAAAAACAAAACCATTAATCCACCAGCAGCCAAAGTGGCTTTACCACTATCTAAATGTTGTTGTTTTGCTTTGATGGTAATAATTAATGGTAATGCTCCTACCACGTCAATAATGGCAAAAAGGGTTAAACTAATAGTGGTAATATCGGAAAATGAAAAGGTCATTTGGCTTTTAGTGAGTATAAGGCCACAAATATAGTTTTTTGTAAGTTTAAAGGTAGCAAACAAAAAAATAGATTTAGATTGATTTAAATAATAGAACCGATGTAAATACTTAAAATATATATTCTATTTAATTTTTAATTGATACTAAAATAAAAAAGGATGACTTTGCATGGAGCAAAATCATCCTTGAAAAGTAGATTTGTTATTAATTACAAAAACTCATTGGCTAAGTTGGCAAGCTCGCTTCTTTCGCCTTTTTCTAGCGTGATATGTGCATACATGCTATTATCTTTTATTCTATCCATTAAGTATGAAAGTCCATTTGATTGTGAATCCAAATAAGGTGTATCTATTTGATGAATATCGCCAGTAAAAATAATTTTAGTGCCCTCTCCTGCCCTAGTTATAATGGTTCTAACCTCAAGTGGAGTTAGGTTTTGCGCTTCATCAATTATAAAAATAATATTCGACAAACTCCTACCACGTATATAAGCCAATGGCGAAATAACAATCTTTTCATTGTTCACCATTTCGGTTAATTTTTGATATTCTTTATCGGTTTCTTTCCATTGATTTTGAATCATTTTTAAGTTATCCCAAAGTGGTTCCATGTATGGATTTATCTTTGATTTGATATCGCCAGGTAAATAACCAATATCGCGGTTACCAAGCGGTATAATTGGCCTTGCTAAATATATTTGCCTGTAATCAGAGCGTTGGTGTAAAGCACCTGCCAATGCCAATAAAGTTTTCCCTGTTCCTGCCATTCCTTGTATGGTAACTAAACTAACTTTAGGATTTAAAATGGCATTTAAAGCAAAGGCTTGTTCTGCATTTCTAGGCTTAATTCCATGCCCGTTTTGCTTATCAACCCTCACCAAATTTTCGGTTTCTGCTTCGTAATAACACAATACCGAACTGCGTTCATTTTTTAAAATAAAATAATGATTCGCCCTTGGTTTCTTTTTCATTACAAACTCATAATTGATTAATCCTTTGGCATATATTTCATCAATAATAGTTGATTTTACTTTTTCAATAATGGAGTTACCTGAATATAATCCTTCTAAGTTTTTTATCTTACCTGTTTCGTAATCTTCGGCTAATAGATTAAGGGATTTTGCTTTTAAACGTAGGTTAACATCTTTAGTAATCAAAACCACTTTACAATCAGGATTTTCTTCCTTCATTACAATGGCCGCATTAATAATTTTATGATCAGCTTTCCGTTCACCAAATACAATTTGCGCATCAATACTTTTAGGTTTTTCGTTCATGATTACCTTAAAGTTTCCGCGCTTAGGCCCATTAATTGGCATCCAATTCTGAATGGTGTATTGACCAGAAAGTTTATCTAAATACCTTATAAACTCACGTGCTTCAAAGTTAATGGTATCATTTCCTTTTTTAAAATTATCCAATTCTTCAAGCACCGTAATTGGTATGGCCACATTGTGCTCTTGAAAATTTTTTATGGCATTATGGTCAAATAAAATAACTGATGTATCTAATACAAAAATTTTCTTTTGAGGCTCAGTTTTATTAACCGAAACAGCTTTTTTAGCACTTACTTTTTTTAAGGGAATTTTTTTAGCTGCAACTTTTTTAACAGCTTTTTTTGCAATTGTTTTCTTAGCCATAATCGTATTTCAGTTAAAGTGTGTTTATCAAAAATGTAGTTATATCAATTAAATTTGGCAATAAACTTTTAAACACTTGTTAATTGTATAAATTTGAACATTAAACAAGCTAGTAGTTTACAATTACTTAATACAATTAACGTAAAGGTTTACTTTTAAGTTTAGCTAGTTTTTATAAATAAATGAAATTACAATTAGATTACAATCCAAAACCGCTTTTAGAGCCTATAAATATTAGCAATAACATACTAAGTATTGGTTCGTGTTTTGCCGAAAATATTGCTCAAAAACTAAAGCAATTTCAGTTCAACATATCGGTAAATCCTAATGGAATAGTATTTAATCCTAGCTCTATTTTTATGCAGTTAACTAGTTATTTAGCTAACAATAATTTAACAGCAAGTCAGTTGGTTCAATTTGATGGATTATGGCACAGCATGCAGCACCATGGCAGTTTTTCGGGCGCTAACCAACAACAAGTTTTAGATAATATAAATAACTCTATGAGCAATGCTCATCAAGCATTATTAAAAGCTGATTACTTGTTTATTACCTTTGGTTCTGCATGGGTTTATAAATATGAACCTACCAACGAAATAGTAGCCAATAACCATAAAATGGATGGAAAACTGTTTAACAAAATTCTTTTAAACACCCATTACTTAAATGCTGAATTTGAGAATTTTCATGCCAAGCTAAAGGCAGTAAATCCAAATATAAAAATACTTTTTTCTGTTAGTCCTGTGCGATATGTGCGCGATGGTTTATATGAAAACAATGTAAGCAAAGCTGTTTTACACCAATTAGTCTATAATATTATTAATCAACACCCTACTGATTGTTTTTATTTTCCTGCATACGAAATTGTTATGGATGAATTGCGCGATTATAGGTTTTACAAGGCCGATTTGGTTCACCCAAATGAATTAGCTATTGATTACGTTTGGCAAAAATTTGTAAATACCTGTTTAACAGAATCAAGCAAACAATTTATTGCTGACTTTGAAAAATACATCTTGTTAACCAATCATAAACCTTTGCATACCGACAGTTTAAGTTATAAAAAATTTGAAGAACAAATACTTAATTTGCACCAAAGTTTAATGGAAAAATATCCATTTTTAAAATTAGAAAAAAATGCTTAAAGATATAATAGAACCAGAATTTGATGGAGTTGGTGTAGCCGCAGTTTATGAAATTAATGAGGAGGGAGCACATGTATGGAATGTGTATTTAATTAACTTCAACAATGCTTTGATTAGTGGTGTATTAGTAAGCAGTAAAGGTTATGGAACCATTGAAGGCGAAGATGTTAAAACAAGTGCTTTACGCCATTTTTTAAAAGAAATTGATGCTTTGGATTATGGTAAAATTGAAGCCATTCATGAAGATGTTTTTATATTAAATAACGAGTATTGGGTTAGCTTTTACCTAGATGGAAAAATATATGACCGTAAGTTTATTTTTGTGGAGAATACCATTCAAAAAAGCCGATTAAATCATATCAACATCATTGATAAAAATGGCATTTTGATTATGTAAATGAAATGCGAAGTGGGGATTGACAAAAGTGCGAAGTAATAAATGTTCGAAGTGTTAAAGTTATGGAGTGTTTAAGTAGAAAGTAGAAAGTTAATTTAGAATCACTAAAATCTGTGGCAATTACTTCAAACTGTCAAATAGAGCATCCAATTTTTGTTTGGCAATAATTTTTTGACCTTGTTCGCCTTCGGCAATAATTCTGTCACCTACTTGGGCTTTATACATGCAAATAATTTCGTTTTTTTGAATGCTCTTTACAGTGGCTGTTATAACAACGGTTGAACCAATTAAGGCAGGACTTTTATGGTTGATAGTTAAAAAAGTGCCAATGCCTTCTTCATGAACTTCTTTCATTTCTAATACAAATAACCTACAAGCCCATTCAGCATCGCGACCTAAAGCAAATGTGGCATAAACAGGGTGCACATTTCCACTTTCAAACGAAGCACAATCTTCATTTAAAACTATTTTGGTAAATGTTTTGGTACTTCCTATTTCAAATAAATCAGCTATCATTCTGTTTTTATGGTATCATCTAAATACACCACAATATTATTTTTCTTGGCCAAATAAGCACTTTGTTTTTTATAATGTTCATTAGTAGCATCAAGGGCCACGTTAAGCTCATAACCAAGTAATAATATAAAGGTATTGATGTATATTAACATCATTATAACAATTAAAACTCCTATAGAACCATACACTTTATTATAAGCGTTAAAATGATTTACATAAAACGAAAAACCTGTAGTGGTAATTAAAATAATGGCGCAGCTAAACAAAGCCCCTGCTGAAAAAAATTTCCATTTCCTTACTTTAGCTGGTGCATAATAAAATATAGCCGAAACAATACTTAAACAAATGGCAGCAGCCACCAAATAATTTAACGATTGTAAACCAAACTTAGCTACCGAGTGGGCTATGATATCTTTTTTATCAAGCCATTTTAAACCAAAACTAGCACCTGTAATTAAAGTAACCGAAACAAAAATGGTAACCGCCACAAATACAGCCAAACCAATTGCTACCATACGTTGCTTCCAAAAAGGCCTTGTTTCGGTAGTATTGCTGTATTTATTTAACGAATTCATTAATGAATGAAATCCATTGGTAGAAAAATAGATAGCCGATAAAAAACCAAATGATAATAAATCACCACGTTGGTGTTTTAATATATCTTCCAAAGTATCTTTAATGGTTTCGTAAGCACTTTTAGGAATTAAGGTAGATATAAAAAATAAAATTTTATCATGATCTTGTTTTACTGGCAAGTAGGCAATTACCGTAAAAAAGAAAATGACAGTTGGAAATAATGCCAAGAAAAAAGTAAATGAAAGTGCAGAGCTTCGCATTTGGATATCTTTTTTAGAAACAGAACGCACAAAAAACTCTAAAACAGCATACAATGAAATATTTTTGTTACCAGGAAATGAGGTGCTTTGCGTTAAGCGGTAAAGCCATTTAACAGGTCTGGTCTCTAAAAATTTGTTTCTTTTCATTCAATGCAAATATAACAAACTGAAAAAAATAAAATAGGAATTTAAAACAATAGTATAAGTTACAAATTGCGATATTTTAAAACACTGTTCATTTTATTAAATTTTTCAATCTTTAAAATCTTCTAATTTTAAATTTCATAAATAAAAAATATCGGTGATAATTTGTGGAAAAACAGCCGCCAATTAAAACCTAAAACAATAGGAAAACAAGCCGTTTTGATATATATTTACAAACTATTTAAACTAAAATATTTTAAATAAATTTGATGGAAGATAAAAGTAATTATTCAGCCGATAATATTCAGGTATTAGAAGGTTTAGAAGCAGTGCGTAAGCGTCCTGCAATGTACATAGGCGATGTTGGGGTGCGTGGATTACACCATTTGGTTTACGAGGTAGTTGATAACTCAATTGATGAGGCTTTGGCTGGCTATTGTAAAAATATTACAGTTACTATTAATCCAGGCGAATCAATTACAGTTGAAGATGATGGACGAGGTATTCCTACTGGCATGCATGCCAAAGAAGGTAAATCGGCATTAGAAGTGGTAATGACTGTTTTACACGCAGGTGGTAAATTTGATAAAGATACTTATAAAGTTTCTGGCGGTTTGCATGGTGTGGGTGTTAGTTGTGTTAACGCACTTTCTACCTTAATGAGAACCCAAGTTCATAGAGAAGGTAAAATTTGGCAGCAAGAATACTCGTGTGGTAAACCATTATACGATGTAAAAATTGTTGGAGAAAGCGATAAAAGAGGAACCATTCAGTACTTTGAACCTGATGGCAGTATTTTTACTACATTAGAATATAAATACGATACCATTGCTGCTCGTTTGCGCGAATTATCGTTTTTAAATAAAGGTATTACTATTCATTTAAAAGATTTACGTCCTGATGAAGAAGGTAAATTTAAAGAAGAAACTTTCCATAGCGAAGGTGGATTACGCGAGTTTGCTTTGTATTTAGATGGAACAAGAGAAAAAATTATTCCTGAACCAATTTATGTAGAAGGTGAAAAAAATGGTGTTCCAGTTGAAGTTGCTATGACTTATAATACCGGTTATACTGAAAACTTACACTCGTATGTAAATAATATCAATACCATTGAAGGTGGAACTCACGTTGCTGGTTTTAGACGCGCTTTAACGCGCACTTTAAAAGCTTATGCCGATAAAGAAGGTTTGTTAAAAAATGTAAAAATCGAAATTTCAGGTGATGACTTTAGAGAAGGTTTAACAGGTGTTATTTCTGTTAAGGTTCAAGAGCCTCAATTTGAAGGTCAAACCAAAACTAAACTTGGTAATAGTGATGTTACTGGTGCTGTTGACCAATGTGTAGGCGAAATGTTAACCAACTATTTGGAAGAAAATCCAAAAGAGGCTAAAATGATTGTTCAAAAGGTAATTTTAGCAGCTACAGCTCGTGCTGCGGCTAAAAAAGCCCGCGAAATGGTGCAACGCAAAGGTGCTATGAGCGGAAGTGGATTACCTGGAAAATTAGCTGATTGTCAAGAAACAGATCCTGCACAATGCGAAATATACTTAGTGGAGGGTGATTCGGCAGGAGGAACTGCAAAACAAGGTAGAAACCGTGTTTTCCAAGCTATCTTACCTTTACGTGGTAAAATTTTGAACGTAGAAAAAGCCATGGAGCATAAAATCTACGAGAACGAAGAAATAAAAAATATGTTTACAGGTTTAGGCGTTACAATTGGAACTGCTGATGACCCTAAAGCATTAAACCTTGACAAACTGCGTTACCATAAAATCATTATCATGACCGATGCGGACGTGGATGGTAGCCATATTCGTACCTTGATTTTAACATTATTCTTCCGTTACATGAAAGAATTATTAGAATTTGGATACGTTTATATAGCACAACCACCTTTATATTTAGTTAAAAAGGGAAAAGACGAGGAATATTGCTGGACTGAAGCTCAACGTGCTGATGCTGTAATGAGAATTGCCAAAGGTGCTAATCCTGATACAGTAGGAATTCAACGTTATAAGGGTTTAGGTGAGATGAATGCTGAGCAGTTATGGAGTACAACCATGAATCCAGATACTCGTACTTTAAAACAAGTAACCTTAGATAGTGCAGTAGAAGCAGATAGAATTTTTAGTATGTTAATGGGCGATGAGGTTCCTCCACGCAGAGAATTTATTGAAGCCAATGCAAAATATGCTAAGATTGATGCATAGTCAGTTTAATGCTAAATAGTTTGCATTCAAAATTTAACAAACTAATAATTGAATAAAACAAAATGAGCTCGATAATTAATTTATCGAGCTCATTTTATTTAATAAAGATAATAATATTAAAAGGGAATATATTTTTAAGAATTACATAACAAGCAAAGATAATTTAGTAAAAATACTTATGAACTTAAGTGCTTTTAGTTTTTGTTAATTAATCTATTTTATAGCTTTTTTTACGTTTAGTAATGTCAATTCTATCTTCTATTTTTTCAACCAAAACATCTTTACCAAACACAAACGAGTTGCGTTTGTAATTAGATTCAACAATTCTATCCGTTAAATAAATAGCATCTTTAGGGCAAGCTTCTTCGCATAAGCCACAGAAAATGCAGCGTAACATATTAATTTCATATTTGGCTGCATATTTTTCTTCACGGTATAAATGCTCTTCGCCTTTTTTACGTTCTGCTGCATCCATAGTAATGGCTTCTGCTGGACATGCTACAGCACATAATCCACAAGCTGTACAATTTTCACGTCCTTCAGCATCACGTTTTAATACATGCATTCCACGGTAAACAGGACTAAATTGTCTGGTTACTTCAGGATAACGTAAAGAAACACTCTTTTTAAACATGTGTTTAAAGGTTACGCCCATACCCGATAATATAGCAGGAATATAAAGCTTTTCTTTAAAGCTCATTTCCTTATTACTTACTACTTTTGATCTATTGGTTAATTGCATTTTATTATTTTTTGTTTGTAGAGACGTTGCATGCAACGAATCTGCATATTTAAATTTTTTTTATCATTCCAATTAAGTTAAACAATTATTCGAATTTCGAATTTTGTTTTTCGAATTTGATAAAGTTATTTACTAAAAATAGTTAATCCTCCGCCAGTTAATAATACATTTAAAATTGATAGTGGCAATAATACTTGCCAGCCTAATTTCATTAATTGGTCATAACGGAAACGCGGTATTGTCCAACGAATCCACATGAAGAAAAATACAAAGAAAATAGCTTTTGTAAATAAAGCACCAAAGCTAATAATTGAAACTAAGTTAGGATTTAAGATGGTACTTAAATATTCTAATCCAGGGAAATTATATCCACCAAAATATAAGCACGAAATAATGGCTCCAGAAATAAACATATTGATGTATTCAGCAAATAAATACAACCCTAATTTCATTGATGAATATTCGGTATGATAACCGCCAACTAATTCAGTTTCGCACTCAGGTAAGTCAAATGGAGTTCTGTTACACTCTGCAAAAGCACATATTAAGAAAATGATAAAACCTAAAGGTTGGTACCAAATATTCCAATTCAAGCCTTTTTGTTGCGCAACAATATCGTTTAAGCTCAATGAACCGCTCATCATGATAATGGCAATTAACGACATACCCATAGCTAATTCGTAACTGATCATTTGGCTTGAAGCACGCACAGCACCCAATAAGGCAAATTTATTATTAGAAGCCCAACCACCAATCATGATTCCGTAAACCCCTAAACTTACTACACCAAATACGTATAAAATACCAATATTGATATCGGCTACTTGTAATCCGTATTTTACACCATCAAATTCCATAGCAGTTCCCCAAGGAATAACTGCACTGGTCATTAAAGCTGTAATCATAAAAATACAAGGTCCTAAAATGAATAATAATTTATCGGAAACATTTGGAATAATTTCCTCTTTCATAAACATTTTAACACCATCGGCAATGGGTTGTAATAATCCAAAAGGACCTGCACGGTCTGGACCAATTCTATCTTGCATAAATGCAGCAACTTTACGTTCGCCATAAGTGGCATAAGCAGCTACACCCAAACTGATTAAAAATAAAATGACAATCAGTGCTATTTTAAAAATCAATAAAAACATTATTTATTTTCTCCCTCTGTTAAAGCAATTGTTTTAATATTATTCAATGTCAGTTCTCTTGGTTTAACCATTTTGGTATAATGATTAGCCGAAATAACTGACTGATGACTGATGGCTCTTGGTCCTTCAATTGTCCAATCGCTTGTTTTCTTTTTATCGAAACGGCAAGTATTGCAAATAAATTCTTCTACTTCGCCCCATTGGTCTTTACGGCCAGTAACACGTAAAACATCTTCGCCTTTGTACCAAACTACTGTTTTTCCGCTACATTTATCGCAATCTCTGTGTGCATCAACTGGTTTAGTGAACCAAACACGGCTTTTAAACCTGAAAGTTTTATCGGTTAATGCACCAACTGGACAAACATCAATTACGTTTCCACTAAAATCATTATCAATGGCTTGTTCAATATAAGTCGAAATTTCGCTTGCATCACCTCTGTTTAAAACACCATGCACACGTCCATCAGTAATTTGTTCAGCAGTTTTAACACAACGGTAGCATAAAATGCAACGTGTCATGTGCAACTGAATTTTATTACCAATATCAATTTTATCGAACGTCCTGCGTTCAAAATCGGTGCGGGTTTTAGCTGAACCATGTTCGTAACCTAAGTCTTGTAATTGGCATTCACCTGCTTGGTCGCAAACTGGGCAATCAAGAGGATGATTTAACAATAAAAACTCCACCACACCTTTACGTGCATCAATTACCTTGTCAGATGTCATGTTTTTAACTTCCATGCCATCCATTATGGTAGTTCTGCAACTAGCCACCAATTTAGGCATTGGGCGAGGGTCTTTTTCGGAGCCTTTGCTAACCTCAACCAAACAAGTGCGGCAATAACCACCACTGGTTTTTAACTTACTATAATAACACATAGTTGGCGGAGCCACCTCAGGCCCAATCATGCGGGCTGCTTGTAAAATGGTAGTTCCGTCTGCTACTTCTATTGTTTGTCCGTCTATTGTTACTTTTGCCATTTATATTTTTATAAGCCACAGATTACACAGATTTTATCCGAATCATCTTTGGCAATTTTATTTCATTTTTTTATTTCAATATACCTTCAGTTTGTCCTCGGTTGGTGTCTTCACCAATCGAATTAGTTGGTAAGGACACCAACCATGGACACAATTACACAGATTATTCTGAGTGATTTTAGGCGATTTTTATTTATTCCTTTTCGAAAATGTATTCATAAGTTGTTGTAATAGAGTGCACAGCAGAAGAGTTTGCTGTAGTTACAGCTGTGGAACTTTTTAGACTAAACCCATCATTTATTATTTTGTTAATGAAGATATCCCATTCGCTTTTCAAAAAACCAGTGGTTCCGCCAGTTTTTCTATCCCATTTAATATTCTCTAACGTTACTTCCCCATCTTTATAAATAAAAATTTCCAATTGGCTTTGTAATTCATAAACTTTTACGAAGCAATATTTTTTATTATTTATTGTATTTGATGATTTAAATGCAAAAACCAAAGCCAAACCTAAGAAGGCAATAATGCTGTAAAGAATAATTTTTGTTTTCATAATATTTATTTTTTCTGTGAAATCTGTGTAATCTGTGGCTATGCTGTTGCTAATTTATGCATGTTATGGTAATGCTTCACATCTTTAATAGCAGCTGGATTTTTTACATACTCTTCAAATTCATGTCTGAAATGACGAATAGCACTTGCTACTGGCCATGCTGCTGCATCACCTAACGGACAAATGGTATTTCCTTCAATTTTACGTTGGATTTCCCATAGTAAATCTACGTCTTCTAAAGTTCCATGTCCATCCAATATTTTATGCAATATTTTTTCCATCCAACCTGTTCCTTCGCGGCATGGGCTGCATTGTCCGCAGCTTTCATGGTGGTAGAAACGAGCAAAGGTGTGTAAATTTTGAACAATACTGGTGGTTTCATCCATAACGATAAATCCACCTGAACCCAACATAGTACCTGTAGCAAAACCACCATCAGCCAAGCTTTCGTAGCTCATCAAACGCTTTTCGCCATTGGCAGTTGTTAAAATCATTTCAGCAGGTAAAATTGGCACTGATGATCCTCCAGCAACTACCGCTTTTAGTTTTTTACCATTTTTTATTCCACCACAATATTCATCACTGTAAATAAAATCTTCCACAGTAATTCCCATTTCAATTTCGTAAACGCCTGGTTTATTGATATGTCCAGAAGCTGAAATTAATTTTGTTCCTGTTGATTTTCCAATTCCAATGCCTGCATACCAATCGCCACCATTGTTTACAATTGGCACAACTGCTGCAATTGTTTCTACGTTGTTTACCACAGTTGGGCAACCATATAAACCAGCTATCGCTGGAAAAGGAGGCTTAATCCTTGGATTTCCGCGTTTGCCTTCTAAACTTTCTAATAAAGCAGTTTCTTCTCCGCATATATATGCACCTGCACCTGCTTGTACATACAAATCTAAATCATAACCAGTTCCTAAAATATTTTTACCTAACCAACCCGCAGCATAAGCATCTGCAATGGCTTTTTCTAATATTTTAATGATATAAAAATACTCACCACGCACATAAATGTAAGAGGTATTAGCACCTAAAGCAAAACTTGATGTAATCATTCCTTCAATTAAAGCATGAGGAATTTTTTCCATTAGGTATCTATCTTTAAAAGTACCAGGTTCACTTTCATCGGCATTACAAACTAAGTAACGAGCAACGCCTTCTGGCTTAGCCAAAAAGCTCCATTTCATACCAGTAGGAAAACCAGCACCGCCACGTCCGCGTAACCCTGATTTTTTTACTTCTTCCACAATGGCATCAGGTGTCATTGTTTTCAAAGCTTTTTCAACCGAGGCATAACCACCTTTTTCGCGGTAAACAGCTAAAGTTTCAATTCCGGGTACATCTATATGTTCTAATAATATTTTTTTACTCATTGTAATACTGCTCTGTGTTAATCAGTGGCTTAATTGTTAGTTTTTTCTAAAAGTACTGTTATCTAAGTATTTGCTATGTTCAGTTTTATTGCTCCAATCATTAATTAAAGCGTCTACTTTTTCAAAAGTTAGGTTTTCATGGAAATCTGCACCAATTTGAAGCATTGGAGCTGTGCCACAACTACCCAAACACTCTACAGTTTTTAAGGTAAATTTACCATCAGCAGTAGTTTCACCATCTTTAATACCCAATTTATTTTCAATGTGAGCTACAATTTCATTTGCACCTCTTAACCAACATGAACTGGTTCTGCAAACTTCTAATAAGCATTTACCAACTGGTTTTAAGTTATACATAGAATAAAACGATGCAACTTCATATACCTCAATTGGTTTAATATTTAATAACGAAGCTACATAATCCATTACAGGAGCACTTAACCAACCATCAAATTCGGCTTGCGCTAAATGCAAAAGTGGCAATAAAGCCGATTTTTGCTTGCCTTCTGGATAACGTTTGATAATACTTTGCACCAAGGCAAGTGTTTCATCATTAAATTTTATTTCACTCATTTTTCTATTAATGTTGAATTTTGAATGTTGGGTTTTGAATTATACCAACAAACAAATTTTTATATTTTTATTATCTAATTATTGAATGTATTTAATTCAACATTCATAATTCAAAATTCATAATTGCTACGCGTCTAATTCACCTGCTATAATGTTCATGCTACTCATGGTTAAAATAGCATCTGAAAGCATAGAACCTTTAATCATTTCAGGATAAGCTTGGTAAGCTATAAAACATGGTCTGCGGAAATGCAATCTATAAGGAGCACGTCCACCATCACTTACCATGTAAAATCCTAATTCACCATTTCCACCTTCTACCGAATGATAAACCTCGCCAACAGGAACAGTAGCTTCGCCCATGATTATTTTAAAATGGAAAATTAAAGCTTCCATATTGTTATAAACTTCTTGTTTTGGAGGTAAGAAAAAGTCGGGTACATCAGCAAAGAATTTACCTTCAGGCAAATTTTCTAAAGCTTGTGTTATAATTTTTAAACTTTCTCTTATTTCATATTGACGAACCATGAATCTATCATAAGTATCGCCTTGTGTTCCTAATGGAATTGTAAAATCAAAATCTTGGTAAGAAGAATATGGATTCATCACACGCACATCGTAGTCAACACCAGCTGCGCGTAGGTTAGGACCAGTAAAACCATAGTTTAATGCACGTTCAGCACTAATTGGTCCTACGTTTATAATCCTATCCATAAATATTCTGTTGCGCTCTAATAATCCAGCAAATTCATCAAAATATTTAGGAAAATCATTTAAAAATTCTCTGATTAATCGGATACATTCTGGCGTGAAATCTCTTTCTAATCCGCCAATTCTTCCAATATTGGTTGTTAAGCGAGCGCCACAAACTTGTTCGTAAATATCGTAAATTTTTTCACGCCATTGGAACATGTATGTAAATCCAGTTAATGCACCAGTATCAACACCAATTACGGCATTACACACCAAATGGTCAGCTATACGAGCTAATTCCATAATGATAACACGCATGTAATCCACACGCTTAGGTGTTTCAACTCCTAATAGTTTTTCTACTGTCATGTGCCAACCCATATTATTAATTGGCGATGAGCAATAATTTAATCTATCTGTTAAAGGAGTAATTTGATAAAACGGACGGTGTTCTGCAATTTTTTCGAAAGCACGGTGAATATATCCAATAGTGGAAGTGGCGTCATGAATAATTTCGCCATCCATTTTCAATATATTTTGAAAAACACCATGCGTAGCAGGATGCGTTGGACCAAGATTTAAAATGTTATAATCTTCGTCTTTGCTTTTAGTATTTAATTCTAATGATTCAATCATTTAGTTTATATCTTTAATTAAAGCACAAATGCTTATCTACCAAAATAACTATCGTCTTTATCTGTTCTTGTGCCATCTTCTAATGGATACTCTTTTCTCATTGGAAAATAATCCATTTCGTCAGCATTTAAAATACGTTTTAAATTTGGGTGACCGACAAAGTTAACACCATAAAAATCGAACGTTTCGCGTTCTTGCCAATTGGCAGAACTGAATAAAAATGTAGCCGAATCAATGCTAGGATTTTCGATTGGCATGTAACATTTTACGCGTAAACGTACATTATTTATTAAACTATGTATATGGTAAATTACACCAATTTCTTTACCTTTAACATCAGGGTAATGCGTTCCACATACATCAGTTAAAAACTGCATTTGCAATTCTTGGTGATTGTATAAAAATGAAAGTAAATCCTTGATATTGTTTTTATCAAACTCAATGGTTAATAAACCATAAGGCTCGTATGATCTATATACTTTATCGCCAAATTGATTGGTAATTTCGGTTAAAATATATTCGTTATCTATGTTTACCATTATTGTATTCCGTAGCTTCCTAAAAGCGCTTTATACTCATCAGAATTTCTTCTGCGAAGTGATTCGTTTTTAACTATTTCTTGTAATTTTAAAATGCCATCAATAATTTGTTCTGGACGTGGAGGACAACCTGGCACGTATACATCTACCGGAATTACTTTATCAATTCCTTGTAAAACTGAGTAAGTATCAAATACACCTCCACTTGAAGCACATGCTCCGATGGCAATTACCCAACGTGGTTCAGCCATTTGTAAATATACTTGTTTTAAAACTGGTCCCATTTTTTTTGAAATGGTACCTGCTACCAACAATACATCTGCTTGGCGAGGCGAAAAACTGATACGCTCACTTCCAAAACGAGCCAAGTCGTAATTTGAACCCATAGTAGCCATAAACTCAATACCGCAGCACGAAGTAGCAAAAGGTAAAGGCCAAAGCGAATTAGCTCTAGCCAAACCAATTATTTTATCTAACGAGGTAGCCTGAAAACCAGGACCTTCAATACTTGGTGGTGTTTGTGCAATTTTTATATCTGACATTTAAGTTATTTTTTGATTTGGAAATTATTGATTTGATGATTAGTAATTATTCCCATTTTAAAGCGCCACGCTTAATGATGTAAGCAAAACCAATTAGTAAAGTTCCAATAAACAGTAACATTTCAACAAATCCTGTTGAACCTAACTCTTTAAAATTTACAGCCCATGGATACATAAAAATTACCTCCACATCAAACATCACAAATAGAATTGCAGTTAAAAAATATTTGATTGAGAAAGGCAAACGGGCATTTCCTTGACTATCTATCCCACACTCAAACGAAGCTAATTTATCGGCTGTTTTGCGCTTAGGACCAAGGTAATGTGTAGCAACCATAGTAGTAGCCACAAAACCAAAGCCTACCAAAAACTGGATAAATATTGCTATATAATCAACTGATACGTTCATATTTTTATTTTAAGATTGCGAAAATAGTTGGTTTTATTGTTTATAAAAACTTATCAAACTAAAATTATTAACATGATTTCAGCCAAAAAGATTTTATATTTTTTAATTAATTTGATTTAACTGTGGCGGTTAACATTTCTACTAAAGCAGCAATAACTTTATCTACCTCTGCTTTGGTGTTTTGTTTTGCAAAAGAAAAACGAACAGCTGCTCTGTTTCTATCTGTATTTAAGGCTTTTAAAACATGACTTCCTACATCTGAACCACTGCTGCATGCACTTCCACCACTAACCGAAATTCCTGCAATGTCTAATTTAAATAATAACATTTCGCCAATTGGGCTTGGTGGGAAAGATGTATTTAAAACGGTGTAAAGTGAGTTTCCTTCAGCATCGCCATTAAACTGAATACCTGGTATATTGGCTTTTAATTGCTCAATCATGTATTTTTTCAATGAGCTGATATGAGCCATTTCTTCGTCTAAGTGTGCATAAGCTTTTTCTAGTGCTTTGGTTAAACCTACTATGCCATATACATTTTCAGTTCCTCCACGCATGTTTCTTTCTTGCGCACCACCCGTAATAAATGGATGTATTTTAGCATTGCTGCTTACATAGATAAATCCAGCACCTTTTGGACCATGAAATTTATGAGCTGCACAAGCTATAAAATGTACTTTTAATTTTTGAACATCAATTGGATAGTGGCCAATGGTTTGCACCGTATCGCTATGGAAAAATGCTTTATATTGCTCACATAAATTACCCACTCTTTCAGCGTCTAATAAATTACCAATTTCGTTGTTGGCATGCATTAAACTTACTAAAGCATTTGGATTATTTTGCAATAAATTTTCTAAATCTGTGTAATCTATATGGCCATTTTCGGTTAATTTAACCAAATGCATTTTAACCAAACCAGCATGTGCTAATTCTTCGATAGTATGTGAAACAGCGTGATGCTCAATGGCGGAGGTAATGATATTTTGTATTTTAAAATCCTCCACAGTTTTTCTAATTGCCATATTATCGGCTTCGGTTCCGCCCGATGTAAAGAATATTTCGCCTGGTGAGCAATTAATTAATTTGGCAATTGTTCTGCGGCATTCTTCTATGATAGTACGAACTGTTCTACCGGTGGCATGAGTGCTGCTTGGATTTCCGTATTCGTGCAACATTACTTGGTACATTGCATCGGCTACTTCTTTATCAAGAGGGGTAGTAGCAGCATTATCAAAATATATTCTTTCCATATTGAGTAAATAATCGAGCGAAAATAAATGATTAATTTATATTCACTAAATTTTTAAAAAATGATATTAGTTGTTTACGAAATGAGTGTATAAGTTCTTCAGTTTTAAAGATTCATTTTCCCAATTATAGGTTTGATTTGTAGTTTGTTGGCAAGCTTCAACACAATTTTCATAAAATTCAGAATCGGTAAAAAGTTTTTCAATAGCCGTTGCAATTTGAATGGCATTGTTTAAATCCACAGGAATTCCAACTTGATGTTTGTCGGTAATTTCAGTATAAATCCCACTATTGCAAAAAATTGAAGGTAAGGCAATTGCTAGGTATTCAAAAAACTTTCGTTCGTGGCTAACCAACATTTCAACCGGTTGGTTTTTCAAACAAATGCCAATTTTACATTGCATGCTTATTTTATAAGCCGTATCCATATCCAAATATCCGTAAAAATGAATTTGGGTTTTAATGGCTTCAAAATTGGGATTGCTTTCAAAACTATGGTCAGTTCGGGCTCCAAAATAACCAACACAATGCAAATAGTAAGTTTTGCCTTTCTGTTTTAGTAAGTATAATGCATCAATCAATGGATTGATATCGTAATACATATCTTTTATCATTCCAATGTAAAAAATATGGTTTCCGGGTAAAATACTTCTTTCAATAACCTTGTATTTGGCCATTTGTTGGCTATCGGCAAAGTTCTGAATTACCGTGTATTGATTTTTTTTTACATGGAAAATGGGTAAAAAACTATCATTGGCCACTACCGGAATGTAATGAATATAATTGCTCGAAAATTTGAGCAACCTATCGTACAAACCAGCTATTGTTTCTTTTCTTTGCGCAGGAATCCAAGGCTTTAATAAAATATCTTGTTTGGTATTTTCATGAATATCGTAAATGACTTTTTTGCCTAAAAATGAAAGTATTAAGCCAAAAGGTAACATTTCTGCATCGTGGATATGATATACATCGGCATTTTGTTTCATGGCTAAAGCAAAAACTTTAAAAATGGTTCCCAAAGCGCGTTGCATTCGATTTTTGGGTTTTGGAATACCAATAATTTGAACACCATTTTTTAAACCCGTAAAATTACCAATGGCAATAAGTGTTACATCAAAATATACGGCCATGCTCACACATTCTCTGTAAAAAACGCGTGTATCTATAATGCTATGAACTGATGAAAAATGGCAGACTTTTAGTTTCAAACTTTATTCAGATATCAAAAAAGCAAAGCTAAAAAAAAATAATTCATGGCTGCTATTTATTCAAAAAAAGAAAATGATTGATATTCGGAGTTGATATCAAGTTGCCAAGCAAAATGGTTAATTCCATTACTAATAATAATTATTTTAGCTTTATATTGTTGGTTATAAAGTGCTAGTTGTAATGCTGTTTCGCTAGTTAAATTAACCGTAGGTGCTTTACATTCAATTAAAATTTCAGGTTCTGCTTTGTTGTTAAAAACCAAAATATCAAAACGTTTGAAACTATTTAAATAATTCAGCTTACGTTCAATTGCAATCAAAGTTTTATTATAATATTTGTGGTTCACTAAGTAATTTATAAGGTGTTGCCTAACCCACTCCTCAGGAGTTAAGCTTACCAATTTGCGCCTAATGATGTCGTAAATAAACGGTTTTTCGTTTTGTTTGGTAATTTTAAATTGATATGTGGGTAAGTTGAGGTGCAAAGTTTTTTATACAAATGTTCACAAATGAAGTAAAAAGGCTCGAAAAAATTCAATTATTTGCAAACTTAAATTTAAAACAAAAAGTGGCTACCGATTTTACCAATCAATACAGCAAAATAATGCAAGACTTGAAAGCAAAAAAATTTGCTCCAGTTTATATTTTGCATGGCGAAGAAACTTATTTTGTAGATGCTATTAGTAGCTTTATAGAACATAATGCACTAACAGAAAGCGAAAAAGGATTCAATCAAACCATTTTTTATGCTAAGGATGTAGAACCAAATCAAGTTATAGAGGCTTCAAGACGTTTCCCTATGATGGCAGATCGACAAGTAATTATTGTTAAAGAAGCTCAAGGTTTTAAATCGCTAGATGCATTTGAACCTTATTTACTAAAACCAGTTCCAACCACTTTATTGGTTATTTGTATTAAAGGTAAAAAATTAGATAAAAGAACCAAGTTTTATAAAGAAGCTGCCAAACATGTGGCTTTTGAAAGCAGTAAACTTTACGAAAAGGATTTGATTCCATGGATAAAAAGTTATGTTCAAATGCATCATTTTAGCATTAACGAACGCTCTATTCAACTAATTGCAGATTCGCTTGGAAACGATTTATCTAAAATTGCCAATGAATTAGACAAACTTTTTATCAATAAAACTGGTGTTGACAAAGAAATTACCGATAAAGACATTGAAACTTATATTGGAATAAGCAAAGATTTTAACCCTTTTGAACTATTAAGTGCAATAGCCGCAAAAAACCCACAAAGAGCATTTAAAATTGGTCACCACTTGGCTAAAGCTAAAGATTTTTCAATTATTCCATTTGTAGCTTTATTAAGTAATATGTTTTCAAAAGGATATATTATTAAAAAAACCAATACCACAGATAAAAATACCATTTCAAAAGCATTTGGTTTGGGTTATTATCAAACGGACGATTATGTGAATTTGGTAAAAAATTTCAATTTGGGAGAAATTGAAAAAGTTATCTCAATATGCTCTCAATATGATTTGAAAAGTAAAGGAATCAATACTTTAGCCATGACAAATCAAGAAATGCTGAAAGAAATTTTGGTTAAAATTTTATAACAAAAAACAAACGTACTTGCATTATTGTTATGTAATAGTTAATTATGCAACTATTAAAAGATAATAAACAAATAAATAAAACAAATAAATAAACATGAAGAAAATTTTACTTTTAAGTTTTGCATTAGCCGGCACTTTAGCTAATGCTCAAACTATTCAGAAGGCTAACCCTGCTTATTCTAATATTGCAGTGCCAGCTAAAAAAAGTGTAACTGATGATGTTAAACCATCTGTTGTAAGAACTGATATTAACAAACGTCCTGCAAGTTCAACTAAAGCAGTTGGAAAAGGTGCAAGTTTTTCAAAAGCTACAAAAATTGGAGAAACTAGCAACAATCAGCAAACAAATGGTTCAATTTATACAAGAGTTTATTCATTGCCTAATGGCAAGGTATCAGCTACTTGGACTTCATCGCAAGATGGTCCTGCTGTAGGATCTTCTTCTCGCGGATCTGGATATAACCATTTTAACGGAACTACATGGGGTAATTCAATCCAAGCATCTTTAAGAATTGACCCTGAGCGTACAGGTTTTCCTTGCTATGCATATAGTTCAGTTACAAACGAAGAAATGATTCTTTCTCATATTGTAAAAGCTCCTAACACACCAAATGCAGGCGCTGCTACAGGTTTAATGTTAAACCGCAAAACTGGTTTAGGTGCTGGTACTTGGACAGGAACTGCCGTGTTAGATAGTTCTGATATTAAAATACCTGGTATTTTATGGAATAGAAGTGTTGTTTCGGGTAATTACTTACACGTATTTGCTTCGTTCACCGATTCAGGTTCTACACAACCTAATAGGGTAGTAATTAATGGCATTAGAACACCTCAAGTTTATTCTCGTTTAAATTTAACAAATAACACTTGGGAAGTAAAAAAAGTTCTTTTACCGGGTTATACTTCAGATAGAATTTACAGCGGTGGTGGCGATAATTACGCTATGGACGCTAAAGGAAGTAATGTTGCCATTTTAATTGGTGGAATTGCTGATGATATGCAATTATACAAATCAAGTGACAACGGAAATACATGGACAAAAACAATTATTGATTCATTTCCTGAGCCAGCATTTGATTTTACAAAACCTATTGATACAACTTATTCAAATGATGGTAGTGTAAGTGTAACTTTAGATAAAAATGGTAATGCACATTGTTTTTGGGCACTTGGTCGTATGATTAGAACTGAAACTACTGCTGCAGGTTCATATTCTTATTTCCCTGGTCAAGATCAAATTTTATATTGGAGAGAAGGTACTCCATTGGATAGTATTAAAACAGTTGGCTCGTCACCTGATATTGATGGTAATGGTAAACTTGACTTAGGAACTAATTGGAATGCTTCGGGAACTAGATATTTTGGTAATTCAATAGCTACAATGCCTCATGCAATGAGTATGGGTGACACTATTTATATGATTTTTTCTGGCATGACTGAAAACGATGTAGATGCTAATGGAAAAAACTTTAGAGATGTATTTTTAGCTTACTCAACTAATTTAGGTGTTAGTTGGTCTGAAATGATTAATTTAACTCAATTTATTGGTTTCAATCAAGAACAAATTTATGCTAGTATTTCTCCAACTTCAACTGATGGAAATTTACATTTAGTATTTACCCAAAGTTCATCAATTGGAGCATACGATGCTACAGATAATCCTGATGCTGGTTTAGTTGTTTACGATATTATGCACTTGAATGTACCTATAGCAAATATTTTTGATGGTACAGTTGGTATTAAAAATGTTAAAAATGAAGTGTTTAACGTAATCAATAATTACCCTAATCCTTTTAAAGGTTCAACTAACATTGGTGTTAATTTTGCAAAAAGCACAAATGTTACTGTAAAAGTAATGAGTGTTACTGGCCAAGAAGTTTACAGTCAAACTTTCGAAAAAATACCAGCTGGTTTAAACAACTTAGAACTTAATTTAGGGAATATTGCTGCAGGTGTTTATTTCTACAGCATTGAAGCTAATGGATTTAAAATTACAGGCAAAATGATTGCTGAGTAATTTTAATAGAATAATAAATAAGAATGCCTCCAAAAATAATTTTTTTGGAGGCATTTTTTATTGCCAAAGTGTTAAATTGTTTAATGATTTAATTGATCATAGTGGCCTTTAAAATCAGAGAATTTTTATAATAATCTTTAATGGCAAACCATGATGTTAATTTAATAACTTACCTCAATCACTTAAAGCTGAATTGCAGGAATATGTTTTCATTAGTAATGAAACTCAATTAAAGCAAGTAATTTGCTTTTATAAAATGACATATTAGAAGCAATATCTGTAATTTAATATTGATAATTTTGATAAAGCTAAGCGAAAATTCCAAGTTCAATTATTACAGAATATACTAGTCACCACTATTAACTGTATCTTGAACCTCTTCTTCACCATCTTCTTCGCGGTCAATTGAAATTTCCTCTGGATAAGCACTTGGGTCTATTTTTCTGATTTCGTTGATAACAATGTATTGGAATGTTGAACCTGAAATATTACTATTTTCCATAATTGATTTTAGTTCAGCCAATCTATCGGAGGTTTTGGTAATAGCCAAAGCTCTGTTAATAAAAATGGCAGCAGCAATATCGGTGGTACCTTCACTATAGCCTTTATCTTTAATCCAACCTTTTTCAATTCCTTTGGCTTTACCTCTTTTACCTTCAACTTCTATCCAATCATCTTTTTTAGAAATAATGGCTATTATATCCATTTCATTAAACGATTTTTTACTGATGGTAGATAAGTCAGGACGAGAATAAATATCTGATTTTTCAATTATTACCGCAGGTCTTGACTCTATTGCCACATAATCAGCCATAATCCAACCTTCTTTACCATCTAATAATTTTACTTTTAAATATTGTTTGCCTTTTTCTTCCTCTTTATCATCTAAAAACATCAACTTTTCACCCAATGATACAGATGAAAGTACTTTTCCTTCTTTTTTAGATGGTTTATCTAATACAGGGGCTTTATCGTAAATACATACAGATAGAATTTCCTTATCGCTGCCACACGAGACAAATACGGTAGAAATAAAGCCAATGGCTAAAAATAAAAATATGCTTTTAGTTATAAAATTTAAGTTCATGTCTTGTTAAAATTTTGAACCGCAATTAATGATTTTGAAGCTTAATTTTAAAATTAAAAATTTCCCTATTTATTTTTGATTTATTCACTATAATATTCACTTTACATAATTTACAATAATTTCCAATTGTTCCCAACTATCTTTTTTAGGATTTACATAACTAATTTCAGCATTCAAAAGCATCATATTTGCATCCATCATGTTACTTATTACTTGGTTATCCAATTGTGGTATAAAACCTATTTTATTGTTTTGAAAGTAAAGCGCAATAGCTTTATTATCGTATTTATTATTAGGTTCTCGCACGAGTTTTATTGTATCTCCAATTTCCATTTTATTAATCAATTGCGGACCATTATAATACCTAAAACCTGCCACAAAACATTGCAACAATTTTTGTTTTTTTACCGGTTTTGCTTCTAGTTTGGGAACCAAGCTTAAAGCAATTCCTCCAAACATATTTCTTAAAAATTCACCTCTATTCATTTTATTTACTATTTAGTGGAATTGGTAGGAGTCGAACCTACATCATCACATTTTCAGTGTGCTGCATACACCACGTTTGCTACAATTCCTGGTAATTTTGGGCATAAAAAAAGCCGCTTATTACTGAGTAATAAGCGGCTTTTTGTTATATAAATTTATATTACATCAACACGCACTCATTACCCAAAACTATGCCCTTAAAGAAATAATTTTTAATAAATTGAATGCAATGTTTTTGGTTATTTTTCACGAGTGCAAATATGTTTGTTTTTGTTTCAAATAAACAAGTTTTATTTTTTTGCAAATCAATACTTTTTTAAAATAATCTTGTAAAGCCTTTATTTTACTAATGTTTACAAACTACTTATTTTTTTCTTAAAAGCGTTTTTATGGTGGTAGTTTCCATCTTTATTCCGATGCTGCCAGTTGTTGTGTATCCTTACCAACAACAAAAATAGTCATGCAGCGCATCTACTTAGTATTTAAAAAAATATTGATTTTGCAAGTTGGTTTAAGCGGTATTGCTTGTTAATGTCTCTTCGCTAAAACACTAACTAGTATGAAAAGTGTGAAAATCTTTTTACTTCCTTCCAAAAGAACCAAGCAATTGGGTCTTTTTGCTTTTAGAAAATCGGTCAAAATTTCCAGTGGCAATACTTTTGATAAGGTAGGGTATAAAAAATACAATAATTTTATCATTAAATAACTAATTACCATGAATAACGAGCAAGAGAAAGAGTTAACAAACGATTCAACCACAGAAAATACTGCCGAGAATCCAGTTAACGAAAGTGAGCAAACTGACAACACTGTCACTAATGAAGAACAAAAGGCAGAAGAACCAGTTAAAACTATTGAGCAAGAATTAGCCGAAGCAAAAGATAAATATTTGCGCTTATACAGCGATTTTGAAAATTACAAACGCAGAACAGCTAAAGAAAGAATGGAATTGATGATGACTGCCAATAAAGAAGTTTTGGTGTCGTTAATTCCTGTTTTAGACGATTTTGAACGAGCCTCAAAAGCCATGGAAAAAGCTACCGAAGTTAGCGCTGTGAAAGAAGGTGTTGAGTTAGTAAGCCATAAATTAAAAACCATTTTAACCAATAAAGGTTTAAAGGAAATGGAAAGCACCAACAAACCATTTGATAGCGAGTTTCATGAAGCAATTACCAATATTCCTGCACCTTCGGAAGATATGAAGGGTAAAGTAATTGATACGGTAGAAAAAGGTTATTTGCTGAATGAAAGAGTGATTCGTTTTGCAAAAGTAGTTGTGGGTGAGTAGGAGAATTATAAAGATTATAAAATTAAAAGATTACAAAAATTAGAAAGATTATAAAAATTGCAAAAACCTTGTAATTTTTGAAACTTTTCAACCTTGTAATTCAATTGAAAATAGATGGCAAAAAGAGATTATTACGAAGTACTAGGACTAAGCAAAGGCGCATCGGAAGCTGATATTAAAAAAGCTTACCGACAAATGGCAATTAAATACCACCCCGATAAAAACCCGGGTGATGCCAAAGCTGAAGAAAAATTTAAAGAAGCAGCCGAAGCATACGAAATATTGAGCGATGGCAACAAAAAAGCTCGCTACGACCAATATGGACACGCTGGCACCGGAAGCCAAGGCGGCTATGGTGGAGGCGGTATGAACATGGACGACATATTTAGCCAATTTGGTGATGTATTTGGAAATGATGGAAGCCCATTTGAATCGTTTTTTGGTGGTGGCGGAGGAAGAAGCCGAGGCGGACAACGAGGAGTTAGAGGAAGTAATATTCGCTTAAAAGTAAAATTAACTTTACAAGAAATTGCTACAGGAGTAGAAAAGAAACTAAAATTTGGCCGTTTGGTAATGGCCGAAGGTTTGAGTTTTGAAACCTGTGGAACTTGTAAAGGTTCTGGTCAAGTGCGCAGAGTTACCAATACCTTTTTAGGTCAAATGGCTACTACAAGTGCCTGCCCTACCTGCCACGGAACTGGACGAATTATGGGTAAGCGCCCTGCAGGTTCTAATGCCGATGGTTTAGTAAATAAAGAAGAAGTAGTATCAGTAAATATTCCTGCCGGTGTAGCCAATGGCATGCAATTAAGCATGAGTGGTAAAGGTAATGCTGGTCCAATGGGCGGCCCTGCTGGTGATTTGATTATATTAATTGAAGAAGCCGAAGATGCAATCTTAAAACGCGATGGCAATAATATAGTGTATGATTTGTACATTAATTTTGCTGATGTAGCTTTAGGAATGCAGGTGGAGGTACCAACTGTAGATGGAAAAGTAAAACTAAAAATTGATGCTGGCACACAAGCTGGAAAAATTTTACGTTTACGCGGTAAAGGTTTACCTGAGTTAAACACCAACTTCAAAGGCGATCAATTGATTCATGTAAATGTTTGGACACCACAAAAGTTAAATAATGAAGAGCGTGAAATGTTAGAAAAATTGCGTGATTCAGAAAATTTTAGACCAAAACCAAATGCCAGTGACAAAGGTTTTTTTGATAGAATGCGTGAGTTTTTTAACTAAATAATAGAGCCACAGATTTGACAGATTTTTTGATTTCAATTATTGTTTAATGAACATTTTGTTCAAATAATTGGTAGCATTTTTTATATCATAATGTGTAAGTAAACTTGGGTTTGCTTGCACATTTTTTTTGTCAACAAATGATGTGGTATAAATCCTTATTAGCATTTCTGAATTTGTTTGCATCAATTAAATTTGTTAGTTTTGATAAAATTTATTCTTATGAAAACCATTAGCATTGAATTAGATAAAAAACAATTTATCAATATCTTAAATAACTTGAATGAAAGTGATAAACTTGATATTTTTAATGAGTTGAAAAAATCATTGTTTTTAAAAAGGTTCAATAATCTTTTGAAATCAACAAAAAATAATGAACTTACTTTTGAAGAAATAACCAAAGAAGTAGAATTAGTTAGAAAAAAAAGATATGAAAAAGGAAAGCAAATCGTATAAAATAATTATAGATACGAATGTTTGGATATCTTTTTTAATTGGTAAAAATCTTAAAGGTTTACAAAAACATATTTATTCTTCTGCCATAAAAATAATAATTTGTGATGAACAAATTCAGGAGTTAATTACTGTTTTTAAAAAACCAAAACTTAAAAAGTATTTTTCGAAAGAACAGATTTTAGAATTTTTTGATTTATTAAATGAAGCTTCGATAAATATTAAAATAAACACAATAACCCATTTATGTAGGGATGAAAAAGATAATTATTTACTTTCACTAGCGATTGATTCTGAGGCAGATTTCCTCATAACTGGTGATAATGATTTATTAGAATTGGTGAAGTTAAACAACACAGTAATACTTAAATTTACGGAGTTTGAAAAAGTAATTATTTAGATAATCTTAGTTAAATACATATCACAATTTTTTATATCATAGTGTGCAAGTAAACTTGGGTTTGCTTGCACATTTTTATTTTCAATGGCTTGTATTAAATCGGCTACTTTGGTGGCAGCATAACTTTTACTTTCGTTTACCAAATCTAATAAACCTGCTTTGGCATAAGCTATTACAGGTGTTCCAACCAAAATACTTTCATGAGCTACACGGTTCCAACCTTCGTTTATAGCAGTTAAAGCCAAAGTAAATTCACTCATAGCCATTTGAGTTAAATAATCCTCAGAATGCTCAAAATAAACCACTTCGTAATCGTTGGTTTTTTTTGCAAAATCTTTGAAATTGGTACTAAAATAACAATAGTAACCTTTTGCTTTTAGCTGTTTAGCCACTTCAAATACATCAGGATGGTTTTTAAAACTCCATTGCCCTAAATGAATTTGTCGGTTACTTTTTTGTTCAGGCATAAAAGTCAAAACTCTGTTTTTTTCGTAATAAGTATTATCAAAGAAATTAGGAAAAAGATAAACCTGAATATTATAATTGATTTTATTTTTAAAATAATTTACCCAAAAAGGCGCAACTGCTACAATGGAAACATTTTTAATAGGTAGATTTTTAAGTAAAAAAAACAGCAAATGGTAATACCATTTTAGCCAAATTGATTTACCATCATGTTCATCAAAATTATGTAATACAATATAAACTTTATTATTAGTAAATAAATTGCGAAGCACAGCAAATACAGCTACTCTAGCTACTACAATATTGTAATTTCCATTAGCTTTTAAGCCTAATAAAAACAATTTTATGTAAGCAATTGGGTTTTCAAAAAATCTATTCGGTCGCTCAATAATTAATTCGCATTTTTCATTTTCGGTAGTTAAAAATTGAGTGAGTTGATGAGCAAAAAACAGTTCATGTTTGTACCCACCAGTTTCATATTTTCCGTAGGAAATGTATTTTACTTTTAAACTCAAAATGTTAAATATTTGCCCAATTAAAGCTAGCAATTTAACAAATTGTAAAAAATACCAAACAAATACTTTTTATATACCCTGAGCAGTTATATTTGTTTGATTTATAATTTGAATGAAAAAACTACTAATAATCGTAACAATTTTATTTTTAAAACTAAATGGATTTGCCCAAGTTATCGGTAACGAATGGATTAAAACTAACCAACCTTATTACAAAATAAAAATTGTAGAACAAGGCATTTATAAAATTGATTCGAATACTTTGGCTCAACTTGGTGTTAACCTTACAGGCTTAAATCCAAATAGATTTCAAATATTTAAGAATGGCCAAGAACAAGCTTGTTATATTTATGGAGAATCGGATGCCATATTTAACTCTGATGATTACTTAATTTTTTATGGCACTAAAAATGATGGAACTTTAGATACTGAACTTTATAAAAACGCCTACGATCAGCCACATCAATACAATAGTTTGTTTAGCGATACTTCAGTTTATTTTCTTACCATATTACCCAATAATAGCGCCACTTTAGGAAAACGATTTACAAAGTTTAATGAAACAAATTATAATGCATACACTCCCGAAAACTACTTTATAAATGAAATAATAGAAGCACCATTAGAAGAATATTATAGAGGAAAATCGGAATTAGTAGGACCCGGTGATTTTTACTATTTTTCGGAGTATACATCTGGAGAAAGTTGGGTTGATGTACGATTTGGTTTAGGTGAAAATAAAATATATTCACTCAACACCCCTCACCTATTTGCTGGAGGACCTGAAGCCATTTTAGAAACAAAAGTTTTTGGTGTAAGTGATGATAAATCAAATAAAATAAACCATCATTTAAAGTTTGGTATTAGCAATGACAATACAAATTATACAACGCTTAAGGATACCACATACACAGGTTATACCGAAACTAATTATTACAATATTTTATCAAATTCATTAATAGGAAATACAACCCATATTAAATTTGAAAATATCCCAGACCTGAATTTAAGTAGTGACTACAACTCTATTTCGTTAATCAAATTGAAGTATGCCTGTCTATTTGATTTTCAAAACTATAAAGATTTACTTTTTAAGCACAAAACTCAACAAAATGCTTCAAGAATATATTTTCAAATTAACAATTACAGTAAATCAAAGCCAGTTATTTTAGATTTAAAAAATAACATTATTTCTACCTGCAATCTCATAGGAAATACATTAAATACCCTAACTCCTAACTTTAACAACGAACAGCTTTTCTACATTTTTGATGAATCAGATATTAGGTCTATTGGTTCACTTGAGTTAGTAAACATGAATTATATTCAACCCAATTTAAATACCGAATTTTTAATTATTTCGAATAAAAAAATAGAAACGGCAGCCATTGCTTATAAAAATTATCGTGCTCAAAAATTTAACACATCCTTAGTTTATAGCAATGATTTGTATAACCAATTTTATTATGGATACGAGCACCCATTGGCTGTATCACATTTATTAAAATACTTATATAAAAATCAAACCATTAAACCTAGTTACCTACTTTTATTGGGACGAGGGTATCAAAATAATTTAATTAGAAATGGTTTCCAGGATGCTTACAACAATAATTTAGTACCTGCCATAGGCGAACCATCGAGCGACCATATGTTTAGTATAGGTTTGAACCAAAGTATGCCTTATGCACCTGCTTTGGCCACAGGAAGAATTCCAGCAGCCAATAATGAAGAAGTATTTAATTATCTCAACAAACTTATTAATTATGAAAAAGATACCATTTTTGATATTGATTGGAGAAAACAAGTATTGCATGTTTCGGGAGGAAGTGGGAGCGAACAAATAGATTATACAAATCAAGCCAATTATAACAAATCGCTTATTAGTAATTTATATTATGGTGCTAGTGTAACTTCGTTTAATAAAAACACAAGTGGCACAGTACAAACCGATTTTAAGCCTGTTTTGATAAAAGAATTAAACAGTGGAAAAAGTATGATGACTTTTTTAGGACACGGTTCTTTATCGGTATTGGATGTTGATTTTGGAAGGATAAGCGATATGCAAAACACCAATAAGTATACTTTCTTTTATTTTAATGGGTGCAATATTGGAAATGCAAATGATGCTGACCCACAAGGAAGTGGTAATATTTATGGAAAAGATTTTATAGTAGCACCCAATAAAGGAGCAATAGGTTGGCTAGCACACTCTAACCTAACTCTGAGCAATCAACTCTTTATACAGATGAATACCTTTTATAAAAATTTCAGTAAGGATTATTATGGAAGTAGTATAGGTAAAATTATTCAGCAAACATTAGCCGAAACTACTGTTTCAGGTGGACTATACGAGGTTTCACATGGTAATCAAATTTTATTTCAAGGAGATCCTGCATTGAGGATTGGAAGTCCTTTGCTTCCAGATTATGAAATAAAAAATACTGATGTTTTTTTGTCGGATAAAAATATAACTGCATTAGTAGATTCTTTTGAAATTAATGGTATTGTAAAAAATTTAGGTAAAGCAAATAATGATACCGTGTTTGTTTTAATTGAACATACTACCTCCACCAATAATTTAACTTTTAGGTATGATAGTATTTTACTTATAACACCCTTATACAAAGATACCTTTTCGGTTAAATTACCCGGAAAAGGAAAATCAATGATTGGCGATAATACATTTAAAATAACCATAGATTATCTAAACTTAAAAAATGAAATTAATGAAACAAATAATGAAACTACTATAACAAAGTTCATTCCTGGTAGTGGCATTAATACAATTTATCCAACAAATTTTTCAATAGTCAACAGCGACAGTGTTGAACTTGTTGCACAAAACAACGATTTACGTACAGAAAATAAAGAATATATTTTTGAAATAGATAATTCGCATTTATTCAATACAAATTCCCCTTTTTATCAAAAATCAGGTATTATAAAAGCTAATGATTTAGTAAAATGGAAAATTAAATTAAACAATAGTGACACCACTGTATATTACTGGAGGATTAAAATAAATGTACCTGAAACGCAGGGAGGTATTTGGAACAATGCATCATTCACAAAAATACATAATGGCAGTTATGGATTTATGCAAAGTACTTTTGAGCAATATAGCAATACAATAGGAATGGATAAAGTATTGGTAGATTCAATTGCTAAACAAATTTCATTTGTAAACAGTGAATTAGTGATTGGAATTCAAAACAAAAGATTTGACCATAGAAATATGGGAGTAATTATTCCATATCAGTTAAACCAAGGTGTAGGTACATGCCCCGGTAATACAGTGGTAGCTTTGGTATTTGAACCATCGCAGGTTGATATTCCTTACGAAATTCCTAACTATCCATTTAACTGCCAATTTATTCAAGATAATAAAGAAAATAGAAGTAGAAGATATTACCCGTTTGGAACTGAAACTTTATCAGGAAGAAGTGAATTTAAACGTTTTATTGACAGTATTCCCTCTGGATATTATGTAGCTATTTTTTCGAGATATAACAGTGATATCAATAATTGGGATCAAGCCACTTTAAATAGCTTAAAAAAACTTGGTGCGGTTAAAATACCTCAAATAAAAAGTAACAATACTGCTTGGGCAATTATTAGTAAAAAAGATGCTGAACCTGGATACGCGGTGGAAGATACTGTGAATAACGATTCGCTAGGAGCCCTAGTTAATATGGGGTTGGTAGGATTACCACCTGCCACCAATCAGCCGCAAGACTCTAAAATTTTAGTTATTAAAAAAGCCCTTATTACTAAGTGGCATACAGGAAGCATTGTATCAATTCCATTTGGTCCTGTAAGCAGTTGGAATAAACTCAACTTTAATTTTATAGAAAGTGATATTTCAACTAATAGTAAATTAAATATTGATTTACTTGGAGTAAATGTTAATGGAATGGATACACTCCTATTCAAAAACATCACTGCTACTAATTTTGACATTAGCACAATAGATGCTAAAAAATTTCCGTTTTTAAGGATTAAATTAAATATGGAAGATAGTGCCAAGAGAACCCCTCAACAATTTGGTTACTGGCAATTATTAGCATCGCCAATTGCTGAGGCTAAACTCTCTCCAAATATTGCATTTAGCTTAAAAAACAATCCTATTGAAGAAGGAGATTCGTTACAATTAGAAATGGGGATTGAAAATATTAGCAATACCAATTACGAACCCACTAACTTGAACATAAAAATTGTTAATGAAATGCGGGCGGTTAAATATGAAAAAAATATACCCTTAGACACCATTAATGCTAACAGTTTTACAATTGTAAAAACAAAACTTGCTACTTTAGGGTTACAAAAAAACAATATTGTTCAGTTTTCATTGAATAATAATAGAAAAACGAATGAATTAACTTTTGCAAACAATTTTTTCTCAACCAACTTTGATGTTAAAAATGACAAAAGTAATCCATTCTTAGAAGTAACCTTTGATGGGTCTAAAATAATGAATGGTGAAATTGTATCAGCTACCCCAATCATTAACATTACCTCAACTGATAACAATAAATTCATTTTCCAAAAAGATACTGCTTTATTCAGTGTGTTACTCAGAAAACCTAATAGTATAGATTTTGAACGTATAAACTTGAATAGCCCTGAAATTGAATTTATTCCAGCAAATAACAACAGCAATAAATCAACAATATTATACAGACCTAAAAATCTAACGGATGGAGAATACTCATTAAGAATACAAAGCATAGATGCAGTTGGAAACCCATCAGGAACGAATGATTATGAAGTTTCGTTTGAAATAATAAATAAATCAAGTATCAGTAATTTTTTACCTTACCCTAATCCGGCTACAACCAATATAAGATTCATTTTTACCTTGACAGGTAGCGTATTACCTGATGATTTGTTGATTAGAATTTCTACTATTTCAGGTAAAGTTGTAAAGGAAATAAACAAACAGGAATTTGGTAATATTAAGTTTGGTAATAATATTAGCGAATATGCTTGGGACGGAAATGATATGTATGGAGATAGATTGGCAAATGGTGTTTATTTATACCAAGTATTTACTAGAATAAATCAAAAAAATATAGAAAATTATAAAATAAATAATAATGATAAATACTTTACACAAGGAGTTGGAAAAATTTACCTGATGCGATAGGTTTTATTAATAAACAACCATACTATACCTACAAACCCTGCAAAAACAGTAAATAAGGTTTGAAATCCATGAATGATAAACGACATTCCAAGTGCCAGTTCTTTGTCTATACCCATAGCTGTTAAACCAAATACTATTGCTAAATGATAAGCTCCAATTGCCCCACCAGGCAAAGGCAAAGAGCGAGCAACTGTACCAATCATCATAATTTGAAATGCTTGAAATGGAGAAAGATTTGAAGTAGATTCAAAAACAAAAAACCACAAATAAGTCATTAGGTAGTAGCTTAACCAAATGAAGATAGTATGTAACGAAAATTTTATATTAACCAAAAGCGATAACATGTCCTTTAAATTATTGATAAAACCTACAAGCCAAGTATCTTTTGTTTTAAATTTATTATAAATAACAAATCCAATAATTGCAATTGTTATACCAACAGCAATAACTGCCCAAATGCGATAATTTTTAATGAAATGACTAGGATTGACCAAATTTGTAATTAAATAATTATTGGAGGTAAACTCAGCTCCAAAAACAAATACTAGTAAAATTACCAAACATAATAAATCAACTATTCTTTCAAAAAATGTACTTGAAACACTTTGGCTAATTGATAAATTATCGGTTTTTTTTAACAACATACATTTAACTACTTCTCCCCCACGAGGAAATATATAACTTACCAAATAGCCAATTGCAATTGCTGAGAAATTATTCATAAAACCAATATTGGCATTTACTTTTTTTAAAATAATATTCCACCTATAAATTCTTGAAACATATGCCAAAATAGAAATTATAAAAACCCATAAAGCTACCCAATAATTGCCAACAATAAGGGTATTATAAAAGGAGTTTATATCTATTTTATTAAAGCTAAGTTTTAGTAAAACTATACTAATTACAATAAATATTAAATATTGAAAACCAACAAATATCTTTGATTTAAACATGGCTATTTTACTTGATATACAAATAATTTATTATCAAAATCGGATGTGATTAAAAAATAATTCTCATCGTTATTTAAATGACCAAAAGTGAAGAAATAATTGGCATTAACAGGGAAGTTTTCTAGTAATGAATTATTTAACTTTTCTAAATAAACTTTACCTTTTAAACTATCGAGGTAACAAATATGTACAGCTCCATTTTTATAAATTAATTCAAGCTGAGGACTAGAAGAATCAGTAAGATTTTTAGTATAAACCCTATTTCCTAAACTGTTATATAAGTTAACTTTCTGATTTCTGTTTTCATAAAAATAAAAGTTACTATTTAAGTCAAAATTATCTGTGGGAATAAAATTAATATTTGTTAGAATGATATCCTTTTTAGTCCCATTAGTATGGTATTCTTTTACCTTAAAATTATTGGTTGAATCGATATAATAAAATTTTATACAACCAGTATCAATAACTTGGTGGTTCATGTATTTGTAAACGTTATTACTATCTAAACCAAAATAAGAATATGGCTTCCCATTAAATTGATAAAAATTGAGTTTACCTTTTTCGTTTATAACATAACTAATTAATTCATTTCTGAATTTAAACGACTTAATATTTTGAATTGGATTAGGATAACTATTCTTTGGATTCCAGCCACTTTGAAGCCTACCTTGAATATTGTAACACCAAATTTTATAATACCTGCCAACAGCAAAAATTTGATACGACTTATCATTTAAATAATCATTAACTTGAATTGGATAATTAGTTCCTGTAGGTATCCAAATGGGATATCCTTGAACATTTTTACCTGTTTCATCAATTAAATATATTTGACTATTGGTATTAAATAAATACTGCGTATTTCCATTATTAAAAGCATCTACTTGATTAACATTCCCTACTATTTTCCCTGAAATTGGTACCTTAAATAGAACCTTACTTTCATTATTGATTAAGTAAACTTGATTTCTCAAATCTTGAATAAAAATACAGTTTTGGTTGGTACTTGAATTAAATACAAGTTGTGGTTTTATGGCCAAATTTGTGTCAATAGCTAACTCCCATAGTAATTCAGTTTTACTGTTTGAAGTTGTATTGAAATCAATTTGTACATTGGTTAAATAGTTTTTATCATTAGTGGCATTCATTTGATAACTTACAAATCTTGTCTTTTTAAAATAACCCATATTTGATTTGTAATCATCTACCAATTCGGAATTAACAATTGACTCCATTTGAGGGAAAAGCAAATTATTGTTAATAAAAAATTCAAGATTGGAGTTAATGCTTAGTTCTGATTGATGTGCTAAATAATTGGCATCCTTGGCTAATAAATTGCCTTTTAATTGGCTATTATAAAAACTACTTAAAACTAATGCGTTATTAGCAAACAAAACGTACTCGCCATAAACCAAGGCATAATTAGCTTGTTTATTTAAAAAAATATTGCCCCATGTGTAATCAAAATAATTAAGTAAATTTATCTTATATAAATTGGGCACTGTCCTAATTATTGTATCGGCATTTACAGAATCATTTATTGCAATTTCTTTTAGTTGATTGGATAGCTTTTCCTTATTTTTTAATTTAACAGCAAGCACCTCACAACTATCAAAACTAAACTGCACATTACTTAAGTTTACTTGCAAAACCTCATTACCAAAATTATCAATTAATTGATTATATAGATTATAATTTTGCTTTATAATATTGATACTATCACGTGTTATGTTTTTAGTATTTATTTT
Source organism: Bacteroidota bacterium (assembly GCA_027491085.1). Classification (GTDB taxonomy): domain Bacteria; phylum Bacteroidota; class Bacteroidia; order UKL13-3; family UKL13-3; genus JAAFJM01. The sequence goes on from JAIXWW010000019.1 coordinate 53,562, forward strand.
ATTAACTGTATAATATTCTTTTAAATTTTGAGCAAATAAATTTTCATTACTAAAATTAACTCCTAAAAAATAACTTGTATTGCTTGGCAACAATTTTTTAAAATTAAACTCCTGCGCCTGCATGTTATTAAAGCAATCGTAATATTGAAAAGTTACATCATCGGTTATTGTAACACCTTTAAGTGAAATATTGCTATTTGAAACATTAACGCCAAAGGCACTCCATGTAGCAAAATTGGGAAGATTAGCAGTAACACCTAATTTGGAAAGATCAACGAATGCGCTCAAAAAAGTAGGAATATTTTTATGGTTAATATATAAATTATAGTTTCCTAAACTTTTCACAAAACTCAACTTATCAAGTTTAGAAGTTTCATATGCCTTCTTGTTATCAATATTAATCAATGTTTCTTCAATCAATTGACCATTTTCAGAGATTGCTAAAATCTTATTCTTAAAAGCTAGGCTAAATTTTTTTTGTGTTTTAAAATCAAGAAAATCATAGATAACATTTCCAAAAAACTTTCTTTTACTTATGGTTAACCTATTTTTATTATTTTGAAATATCCAATTAGTAATATCCGACATTTCGAACTTCTTTTTTGTTTCAAATAAAACCAAAGCATCAATTGATTTATTAGCATAGCCATGAAATGAGATTGTTATATTTTCGTTACTCTTCCAATCGTTGAAATTTTCTTCAAAACTTAAAATACTATCTAAATACCTTATAGAATTATTGGCTTCACCTAATACCTTATTATTGGTAAGTTGTTGCCAAAACAATTGGTTATTCAATAATTTGTATTGTAAACTAAAATTATTAACCTCTAATGCCAGGACTGTATTTTGAGGTAACACATTTATAGCATGAATTGACTTAGTGTTAATCTTTGAAAAGTAAAATACAAACAAAAAAATTACTATTAATACCGAAGTAATTACAACACCTGTTATAAAATTTCTATTCATAAAAAATTAAATCGTTCAAAAATAATTGGTATTTAAGTTATTAATTATGTTATTTGTTCACAATAAAAAACATAAAATGGTCAATATGGATAAGAACAACAACATTTACATTAAAACAGGTTTTGCTATTGCAGCATTTTGCGTTTTTCTTGGAGCCTTTGCTAGTCATTTTTTAAAAGACTTACTTAATGACAACGATTTAGCCATATTTGATACTGGTACAAAATACCTATTTTACCATGCATTAGCTATAATTATTGTTTCTTTAAATAGTAGAAAATTTAATCAAAGTATTTTAGATTTATCCATTTTCTTGTTTTTAAGTGGAATGTTGTTTTTTACAGGAAGCCTTTATCTGTTATCTACAAGAACCATTTGGGGGGGAGATGACTTTGAATGGCTTGGTGCATTAACTCCTATTGGAGGAGTTCTTTTCATATCAGGTTGGTTCATGCTAATTGTTAAAGGTTTGAAAAACAGTGAAGATAAAATTACTGAAAGTAGGGCAAAGAGAGCAAAAAGGAAAATCAGAAAATTGAAAAGAGAAAGAATTACTGAAAATAAAAATGAAACCATTTTTGAGGGTAAATAGATAATTGATGAAAAGATTAATTTTAATGCGTCATGCAAAAGCAGAGCAAGGCAACTTTGAAACTACTGACTTTGACCGAAAACTTGCTGACAAAGGTAAAATAGATGCAAATTCTGCTGCTAAAGCTTTAAAAACGCATTTACATAAAATTGATTTAATCGTAACCAGTTCATCAAAACGAACCGCAAAAACTGCGAAAATAGTAGCAGAAAACTTCGATATTGATAAAAAAGAAATAGTTTTTGTAGACGAATTATATGAAGCAGAAACCAATGCTTACATTCATGTAATCAGAAACTTAAGTGATTTGGATGCCAGTACGGTATTGCTAGTTGGCCACAACCCTACTATTGGTGCAATGGCCGCTATCATGAGTGATTTTAAAATACAAGAATTTAAACCAGGCTCATTTGCAGTATTTCAAATTCCTCTAGAGACTTGGAAATTATTTAAAATAGAAGAAAGTAAATTAGAATTAAGCCATAAACCATAATATTTTTATCTATTTATTTCAATAAAGCGCTGACTATTTTTTAGATTGATAAAAATTTGTAACGCTATTTCATTCTCCAAAATTTCTCTGATTTTTTCAGGCCATTCAATTAAACAAATATTACCACTGCTAAAATAATCTTCAACACCCATATCGTAAACTTCTTCAATTGATTTTATCCTGTAAAAATCAAAATGATAAACAGTTTTACCATCCACCATTTTATATTCATTTACAATCGAGAAAGTTGGACTACTTACTTCATCAATCACACCTAAATTTTTGCAAATTGATTTTATTAAAGTAGTTTTACCCGCTCCCATTTCTCCATCAAAAATCCATATTTTATAATCCAAACCCTTCTCAATAATATAATTCGAGATCATTGGTAAATCGGTTAATTGGTAATTATTAAGTATGCTCATTTAGAAATTTTTATCATCAAAAATAAATAATATTGGTATCATTGCTTACTTTTATTGAAATTCGCACATAATAATTTAAAAATCTATATGTTAAATATTGTACTATTTGGCCCTCCAGGTGCTGGCAAAGGAACTCAATCGGAAAAATTAATAGCTAAATACAATTTAGTTCATTTATCAACTGGCGATATTTTCAGAGCAAATATTAAAGGAGAAACTGAATTAGGTAAATTAGCCAAAACCTATATGGATGGAGGAAACTTAGTTCCTGACGAGGTAACAATAAATATGTTAGCAGCTGAGTTAGACAAAGCGCCAAATGCTAAAGGTTTTATTTTTGATGGTTTTCCAAGAACGCAAGCACAAGCGGCAGCTTTAGATTCGCTTTTGGCATCAAAAAACACTTCAATTACTTCTATGCTTGCATTAGAAGTGGAAGAAGAAGAACTAAAGAAACGTTTGTTAATTAGAGGAAAAGATAGTGGCCGTGCCGATGATCAAAATCCGGAAATTATTCAAAATAGAATAAACGAATACAACAACAAAACCATGCCTGTTAAAGATTTTTATGCTGCGCAAAATAAGTATAAAGGTATTAATGGTATTGGCGAAATTGAAGGTATTTTCACATTGCTTTGCAACGAAATTGAACAAGCTATTTAGTTCTTAGTTTGTTGTACTTAGTTCTTAGTTGTCTGTTACGAGAAATACACGACAATTCAGCAATTTAACAATCCAGCAATTCAACAATCCAGCAATCAATAAATCTAGCAATTTAAAAATTTAAAAAACACCAAATCAATAAATAAAAAATGTCAGAGTCAAACTTTGTAGATTACGTTAAAATATGTTGCCGAAGTGGCAAGGGGGGAAAGGGTGCAATGCATTTTATGCGCGATAAACATACTGCTAAAGGTGGCCCTGATGGTGGTGATGGTGGCAGAGGTGGACATATTATACTTCGCGGAAGTAATAATGCTTGGACATTATTGCATTTAAAATACCGTAAACATGTAATAGCAGAACCAGGCGGAAATGGAGATGCAGCTTTGCGCCATGGTGCCAATGGAGAAGATATTTTTATTGATGTGCCACTTGGAACTGTTGCTAAAGATGCTGAAACAAATGAGGTTTTAGCCGAAATTACCGAAAATGGTCAAGAGTATATTATTCTTAAAGGCGGAAGAGGTGGTTTGGGTAATCATCATTTCAAAAACTCGGTAAACCAAAATCCGCGTTATGCCCAACCAGGTGAAGATGGCCGTGAAGAATGGAAGGTTTTAGAACTTAAAGTGTTAGCCGATATTGGTTTAGTTGGATTTCCAAATGCAGGAAAATCAACCTTATTATCGGTAATTACTGCAGCAAAACCCGAAATAGCAGATTATCCATTTACTACTTTGGTACCTAATTTAGGAATTGTAAAATACCATGATTATAAAAGTTTTGTGGTAGCCGATATTCCAGGAATTATTGAAGGTGCTCACGAAGGAAAAGGCTTAGGAACGCGTTTTTTACGCCATATTGAACGAAATGCAACTTTACTCTTTATGATTCCCGCCACCAGCGAAGATATAAAAGGTGAATATAAAATTTTATTAAATGAGCTGAAGCAATATAACAAAGAGCTTGGCGATAAAAAAAGATTGCTTGCCATAACCAAATGTGATTTGGTGGATGAAGAAACTTTAAAGGCAATTAAGAAATTATTACCACGTGGTATTCCGAACATTTTTATAAGCTCTGCTAATAATAAAAATATTAGTGAACTAAAAGATAAGTTGTGGGAAATGATTAATTAATAAAAAAGCCATTCAAAATTTTGAATGGCTTTTTTATTTTACATTAGGCAATCAAATACCTAATTACCAAAAAGATTACCGCCAGCAAAAACATAAAAATAGATATTTTATTAATGCCGTGCATTACCTTTAAATTAAAGTTAGCACTGTTAGCGGCTTCATCTTTTTTCCAAAATGTTATATAACTTAAAAATTTTTGTATCATAATTTTATAAACTATCAGGCACCAAAAATAGTTTTATAAATTAATTAAGAAAATAAAACTTGTTAGAGCCGTCTAACTTTTTAATTTTGTAAAGCTAAAATTTATGAAAAATCATTCTGATAAATCATTAAGTGAAATACACGAAAGTGTAAACATTCCAGTTAAAAATAATTGGTGGCGCACTTTATTGGCTTTTATTGGACCAGCCTATTTAGTAAGCGTTGGGTATATGGATCCAGGCAATTGGGCTACTGATATAGCCGGAGGAAGTGCATTTGGTTACAAATTACTTTGGGTGCTGTTAATGAGTAATTTAATGGCCTTATTGCTCCAAACTTTAGCAGCAAGATTAGGTATAGTAAAAGGTTGGGATTTAGCACAAGCCAGCCGACAACAATACCCACAATGGGCCAATGTTTCATTATATATTTTTGCTGAAATAGCCATTGCTGCCTGCGATTTAGCCGAAATTATTGGTATGGCAATCGGTTTAAATTTACTTTTTGGTTTGCCTTTAATTTATGGGGTAATCATAACTGTTTTAGATTCGTTTTTATTGCTTTTATTAATCAATAAAGGTGTGCGCAAACTCGAAATGTTTATACTTTCATTGGTAAGTATAATTGGTATTTCGTTCATTGCACAGCTAATTATAGTAAAACCCGATTTAATAGAAGTAAGCCATGGGTTTATACCTTCTGAGTTAAAAGGCAACGCACTTTATATTGCTATTGGCATTATTGGCGCAACTGTAATGCCACATAACTTATACTTACATTCTGCTTTGGTACAATCGCGTAAAATTGAAAAAAACCATGAAGGCATTTTGAGCGCATTGAAGTATAATTTTATAGATTCGTTTGTGGCTTTAAACATGGCATTTTTTGTAAATGCTGCCATTTTAATTTTAGCCGCTACAGCCTTTTACAAAGCTGGCTTTAACCATGTTTCGAGCATTCAAGATGCACATTTATTACTACAAAATTTATTTGGCAGCTTGGCTCCTTCCCTATTTGCCATCGCATTAATATGTGCAGGGCAAAGTTCTACCATTACAGGTACTTTAGCCGGACAAATTATAATGGAAGGTTATTTAAACTTGCGGATTAGTCCATTGGTTAGGCGCATAGTAACTCGGTTAATAGCCATAGTGCCAGCAGTAATTACCATTTTGTTTTTTGGAAACGAAAAACTAGGCGATTTATTGGTTTTAAGTCAGGTAATATTGAGTTTACAACTTGGTTTTGCAGTAATTCCGTTAATTCACTTTACCAGCAGCAAGCAACTTATGGGCGATTTTGCCATCAAAAATTGGGTAAAAATATTGGCTTGGGCTTGCGCCATTTTAATTGTTGGCTTAAATATAAAATTGGTTATTGAAGAATTAAATAAAATGTTTGGATTAATTGGTTCTGAGTATTTTATGGTAAAAATTATCATTGAATTGGTGTGTGTGTGTGCTTTGGTACTGCTTATTTACATCACCTTTAATCCATTGTTTATTAAATTAACCAAACAAAAACAAATTGTACCACATGGAAATGCATTGCAAATTAGTCAAATAGAATTTGCTGAATATAAACGCATTGCCATAACAGTTGATTTTAGTAAACACGATGAAGCCACCATACAACATGCATTAACATTAGGCGGAAAAGACATTGATTACTTGTTGATTCATATTGTAGAATCGGCTATTGCCAAACGCCTAGGTAAAGATGCGCACGATTTAGAAACACAAACCGATTTGCAAAACTTACAATCGTACAGCAACGATTTACAAAAACTTGGTTTTAAAACAAAAATAGAATTGGGTTATGGAAATAGAGCGAATGAAATTTCAAAAATTATAGCTGATAATCAAATAGATGTTTTGGTAATGGGCGCTCATGGCCATGCAGGCTTAAGCGATTTGGTTTTTGGCTCAACTGTTGATGCTGTTAGGCATTTAGTAAAAATTCCTGTTTTAGTAGTTAAAGCTTAATTGTATGAAATTTATTTATTTTATTTTATGTTTATTGATACCTGCAACAAGCATGGCTCAAAAGCAAAAAAACATTCCTTTAAAAGTAGGTAATAAATTATTTGTAAATGCCTGCCAAGTCAATAAACCCGAGTTTATTGGCATAGAAGTTTACAGCCGAACTGATATGTACGATAAAACCAATGTGGATTCGCTAACCGGCCAAGGATTGAGTAAAGCATTTTTTGATACCAAAAGTTTAGATGGAAAACGCCTTCCATGTTCTATGGGCGGCAGGGCTTATACCATAGCAGCCATTGATAAATATACCGAAAAAGGAGTAACACACACCATAGTTTTGCTTTACGATTATTACCCTTTAAACCTATTATTGGTTGATTACGAAACCGCTATTTTTAACAAAGAAATTAGCATACCAAAGGCAAAAGGAAAGAAATAGTTGTTAGTTAATATAACAAAAATTAAATACTGTTTTATAAATTTACTAGCAATAGGCCAACTATTGCGGAAGCTTTTTTAATTTGACTAAACATAAAACCATATAATAACTTGAAATAAAACCAACAACATTAATACATAAAATAAATACAAATATATTTTATATACCAACATACAATGCCTTAAAAATTGAATTGCTTTAGGTTCATTTGTTTTAGTAAATGCTTCTTTCAATATTGTTATTGATAACCTTTTACAGGTGTTAATTAAATTATTTTTATTTAGCTCATTTTGTAAATGACCTATGTACAATACTAAAACACCTAATGAAATTATTAAAATCAGAAAGACTATTCCCATTTATATTTACCTACTGTTTTTCCATTTTATCATTTAGTTGAGCTTATTGTTATCACAAACCAATTTTCAACACTTCAAATTGAGTATTATTGCTAATTGCCTATTGCACTTTGCTTATTGCCTATTGCTTATTGTCTATTGCTTATTGCCCATTAATCGCAATACTTTTTCTACATCCTCAGGAGTGTCTATGCAGTGGCTATCGTGCTCGGTAATGGCGCATTTTATTTTAAAACCATTTTCCAACCAACGCAATTGTTCTAACGATTCGGCTTTTTCTAAACTAGATGGCCGTAATTTACATACTGCTTCTAAAATATCGTTTCGGTAAGCATACATGCCCACATGGCGATAATAGTTATGATGTAAATGCCATTCAGATTGAGGTACACCTTTAATGAAAGGAATTACCATTCTGCTAAAATACAATGCTTCGTTTTGAGTATTTAAAGTAATTTTTACTTCGCCCATATCAAACAAAACTTCGTGATTATCTACCTTAATCATTAAAGTAGCCAATTCGGTTTTTCCATCGCAAAGAGCAGCTAATAGTTCAATTTGGCTTGGGTCAATAAAAGGTTCATCACCCTGAATATTGATTACATATTGCGCATCAAAACCAGCGTTTTTTAATGCTTCAAAACTTCTATCAGTTCCACTTGGATGGTCTTTTTGGGTATAAACAGCTTTGCCTCCAAAACTTTCTACATGGTTATAAATGCGTTCATCATCAGTTGCCACTATTACATGAGTCAACGATTTAGCCTTACTAGCTTGTTCGTAAACTCTCTGAATCATGGTTTTACCTTGAATATCAATTAATGGTTTTCCTGGAAAACGAGAACTGTTGTATCGTGCGGGTATTATTCCTACTATCATTGCTAAATTTTTTTTCAATAATACACTAATGCTTGCAAGTATTCAACTCCTTTAGAGTTGTTTTGAGATGGTATTTTCTTTACACAGAGTTACACTCGATGGTATTCATATTTAACTCCTTCGGAGTTACTAAATATATATATAAATAGCTTATCAAATAATTTCAACTACAAACTAAGAAGAAGTTAAGAACTGATTTACCAAACAAAGTTCAAGTAATCAAAAATATAGCAACCTCCGAAGGAGATTATTTTTTATCGAAATATAAAAATCTTTAAACCAACGACAAACTCCAAAGTAATAGCCCTCCATGAAATGCTGGGTTAAAAGAATAAGCAAAAAACAACTCCGAAGGTGTTGAATTTTATTTAACAAGATAGGGTTATATTAACCAAATACGAATTCCGAAGGAGTTTAATGTTAATAGCCCTGCATGAAATGCAGGGTTAACAGTATTAACGCAAATCAACTCCGAAGGAGTTGAATAACAGATTTTGTGCAAAAACATCCAAATAAAAATCCATAAAAAAATCCCAACTGATTTCTCAATTGGGATTTGATTTTATTTATTTAGAATTTCGCACTCAACAATTCGAATTCCGAACTTATTACAAATGAATACACTCGCCATAAGCTTGTGCAGTTGCTTCCATTATTGCCTCGCTCATAGTTGGATGAGGATGAACAGATTTAATAATTTCCATTCCAGTAGTTTCTAACTTGCGCGCTACCACTACTTCTGCAATCATTTCAGTAACATTAGCGCCAACCATGTGTGCTCCTAAAAACTCACCGTATTTTGCATCAAAAATTACTTTTACAAAACCTTCTTTTACGCCACCAGCACTTGCTTTGCCACTTGCACTAAAAGGAAACTTACCTACTTTAATTTCGTAACCAGCTTCTTTAGCAGCTTTTTCGGTATAACCAACCGATGCTACTTCTGGAGAGCTATAAGTACAACCAGGGATATTATTGTAATTTAAAGGTTCAGGATGATGACCTGCAATTTTCTCTACACAAATAATACCTTCAGCACTTGCTACGTGAGCCAAAGCTTGACCTTTAACAATATCGCCAATGGCATAAACACCTTTTACGTTGGTTTGGTAAAAATCATCAACCAATACTTTTCCTTTATCGGTTTTAACGCCTAAAGTTTCCAATCCAATATTTTCTAAATTGGTTTGAATACCCACTGCTGATAATACCACATCGGCTTCCATTTCTTTAACACCTTCGGCAGTTTTAATTTTAACTTTACAGCCTGCACCACTAGTATCAACGCTTTCTACCGAAGCATTGGTTAAAATATCGATACCCGATTTTTTAAATGCTTTGGTAACTTCCTTGCTTGAATCTTCATCCTCTACAGGAAGAATATTTGGCATGAACTCCACAATGGTAACTTTAGTTCCCATGCTGTTATAAAAATAAGCAAACTCGCAGCCAATAGCACCACTACCCATTACAATCATGCTTTTAGGTTGAGTTGGTAAAACCATTGCATCGCGGTAACCTAATACTTTCTTATTATCAATTTTAATATTTGGCAACTCGCGGCTGCGGGCACCTGTAGCTAAAATAATATGTTTTGCTTCTACTGTTTTTTTAGTTCCACCAGCTTCAGTAACTTCAACTTTGCCTGGAGCTAATAATTTCCCAAAACCAGCAATTACATCAATCTTATTTTTTTTCATTAAGAAAGCTATACCCTTACTCATATTATCGGCTACACCACGACTACGTTTTACTACCGCAGCAAAATCGTGTTCTGCACCTTGCACACTTATACCATAATCGGCAGCATGTTTAATATATTCAAAAACCTGAGCTGATTTTAATAAAGCTTTGGTTGGAATACAACCCCAGTTTAAACAAACGCCACCCATTTCTGATTTTTCAATAATGGCAGTTTTCATACCTAACTGACTTGCTCTAATGGCAGCTACATAGCCACCTGGGCCGCTACCTATTACTACTAAATCGTAATTCATTATTTGTATTTATGTTTTGGTTATTTGGCGCAAATTAAAGCATTATTTGTAAAATACAGAATGCAATAATTTTTACCACTTAACTATTTAAATTTTATTGGTTTAATTTTAAACAAGAGTTTAATTTACTGGCAATTACTAGTCATATTCAAATAAAAATGAATTATTTAAAACGTTCATAATAAGCACGTTCCAAATCTTCTTTATGCATAGGATGAGCTAATTTTATTAATTCAAAAGCGCGTTGCTCTAAGTTTTTTCCAAATAAATTAACTGACCCAAACTCAGTTACCACCCAATGTATATGCCCGCGAGTAGTAACCACTCCTGCCCCATTTTTTAAAGTAGGCACTATTCTCGAAATTCCTTTTGAGGTTATGGAAGGCAATGCTATAATTGGCTTTCCTCCTTTTGAAAGCGAAGCACCTCTTATAAAATCCATCTGCCCGCCTATGCCTTAATATTGATAAGTTCCAATTGAATCAGCACAAACTTGCCCTGTAATATCAATTTCAATAGCGCTATTGATACAAGTAGCCTTATCATTTTTCCTTATAATATCTGTATCGTTCACATAATCGATATTTAAACCATTTACCAGAGGATTATCGTTTACAAATTGATACAATTTTTTAGTCCCTGCCATAAACGATGTAACAATTCTACCCCGTTTTATATTTTTCATGCTATTATTGATCACGCCACTTTCAATCAAAGGCAAAACACCATCCGAAAACATTTCGGTATGAATTCCTAAGTTTTTATGATTGGTTAAATTGCGCAGCACCAAGTCAGGAATAGCGCCAATTCCTAATTGCAAAGTAGCTCCATCTTCAACCAAAGCTGCCACATTTTTGCCAATTTGTTCAGTAGCAGGAGTTACGTCTTTACTATAATCAACCTCAGGCAGTGGCTCATCGTTCCAAACCATTTTATCAATTTTACTCATATGAATAAATCCATTTCCATGCACCCGAGGCATGTTAGGATTAACTTGAGCAATTATAATTTTAGCAGTATCTGTAGCCGCTTTGGCTATATCTACCGAAGTGCCTAATGAACAAAATCCACTTGCATCAGGAGGAGAAACTTGCACAATAGCCACATCTAAAGGCAAATAATTTTCGTAAAACAAACGAGGAATTTCACTCAAAAAAATTGGTACATAATCACCTTGAGCACTATTTACTGCAGAACGTGTATTGGCCGAAACAAAAAGCGAATTGATATAAAAACTAGCTTTATATTTATGATTACCAAAATCAATATCTCCAAACGTTGTGATGCTAACTAATTCAACTTTTTGCAGCTCTTCATATCTTTCTAATAGTTTGTTTATCAAAAATATGGGTGTTGCTGCACTTCCATGTAAAAAACTCTATTACCTGACTTTATGATTGAAACGGCCTCTTCGGCACTTACATATTGTTGCATTTAAAATAAATAATGGTTGTGCCGCGAAATTAGAGTGAAATTAAACCTAAATTGTATGATTTAAATACAAAATGTTTAAAATAAAAAAAGTAATTTTATGAGCTAAAATAAAGGTTAAAGGTAATTGACTCTGTAATATATAATTGTTAAATACGTAATTAATGTAATTAAACATTTTGTTATTGACTTTAAATGCCTACTTTTGCACCCTTTTAAAACAAGACATAATGCAAAAAATCAGAAACATAGCTATTATTGCCCACGTAGATCACGGGAAAACTACATTGGTTGATAAAATTTTACACCAAACTCAACTTTTCCGCGAAAACCAAGAAAAAGGCGAATTAATACTAGATAATAACGATTTAGAGCGCGAACGTGGTATTACCATTTTAGCAAAAAACATTTCAGTACAGTACAAAGGTTACAAAATTAATATTATTGATACTCCTGGTCACGCGGATTTTGGTGGCGAGGTAGAGCGTGTATTAAACATGGCCGATGGTGTTTTATTATTAGTAGATGCGTTTGAAGGTCCAATGCCTCAAACTCGTTTTGTGTTACAAAAAGCTTTAGCTTTAGGTAAAAAACCTATTGTAGTTATTAATAAAGTAGATAAACCAAACTGCCGTCCAGATGAAATTCATGATGCAGTTTTTGATTTATTCTTTAACTTAGAAGCTAACGAAGAGCAATTAGATTTTCATACCATTTATGGTAGTTCAAAACAAGGTTGGATGGGTAGAGATTGGAGAAATCCTACCGAAGATTTCACTTCGTTATTAGATGATATTATTTCAGAAATTCCTGAGCCTCATGTAGAAGAAGGAACTTTACAAATGCAAATTACTTCGTTAGATTATTCTTCTTTTACCGGAAGGATTGCTATTGGACGTATTTTACGCGGAAGTGTTAAAGTTAACCAACCTATTAGTTTAGTAAAACGCGATGGCAGCATTCAAAAATCGAGAGTAAAAGAACTTTACGTTTTTGAAGGTTTAGGTAAAATGAAAGTAGAAGAAGTTGGTGCTGGCGATATTTGTGCCATTATGGGTATTGAAGGTTTTGAAATTGGTGATACTGTTGCTGATTTTGAAAATCCTGAAGGCTTAACTCCAATTAATATTGACGAGCCAACCATGAACATGTTGTTCTGTATCAATAACTCACCATTCTTTGGTAAAGAAGGTAAATTTGTTACTTCTCGCCATTTACGTGACCGTTTGTTCCGCGAATTAGAGAAAAACTTAGCTTTAAGAGTAGAAGAAACTAACCAAGCTGATTCGTATTTAGTATTTGGTAGAGGTATTCTTCACTTATCGGTTTTAATTGAAACCATGAGACGCGAAGGTTACGAATTACAAGTTGGTCAGCCGCAAGTAATTGTAAAAGAAATTGATGGTGTTAAATGTGAACCAATGGAGATTTTAACTGTTGATGTTCCATTAGAAGTATCAGGAAAAGTAATTGAATTAGTAAGCCAACGTAAAGGTGATATGATAATTATGGAACCTAAAGGCGATTTAACGCATTTAGAATTCGAAATTCCATCACGTGGTATTATTGGTTTGCGTAATAATGTATTAACAGCTACAGCTGGTGAGGCCATTATGGCTCATCGTTTCAAGGCTTTTGAACCTTGGAAAGGTCCTATACCTTCTCGTTTAGCTGGTGTAATGATTAGCGGTGAACAAGGAACTGCCATTGCTTATTCAATTGATAAATTGCAAGATAGAGGTGATTTCTTTGTTGAAGCTGGTGATGAAATTTACATGGGTCAAATTATTGGCGAAAATAACCGTCATGACGATTTAGTGGTAAATATTACTAAAGAGAAAAAATTAACCAATATGCGTGCATCTGGTAGCGATGATAAAACTAGAATTGCTCCAAAAATCAACTTCTCTTTAGAAGAATGTATGGAATACATTCAAGGTGATGAGTATGTAGAAATTACTCCTAAATCATTGCGTTTACGTAAAATCCATTTGAATGAATTGGACAGAAAACGTTTCAAACAATCAACTGGAATGCAATAAATTTTTATAACACAAAAAAAAGGTCAAAGTTTAAAAACTTTGACCTTTTTTTTGTGTTATAACTTAATACAAAATTTATACAATTAACTATTAGTTAACTTTATTTAAATTTTGATATGCTTCCTTTGCATTGTAAAAAATATACTACAAACTAAAATGACAAATTTTATTTTACAAACTAAAAACTTGCTTCGAACGAAAAGCAAAAACAGCATTTTTAAATCCCTAAGCCTATTGGTTTTGGTAATGATTATTGGTGTGAATGGAGTGAAGGGGCAGGTAAGTATTACAGGCTTCAATTCAGGAAACACTTACACGCAAAATTTCGATGCTTTTAGAGGTACTTCGGCAACACTTCCGGCAAATTGGGCTGTAACCACAGCTAGTTATAACGCAACATATCCAGTCATAACTTCTGGGGCAGCTACTCCATCAGTTGCTCAAGCTAATGGAAATAATTGTTATGCAGGTAGAGCAAACAGTACAAGTTCAGATTATTCAATTTTACAAAAACAAGCAACATCTGGGTCAACAACTTTTACACTGAGTACAACAAATAATACTGGTGCAACTATTAATGGATTCGTAATTACTTGGAACGTTGAACAATATAATTCTTCTGGAAGAGCAACTACAGTTGATTTTAGTTATAGATTAAATACTGGATCATATGTAACAACAGGTATAACTGGAACGACATTATTTACAGCAACTACAGGAACTTCGACCACATTTTCAGTTGTTCAAACCGCTAGATCAATAACTATTACAGGCTTATCCTTAGCAACATCATCTACTGCGGATTTTAGATTTACAATAGCAAACGGTTTAACCTCTGGTAGTAATGCAACTATAGGAATAGATGACTTTACATTATATGCAACACAATCTACAACCGCACCTCTAGCTCCAACTATGGGAACTATAACTTCAGGAAATCAACAATTATCTGTAGCATTTACTGCAGGTTCAGATGGTGGTGCTGCTATTACCAATTATGAATATTCAACTAACGGTGGTTCTTCATTTACTGCTTGTTCACCTGCACAAACAACAAGTCCAATAGTAATTACTGGTTTAACCAATGGTACAAGTTATAATGTACAAATAAGAGCCGTAAATAGTGTAGGTTCAGGAACTGCTACAGCTTCAACTGCTGCAACGCCTTATACCAATCCTGCAGCTCCAACTATTAATTCAATTACTGCTGGAAACACACAATTATCAGTAGCATTTACTGCTGGAAATAATGGAGGATCAACCATAACAAATTATAAATATTCAACAAATGGAGGTTCATCATTTACCGCATGTTCACCTTCACAAACTACCAGTCCAATATTAATTACTGGTTTAACCAATGGTACTTCATACGATGTAAAAATATTTGCAGTAAACATTGCAGGAGATGGAACTGCTTCTGCTACAACAACAGCAACACCAGTAGCTCCAACAAACCCTACTATCTCTGCATCAGGATCTTTAAGTGCATTAAGTACTACTTACGGTACTCCAAGTAGCACAACAAGTTTCACAGTTTCAGGAGCCACGTTAGCTGACGATATTTTAATCACCCCTCCAGCTGGTTTTGAAATTTCAAAAACTAGCAATACATCTGGTTTTGCTACTACTCAAACATTAACCCAAACTGGAGGTATAGTAAATTCAACTACAATTTATGTACGTTTAGCAGCAACCACTGCTGTTGGAGCAAGCTACAATGGAGATATTGTATTATCGAGTTCAGGTATTAGTCCATCAGCAACTATCGCAACTGCCACAAGTACTGTAAGTACAGCCACTTTAACCATAAGTGGATTAACTGGAGATAATAAAAACTATGATGGTGGAACTTCAGCTTCAGTTTCGGGTACAGCTAGTTTTGTAGGTTTACAAAATGGAGAGACTTTTTCGGTAGCAACAACTCCAACCTATACATTTGCTTCAAAAAATATTGGAACAGGAATTACTATTAACCAAAGTGTTCCTTTTGCAGCACCAAGTTCAAATTACACTGTAACACAACCAACTTTAACTGCAAATATTGCTGCTGTTAACTTAACAATCACGGGTGCAACGGTTACTTCAAAAATTTATGACAGATTAACAACTGCCACCATAGCTAATGGTACATTAAATGGAATAATTGGCTCAGAAACAGTTATTGCTACTACTGGAACTTATGTTGATAAAAATGTAGGTACATCAAAAGCTGTTACCGTTTTATTAACTGGAGCAGATGCAGGCAATTACACCTTAACACAACCTAATATTACTGGTGATATAACAGCTAAAGCATTAACCGTAACAGGTGCTGCAGTTACTTCAAAAGCATTTGACGGAACCACTGCTGCTACCATCACTGGAACATTATCTGGTATTATTTCACCTGATGTTGTGACTTTAGTAGGAACAGGTGTTTTTGCAAGTTCAGCACAAGCAAATGGTATTTCTGTAACTTCTACCTCAACATTATCAGGAGCAGATGCAGGAAACTACACTTTAACACAACCAACAGGATTAACAGGAAATATTACAGCAGCTGCACCAGCATTATTTACATTTGCAACAGCAGCAGTTACAAGTGGAACCCCATCTAATTTAACAATATCAAATTTATCTAACGCTAATAATGTTGGAACTGTAACTATGATATCAAGTATAAGTGCTTCAAGTGGTTATACAGGTGCATCGGGTACCAATAATGCAGGTGCAGCAGCAGCGTCAGGAGCCTTGAACACCTCAACATCAACTTATTTCGAATTCACATTAACTCCTACTTCAGGTTATTATGTAACTCTTTCAAGTATTAGTTTTGGTTCACGTTGCACAGGAACTGGCCCTACCAACTATGCTGTGAGAAGTAGTGCAGATGGC
This sequence comes from Bacteroidota bacterium, assembly GCA_027491085.1. GTDB lineage: Bacteria > Bacteroidota > Bacteroidia > UKL13-3 > UKL13-3 > JAAFJM01. Next base: position 70,059 of record JAIXWW010000019.1, read on the forward strand.
TACTCAACAAATGTAGCAACAGGAACACTAACAACTAATTCAACATGGGCATTATACAATCCAACAGTAACTTCAACTTCTTCTTTAGGATCAGCCGCAATAACTTATAGAATTTATGGTTATTCAGGAACTGGTGCTGCAGCTAATACAATAGTATGGAGAATTGATGATTTAAGTTTAGGATTGACTGTTACCCAAATGGGTACTAACAATTGGTTAGGAACAAGCGATAATTTATGGAATAATGCAGCAAATTGGTCAGCAGGTGTTCCAAACGGATATAGCAATATTACTGTTTCAAGTGGTAATGTGGTTCTAAATACAAATCATACCATCTATAATGGAACTAGCTTAACATTATCTGGAACTAGTACCTTAACAATCAATCCGACCAGAACATTAACCATTGCTGGAACAGCAGATTTTGGCGGTAAATTAGTAACTGTAAAATCGGACGCAACGGGAACAGGCGCAATTGGCCAAATATCAGGTACATTAACTAATGCTTCCAATGTAAGTGTTGAAAGATATATACCTGCCTCAGCTTCTAAAAAATACAAATTTTTGTCTTCAGCTGTCTCAACCACAGTAGAAGATTGGAGAAATGAAATATTTATTACCGGTGGAGGTGCTAGCAACGAATTTAGCCAAGTTGGTAACAACAATATCAAATTAAATGGATTAGATTGGACTTTATCGGGCTCACCTTCTATGTATGGTTATACAGAAAACTTAAATTCTGGTAGTTTAAATTCAAGATGGGTAGCTATCACAAATAGTAGTAATTCAATCACTTTAGGAAAAGGATATAGAACATTTATTAGAGGTGATAGAAGCCAAGCAGGTGTACTTGATAACTCAATAGCAACACAATCTGAAGTTACTATTACCTCAGTAGGTACAATAAACCAAGGTTCAACTACCTTACCAACAACCTATAATGGAGCAGGTACTGATAATGGTTGGAATTTAGTTGGAAACCCATATCCATCATCAATAGATTGGAACGCAACAACAGGATGGACTAAAACAAACGTTTCAGGTAGTATTTATATATACAATCCTACTTCGAACAGTTATGGAAGTTTTGATGGAACAACCAGTACAAATGGTGTTACAAGATACATATCATCAGGTCAAGGATTTTTCGTTAGAACAACAGGAGCCTCTCCTATTTTATCATGTACTGAAAGTGTAAAATCTGGAAATGCAGGTGCAGATTTATTTAAAACAGAAAATGAAAATATGTTAAGAATTAGATTAATCAAAAATATTGATAATTATGATGAAACAGTTATTCGTTTTTATGAAGGAAAACAAAATGAATTTAGCGAAACGGATGATGTAAGAAAATTAATGAATCCAACTATCAACATTTACAGTTATTTTGGCGATAGCCAAAATGTAGCGATAAATTATTTAAACCCTAGTAATTTAAAAAATTCAGTTGTAAAATTAAGTGCTATGGTAAATGAAATAGGTAACTATAAACTTGATTTTTCTGGAATTAATTCGTTCTCATCAACTCCTTACATTACACTAAAAGATAATTATTTAAATACTAAAACAGATTTAAAAGCTAAGGAAACATATTCTTTTGATGTTACCAGTGATGTAAATACTAACAAAGACGGACGTTTTGAAATATCATTTACTGAATATCCTACTGCTACTTATGAAAATTTAGATAATGAATTTTCAATAAATACTTATCCTAATCCTGTAAATGATATTTTAAATATAAATATTAGTAATTCTGAACAGAAAAATTATACATTTGTAATATATAACACCGCAGGTGCTGAGATATTTAAGGGAAAATTAACAAATAATATTAACCAATTAAATATTGAAAATTTAGATAATGGTGTTTATATATTGAAAATAAGCAGTCAATCAGGAATCAATAAAAGTATTAAATTTATTAAATAATTGAACAAAAAGGCTGTAACATTTACTGTTACAGCCTATCTTAAAAAAACAAAATAAAAATATGAAAAATAAAAATATACTATTAAGCGCTTTATTAATTGCATTTACATTTTCTTTATCTTTAAATTTAAATGCACAACCAGGTACAACTGCAGGCTCAGATGAGGATTTTTTTGGTGATAAACCACAAGATGTTCCTGTAGATAATAATATTTTATGGCTAGCTGCAGCGGGAGCAGCATATGGTTTAACTAAAGTAGTTAGAAAGCAGAAAAAAAGCATTTAACGAATATTTGAAAGAATTTTTCTGGCGTATCATATTATAAGTCAAAAAATACAGATATTTACAAAAAATGCTTCAATTTTTTAAAAAATTGTATTTCAAAAACTGTTATAATGTTAATTGATAAAAATATAGTTTTACCAGTTAAATTAAACGAAAATAGAGTTAGGTCGGTATTTATAGATTTATTGGTGGCAATCATTCTGCTTGGTTTGCTGATGGCTTTTACCAAAATGGTAAAATTTATTGTGCTATTTATCCAAGAGTTTAACTCTATCAGAGAGCAGTTTTCTAATGAAAAAGAAACCATAGACAGAACATCTCGTTATATCGTAAATACAGTCAACGGAAAAAAATGGGAAAGTAACTTTGAATTAAGCAATACTGCTGAAAGTTTAAGTGGTCAAATACAAAATAATCAGTTTTTGTTTTTGGTGATTATTTTTATTGCACTGTTAATATTTGTTGCACTGTATTTTGCTATCGATTTTTTAATCGAATACACCAATAAGTTTAGCCCCTGGAGTATCATATTATTACTCATAACCTTTATTTCAAGTGTGTTTTACCTCGAAATAACTGACTTGAAAGAAACTGGAAATGGTATTTGTTTTATGTTTACCACAATGATTAGTATAGTTAGTGGAATAATTCTTATTGGATATACACTTATTTTTCCTAATTATAGACAGGTAGAATACTAAAAAAACTTAAAGAATTTAATAAAAATCAAAGTCTTTAGGAAAATTTTATTAATCTTTTGTATTTAATAAAATTTTAAATAGTTTTACTGCTCCAAAATGAACGATTCAAACAATCAAATTACAACTTATAAAAACAAAGTAACAGCTAAATCTTTTTTTAAAGACTTAGCTGTTGCTTCCTTAATGCTTGGCTTATTAATGGCATTCAATAAGCTTATTAAATTTACTACTCTTTTTATTCAAGAATTTTCAAAACTATTTTCCCAACTTAGTGAAGAAAGGGCAATTATTGCACGTGGATCCAAGGTAATAATAGATAATGAAATAGACAGACCAACTATTGAACACTATTACGACTTAAATGTAAATGCGATATTATTAAGTAACCAATTAAGCAATGACCAAACGGTTATTTTTGCTATGTTTTTATTAATTATTGTTGCCTTTATAATTTTATATTTTGCAATAGATTTTCTAATGGAATATATCAATAAATTTAAACCATGGAGTATCATTCTATTACTATTAACTTTCGTTTCCACTGTATTTTATATTGAAATAGCTGATTTAAAAGAAACAGGTAATGGTATATGCTTTTTGTTTACCACATTAATCAGTGTTTCTACAGGTATCATACTAATTGGCTATACCATGATTTTCCCCAATTATATTAAATCAGAAGATGAATAGTGCTTTTAATTCTTTACCAATTAAGCCACTACATTTTCTAATTGATTTTTGTTTAATTTGCATCTGATGAACAAAATCGTTTTTATAATATTAATTTGTATTTCAACAAAACTTATTGCACAGAGTAAAGAGCCAATAAAAATTGCTTTGCTCATGCCTTTTTGCGCAAAAAATATCAATCAAAATGCTAATCACAAAAATGCGGATTTGGGAAATGCATGTCGTGAATATTATCAAGGATTATTGATTGCTGCCGATAGTTTAAAAAATGCAGGGAATAATATAGAAATTACTGTATTTGACACCGAAAGAGATACTGTAAAATTTAAAAAAATATTACAAAATGATGCGGTATTAAATGCTGATTTAATAATTGGACCAGTAGTAAAAGAAGGTCAAATTATGATGCAAAAAAAAAAAAAAAAAAAAAACGCATATCACCTTTCTCCCCTATTCACATTTACAAAAACAAAAATAAATGATCCTAAGTCTATTTCTGCTTATCCAGACTTGAATTATTATGCAGAGTATTTAGTTAATTATTTAAACAAAATAGATGCAACTGGTAATTTAATTGTAGTATATGGAAAAGATGCATCAGACAAGATGTTATCAAACTATTTAAAGCAAATAGTTAAGCCAGAAATGGATTTAAATTTAAAGCAAGCTGATATTAACAAACCAAACGATGTGTTACTTCAATTTGATCGCATCAAAAATAATTATGTTTTTCTAGCTTGTGATGATGAATCGCAAATCAATTCAATTTTAAAAACCATAGCCGATACTAATAATAATTTTAAAGAAACAACTTTTGGTTTAAGAAAAATAATTGATTTTAAAGATTTAAACTTGGAAGATTGGGAAGCAACAAACCTACATATTATTACCCCTTTTTACATAAACTACAATGATAGTTTAACAAAAAAATTTATTACTACTTACCGAAATTATCATGAAACAGAACCTAACGAATATGCTTTTGTTGGTTACGATCAATTTATTATGACAGTAAGTAGTTATATTCAAACAAAGGGAACTTTTAGCAAACTAAATGAGCTAAAACCATTTGATTTATTAGCTAACAAATATTTACTAAAAGAAAAAACAGACTTACCTGGTATTCAAAACTCGTTTTTACATATACTAAAATACACACCACAAGGTATGAAAGAAGTAAGTTGGAGGTAATTATTTACCCCCAAAAACTCTTTTTAAAATATCGGTAACTTGATGCAATGGGTCTTGACGAATTAATTTTTCTTGTTGTTCCAATTTAATAAACAAACCATCAAGAGCTTTTTGAGTGGTGTAAGTGGCTAATGAATTTTGTTTAATTTGAGGAAACAACATACCATTTACTGAAGCTAAATTGTAACCATCAATTAAATTTTTATAAGCTGTTTCAGCCGAGTAACCAATTACTAGTGGTTTACTTAATGATGTTCTTATTTTGGGGGCAAAGGCATCTGTAAGTTGTTGGTAGGTGTTATTTTTTAAGAATACAGTAGCTGCATTTTGATTTCCGTTTAAAATATTAAACCCATCCTGAATGCTCATATTGGTAATGGCACTTACAAATATATTTTTAGCTTGAGGAGCGGCATCTTCGGCAGCTTTATTAATTGCTACAATGGCATCGTTTAATAATTTTTGACCACCAGGAATTTTAGCTAAATTAGTTACAATTGGTTGCGCTTCGGTAGGCAAAGCTAGTTTTATCAACTCATTACCTAAGTAACCATTTACCCTGCTTAATGAAAACACTGAGCTATCAATTCCAACACTTAATGCATTTTTTAAACCTTTAATTACCTCTTCATTGGTTAAAGGTAATTTTAACGTACCCACATTACCCAAGCCTTGCTGTTTGGCTACTTCATTTAAAACATCGCAAGATGACATACTACTTACAGCCAAAAATGTACTAACGTATATAATTAATTTCTTCATAGGCTGCAATTTTAGCATTTTATTTTTACAAATAATTGGAATTAAACACATCATTTATATATTGCACACTACAAAAAAACTTAAACATTAAAATAAATTATGAGTAATTCATCTACAGGACATCCAAAAGGTTTATACGTCCTCTTTGTTACCGAAATGTGGGAGCGTTTTAGCTACTATGGCATGAGAGCAATTTTTGTGCTCTTTATGGCTAAAGCATTATTGTTCGATAAATCATTAGGTTCACAAATTTATGGTAGTTATACCGGTTTAGTGTATTTAACACCACTATTAGGTGGCTATATGGCCGATAGATACTGGGGCAACAGAAAATCAATTATTATTGGTGGTATTTTAATGGCTATTGGACAGTTTTTTATGTTCATAGCAGGAAGTTTTTACCAACAAGAATTCGCTCCAATGGTAATGTTTGTAGGTCTTGGATTCCTAATATTTGGTAATGGTTTTTTCAAACCAAACATTTCAACGATGGTTGGTCAATTATATCCTGAAGGCGATAAAAGAGTAGATTCAGCATTTACCATTTTTTACATGGGAATTAATTTAGGTGCTTTTATTGCTCCATTATTATGTGGCTTTTTGGGCGATACTGGAAATCCTGCCGACTTTAAATGGGGCTTTTTAGCTGCTTGTGTTGGTATGATAGTGAGTGTAATTTTATTTGTAATGTTAAAAAACAAATACATTGTTACGCCAGAAGGTGTTCAAATTGGGGACAAGCCTAATGTGAGCAGAAATGTAATAGATGCCAATGCTGAGAAAAAACCTTTTAACCCTAAGCAGTTATACATTTGGGGAGGTGCTTTTGTGACATTATTTGTTTTATTTTTCAAGGTATTAGAACTTGATTTAATTGGAACATTTATTTTTGATTTAACCATTGTAGCTCCCGGATTTATAATATCTGACGATAGTTTAACTAAACAAGAAAAAGATAAAATTTGGGTAATTTATATTGCTGCATTCTTCGTAATTTTCTTTTGGGCTGCATTTGAACAAGCCGGTGCTTCATTAACTTATTTTGCTGAAGAACAAACTGACCGTAACCTATTTGGAAGCATTGTTCCTGCTTCTTATTTCCAAAGTATCAATGCCGTTGCTATTGTAATTTTTGCGCCAATATTTGTTTGGATTTGGGGTGGATTAGGTAAACGAAATTTAGAACCTGCATCACCTTTCAAACAAGCATTGGGTTTATTTTTATTAGCTATTGGCTATTTAGTAATTGCATTTGGTGTTAAAGGTATTGACCCAAGTACTAAGGTTTCAATGGGATGGTTAGTGAGTTTATATACTATTCATACTTTTGGTGAACTTTGTTTATCGCCAATTGGTTTATCAATGGTAAATAAATTATCGCCTGCGCGTTTAGCTTCATTGTTAATGGGTGTGTGGTTTTTATCAACTGCATCGGCTAATAAATTTGCTGGAACTTTGAGTTCATTGTATCCTGAAGAAGTAAAAATTGAAAAATCAATTAGCAATGAAACCGAAATGGCTCAAATTGAAAAACTTTCGGCTTATATGATTGATACTACAGTTTGGAGCGCTGATCCTAAAGCAAATACTGCTTTACCTTTAGTTACTTTAAAAACTATAAAGTCAACTGATAATAAAATGGATAGTATTGTTTTAATAGACAGTGCTGCTGCTACTGCTGAAATTAGCAATTTCCATTTAAAACTAATCAAAATGGCTAATGGTAATTTTGATAGAGCTGTTTTATTTGACAACGGTAGCAAATTGATTACCCATGAAATTACTGAAAAAGTAGTTGATAAAGTAACTGTTAAAACTACCAAAGTTCAAGTTTGGAATTTAAAACCTGAAAAGCCATCATTTGTAGGTATTTCAATTAATAATTTATTCGACTTCTTTATGGTATTTGTATTCATGGCAGGAGCATCTTCAGTTATTTTATTCTTCTTAAGCAAACGCTTATTAAAAATGATGCACGGGGTGCAATAATCATCCACAAAAAAACCTCGTAATAATTTACGAGGTTTTTTTTATTACCTTTTTTCAAATTATTCATTAACCTTTAGTCACTTGAATAAACTTTAGATTTGTCTGAGTTTTTACAGGCCTACAGAAAACTTATTACACTAACAATTAATTCCAACTTTGCTGAAATATTGGTTTGATGGACTCCATAAATTTAAAATACAAGAATACTTTTTTTTATTGGATATTGTTTGCATTAACAATAGAAACTTTGGTATGCCTATTTCTTGGTTTTTTTTCGAATGAAACACAAATAAGCAATAATAATTACACCATTGTTACTGCATACATCCAAAACTATAATTACCTCTTAGCAACCGCTAGTCTTTTAGTTGTTTTGGTTTATTTAGCTATTGATACAAAAAAATTATACACTATTTTATTTAAACCTATAAAGTATAAAATTATAACTGTTTGCATTTTTATTGTTTTTGCACTTTTAGGAATAGTAAAACTCATTAGTGTAATAGATACTTTTAACGATACCTCCTACGGAAGTAATACCAGAGTAACCGTTTCTGCTTTTATTACTGTATTTATTATCACTATTACTTTTTCTTTTATTAATATATATTTTCGATTCAGACTACGTTTGTTTAATGCTTATAACATAAAAAAAGAGTTAAGGAATTATTTACCATTTATTTTATTGGTATGCTTTATGTGTTGGACTTTTGTGGGTTGTATAAACTCATCCATTATAAAAAAAGCATTTAATGGTAGTTATAGTTTAAAAGATGGCTATTGGGCATTTTTGATGTATGGTGTTATATTAATTACAAGCATGTTACTAGGCAATGGTAACGATTCAGATAAAAAGAGGTTAAAATTAATATCTTCATTAACCATTTGCATTACCCTATTAACTGCTTTCAGTTTTCTCATCAATAAAAGAAGTGAATTGCCTTTTTATTTTGACACAATTTTTCATTGGATAAATAGTAAAACCAATGCCAGTTATTACCTGTTTTTTAACAAAGCTTTATTTAGAAATGTAAATCACTACTGCTATTTACTTTCCATTGTGGTAGTTTCATCTATTGGATTAATGGTGTCAAAAAAAGATTTATGGAAAAAATACCTGTACTATTTTTGTTATTTAATTCTTGCCTCTATTCTTATAAAAAGCGATACGTTTGGTGCCTACTTAGGTGTGGTTTTTTCTATTATATTTATGCTTTTACATGCATTCATCATCAAAAAAAATATACTTCCATTGGCAATAGTATTAACTAGCTTTATTTTGCTTTCAGTAGTTATTAGAAATGCTGATGGGAAAATGTATTTAGAGTATAATTTTAAAACAACTTACAATGATTTAATAAAGGTCAAAAACTACATCACATCCACCAACACCAAAAGCGTTAATAATCCTCCAGTAATCATTTCAAATAGTCATGATTCAACTGCTTTAAAACTAACAAAAGCTAAGTATGAGGGAATTTGGAATACTGGTGCTGGTAGAATGCAAATTTGGTTTGCTGGTGTGGAACTGATTAAACAAAAACCAATTTTTGGTTTTGGATTAGAAAGCTTACATAACGAGTTTTACGGACAATTTGGTTTAAGTGAGGGAAGAACCCATAATTTGATTTTACAATTATCAGCCACTACCGGAATACCGGGTATGCTGCTTTATATAATTGCCATTAGTATTGTACTGATAAGGAATTTAAAAAACTATAAAAACTGGAATGATATTGAATATATTACTATGTTTGTTTGTATTTCTTACATGATATCTTCTATGTTTGGAAATTCATCCTATTATGTCTCGCCCTATTTCATGTTGTTTGTTGGTTTTATTATAATTAAGCCAAACAAATTAAAAAACAATATTGATAACCCTCAACAAAATGTAAGCTAGGCAAAGAATTTCTAACTCTTGTTTACACCATCCTAGTTATAAATTTTTATTTCTTATACTGCCTCATTATTAAATTTTTTTTCCATGTGTTAAGGAAATTATTCGTTTGAATAATTTAGGAGAATAATTTAATAGTTTTAAACTCCAATAAGTGGTGGTTTTTTTTCCAAATAAGTGTTGCAGGTAATAAGCAATTTTAATTCTAGATGAAAAATTTTGGTTCCATTCATCGGTATAATTTTGGATTAATTCGATCTTCGAAATATTGTTTTTTAAAAACGAATCAATTTGTTTAGCCAATATTTTGGAGGAACGCATGGCAATGCTCATGCCGTTTCCACATAATGGAGCAATAGCCCCCGCTGAATCTCCAAGCATAATTATTCCATGTTGGTAAGTGTGCTTTTTTTCAAAGCTTATTTGACTAATGACCAACGGTTTTTCATATAAAAATTCTGATTCAGTAAAGTACTTTTTTAAATACGGATTTTCATATAAAATATTTTCTTCCATACGTTTGATGTCATTTTGATGCAATCGTAAATTTTTAGAAGTAGTTAAATAACATAAGCAATAAGTGTCATTATCAACTTTTGAGATGCCACAATAACCATCTTTAAAATTATGTAATTCAATAATATGAGCAGGTAAATTGGTTTTGATATGGTATTTCACACCAATGTATTTTCCTTTTTCAGTTACCTTTTGTTGTGCTATAAACGGTGGGTTGATTTTACCAAAACTACCACAAACTAATTTTGATTGGTAACTGTCATCATTGGTAGAAACTACATATAGTTCACCATGTTGTTTAACATCCAAAACCTTGGTATTATCTAAAACTGTAACACCTAATTCTTTCGCTTTTTTGAACAATAAATTATCCAAAGAAAATCGACTAATGCCAAAACCACCTAAATCTAGAGGAGATTGAATGATAAACCCGTTTGGCGCTGAAACATGAATGGTTTTGATTATAGGCAATGAAAGTTCGGCCATTGGTAATCCTAAACTGTTTAAAAAATCCCAACTTTCTAATGAAATATACTCACCACAAACTTTATGGAATGGGTATTTATTTTTTTCGAATAATATAACTTGATGACCATTTTGAGCCAATTGAATGGATAAGGTTAGTCCGGCTAAACCTCCGCCAATAATGGCACAATCGTATTTAGAGGATTGATTATTCATAAACGATTACTTCATGTCTAAATGCCCATTTGTTTTTAACTGAATATTTTTTTGCACCTGCTAGTTGAATCATTTCAATCCATTCATTTTTTTTGAAACCTCTCAAAACAGATAAGGGTGCATCATTTTTTACTAGGTACGATTTTGAAAAAACCTTGGTAAGGTATTTAATAGCATAATAAGCAAATCTATTTCTCTCCAAATCGTTTATGATTAAAATAGCTTTATGTATTATAGCAAATTGAATCAATTCAATAATTTGAATAGAAGAGAGATGATGACAAAATAAACTACCATGAATAATGGAAACATCATTCACATGCAAATGAATATTTCTATAGTCATCACAAATAAAACTAAGTGATGCATTGGGTTCATTTTGATTAGCATAATTTACACAAGTATTCTTTAAATCAATACCATATAATTTCAATTCGGTTTTGTTTTTTTGAGCCCATTTAAAGATAGTTTTCAGAGTATCTCCTCCGCCACTTCCTATATCAACTAAAGTATAAGTTTGGTTTTTAAAATCAATTTTTTTTAGCGCGTTTAGTGAAATTTGATATCCACCTAATACCGAATTGATGACATGCAATTCCTTTAAATTCTGGAATAAATCAGCATCAGGAATAACCTCCGCATCCAATAACTCTTTTTGTTCACTTCTATTTTTAAACATAAGCCAATTGCATGGTTTCAATGGTTAAACCTGGTCCAAAAGCTGCAGTGAATATAGTATCTCTACTTCTTTTCTTTTTATTATTCTCCATCAATTCTTTCAACACAAACAATATAGTTGGTGAAGACATATTGCCATAATTCTTTAAAACATGATAAGCCGATACCAATTCATTGTTTTTAAAATCAAATACTTTTGTAAAGTCATCCAATATTTTTTTACCTCCAGGATGAATGGCCCAAAAATTTATCTTATCTTTTTGAATGTTTAAATCGCTCAACATTTTTGAAATTTTTCCATTGATTAAATTAGAAATATAAGCCGATAAACTCATTAAAAAACCATATTCAGAAAGTTGCCAAGCCATATCATTTTGGCCTTCATGAATAATTAACGAATCAAATGAAGTAATTTCTAAATCGCTATATTCAGGCGTATTTTGTGGCTTTGAACTTACTATTGCTGCTGCACTTCCATCGCTAAACAAGGAGTTCGAAAGCAAATAATCATCAGTAAAACTATTTTGAATATGTATGGTACATAACTCTGTACATACAATTAATACCTTTGCATTTGGTTGACTATTGCAAATAGAATTGGCTTGATTCAAGGCAATAATGGCTGCATTGCAACCCATAAAATTGATACTACTTCGTTGGGTTTTCGGATTTAAATTCAGTGCTTGAATCAACTCGATATCCATGCCCGGAGCAAAAAGACCTGTACATGTAACCGTTATAATATGTGTAATGGAATTTTTTATAGATTCAAAGTTTGCAATCTTTTGAATGGCAGCAATAGAGAGTTGTAAAGCATTCGTTTTATAAATTTCCATTCGTTTGGTTAATGAAACAGCTGGAGATAAATCCCAATTTTTTTCAAAGAAGGTGAAATCTGAAGGATGGTTTCCAAAATCAGCTAACACGGAATAACGTGTTTGAATACCTGATTTATGCGCTACCATTTTCATTTTACGTTTAATGGAGGTATCCTCTGCCGTATTTTGGAAAAATTCAGCCAAATCATTCTGATGATATCGGTATTGGGGAACTGCTGTTTCAATTGCTGATAGGTAACTCAAAATAAACGGTTGGTTAAATATAAAATAATAAAACAAGTGTTCATGCAAATGGCGGCTATTAAATTCATTCGCATGGTGTTTTTAAAATTAGCTTCATTTTCGTTATTAATGGTTTTAAAAAACCACCATACGAAATAAATAACAATGGGAATAAAAAAAAGTTGTATCAAATAAAAATTATTTGATTTTCCAATTTGTTCGAAATACAAATAATAAAATACATTACACAAACCAAACATGATAGCAGTAAAAATAAAAGTGCCTTTATATCCTAATTGATAACTTAAGGTTTTTACACCATCGGCTAAATCGGCCTCATGCTGATAAATTTGAGTTAATGGATAAGCTCCTGCTATTTGAAAACTACATGCAAACAGTAATAAAATATTAGCACTTGAAAAAGCAAACGATTCATTTGTTATACCTATTACACTCATCATATAAGTAAATCCACCTTGAAAAATAACAACGATTAAAAATCCAATGATTGGATATTTTTTTAAACGAATTAGTTTGGAACTATAAGCCCTCGAAGCCAAAATATAAACAAGTATGCAACATGAAAAAAGTATATTTACTAATAAAAATGCTAAAATTATGGCTAAAATATCTAAAACTATGGTAACATAAAACAAATGAATGGTTGGCAATGGTGGTTTCTCTATTCCTCCAATACTGCTCTCATCTTTGTCGATATAACTATTGTATCCATTACTGGCAGGATAAACCAATAAATGAATAATGAAAAAACTAACTATGGCTGTATATCCATTTATTGCGGTCTGACTTAGTGCAAGAATAAATAAAGGCATCAACAACAATGAAAATGGAATTCGAAGTAATTGAACAGTGTTTTTAAACACCGTTTTTTTTATTTTGGATTTCATGAGTACAAACTTAACCACTTCCATCATAATTCAATATACATGCTTTTGTAAATGTATAAAGGTTGAAATGAAAAAAAATAATTTAAAATGGCTTCTTAATCAACAAATATGCTCAAAATTGGAAGCTTAAAACTTATACAAGAATTTATATTTCTTATATATTTTACATGTTGGGAGAAGTAGCTATTATTGGAGTTGCCTCTCAGTTCTCATTCTTTTTCACTTTACATTTTCAAAATTAATTACTTTGAAACATAGAAGTCCCCTCAAATATGGCTTGGCGGGGACTAAGGATAGTAAGGTTTTGTTTTATTGTTTCAAAAATTCGTATTCGTAAATTTTAGGAGTAATTTTTTGGGCTAATACATTTAGTTTTTGGCGTAAGTTGCCAATTAGTTCTGTGTAAGTTTCGTCTGTGCTTTTTGAGTTCATTCTGCCTTTGTCGTTGCGGCCTTGAAAATACTCTCTAATATCGTACAGGCTTGCATTTACATTAATATCTTTTTGCGAGTGATAATAACGCCAAAGTTCTCTACCTGCATCAAAAACATCGGTTGCTTCTTCCGAAAATTGTAATGAAACACCATTTGCTTTACTTGAAATATTGGTTTTATTTTCTTGGTTAAATAAACCATCATCTTGTTTTTCTGGTTTTATTTTTCCTTTTATAAAGTCGGTCATAAAATTGCTTTCAAACTTTTCTTTGGCATTTACTTCGTTTTCGGTAAAAGGTATCCAGTAGTTTGTTCCAAATTTGCTTTGAATATTATTATTAAATATGGTATAGGTTAAGCAATCGCTTTGAAATTCAGTATCTGTTTTCCAACCATCATTAGGATATAAAAACTGGTCTCGGTCATTTAACCAAGTTGCTGGGATTACTTTACGAACTGCAAAATAAATTGAAGCGTAAATAAGATTTTCTGTTGTAACTCTCGTGTGTCGTCCACCCTTTTTCCAGTTTTGTTTTTCTTCGCAATCAACAAAAATCATTCGTTGATTTTGAAAGTCATTACCTACTGATGCCATATGACCAATGTAGTCGTTAGAAATCTTTTTCGAATAGGTTTCAAGCCAATCGCTGATGTATTTTGAGTTATCATAAGAAGTTACAGTCTTCTCACCAATGAAATTCCCTTTTGTATCATAAATATCAGCTATTGTTTGTTCAAAAATTTCAGTTTTGTTTAAATTCCAGATAAAAAATCCAATTGGAAATTGCCCTTGCACATTGTCGAACGTGTCCGCAGGAACCACAAATAACTTTTCTAACTTTGCTTTAAAAAAACCTCGAAAATCAGAGAAGTTAGGTGCTTGCAGAACTTTTAACTTTGAAAATTCAGCCAGAATACTGTTTGGAATTTCTTGATGAATTCTTGTGAAGAATTGAGCAAACATTTCACTGCTAGCTTTACCCATAATTTTTTGATATTTACTATGGATTTTGCTCACTTGAATATCTTTTCTTCCAATGCCTTTAATGTTATCACCTTCCGCATATGGTGGATTGATATAAATAACTAGTTTCTTGCGTTTCTCAGGGTCGTTTATAATGTCTTGTAACCCTTGCGGTAGTTTTGAAAAATCATCGTTTAAAAAATCAAATTGAAATACATGGCTTTCTAAAAGGTTAGCACCATGTTCAATACGTTCGTGCATTACTTTTACATCTGCTTGGTCTAATGTACTTGCCCAAATATTGTATTTATTGGTTAAACCTACTAATAGGTTTCCTGTACCCGAGGCACAATCCCAAATATAATATTCGTCTTGCCAGTTTTCGCCCAATACATCGGTTAAGTATTTTTGCGAAAGTTCTACCCATGGCCTAGGTGTAAAAAATGCACCTTTGCGTTCGCGTATATCTTGAGGCACTAGTAAGTCTCTGCGCTCAATTATATAATCTTGAAACTGCTTAATAGGTGGGCGTTTATAGCGTTTCCAAAAGTGCTGATAAACTTCTCTGTTTTTTATATTAATAGTGGCATCAAACATTTGCTTGATGTTTTCCTTGGCTATGGTATAACCTTGGTTTTGAAACACCACAAATAAGTTATCTCTTATAGAAGCATCATCATCTATTTTTTGCGTGTCTTTATCATCTACAAATAAATCGGCCAAATAAAAATCGCTATCTAATATATTGGCTTTTTTTAGGTCGTCCCAGTTTACATCTATTATGGGTTTTACTATTTCAAGCCAACGGATATAAATAGGGATAAAATTATTTTTATCTATTTTTATTTTGCTTGCTTCAGTGGCTTTGGCTATGTTATTGGCTATAAAAAATTTTAACTCTTTTTCGTCAGTTTGGTAGTCGTAAATAGAGCTGTTTTTATTCAGTGTAGCTTCTATTCTTTCCTTAATTAATTTAAACTCCTTTGTATCGTGGTTACTTGGGGTTACGTTCCAGTTAAAGTCGTTAAGGTAAAATATATCTTGAATGCTTATGTATGGCACAAAGGCAATTTTTTTAAAATCGAAAGCACCCAAAAAAGCAGGTGGCAAAGTTTTATCGAAAGTGCGGGCTTTACCAATGGTTAACACTAGCTGCACAAACATGGTAGCCACATCAAAATTACCAGTTTTGGCTTCGGCCCAAAGTAGCGGTGTTCTGCCAAACAAACTATCTTGTTTTGGCAATACGGTAAAGTCAATGTTTCCTATAATTTCGGTAGTATCGAAGGCTTTAAACCAATCGGCACCCACTTTATTTTTAAGTTCTTCTTCCCTAATGTTTTTATATTTCATTTACTACTTATACTTAAAACTTCTTGCAGCCGCAATAATACAAATTAAAGCGAATTTTATGAGGTGGGGTTGGGTGTTATGAAACTCTTTTTTTTATGGATTAATTAGTATTGAGCCTTGATGATGTGAATTGAGTGAGATTGTGAAGAGTGTTACTAACGTTATCCAAGTGATTCAATCGTAACTTTCCCATCACTATTATTGTTTTGTATTATTATTAGGATTTTGAGAACTCTTATTCCAATATCTGCAAATGCTAAAAACTCTTTTTCTGTAACAGTATAACTTACAGAATGAACGATGTTGTTTCTAAAAATCCAAAATTGTCTGAGGAGTTTTGTAAGTTCTAAGTCAATAAGTCCTTTCTCACGAAGTGTCTCAATTAGAACAGATACTGCCAAAGGTCTTTTTTCTCTTGTTTTAAGAGCCATTTCATAGATGGCTCTCAATGTCTTTTCTATGTCAATAGAAATTTTCAAGATTTCTGTCGGTAAGTCGTTTGTAATTGTATAGTCAAACTCGTATGGATGTTTATTACCACTAAGTCCTGCGAACTTTAATTCTTGTTCTGTTATTGTCCTTTCAACACCCTCTGTCTTTTTGTTCAATTCCTCCAACTCAACTTCAACGTTGCCAACTTTAATTTTCTTTGCTCTGTCTCCGATGTTGTTTAGCAGACCTTTAATTCTTTTGTAAAACAGAAGGATTATTATTAAGACTGTAAGAGGCCAAATCAAGTCGGAAATTAACTTGCAGTCACAGAAATTTGTCAAACAATGGTCACAGTCCTCTGACTTACTTATTTCTATTATGGTTTGGTGATTTGTTGTTGTGTCCTTTGCTAAAACAATTGTGTCCGCCTTGAGTATAATTTTTGTTGTGTCCATTGTCTGTTGTAAATTCGTTTTAGTTGTTTGTTCTTTTGTGTTATAAATGTCTCCCAAAAAATTGCCGATAACGTCAGAGTGCGAAAAAACTATTCTCAAATGGGATTTAAAAATGACGATAAAAAGATCAAAACAAAGTAAAATTGTATTTAAGTCTTTTTATAACGCTTTGCTTAGATAACAGTCAATTACTTTAATTTTTAAGCCCTTGTCGAAGAACACTACATTCATTATAAATCCCTATAGCGCTGTGCTAACTCTACGGATAGTAGGGGCTTTAGTTCTTCTTAAATGTCAAAGTAATTTGGTTGGTTGCAAATTTTTTATTTCTTACTACTTCAATATCTTTTCCATTAATAAATTTTACAGAACCATTATTAAGTTTCAACATTCTGTTTATTTGCCACATTCCAATTCCATCACCATTTAATTTACATTCTTTAGCTACTTTACCTGAATAACCTTCTCCAAAAACTTTTTCAACTTCATCATCATCTAAATAAAGACTTTTCATTTTAAAATTAACATCAACTTCGGTAAATTTTTCTTCAAACGTAATTTCAACATTTGTATTAGACATAGTGTACTTTGTTGCATTTTCGATTAAATGATAAAGTGCTACTTGAATACTTTCATAGTCAATTTTTACACGACCTTTAAAATCTGATACATACACATAAATATTCTGATTATTAAAGTCTATAAAAAATGTGTGAAGCACATTCAAAATTACTTTTCTAATAGGGTTTAGTGTCGGTTTTAATTCAGCATTTAGTCTGTCTAACTTATTGTATATTGAAAATTCACTTTTCATATGCACATTATGCTTTGCAATTCTTAAAAACATTAATGCAGCATTCTTACTGTCTTTTTTTATTTGGTCTTGGATATACCTCAATAAATCTTGATAGTTTGTGGCTAATAATTCTTGTGGTATAAAATCATCAATTTCTTGAATATTGTGTGCATTTAAAGATGTCAAATTATGAATTAGACGATTAACCCTTTGTTGCTCTATTTGTTTAGCTTCAAGTTCAAACTGCTTTCTAGGGATTTGTAAATCGTAAAAGGCATATGAAAGTGCTTCAAGTTTATCACGAAATAATTTTGTGATTTTTGTTTTATCGCATAAAAAAGTTATCCCTTTGGTATTTCTAATTTTACCTTGTCTTCTTTCTCCACCATATTTCGGACAATTTAAAATTTGTTTGCCAATTGAATTACATTCTTGAAAGCATGCTTTACATTCAGCTTCAAGATTGTCGCAGATTAGTTCATTTGTTAAAGAGTATATTGAATAGTGCTTATCCATTAGCTTTTAGCAAGTTTTCAATCAAATTGATAAATTGATAAGCATCTGCATTTTTGGGTAGGCAAAAATCTACTTCACGAAGTGCTTGATGAAATCTATCTCCTGTGGTTTCGGCAGAATAGATGACAATTTTTTTGCTTGGATATTTTCTTTTTAAGGCAGAAGCTAATCCTAATCCTTGGTCAACCGAAAGTTCTAAACCAACACCATTAATATCAACAAAAATAACATCTGCTTCCATTACATAATTACTGTCTAGATCTGTTATGTCTTTAACAGATTTTGTTTTTGTCCAACCTGCTTTTTTTAGGATAGAAACTATTTTATATTCAGTGTGATTATCATCTATAAAAAGTATTCTTGTAGTTGCCTTTAAATTATCGTCATTTGAATTAGATGTAACTGGATTTGAAGTTTTATTCGTCATTTCTGTAGGGTGTGTAAAATTATTTATAATATTTACAGGTACATTTGTCGTGTTGTTTAGAGCCGAACTATTATCAAATGTATTGTTACTAAAATTTTGTGTAGGTTTTGCCTCTAGTGGTTTTTTTTTATAGTTTTTATACGCGATGGTAATGCTAATTACACCTACAACAACTGCAAAAAGATAATACCAATTAAAGCTCCAAAAGTTTGATGATGTGTTTTGTACTTGAAGTAAAATTTCTTTCATATGTCTATTTTTTTTTATTGTTTAAAGTCTTCTTCCATAAAACTTTTAAAAGTAATATGGAAGAAGGATTTTTTAATATATCTTTTTTTATTTTTTATCAGCCGGTGGGGTTTTGGCTACTGGCTTAGGTACACTGGCATTGTATTTTAGTACTATGGTGTTTATTTGGTTCAGTAGGTCTTTGTATTCGGTTTTATCGGTAATGCTAAAGTGGGCTTCGGTTTTATTAATTAGGTTATTATAACTAGCCATAGCAGGAGTTCTTAACTCTTTTAGGTTTTGGTCGGGTTGGTCGGCTATATCTTTATTGCGTACTATAAATATTTCGTTAAAGCTAAGGTTAGCTAATTTTAACTCCTGCACCCATTCGCTAATATTTAAAGTATTGGCTGCATCAGTGGCCTGTTGCACTGTTTCAAACTCTTTAACTATACTGGTAATGGCATTGGTTTCGGCTATATGGCCAAAAGCAGCTATGCCTGTGCCAAACTTATCCATAAGTGCTAAAATGGTTTTGGCTGCTGTTCTAATATTTTCTTGGTGGCTGCGCTCAAACCCTACTGCCACAGTTCTAATGCCTATTACAGCATCATCGCGCCTTGCATCGGCTATTTCTAATGCATCGGTATTGCCATTTTTAGAGGCTATTACAAATACTTTGTCTAGCTCTACAATGTTGGCTTCTATGGCACTTACAAGGCCATCAAGCTTAAGTCCTCTTAAATCAAAAGCTTTAAAAATAGTAACGGTGTCCCTTAGGTACTGAATAAACTCTGAATTGCGGTACCTGGTTAATTTTGGTTTTACATTCATATTATTTCTTGTTATTGAATTTGTATTACAACTATATGATTTATTTAGATTAAAATAAAGTAAATTGTAATTTTTTTGAAATTATTTGTAATTGTAAGCTTACAATTAGCTAAAAAGTGAAAAAAATGGTCAGTGTAAGCTAACAATTTACTAGAAAGTGGAAAAATCGGTCAGTGTAAGCTTACAATTTACTAGAAAGTGGAAAAATCGGTCAGTGTAAGCTTACAATTTGCCTAAAAGTGAAAAAATCAGTCAGTGTAAGCTAACAATTGCCTAAAAAGTGGAAAAAACGCTCAGTGTAAGTTAGCAATTAGCTAAAATAAAAAAACCACTTTAGTTTTGGTCTAAAGCGGTTTTGGTTTAATGATACAGCCGGAGGCTGTTTTATACACTTACTCGCAAGTTGATAGCGAGGAAATGTAGTATGTTTCAAATTTTATTTCACTACTTCTAAAAACTCTACTTTAAGTTCTACTCTGCGGTTTCTGGTTCTACCTTTTACTGATGTATTTACATCAACTGGAGTAGATTCTCCATATCCTGTAGCTGTTACTCTTAATGGATCAACACCATTGCTAATTAAGTAATTTGAAACGGCTGTTGCTCTGTCTTGCGAAAGGGTCATGTTCATTTCATCATCGCCTACATTATCGGTATGGCCACCAATTAATAATTTATAACTAGGGTTTTGGTTCATTACTTTCACAATTGAATTTAAGATAGCGTTTGAACTTGATTTGATAACAGCTTTACCAGTTTCAAACTGAATACCTTGTAATGCTTTTTCAAATAATTGTTTAACCTCTTTTTTCACTTCAGGGCAACCTTGGTTAGCACTTGTTCCTGGCATAGTAATACATCTATCCATATCATCATACACACCATCATTATCTGAATCAGGGCAACCACTGTGGTTTGCGCTTCCTGCTATACGTGGGCATTTGTCAATTCCATCATGTACACCATCATTGTCGGTATCAGGGCAACCATTGGTAGCAATTGTTCCTTTTAAATCAGGGCATTGGTCTTTGCTGTTTTCAATACCATCATTATCATTATCAGGACAACCTTTAAAGCTTGCTAAACCATATACATCAGGACATGCATCAATTTCATCTGCTACACCATCATTGTCTCTATCAGGGCAACCTGCTAAAGCTAAACTACCTTTTACATTTGGACAATTGTCTTTACTATCTATAATTCCATCGCCATCAGTATCAGGACAACCATTTAAAGTCATTAAACCTGCTGTTTCTGGACATTGGTCATCTTTATTAGCCACACCATCTTTATCGTTATCGGGGCAACCATTAGCTGTTCCTGATTCGCTAGGGCAAGCATCTAAATAATCAGCTATACCATCTTTATCACTATCAACAGGACAGCCAGTCTTATCAACTTTAACATTTGAGGGCGTATTAGGACACTTATCTTTTTTATCATGTACACCATCACCGTCATTATCGTAAGCCGAACCTAAATTAAAGTTTAAACCAATGGTATGCATTAAAAAAGCATCGTTCATATTTTTTGCAGGTTGTAAATCTCTTAAATCGCTGGTTAATAAATAACCATAGGTAGCTTGATAGTTAATGCCAATTACGCCACTTAGTCTAAAGTTAAACCCACCACCCATAATGGCAGTAGCATCTTGGCCTTCAATGGTAGTTGTACCTTGATAACGATTTACCCCTACCCCACCAAATAAGTATGGTTGAAATAAACTATTTTCTTCAATGATATAACCGTTGTTAAATTTAAACTTGATGTGTCCATTCAACTGAAGCAAATCAGCTCTAAAACCTGGTTGACCGGGTTCGTAATAACCCCAAGAACCATAAGTTCCCATTGCTCCAAAATCGAAAGTTGAGTTTAAATAACGGGTTAAACTTAAGCCTACGGTATAAGTTTTATCAATATTATCAATTGTTTTGTTATTAAAATATAAGAATCGATTTCCTAAATCGCCTTGATATTCGCTCGTACCAGCCAAAAGGCCAATATTCCATTTGCGCTCATCTGTTTGGGCCGAAGCACCTAAAATTAAAAGTGAGGCCATTGTTGAAATTAGTAAACGTTTCATTGTGTTTGTTTGTGTTTTAATTGTAAATATGAAGTGGCAAAACTCACTTATTTAAGTACAACATTACTTACATCTATTTGGCTAAATATTGTATTTATCACACGTTTACTAAACTGTAATTGATGTAATTAATTGCAGTAAATGTGTAATTATTTCTTTTGGTTAAACCATCAAGTTTGTGGTGTAATAATTTGTTACAAATAATAAATAAATAAGATGAGCACAACAACCACATTCCCTAAAACAGAGAAAAAACCAATTACAGCAGCCGACAATCAAAAAAGAGTTGATAGTCATAAAAAGGTGGCTGAACATTTAACCAATGCTTCAAAAAGCCATATGGAAGCAGCTAAACACCATGAAAATGGTGAACACGAAAAAGCAGCAGTGAGTACTATTACTGCTCATGGTCATCATACTTTAGCAAGAGATTTGCAAAAAGAAGATGCTAGGTTACATGCTACGCAAGCATAGTTTAGTATTTCAATTTTAGTTTTGTATGAAAGAGGCTGTCTCCAAAGGATGGCCTCTTTTGTTTTATGTATTGGTAACAATGGTTATTAACGTTTTCAACTATTTTTAGTAAACCACATAGAACATAGAAACATAGTTAATAAGCTGTACACGCATGTATTAAGTGATTCAGTTTTTTTAAAAGCCCTTTTAGTTGATTTGATAATTTACACTTTTATTAATTTAGGTCAATATAAAAGTCCTTTTTATAAGATAGAATTTTTATTTTAATCTCTAAATAGTGAAAATTAGATATGATCGGGCAAAATAGTCAAATGCTAATTATTTATTAAAAGGTTAATTTTTTGGAGCGCGCGGGCCAGACAATAAAGCGGGCCGCGCTTCTGGCCCGAAAGCTTTCGGGATGTGGGGAGGTAGCTTTTTATTGTCTAGCGTTTTTGCATACTTTTTGGGCAATGCAAAAAGTATGAAGAATAAAAGGAGTACTAATTGCAAATACCTTGTTACTAAAAGGTTTAATATTAATTTTTAAAGCTATTTCTGTTTACTACAAAACTGTGATTTATATAAAAATTATCCATTTTGATATAAAACAAAATGTATTGGTTGGATGCAGTTTTGTCGTGTTAAAAATTAACTAATAAAGGTTCTATAAATTATTTCATTAATCCTAAAACTCATGATAAATGTAAAAAAAGAGGGAATTGTTTTATCAAAAACAACATTGCCATTTGAAGATGAAGCAGTATTAAATCCAGCAATTTATCAAGATGGAGATACTTTACATATGTTATACAGAGCAGTGCGTAAAGGCAATTACTCCACTATTGGATATTGTAAATTTGATGGACCTTTAAATTTGGTGCAACGTAATGAAGAACCTTTGTTAATCCCTCTATTTGATTACGAAGCACATGGTATTGAAGACCCTCGTTTGGTAAAAATTGATGATGTATATTATTTGAGTTTTACTTCGTATGATGGCGTAAACGCTGTAGGTTCCGTTAGTACTTCGGTTGATTTGAAACATTTTGACCGACATGGTGTAGTGGTTCCACAATTGAGTTACGATGAGTTTAAACGATTAGCTGAATGTAGTGGTCCACTAAATGTTAAATACGAACGTTTTCATGTTCACAATAACATATTAAATAACCCCAATAAGAAACTGCTGTTATGGGATAAAAATGTCATTTTTTTTCCGCGTAAAATCAATGGTAGGTTTTATTTTGTTCATAGAATCAGGCCGGATATTCAGATAGCTTCGGTTATTAGTTTACAAGAAATTACACCTGTATTTTGGGAAAATTATCTATTACATCTAGAAGAAAATATTTTACTTACTGCTAAACACAAACACGAAGCAAGCTATATTGGAGGTGGATGCCCACCAATTGAAACCGATAAAGGTTGGTTGTTCATTTATCATGGTGTGCATGATTCGCCAAGTGGATATGTTTACAATGCTTGTGCTTGTTTGTTAGACAAAGAAAATCCACAAAAAGAAATAGCGCGATTGCCTTATGCATTGTTCAAACCTGAGTTAGATTGGGAGTTAATAGGCGATGTAAACGATGTTGTTTTTCCAACAGGAACAGCCCTTTTTGATGATACACTTTATATTTATTATGGTGCTGCCGATAGCCGAATTGCTTGTGCATCGGTAAGTTTAAAAGAATTATTAACCGAATTAGAAAACTACAAAATTTAATATGAATACTCCTCCATTACTTAATAAAAATAATGGTTTGGCTTTATTTGGCCAGCCTAATTTTACATTTTTTCACAATAATCATTTTATGGAAAAACTCATTTCTGCAAAAGTATTTATAGAACATGTTCCTGAAGTTTTATTTATTACATCGTATACACCCAGAGAATGCGGTATTGCTACTTATAGTCACGATTTGATGAATGCAATTGATTCCAAGTTCAAAAAATCATTTTCGCTTAAAGTATGTGCCTTAGAAACACCTAGCGAAATGTTTAGCTATAACCATGAAGTTAATTATGTTATCAATACCTCAGCTAGCAACGAGTATTTAGAATTAGCTAACAAAATAAATAAAAATAATAATATTGAATTGGTAGTAATTGAACACGAATTTGGTTTTTTTGTGGCGCAACAACAAACTTTTGTTACTTTTTTAAGTATGCTAAAAAAACCTGTATTGATTACATTTCATACAGTTTTACCATTACCAAGCCAAAGTTTAAAAACATATGTACAGCAAATTTTAGCACATTGCCATCAGGTAATTGTAATGACCAATCATTCGGCTAAAATATTAGAAAACGAATACCAAATATCAGCCTTTAAAATAAATGTAATTCCTCATGGAACGCATTTGGTACCACATTTAGATAAACAGTTTTTAAAAGAGAAATACGATTTACAAAACCGAAAAGTATTTTCAACTTTTGGTTTGCTAAGCGAGGGCAAAAGCATTGAAACCACTTTAAATGCCATGCCTCAAATCATTGCAGAAAATGCTGATGCTTTATTTTTGGTAATAGGTAAAACTCATCCCATAGTAAAAAAAGAACATGGCGAAGTATATAGAAATATCCTTGAACAAAAAGTAATTGACTTAGGCTTACAAAGTCATGTATTGTTTATAAATGAATATTTACCATTACCTATTTTATTAGATTATTTACAATTAACGGATGTGTATTTATTCACATCTAAAGACAGGCATCAAGCAGTGAGTGGTACATTTTCGTATGCAGTAAGTTGCGGTTGTCCTATTATTTCAACTCCAATTCCACATGCTTGCGAAGTGTTGAATAACGAAGCTGGAATAATCATAGATTTTGAAAATTCAACCCAATTAAGTGAAGCATTGATTTTATTGTTAAAAAATAATCAATTAAGAGAAGACATGAAGATGAATGGTTTGCATAGCATTGCCTCTTCTGCTTGGGAAAATTCGGCTATTGCGCATGCCAGGTTGTTTGATGAAATAATTGGCAATAGTTCTTCTTTAAAATACAGTTTACCTCCTATCAATTTAAATCATATCAATAAATTAACAACTCATTTTGGTATGATTCAATTTGCTAAAATTAATGAACCCGATTTAGAAACAGGTTATACCATTGATGATAATGCCAGGGCTTTAATAGCCATTTGTATGCATTTTGAACAAACTAACGAAGAAGCTGACATTGATAAAATTTTGATTTATTTTCATTTTATTAAATATTGCTTTCAAAAGGATGGTAGTTTTTTAAACTATGTAGATATTCAAGGAGATTTTACTGAGCAAAATTTTGAAACCAATTTAGCTGATTCGAATGGAAGGGCTATATGGGCTTTAGGGTATTTAATAGCACAAAATAATTTACCAAACTCCCTAATTAAAGAAGCTAAATTACTTTTTAATAGTGCAATTATACAGGCCGAAAATATCCATTCTACGCGTTCTATGGCTTTTATTATTAAAGGTTTATACTATTATAATAAATCAGAAAGTAGCTATAGAAATATAAAACTGATGGAATTATTAGCGAACAGATTAGTTCAAATGTATAAACACGAAGCAACTAATGAATGGCAATGGTTTGAAAGTTATTTAACTTATGGAAACAGTATTTTACCTGAAGCATTGCTAATGGCTTTTGAAGTAACTCAAAATAATGTTTATAATGAATTGGCTATTCAGTCATTTGATTTTCTATTGAGCAATACTTTCAATAGTAGCGGAATCAAGGTGATTTCAAATAGAACTTGGCTGCAAAAAGGAAGTATCGCTGCTGAATTTGGAGAACAACCTATTGATATAGCCTACACCATATTTGCCTTGCATATATTTTTTAAAAACACTTTAAATACCGATTATTTATCTAAAATAGAAATAGCTTTTAACTGGTTTTTAGGTCAAAATCATTTGCATCAAATAGTTTATAATCCTTGTACTGGAGGCTGTTACGATGGTTTGGAGGAACATAGTGTTAACCTAAACCAAGGTGCTGAATCAACGGTGAGTTATTTGATGGCACGATTAGTTATTGAAAAATATTTCCCTCATTACTTAAAACAAAATCAACCTGTTTTTCAATTTTCGGAAGACTTAGAATTGGTTTAAGTTAATTAGTTGTTTGTCATGGAAAATAATGAAAATCATTCAGAGGAAAAATACACTAATATGTTTAACAAGAAACATAAAGTGGTAAGTAGTATTAGCAATAGTATTTTTATCGTTCATGGTATTGTTATTATAATAGTATTAACGCTTATTTTAATTGATTTATACCCATGAAATCTAAGCTCCTATTTTTTATTATCATTGCCTTTTTAGTTGGCACTAAATGGGTTTACAACTATATCTATTCTGCGAATGTTGCTAAGGCAATTACTTTAACTTTTCAAAATAATAATTCAAGTTACGATTCAGTTCAAGAATGGAAAATTTATAAAAATAAAATGCTTCAACATGTTCAAGATAATAAGGTAAGAATTATTAATTTAAAATCTGCTGTAAAAGTGGAAAATAAAGTAGTAATTGATAAGTTAGAAAAACAAATTGAATGTATTGAATTTAAAAATAACCAATTGGAAATCTCCTTGAATAATTTTAAACTAGAATCTGTTACCCAATTTCAATATTATAAGCTTAATTTGAATTTACAATTGGAAGAGAATAACCAACTTATTACTGATATTTTTTTAAAACACCTAGCCATTTTAACGAGTAAATAATTATGCAAAAACAGATTCCTTTCTACATAAAAATAACTGCCATATTATTAGGGCTAATTGCTTTGTTAGCCATCATGTATATTGGCCAAGGAATTATTGTACCTTTAATAGGTTCATTATTGATAGCTATTTTACTGAACCCAGTAGTTAATTTATTGGTAAAAATAAAAATCAATAGGGTAATAAGCATTGCTATTTTATTGACTTTTGTAACTGCTATTTTTATATTTTTACTATTATTACTTACCAATCAGTTTAGTTCATTTATTAATTCATTACCCATATTAATTGATAAATTTTACCAAACACTTAATAAATCTGTCTTGAGTATTTCAAGTAGGTTTAACATTAGTACCGCCACCATCAATAGTTTTATTGATAATAGTAAAGTTGATTTGATTACAACCACTAAATCATTAATAGGACCTACAATTTCATCAATTGGGGGTGTAATATTTACTTTCTTACTTATTCCTGTTTATGTTTTTTTGATATTATACTACAAAAAACTATTGCTTGACTTTATTAAAAATGTATTTGGGAAAGGAAATAAAACCGAAGTAAACAAAATATTAAATTCAACCAAACAAATCGTTCAAAGATATTTAGTTGCTTTAATTTTTGAGGCCATTATCATAGCTATTCTCAATGTATCTGCATTATTAATTTTAGATGTACAATATGCCATTATAGTTGGCATTATTGGCGCACTTTTAAATGTGATACCATATATTGGAGGCATTGTATCAACTGCTATTCCTATGGCTATAGTGCTTGCCACCAAAGATTCATTTAATTATGCATTGTATGTTTTAATTGCATTTATCATAATTCAATTTATTGATAATAATTTAGTACTACCTAAGTTAGTTGCTTCTAGGGTACGGGTAAATGCGCTTATTTCTGTAATTGTAGTAATAATTGGAGGTGAAATTTGGGGAGTAACTGGCATGTTTTTATCAATACCTTTAACCGCTATTTGTAAAACCATTTTTGATAACGTCAATACACTAAAGCCTTTAGGTATATTGCTTGGCGATATTGAAGAAACGGATAGCAATATTATTAAAGATATTGAATAAGTATTTAAAACATGTGAAATATGTAATATTTTATATGTAAAAACGAACTACATTGCATTTTTAAGTGAAACTAAAAATAGTATTTATATCCAACTATATTTTGCTTTCAGTATCCTATTTATTTAATCCTCTTATACAGGTTACTTCTTATTTCTGTATCACTTAATTTTAAAAATAATCTTTATGAAAAAGCAAAACGATAATGTTGAATTAGAAAAGGCAAAAGCACACATTATTATTGAAATTATTGAATATATGGCCAATGCTGTAGTTACTAAAACAATCATTAAACGTTCAACTGGAAATATTACTGTAACCTCATTTGACGCAGGAGAAGAGTTAGCCGAAAAACTATCTCCTTTTGATACTTATATACAAATAATTGATGGGACAGCTGAACTTACTATTAATAAAAAATTGTTTAAACTAAAGTTAGGCGAAGGCATAATCATACCAGCGCATGCAAGGCATAATTTTAACGCCAACGAGCAGTTTAAAATGATTTCTACTGTTATAAAAAGTGGTTACGAAGATTAGCTTAAATTATTTAAATACCTCATATAATTAAACTAACAAATGAAACTCTATATAAAATACATGGTTAGCCTTCGTTGCAAAATGATGGTTAAGGAAGAGTTGAAAAAACTTGGGCTTCATTTTATTGTGGTTGAGTTGGGCGAAATAGATATCATGGAAAACCTAACTTCTGAGCAACGCAAGGAATTAAAAGCTGGTTTAATGCAATCTGGTTTAGAACTCATGGATGATAAAAAAGCTGTTTTAATTGAACGCATCAAAAATGTGATAATTGAAATGGTACATTACTCCGATGAGTTGCCTAAAACCAATTACTCAGATTATATAAGCGAAAAACTGAACCATGATTATACTTATTTATCCAATGTATTTTCGGAAGTAAAAGGTATAACTATTCAGCAATTTATCATTATCCATAAAATAGAACGAGCCAAAGAATTAATGCTTTACGATGAGTTAAATTTAACTGAAATAAGTTATAAACTTAATTACAGCAGTGTGGCTCATTTATCAAATCAATTCAAAAAAGTTACAGGGTTAACACCTTCGCATTTCAAAGCACTAAAAGATAAAAGGCGCAATCCAATTGAAGAAATTGGTAATGCCGATACTAAAATCAAATAAACATGAAGATAGAAGAAGCCAATTATGCCAGAAGTTTAATTGAAGCTAGTTTAGATCCTTTAATTACTATTAGTTCTGAAGGTAAAATTACTGATTTTAACAATGCATTATCTGATATAACAGGTAAAACCCGTGATGAATTAACTGGAAGTAACTTTTTTGATTATTTTACTGAACCCCAAAAAGCCAAAAAAATTTATCAAAAAATATTTGATTGTGGGCATGTAGAAAATTATCCATTAACCATTAAAGACCATAAATTAACTGATGTATTATTTAATGGTTCAGTATATAAAGATGCCAATGGAAATATTTTAGGAGCAGTAGTAGTAGCTCGCGATATTACAGTGCAGAAACGCATTGAGAAGGAACTTACAGAGGCAAAGGTATTTGCTGAGTTAGCTACTTTAGTAGCTGAGGAAGCAAAAGCAAAAGCTGAAGATGCAACAAGAGTAGCCATTGATGCGGTAAAAGCTAAACAACAGTTTTTAAGCAATATGAGTCATGAAATAAGGACGCCTATGAATGCCATTATTGGCTTTACCAAAGTAGTTTTGAAAACTGATTTAACTGCTAAGCAGAAGGAATATTTAACAGCTATCAAAATGAGTGGTGATGCCCTCATTGTGCTCATAAATGATATTTTAGATTTAGCCAAGGTAGATGCAGGTAAAATGGTTTTTGAAAAAACAGCATTTAAACTTTCAGCTTCTATTGCAGCCATGTTGCATTTGTTTGAATCAAAAATTGAAGAAAAAAATTTGTTATTAGTAAAAGAATACGATGAAAACATTCCAGATGTATTAATTGGCGACCCTGTTAGGCTGCACCAAATCATTTTAAATTTGGTAAGTAATGCTGTTAAGTTTACCAATAAAGGTTTTATAAAAGTAAGCATCAAAATGATCAAAGAAGATGATATAAAAGTGACCATTTTATTTGCCATAAGCGATACAGGAATAGGAATAATTGATAGTAAAAAAGACAGTATTTTTGAAAACTTTCAGCAGGCTACAAGTGGTACTTCAAGGCTTTATGGAGGTACTGGTTTGGGTTTGGCTATTGTTAAGCAGTTAGTTGAAAATCAGGGCGGTGAAATTACTATGCAAAGTGAATTAGATAGAGGTTCTATGTTTAGTTTTACACTTGATTTTATTAAAACCAATTCCAAAGCAGATGAATTGCAAGATATAGTGGATATAGATACCGAAGTAAAAGATATTAAAGTTTTAGTAGTTGAAGATATTGCTTTGAATCAATTATTGATGCGTACCTTATTAGATGATTTTGGGTTTCAGTGCGATATAGCTGCCAATGGTAAATTAGCTATTGAAAGGCTCGAAAATAAAGAGTATGATATTATTTTAATGGATTTGCAAATGCCCGAAATGAATGGCTTTGAAGCAACTGATTATATTAGAAACAAAATGAAATTAAAAATTCCCATCATGGCCTTAACTGCTGATGTTACTACAGTTGATTTAGCTAAATGCAATGCTGTAGGAATGAATGATTATGTAGCCAAACCAATTGATGAAAAAATATTATATAATAAAATAATAAGTTTAATTAATAAACCTACTAGCAATAGTTTAAAAAGTAGCCCTATTGCCATTTTAAATGTAGGACAAAATATTAAGTATGTTGATTTAGGTTATTTATCGCACAGAACTAAATCAAATCCTATATTGATGAAGGAAATGATACTACTTTATTTAGAACAAACACCACCTCTAATTGCATCTATGAAAACAAGTTTTGCCAATAAAGATTGGGGAACTTTAAAATCATCGGTACATAAAATGATTCCTTCATTTTCAATCATGGGCATGAGTTCGGAGTTTGAAATGATGGCAAAAAAAGTTCAAGAATTTGCCGATACGCAGCAAAAGTCGGAAGGTATAAACGAGTTGGTAATTCAACTTGAAAATGTTTGCAATCAATCATGTCATGAATTGCAAGAAGTATTAATTAATTTAAAACACGAAATAAATGAGCAGCACTAAAACAAGACTTTTTTTGGTAGATGATGATATTCTTTTTTTAAAATCATTGGAGTTAGAGTTTTTAGAAAAAGGTAATTATGAAATAATTACTTTTAATACTGGAGAAGCTTGTATTGAAGCTTTGATTTTAGATCCTGATATTATTGTGCTTGATTATCATTTAGATGGAATTGTAAAAGGCGCTATGAATGGTTTAGAGACACTCGATAAAATTAAGCAATACAATAAAAATTTAACTGTTATCATGCTTTCTAGTCAAGATAAAATTGAGATAGCAGTTAATTGTATGCATCATAAAGCGTATGATTATGTAGTAAAAAGTGAAACAGCTTTTCTGAGATTAGAAAAAAATATTACTCAAATATTAGCTCAACAAAAAACCGAAAGTGAAGTGAAGTGGTATATGGATAGGATGTAGATTTTAGTTCATAGTTAATGGTCCATAGTTTCCCGCAAATTTGTCTGAACCATGATTTCTATGATTGAGAAGATTGACATGATTTTAACTTAAACGTTAGCGAATGTCATTGCGAACGTAGAGAAGCAATCTCAAGCTAATGTTTCTCGCAGATTGCGCAGATTACGCAGAGTTTCCCGCACATTGTCTTAACTGTGATTTATTGATTCTTCTTTAGCGGCCTTTGCAGGGTTCCTCGCATAGAATATATTAAGACGATTAACACAACTGCCACCAAACAGAAAAAATAAAAAGCTCCATAGGAGAAAGTATTGTAACAAAACAAGCACCCTACCAACTCAAAGCCCCTAAGGGGCGATTCTTGTTTACTCGTCATCTGTAAAGGATATTATTAGCTTAAAATAGTACATAAAACAAGTGAATTATATAATAGTATAAGTTATTGATGTAAGGCTTTAGAAGCTCAATTCTAACACCTTTACCATGTGAAAATTCTTTCACAAATAATAACTTAATAATGAAAAACAAACTACTCTATTTAATAGCTATTGTCCTATTATTTTTACCCAAAATAAATTACGGACAGGCACCAACTCTGGGCACTGCTGCCGGTTTTGTATTATTCACCTCTGTAGGTGCAATAACCAATACTGGCATATCCCAAGTAACAGGAAATGTTGGTTCTAATGTTGGGGCAAGTACTAATTTTGGTAATGTAAATGGCATTATGCAATCGCAAAATTTAGCCACAGCGGCTTGTTCCACTGCAGTGTTATCGGCCTATAATCAGCTAGCAGGAACCACAGCCACTTTTTTCCCTTCACCCTCTCTTGGTGGAGATACTTTATTACCTGGTATTTACTCAGTATCAGGTGCATCTACATTAACTAATGTATTAACTTTAAATGCTCAAGGAAACCCCAATGCAGTATTTATATTTAAACTACAAGGAGCTTTTTCGGCCGCTGCAAATGCCAAAGTAAAATTAATCAATGGAGCATTGGCTTGTAATGTGTTTTGGAAAATTGAAGGTTTAACCAATATGGCAATAGGTGTTACCATGCGTGGTACTATTATAACCAATAATGCTGCCATTAATATAAGTGCAGGCGATACCCTAGAAGGTAGAGCTTTTACAACTGCTGGAGCAATTTCTGTTAGTGGTGTTATGGCTTACACTCCTATTGGTTGTGGCAGTCCATTTTTAACTGGACCATTAGCACCTCCCTTAGGAACAACTGCCAATTATGCATTATTCTCTTCAATTGGACCTGTGACTAATACGGGTGTCACACATATTATTGGAGATGTTGGAACCAATAGCGGATTAACTACTAGTTTTAATCCTTTATTTGTAAATGGAACTATTCATCCAATTCCTGATATTTCAACTATTCAGTGTTCATCAGATTTGAATGTAGTTTACACGTATTTAAACGCTTTACCTATAGATATTGAACTACTTTTTCCTGCTCAATTTGGAAACAAATTAGTTTTGACACCTCATACTTATTTATTAAATGCAGCAACTGCTTTAACTGATACCCTTTTCTTAAACGGACAAGGTAATCCCAATGCTGTATTTGTAATTAAAATATTCGGAGCACTTTCTACAAGTACTTATTCCAATGTGGTTTTAACCAATGGTACCAAATCGCGTAATGTATTTTGGTTAGTAAATGGTGCTGTAAGTATTAATGACTACTCTGTTTTTAGAGGAACCATCATTGCAAATAATGGTGCCATTAATTTTGCTATTGGTTCATTATTAGATG
Organism: Bacteroidota bacterium; assembly: GCA_027491085.1. GTDB lineage: Bacteria > Bacteroidota > Bacteroidia > UKL13-3 > UKL13-3 > JAAFJM01. The sequence continues at coordinate 103,500 of JAIXWW010000019.1, forward strand.
GAAGGGCATTAACTACAGTTGGTGCTGTAAATGTAAATGCAATGACTGCCAATGCTCCTAATGCCCCTTTTGTAATTACCCCACCAATTGCTAAATTAGTTTGTTTAGGGGATACTGCACGATTTATTGTAAATGCCACGGGTACAAACCTTACTTTCCAATGGCGTAAAGGAAATGTAAACCTAATAAATAACGCTAATATTTCAGGTGTAAACAACGACACTTTAACCATTTTTCCTGTTACTTATGCAGATACTGCTTCGAACTATAATGTAGTAATTATGGGTAATGTAAATCCAAACGATACAACAGTAGGTGTTTCTTTAAAAATTAATTCACCAATTATCACTACTGAACCAATTAATAAAACTGCTTGTTTAGGAAACAATATTGTATTTTCTGTGACTACTTCTGGCACTGGAGTTACCTATCAATGGCGAAAAGGTTCGATTAATTTGGTTAATGGTGGAAATATACAAGGAGCTACAAGCGATACTTTAAAAATAAATGGTGTTACATTAATCGATACCGCTTCTAATTATAATGTTATTATCACTGGTGTTTGTGCACCTAGAGATACTTCTAATAATGTTTCACTGTATTTAAATAATACTGTTGTTACCACTAATCCAAACAATCAAACAGTTTGTTTAGGAAGCTCGGCAAGATTTATAACTAGAGCTACTGGTTCAGGATTAACTTACCAATGGCGCAGAGGAAATGTAAACTTAGTAAATGGTTTAAATATATCAGGTGTAACAACAGATACTTTAAGATTTAATAGCACTAACATTTTAGATACTGCTACCAATTACAATGTAATCATATCAAGTACTTGTTCTTTAAAAGATACATCATCAAATGTTTCGTTGAATATCAATTTGCCTTTGGCAATAAGCATCAACCCAAGTAACCAAACAGTTTGTTTAGGAAGTTCAGCAAGATTTATAACCAAAGCAAGCGGTTCAGGATTAACTTACCAATGGCGCAGAGGAAATGTAAATTTAATAAATGGCTTAAACATATCAGGTGTAACAACCGATACCTTAAGATTTAATAGCACTACCATTTTAGATACTGCTACCAATTACAATGTAATCATATCAAGTGTTTGTTCTGCAAAAGATACATCAGCAAATCTTTCGTTGAATATCATAACAGCTCCAATAATTACAACAGAACCAATCAATCAAATAGTATGTGTAGGAAGTTCTGTTAGTTATGCAGCCAGTGTTAGTGGCAATGGTTTAAATTACCAATGGCGTAAAGATGGTGTTGATTTAATGAACGGTGTTAACATTTCTGGTGCTAACAGTAATATTTTGAATATTAATCAAGTGGCGCTTTCAGATACTTCTTTAAATTATTATTTAGTTGTAACCAATAGTTGTGGTGTAACGGATACTTCTGTAAGAGTTTCGCTAAAAGTAAATCCAATTCCTTTAGCAATTGCTAGCAGTAATTCGCCAATATGTGAGGGTAAGCCAATCAATTTATTGGCACAAACAGTTACAGGTGGAACTTATGCTTGGAGTGGACCTAATGGATTTTCTTCTAATGTGCAAAACCCAAATATAACAAATGCACTTTTAGCCGACTCAGGTAACTATACTTTGGTTGTAACTCAAAATGGTTGTAATTCTGTTTTGGTTAACTTAAATGTAATCGTAAAATCTTGCGTAGATATAGTATTTTCAATACCTGAAGGCTTTTCACCAAATAGCGATGGTATCAACGATTTATTTGTTATCAAAGGAATTGAAAATTATCCTACACTTTCGGTAAATATTTATAATCGGTGGGGTAGCTTGGTATTTGAGGCAAGTCCATATTTAAACAATTGGAATGGCAAATCAAACTCGGGTGTAACTATTGGTGGTGATGATTTACCGATTGGAACTTATTTCTACATCATTGATTTAGGTAATGGCTCGCCTATTTTAAAAGGAACCATCTATTTAAATAAATAATCAAATTCATTCATTTAATCAATTCATTACATTATGAAAATTAGTAATAAAATAGCAGTTTTAATTGTTTTTACAATGGCAACATTGCACATAAAAGCACAACAAGCGCCTATGTACACGCATTATATGTACAATACCATGGTGGTTAATCCGGCTTATGCCGGTAGCCGCGATGCCTTAACAATTTCAGCCTTGCATCGTTCTCAGTGGGTAGGTTTTGATGGAGCTCCATCAACTCAAACTTTAACTTTACATGCTCCTTTAAACAATGAGCATATTGGACTTGGTTTGGCAGTAATGAACGATAAAATTGGTCCTGTTAACTTTTCATCGGTTACCGCTAATTTTGCTTATATCATGCGTGTTTCTCGCAATGCCAAGTTATCGTTAGGATTAAGCGCTGGAGCCAATATACTTCAAGCCAATTTAAATAAACTAACTTTAGATCAACAAAACGATCCTGCATTTGCCAATAATATCAATAATAAAATAGCACCCGATTTTGGTTTTGGTGTGTATTATTCACGCGAACGTTTTTATGCTGGTGTATCTATTCCTAACTTAATGGAAACCAATTATGCTAATAATAACGATGGTGTAAAATTGGCAGGTAAAGACCAACGTCATTACTTTTTTATAGCCGGAACCATGCTTAAAATAAGCAATAGTTTATCTTTTAAACCTACTACTTTAATTAAAGTAACTGCTGGAGCGCCTATTCAAGCAGATATTACAGGTTCATTTATTATTTTAGATAAATTATTATTAGGTGCCATGTATCGCACGGGCGATGCAGCTGGAGCTTTAATTGGTTTTGATTTAACCAATCAATTACATATTGGCTATTCGTTCGACTGGTCGGTTGGAGTAAGCACAGCTAAGTACAATCAAGGAAGTCATGAAATATTATTGAGGTATGACTTTATGTTAAAAAACAAAAAACAAATTCATACACCAAGGTATTTCTAACATTTTTAAATCACAAAAAATTTAATTCCACATATCATGAAAAATAAAATTATACCCATTATCTGTTTTCTTTTATTCAGTTTTCAATTATTAGCGCAGCAAAAGTCGAGTAAGGAAATACAAGGCGATAAATACTCTTTTAGTTATTCATATTCTGATGCCATTACTGCTTACACCAAAGCCGAAAACTTAACTTTAGATGGTAAACGTAAACTAGCTATGGCTTACCATAAAATGGATAATAACCAAGCTGCCGATTCAGTTTATAGTACTTATATAATCAATGGTTCAAGTTTAATTCCTGATGATTATGTCAACTATGCCATGGCTTTAAAAATGAACAATAAATATGCTGAGAACCTATATTGGATGGACAAATTTGCGCAAGTAAAACCAACTGACTTAAGGGCAATTGATTATTTAGCTAATAAAAATGAATACAATAATTGGAGCCAAGATAGCAAGGTTTTTAAAATAGAAATGCTTAACCTGAATACCAATGAAGTAGATTTTGGTCCAGCCTATTATAAAAATAAAATTGTGTTTACCTCAAGCCGTAATAAAAAGGTTTTTAGTAAAGAAGATAATTGGCACAATGAACCTTACTTGGATTTATACATGGCAGATATTGATAAAACACAATTAACCAATATTGTAAATTTTGATAAAAACATCAATGGTAAAATGCACGATGGTCCTGCTACTTTCTCCAAAACAGGAACAACCATGGCTTTTACTCGTAATAACTACCACGATAAAAGCAAGGATAGAATTGTAGAACTTCAAATATTTTTTAGTGATTATAGTGATGGTAAATGGTCAACCCCTACCCCATTTGCCTATAATAGCATTGGTTATTCAGTTGGACACCCATGTTTTAATGCAGCAGCAAATACCATGTATTTTATAAGCGATATGCCTGGAGGTTTTGGAGGATCGGATATTTATAAAACTACCAAAGATGGCAGTGGCTTATGGTCAAAGCCTGTTAACTTAGGCAATCAAATTAATACAGAAGGCGATGAGTTATTTCCATTTTACGAAGAAAATAGCATGATGTTATTTTTTACTTCTGATGGACGTTATGGTTTAGGTGGATTAGATATTTTTTTATGTGAAATACGCGATGATAAAATAGGAAAAATTATAAACGTAGGTGCTCCTTTAAACTCTCGTTTTGATGATATTTCGGCCATCGCAGATGATAAAATGTCTACAGGGTATTTTTCATCTAACAGGCCAGGAGGCAAAGGAACTGATGATATGTATTCATTCAGCATTCAAAAAATAGATAAAAGAATACAAGGTATTGTATTGCAAAAAAATGGAACTCCTATTCCTAAATCGTTTGTTAAGTTGTATAATGATAAAGACCTGGTTATTGATTCTGTTATTACTAAAGAAGATGGAGCCTTTATATTTAAAGCTGCAAATAATAGTAATTTTAAATTAGTAGCGGTAAAAGAAACTTTTGCTGAAGGCAATGCTTTTGCTACTACGTTAGGCACTGAACTGATTGTAAAAGCGGATATTATTTTAACTAAAGTACCAATAAAAGAGCAAATAAAAGCCAAAGCTGACTTGGCTAAAATATTAGAGTTAAACGAAATCTTTTTCGATTTAAATAAATCTACCATAAGAGAAGATGCCAAAGCAGAGTTAGATAAAATTGTGGCCATTATGAACGAATATCCTAAAATGAGGGTAGAGTTAAGCAGTTTTACTGATTGTAGAGCAAGCGAAAAATACAATCAAATATTATCAGATAGCAGAGCTAAAGCATCGGCTAAGTATATAAAAAGTAGAATTACTAAACCTTCACGCATATTTGGAAAAGGCTATGGAGAAGTTAAAAACTCATCTGATTGTCCTTGCGAGAACAATGCCATAACAGAATGTACCGAAGCTCAATACCAAGAAGCCAGAAAAACAATATTTACCATTTTAAGGTATTAATAATTAAAAAAACTTTGTCAGAGTAATCTACTTTGGCAAAGTTTTTTTAATTATTGTCTGAACACGATCTATTTGTAATGCCCTGCATGATTGGTTGACATGATATCAACTTCAACTTGCGAGAACGTCATTGCGATCGTAGCGAAGCAATCTCAAGCTAATGTTTCCCGCAGATAGCAAAGATTACGTAGAGTTTCCCGCACATTTTCCGAACTGTGATTTTTTTGATTTTGATGATTAACTAATTCAAAAAACTAAGTACTACAAACTAGGTACTGAATAACGCAGGGCGTGAAAAAACTGAATCACATAAAACGTGAAAATACCAAGAGCTTCATAGGAGCGAAAGTATGGTAATTAAAAGGAACCCACTACCATCCTCAAGCCCCATAGGGGCAATACTTATTGCTTGTTAGTGCCGCTTCGCTAAAACACCAACAAGGGCGAAAAAGCTTCATAGGAGCTACATTATGGTAAATAAAAGGAGACCACTACCAACCTAAAGCCCCGTAGGGGCGATACTTATTGCTTGTTGGTGTCGCTTCGCTAAAACAACAACAAGGGCACAACTTTGAACTTAGTACTTCGAACTTAGTACTTATTACTTAGTACTTCAAACTATGAACTAAAAAACCGTAATTTATATAACAAATTAGTGGTAATGTGTAATGGTGGTATTTTGTTTTATCCTCACATTTGACTTTATATAAAATCACTATAAACCCCTACTATTATGAACAAAATGAGTTTAGCAATTACTGTTATTATTTTACTATTTACTTTTTTTTCGGTAAAAGCAAAAAACAAAACAGTTACCAATAAAAATGCCTTGGCATTGCAAAGCACTTCTAATATAAAATCGAATGTCCTTTTAAAACGTCTGGAGATTATAAAAGAAATGGACAAGAGCCAGATGAATAAAGAAGAGCTAACTAATTTATTAACTGAAGTTCGTGTTATCAAAACACAGTTAATTGCAGTAGATGGTGGTATTTTTATTTCGGCTGGAGCTTTAATAGTAATCCTCATTGTACTGTTATTTCTTCTTTAATTGAAAAACGAGAACATAGATAAATTGCTCTTTGACGAAAACGAACATTTATCAAAACTCCATCAAATAGTAAAAGATACCTTGGAGTCGGAAGAATTGATCATTCATAATTTATTGAATCCACCCATTGAAACCATTAGCCAAGGGCAACGCATTTCAGACAAGGTAGCGCAGTTTGGCGGTAGTTGGAAATTTATTATTCTTTTTGGGGTAGTGTTTACTGTTTGGATTGTGTTTAATGTATTGGCGTTAGGAGTTTTTAAATTCGACCCTTACCCTTTTATTTTAATGAATTTAATTCTTTCGTGTATTGCTGCATTGCAAGCACCTGTTATACTTATGAGCCAAAATAGGCAAGAAGAAAAAGACAGAATGCGAGGTGAAAACGATTACATGATTAACCTAAAGGCCGAAATGCAAATAAGAAGCCTTCATCAAAAAATGGATTTATTGTTGGAGGAGCAAATAAAAACCTTGTTTGAAACCCAACAAAAACAATTTGCCTTACTCAAAGAAATTAACTTAAAGCTTGATAAACTAAAACATGCAGGCTTTTAATATTCACTGATTTTAAACCAACATAACCATGCAAACCGAAGAAGATTTAAACAAAGAGATATTAACCATAACTATGGATATTGTAAAAAATCATCCTGAACTTTCAAAGTATTTAGATGAAATGCCAGTTACTATTCCTAATAAGGAAAATCCAGAAATCACTTTGAAGGCCTTAAAAGCTTACAGGCATTCGCTAACCACGCTTTTAAGCAAATACGAACAAGGGCATGACACAATTGTGCCAAAACCTTAATCAATTTAATAAGTGTGATTAATGTAACTTAATTCCATACATGTGTAATAGCATTAGTTAGTCAATACCTCACCTTTGGAAAGTGTTAAAATACACATTTAAAACAAAAAGGAAATGACAAACTTAACCGAATTAAAAGGCAACTGGAACGAAACCAAAGGTAAACTTAAACAAAAATTTGCTTTACTAACTGACGATGATTTGCTACTAGTAGAAGGTAAGCACGATGAAATGATGGGCAAAATACAGGCACGTTTAGGTAAAACCAAAGAGGAGATTCAAAAACTAATAGCAGATTTATAGTATCTGTATTTAATAAAATATTCTATACTCAATAAATAACAAAAACATTAACATTATGAAAAAAAAAATCATTAAAGCCATTGCAATTGGCTTTGTATCAATAAGTATTTTAGGTGCATGCAACTCTCCTTCCAAAAAAGTAGAAAATGCCCAAACCAATGTAAACGAGGCTAACAAAGAATTAGATGAAGCCAATGTAGCTTACTTGGTAGAAGTTGATACTTACCGCAAAGAAGCAATAGAAAAAATTAATGCTAACAATAAAAGCATTACAGAATTCAACCAACGCATAGCTAAAGAAAAAAGCACAGCTAAGGCGGATTACCAAAAGAAAATAGCTGAGTTAGAAACTAAAAATACCGACTTAGAAAAAAAATTGACTGATTACAAAGATGACGGGAAAGAAAATTGGGAAAAATTTAAAACAGAGTTTAACCAACAAATGACTGATTTAGGCGAAGCGATAAAAGGATTAACCATAAAAGATAAGAAGTAATATGAAGAAATTAGCAAGCATTTTAGTAATTGTATTTAGCCTGTTTCAGTTAAATATTACTGCGCAAGAAAAATTTGGTAAAACACTTAATTTAGGTTTAGGTATTGGTGGCAGAACTGGTTATTATGGTTATGCAGCACGCTCATTACCTGTGTTTCATTTAAACTATGAGTTTGATGTAGCTAAAGATTTTACACTAGCACCTTTTATCAGTGTTTCAACGTTTACTAATGATTACTATTGGGGTAATAACAATAATCCATATAGGAATTATACTTACCGCGAAACTATTATTCCTATTGGTGTTAAAGGCTCTTATTATTTTGATAATTTACTTAAAGCCAACAAAAAATGGGATTTTTATTTAGCAGGCTCTCTAGGTTTTGCCATCATTAATCAAAGTTGGGACAATGGCTATAATGGTGATAAAAATTATTACCAAGGTGGTAGTAATTTATTTTTAGACCTACATATTGGAACTGAATATCACTTTAACAATAGTGTGGGTGCTTTCTTAGATTTATCAAGCGGTGTATCTACCATAGGTTTGGCTTTTCACGGTAGTAAATAAATAAGATTATGGGAAATATATTATATGCATTTGCGGTAGTATTAATCATATTATGGGCAATAGGATTTTTAAGTTATAACGCTGGCGGCTTAATTCATGTGCTTTTAGTAATTGCTTTAGTAGCCATTATTTTAAGAGTAATACAAGGCCGCAAATTATAAACAACAATTTTTAAAAATTTAATAAATAAACAAAATGAACAACGGTAAAGTAGTATTAGGAATGTTAGCAGGAGTAGCTGCTGGTGCAGTATTAGGAATTTTATTCGCTCCTGAAAAAGGATCGGTAACGCGCAGAAGAATTGCACAAAAAGGTTCTGACACCATGGACGATTTAAAAGACAAATTGGATGAATTAATGGAAACATTAACCGACAAGTTTGAAGAAGTTAAGGAAGATGCAATGGATCTTTTTGAAAAAGGAAAAGAAAAAGTGGAAGCATCGAAATAAGCTATTAATTCATAAAAGAATTAACACTTAAATACACATAATTTATTTTGACTATAACAATGGAAATGGAAGAGAAATCAACATTTATGGAGCCTTTATTTGAAAGAGCAGAGGCCTATGGTAAAAGCAGTTTTGAGTTATTAAAACTAAATGCTTTGCAAAAATCAGCATCCATAATTTCAGTATTAGCAGTACGTATTATATTAGTATTATTCGTGGGTTTGGTTATCCTTAATTTGAATATTGGAGTAGCACTATGGCTTGGTAATGTATTAAACAATATATACTTTGGATTTTTTTGTGTCGCTGCTTTTTACCTAGTTATAGTGGGTATTTTATGTGTATTTTTAAATAAGTTTATTCAAAAAAAAGTAAATAGGTCTATTATTAACCAAATACTTACTAAGTAATTATGGCAAAAATGGACTCAATAGAAATACTAAATTTAGCAATTGCAGAAATGGAATTGAAACAAGCTGCTGATAAAGCTTTATTGCAAGAGCAATTTAAAATTACTTATGCTAACTTATCTCCAGCTAATTTAATAAAAAATACATTTAAAGATTTAACTCACAACGATGAGTTTAAAGACGATATTTTAGATACCGCCATTGGCTTAGCTACTGGCTATTTATCAAAAATAGTAATTATTGGCAATAGCCATAATCCTTTAAAACAGTTATTGGGTGTGGTATTGCAAATGGCAGTTACCAATATAGTTACCAATAATACCGATGCTATCAAAACTACTTTGATGGGTTTAATCAATAAATTTTCAAGCAAAAAAGATACTCCTGAATAATTTGGGTGTTAAATATATTTTTGTTGTTATTATTATTTTACTAAGCTTTTATGCTAGCGCACAAATAGTAAAAGATACTAGCAATTTTTACTACAAATTAGAAAAACGTGCTGACAAACATGTGTTCACTAGTATGGTTTATGATGTGATTTTTGAAAGTATTGATACCATAGAAACTATTGAACCTAATAAGTTTTTAAAGAAAAATGCAGTTAATCCTTTTTTGAAATACAAAGGAAAAATCATCCGCGACATACATGTAATCGTTCTTGATCCTTTTGGGTATTCCGTAAATAATTTTTATGGTGAAAAACCAGATTATTTAGAAAAACTAGGAAATAAATTCCATGTAACTACCAAAGAACACATCATTAAAAACTTACTGCTTTTTAAACCTAACGAGCATGTTGATGTACTTGCAATTTCTGAAACAGAGCGTATTTTAAGGCTTTCGCCCTATACTTTTGATGCACGTATTTATGTACAAAAAAATACGGATTCAAAATCTGATAGCATTGATATTTTAGTAGTCACACAAGATAGATGGACTGCCACTGCTAGCAGTAATTTTGATTTAACAGCTCCTAATGTAATAGTTTATGATAAAAATATTTTAGGGTTTGGGCATCAGTATGAACAAGGTTTTGCTTGGAATAATGGTAGACAGCATCTATCAACTTCGGGAAGGTATTCTATATTTAATATCAAAAAAACATATATAAGCGCAGCTGCATTTTACAGCACTGTTAAAGACGATAATCAGTTTGGTTTAAGTATTGAAAGATTGTTTTTTTCGCCATTAACAAAATGGGCTGGAGGAGTTAGTTCTACCAAATATTTGGGCGTTTATAATCAAACAAATTATGAAACTGGAATTACCAATAGTTATGCTGTTAATTACAATACTTTTGATATTTGGGCTGCCAAAAGTTTTAGTCAGGCTAAAAATAAGACCGAATCAACTAATAAACGAATTAGTAATTATATAATAGGTACAAGGTACTTTAAAAGCGAATATTTTGGTCGACCTTCATTTGCTATTGACACCGATAGGGTTAATAGAGACGAATCTTTATTTTTAATAAATTTAGGTTATTCTCAACGTAAGTATTACCGCGATAGGTATTTATTTCGTTATGGTGCTAATGAAGATATTCCGCAAGGAAATGTATTTGAAATAGTAGCAGGAACGCTAAAAAAAGAGTTGAATACGCTTGTTTATTACACAGGTGTTAAATATGGAACTGGTAAGCATTTTAACAATTTTGGTTACCTCTCTTTAAGTGCAGGTTATGGCACCTTTTATAATTCAAACTATTTAAAAAATGGAGTGGTAAATTTTGATGTAAACTATTTTACCGATTTGCAGCAACTTCGTAAATGGTATTACCGCCAGTTTGTAAGGTTTAAATTTGTAGAAGGAATTGATAGAGAAAGTTATGAAAGTTTAAATTTAAACGGCTCTCAAATGTATGGGTTTAGCAGCAATAGCCTAAACGGAAAAAGCAAAGCCATTTTAAACTTAGAGTTTGTTTTATACATGCCATATAAGTTTATTGGTTTTCAATTCGCTCCAGTGTTATTTTACAGTGTAGCAGGATTGGCAAATAATTTTGGAAGTATGTTTAGCAATACATTTTACCAAGCTTTTGCAGTTGGCATGCTTATACGAAACGAGTACTTAGTTAGTAGCACTTTTGAACTTTCCATTGGTTTTTATCCATTCATGCCGGGCACTGCCGATAATAGTTTTGCAGCAAATCCAATAAGCAATTACAACATAAAAGCCCGTGATTATTTTATAACCAAACCCGAATTGGTTTTGTATAAATAAATAATAAATATAATTAAATGAAACACCCAATACTTTCTCACATACACACCTATCCAACCGAAAAAATAAGCAAGTTAAAAGCTAAACAGAAAATGATAGCATTAACTGAAACATTGATTCAAATTCAGGATAAGCTATTTGCACAACAAAAATATAAAGTACTGATAATACTGCAAGGAATGGACACTGCCGGAAAAGACAGTGCAGTTAAGCATGTTTTTTATGGTGTAAATCCAGCAGGATGTAATGTTAAATCGTTTAAAGCACCAACACAAGAAGAACTTGCACATCATTTTTTATGGCGTATAAGTAATCATTGTCCTGCTAAAGGAATGATTCAAATATTTAACCGTTCACAGTACGAAGATGTGTTGATTCCGTTAATGAATGAAACATTATCTAAAAACCAGCTAGTAGAAAGATGCAATGAAATCAATAACTTTGAAACAGGATTAATTAATAACGATACCATTTTGATTAAGTTTTTTCTACATATTTCGCAAAATGAACAATTAAAAAGGTTGGCAGAGCGTAAAACTAATATCACAAAAAAATGGAAGTATCAAAAAGGCGATGTGAAGGATATTGCCAATCATGAAGCCTTTTTAGAATCGTATCAATTTTTAATAAACAATTCCTTTAAAAAGTCCAATTGGCATGTAGTTCCTGCAGATAAAAAATGGTATAAAAATTATTTCATTTTAGATAAAATTGTTAAAACCCTTCAAGAGTATAAAATTGAATACCCGAGCTGATTAATTCTGATTTATTGATTTGTTGATTTTTGATTTGGAGATTGTTTTCACGCTTTGCGTGATTTAATTGTTGGATTGTTAAATTGTTAAATTGCTTAATTGTTTGATTGTTTAATTATTATTGCTTATTGCTAATTGCCTGTTGCATATTGCATATTGTCTATTGCTAGTTGCCAGAGGCTAGAAGCCCCAAAAACCATCACATGAAAAAATTGACCAAAAGTACCATCAAAAATATATTCAAGCCGCGTAAGGCCGATTCACATAAAGGAAATCATGGTCATGCGTTAATAATTGCTGGAAATTTAGGTAAAATGGGTGCAGCCGTTATTGCCTCAAAAGCTTGCTTACGCTCAGGAGCAGGATTGGTTACAGTTAATATTCTTAAAGAAGAAAGGTTTATTATTCAAACTGCATTGCCTGAAGCAATGGTTAATTTTAGAACCGATTTAGGTAATGATTTAGAAAATTATTCAGCCATTGCCGTTGGTCCAGGATTAGGGTTAAATGAGGGTAAATTAATTTCCGCTGTATTTAATCATTCTCAATGCCCATTAGTACTTGATGCAGATGCTTTGAATATGTTAGCTGCCAACAAAAAATTGTTCGGTAAAATTCCACCACAAACCATTATCACTCCTCATCCTAAAGAGTTTGACAGGTTATTTGGGGTGCATGTAAACCATGATGAAAGAATTATCACAGCCGTTAATCAAGCTAAATTGCTTAATATAATTATAGTATTGAAAGGAGATAAAACGATTATTACTTATAATGGAATTGTTTATTTTAACACAACAGGAAATGCTGGTTTGGCTAAAGGAGGTTCAGGAGATGCTTTAACAGGAATTATTACCGCTTTTTTAGCACAAGGTTATGAACCTTTTAAGGCTGCTCAACTAGGAGTTTTCATGCATGGTTTAGCAGCTGATTTATCATTAAAAAAACAAAGTGTTGAAAGTTTATTGATTACTGATGTAATTGAAAATATGGGTAAAGCGTTTAAAAGTATTTATCCTGACTAAACATGTGATTTATATAATAACTTCTGTTTTTAGTGTAATATAATAACCTCCTCTGCTTATCATATTTGTAAGGCATTTTTAAATAATTAAAAAGCAATCCTTATGAATATAATTGAAGCTTTAAATTGGCGCTATGCTACGAAGCGCATGAATGGCAAAACCATTCCAAAAGAAAAATTACAAATTATTTTAGATGCCATTTATTTAGCTCCTTCTTCATACGGTTTACAACCATATTCTATAATAGTTATTGAAAATTTGGAGTTAATGAAAAAAATTCAACCCATAGCTTATATGCAACCTCAAATTACTGAGGCTTCTGTTCTGTTGGTTTTTGCGGCTTGGGATTGTTTAACCCAACAAAAAATTGATGAATACATAACTCATGTAGCTAAAGTTAGAAATATGAGTGAAGATAGCTTAAAACGCATCAAATTAGAAATAGGTAATCTACTTAAAAATACTGCTGAAGAAAACTTTTGTTGGCACGCCAAACAAGCAAGTATAGCTTTAGGTGTAGCCTTATGTGCAGCAGCTTTAGAGCAAATTGACTCTACTCCAATGGAAGGCTTTAACAGCGTTGATTTAGATGAAGTATTGCAATTAAAAGAACGCGGTTTACGTAGTGTATCTATCATGGCTTTAGGTTACCGCGATATAGAAAACGATCCATTGGTGAATCTTCCTAAAGTTCGAAGAAATAAGGAAGAATTATTCATATCTATTCAATCAGAAATTGGCTTTACTGCCAGTAATATCAATAATATTTAATCATTTAAAAAATCCAAAAAAATTATGAAACCACAAATAGGAATTTCAGAAAAACATTTATCAGTTAGCATTGAAATGCTTTCAATTATTTTAGCCGATGAAATGGTGCTTTACGTAAAAACACGCAAGTTTCATTGGAATGTATCAGGCGAAAGTTTTATGGAATTACATAAACTTTTCCAAAATCAATATACTGAGTTGGAGGAAACCATTGATTTAATAGCTGAAAGAATTGGTAAACTAGGTGGTAAAACAATTGGAACTATGCACGAATTTGCTAATTTAACAAGGCTTAAAGAATCGCCCAATAAATATCCTAATCAAAAAGATATGATGAAGGAATTATTGGAAGATTACGAAACTTTGATAGTTGAAATTAGAAAAGATATTGAAACCTGTAACGAAAAAAATAAAGATGCAGGCACTGTTGATTTTTTAACTGCTGTTATGGAACAACATGAAAGTACAGCTTGGGTTTTACGCAGGTATTTAAACTAATTATTAGCCATGAATAATCCTTTGGCTGAATTAACTGCAAAAATAGATAGTGCGCCCGAAGCGCCCGGTAAAAGTAGGCCAAAGCCTATTGAAAAAAGTAACTATATCGAACAATTATTGGTTGATATAGCTACTTTTTGGCTGTTTGTTATGCGCTTTTTTAAAGAAATGTTTCAACCACCTTTTGAGGTAAACGAAACACTCAAACAATCGTATTTAATTGGTTACAAATCGTTAACCTTAGTTGGCATTACGGGCTTTATAATGGGTTTGGTATTAACCATACAATCTAGGCCAACTCTTGCTGAGTTTGGCGCTGAGTCTTGGTTACCTGCCATGATTTCAGTTTCTATTGTTCGCGAGATTGGTCCAGTAATCACTGCTTTAATTTGTGCTGGAAAAGTAGGTTCGGGCATTGGTGCTGAGTTAGCTTCTATGCGCGTTACCGAGCAAATTGATGCCATGGAAGTTTCAGGAACTAATCCATTTAAATACATCATAGTTACTAGGGTTTTGGCTACTACATTTATGCTGCCAATTCTTACCATTTTTAACGATGTTATTTCAATGCTTGGCTCATTTGCAGGTGTTAATATAAAAGGCGATGTAAGTTTTTACTTATACTTTTCTCAGGCTTTTGCTCAACTAAGTTTTACCGATGTATTTCCTTCATTGATCAAAACTGTTTTCTTTGGTTTATCAATTGGGCTAATAGCTTGTTATAAAGGTTATAACTCCAATAAAGGTACCGAAGGT
This sequence comes from Bacteroidota bacterium, assembly GCA_027491085.1. Taxonomy (GTDB): domain Bacteria; phylum Bacteroidota; class Bacteroidia; order UKL13-3; family UKL13-3; genus JAAFJM01. The sequence goes on from JAIXWW010000019.1 coordinate 118,518, forward strand.
GTTGGGCAAGCAGCCAATTCATCGGTGGTGGTAACTTCACTTATGGTTTTTGTAATTGATATTATAGCAGTTCAAATAACCAGTTTATTTATTAACTAATGGAAAAATCTAAAGACGAATCTGTCATTCAAATTGAACATTTAAAAAAATCATTTGGCTCAAACCAAGTGTTGGTCGATATCAATTTAAATATTCAAAAAGGCGAAAATGTAGTGGTTTTGGGTAAATCAGGAAGTGGCAAATCTGTTTTAATTAAATGTATTGTAGGCTTAATAAATGCTGATGAAGGTATTTTAAAAGTATTTGATAACGATATCAATGGTTTGGATAATGATGCACTGAATGCATTGCGCAAAAAAATTGGATTCTTATTTCAAAGTGGTGCCCTTTACGATTCTATGTCGGTTAAAGAAAATTTGGCTTTCCCTTTACGCGATTTAAAAGATTTAACCAGTGCCGACAAACAAAGTAGAATAGAGGAAGCACTAACCAATGTTGGTCTTTTAGATGTAATAGATAAAACACCATCAGAACTTTCGGGTGGTATGCGCAAACGTTTAGGCTTAGCCCGAACCTTAATTTTAAAGCCCGAAATAATGCTTTACGATGAACCAACCACAGGTTTAGATCCTATTACTTCAAAAGAAATAAGTGAACTTATTTTAACTGTTCAAAAACAATACAATACTTCATCTATCATTATTACCCACGATATGGCTTGTGCTAAAATAACGGCCAACCGCATTGTGATTTTTAAAGATGGAAAAATATTAACCGAAGGCACTTATCAAGAACTTGAAAAATCGGATGATGCTTGGGTAAAATCCTTTTTTATATAATTAATATTCACTTCAAATTCAGTATTTCAATAGCAATCAATCATTATGCAAAAACAATCAATCAATAAAATAAAACTAGGAATATTTGTAGCCATAGGAATAGCCTTGTTTTTAGCAGGTATTTATTATATAGGCGAAACTAAAAAACTGTTTAGTACCACTTTTAGAATAAGTGCCATGTTTAAAGATGTTAATGGACTGCAGGTTGGCAATAACGTGCGTTTTGCTGGTATCAATGTGGGTACTATTGAAGCCATCGAAATCATAACAGATTCTACTGTAAAGGTTGATATGATTTTGGATGTTAAAACACAAAAATTTATAAAAAAAGATGCCAAAGCAATTATTGGTTCTGATGGATTAATGGGCAATAAAATAATGAATGTTTCGCCCGGAACAACGGCATTTGCTATGGTTGAAAACAATGATATGATTGGCACTACCATTCCTATTAGTTTAGATGATATGTTGTTAAAACTAAAAAATACTACTGATAACGCAGCTTTAATAACCGATGATTTGGCTGCCATTATGGGCAATATTCGCTCAGGTAAAGGAACCATTGGTAAACTATTTATGGATACTGTTTTTGCTGATAATTTAGATAAAACCATAATAAACGTAAAACAAGGTACTAAAGGGTTTAAACAGAATATGGATGCTGCTAAGGGTAGTTTTTTATTACGTGGATTTTTTAATAAGAAAGATAAAAAAACTAAAAAGGACAAAAAATAGCCATGAGAAGAGATCACAAAAAACATACAGAAAATAAACCCATAAATGATACCAAAGATTTACAACTGACCACTTTTGATGAAAAGGATAATGAGTTGGTTGATGTATTATTATATCCGCCAAGTGATGATATTTACAATAATTTAGTAGAAGAAATCAGTATTGACCCAGAAGACATTACCAAAAGCAAACGCATGGTAGAAGAGGCAGGAGAATGGAATGAAAAGGATTTTGACGAAGACATGGCCGGTGATGATTTAGACGTTCCAGGCAGTGAATTAGATGATGAACAAGAAGATATAGGCAACGAAGATGAAGAGAATAATTATTACAGTTTAGGGGGTGATAATCATGATGATTGAATTTGGGCTGCTGGCTGCTGGCTTCTAGCTGCAAGCAATAGGCATATAATTCCGATCAACGAACTAAAAACTAAAAAAGCGCGGGAACAATCCCCCCCTTTTGTGCGTTGGTATTTGCGCGTGAGAATGGGATAGGAAGATGTTTTTAAATGCTTGTTAGAACTATGATTTATTATATTTGAAATGATTTGTCATTTTGAAGAACAAAGCAATCTCAAGAGAACACATACATTTTTAATTACCTCGATGACTAATGTTACTTTTGGTAACCTAAACAAATAATGAAATTCTAAAAATGAATTAATAACTAAGAACTAAAAACTTAGTACTTCAAACTAAGAACTAAAAACTTGCTACTATTAGCTATAAATAATTCTTGTAAAAAGTATTCATAGCAATAACATGTGGAAAGCTGATACATGAAATAAAAATAAAAAAAACAGGTATCAAATGTTCTTCTAAACTGCTGTAATTGCCATTATTAATGACTAATGCTAAAATACCAAATAGTAAAAATGCCCCTAATGTAAATGGCAATGCTTTGATAAATAAAGTTCTGCTATTGGCGTTTAACCCTTGTTTTAAATGAATCCAACCATTTAAACTATGCTGGCCCATAAAATATAATCCAAACGATGTAAGCAAAGGAAGTTGTATGCAAATTGAAATGGTAATAATACTCATCAACATGGCAACATTTTTTTCAAATATTGACCAAACAAATGAACATAAAATAAATACATAACAAATGTAATAACCTTGTATGCTGTTTAAGTTCAATATATTTACATCTAGATTTTTTAATATTTGATTGGTTTCATCAATATGTCCAAATAAGAGAATATCTAAGACGGTTACTCCCCAAATACTATTTTTAAATACACTATTACTCCTTGATTGCCATTGTTGCATATCTCCTTGTCCAAAATGCCAAGCAGAAAAAATTAAAAAAAAGAATAATGCCAAATTAGGCAGTGCCAACCAAAAAAGTAAATAAAGAAATGCAGTGCCTAGATATTTTAGAATAAATGGAATACTTACTTTGCTTTTTATATTGCCGCTATCTAATAAATAATCCAAAGCACCATGAGGAATACCAACTAAAAACAGTCCAACTAAAAGTAAATATGGTTCAATTAATGGTAATAAATTAGGGGAATTATTATTTAAAACAGTCAATCCAATTGTAAACAGTAAAACTAACAACGGAACTACCAATTTTGACAATTTAAATGAAATATGCCAACTCAAAGATTTTAAAAATGGAGCAAATGGTAAGGTTGAAAGTAATTTTAAATCCTGCCATAAAGTAGTTTTTTCATCTAAAAACTTCATAACCTCTATGGCTTTATTTTTTTTGAATAATGTTTTAAAAATCGGCTTTCCTTTTTCAGGTTGTTTGCTCAATATTAATAACAATAATCTGTCATAAAATTTGTGTTTGGTGTTAATAGGTAAAGCCTTTGGATTCATACCATTTTGTAGGCACAAAGAAATTTCACAAGCATGTTTAAACATGTTTTTAAATGCATATCCTGTGCTAGGTTTTATAGCGCCTGCCCTTCCGCCAATAGGAACTACTTTTTTAATTAAGTTAGGTTCAATTTTTGCTGTACTCATTGGAATACAACCTTTTTCAATATCTATTATTTTAAAATTGCCAAACCGGTTTAAAATGTATTGTTCTAATATAGGTTCAGCCTCATTTTGATTAATTATCTTTTCTCCAAAACGTGTAAGTTCAACCAACATTTTATTTTTACCAAATGGTAATACATATACAAATTGAGTATATCCAAGTTGGTTTACTTCAAAATCCATTAAATCAACGCAGCCCTCATCATTTATGGGCGTAGTTAATTCAATCAAGAATCCTAAAAATGATTGAAACAAATGAACTTCATTTTTTTTAGGCAAACTGAATTTTGGTGGCCGGCTATCAAATACCATTTTCGAATTAAAAATTCCAACATCCGTAACTACATTTACATTATCCCCAAAAGATTCCAATGCAATTACGTGAGTATGAACCCTAGTGATATTATTTCTGCTTATTATTTTTTGTAACTCATTATATACATCAACACTTGAAATATGAAAATATTCCATGGGCAGTAATTCTTCTGGAGAATTTTGATTTACACTCACTTTTTGCCATTGTTTGCTTACTAAATGTTGGCAATCACTCACTAATTTTTCGTTAGCATTTTCCCAAAAACAATAGGTTTTATCATTAACAGTTTTAGCATCGGGGTCAATAATAACAGTGTTTTTGCCTAATAAAAGACCATCTTTTTCCATTTGCATAAGTAAAAGCGTTGCCGAAGCTCCTCCACCAGCAAATAGGTAATCAATCATTGGAAATTTATTTTCTGTTAACACCTTGAGTTCTTTTATAAAAAAAGGGGAATCTTCGTAAATGATAGAATCCCCTTTTAATAGTTTGAAAGTAAAAAATTAGTCTTCGTTCCTACTTAAAGAGTAAATAACTAAACCAAATCCAATTTTATTAATGGCATCTGCAATATTGTATACAATATCCATTGCATGTGAAGCTGCTGCTGGATCTGAAACCAATTGAATTCCGAATAATCCACCTGGAGTTCCTAGAATGTAACCCAAAGGATAAATTGCCCATCCAACTAACACAAACCAAGCTAAAACTCTGGTTGCTTTTGCCACTTGTGGCCCTGCAGATTGTGCTAAATTAGCTACTTCGCCAAACCAAATTAGGTAAGCAATGTAAAAATAAGCTGCTCCTGAAATAACACCCCATAATACACTGTTTCCTCTGTCGATTGTTTCACCAAAATAACCTGTAACTAACATTACTAATGAGGCTGCAATTAATTTCCATAACAATGAAATTTTGGCGCCCGCCTTTTTGGTAATTAAGTAAAACTCAACGCACATCAAAGGCACTGTTAAAATCCAATCAACATACCTGAAAAATGTTGGTGAATCTCCTGTTGCTAAATTGTAACCTCTCATGTAGTAGTAGTGTACTGCTGCAATAAAGGTAATTAGCCCTGAAACTAAAACTGATGTTCTCCATTTTTGAGAAGTATTACCTAACTCAAAAAAGAAAAAAACTGATGCGGCCATCATGGCCATTGTTCCGATAAAAAACGTGAATGCCACGTAATTATCGCTCGCAATTTTTAAATGCTCCATGTAATAAATTAAAGATTTTAAGTTTGTCCTACTCTTATGGATTTTCAGATTCTCCCCGTTTTTAAAATTGGTTTCTGGTCTCCAATGAAAAATACAACTTGATTTTTTTTGAAAAGTTTTATGATTGGTATTGAAATATTCAATAAATATTTATATATTATGCTGTTTTTAATGCAAAATATTGATTATCAATACTTTGTAATTATTTATCTTTTGCACGATTTTTTACTTATTGATTTATATCACATTTTATTTCTAAGAAATTGAGTTGGTATTATTTTTACGAAAAGAAGGTTTAACTTTAAAATTTATTTTTCCCTTTTTCCAACCGTGCGAGCTTTTGATTGTTCTATTAAAAAGAAAAACCCAAACCGCTTTAGCCAAAAACTAAAGCGGTTTTTTAGTGTAAAAACTACTTAATTTGAAGTACAAAATGCACTTAACCAATTTCCATTTTTATAACTCTAAAAATTACCTTTATAACAAGCCTGTAAAGGGTTTACAAGGTTGTGGGTTAGGTTAACGCTTCTCCTTTAATGGTAAGGAAAAGTATAACGAGGTTTCTAAGTCAGGAAATACAATGACTACCATCGAACCGTAATACATTTTTGGTTTGATTAATTTCAAAAAAAAGTCGGAAGATTTTCTCCCGACTTTTTTCATTTATTAAACTTTATTTTTTATTTCAAGTAATCGTTAAAGTACTGATTTATTTTTTTAAATAAATGTACCCTATCTTTTCCCATTACGTTATGTTCATGGGTTGGATAAACTGCATAATCAATTAAAATACTATCATCTACACATTTTTTAGCATAGTTTAATGTGTGGTTCCAAAGAACTGTATTATCGTTAGTTCCGTGAATTAGCAATAATTTTCCTTTTAAATTTTGAGTATAATTTAAAAGGTTATTTTCCTTATAGCCTTCAGGGTTTTCTTGTGGTGTATCCATATATCTTTCGGTATACATTACTTCATACATACTCCAATCAATAACTGGTCCACCGGCCACACCTACTTTAAATACCCCCGGAGTTCTTGTCATTAAACTTGTGGCCATAAAGCCTCCAAAACTCCACCCATAAACACCAATTTTAGTACTATCAACAAAGGTTTGTTGTTTTAAATAATTAATACCTGCTAGTTGATCTTCCATTTCTATTTTACCCAATTGGCGATGGGTTATATTTTCAAAATTTAAACCTCTGTTAAGCGAGCCTCTATTATCTATTGTGAATATAATATATCCTTGTTGGGCAAATGCAAGCATCCAAAGCTCAGCTTGTCCTAACCAATTATTAGTTACCATTTGTGCATGTGGTCCACCATATAAATAAACAATGGTTGGGTATTTTTTAGTAGCATCAAAATTTGCTGGTTTAATTATTCTATAATTTAGGCTAGTAGTACCATCAGTAGAATTAAGCTTACCTAAATTTATTTCTGTTAGTTTGTATGAAGTTATTGGATTAGCTGCATTTAATATAGAGCCATACAAAACTCCTTTACTATCGTTTAATAGAATTTGACGTGGAGTATTTAAATTACTGAAATTGTCAGCAATAAAAAATCCATCTTCACTTACAATGGCATTATGAATTCCTTCTTGTTTGGTATGTTGAAAAATTTTACCACTTTTAATTTCTACCGAATACAAGTATTTATTCATTCCATCTGCAGAATATGCATTAAAAAACAATTTTAAACCACTGGCATCAAAACCTACTACTTCACTGATATGTTGTTTCAAATTAGTTAATTGTTTGAGTAGCTTCCCTCCTCTTTCATATAAATAAAAATTGTTGAATCCATTACGTTCGCTTAGCCATAAAAATTGTTTTTCGTTGTTTTTAACAAACAATACCGGTTTTTCTGGTTCTACATATTTGGGATGAGTTTCGGTGAATAGTGTTTTAATAAATTTACCAGTTATTCCATCATAAAGGTTCAACTTCATTTCATTTTGTGCACGGTTAACAACAGCAATGTATAAATACTCTTCGTTGGGGCTCCATGATACATTGGTTAAATATTGTTCAGCAGGTTCACCTGTTTCTACCTCGATATTTCGTTTTTTTGAAAAATTGTAAATTACTACTTTTACTTCATGGCTTTTTGCACCTGCCATTGGGTATTTAATGGTTTCGGTTCCCGATGGTTTGGTATCAAACTTCATTAAACTGTAATCAGTAACCATAGTTTCATTCATTCTATAATAAGCTAATTTATTTCCTTTGGGGCTCCAAAAAGTTCCTTTGGTAATACCAAACTCATTTCTATGAACAGCTTTTCCATTCACCAAATACTCATTGCCAATCTCCGAAATTAAATCACTTTGAAGCGTTCCTTCTTTTTTACCACGCTTAGCCATTTCAGTTAATGCATCAATTGAAGTTGCATCGCTTACATATAATTGATTACCCACTGTATAGGCTATCCTATTAGTGGTTTTTTCAAAATCTAAATTTTCGGCACTACCAGAGGCTTTGGCTTTAATGGTAGTTTTTTTAGTTTCAAAATTGTAAAGTAATACGGCATTGTTATAATTATAAATAATACTGGCATTGTCATACCAAGTAAAAAAAGGGAACCTTTCAAACTTTGGTTCTTCTGGCAATATTCCATAAAAAGAAGCATACAAATCTTCTACTTTCAAAACTGTATCTCTATTTAAATTAGGCGTATTTATATAAATCAAAACCTCCTTACCATTTAATTTACCTACATAACTCATGGTTTTGTTATCGGGTTTCCACATCAATTGGCTTAGTCGTTCAGGTGCTAGAGTAGTTCTGCCTTTTAGTATGGCATCATCAATAGATAATGTTTGATTTTGTGCATTTACAAAACCAACACATAAAAGAAATAAGAACAATAGTATTTTTTTCATAATAAATTATTTGAATTTTGGGAGTGCGATAATACCAATCTAAATTACAATTAGCAATAATTTAATCACAATTTACTCTTTGAATAAGTTGTTACACAAAATTTATATAAATCATTACATAAAGGGTAAAAAAATTAAGGAGGATATAAAAATAATCTAAATAACTAATGCAAAGCTTTAACACAAAAAAGAGTTAAACGCATTTAATACTAAATAAAATGTATAAAAATCGATAGAAATTAATTCAATAAATGTACTTTGCGCCCTCAATTTTAAAATTGAACTCATGTTAAACAAACCACTAATATTAATAACCAACGATGATGGCATAACTGCCCCAGGTATTAAAGCATTGGTTAATGCAGTTAAACACCTTGGCGAAATTATAGTAGTTGCTCCCGATGCACCTCAAAGTGCCATGGGCCATGCAGTTACTATCAGTAAACCATTAAGACTAGCACAAACTGATTTGTATGGTGAAATTTTATCCTATCAATGTAGTGGTACACCCGCAGACTGTGTGAAGTTGGCAGTTGATAAAGTATTACACAGAAAGCCTGATTTGGTACTTTCAGGTATTAATCATGGTAGCAATTCATCAATCAATGTATTGTACAGTGGAACCATGAGTGCTGCAATGGAAGGATGTATTGAAGGCATTCCATCGGCTGGTTTTAGCCTTTGCGATTTTGCCTATGAAGCTGATTTTACTTTAGCAGCTAAAGTAGCAGCACAAGTAGCTGAAAATATTTTAAAAGAAAATTTACCAAAAGGCGTTCTATTAAATGTAAATATTCCAAAAATACCAGAGGAATTATTACAAGGAATAAAAATTTGTAGGCAGGCCAATGCCAAATGGGAAGAAGATTTTGACGAAAGATTGGACCCAAATGGACGTAAATACTATTGGCTTACTGGTAAATTTGTAAACTATGACCTAGGACAAGATACTGATGAATGGGCTTTGGCAAATAATTATGTTTCTGTGGTACCCGTGCATTTCGATTTAACTGCTCATCAGGTTATTAGTGATTTAAATAAATGGAAATTTTAAAAAATTATGTTAAAAAATAAATTCGATCATCTATTAATAGGTTTAGCTGTTGGTTTAGCAGCACCTACCGTTGGCATATTAATTTTTTATTTTACAAAGTTTAGCGAAAGTAGTTTGGCTTTGTTCGTTACAGTTTCAATACAAGAAAAAATGTTATCGCCATTGCTAAGTTTGTGTGCAGTAATTAATTTGGCTGTGTTCTATTTGTTTATTCATTTCGAAAAATTACAAACAGGCAGAGGAATTATACTTGCCACTTTTATTTATGGATTAGCAATTGTACTATTAAAATTTGGAATTGTAAATTTGTAAAATATATTTGCAGTCCTTAAAAAAGGGGGATTAGCTCATTTGGCTAGAGCGCTTGCATGGCATGCAAGAGGCGACCGGTTCGAATCCGGTATTCTCCACAAAGCGGCTTTTGCCGCTTTTTTTATGAATTTATGTACATTACTTACATTCTAAATAAGAAAACCGCTTTAGTTTTTGACTGAAGCGGTTAAGGTATAATACAGCCGGAGGCTTATTTTTTAACTCACTAACAAGATGCTTGCTAGTGCGGAGAGTGGGTATAATTCAAAAACTATCTCCAAACCCTCAAAACACCTCTTCTTAAATAAGGTGGTTTTAAATCTTTTGCAAAATAAAATAACATATATCCATTTGAAAATTCGGTTTGAAAACCCAATTGCTTAAAATAGTTTTCAAATTCAATTGCATCATTGTAACCATGATAAGTGCAAATGGCTAATCTTATATTTTTATTAGCAGATAACAGTTTTTCCATACCTTTAAAAATGGCGCGTTCGCTGCCTTCTACATCCATTTTAATAAACAATTTTTTGGTATAAAGTTCCTCTAAATCATCAAGTGATAATGAGTTGAAATTGCTTGAAACATGTTCCACTTTTTTATTAAAAAGCTTTACCTTATTTTTAAATGGTTCAAAGGTTTTTTGTAATACGGAAAACCATTCGGTGTTGTATTCAAATAAGTAAACTTCCTGGGCTACGTTAATAGAAAGTAACGAAAAGTTACCTTCAGCTGCCCCAATATCCAATAAAGTTTCGTCTGAATTAACCTTAAAATTGGTATTACAGTAACTATGTGGTGACCTATAATCTTGTTCTATCAGTAATGTTTTTAAATAACTTTTACAGCTTAAGATTGACCAATCTTTCTTGAAAAATAATTTATGACCGTTCAATATATAATAATTTAAACCATTATCATTTTCGATATTTAAAGTTAGGTTGTTGTATTCATTTTTAAATTGGTATGGAAATACTGTAATATCATTTTTCAAATAATATTGTAGGCCATTTAACAATTCATTGTCAGCTATTTGGTCTTTATTTTTTTTATAATAATTTACAATTTTCTTTTTAAGTAAAGTATTATATTTCCACTTACGCCATTTATAGTTAATAGCTTTTAACTCATTAATTAATCCCATACCACTAATATTATTAGTTACAATTTGGAATACTGTAGCGTAATTTTTTATTATCTAAAATAATATCAATTGTAAATCCATTAGTAGTATTGTACTTTAAACTTCCTGTCCAATAACCACTTGTCTCATCCTTAATTATAGTTTCAGGAATGTTTGAATCAAAATACAATGTATCATAAATTTTTGTCGGATTGCCACTTGTTGCTGGTTTTTCGTATTTAATTACATACGACTTTTTATCTTCAATAAAGGATGGACTAAAAAAGCTTCCATTTTCAAATTTTATTAAACTTTCGCTATTACAACCTAATTGCCAAATTGAAAAAGTAGTTGGTGGAGGAATTACAAAATTACCGCCTGGGCAAACAATTGATGCCTTAGCTGTAATGGCTAAGTTTGTATTTATGGTATTTAAAAAAGCAGTAGGAATGTAATTAACATTAATATTTAAAGGGGTGCTCGTATAATTACAAAGTTGAGTTGTTGTCAAATCCTCATTAAACAATGGAGAGTTACCTCTGCAAACATTTGTTGGGTGATTAATAAATGCCTTAATTTTTGTATCTACTAACGGAAAAGTTGGAACCGTAATTGAAGTTGAACTATTTGTAAAATCAAAATCATAAGTAAAATTATAAATATCATTACTTACAGTTGCTTTTCCAATAAAACCAATATTAGTAGGAATATTAGATGTGTTTAAATTTATAGTTGAAAAACCGCAACTTTTGGTTTCATTTTTAAACAAGAAACATCTACTATTTAACAAATCGTCTCTGAATGAAAGTTTGTATTCTCCTCCTATTGGTTCAAAAAATTTTGTACTAACGCTAACAACTCTTTTTTGTTCAAAAAACGTATTTAATTTGGTGCTGTAATCAACTCCCTCTACAAAAATTTTGTAATTATTGGATGGTAAATTTACTTCAACTATTGCTCCTGTTGAACCATCAGCATAATATGGAACAATCTGATTGCCGGTGGATTGGTCGTAAAAAAATACTTGAGGAATACCAATTGCATTGGTAAATAAAACATAGTTATTTTCATAAACACCATATTCGTTATAATAACCAGTTTCTTGAAAACTAGATTGCGATATAATATTGGCTCTAACATTCGTTAAGGCAATAGTATCCGGAATTACCCTTGATTTAAACTCAGCTATTAAGTTAGGCTTTTTATATCCAACCAAAGTGTTAATATTTTTTTTATTTGAAACAATAGATAGTAAATTATATTTAATTAAATCATCATTTTCTAAAAAATTAAATTGATGGATTTTATCAAAAAGTGATTTCACGGCATAAATAGAAGTATCTTTCTTATACAGTAATGTATCTTCAACTAATTGATCGTAGCTTTTTAAAATATTATCATTTTTAAATTTGGTTAATGTTTTTCTGATAAATAATAAACCATTAGTAGGATATTTAATGGTAAAAGAAATACCATCATTTCTTATTAAATAAAAATAGGCAGTATCAACTGGTTTTTTTCCTAAAAAAGTTTGTGACACCGATTGGTATTTTACATTTGTTTTAGCGCCATTTGGTCTTTCTAAAATCAAGTTAATTGTAAACTTTTGAGTTTTACTAAATACAAAAACATCTTGTTTTAATGGCAAGTATCCTTCCATTTGAACCTGAATTGTAAATGAAATTGGGTTATTAATTGTAGGGTTAGTATTAGGTCCTAATATTAAATTCAGATTTCCACCTTCTGCATTAAAATTGGTTTTTCCTTCCGAATCAAAAATGTACATCGCATCTTTTCCACTTATTGTAAAAGATACTTTTTTTACAGGTAAAGAATCTTCGGTTACAATTTTTGCATTCATTAAAACATTAACAAAACCTGCATCAATATTTAATTCAAAATTTTCAATTTCATCTTTGGGAAATTTGCAAGATGGAACAATAATTATAAATAAAAGTAGCCCACAAAAAAGATTCAATCTCATATATTTATCTTGGTAATATTTTATACTTAATTTGTAAATTAATTGAAGGTATAAATACCCAATTGCTAAAAGAATTTTCAAATAATATTCTATTAAAATCATTATTACTTGGTTTAAATGAACCATCAGATTGAAAATTAAATTTTGGAGAACCTTGGTAATAAATACCTAAATCTAAACCTAAACCTAATCTATTTGCGGGTACAGCACGTCCTAATCCAATTCCTAGATAAGGCATTATTGAATTTACTAAAATTTCAGTTTTTATTTTTCCAATATCAGAAGGAGTATAGGTAATATATCCGAAACTTTGATCAGTTAAAGGGGTAACAGTAAGTGACAAATTGTTATTACATCTAGCTAAGCCAAGTGAAATTCGGAATGTGTTATTTTTACTTGGATAATAATCAAAAAATAAATTAAACATATTAAAATCAAAATCCCCTTTAACTTCTGTATAATTACCTTTAAATGAAGTATAATAGTTTGGTTGATAAGATCCTATTAAATAGCTTAATCTTGCACTAAGTTGATTATTTAATTGGTAATTTAAGGATAAACTGTATTCAGGAAAGCCAAAGCCAACGGATATTGCAAGATTTTTTCTTTCAAATTTAATTGAATCATTATTCGCAACCAAAATTGATGCATTTGCAGTTGTTACAAAAAAGTAAATTGATAAAAAAATAAATAACCCCTTCATTAAATCTATTGTTGTAAAAAAAGCAATTTTAGGAATGTAAAGTTATCAAAGCGTTAAGCTAATTATAAATAAACAAAAACATTATTTTAAATAAATCAATTTTGAGATTTTTGTATTGACCTCGTCTAGTTCATTGGTAACTGAAGTAACCCAATTTCCTTCATCGTCAATTGTGTAGGTAAACGACTTAAAAGTATCATCACTAGTGGTTTCCTTTTTGATTAAATTTTTACTTTGTGGTATAAAAGTAGTAGCCTCCATGGTTCCAGCCATAACATTTATAGAATCCATATAATATTCGTATTGAATGGTATATTTGTCATTATCTACCATTTGTTCGGATTTAATTAAATTACCATTTTGATAAATATAGTCGGTATATTCACTATAAGGAACATTATTTATCAAGGCATTAATATTTTTTCTAATTACCATACCAAAATTATTATATAAATATTTTTCAGTGATTGATAATAGACCAGGTTCATTAATTTTTAAACTATCGGCATATCCATTTTTATTTAAATAATATCTATAAGAAGTATTTCTTACATTACTCGTTACTGTTACTGTATTTCCAGAATAGGTATATGTGTTTTTTTCAATCAATACCTCGTTTTTTATTTTTTGTATTGTAGTTAATCTCCAAATAGTAGAATAAGTAAAAATGGTTAATACAGAATCTTCATAAGTTTCTAAATTATAGGTATTATTATTGGGTGTAAATGGTATTGACTGGGTAATAATGGTATTACTTTCTTTTGAACACGAGTATGCTATTAAACAAATAATAAAAATAGTAAAGTATTTAAATTTCATGGTAAAGTATATTTCTAATATGATAAGAATATTAAACAAAAAAACCCTCAACAAAAGTTGAGGGTTTTAAATCTTAAAAAAACAAATTATTAATTAACAGAAATCTTAGCAACACTAGCTTCAGAACCTACTTGTAATTTAACAAAGTAGATACCTGTAGAAAGATTAGCATTGATTTCAGAGTTAATAATACCATTATCGTTAGTTAGAGAGAATTCTCTTACAACTTGACCTAATATATTTGTAATAACTAAAGTAGCGTTTGTATTTACATTTTCTGTAGTCATTAACACATTGAAGTTACCATTATTAGGGTTAGGGAATACACTTAAAGTATTAGGCAATGCAGTTGCATTTTCAATTACTTCATTTAATTCCATTTCTGAACTATTTTTACTTAAAGTAGTTGTACCATTTAAAGCGAATGTTTTACCAGTTCCAGTACCACAATTGTTAACAATTTCTACTTTTAAAGAACCTGTTTTGAAAACAGTTTTTGCACCTGTGCTATCAAAACGTAATGATAAAGTATCAGTAGTTGTTGTAACAACATTACCAACTCTAACACCTGATAAAGGAGTAACAAAAGTAGCAGGGATAGTCCATTTGTATTCTGAAACAGCACTACCAGCAGTTACACTTGCAGTATATCTTACAGTTGTATTAGCTAAAGCTGGACCATTACTTGTTACTTTATAAACACCAGCTTTAACTTTAGCTACTGTTACACTAAATTTAGTACCTAAACCAGCATTGTTGTATGGAGTTACCGCTATAGGACCAGAGGCATGAGCAGAATCAAAAACTACACCGATTGAATTAGCTGAAGTTAAAATAGTTTTGATTGGATTTGTTAAGTAATCAGTTAATGCATTAGAACCTACACGACAGATACGAGCATTTTTAGGAACATCCCATTTGTAACCAATAACGTTGTTTGCTGCTGCAATATTACTATTTGTTATAGTATAGTCAAATTCTGAAGTAAAGCCACTTGTAACAGCAACTGGACAAATATTAGTCATTAATGGACGAGCATATAAAGTAGCACCACTTAATGCAACAGTTGGAGCAACTGATAATTCAAATCTAGTAGCATCAATAATTTTAGAAATAACTGTTCCTGCTTTTAAAGTTCCAGTTCCTGCAATTTTGGTTAATGCCATACCTTCAGCTAAACCAGAGGTAGAAGCTACTGTGACAATAGTTAATAAACTGCTTGCGTTTGTTAAAGATGAAGAACCTGAAGCAAAAGTATTTTGAGGAACAAAATATGCTCTTAAAATACCACCAGTGGTTAATGCAGTAGTTACGTTGTTTAAAACTGTAAAAGAAGTTCCGCTTGTAATAGCAGTAATCACATTATTTGTTCCTACGTTACCTGCTGTAGTACCAGCTACAACTCTAACGTGCATTCCAACTTGTAAACCAGCAGTGCTAGCAACTGTTATTACTTTTGAAGTTGTTGCAGTAGCTCCTGTTAAGGTTACTTGTGCAGCAGCACCAATTAAATTATTGTTTGGATTAGAACCTAAAGATTGAACCAAAAATAATGGTTTAGTTTTTGAAATTCTGATTGAATCTTTTGCAGAAAAAGTATTAGAAGCAGAGTTAGTAGCTTGAACGTAAATGTATAATGGTTTTGCTATTGTAGAAGCTAAATTAGTAGCAAATGAAACTACAACAGAAGTAGTACCTTGTCCTGAAACAAAAGTTACACCGCTTTTTGCATTAGTAGACCAAACATAAGAATCTGCATTTGCTAAAGAACCAACGGTAATAGTAGCAGTTTGTACATCACTTAAATTAGCAACTTCTACTGAATCACCACTGTTAGGAGCTGTGATAGTTGCATCACCTAAACCTAATTTGGTTCTTGAAGCAATAAATACATCATCAAAATTAGCACCCGACTCTAATGGAGAACCTGTAGCAGGGCGGTAATCCATGTTATAATTTGAAGTAGTTATGTTATCAACAAATAAACCGTTTGAAGCAGCTTGGTAAGCATTATTCATACCAGTAAACATTGCATCAGCTGTTAATGCTGCATTTGCAGGATATAAACCATTAGCACCTGAATAAGTACCAACCATGTAAGCATTGTTTTTAATACTTGCAAAAACATTGTATTTCACTGCAGTAGCATTTAATGAATCAGCAGCATTGTATAAACCATTTTTAGCATTTAAAATACAATCGTTACCATCAAACTGTAAACCTTTGTTATAATCAGTAAATACTGAATTAAATACACGTAAGCTAGAATTTCTTCTGATACGTAAACCTCTTTCATATTTAGAACTAACTGTTTGTGATAAATCATTACGGTAAGGACCAACACAAGTAATATTTGAAAATACTGCATTAACTCTTGGAGTTAAAGTACGAACTGTTCCTACAGGATCATTGTCTGATTCAAAACCTTCAGATGTAGAACCAGTACTTGCATCAAAAAGATTTTTATCACGAATTACTAAACCAAACTGAACTGTTCCGCTGTAACCTAAATCTGTGTCCATATCATCATCTAAGTTTCTGTATGAAACTAAATGCGTGCAATTAACTGTACCACCAAACCACTCAAAAGCATCATCATTAATAAATGAAGTTTGAACGTGATCAATTTTGGTTTTACGACCAACACCACCCATTGTTAAACCATTAATTTCTTTGTCTGGTGAGAAAATATAACCACCAAACTCTATACGTGCATATGATAATACACCTGAGTTATCATCATCATCATTACCACCAAATTCATTATCTGTAGAAGCAGCTAAACCTTCAACGTTTGAAACTCCACCTGTAGCATTAATTCTAGCTTTACCTAAAATTATGATACCACCCCAATCACCAACATTTCTTTGACCTGCAGCTTTTGATGAAGTAAAAACAATTGGATTAACAGCAGTACCTTGAGCAACAATTTTTGCTCCTCTTGATACAATTAAACAAGAGTTAGAAACCGAAGCATCACCTTTAATAATAGCACCAGCAGCAATAGTTAAAGTTGCACCTGGTTTTACATAAATTGGTCCTTTAATTAAATAAACTTGATTTGCATTCCAAGTTCTTGAAGAAGTAATAGGAGCCGAAACGGTAACAGTAGCTCCAGCTTTAGTGTAAGCTTCGTTTTGAGGATCGAAATTAGTCCATCCAGAAGTCCAAGGAGTAACACCTGGCTCAAAAGCTCCTCTGTAAGATACAGACTGTAATGTTCTTGTTTGACCAATAACCATTGCAGTCATCATCAAAGCAAAAATTGTTGTTGTAATTTTTTTCATTTCTTTTTGTTTTAAGTTTTTAAAATGTATCGCAAAACTAAAAATCCAATGTAAACAGATAATGTTTTTAGTATTATTCTAAATTTATGTTTATGTTAACAGAATGCAGTTTTTCCAAAATAAATCAAAACTTATATGCAGCGGAGAAAGAAAATTCATTACCAAAATTTCTAGAAATAATTTTCAAATCTGAATCTTTATCATATTGGTAATTATTATTCAAATCATTGTAAAAAACTAAATCTTGAACAAAAATATCTTTGGCATTTAATCTAACCTCCAATTTGTTTTTTAAGAATGTTTTTGAAACCTGAAAATCAACAACAGTTCTGCCTTTTTCCCATAAACTAGGTTCATTTACATTTCCAACAATTGAAATCCTGTCACCAACGCTATTACAAGATAAATTTATAGAATATCCTTTTTTGGTGTTTTGATATTGAATACCAGCATTTAATACATAAGGTGATTGACCTTGAAGCCTTCTATCTTGATCAATCGATTTATTTTCACTATTTACAATTACTTTAGATTCGATATATGCAAAGTTTGAATAAATAGATAAATTCTCTAAAACATCATTCGAATCAATATTTAATAATGATGCTAGTAGTACCCTAAATTCTATCTCAAATCCATAATTTGCTGCTGAGCTTGCATTAATATAAGTCACCTCTCTTGCAGCATTTGGATTAGAACGCTGTTCAATAGGATTAATAAATGATTTGTAAAATAAACTACCTGATAATAATTGATTTCTTCCTGGGAAAAATTCATACCTAAGATCATAGTTAAATATTTTACATCTAGTAATGGTATCATTACCTGAATAGGTATATCTGTTAGTAAAATCATAAAAAACAAATGGAGCCAATTCTCTAAATTCAGGTCTATTAACAGTTTCAGAATATGATAGTCTTAAATTTTGTTTATCAGTTAATGAATAAACTACATTTAAAGAAGGTAGAAAATCATATTTAGTGGTATTAACTCTAATTGGAGTTCTATCATCTCTTGTAGAATTTAACTTAAGGTAAAAAGTTTCTAATCTACTTCCCCATATAGCTCTAAATCTGCTACCAATTTTAGTATCTATCATTATAAACCTTGCAAAAATATCGGAACCAGCATCATAGGCATCATAAGGGTTAATAATTTGCTCTAGCATAAAGCCGCCTTTACCATTTGCTAGTATTCCCATGTTTTGTTTTGAAAATAAATCCATATCGTTTAAATAAAGAAGTGAATCTTCAAATTCAATACCTCCCCCACCAGTTTGTTGAAGTCTTGCATAGTTCAATTTCCTGGCAAAAAAATTCCTATTTCTTGTTTGAAAATTAAACCCAAATTTAAAATTGTTTTTAAAATTTTTATTAAAATCAAAATTTTCACTAAAATCTACTTGTGCACTTTTAATATTTTCATCAATGGTGGTATATAAATAGGTACCGCCCGTAGATGCAGCAAAATCAGCATTTGAAACTATATTGGCTTTAAATCTTTCATTTGTTCCTGCATCGTATAACAACCTTCTCATACCTGGAGTTAGTCGAGTAACATTACCATTAGAAATCAATAAATTAATTTTGGTTTTGGTTTTTGGAATAAAATGCTCTGAACTTAGCTGATTTGTAATAATTTCGTTTGAAGTAAACCAAAACAAATTTGATTCTGTTCTCAAAGGATCTACTTGATTTAAGTTAAATGCTCCTACCCTTCTCACCACTCTATCTTCCGAATTGATACTATATATATTTTTAAAACTTACTGAATTATTAGTATTGATTTTCCATGATAAATTAAAAAGTATTCCAGCTAATACTCTTGAAGTGTAGTTTTCATCTTTTAAATTTGTTTGAATTTTATTATTATCTCCTTGATCAAATGAATAAGAATATTGGTCGAATTTATTTGGTGTATTGTTGTAGGTTAAAGAAAATAATAAACCAACAGCATCTTTTGATTTAATTTTAAAAGATCTTCCTAAAGTGTATTGCATGGAAACCGAAGTTCCAAAAGTACTTTTAATTGAACCCCAATCATTAGGCATTAATTTAGCGGCTTCAGCTTTTTCTGCCCTCGTTTCTGGCCAACTATTTAGTGCTGGCAATCCGTTTGGTAATGCTCTTGTTCCATCATCAAGCCCAATAAAATC
Organism: Bacteroidota bacterium; assembly: GCA_027491085.1. Taxonomy (GTDB): domain Bacteria; phylum Bacteroidota; class Bacteroidia; order UKL13-3; family UKL13-3; genus JAAFJM01. Next base: position 137,956 of record JAIXWW010000019.1, read on the forward strand.
TAAATTGCCACCTTTATAAGTTATCTTTTCCTTGAAGGTGGTTAATGTATTTATACCTAATCCAAAACTAAATGACTGAAAGTTTTCATCGGGAACATTTTTGGTATTAATCAATATTATTCCACCAGCAAATTCACCAGTTTGATCTGGTGTTGCAGTTTTGGTAATAATCAAATTGTCTAACATATTTGAAGGAAAAATATCAAATGCGAATGCTTTTCTATCGGACTCAGAACTTGGCAATGCCGATCCATTCAAATAAGCAGCATTATACCTTTCATTCAAACCCCTAATTATTGCAAATTTATTGTCTTGAATACTTGCTCCGCTTACACGTTTTAAAACATCACTTGTGCTTTTATCAGGACTTCTTTTAATGGTTTCAGCTGAAATTGCATCTCCAACTGATGCTGCATTCTTTTGCATAATTAGCAATGCACTAACATTGTCACGTTTAACCTTTGCCTTTATATTTACATCTTTTAGTTGTCTTTGTTTTTCAAATAAAACAATGTTTAAAGTTGTGGTTTGATTAGCCTTTACCACTACATTTTCAGTTACTGTGGTTTCAAATCCAGTATACTTTGCAGTTACTTTGTAGGTACCTGGTTTTAAATTGTTAATGGTAAAATCACCATTATAATCTGTAGCAACAGATTTAGTAAAAACATCTAAACTAATAGTAACTATGGAACTAATTAAACCTTCATTTTTAGATGAAATTACCTTTCCTGAAACTTTACCTACTTGACTAAAAGCTGTTGAGGAAAATATAAGAATAAATATGATGGTGAATTGTAAATTTTTGAACATAAGCTTTAATAAAAAAATGTTTATTGGTAATTGATGATTTGTTAATTGAAGAAAAATTTAATAGGCATTATCATCACCAACTAAAGTAAGCATAAACGTTTTGAACATGATATCAATATCGTGCCAAATAGACCAATTTTTAATGTATTGAAGATCGTATTTTACCCTAATTTCCATCATTTTATGGTCTAAATTACCCCTTAATCCATTTATTTGAGCCCAACCACTAATGCCTGGTTTGATAAAATGCCTTTGCATATAAAATTCAACAACATCACCATATTGTTTTGTATGGTTTAACATGTGAGGGCGCGGACCTATAATGCTCATTTGGCCTATAAATACATTAAAAAACTGAGGTAATTCATCCAAACTAGATTTACGCAAAAATTGACCAATTCTTGTAAATCTAAAATCATGCTTTTCTGCTTGTTTTGAATCTTGAATCTCATTTGGAATCATGGTTCTAAATTTTAAACAAGTAAATGGAACATTTTTTCTTCCACTTCTGAGTTGTTTGAATAGTACAGGTCCTTTGGAGTCAAGTTTAATTAATAGTGCTAATATTGGATAAAGCCAACTTAATATGAAAATAATTACTAATGAACTAATTATTAAGTCAAACAATCGTTTTCTAATTCTATTGTCTAATTCTTCTAGTGGCTCTCTTGTATAATCAACTATTAGTGTTTCTGATTTTATATTAATTTTAAATTGATTGGTTAATACCATATCAAATTCAGGAATGAATTTAAACCTTATAAATTCTTTTTCGGCCAAATTTACAATTTGCAAATACATGTCATCGTTTAAGGGCATTATTACCGAAAAAATTTCTGAAATATTGTTACTTTTTGCAGTAAGTATAGCTTCTTTAAAAAGTTCTAGGGTAATATTTTTATTGTTTACTTTTGGAAGAACTGGAATTAATTTGTATCCAGAGTCTTCAGATTTTAAATATTCAAAAAGTTTTGGATAAATATCGGCATCACCCAAAATAGCAACCCTTTTCCTTAAGTGAATAATATTATCAAGTTTATTTAAGTAATAACTAGTTAAATATCTTGAAATTGGTAAATATATAATGGAACTAAAAAAGTATAAAAGTATAAAAATATTATTGATACGAATTGAACTGAGAAATAATAATGAGAAAGATAAAAGAATTAATAAATGAAAAAAGAATAATTTAAATGATGATTTTAAGTTGTAGATTATTTGGAAATTTTTTTCGTAGGTTTTAAAAAAATAAGAAAGTACAATCCAAGTAATATTGTAGCTAATTATTAGGTATTTTAAATCAATAACACTTCCAATATTAAGTTTAATTGGTTCATTTAAAATATAGGTAAGTAAAAAAATAACACTATTTAATCCAATTAAATCAAACAATAAAATAAAAACACGCAATAAGAAGATATAAAGTGAATTCTTATGAAATCTTTTTCCCATTAATACTAATTGTTATAATTAGGCAATAATAGCAGTTAAGTGTTACTTAAATATTTACTTGAATATACCAAAATGTTATCTGATTGTTATTTGAATTATTAAATTAATCTATAATTTGAACTAGCATAATTGAAAACTGCATAAGATCTCCTTGTTTGTTTTCTTTAGATATAGCTTCGTTTATTCGATAAGTTATATTAAAATTTAGGCCGAATTTTGAATTGAACCAATAATTTGTACCCAATCCAAAATTTAAATTTAATTCACTGGCTTCACCCCTATATATATAGCCAGTTGTGGCTGTAACGTAAGGATCAATATTGGTTTTATATTTTAACAATGGAATAAAGTTGAGTTTAGCTCCTAACTCTACGAAGTATATATCTTTAGAATTTTTTAAGGTTATTCCACTAATTTTTTGTTTTTCTTGATAAACATTAGTTCCGGCAATTCCTATTACAGCAAAATCACTTCGAATTCTTTTTTCTAAACCAAAGGTTATTGGACTAATATTCCATAACACAGTTTCGTTTTTCAAATAATTTTCAAATTGATTTCTATCTTCAAAAATTATATTTACACCATAAGAGATTAAATATGGTTTCTTTTGGTAAATATCTTGTGCTTTACTAACTTTAACTAATACAGTTAATAGTAAAATAATCCAGCAGTATTTTAAAATGTTTTTCAAGGCTTTATTTATTTTTTATTTTTAATGATAATGCTATTATTGGTATGTTATTATAAAATATTGATAAATCTATTAAGTATGATTTCCTTATCCAAGGTATTGGTTGAAAAGTTTCTAGCATTTATTTTTATATCATCATAGTTGTGATATAAACTTTTTTCAATTTTAGATATTAATTCACTTAAATTTTCTGGTTCCACCAAAATTCCAAGTTTATTATTTGAGATTAATTCATAAAGTTCAGTACCTTTTTCTGATCCAATAATTGTTAATCCACCAATTGCCATAAGTGTAGTTAGTTTACTTGGCATTACTAAATCAGCAGCATTCTTTTTTTGAAGAATTAAGTGTACATCGGCTATATTTAAAAACTCATTGTAAACTTCTTTTGATTGCAACGGAAGGAAATAAATATTTTTTATTTTTAACTCTTTTACCTCATTTTGAAGTTTAATTGAATAGGAACCAGAACTTGCTACAATAAATTTTATTTTTTCATTTGATTGGTAGAATTGTGCCAATTCAACTAGTTGATTTAAGCCTTGTTTTTCACCAATACTTCCCGAATAAAGTACTATTTTATCATTTTCAGCAAACCCCCAATTTTTTCTACTTAACTTTGGATTTTCAAGGGGATAGAACGCCTTATTATCAACCCAATTTGGAAAAAAAAACACCTCTTTATTTGATTGTGTAACAAGTTTTGAAATCATATTTTTACTAATTGAACTAATTTCATCCACATTTTTGAAAATATATAATTCAATTTTAGAAAAGATATTTAGCAGCACTTTACCTTTTATCATTCTCAAGTTTTTGGCTGCTTCAATTTGCAAATCTTGCACATGATAAGTAATAGTAGCTCCTTTAAAAAACTTATAAAAAATTGCAACTAATCCTAAGTGGAAAGGAGGTGCTACACAAAATATATTTGAAATTTTAGGTTTGAACAATAAATAAAAAAATATAAAAAATGAACTTATTAAAAAACTTGCCTCATGCAATATTCTTTTTAAACCACTGGCTTTCTTTGGCACATACATTGGGCACCTATAAATAGTTAATAAACCATTATTACTCACTTCTTTTTTATAAAAAAGTCCTTTATAAGGTTTTTGAATTTGCCAATAAGGATAATATGGAAATGAAGTAACTACTGTACATTTAATATTGTTTTCAACCAGCCAATCAACCATGTCGCTAGTATACTTACCTATCCCGGTTAGTTCCGGGGCAAAGTTAATACCATATACAATCAGTTCTTTATTCTTACTATCTAAAATCATTGAAAGTTAAGTTGCTTTATTTCGGCAGAAACTCTATTGAAGTAAAACGCTTTTAACCAATTGTACTTCAGCCCTTTTAGTCCATCAACAAATCCAAGCATGAAAACAAATGAACCTATAAAAAATATGACACCAGCAAAAGGTGTTTTCAATACGGTATATTTTATTTTTTGAAAAAAGGTTAAATGGTTATTTAGCTTTGAAGCTTTAAGCTTTGAGAACCTTTTAGCTTCCCATTTTGCATATTCAATGTGTTTTTGTTTCCAATTAATATGATCAAAATTTACATTGTGTTCAATCTTTTCAGTTATTATTCCTAGACTACCATTTACAATTGGATGCTCATGAATTTCCATATCCAATTTACTCCAATTTTCTTCTTCTATTTTTTCATAAAAGCCAAAATTAGTCTGAAACAGAGCTAATTTTTTTAATGGATATCCAGCTTTAAGTTTATAATCATTCATATAAATTGAATAATTAAGCCAAAATCCTTTATGATTAGTTAAAGGTAAAATTTCTTTTATCTTAATTTTAAAATCTGCTGTTAGTAATTCATCAGCATCTAAAAAAAGTACCCATTTTGTTTTTGGTGTGTAGTTAAATAAATACCAATTACGTTTTTTAGGATATTTTCCATCCCAATTAAATTGAATAACATTGGCTCCCAATTCTTTTGCAATTTTTGTAGTATCGTCAGTGCTGTTTGAATCTATTACATCAATATATTTAGCAAAATCTTTACCAATATGTTTAATACAATCTGCTATCTGATGTGCTTCATTCTTTACAGGAATGGCAATTGTTAAATCTAACATTTTATTTGTTTTAATTCTTAATTACTCTTTTCTTTATTGGTTTACAAGGAAAACCGGCACAAATGAACCCTTTTGGCATATTGTGCATCACAACAGACCTTGCTCCTATTATGCAATCATCTTCAATGCTTACACCAGGATGAACAAATGCTTCAGCCGCAATCCAAACATTTGCTCCAATAGTTATTGGTTTTGTTATGAGTTCAAAACCTTCACTTTCGTAGTTGTGTGTTCCCGTACATATATGACTTCCTTGAGATATAACCGTATTTTTGCCAATCCTAATTTTACCTTGTGAATAAAGTATAGTGTTGTCTCCAATACCGCAAAAATCAGCTAACTCCAAGTTCCATGGAGCCCAAATTTTCACCTTTCCATAAACATGTACCCCTTTACCAACTTTAGCTTTAAATATCTTTAAAATAAACCTTCTCCAACAATGAAATGGTTTAGGTGAATATTTAAAAACTAATACGTAAACTATATTCCAAAAAAGTCTTATAAATCTATTTGACAAGCTAAAAGATGGGCCCGTTCTCGTGTCTGTATTAACCATCATTATATCCAAATATTGGGTAATATTTTTCTAAAAACAGCTCTTAATAAATAACCTAATCTTTTATTCAAAGATTGATAGTTAACATTCCAATGCGCCCCATGCCCTACAGGATTAACATTTATAGGAAATCGTAATAACACTTTTTTGTCCACTTTATTTACAAGTAATAATTTATATAAAAGTGTTTCAAAATGAGTTACTCCAAGTTCTAACATTAATCTTTTTTTATCAAACAAATTTTCCTTATACCAATGTATATTGAATATAAAAAGGTTACTTAATACATAATTTTTTTTCCATTTTCCGAAACAAAAATCTCTAGAGTCAGCAATAAAATTATACCTAAGAACCGTTTTTACAAGCAGCGAAGATATTTTTGGAAAGTAAACTCTTCCTGTTGTTTTTATTATAAAATCGTTATCATTAAGTAAAGTAATTTTATCCAAAACGTTATCAATAAGTTCTAACTCACTGTAACCATAATGTAAACCTTTTGGTACTATTGACGCTTTAACTTGAATAATTTGATATCGTCTATTATAAATATTTTCTTTTAAAAATACAGTTTCAATTTCTGTTAAATCGTAGTCCGAATTTTCTGCAAAAATGATTGAAGTTATGGAGGCATCTTTATGATGAAGCCAAAGTTTTAAAGCAGTTTTATAATCTTCTAATCTAATTAAAGTATCATTTCTGTGTACCTTATCTTTAAACTGAGTTGGCTCAATGCAAGCTGTTAATAACAAACCAATTTTAAATTCATTATTCATTTGTCAATGGCACAATAAAATGGTATGTAGCCTTTTAGCATATAAATGAGGCTTGTAATTATTTTCGTAAGTTTTCATCGCATTGATACACATTTGTTCATATTCATACTCCGATAATTTACAAAATGATTTAATTACTTTTATTAAATTCTCTTCTGTATCATCTTCAGCTAATCCAGCGTTATTCAATACTATTTCAGTCCAAATATTAACCTGTTTTGATAAAATTACAGGAACTCCTAAACCAAGCGATTCGGCTACCGAAATGCCAAAATTTTCTTGATGACTCCATAAAATCATAGCTTTGGCATTGGCTAATAAATTCCATTTTTCTTCACCAGATACCATTTCTTTTAACTCAACATGATTCCCGAGAACCTCACTTTGGTTAACTAACCTTTGAATATATTGTCCGTAAGGAGCATCTAATCCTGGTCCTGCAATCACTAATTTAGGAATGGTAATATTTTCTTGTACTATTATTTCATAAGCTTTTATGATGGTATCAATTCCTTTTTTTTCATCATATCGTCCTAAAAATATAAAATAATCTTTTTTACCAGTTTGCTTGAATGTATTGATGGGTACATCAATTCCATATCCTAAATTCAATGTTTGCCTAGGTTTATAATTTGTAAAAGTTTTGGCAGCAATATTTTTTTCTTCTTCCGATGTAAAAATTAAACCATCAGCAATTGCCACATTTTTATGTTCAACTAAATGCCAATAAAAGAAATTTCTAAAAGCTTTAAGTTTTCTGGTTTTATTACTTTGAAAATAACCATCCAGCATTCCATGCGGATAAATAAAATATTTTGTTTTAAATAGTTCGTTTGTTTTTCTTAATATGTTTACCGCTTTCGATACAGCATAAGTGTGGTAAAGCCAAATCCCATGAACTATTACTGCATCATAATTTATTAAGTTGTTTAACAACCAATTGTAAAGCTTTGAATTGTATTGCCAAGGTGTTTTATTTTCGTTTAAGGCAATAATATTTAAAGATGATTTTTTTATAAATTCATCATTTATATCATCCAAACAAACTATAGTTGTTTCAATATTTAATTCATCCAAAAAAGGTGTTATGTATTTTATTCCATTTGGAGGTCCACCTGTTTTGGGATCCATACTTGAAATAACACGTAAGAGTTTTATTTTTTTCATTTAATAAACAAAACCTTCAGTTCTTGTGAAGTATTTTGAGTTGGCATTAATTGCTGTAATTGATTTAGCAGGTATGCCTCCATACAAAAAATGAGTATCTTTAAATTCTTTATTTAGCATCGATTTTGCTCCTAACACGGAAAAGGATGGTAAACAAGCTCCACCAATTATTACCACATTGGTACTTACAAAACAATAATCTCCTATCAATATGGGTTTGCTATCTTGTCTGTTTTCTTCAATATTTATTGAATGCGTAAGCAATTGCGATTGATAACCAGCAATGGTGGTAAACTTTCCAATTTTTATTTGATGTGTACAATCAAAATGATGATTTTTAGTTATTGCTGAATGTTCTCCCACAATAAGTTCTGGAGTTCTATTGGGTTGATGAATAAAGTGCTTACTATTTTTGTTGATGCTAAATCCTGTTATCCAATTACCACGACCAATTTTAGCGTGGTTTTGTAAGTGTATTTTATTTAAATGTATGGCTATATTGAAATGCCCAATTACACTGTTGTTTTCCATGATTAAATGATCAGGAAATATCCAAGAAAAACCTATTCGCGCTGTTGGATGAATTTGATAACCCAATAATTTTTGAAGTAAAAATCGTTTTATAAACCATGGTTGAATAACAATAAATACCTGAATTATTTTTTTCATTGATTGATGGTTTTATAAAAATCTATATAGTTATTAAGCATTTTTTTTGTGGTATATTTTTGAGAATTTTCAAAACCTTTTTGTATTAAATTATCCCTTAATAAAGAATCGTTTAATGATAGAAATGAATTTACAAAATCCAGCTCATCAAATGGATTTGCGGTTATTACACCATTTCCACCAATTTCAGGCAATGGTTCTATATTGGAACAAATTACTGGTGCACCACATGTTTGAGCTTCAATAATTGGCCATCCAAAACCTTCTGATAAGGATGGGAATATAAAAGCATCGCATTGGTTATAAAGTAAATTTAACAATTCATGATTTGGGTTTTGAATAAAATAAATTCTATCACTTACTCCTAAATCTGCTGCTAGTTGTAACAGATGGTTGTCAGGTTTTTGTCCCGCAAAACATAAAAGCCCATCATAATTATTTCTTAATTTACTAAGCATTTTGACTAATAAAACTCTATTTTTTCTTGCTAAATTTGAACCTACATGTAAAATGGATTTTTGAGTGGGGAAATTGGAATATTTCTGAATTAATTTATGAACTTCCGCTATCTCTAATTTTTTAAAATCAGCATTTAATCCATTGTAAATAACTTGGTATTTATTTTGAAAATGATTAGCTCCTAATGCTATAAATTGATTTTTTGTGTTTTGTGAGACAAAAGCAATGTTGATATTCTTTTTTAAGTTTTTGAGTATAAAATGCTGTAATAATTTACCAAAACCACTTGCTTCACAAAAGGCATCTTTAAAACCTAACGCACCTCTAATAGCTAATACATCATGACAAGTAATTAGTATTTTATTTAAAGGAAATAATGGAATATAAATTGAATTGGAGTGATCGCAAATATGGTAAATACAATTTATTTGAGTCAGTTTATGAATGAGTACTTTTATATAAAAATAAATAGTTGTAAGAACATATTTATCAATATAGCCAAACCATTTCCCAATACCTTTATTGGTATTTTTCACAAAATATCCAAAGCAAACATTTGGCTTCCAAATCTCCAATTCAAATCCTTCGTTTTTTAAACCAAGAACTAAAATATTTAAAAAACTATTCATGCTAACTTGTTTGTCGCATGCATAATTTCCAATCAAAATGACTTTAAAGTTGTTCATCAATTACCTATTAAGTTTGCTCATACTTAAATGATGCTATCAAAAGTCCACAAACCAAAACACAAAATCCTAATGAAGTTGGTTGAGACCAGCCGCCTTGAGGTAAAATAAAAAGTGTAAACGATAACAATATCCATGGAAGTATATCATTAATTTTCAAATATTGCCAAGCCCATGAAGTTAATTTAGCTGTCATTAACAACCTAATTAAAATGATGGCTATGCCAAGTATTGGACCCAATTCACCAATTAATCTTCCCCATTCTCCCTCTGAAATAAGGAAAGCTCTTTTATTTGTTAAAATACTACTTCCAACATTTGTTCCGTAGCCCAAACCATATCCTAAAAATGGTTGATTGGTTGATGAACTTAAAGCATTTATCAAACCACCTAAATACCTATCAAGAAAAACAGATTCAATGCCACCTTCTGCAGTATTGGCTCTTTCAAGTCTGGTAGAAAAAGCTTCAATTCCTATTGAAAATATATCGAATAAACTCAATAATAACGCTAATGCAGAAAAACCTAAAATCATGGTTATTCCCTTATTGCTATTTTGTTTAATAATATTTGAACCAATAATGGTAAATCCAAAACTTATCATTATTTGAAACAGTAAACTTCTACTAATTGAAAAAGGAATGGAAGCCAGCAATGCAGCTGTAGCCAGTGATAAAATAACTTTGTTTATTTTTTTTGATTCAATCCAAAAGTAAAAGACAAATACTGCAACTAAACTAAAAAAAGAGGTGGTTCCACTTGTAAATGAAAATGTTCCAGGTGGCCTTAAATAGCCCATTGCTCCGCTAAAACCTCCACCAATCGCATCACCTATGCCTTTATTAACCCATGCTGTTTGAGGACTAAAAAACTGAACTGCAATTAATAGTGCCATCGGAATAGAAATGTATAAAATTACTTTACCCATTTTTATAACATCTTCCTTATTAAAAACGGTTCCAATTAAAAATATCATTGGAAAATGAATTATAAAAATTCTAGCTCCATACAATGCTACAACAACATTACCGTGGCCAGTTACCATTGTTGCAATAAAACTCACAGCAACAATACTCAACATGTAAAAAATATAACTATTAAAGTATACAACCCTGTTAAAGCTTGCCGAAAAGAATAAATAAAGAACCAATGGATCTCTAATTAACAATAATGGATTTGCTAATTGGGGCAATATCCATTTTCGTAATGCTCCTTCAAATACTAATAAAATAAAGTATAACCAAATTCCATTTTTTAAATTGGTTAAACTGTCATTTTTATTTAAATTTTGATGATTCAAATGGTTAAATATTTTATGTTGATTTTAAAAACTAGCAGAAAAATAAATCGTTGATTAATTTTTAATTTCTTGTGGTCTTTTATTGGTTAATGGTTTTTCAAAGTATTTATAAATGAAGGCAGAAACCATAATTGTTACCAATAAACCAATTAATTTTGATACCAAGTTGCCCATTCCGTTTATCCTAATGGTAGATGTTAAATAATAGGTGGTAAACATTACTGGAATATGGCTTAAATAAATGGAGTAAGACCATAAGCTTACATTTTGAATACCAACCTTCAACCAATTTAAATGTTTAAAAGTAAAATTCATTTTTTCTACTTTTGGCATTATTAAGGCAAAAGCCAAAGGTGTTAACATCAAAAACAATTGTCCACTTCTTATTTCCTCATATTTTATATTTGAAAAATGAACTTGTTTAATGCAATAAAATAATAAGATACAACCAACCACTAAAATATAGTTTGAAAGGTTTTTGCTGTTATTTTTTGTATTTATAATAAACGATGCCGCCACCCCGTAAACTATTGCATCTATTCTTGCTAAAGTTATGCCTCTTAATGAGTGACCAACGTGTTGTTCAATTAAATAATACCTAATAATAATAGATACTATTGTAAAGAAAAATAGGGTAATAGTAAATGTAACTTTTTTCGAAAATCTTAAAAATGATAATAATAAAAGTACTAAAGGAAATAACAAATAAAACCATTCTTCAATACACAAACTCCACGAAACACTGTAAAATTCTTCTTCTCTTGCTATAAAATTTTGTATAAAAAATATTGATTTTAAAATGGTTTCAAAACCAGTAAATTGTTTAGTCCAAAACCATTGAAACACCATCATTACCAATAAAAACAAATAGTAATTTGGAATTGTTCGCCACCATCTTCTTTTCCAAAAATTGGTAACTAATTTTATATTATATGTTTTACTTGAATTATAATTTTCCCAAATTATTTTCCCAATTAAATAACCACTTAATGCAAAAAATAATTCTACTCCCCAAAAACCAATAGAATCGAATACTTTAGCAAAGTGGGCAAGCAATACAAATCCAATTGCAAATGTCCTAAGCAAATCTAATCCAAAACTTCGGGTACTACTCATTGCTTAAATTTTGTTTTATAAATAAGGCTAACTCACTTGCATATTTATGCCATGGTCTTTCTTTGGCAGTGTTTTGAGCATTTATCTTTATTTGTTCAAGCTGTTCTCTGTTGTCAATTATGTTTTGAATTACCTGAATCATTGCATTTGAATCTCCTGGTTCTACAATCCATCCATTTTTTCCATGAGTTATAAAATCTTTGCCTGCTGTATGATTTGTGGTAATTACTGGCATTCCTTGCGACATAGCTTCACTTATAACCATTCCAAATCCTTCAAATAAAGAAGGAAATAATAGTATATCGTGTTGCTGCATTTGTTCCAATATTTCATGGTGAGGTAAACTTGGAATCCAATTGTATTTTTTTAAATTAATATCTAGTTCCTTACATTCATTCGAAGTTTTACGCCCAATGATGGTTAGTTCTGTATGTTTACCAAAATAATTAGCAGTTTCAAATACTTCTGCAATACCTTTTCGCTGCGTTAAACCACCTACAAATAATAACTTTAATGGTTTATTTGTTTTTTCTTTGAAAGGGTTTCTTGTTGTAACTTCAGGGAAACCATAAGGAATAACTGTTACTTTGTTTAATGGATTTGGATAAATGTTTAACGTGTCTTTGGTAAAACTACTTGCCACAATTATATTGTCAGCAAGTGTCAATTCTTCATCCTTTTTAGCTAATTTATTATCTGAATTTAACAGTCCAGTAAGTGTGCTGGCATAAAGTGGTTGGCGTTCTTTTTCAATTGCCAATATTTTGCTTCCCATCCGCCAATATCCAATTGATAAATCATAAAAGTTAGTCAAGCCAATTTGTTTTGATTTACTAAAAGATTGTATTGCTGCGTCTTCATAAGCATAAATAGCTTTGGCACCATTACATTGCTGTTGCCATATTTTTTTGCTCACCCAATAATCATGATTTGAATAAACTCCATCAACACTAAATTTACCAAATTCATGTTTAATTAAACTATCCCAATTCATTTTCATGCTTAATTGGCGCATGAGTTCATGGTAAGGATTGGTATTTGTAAATGGTTTCAAATCATTATCAAAAACTCGTTTTCTGAGTTCAGCTAGTTTTGAATATCTCCCTATTTTGAATAAAAAATCATTTTCAAAGCAAGCAATACTTGTATAAAACGATTGCAGCATTTGAGCTTGAATTAATCCAGAAGCCGCATATCTTACAAACTGATTGCCAGTTGGGTGAGACAATATTACCATTACCTAATTTCCTTGTAAAACTAATTTCCATTTATCAATCAAAACCTCAGGTGCATATTTTTTATGGTATGCTTCAATTTGTTTTTGATAAATAAACTCTTTATTGATTAAGTTATCAGTAAAATTTTTTAAGTGCGTTATCAAATCCATTTCATTGGTTTCTTGGGGTAGTAAATAATTAAAATATTCATCAACTCGCAATTCTTTGACACCACCTCTATCTGTTGCAATCCAAGGTAATCCAGCACTCATAACCTCAAGTAAACTAATTGGTAAACCTTCGGGATGTGTTGAATATAATATGAAAGCATCAATGGTATTTAATGCAATTGTAAGTTCTTCTTTATTTTTAAATGAACCCATGTATTTTAAATTTGGAAAGTTTTTAAAATAACTTTCATTGTACGTTTTACCTTCACCCCAAATATAAAACTCCATATTTTTGAGTTCTGAGTTATTTGAAAGTTCACATATACTCTCAATTCCTTTTTCTTTGATTAGACGTCCTATATATCCAATTTTTATTTTTTTTTCATCAATTGGTTTTCGTTCAATTTTAATCGTTCTAGAAAAACAAGGAATTGAAATTACCTTTCTTTTTAGAACATCACTTATTAGTTCTGCATTGTATTGCGCACAAGCTATAACTACAGTGGCATTTTGTAAAGTTTTTATATATTGTTTAGTCCACGTTTTTTGATCATTTTCATCACCAGAGGTATGATGATGATGAACCCAATTTTTGATATTAAACAAGAATTTTTTCAATAAATAAATACTGTTACCCTGACCATTGCTATAAAATGTAACAAACCTTTTTAGATTAATTAATGGAATTAGTAATAATAATTTCAAGTACCTAACCAATACATTTGGATGATTAATTATCCATGTGTTTTCACAAATTTCATCATAAAAAGAGTGTGTTTGGCTACTTGCTTTTGAATGAAGAACTAATATTGATATTGATAAATTATTATCTTTTTTAAGTTGTATACAAAATTCTTTTAAATGGCTTTCAATTCCACCGTTTTCGAGTAATTGGGTTACAAATATCAATACCTTTTTTTTAGTCAATTAGATATTCCTTTCCAAATACACGTTCAAATGATTTTTTAAAGAATCCCAATTTATATATGGCCTTTAAGCCAAAAGAAGTTATTGATGAAATAAACTTATATTTTTGAAATTGATAATAAAGTTTGGTATTAGCTTTATCGGTAAAAGGGTTTTTATTATTTTTTACTGCTGAGTTTAATAAATATGTTAAGTTTTTTTTGATTCTATCAGCCTTATCTTTTTTAATTGCAGCTTCTGGTAAACTATCATATTCCATTAAATCATCATAAGAAATAATGGTAATTAATTTGCTGAGTACACTCAATCTTGGATCCTTAGGATTAGGATGAATTAAAATTACAGGAATGCCCATTCCAATGCATGGCAAAGCGCAATGAATTTTGGTTGTTAATACTAATTTTGCTTGCTCATATCTTTTAAATAAAGAAAAAGTTAGTTCTGTGTTATCCTCTACATAATTTTCAAATTTCAGAAATCTACTCAATGGATCATGTGAAATTTTAGTAAATCCTTCAGGTATCAGTTCGTGTAATTTTTGGTCAATTTTTAAAGGTATAGGATGATCAATATTATCAACCCAAATAACTTCAGATTTATTTCCTTGAGATGAATTACTATTGTTAAATGTCAAGGTTAAACAACTTGAATAATAAGCAGGAATGCCAAATCCACGCATCAGCCAAAGTGTTTTCAAATCTCTGCAACCAATTGGTGCATTTTTTTTAAAATGCTCTCTAATGCTTTTTATCTTTATAAAATCCGATTTTGCTATATGTACCGAAATATAGAAAGGAATTACCTCTGAAGGTGGAGGAAATTTATCAAACTCATGTTGATACCAACCATTGGCAATAAGCAAACTAGGCTCATTAGTTAATAAGCTAAGTTTTTCCCTATTAACAGGTGTAGCATCATTAGGTAAAAATTGTTTAGCAGCCAATCCTTGAATTACATCACCTAAATTATTTCTTTTTAAACCTTCTATTTGATAATAATATTTCACTATAATTAGCTTAATGAATTGTTGTTAAACAATGAAATCAATCTTGATGTAACCCATATTTGATTATTTTTTATTTCACCTTTTTCTAATTTAATATTAGTAGGACTTGATGTAAATATCATTTGTTTTGCAAAATTATTTTGTGGTGCTTCAAGTTTTAAAATTGTTGGTTGCTCACCTCTAAGTAAGACTGGTAAACCATGTTCTAACATAGCCAAAGTAGATCCACTTTTACCAAAATATTCGTAATTGGCTCTTGAAACTCCAATATCTGCATTTAAAAAAATATCAGAAATTTCATTTTCATCTTTTTCTCCTATACAATTTAAGGCATATTGACCAAGCACATTTTTTATCGCGCTAAATGCAGCCTCTTTATGTATACCGTTATTTCCAATTACATTAAATTTTACAGGTAACATTTTTGATTTCGAATATTCTTTTATCCAATTTAATTGGATCAAAAATTCATGCTTATTAGGCGAAAAACTGCCAAAAAAAACAACATTTATTTCTTTCTTTAAAGTAAATATATGTTCATTTTTTAATGCCTTAATGTTTCCAAACAATGGAAGTAATTGAGCCTTGTTTTTTTGAAGTTTTGAAAGATAAGTATTAATACTTGTGGTTATTAATTGTGGTTTTAGTTTATAAAGTATTGCTTTAATACAAACTTCTTGAAGTATACCAAGTATTTTATTTTTAAAACTAATTGAACTTTTATAATCAATCCATAATTCATGGAACATAACATGTAATTTGTATTGTTTAATTCCATTTAACAAAAAAATTAAGTTTAATGGTAATCCTTTTTTTTGATATGCAAACGATACAAATTGTAAGCTAATCCAATCAGGATTAAATTGTTCAGCAATTTGATTGATTAACTTTAATTTATTCTTTAGAGGTAAATTATTCGATATTATTACTTTTGGGTGGCTTTCATGAATAATGTTTTTAATGTTATTGGTTACGTGTTTGGTGTCATTGATTGAAATGATGGCAACTTGATGTCCAAGTTTTTCCAAAGCATTACTTAAGTTCAACACATAATCGGCCACACCATTTTTTTTTTCAACTAGTGAACCAACTATAAACATAATTTTCATTATTTACGCTCCGATATTTTTTTTGCAGGTACACCGCCCCATATTTCGAAGCTAGGAATATTTTTTGATACAACAGATCCAGCTGCAATAATTGCTCCTTTTTGTATTTCAACTCCTTTTAAAATAACAGCATTTGCACCTATCCAAACATCCTCATTTATTGTTATGCCAAGTTCAACTCCAGGTTGTTTATTTATTAAATTATCTTTTGAAAATCCATGGTCATGGTCAATAAATTTAACACCAGATGCTATTAAACAATTGCTTTTTATTTGAATGGATTTTCGGATATTAAATTCGGTATTTGTTCCAATAAAAACATTGTGGTCAATAATAATACTTGGACCTGGCTTTAAGATTCCATCAAATTTAAAGAATAT
The DNA here is from genome assembly GCA_027491085.1 of Bacteroidota bacterium. Taxonomy (GTDB): domain Bacteria; phylum Bacteroidota; class Bacteroidia; order UKL13-3; family UKL13-3; genus JAAFJM01. Next base: position 154,551 of record JAIXWW010000019.1, read on the forward strand.
ATTACTTTCCAATTTACAGTTATTTCCAATTCTTACTTGATGTGGCCAAGTAATTTTCACTTTTGACAAATTGGTTCCATTTCCAATTTGTAAACCTTGTAATTTAAAGAATATTTTTCTTACAAAACTTAAAACTCTATTACTTAGTTTTACTCTAATTAAAAAAAATAATTGGAACAAAGTCATTTTAATTAGATGAATATCATAATGAAGTTAAATACCATTTTATCTATATAACACAACCAACCTTTAAACCTATATTGAGCTAGTTCCATTAAGTTTGAAAATATACTGCCAACAAATATTTTAATGCGTTTTTGCTTGAATTGAAATGTATTTTTTTGTTTGAATTTCTCAGCAAAATACTTTTGTGATCGTATCCTTAATTTAAAATTTTTAAAGGCAACTCTCCTTCTCCATGGATGAATTACTGAGCTGTTTTCAATAAACTGAAACTGAGTAATAAGTTTCAAACGTTCTTTAAAATCAATATCTTCCATTGTTGAAAATGGATAATTTTCGTCAAATCCGCCTAAACTAAAGAATAGTTTTTTCTGAATTGCAAAATTACAAGACCAAAGTTTACCACCATATAAATTAATTGGAGCTACTTCATCATACCTAGTTTTCGCTGTATTTGCAATGGTTTTTCCTTCCAATACTAAACTGGTATTATTTTTTATAGCAAGTTCATAGCTTGATAACCAATTTTGCTGAGGTAAACAATCATCATCTAAAAATATTAACCAATCTCCTTTGGATTGTTTTGCTGCATAATTTCTGTTGGCAGCAGGTCCTTTGCTTGGGCCATTTATTATGCTAACTTTTGGATACTTATTATTAATAAATTTATTAATAGTTTGTTCCAAAGCATCATTTGATACTATTACTTCAATATCATTTCTATTTTTAATATGATTATAAATATTGCTAATACAATTGATTAACTCAGCTTCTCGTTTATAGGTTGGAATAATTATGGAAATATTTACCATTTAATTATTAAATAAAATATTGATTCCTTTTGAAATCATACCATAACTTTTTTCTTCCATTTCTTTTAAAATTTCTTCGCTTGGTTTTAATGCAGTTTTAGGAAGCTTGTCTAATAGAATTAAATCCTCAGCATTTAAATAATCTGATTTATTAAATCCCATTTCCTTTAATAATTCCTCATTTTTACGTGCGTAAGCAATAGGCTTTACTTTTGCACCAGAACGAAATCCAAAAATAGTAGCATGTAAACGGGTTGTTATTACTTCATCTGAAGGTGTAATTGTTGCAATAATTTTAGCTGGGTCTGGATCATAACTTAAATGATTAACTGCTAAACCTTTTAATAAAAACTTTGCATAAGCTTCATCCATAGGAGTAAACGACCAAGAATAAACTTCCATGCCTTCTTTAATAGCATTATTCACCTCATTAATAATTAAGGTTTTGTAATTTTGATGAATTGATAAAAAGTTTTCGAAAATTTCTGGTCTTTCATTTTTATAGGCATTTATTGGTTTTACTATTCCATTATTAAACATGGCATATAAAGGCAAAATATTTACAAATAATTTTTTTTCTAAATTATTTGTAACGGTTCTTATTTGTTCATAATGTTTTCTTTGGAAAGAAAAAGCTAAATCTGGCTGCGAATAAATATCTTTTCTACCAGTTAATTCTTTCAGTCTTTCTGCTTGCGATTTACTTCTTGTACTCACAAATGCAGCCTTATTAATTAGTTCAATTGATTCATCACTGTAAAAATTACTATTAAAATCAACACCCATAAAAGCTACTTTTTTATAATTATTGCCGTGCCTTTTAATTATCTCTAATAATGAATTTTCATAACCAATTGCACCTCCTCCTACAATTGCATAATCTCTTTCAAGCCAATATTTTAAATTATATATTGTTTGTAGTTCGGATTTAATGTTTTTTTCTTTTAAAATTTCTTTAACACTGTTGCCTAGTGCTATATCACCTAAATTTCCGTAATGATAACCACCAGTTATAGCAACTTCTTTTTTGTAAAAAAAATGAGTAAGCCATTTTTTTTTATGTAATAAATTAGGACTCATTTTTGTAAAATTTGGTTTTTCAGTAAACCTAAAAATTTATAATTTTTTAAAACTCTAAAATTTGATTTTGTTATCATTAAAACAAGAGATGAAAGCCCATTACTTATTTTTTTTTGATATACCATATTTAAATAAACATGAATAAATCTATTGATAAAAAATTCATTTCGTTCCATTTTATTTAAATATTTTAAATATGAAAAGGCTATTTCAAGTGCCTCATTTTTCATTTTTAAACTTTGACTAACTGTTTTGGTCTGTGAGTTTATCCTAAAAAAAGATTGTATTTTTTCATATTTATAAACTGTGGGTTTATGCAATGAAATACGGCAATACCAATCTAAATCCATGCAATAATGTAACTTAGTGTTTAAAAAATTCAGGTTGTTTTTATTTAAAAAATCTCTTTTAATAAATACACTTTGCGATGGAATGATATATTCAGCATTGCTGTAAAAATTAATGAGTGAAGCTAAGGTTAATTTATTCTTTTTTGATTTGTTGGGTTTTGCGTTTTCTGTATTTTTTCCTATTAACACATCACCGTATATAAAATCTTTATCAATACTGTTTTTGTCTTTAAAAATTAGTTCAAAAGCATCATCTAAATAAACATCATCAGAGTTTATAAAAGCAACATATTCCCCGGTTGCCACTTTGAGTCCTTTGTTAATAGCATCTGCTTGACCATTGTCTTTTTCGCTAACCCAATAATTAATTTGTTTATCGTACTTTTTAATTATTTCAACTGAATTATCTGTGCTTCCACCATCAATAATGATTAGCTGCAACTGAGGATAGTTTTGATTAATAACTGAACAAATGGTTTCTTCAATATAATGTCCATAATTGAAATTAGGAACTATAATTGAAATGGATGGCATTCCACTCATAAAAGGTTAACTAATATTTGCTATTGAATCGGCAATGCTATTTAAATAAAAATTGCGTGTATAGTTGGAGCAATCCATCATAACTTTCTTTAGTTTGAATGTTATTAAATTATTGTACGACAAAAGCTTTTCTAATTTTGGCCCTCTAAAATCAATTGGTTCGCCTCCCCAAATTGTAGTTTCGTTTAATAATTCTAATAATTCGTTTGATACATGTGAAATGTTCACACTGTCTTTATATTTTTTTTCTTCAACCGATTTACACGCTATTAATGGCTTTCCAACTTTATGAATTTTGGTAGATATTGGACAGTCTAAAAAATATTTTTTAGTCCATTCAGGATCTTTGGTAAATATTTCAATGATTGATTTTTGATCTAAACCATACAAATTACTTTTATATTGTAAATAGAACTCATTAAAGTTGGTATTACTTAAAAAGCTTATTTTATTGGGTCTATAAGCACTTAAACCCGCTAATATGGTTGTTATAGGAAAAATATGGTTTTTATGAGTTCTTAGTGTTTGTAAATAATAGTTTGGTTGATTAATAAAATAATAGGTAGCTTTTATCTCCGACATATTAGGAATTGAATCTAAATCTCTGCATAAAACCAATCCTGATAACTTGTCAAAAACAGGTTTATAACGCCATAATGTTGGTTCTGTATGATTATACGATAATGATAAAAACTTGAGTTTTAACATATCAAATTTTTCAGATAGTTTTTCAAGTATTTCAAAAAGAGGGTGCTTGATAAGATCTTCCGGCATGTAAATCCAAATTTCAGAATTAGGGTAAACCATTAAGTTTATAGCTACTAATGCTGGAATATTATACCAATATCTTAATTCTGAATTATGTGGATCCCAAACCCTAATTTCTTTGTTCAAATTTTTAGGGGTGAATAAACAATAACTTATAATAATTTTTTCCATTGAAGCTTATCTATCTTTAATATATTTATCTTAAATTTTGTAATGAAATTACTTAACTTCAGTTTTCGAAGTTGTTTTTTTCTGAAATTAATGACCTTTTTTACTTCCCTGTCACATAATTCTGCTTCATTCAAATCAATATGGGCATTATCTGAAATTGGAAAATGGGAAGTATCTTGTTTACTTTTATGGTAACCACTCCCATCGTTACCAATATTTAAGGTAAGGGATATGGCTGGATATAAATTCAATTTATCATTAACAAACAAGGAGGCATACCATCTAATTGCCCAAGAATTTTTTTTGCCTTCAATTTGTTCTTCCAATAATTCTTTAAAATTATAACTATTGTTTATGTTAAATTTTTCCCACGAATTATTAGTATTTATAATTTCCCAAAGTTTTTTCCCATTTGGTTCAAATAAATCCCACCTATCTCTCCAAGTTGCCCATCCCCAACAACCTACTGCAGAATCAAAGTAGGTATTAACATCGTTATCAAAATTAATTGGAAACTGAAAACCTTGGATTGTAGACACTTTATTATTATGCTCATATAAAAACAATCCTTTATTCATAAACTGAAGAAAACCTTTAGAAACAACGATATCATCTTCCAATACTATAATATATTTATACATAGCCAGAACATTAGATATCCCATCTATTATGTTGTTAGCCAATCCAAAGTTATTTGATCTTTCAATTATGGTAATTAAATTAAATCCTTTAGTGTATTGAAAAACAAGGGATTTCATTTCTTTGATTTTATTAACCTCAATAGTATTTGAACTATCTTTTGCTCCATCTGCAAAGACATATAGATTACTATTGATTGCCTCAGGATTTTTTATTAGCGAGTCTAATACCCGTTTTGTGTGCTCTGGTCTGTTATATACAAAAAGTGCAATAGGTGCTAAATTATTCTGTAGCATTTAATTTAAAAAATAAGGTGTTTATTGTTTTTGCAACTATTGAATAATTATGTTCCTTCAAAAATGTTACAAGTTCTGAGTTTATTAAATCATGAAATTGTTTATTTTTTAATTCTTCAACAAGAATAAGTTTGGGTTTATATTTTTTCCAGTCATTCGATTTCAGTACATTTAAATCATTACCTTCTGTATCTATTGAAATAAAATCGATTTCATTATTTCCAATATATTGATTGAAAACTGTTTTTAACTTTACTGTTTTAACTTCAATTGTTTGAAGAATTTTATATCCATTTTTACCATCTTTACTTAAAGCTTCTTCTTTATTTAAAGTATTTAAAGCAGGTTCATTAAATATATAAAACAACTTAGTTTCTTCTTCATTTGAGATGGCGGTTTCTAAGTTTATATCTAATTTTCTTAATTTATTGAATTCTACCATACTATCTGGCATGGCATCAATATTTATTCCCTTCCAACCTCTTTTATAGAATATGGCAGTATTGGAAAATCTTAATGGATGATGAGCACCTATATCAACAAAAAATCCATTTTTTTTATAACCTAATAATTTATCAATTATCAAATCTTCACCTTCTTGCGAATAAGAATTATTTCTAAAAGGAAAAGTTTCTATGGCTATTAATTTTTTTAGTTTTTGGGGTAAAATTGCTAAAAATAACCGAGTAGTAATTTTCAAAATTAATAACCTCCTCCAATAGGAATAACTGGTTGAACTGTTATTGGTTTAAACTTAAATTGTTTAAAAAAAATACTAGTAGTCCAAGTATAATCGTTTATTGGACCAAAACCGCTAAAATCGATTTGGGTATATCCTGCATCTCTTAAAATTAAACAGTTTTGTGGGTCTCTATCCGAATTATCGTAAATAAACATACCATCTTCTTTTATAAAGTTTAAGGCATTCGTTAAACATTCACCACGCAAAATCCCATCAATAATTATGAGATCAAATTTATTGTTAAATTCATTGATTGCATTTGCATATCCATTTTCTGTAGCATGTATCAATTGTTGGTTTTTTTGCAAATTCACTTTTTGTGTATTATACCAATCCAAATTATGCTCTATAGAAGTAATGTGATGGCATCTTTCTGCAAAATATTTTGAAGAATTGCCAGACCCCCATTCAAATATATTGGCTTCAGTAAAATCTAATTGATTCAAAAACTCAATTGATGAATAGGTAAACCAAGGTAACGGCTCATTTTTTGAATTGATTGCACTTTTTGATTGCTTCGATAAATGATGCCCAAATCCTGAGTTTAATATTTTTATTTTTTTATCTAACTCCTGTGGTTTAAATAAGAAGTTATTTAATTTTTTTAGTAACATGTTGTATTTATAAATAAGTAAAATCAAGGTAAAAGCTACCTTGTCCAGTTGGTAAAGTATGCACTAACTCACCAAAATAACTGTCACTTTCAATTGAAAATGGTAGTGCGTCAATAACCCAATCGTGAATTTGTCCACCTGAGGCAACAAAAACTGTAATGGTATATTTACCTATAGCTAAAGGCAAATGATTAATCATTATTTTTTGACTCCAATTACCATTTGTTAATGGGTGTAATGTTTGGCCAGAAACTTTATTGCTTATTAATGTAATGCGATTACCATATTGGTCGCTTATGCCGAGCGAGATTTCTAAGTTGCTGCTAATTTTAAATTGGTTAGAAGCTAATTCTATATCAAAAACCAAGCGCATTCCAGCATAAAGGTTATTGGTAATTTTTTCTGTTTTTTTATCAATAAAATGAATATTAATAACCTTTACTTTTCCATCACCTTTTCTATCTGTTCTATCAATTAATGATATATTATTTTCTTGATTTTGCATATAGTTATTTATCATTTCTTGAACATTTCCAAATCCTTGCATTGTTCCTTTATTTAGTAATAACGCCTTAGAACATAAACTTTGAATTGATTGCATGTTATGGCTAACAAAAAGTACTGTTCTGCCTTGCCCTTTACTAATGCTACCCATTTTACCTAAACACTTTTTTTGAAAATCGGCATCACCAACAGCAAGAACTTCATCCACTATTAGAATCTCCGATTCCAAATGTGCTGCTACTGCAAATGCTAGTCTTACATACATGCCAGATGAATACCTTTTTACAGGTGTGTCTAAATAGCTTTCAACACCGCTAAAATCGACTATTTCATCAAAGTTCTTTTTTATTTCATGACGCTTCATGCCAAGTATTGCGCCATTTAAATAAATATTCTCTCTGCCAGAAAGTTCAGGATGAAAACCTGTACCAACTTCCAATAAACTTGCTATACGTCCATTTCCTTTTATAGCCCCTTTGGTAGGTGTAGTTACTCTGCTTAGAATTTTTAATAAGGTACTTTTACCCGCACCATTTTTTCCAATAATACCGAGAGCTTCACCTTGTTTCAGTTCAAAATTTATATCCTTTAAACTCCAAACTAAATTGGCATCTTGCTTTAGTGCTAATTGTTTTTTGGGATTAAATATGGAAACAATTTTTTGTTCAATATCTCTTGAGAGTGTTCCAGTACTAATAGCACCTTTTATGTACGATTTTGAAACATTTTCTACTTTAATGGCCGTGTTTGTCATCGTTTAAATAGTATCAATAAAGTTTTTTTCAACCTTATTAAACAAAATTATTCCTAGTAAAAAAATGATAATAGTGGTTACTGTGGTATATAAAATAGCTGTTATTGAAAATGTTCCTTGACCTAAAAAAGCATATCTAAATGTTTCTAAAATGGTAGTCATTGGATTGAGTTCAATTAAAAACTTAAAATTATTTGGTGCTGCCGAAAGGGGGTAGGTTACCGTAGTACTAAACATTAATAATTGAACTCCAAAATTTACCAATAATGCAAGATCCCGGTACTTTGTGGTTAATGAGGAAATGATTAATCCTAATCCTTGCCCTAATGCAGCCATTAAAATAAGCAAGTAAGGAATCAATAAAATAGTTATTGATAAATGAATTTGAAATCCTTTAAACGAATAAATAACAAGTATAACAATGAATAGAAATAATTGAATAAAAAATCTAACCATACTTGAAAAAACAATACTCATGGGTAATATTATTCGAGGGAAATAAACTTTGCTAAACAAATTAGCATTATCTCTAAACACAGTTGAATTTTTTAAAATACATTCAGCAAAATAATTCCAGCATATAATTCCTGGTAAATAAAATAATGGTTTAGGTAAATTATTGGTTGAAATATTTCCAATTTTGCCAAATACAAACGAAAATACTATCATGGTTAAAATGGGTTGTATAAAAAACCAAAGAGGTCCAAGAATAGTTTGTTTATAAAAGGCTATAAAGTCGCGTTTAATTAACAAAAAGAATAAATCTTTATATTCCCAAGTATTCACTAAATCTAGTTTAAACCAAGGGTTTTCCGATTTAATTGTCCAATCGTATTTTGGTTGTTCTTTCATCTATTTGTGTTTTACAAATTTTGAAACAATTTTTTTAAAGAACGATTTAGTTTCCTTTTTATCGTCTGTGTAAGTATTACCGTAGCCATAACTGTAACCATAGCCATAACCATAGCCATAGCCGTAATTGTAGTTATAATTACCTACTCCACGTTTTTTTATACCATTATAAATTAAGTTGATATTATTCAATTCGTTATTGGTATAAAACTTTTGAATCATCTTTAAAAAATATTTTAAAGTATAACCATGGCGCAACACATACAAACAAATATTTGAATACTTATTAAGCAATTTTGCATCGGTTACCAACCCAATTGGAGGTGAATCAATTACAATATAATCAAATTGTGTTTTCAACTCGTTCATGAGTTCATCCAATTTTCCATTCAAAATAAGTTCTGTTGGATTTGGAGGAACAGTTCCCGCAGGAATTACATACAATGAATCAAAGTCTTCTACTTTTATTATGATATCATCAATACTTATTTTATTTAATAAATAATTGGTTATTCCTGGCTCGCGCTGAACGTTTAATAAAATGTTGATTTTAGGCTTTCTTAAATCAAGCTCCATAATAGCAACTTTTTTTCCGGAAAGGGCCAAGCTATTTGCTAAATTTACCGATAAAAAACTTTTTCCTTCACCTGAAATGGAAGAAGTAAATAATATAGTTTTACAACCTTCTATATGAAACAATTTCTCTTGAACTGCCGTTCTTAAAGATCTTAATTGCTCTGCAATAATGGAACGATTATGGTGTTTTATGGCTATTGGATCTTTATTTTCATTAAAGTTTATTTCAGCAATAACCGCAGCCGATGTTTCCTCTTCAATTTGCGATCTGAAAATTATTTTATTATTTAAATCTTCTTTTATAAAAATATAAACTATAACGATGACAATTGATAATGAAATGGCAATTAAATAAATGGTTAATGGAATTGGTTTAATGGGCACATTTCCTGCTTGTGCATTATCTAATATGATACCATCTGAAACTGTTGCAGCAAATGAAAGTTCAGCCTCTTCTTTGGTTTGAAGTAAGAAAGTGTATATATTATTTTTAATGGTTTGTTGTCTTGTTAAATCAAATAACTCACGCTCAAAAAAAGGAATTTTATATAACTCAAGTTTTACTTTTTCAAGTTCAAAATTCAGTTTATTTTCTTTTATGATAAGGTTACTGTTGATGGTTTTTATATTATCGTTGATGTCAAGTTTAGTTCTGTTAATTTTATTTTGAACTGCTATTATAGACTGTGTATTTTGACCACCTTTAATTTCTAATTGCGTTTTTTCTGATTCTAATTCAATTAATTTAGACAATAAATTTAATAAAACAGGGTCTGAAATATCATTGGTAGCAGGCACCAAGCCGGGACCATTATTTTTATTGCTTATATAATTTTGGATGGAAAGAAGTATTTCCTTTTGGATTTGAACATTGGATAAGTTTTTGTAAATATCATTTGTCAATGTTAAAATTGCTGAACCAGTGCTTGATAAATCACTTATACCATTATTCGACTTAAATGATTCAATTTCTTTTTCAATAAGCTTTAGGTCATTGTTCACTAACTGTATTCTGCCGTTTATAAAGTTAATGGTATTTAACGATTTCTGATTTTTGTTTTCAATAACTGCTTGATTATATACTTTAATGATGGTATTTAATATTTTTTCTGAACGTAAAGCTACTGGGTCGGTAAGTTTTAATAAAATGGTACTAGCCTCTTTCGAATTTGGAGTAACTCTTAACCTGCCTAGTATTTGAGCCGATACATGTTTAATGGTCAAAATTTTAAAATAAAAATTACTGCTTTTTGCTAAATCTCGTCCTTTATTATTGATATGAAATATAAGTTTTCCATAGGGTGTATTAACAATTGTATCTAATAAATATTTTACCTCATTTACTATTATATAATTTTCGTTTTTATGGTAGTAAAATCCAATTTCTTCCATATGTTCATTTAATAAATCAGGTTCAGGAGAAGTAATAGATATAGGTGAATTATTATAAGATAAAATATCTCTGAATTTCCCTTCAAAATAGATGGGTATATATAAATTTAATTCTTTAACTACTTCGTTTATTACTTTACTTGATTTAATTAATTCAATTTCGTTTTCAACAGAAGTATTTTCATCCATATTTACTAATTCATCAAGTACTTTAGTTTCAACTTTACTTGCTTGTTGGTTTTTTAGTAAAATTTGAGCTGTGGCTTCAAATACGGGCGTTTGAAGTTTTAAAAATAACCATGCGCATAGAATCGAAACTACGAATGATAAAATAAATAATGGCCAAAATGGAACAAATCTATAGATAATATTATTAAGAATATTACCAGTTTTTTTACCTTCAAAAGGATTATTCAACTCTTTAATCATGTTTATCTTAATTACCTATTGAAACTTAAAATTAAAACAGTAAGTGTTAAAATTCCTGTTGCAAATCCTAAAATTGATCGGCTTTGGCTTGCATTGAATGCCCTGATGGCATTAGGTTCAACGTATATTATATCTCTGTTTTGTAAATTAAAATAATAAGGATCAAACATTACCGAATCGTTAAGACTAAATCTCTTAAATGTTCTCACACCATTCTGTTCGCGTATTAACAAAATGTTATTCCTTTTGGCAAAAACAGTTAAATCGCCTGATAGCCCTAAAAGCTCAGGAAGTGTTATTTGTTCCTCTGTTATGTTGACCAATCCAGGTTTATTTACTTCGCCCAGTATGGTAACATGAAAATTCATTACTTTTACTGTGGCTAAAGGGTTTTTAGCAATTTTCTTATCTATTAATGATGTTTCAATTTTAGTTTTTAAAGCTTCTTTGGTTAATTCAATTACTTTTATTTTTCCAATAAAAGGAAAATCAATCATTCCTTGATTATCTATTTTATAAGAACCATTTGTATTGAAGGTGTTAACTTGTGTTTGTGTTTGATCATCTAAATTCCCTAATAATATTTGTAAAATATCTGCTTTGTCAATTAAATTTGAATCGACCAAATAATTAATTTTTGTTTGATCTTCTTTTTTAACCTGCTGAAAACTTGAAATTTCCTTATTACTAAAACAAGATGAAAAAATGATTATTAAGAAAATGGAAATACTTAAATTACTGAATTTCATTATTTTTTATTATATAGCTTCGCCTAGTCAGTCACATGTTTGTAACTGATTATTTGTGATGTTTCTTAAAAAATTAGTAGATTATTTTATAAATAAATCAGGTGCGAAAATGAATTTTAAAAAGGGGAGTTAAGTTAAGTAAGTATGATATAATGCTATACTTAATGTTAATTTGGTGTTAGCTAAATGCTAAGAATTAGAACAAGATTTTTATATTATATACAATTAATTAATATAACATTATACTTGCATAAAAAAACCGCTTTAGTTTTTGGCTAAAGCGGTTTGGTTAGTATATTTATTCTTTTTTGGAACATGTGGACTATCATATCAGCGTGGATATAACATTAAAGGATTAATTTGCTGCCCTCTGATTATAGCTATAGGTTCAAAATTTTTTCCTTATCCTTTGTGTTTATTAATTTCAATTGAAGTAATTTCATTTTGCCATAATATTAGTTACTTGTAAAGAGCGTACACAAGCATTAGCTGGGAAAAGAATCATAAATAGGATAAATTATAGTGCACCCCTGTGATACTTTTTTCCAAGTTGGGAGGTTCGTTCATATTATTATGCCAATCTATACCAGTTTATGCTTTTGGTTATTTCCCTGGTAAACTAGTATTGTAAAATATGGAATATTAAAACTGATTCAGTCAATGGTATTTAATATGTTAGTATTATAACCATACCCTTTTTTTCATTTCAAATCTTGCCAATTCAATTTACAGCAGTTACTGGTTCTAATTAATGTTACCAAATAAAACAGAAACAATTATTTCACTACAGTATCCATCCAAATAAACTCACCATTTCTAAATAAAAAAATGTCGTCATCTATTGTGAATTCAAGTCCATTTACAACCGTTTTCATGTCCAAATCAGCATTTGCTGTATGTATGCTTCCTTTAGTTTGGTAGGCAATTTTTAAATATTCTGAATTTATTCCTTTCGCTGTTCCGCAAATAATCACATGTATAGGTTTTTTGATACGTTTTAAAAGTGCCATATCTCTAACAGGACTATCATCTGCCACTAGCACAATATCTCCATAACTCTTTAAGGTTGTAATGGCTTTATACACTGCTTCCAAATCATTTTCTGGCTCATCGCCTCCTTGTCGTTCACCACCTTTTTTACGGGTTTCATCTATATCTTTCTTAAACTTTTTAAAATCCTTGGCTTCAAAACTATAAACTCCTCCTGCTAATCCCACTTTCTTCAATTCATCGGCTAATTCTCCACCGTCATTAAATAAAGTATAATACATTACTTTTTCGCTTTCATAGTTTTGTTTGTACCAAATTAATAACTGACCAATATAAGGAAACATACTTCCTGTCATATCTACTACAAGCGATATTTTTTTCCAATTTGGATTTCGTTTAAATGCCCTAAAAATGGTGGAGTCTTTTAATTTGTATTCACCAGATAAAAATTTATCAAATTTGATGGTTGTAACAGCCTCCTTTGTAGGAGCCTCGTATGTAACATATCCTTTTTTATCAAAATGTGCATAAGAACCAATCAATTCACCCTTAGCAAAATTACCTTCTGTAAGCATAAAACCTGCCTCATCATAACAACGTTCATACCCGTTTTTCAATCCATCTTTATATACTTCCTCACATTTTGTACTACAGTTTGGAAAAAAAGAAACGCTTGGACCATCCAAAACCCCATGCTTAAAGGTATTGCTCAATTCCATACAATCTTGTGCATCAAAAAATCTAATTTCTATACCTTGCTTTTCGTTATTTTCATAAAAAACTTCGTACTTCAAGTCGTCATTAGGCCAGTAATAGCGCCAAAAACCTTGCTTTTTACCATCAATTGTAACATTAATCGTATCGCCATCATGTAAAGTAAAACTTTGACTAAAATTGTTCAAATAACAATTACACAAAAAAATTAAAAAGCTAATTTTTAAAAATTTATTTTTCATTTCTACAAATACTTTTTATTTTAGTTATGATCAATTTCTTGATTTATTATGAATGTAAAATCTTGGTTAGGTTCAATTAAATAGCCTTTAACTCCTGCCCCATTTGCACAAGTAATATCGCGTTCTTTATCACCAATCATAAAACTTTTAGTTGGGTCAATATTATATTTGGCAACGGCTTTTTCAACCATTATACTACCTGGTTTTCTGCAAAGGCAAGCACTTGTTTCGGGGTGGTGTGGACAGTAATACATTTCGGTAAATTCAAAACCATTTTTTTTACATTCTTCTTGTAAAAAATCATGCATTTCCGCCAAAGTTTTGTGGTCATATTGTTGCTTTGCAATGCCTCCTTGGTTGGTAATTACGAAAAGTAAATACCCTTTTTCATGTAATTTTTTTAAATTTTCATAAATATGAGGTAATAATTTAAAATCGTTAAATTGTTTTATATAGTCCCCAATTTCAAGGTTTAACACACCATCACGGTCAAAAAAAGCTGCTTTGTTCAAAACTATTTTGTAATAAAATTTGCTTCAATAATAATGTAAATTGTAAAATAATCCGTTTAAGATTATTATTGAAAAAATTTATGAACAACAAAATAGTAATTATACCAACCTATAACGAAATTGATAATGCTGAAAATATCATCAGAAAAGTAATGAGTTTACAGCCCGAATTTGATTTACTTATTGTAGATGATAATTCGCCTGATGGCACTGGCAATGTTGTTATAAATTTGCAAAAGGAATTTGATAGACTTCATTTACTGTCACGTAAGGAAAAAAATGGCTTAGGCACTGCTTACATCGAAGGTTTTAAATGGTGCTTACAACATAAATACGATTATATTTTTGAAATGGATGCCGATTTTAGCCATAATCCAGATGATCTGGTAAGGCTTTACAAAGCATGCGAAGAAGGAGCTGATTTAGCAATAGGTTCTAGGTATATTACAGGAGTTAATGTTGTTAACTGGCCAATGAATAGGGTATTAATGAGTTACTATGCAAGTAGTTATGTAAGAATGATTACAGGCATGACCATTAGAGACACTACGGCTGGTTTTGTGTGTTATAAACGTAATTTATTAGAAACAATCGAACTTGATAAAATTAAATTTAGAGGTTATGCATTTCAAATTGAAATGAAATATACTGCTTCAAAATATGGTTTCAAAATAGTGGAAGTTCCAATAATTTTTACCGATAGAACACAAGGCGAATCAAAAATGAGCAAAGGTATTTTTAAAGAAGCCATTTTAGGTGTAATAAGTTTAAAATTAAAAAGCCTTTTTAGAAATTATAAAAGATAACTAGTAGAAATCTTTTATTTATACAATAAAAATATCCATGGAAAATTTATTACTAAACCCTGATATACAAGCATATATTGATATTGCTTTGAGGGAAGATATTGGGTCAGGCGACCATAGTTCATTGGCTTGTATCAGCTTAGAAAAAGCTGGAAATGCTTATTGTGTAGCTAAAGACAATGGCGTTATTTGTGGTTTACCTTTAGCCGAATACATTTTTAAAAAAGTAGATTCCACTTTAATTTTTAAGCCAAATTTTAATGATGGTGATGAAATAAAAGTTGGCGATATCGTTTTTACAGTTGAAGGTAAATCTATCTCAATTTTAACTGCCGAGCGTTTGGTTTTAAATTTTATGCAGCGTTTAAGCGGTGTGGCAACCCAAAGTAGGTTTATTAGCAATTTAATCAAAGATTATAAAACCAAAGTGTTAGATACCAGAAAAACTACTCCAGGTATGCGATTATTTGAAAAATATGCAGTAAAAGTGGGTGGTAGTTTTAACCATAGAATTGGGCTTTACGATATGATTATGTTAAAGGATAATCATATTGATTTTGCAGGTGGAATTGCACAAGCCATTGAAAAAACACATCAGTATCTTAAAGAAAATAACCTTGATTTAAAAATAGAAGTTGAAACACGTAATTTAGATGAAGTAAAACAAGTATTGAATAAAGGTGGAGTGCATAGAATTATGCTTGATAACTTTTCACCTGAATTACTTAAGGAAGCAATTGTTTTAATTGACGAAAAGTATGAAACCGAAGCCAGTGGCGGAATTACCAAAGAAACCATTGCTAATTTTGCGGCATCAGGTGTTGATTATATTTCAGTTGGAGCGTTAACCCATTCAGCTAAAAGCATTGATTTAAGTTTAAAGGTTTCGTAGTTGTTAGTTGATGGTTGTCAGTTGATAGATTAATATTTTGAACATATTTTAAAATTCATAATTCAAAATTCATAATTCAAAATTTCAAAAGTGTGGAACTCATACATAACAGGCTTTAAGGCATATTTACAGTTAGAAAAATCGCTAGCAGCAAATAGTATTGAAGCTTATGTTAGGGATGTTGAAAAACTTTGCCAATATTTAACTATAAAAAATATTGAATTGCAGCCCGATGAACTTACCATTCATGTTTTTAGAGATTTTTTTAAATTTATAAACGAGTTAGGAATAAATAATACAAGCCAAGCCAGGATTATTAGTGGTTTAAAAGCTTTTTTTCATTTTTTAGAAATGGAAGATTTAATTAAAAATAATCCCATTACTTTAATTGAAAGCCCAAAAGTTACTCGTAAAATACCTGATACATTAGATGTGTATGAAATAGATTTAATGCTTGCCACATTAGATTTAAGTAAGGATGAAGCCACTCGCAATCATGCCATCATTGAAACCATGTTTAGTTGTGGATTACGTGTGAGTGAAGTGATTAATTTAAAACTTACCGATATTTATGCCGCTGATGAATTTATAAGGGTAATTGGTAAAGGCAATAAAGAACGCTTGGTGCCTATTTCTGAGAGGGCTTTGAAAGAAATTGATATTTATACCAATAGCATCCGAAATAAATTAACCATTGATAAGGATTGTACTGACATCATTTTTTTAAACCGAAGAGGTAAAAAACTAAGCAGGGTTTATATTTTTTTGGTAATTAAAGAAATGGCTGCTATGGCAGGAATCAAGAAAAATATCAGCCCACATACTTTGCGTCATTCATTTGCAACCAGTTTGGTAGAGGCAGGTGCCGATTTGCGTTCTGTGCAACAAATGCTTGGTCATGAGAGTATTACTACTACCGAAATTTACACGCATATTAGTAAAGAATATTTGCATGAAGTGATTACAAATTTTCATCCACGAGGTAAAGTATAATTTCCTATTTTTGAAATTCAATTCTTAAATATGATAAATCGTAATTTTAAAGCCATACTTTTTTTTAGTCTTTTATTCATTGCATTTTCTTTTGTTCAAAAGCCAACTATAAAAATAGCCAAACTTAAGTACAATGGTGGTGGCGATTGGTATGCCAACAAAACTTCATTGCCTAATTTAATTAAATTTTGTAACGATAATTTGAAAGTGGGTTTGGTACCCGAAGAAGATATTGTGGAAGTAGGAAGTAAAGATATTTTTAACTATCCATTTATTCATTTAACTGGGCATGGCAATATTGTATTTAATAAGCAAGAGGCCGAAAATTTGCGTAATTATTTAATGGCAGGTGGCTTTTTACATGCTGATGATAATTATGGTTTAAACTTGTTTTTTAGAAGAGAAATGAAAAAAGTTTTTCCTGAATTAGAGTTTTTTGAATTACCATGGAGTCATCCTATTTACCATCAAAAATTTGATTTCAATAAAGGATTACCGAAAGTACATGAGCACGATGGTAAATCACCACAAGGCTTTGGATTAATTTATAAAGGCAGAGTGGTATGTTTTTACACCTACGAATGTGATTTAGGAAACGGTTGGGAAGACCAAGATATTTATAACGACCCTGAGTCCGTAAGGCTTCAAGCCTTAAAAATGGGTTCAAATCTGTTGCAATACGCTTTTAATCAATAATTTTACAATTCATATTTTGTAATTAAAAATATTTTTTTTAACATTGATAAAAATTAAATATCCAAATAATGAAAAACAAATTTTTACAATTATCAACGGTTGCTTTATTAGCAGGGTCGTTATTTTTAACAAGTTGTAGCAAGGAAGAGTCTTCAACAAACAATTCAGGATCAAATACTCCAAATATCAATTTTACTCAAAGCAATAGAGCATTGATTATTGATATAACTGGAACATGGTGTCCTCCATGTGGCGCATATGGAATTCCCGGGTTTAATAATGCAGTTGAAAATGCAAAAGATAAAACTTTGCCTTTAGCGTTGCACTCTGGAGATCCATTATCTTTAGCTGCTATGGATACTATAATGGTTCTTCCAAAATTCAAATCTACTTCTGTACCAAGAATTGCTGCAGGTAATGGATTGGTTTTTCCTGCTGGTGTTTATTCAGATTTCAAAGCTACTGGACAAAAAATTGTATCTTCAGTTGATACATTCATCCAAAACAATCCTTTTATTGTTGGGGTTAAATTAAGTAATTTGAAAGTAGATGCTGTTAATGGTTCTATTACAGTGGATGTTAATGCTAAATTCTTCAAAGAAGTTTCAGGTGAGTATTATATCGCTACTTATTTTTATGAAGACGGTGTAATTTCTAATCAAAAAATGTCTGGTGGCCCTGATAATGCAAATCAAGCACACAACCATGTTGTTAGAGCAGCTCCAAAAGGCGCATGGGGTGAGGTTTTATCTATAGGTAATAGCGATATAAACAAGGTTTATTCTCAATCTTACGCTTACATCTTGGATCCAAAATGGAACCCATCAAAATTAGCAGCAATGGCTATTGTATGGAAAAAAAATGGTAAAGATTTTTCTTATGTGAACGGTAATCTTATAGAACAATAATATTTTTAAGTATAACACAAAAAAAGAGGCTTTTCTTTACGAAAAGCCTCTTTTTTTGTGTTATAACAATTGGATTTTAAAATATATCCCAGAACTATTTAACTAATTGATATTTTATCCCTAACAATCTTCTTTAGAATTAATAAATTAAAAGTGGGCTACAAATGTTTAGAAATATTTACTTTTCTCAATTTTTAACAACTTTTAGGTTTTTAAATGCAATAAATTTATTAAGAAATTGGGTCGAAAAAACTAAAACAATTCCAACTGCTCCTTTAAAAGCCTAAATGTTTTTCTATGGTAAGGCGTAATACCATGTTTTTCTATAGCAGCCCTATGTTTTATAGTTGGATAACCTTTGTTTTCATCCCATGCATAATTAGGGAATTCCTCATGATATTGAAGCATCAACTCATCTCTATGTGTTTTGGCTAAAATAGATGCAGCAGCAATGCCTTGAAACTTTGCATCACCTTTTATAATGCAAGTATGTGTTAAGTTCGGATAAGGAATAAACCTATTGCCATCTATGATTAAATGCTGCGGTTTAATGGTTAAATTATCAATGGCTTTGTGCATACTCAAAAACGAAGCTTTTAAAATATTTACTTCGTCTATTTGTTCGTTGTTAAAACTTGCCACCGCCCAAGCCAATGCTTTTTCTTCAATTTCAAACCTTAATTCTTCGCGTTGTTTATGCGTTAACTTTTTCGAATCGTCTAAATATTTAATGCGTTTATTTTTATCTAAAATAACTGCTGCTGCAAATACAGGTCCAGCTAAGCAGCCTCTTCCGGCCTCATCGCAGCCAGCTTCCAAAACTTCTGTTTGGTAAAATTTAGTTAAAGCCATTAGTATAAAATTTCGTCAATTAAAGCTCTGAACTCGTTAGTAGTTTTTAAATCTTTTTGTTGTTTGGCAATTTCAATACCTTTTTCTAGAAATAGAATAGCTTTATCATTTTCATTGCGTTCGCTTAATAAAACCCCTAATTGGTATAAGCTAGCTACATGATTTTCGTCAAGCAGCAGCACATTATTCAGTTGTTCAATGGTTTTATCAAGTAGGCTAAGTCCTTTGTATTCCATAGCCAAAGCGTAATTTAAAAAAATATCATTAGGCGTTTCTGCCAACATTTCTTGTAGTTTTAATAATCTGTTATTTTGCATTAGGCTAAAAACAATTTTTAGATAATTTTGCTGCTCTTTTTAACAACAAAATTATCATTATATGAAGATATTAGTTTGTGTTAGCAATGTGCCCGACACCACAACAAAAGTAACTTTTACTGAAAACAATACCCAATTTAATACAGCAGGTGTTCAGTTTATTATTAATCCTTACGATGAATTGTCGTTAACTCGTGGTTTGGAATTAACTGAAAAATTAGGTGGAACAGTTACAACTATTACTGTAGGATTAGCTGATACAGAAGCCAGTATAAGAAAAGCATTAGCTATTGGAGCAACTGATGCAGTGCGTATTAATGCAGTACCTACCGATGCTTATTTTGTAGCAGAGCAAATTGCTGCTTATGCCAAAGCCGAAAATTTTGATTTAATTTTTACAGGCCGCGAAAGCATTGATTACAATGGCGGACAAGTTTGTGGTTTATTGGCCGAAATGTTAGGTTTACCTTCGGTAAATGTAATTACTAGCATTGAAGTAGATGGATCTACTGCTACTATGGAACGCGATATTGATGGTGGAAAAGAAAAACTTTCAGCTAATTTACCATTGGTAGTTAGTGCTCAAAAAGAGTTAACAGAACCAAGAATTCCTAATATGCGTGGTATTATGGCTGCAAGAACCAAACCTTTAAAAGTGGTTGAACCAACAGCTTCTGAATTAACAAGCGCAGCAGTTGGTTTTGAATTACCAGCACCAAAAGGTTCAGTAAAATTAATTTCGGTAGAAGAAGCTGGTTCATTAATCAGCATTTTACATAACGAAGCGAAAATTATCTAATTTAAATTTTGAATGATAAATTTTGAATTTTGAATGAATTTAAAAATCACTGAATCATTCAATCTCCAAATCTTTAAATAAATAAAATATGAACATATTAGTATTTGCAGAACAAATTGATGGTAGCTTTAAAAAATCGGCTTTTGAGGCCGTAAGTTATGCTAGCCAAATTGCACAAGCACATAGTGGATCAGTTACCGCAGTAGTACCTGGTAATGTAGCCGATGATAAATTAGCCGAATTGGCAAAATTTGGTGCTAACAAAATAGTTAGTATCAAACATGATAATTTAAATGGATTTAACGCTGAAACTTACGCTAAAGTTATTTGCAACACCGCAACGGCTGAAGGGTCAAGTATTGTAGTTATTTCAAACACTTATTCTGGTAAATCAGTTGCGCCTCGTGTAGCTGCTCGTTTAAAAGCGGGTATTGCAAGTGGTGTTATTTCAATGCCAAATACAACTTCAGGTTTTGTGGTTCGTAGAAGTGTATTTTCGGGTAAAGCATTTGCCGATGTAAATTTAACTACAGCGGTAAAAGTGTTAGCTATTACTCCAAACACATTTAACACATTAGAAAATGCACAAGCAACAAATATTGCAAATGCAGAAGCAGGTTTGGCTGATGCTGATTTTACTACAAAATCGGTAGAAATAAACAGATTAACAGGTAAAATTCCATTAACAGAAGCTGAAATTGTTATCAGTGGTGGACGAGGATTGAAAGGTCCTGAAAACTGGCATTTAGTAGAAGATTTGGCAAATGCTTTAGGTGCTGCTACTGCTTGTAGCAAACCTGTAAGCGATATGCATTGGAGACCACATAGCGAACACGTTGGTCAAACAGGAATTACCATTAAGCCTAATTTATACATTGCTATTGGTATTTCAGGCGCTATTCAGCATTTAGCTGGTGTTAGTTCAAGTAAAGTTATTGTAGCAATTAATAAAGATGCAGAAGCACCTTTCTTTAAAGCAGCTGACTACGGTATAGTTGGCGATGCTTTTGAAATAATGCCTAAAATTATTGAAGCAGCTAAGGCATTTAAAGTCAACTAGTTGATGGTTGTCTGTTGGTAGACCATAGCCTAAACGTTCACTGAGCGAAGTCGAAGTGCACGTTTAGACTCCGCTCAACGACCATATTGCAAAGGTTGGTACCTTTACCAACCTTAAAAAGTTCAATCATTCATTTGGTTGAACTTTTTTTATAATAAATACCTTTAAAATACTGTTATTTGCTGATATTAATGGTCTGCAAATTATTCAGCGTTTATCTGCGTAATCTGAGGGATATAAAAACAAAGAACAACATTGAGCAAGAGAAAATTTAAACCATACGTTTTAGAAAATATTGAAATAATTAGTGCTGGTAGCGAGGGAAAAGCTATTGCAAAGCACGAAGGACAAGTAATTTTTGTTGATTTTGCTGTTCCTGGTGATATAGTAGATTTATATGTTCATAATAAAAAGAAAAGCTTTTGTTTTGCGCGTATTCATAAAATTGTAAAACCTTCCGATGAACGTATTGAACCTTTTTGTGCTCATTTTGGAACTTGTGGTGGTTGCAAATGGCAGCACATGAGTTACCCAATTCAGCTAAAATACAAGCAACAGCAAGTAATTGATGCTTTTGAACGCATTGGTAAATTTCCTTTTCCAACTCCTGAAAATATTATTGGTTCAGCCCAAACTCAATATTACAGAAATAAATTAGAATTTACTTTTACAGATAAAAAATGGCTTGAAACGCTTGATAACAAAGACGAATTAAGCGTAGCAGAACATAAAGGTTTAGGTTTTCATATTCCCGGAAAATTTGATAAGATTTTAGACGTTCAAAAATGTTATTTGATGGACGATTTCCATAATCAAATAAGAAATACCATTAAAGAATTTTGTGTAAATCAAGGATTTGATTTCTTTAACGCCCGCAGCCAAGAAGGTTTTATGCGCAATATGATTTTGCGTAATACAAGCTTAAACGAGTGGATGTTGATAGTTGTTTTTAAACAAAACGATGAAGAAAAAATCAATGTGTTGATGGAATATTTAAAAAATACTTTCCCTCAGTTAACTTCATTGCTTTATGTGGTAAACGATAAAATGAACGATACCATTCACGATTTGGATGTGAATGTTTATGCCGGAAAATCATACATGGTGGAGCAATTAGAAGATTTGAAATTTAATATTCAACCTAAATCGTTTTTCCAAACCAATACTGAGCAAACTTTTAATTTATACAACGAAGCGCGTAAAATGGCCAATATCCAAAGCCATGAAACCGTTTACGATTTATATACTGGAGTGGGTTCAATAGCTAATTTTGTGGCTAAACAGGCCTTAACTGTGGTGGGTATTGAATATGTGGAACAAGCAATTATTGATGCTAAAGAAAACTCAGCAATCAATCAAATAAACAATACACACTTTTATGCAGGCGATATGAAAGATGTGTTGAACGATGAATTGATTGCAAAGCATGGCAAACCTGATGTGATTATTACTGACCCACCACGTGCAGGAATGCATCCTGATGTAATCAATAAAATGTTGGAATTACGTGCTCCTAAAATTGTGTATGTAAGCTGTAATCCTGCAAGCCAAGCGCGCGATATAGCTATGATGCAAGAAGTTTATAAAGTTACTAAAGTACAAGCGGTAGATATGTTTCCGCATACACATCATGTAGAGTGTGTTACGCTGTTAGAGTTGATTTAGGAGAATTGTGATTTTTGATGTGTGAAATATGAGATGGAAGTTGAGAATAGAGAAATGAGAGATGAGATGTGTGAGATGAGCTTTGAGAATTGAGAGAGATGAGTGCTGAGAACATGAACCTTGTAATTTTTCTAACCTTGTAACCTTCTAATTTTTGTAACCTTCCAATCTCTAAATCTCAAAATCATTAAATAATTAGGTATGAACCAAGCTTATATTTTACTAGGAACCAATTTAGGTGATAAAAGGGCCAATTTACAACAAGCTATCTTGTCAATAAGTGCTAATTTGATTTCCATAATTTCTTACTCTGATATTTACGAAACTGCGGCTTGGGGCAATACCAATCAAGATAATTTTTACAACCAAGTAATTGAGGTAAATACTGAATTATCGTCTACCGATTTATTAAAAACGCTTTTACTAATAGAAACCAAAATGGGCAGAATACGCAATCAGAAATGGGAAGCCAGGATAATTGATTTGGATATTTTGTATTTTAACCATGAAATAATTGATACTGAAAATTTAAAAGTTCCTCATCCTTATCTACATGTTCGCAGGTTTACTTTAGAACCTTTGGTTCAAATTGCTCCCGAGTTTTTGCATCCTGTTTTTAATAAAACCAATACAGCACTTTTAGAAAATTGTAGCGATAATAGTGAGGTGAAACTTGTCTAGAATAGAATAAATTTATTGAACTACAAGTCCATTTTAACTTGTTCAACAACCTTTTTACTAATCTTTTTTGTAGCTTTTTTCTTGCGTTTAAATGTTGATTCTCTATCTACTACACCATCGCCAAGTTTAACTTCTACTTCCGAGTTTCGGTGTGATAATTTGTTCAAAATTTCATTTACCTCAACCTTTGAAGCCTTTGATTTTTTGAGTGCCCACAAATTATTGCTAGCCATTTTTGTACTGATTTTTAAATCAACTATTGGGGCTGGATAATCTTTACCGATTATACAATTTAATGTTTGTTGCTGTTCCAAATTCATCAACCAAGGTTCATGTATAAATTCTGTGGAAACATTATATAACTCAGGAATCCATTGTTTAATAAAATCGCCATTTTCATCGTGGTCGTACGATTGTTTAATGGGGTTATAGGTTCTAATTATATGAACGCCCATAGTGGCGGCTTGCATTTGAAACTGTGGGTAATGTATGCCAGGTTCAAAATCCAAAAATTGTTGGGCTAAATGATGCACTCCAAAACGCCAATCTTGCCATAAATTATGCGTTAAAAAACTAACCAACATGGCCCGCATTCTAAAGTTTAAATAACCTGTAGCTATAACCGAACGCATACAAGCATCAATTAGCGGATAACCCGTATTTCCTGTTTTCCATGCAGTAATAAAAGCCTCATTTTTTTCGGTTCTAATTGAATTGTAAGCTGAGTTTACATTATTAAACTCCATACTACAATCGGTTTCAAATTTTTGAATAAAATGGCAATGCCAATGCAAACGAGCAATAAAAAAGTTAATAGCTCTTTTATTAGCATTAGGTTTATTTTTAGTGGCCATTACTGCTTGATAAACCATGCGCATACTCACATTTCCCCACGCTAAATATGGTGAAAGGCGGCTGCAACTTTTACGTGCCAAAGCCGGTTTTGAAATATGTTTGGCATAATTGATATGCCTGGTTTCAACAAAAGACTGCAAATATTGTAAAGCATAACTTTCGCCTCCAGGTTGAAAATTTTTACTATATATTTTTATGGTGTTATCAATATTATAAAAATGAAGTTCATGGAGTAATCTTTCATTTGGAATAAGTAAATTGAGGTCAAAACCATATTGTGATGAACTCATGGTTTCAATCCATTTTTTATTCCAATCATTTGGACGGTATTTTAAACCTCTAATAATGCCATCTCGTTTACATTCGGTCCAAGTAATATTGTTTTGCTTAAATAAATTTGCCATTTGCTTATCGCGAGCAAAACTTAAGTTATTGCCAATTTCTTGATGGCTAAATACATATTTTACATCAAACTCATTGCAAAGCAAACTAAAAACTTCACTAGCCTCTTGGTATGCAATAAAAATATTGTTTTCCATACCCGAAAATGTTTGAAGTTTTTTATTCATATCAGTTAAACTTTGCCATACAAACTGATGATGACGTAGGCTGCTATCGGCATATTGCATTAAAGTAGGTTCAAAAATATAAAGCAAAATAGTTTCTAATCCATTAGCATTGCCCAGTGCTAGTGGTTCATGATCGCTTAAACGTAAATCACGTTTTAACCAAACTATATTGATTGTTTTTTTGCTCAATTTTTTTTGTTTACTATTTTTTAAACAACAACGGCTGTTTTGTGTTTCAATTGAAGTATGAATAATTTAACAGAAATAGAAATTGATAGAATTATTGAAATGGCTTGGGAAGATAGAACTCCGTTTGATGCCATTAAATTTCAGTTTGGTGTAAGCGAAGCTGAAGTTATAAAGCTGATGCGTAATCAATTAAAGCCAAGCAGTTGGAGACTTTGGCGTAAAAGGGTTAATCAAGGTGTTTCGCAAAAACACGCTAAAAAGCGTAATCCTGAAATTGATCGTTTTAAATGCACTTTACAACGACAAATTACAGGCAATAAAATGAGTAAACGCTAAAATTAATTTTGATTATTTAAATTGATGGTTTCATTCATTAACCGAACTTCTTCATCAAGCTGCTGAGCTGAAATACAAAGGGCTTCAATAAGTTTATCCTTAGTTTCTGAGTCGGTTTCTTCAATTAGCAATGGAATAACAGCAAGTATATTAGCCAATGGTCTTCTAAGTTCATGTGAAGTTTTATAAGCAAATTTTTCTAATTGGTTATTATACCTTTTTAGTTCAAATTCGTTTTTTTTACGAGCATTAATATCACGCGTAATGCCCATACAACCCACTATTTCATTTTTACCATTGAGCACAGGATTCAAGTTAATTTCAGCATAATCAACCTCACTATCAATCTTTCTTTCATCCTCAAAATGAAGTTTTTTTCCTGCTAAAACCTGCTCATAAATAGGTTTCCATTTTTTTATATTATTTTCAGGAACATCTTTAAAAAAACTATCACCTAATTGAATATCGGAATTAAATACCCTTTTTCTTAAATCAAAAAATGCTTTATTGGCAGCAGTTAAAATAAAATTTTTATCAAACGACCAAATAATTTCAAAGGTGCTATCAACTAATGCCTTGAATTGATTACTGTTATTATCAAACTCAGAAAATCGTTTTACTCTTGAAGTAATATTGTTGATTATGCAAGTACATTCATTTATTCCACCAAGAAGTCGAAAATTATAGAATTGCTGGCCATTTTCTACATTTCTAAAGCAGTGGTAGTTATTTTCTTGTAAATACTTACTTATTAAATCGGTAAAAACAGTTGGTAGATTTTGTTCAGATAAATGCTTATTGACTAAAACGCTTAAGTCACCTTCAATAAGTTGACTTAAGCATTCAGTAACAATACCTTTTTTGTTTATCTTAAAACACAATTCACTCATTGTATGCTTATTAAAATTCAGCTTTGAATTTTACTTATAAATTTTCATCAATAGCATTGTGTAAATTACTATTACGTCTGCTGTAAAGAAAATAAACTAAAATACCTAAAGTGCCCCAAATCAAAAAAGCAAACCATGTTTCTTTTCTAACATAGCACATCAAAAACAAATTAAAGGCAACACCTAAAGTACCTACTAAATAAATGGCAGGAGCTTTATATGGCCTTTCTAGTTCAGGTTTTTTATAACGTAACAACATTACAGCTACACAAACCATAGCAAAAGCTAATAATGTTCCCATGCTACACATTTCACTTACTTTATCAATTGGAGTAAAAGCTGCAACTACAGAGATAATACCACCTACCAATAAAGTACTTTTATAAGGTGTTTTAAAGTTAGGATGTAAAGATTTAAAAAACTGTGGTAATAATCCATCTTTAGCCATACCTAAAAAAATACGAGTTTGACCCAACATCATAACAAGCATAACGGATGTTAACCCAGCAGTTGCTGCAATAGTAATAATAAATACAGCCCATGTTAAACCTTTTTCGCTAAAGGCAGATGCTACAGGAGCAGCCTTATCAAGTACATCGTATTTAACCATTCCAGTTAAAACCAATGAAACTAAAATATAAAGTATGGTACAAATAACTAATGACGCAATGATAGCAAACGGTACGTCCTTTTTAGGATTTACAGCCTCACCAGCTTGTGTAGAAACAGCATCAAAACCAATATAAGCAAAGAAAACTATGGTTGCAGCTGTTAGTACACCACCAAAACCAAAATTCATTTTTCCAGTTGCTATTCCATCTGCTCCGATTTCGGCAACTTCATTAGGAATAAACGGAAACCAATTTTCAACATTGATATAAAAAGCCCCAACTATTATCACAAATAAAACAACAGAAATTTTAACTATTACAATGATATTATTTGTACTTGCTGCTTCTTTAATTCCCTTAATTAAAACTGAAGTAACTATCCAAGTAATAATAAAAGCCGGTAAATTAATGGCAAAACTAGGAACCGAAATTCCTGATTTTAAGCATTTTTCAGTAGCTGTTGCTAAATCATTACAAAGCCATATTGGAAAATCAATATGGAACAAATGCAAAAGTTTCACAAAATAACCACTCCAAGCTACTGCCACAGTTGTGGCTCCCATCATATATTCTAAAATTAAGTTCCAACCAATAAACCAAGCGAATAACTCCCCTACTGTTCCGTAAGCATAACTATAAGCACTTCCCTCCACAGGTAATACAGAAGCAAACTCTGCATAACAAAGAGAAGCAAATAAACAACCTATTCCAGCTATAACAAATGATAAAGCCAACGCAGGACCCGCATAATCATGTGCCGCTATTCCAGTTAAAGTAAAAATTCCGCCACCAATGATGGCACCTATTCCCAAAGATGTTAATCCCCAACGAGTAAGTACACGGTTCAAACCGCTTTTTTTCATTTCTGCCTCAAAGGCGCTAATTGGTTTCTTTCGCCAAACACTCATAAATATTTATAATAATTTTATTGGGCAATATAATAAGTTTTTACTGATTGCAAATTATTTTAAACAATATAACAAGGATATCTAGCACTTAAAATTTGAATTAATATCAGTCTTTTATTGCTAATTGATGGAACACATTCAAAACAAATTAAATTAGATAACAGAAAACAAAGTATTTATCCCGAATAATTCAACATATTTGATTAAATTGTTAAAAAAAGTTACGTTTGAGCATTATAAATTTATTGACTCATGAACAGCATGCAAGCCAACCTTTCATTTTCAGATTTTAAAGCAGTAGTTTTAGAAGATTATAAAATAGCATTTACAAGTAGAGCAGCAAGTTTGCTTGGAAGAAAAGAAGTTTTAACAGGAAAAGCCAAATTTGGTATTTTTGGTGATGGTAAAGAATTGCCTCAAATAGCTATGGCTAAGGCATTTAAAAACGGTGATTTTAGAAGTGGTTATTATCGCGACCAAACTTTTATGATGGCTGCAGGTTTACTTACCGTTCAAGAATTTTTTGCACAATTATATGCTCATACAGATGCTGATGCTGAACCTGCAAGTGCTGGCCGTATGATGAATGGTCATTACGGAACACGCAGCATTGATGCAGAAGGAAATTGGAAAGATTTAAAAAACTTAAAAAATTCATCGAGCGATATTTCTCCAACAGCCGGGCAAATGATTCGCTTAGTTGGCTTAGCACAAGCCAGCAAATACTACAGAACCCATGCCAACGAAATTGGCCAAAATAATTTTAGTAACAACGGAAACGAAGTAGCTTGGGGAACAATTGGAAATGCTAGTAGTAGCGAAGGACACTTTTTTGAAGCCATTAATGCAGGTGGTGTTTTACAAGTGCCTATGGTGGTTTCTGTTTGGGATGATGGTTACGGAATCTCAGTTCCAGCAAAATACCAAACTACCAAGGAAAATATAAGTGAAATTTTAAAAGGTTTCCAACGTGATTCGGAAAATGCAGGCTATCAAATTTTCAATGTAAAAGGTTGGGATTATGTAGCATTATGTAGTGCTTACGAGAAATCTGCAAACATTGCAAGGCAAGAACATGTTCCTTGCTTAATACATGTAAACGAATTAACACAACCGCAAGGACACAGTACAAGTGGTTCGCACGAACGTTATAAATCGAGAGAGCGTTTGGCTTGGGAAGCTGAATTTGATTGCAACGCACAATTTAAAAAATGGATTATTGAAAATGGTTTAGCTTCTGAAGAAGAATTAAGCACCATTGAAAACGAAGCTCAAATTCATGTGAACGTAAGCAAAAAATCTGCATGGGAAGCTTATTTAAACCCAATAAAAACTGAAATTGCTGAGGCTTCGGAATTATTAACTGATTTAGCCAATGCCTCACAAATTAGTGCTATAAACGATTTAGTTACCGAACTAAAAAGTATCAATGATCCAATTAGGAAAGATATTGCTGTAGCAATAAATAAAGCGTTACGCCTTACCTATAAAATCCAAAGTATGGAGCGTGAACGTTTGATAAGCTTTAAGAACCTTTATTTAAAAAGCAACGAAGAACGTTATAATTCCTACTTACACAGCCAATCAAAACAAAATGCTTTATTGGTAAATGAAGTGCCTGCCGCTTATTCCGATGACTCGAAAGTGGTAGATGGAAGAGAAATTATGGTAGCTTGCTTTGATAATTTACTATCGACCGACCCGCGCGTTTTGGCTTTTGGTGAAGATGTAGGAAAAATTGGGGATGTGAACCAAGGATTTGCAGGATTGCAAGAAAAACATGGGGAAAGCCGTGTAAGT
Organism: Bacteroidota bacterium; assembly: GCA_027491085.1. Lineage (GTDB taxonomy): Bacteria > Bacteroidota > Bacteroidia > UKL13-3 > UKL13-3 > JAAFJM01. Next base: position 184,290 of record JAIXWW010000019.1, read on the forward strand.
GATACTGGAATTAGAGAATTAACCATTATTGGCCAAGGAATTGGAACCGCTTTACGTGGTTTACGTCCAATAGCTGAAATTCAATATTTAGATTATTTGTTGTATGGTTTACAACCTTTAAGTGATGATTTAGCCACTTTACAATACAGAACCAAAGGCGGCCAAAAAGCTCCTTTAATAGTTCGTACACGCGGACACAGATTAGAAGGAATTTGGCACTCGGGTTCTCCAATTGGAATGATCATAAATTCATTGAGAGGTATGTATGTGTGTGTTCCTCGTAATATGACTCAAGCTGCAGGTATGTACAATACCTTAATGAAAAGCGATGAGCCTGCTTTGGTTATTGAATGTTTGAACGGTTACCGTTTAAAAGAAAAAATGCCAGATAATTTACCTGAATTTACAGTAGGTTTAGGTAAACCTGAGGTGTTAATTCAAGGTTCAGATGTAACCATAGTAACTTATGGCAGTACAACTCGTGTAGCCGAAGAAGCTATCAAACAATTAGCTGAAATTGGTATAAGTGTAGAACTAATTGATGTGCAAACTTTATTACCTTTTGATATAAACCACAGTATTGTTGAATCGATTAAGAAAACCAATAAAGTAATTTTCTTAGATGAAGATGTACCAGGTGGAGCAACAGCTTATATGATGCAACAAGTATTGGAAAATCAAGGTGCTTACCAATATCTTGACTATAAACCATTAACTATTTCGGCCAAAGCACACCGCCCTCCTTATGGAACAGATGGGGATTATTGGAGCAAACCAAATGCAGAAGAAATATTTGAAGAAGTTTGTAATATGATGAGTGATTACGAACCAGGTTACTTCCCCAAATTTTTATAATCAATACTTACAGAAAAAATAAATAAATGAAAAAAACAATTTTAGCATTTTGCACAATTGCAGCTTTAACATCGTGTAACAACAAAAGTGGCTCAAATGGGAATTTAGATAACTATAAAAAGTTATTTGATAAAAGCATGAATAGTAAGGATTTTAATACTGCTATTGTTGCAGCGCAATTAATTCTGACTGAAGATAGTTCATTAACATTATATGGTGATACATTACCAGAACTTTATGCAGCAACAAGTAATATTATGGCTTGCGATGATGCAACATCAGCTGCACTAAAACGCAATCCAAAAAGTGAACGATTATTATTATTGAAAGCGCTTTGTGCTGAACAGTTAGGAAAAGTAGATGAACAAATGAGTTTATACAATCAACTTTATGCCATAAATAAAAAGCCTGAGTATTTGTACAGAATCACTGCCGCTGAATTTGGAACCGGAAATTTTAAAGCTGTTGAAAACAATTTAAAAGAACTAGATCAGTTAGCTTTAACAACTAAAGACAGTATTGATTTTATGCTAAGTGAAACCGAAAAACAAAAAGTTCCTTTAAAAGCTGCCTTATTAAATATGCGTGCTATCATGGCAGCGCAAAAGGATAGAGATATGCTAAGTGCAAAAAAATATTTTGAAGCTGCAATTCGCGAATTCCCTGATTTTATTGTGGCTAAAGAATATTATAAACGTCTAATGACTGGTGGAAAATAGTCATTAAAAAAAATAAATTTGACTTTAATCATTTAAAATGTTTAATTGTAAATGTATTTCTGAATTTAAATTAAAAAACTTATGAAACTCTCTATTTCAAATATTACTGTAACCTGTGGTAACTCTACAAATTTTGATTCAATCATTAAATTGAGCGCTTCAATGGCGAATAAATTTAATGCCAAATTGCATTTTTTATTTTATGATCTGCCTGAAGTTGATTTATCATCTCAATTAACAGGTATAAGTTTTGAAACAGAATACAGAAACAATGCAAGTCCAAAAGATTTGGCATCAAGACTGAACAATCTTTTGCCTGATTTACTTATATTAAGTAACAAAACTAAAGATAGTAATGAGGGCTTATTTTCAGTAAATGATTCTTGCAAGATTATTGAACACGCTGACAAACCCGTTTTAACCATCCCTGGAAATTACCATTTTGAGCAGTTTAGCAAAATATTAATTCCAATTGATACAAGTTTTGAAACCCGACAAAAAGGACCTGCAACCATTGTAATGGCTCAAAAATACAACGCTTATGTAAATATTTTAGGCGTGAGTACTGATAAAAGCAAAGACAGTGAGGTAACTGTTTCAAATTATTGCAGACAAGTAAGTAACAAGGTAGCTGAAAATGGGATTGATAATGAAATTGAAATACGATTAGGAGGCAATATTACAGAACAAACACTTAGTTATGCGAATGAAATTGGTGCAGACTTGGTAGTAATTATGACAGAACAAGAAGTCAACTTCAAATCTTTTTTTACAGGCAAATTCTCAGAACAATTTATAAAATTAGCCAATTTCCCTGTGCTTAGTGTTAATACAAAAGATCTAATAGTAAGTGAAGCTAGATTATAATTGTTAAGTAGTTAAAATAAAAAGACCCATTGGAAAATTTTCCAATGGGTCTTTTTATTTACTATTCATTATATTACATAAAAAAACCGCACCAATTAAGTGCGGTTTTCTGTTATTAAATATTATTATTTAGCAATATTTAATTTTTTGCTAGAAACAATACCATTTGCTTCAATTTCAACAATGTATAAACCATTGTTTAAAGATGAACAATCAATAGTAGATTCAGTTGTTCTGATAACTTCTTTACCTGTTAAATCTTTAACACTAATGGATAAATTCTTCACATTATTAGTAGGTGTAACTATAGTAAAATTATTAGTAGCAGGATTAGGGAAAATTTCAAAAGAAACTTCTTTTGAATTCTCTTCAACAGCTAATTTAGTATAAGAATTTACATTAATTTCATCAATGAATAATGAATTACCATGAGTACCAGATGTTGCAGTAAGTTTAACTAAAACTTTTTTGTTTTTGTATTCACTTAAAGAAACTCTAACATATTTGTATTCTCCACCTTTAGGATCGTAAAAGGTATTTGCAGTAGTAGGTTGACCAGTTTCAACACAATTAACAGTGTTAACTTTAGTCCAAGTTGCACCACAATCAATTGATACATATAAATCAATTGTAGGTGCAGTTCCACCCAATTCACCATCAGAATAAGCGTAATAATAAGAAACGCCAGGATCAGTGTTAGCTGAATAATCTACTTCACCAAATATAATACTAGCTGGTTTATTTGCTGTATTCCAAGAGTTATGAAGTTTTAAAACTACTGCACTTGCTGAACCAAATTGACCGTATTTTGTAGTAGAACCAGTTAAAATTTGCATATTAGGATTTTCGCTTAAATCAAAAGCCATATTAGCAGGAATACCTGATTCGAAGCCAGCCTTGAACGTTGTAAATGCAGCTTGTTTAAATCCAAATGTAGAAGTGCTAGCTAAATCATTACTATTATCTGTATCATACAAATTATTTGCATTGATATTTTTAAAGCCAGCAAAAGCTAATTTAAACGTACCAGTATTATTTAAATTTATTGTTCCCCAATCAACTATTGTTTTTGCTCCCTTAGCAAGTGAACCAGTAAATGTTTTAGTAGTTGCAGTGCCATTTACAGTAGCAGTAACATCAAAAGAAGTAACTTCTGCATCTAAATTATTTGTAACTTCAACTTTGGGATTAATTGAGCTAAAACAATAGCCTGAAGGCATTACAGTGATATCTTTTAATGCTAAATCTGTTTTTAAAGTTGGATCAAAATCTACTTTTGCTCCTGAACCTGATAATATTTTTGAACCACCAGCTGACTCAGTTACAAAAGCAACGACATTTAATTTGTTTAAAACTGCTTCAATATTATTATAGCTTGCAGGAATGGTAGTCGTAATTTTTTTGTACATGTAATGGTCTTTAGTGGTGGTGTCAATTACCTCACCAAAATTTCCAGCTGTTAATAATTGACGTAAAGCGTGATTATGCTTGTATTGTCCATTAACGAAATTTGATGGATTAGCATTACTACCATCTATTTGAGATCCTAAGATACCATCTTGAGTTAAGGCAACTGTTAGGTAATTTTTAGGTTGTGCACTAGCGCTTGTATAATATACTTCAACTTCAGTAGTTAAAACTCTTGTTTTAAAATCAACAAACGCTTTAACATAAACATTTACCGGAGACGACTCATTTAAAATTGCTGATGCTTGCGATGCCCATAAATTTCTACCTTGTCCCCAAGGTGATGTATTTCTATTTACTGAACCACTTGGGTATCCTGTAATACCTGCTGCTGCATCAATTGCATTACCAGCAGGTGTTCTTAAATCAAGCTGACCTGCAGAAGGTGCTGCAAATGAACCAGAGTGAATGTTAATTAAAAAAACTTTTCCAGGATTAGATGCTTCAATTTGATTAGCAATAACATGTCCAGCAGGACACCAAGTACAGTTAATTCCAGTAAACTCCTCTAAAACTACATTTCTTTTCTGTGGAGTTGTAGCAACCCACTGTTGTGCTGAGGCGTGAATTGCGGCAAAGCATAAACCTGCAAGTAATAATTTTTTCATATAATTAATTTGTATTTTAAAATATCAATATTAAGGTTTTTTTTAGAAATTTCACTTGCTTTTTGTCACTTTTTAGCGAAAATAAAAAATAGCAATATTTTCAATTTCAACTTACTTTTGAAGACCAATGCTTTTGAACTTAAATACAATAAGACTTTACAATTTTAAAAACTACAAAACCATAAATTTTGATTTTTGTAATCAGATTAATTGTTTTACTGGATTAAATGGAAGTGGTAAAACAAATGTTTTAGATGCAATTTATTATCTGTGTTTCACAAAAAGCTATTTTCAAAACCAAGATTTTATTAACATAAATCAAGGCGAAGTAGAAATGAGTATTTTTGGTGTTTTTAATAAGAATAGCAACATAGAGAATGTTCAATTGATTATTAAAAAAGGGAGTAAGAAATTTAAAGTAAATAATAACGAATACCCAAAGCTATCTGATCATATAGGTATATATCCACTTGTTATTATTGCTCCAAATGATATATACTTAATTCATGAAGGAAGCGAAGAAAGACGAAAATTCATCGATTCTTTTATTTCTCAATTTGATAAAGAATATTTATTTCAATTAATACAATACAATAAAACTCTAGAGCAAAGAAATGCACTTTTGAAAAGCTTTTTCGATAACCAATATTTTAATGAAAGTTTGATAGAAACCTACAATTTAAAATTAACACTAACAGGCAAAATCATTTTTGAAAAAAGAAAATTATTTATGCTTGATTTTGAAGTTTTATTTTCAAAATATTATAACCTCATTAGTAATGAAAGTGATACAATAGCTCTAAAATATGAAAGCCAATTATTAGATAATAACCTCGATACATTACTCAATAATTCAATTGCAATAGACAGGGCATCACAAAGGACCACAAAAGGCATTCATAAAGATGATATTATATTTGAAATCAATTATCTCCCTTTAAAAAAAATGGGAAGTCAAGGTCAGCAAAAGTCGTATATCATAGCGTTAAAACTGGCTCAATACGAATACTTATTGTTAAAAACTGGCATAAAGCCAATTCTTTTACTTGATGATATTTTTGAAAAGCTGGATAATAACCGATTGGCTATTATTCTCTCCATGATTGCCAACGATAATTTTGGGCAAATATTTATTAGCGATACCGACAAAAAAAGGCTTGAAGAAATGTTTAAAAATCTCCAAGCCAATATTAAGTATTTTGAAATTGATAAAGGAAATTTAGTGGTTTAACTTTTAGCATTTAAAGCCAAATCAATGGCTAATTCTACCATTTGAGAAGTAATAGGTTTTGATAAAAAACCATGGCTATTTGCTTCGCTGATTCTTTTAAAAGTTTCGCTTTCTTTATGACTAGATGTAAAAATAACTTTGGTCTTATCCCCTACTATTTTGGCAGTATCTACTCCATCAAGCTTATTATTTAACTCAATATCCATAATACAAATATCTATTGTTTCGCGCCTGATAATATCAATGGCCTCAAAACCATTTGTACAAGAAATAATATTTTTATAATTTAAACCATTAAGTGTTTTACGTAAAACTTCTCTAGTTAACTCATCATCTTCCACTATTAAGAATGTTATATTTTTCATGTATTTTAGTTTTTTTCTACGAATGTGGTAATTATTTCAGATAAATTACCATTAAATAATTAAATTTATTAGCACATTCATGTGTTTTTAATAAACAAATAGACAAACCAAAAAGCATATTTTTTAAAACTAACAAAACAAATTTTAAAAATTGACGTATAAACAATAATAACTTATTATTGCAAATTATTAAAACCTGGAATTAACTACACTAATGAAAGTAACAGATATAATTAAAAATGCCAAAGACACCTTATTTTCTATTGAAATTTTACCACCATTAAAGGGTAAGGATATTAAATCTGTATATAGTGGAATTGATCCTTTGATAGAATTTAAGCCAGCATTTATTGATGTAACTTATCATCGTGAAGAATTTGTTTTGCGTAAACGTAATGATGGAGGCTTTGATAAGGTATACACCCGCAAACGTCCCGGTACTGTGGCTATCTGTGCTGCTTTAATGAATCACTACAAAATTGATACTGTACCTCATTTAATTTGTGGTGGATTTAGTAAAGAGGAAACCGAAAATGCACTAATTGAATTAAACTTTTTAGGGGTAGATAATGTACTTGTTTTGAGAGGCGACAATGTTAAAAATGAATCGAATTTTATTCCTGAACATGATGGAAACAAGGACTCGATAGAACTCCTAAAACAAGTTAAAAATATGAACAACGGGATTTATCTTGACCCAGACCTAGAAAACGCTACGCCTTCTAATTTTTGTATTTCAGTTTCGGGATATCCAGAAAAACACTATGAAGCTCCAAACATGAATAGCGATCTAAAATGGTTAAAAGCCAAAATAGATGCAGGTGCTGAATATATTGTTACTCAAATGTTTTTTGATAATCAAAAATTTTTGAATTTTGTTAAAACTGTAAAAGATATGGGCATTGATGTTCCTATTATTCCTGGTATAAAACCAATTACAACAAAAAAACAACTTAGCATCCTTCCTAAAATATTTCATATTGACATCCCTGTAGAGTTAACCAATGAAATTGAAAAATGTAAAGACGATAAGGCCGTAAAACAAGTTGGAATTGAGTGGGCTATACAACAATCAATTGAACTGAAGAATGCGGGCACTCCTGTACTACATTATTACACCATGGGATTGGCAGAAACAACCAAACAAATAGCTAGTAAAGTTTTTTAACTAAAATATGAAAGGGGTAAAAAAAGAAAACCTACCCACCAAAATATGTTTGGTTTGTAATAAACCTTTTGTTTGGCGCAAAAAATGGCAAAAAGTATGGACAGAGGTAAAATATTGTAGTAATAGGTGTAAAGGAAAATAGTTTAATATTATTACATATAAAGTAATACTTCTTCGTTATTTACAATTTTGATATTGTCGATCAAATTATTTTCTAACACGTTTGCCCATGTCTCAAGATATAAAGCTACGTCTTCCCTCTTGTTATTTTTTAATATGGGTGTGTTTTCAGGTAAATTAGATAAAATTAATGGATCTGAAAGATATTCTAAATGCTTTAAATCGTTGGTGCTTAATCCTTTTTCTAGCAATCCGAAAATCATTTTATCCATCTGCATACCACTTGTTGGGCAATAATCATTAACTTGTTCAGTCCAATCACCAACACCAACCATTGCATATTCATGGATGGTTTTTTTATCAATATTCAATAAAGTTTGAGCCAAGTTTCCACAATTACAATTTCCCATGTGTCCCCATTCGTAGGGTTTGCCATTTCGCAAATTTTTAGCTGTAATTCTAAATGCTTCAATTAACAATAAATTTACCTTTGCCATAATGATTTCTATTTATAGTATATAAAAAAATAATTGTGAAATTGTTTTTTAAAATTAATATTGTTTAAGGTATTTGCAAAAACTTGTGAGTTTGCAAGCTAATTTTCCATTTAGGATTTTGTTTTACATATTCAATAATTTGTGGAAGCATTTGGCTAGATTTATCCCACTCTGGTTGTAAATAAAGCTTACAATTAGGATTTACCAAAGCAGCATATTTTTCGGCCCAATCAAAGTCAGATTTATTAAAAACCACTATTTTTAATTCGTTGGCTTTTTCAATTACTTCTAATAAAGGTTCTTTAAACTTTTTTGGCGAAAGGCAAATCCAATCCCAACTGCCACTTAAAGGGCTTGAGCCACTTGTTTCAATATTGGTTTCAATATAATTTGATTGTAGTAATTCAGTTAGCTCATTTAGGTTATGCAAAAGAGGCTCTCCACCTGTTATTACAGCCATTTCGGCTTTAGCTTCTTTTATGTACTGAAGCATAGTGTTTAATCCAATTTTTGGATGGCTATTAGCATCCCAACTTTCTTTTACATCGCACCAAACACAGCCTACATCGCAACCGCCTAAACGTAAAAAGTAGGCCGCCCTCCCAGTATGAAAACCTTCACCTTGCAGTGTATAAAAATGTTCCATTAACGGAAGTGTGGTGTTGCTCATGATGTAATTTGTTTACTGCAAAGAAAACGGAAAGATTGGTAAAACGAAAGTATTAAACAGTTTCTATTTCCTTTGAATAAAGCACCTTGTCGTTATGTTGGTACAATACCACATTTTCAGGATTAATAACCACAGGTTTATCCTTTAAGAAAAATAAAATGAATAAAGATACAATAGGTAAAAATAAACCAATAATAAACCACAACCAAAAACTTCGTCCTTTACAAATGGCTAAATAACCCATAACAGGCGCATAAAAAACCAATAATACTAAAGCTTCCATTTTTAATTACTTTACAAAAATCCCAATTGCAATTTGGCGGCTTCGCTCATTAAGTCTTGACTCCAAGGTGGATCAAAAGTTACACGAACCTCCACTTCATTTACACCTTCAATAGCGCTTAACTTTTCTTTTATTTCAGCAGGCATACTTTGCGCTGCAGGGCAAAATGGCGAAGTTAAACTCATTACAATTTCGATGTTTAATTCATTAGAAACATTTACTTCATAAATTAAACCTAATTCGTAAATGTTTACAGGAATCTCAGGATCGTACACTGTTTGAATAACTTGTATAGCTTCGTTTTGTACATCTACAAAAGTGCGAAGTGGTTTATGTTCTATGTTGGTTTCTTCCATATTGTTTTGCTTCTGGCCTCTGGCTCCCGATAGCTATCGGGATGGCCGCTGGCGTTTTAAACTTTTTTATTTTTCCAATTTTCTTTGCTAGGAACTGTAGGCTAGTTGCCGGAGGCCTTATAAGCTAAAGCATACATTTTTATCTGTTTAATCATGTTGGTAAATCCATTGCTACGTTGGCTACCAATCATGCGGCTCATGCCTATTTTTTCTATAAAAAACAATTCACTATTTAAAATATTATCAGGTGTTTGGTTGCTCCAAACTTGAACCAATAAACTCACCAAACCTTTGGTAATTTCAGTATTGCTATCTGCTTCAAAAATTACTTTGCCATCCATAAAACTTGGATAAACCCAAACTTTACTTTGGCAGCCTTTTACTATAAAATCTTCTGTTTTATGAGCTTCAGGCATGGCTGGTAATTTTTTACCTAAATCCATTAAGTAAAACAATATGCTTTCCATATCGCCATCAAATAACTCAAAGTTTTCGATGATTTCGTTTTGTATGTCTGTTATATTTTTTTGCATTTGGCTTCCGGCAACTGGCTTCTAGCTATGAGTTGATTGGTTTGATAATGTTACTAATTTCTTAACTGCTTCCAAAAATACATCTACTTCTTCCAAAGTATTGTAAACCGAAAACGAAGCTCGAATGGTTCCATCTAAACCCAATCGGTTCATTAATGGTTGTGTGCAATGATGACCCGTTCTTACCGCAATTCCTTTGGCATCTAACATCATTCCTGCATCAAAATGATGCATTCCGTTAATAACAAATGATTGAACGGAAACCTTTTGTTTGGCTGTTCCAACTAATTGAATGATTTGTTGATTTGTTGACTTGTTGATTTGTTCCAATCCTTCCAAGCAATGTTTTAATAATGCATTTTCGTAGGCGGCTATATTCTCTTTTCCAGTTTCATTTACAAAATCTAAAGCATATTTAAAGGCAATTACGTCACCAATGTTGGGTGTTCCTGCTTCAAATTTGTATGGAATTTCGTTATAAGTAGTTTTTTCAAAACTTACTTCTTTTATCATTTCGCCTCCACCTTGATAAGGCGGCATTGCTTCTAATAATTCTCTTTTACCATAAAGCACTCCAACTCCAGTTGGGCCATATAATTTATGTGATGAAACAGCTAAAAAATCGCAATCTAAATCTTGTACATCGACCTCTAAATGCGAACAAGCTTGTGCTCCATCCAATAAAACTTTAGCTCCTACAGCATGTGCTTTTTGTATAATTTCTTTTACAGGATTAATGGTTCCTAAAGCATTACTTACCCAAACGCAAGCCACCATTTTAGTTTTTAATGAAAGTAATTTTTCATACTCATCCATCAATAATTCACCTGCTTCGTTTATTGGAATAACTTTTAAAATAGCACCTTTTTCTTCGCAAATCATTTGCCAAGGAACTATATTACTGTGGTGTTCCATGGTGGTAATAATTACTTCATCGCCTGCTTGCAAAAATTTTCTTCCCCAAGTTTGAGCAACTAAATTAATGCTTTCAGTTACTCCTTTGGTAAATATACATTCTTCGGCTTCCTTCGCATTGATAAATGTTTGAATGGTTTTGCGCGTATCTTCAAACATGTCGGTAGAACGAGCTGCTAACGTGTGCGCTGCTCGGTGAATGTTTGCATTATCGGTGCTATAATATTTAACCAAAGCATCAATTACAGATTTTGGTTTTTGGGTGGTTGCGGCATTGTCAAAATAAACCAATGGCTTTCCATTTACCTCTTGATGAAGTATTGGAAACTGATTTCTTATTGATATAATATCTAATTTTTGAGCCACAGATTTCACAGATTTATATGATTTTTTATTTTATTAACCGCAAAGATCGCCAAGTTGTTTCGCTAAGGTCACAAAGTTTTTTCGCAAAGTTCTCAAAAGCTTTCTTCGTGCTCTTTGCGTATTCTCTTCGTGTTCTTTGCGGTTAATCTTCTTAACTATTAGTTTTCTATTTTATTAGCGACTCTTTTAAGTCCATTTTTTAAAAGAGTTACATTAAAGTTTATCAAAAGACCTAGTCTAAAATCGCCTATTTTTAAATAAGTTAATGTTTGTGCTAAATCAACATCGTTTAAGGCTTCTTTTGACTTTACTTCTATTACCAATTTTTTCTCTACTAGTAAATCTATTCTATATCCAATTTCTAGCTTAACCTCTTCATAAATTAAAGGCATTGGCTTTTCTTTTTCAACAAATAAACCAGCTTTTATCAATTCATAACATAAGCATTCTTTGTATGCTGATTCCAATAAGCCAGGTCCTAATGCTTTATGAACCTTGATTGCACAACCAATTACTTTGTTAGCAACTTCTTCTATATTTACATTACTTTCAACCATACAATCTGCGGAATCAGCGGCTTATATCTTTTTCTCTATTTCTTGTTCTAGCAATTCAACCAATTCCGGAATTTTAATTCTTTCAGCTATGTCATCGGCAAATGCGTTTAATAACATTTTCCTAGCCACATCTGCAGGAATTCCTCTGCTTCTTAAGTAGAACATAGGTTCTTCATCTAATTGACCAATTGTGGCACCATGTGTACATTTTACATCATCAGCAAAAATTTCTAACTGTGGTTTGGTATTTACAGTTGCTTCATTGCTCAATAAAATATTTTGATTGCGTTGGTAAGCATTGGTTTTTTGCGCATCTAAATGCACCATAATTTTTCCATTAAATACCGCCACCGATTTATCCATCATAATGCCTTTGTATAACTCATCGCTGTGGCAGTTTGGGAAAGCGTGGTCAACACGAGTGTGGTTATCAACTAACTCTGTTCCATGAGGCATGTACAATCCATACAATAAACTATTGCAGTTTTGTCCGTTCATAAAAAAATGCAAGTTGTTACGCACCAAAGTGCCACTTAATGTTAAAGTTACGTGGTTAATATTGGTGTTTGCTTCTTGAAAAATTTGGGTAAAATTATTGTGGTAACTTTCGCCTTCTTGGTTTTGAATTTTATAATGTTCTATATGCGCATTTTCATTTGCATAAACTTCATTAACCACATTGGTAAACGAAGGATTATTGCCAACGGCATAAAAAGTTTCAACCAAAGTTAGCGAAGCACTTTTTTCTACAATTATTAAATTGCGCGGTTGGCACAATACATTTACATCGGTTGAATCCGCAATATTAACAATGATAACAGGATTAGTTATTGTTTTATTATTGGGTACATATATAAAAGCTCCATCGCTTAATAAAGCAGTATTCATGGCATTTAAGCCTTGTCCTTCAATGGGTGCATATTTGCCAAAGTGTTTGTTAAACAATTCGCTATGAGCTGTTTTTGCTTTGGCTAAAGTAGAAATAACAATGCTTTCGTCAGTTTCAATAATTGTTGAAAGTTCTGGTCTAAAACTTCCGTTCACAAAAACCAATTTATTAGCTGTTAGGTCTTTTAAAAATGCGTGCGATAACATCAATTCTGTTTCAATGGTACTTTCGCAAGTTGATTGAAACGACTGATTGGTAATGTTTTTAAGATTGGTATATTTCCATTCCTCGTTTTTGGTGGTAGGAAAACCAACTTTTTCAAATTCAGCAAAAGCTTCTTCACGCTTCAAAAAGAAATCACTTTTCTCTGCTTGATTTTTGTATAAATTAAACTCTGCTTTTATATTTTCTACTAACATTATTTCTCTATAAATTCTAAATTCGAATAACGAAATTCGAAACATTTTAAATAAATTTTTGACTTAAAATTCTTTACTCAACTTTAATATTTTAAAAAATATTTCGTGCTTCGAATTTTAAATTTCGAATTTTTATGAATTAGCTTCTACTTCTTGTTTAATCCAGTCGTAGCCTTTTTCTTCCAATTCTTTAGCTAAGCTTGCATCGCCACTTTTTACAATGCGGCCTTTGTATAATACGTGTACAAAATCAGGAACTATATAATCCAACAAGCGTTGATAATGCGTAATTACAATAAACGAACGCTCTTTGTTACGCAATTTATTTACACCTTCCGACACCAAACGCAATGCATCAATATCTAATCCTGAATCGGTTTCATCTAAAATACCTAATTTAGGTTCAAGCATGGCCATTTGGAAAATTTCGTTACGTTTTTTCTCACCACCACTAAAACCTTCGTTTAACGAACGGCTGGTTAGTGATTTATCCATTTCAACTAGTTCCATTTTTTCGCGCATCATTTTCAAAAAGTCGGTAGCTTCCATTGGCTCTAAACCTTGGTATTTGCGCTTTTCGTTGATAGCTGTTTTTAGGAAATTAGCATTGCTTACACCTGGAATTTCAATTGGGTATTGAAAAGCTAAAAATACACCTTCACGTGCTCTATCTTCTGGGCTTAATTCTAATAAATCTTTGCCATCAAAGTCAACAGTTCCTTCGGTTACTTCGTAATCTGCTCTACCAGCCAATACAGCCGATAGCGTACTTTTACCCGCACCATTTGGTCCCATGATTGCATGCACTTCGCCTGCTTTTACTTCAAGGTTTAATCCGTTTAGAATTTTTTTACCTTCTATTTCTGCTTTTAGATTTTTTATTGATAACATATTTTGCTTTTGGCAACTGGCCTCTGGCTTCTAGCCAAACACCGTTAACTTTTATATTTTTACTATTAATTATTTTTTGCCAGAGGCTAGAAGCTAGCCGCCAGCGGCCATTTATCCAACTGAACCTTCCAAACTTACCGCTAAAAGCTTTTGTGCTTCTACTGCAAATTCCATTGGTAATTGATTTAGAACTTCTTTACAGAAACCGTTTACAATTAATCCAATAGCTTCTTCTGTGCCTATGCCTCGTTGGTTGCAATAGAAAATTTGATCTTCACCTATTTTACTTGTACTTGCTTCATGTTCTACTGTGGCAGTATTATTGCTAATTTCTAGGTAAGGAAAAGTGTGCGCTCCGCTTCTGCTGCCTATTAACATACTATCGCATTGGGTATGGTTACGGGCATTTTCAGCTTTTTTGTTTACTTTTACTAAACCACGATAAGTATTGTGTGATTTTCCTGCTGAAATCCCTTTTGATACAATTCTACTTTTGGTGTTTTTTCCAATGTGAATCATTTTGGTTCCAGTATCGGCTTGTTGCATATTATTGGTAACAGCTACCGAGAAAAACTCTCCGTTTGAGTAATCGCCTTTTAAAATGCAGCTTGGGTATTTCCAAGTAATGGCACTTCCTGTTTCTACTTGTGTCCAGCTAATTTTGGAGTGAGCACCTTCACAACTTCCACGTTTGGTAACAAAATTATAAATCCCTCCTTTTCCGTCTTTATCACCAGGATACCAGTTTTGAACAGTTGAGTATTTAATTTCTGCTTTTTCCATGGCAACTAATTCTACCACAGCTGCGTGCAATTGGTTTTCATCTCGCATAGGAGCGGTACAACCTTCTAAATAACTTACATAACTGTTATCGTCTGCAATGATTAAAGTACGCTCAAACTGACCGGTATTTTCAGCATTAATACGGAAATAAGTAGATAATTCCATAGGGCAACGAACACCTTTTGGGATATAAACAAAACTTCCATCGCTGAATACTGCTGCATTTAAAGCTGAAAAGTAATTATCGGTATATGGAACAACCGAACCAATGTATTTTTTTACTAATTCAGGATGCTCGTGTAAAGCTTCACTGATGGCGCAAAAAATGACACCTTTTTCGGCTAATTGGTCTTTAAATGTGGTGGCAATTGAAACTGAATCGAAAACAGCATCAACAGCTACGCCTGTTAAGCGTTTTTGTTCGGTAAGGCTGATTCCTAATTTTTCGAAAGTTTTTAGTAATTCAGGGTCAACTTGGTCTAAACTATCTAATTTTATTTTTTCTTTAGGAGCAGCGTAGTATATAATTTTCTGATAATCAATAGGGGCAAGTTTAAAGTTTTGCCAATTAGGTTCTTCTAAGGTTAACCAATAACGGTAAGCTTTTAAGCGCCACTCTAGCATCCATTCTGGCTCATTTTTTTTAGCCGAAATAAACCTAACAATGTCTTCGCTTAAACCCATTGGGGCCGAATCCATTTCTATATCGGTTGTAAATCCGTATTTGTATTCTTGACTAACTACTTGGTCAATTATATCAACTTCTTGTGTATCAGACATTTTCTAACTTTTGTTTAAGTTTAGGGTGGCAAATTTAAACTAAATAATGAAACTATTTATATTTAGTCTAAATAGAAATACAAAAAAAGTACACAAGTGTTTTACAAACTGATTAAGTTTTGCGATTAAGTTCGAAGTACTTAGTTTTTAGTACTTAGTTTTTGGGTTTCTTGGTTGCGAGTTTTAATCATTAACAATTCATTGTTCTTAATTCATAATTCAATCCATGCGTAAGGGATAGCAGCGGAAATCCTTTTTTGTTTTGGATTTGTGAATTGGGCAAAAAAGATTGGAGCGAATAGCCCGACCCATTTTGGCTTGCAATGGCCATAGAATTGGGCCAAATGGCTTACGCCCAAAAATAAATTTTAAAATTGAAGTAAGTGGCTAATATGTATTTAATTAAAAAAACGGTAGGCAATTTAGTAGCTTTATTTATATTTGCCGATTAATTAAAAACACAAAACATGCTACATAAAGAAGGAAAAGCTACCATATTAATTACACTATTAGGATTATTTGCCTTAAATTTTGCCATTAGTTTTACTGAAATTAACTGGCTAATCAATACCATTTTAGGTTTATCGGTAGTATTTTTAATTATTATTCTTCAATTTTTTAGAAACCCAACTGTTACTGTTACTCAAAACGAAAATCATGTTATTTGCCCTGCCGATGGAAAAGTGGTGGTAATTGAAGAAGTAATGGAAACTGAATATTACAACGAAAAAAGATTACAGGTTTCGGTATTTATGAGCCCTTTTAATGTGCATGTAAACCGCAACCCAATTGGTGGTTTGGTAAAATATTTTAAATACCATCCGGGTTTATATTTAGTGGCTTGGCATCCAAAATCGTCAACCGAAAATGAGCGTACCACAACTGTAATTGAAAAACCAAATGGTGTTTCGGTATTGTTCCGCCAAATTGCGGGTGCTTTGGCTAAACGAATTGTTTGGTATGTAAAAGAAGGACAACAAGCGGAGCAAGGTGCTGAAATGGGTTTTATTAAATTTGGTTCAAGGGTTGATTTGTATTTGCCTTTAGATGCTAAAATAAATGTTACGTTAAATCAAGTGGTTAAAGGCGGTAAAACCGTAATTGCTGAGATTAAATAAGGTTAGGTCTTAGTAAATTAAACTCTATACTAAGTTGAGTCATTCCGCAGTCCCGCTTTTCGGGATTGCTAAAAATAGTTGATGGTTAGTTAATGGAAAGTAATCTTTAATTTAAAGAAGATGCTTACAGCATGACCCTTTTATATAATTGATTTCAAAAATTTTGAACAAAATAGATATACGCGAACTTACGCTTGACGAATTAAAAGACATTTTTGTAAAAAAAGGTCAGCCTGCTTTTAGGGGTAAGCAAGTGTATGAATGGCTTTGGAAAAAGTCGGCTACCAGTTTTGACGAAATGAGCAATCTTTCCATCGAACTGCGTAATCTGCTGAACGAAGAGTTTTGTATCAATCATATAAAAGTTCAAGATAAACAGGTTAGTGAAGATAGAACGATAAAAAGTAGTTTTAGGCTTCATGATGGATTTTTGGTAGAAGGAGTTTTAATTCCGGCCGAAGATAGAATGACGGCTTGTGTGAGCAGTCAAGTGGGTTGTAGTTTAACATGTAAATTTTGTGCTACAGGCACCATGAAACGTGAGCGTAATTTAACGCCTGCCGAAATTTACGACCAAGTAGTTCATATAAAAAATTGGGCTCAAAATCATTACGGAAAACCATTGACCAATATCGTTTTTATGGGCATGGGCGAGCCATTGTTAAATTACAGCAATGTAATGGCGGCCATTAAAAAAATTACTTTACCCGAAGGTTTGGGTATGAGTAATGAGCGCATAACAGTTAGTACTGCCGGTATTGCCAAAATGATAGAAAAGTTGGGCGATGATAATGTAAAGTTCCGTTTGGCACTTTCGCTACATGCAGCAAGCGATGAAAAGCGCAATATGATAATGCCGATTAACGAAAGCAACAGTTTGGAAGCTGTTGGTAAGGCATTGCAACATTTTTACAATAAAACCAAAAGCCGCATTACCTTTGAATACATAGCTTTTAAAGATTTTAACGAAAGCATTGAAGATGCTAAAATGTTGCTTAAATTCTGCAAAAAAGTTCCTGCTAAAGTTAACGTAATAGAATATAACCCTACTGGTGATGGTCAGTTTGAAAAAGCTGATAGCAAAAAAATAGATGCTTTTTGTGCCTATTTAGAGAAAAATGGAGTGAAAGCTACCGTGCGCAGAAGCCGTGGTAAAGACATAGATGCAGCTTGCGGCCAGTTAGCCAATAAAAAACACGATGATGCTTTGATGGAAGGGTAAAAGTAATTTTGAATTTTGAATGCTGAATTTTGAATGATAATCACGCAAGGAGTGAATGAATGTTTAACGTTTAATAATTCTATACACTTTAACAAAAAGCCATCAACAGCAATCGTTCGGGAATGTCATTTTGAGCTTAGAGAAGCAATCTCGGGTGAGCAGGTGAGCATATGTCTTTCATAACTTTAGATTACTCGTTCCAAGCAACACCGAATACGCTGGCAACTTGTATAATTGTCTCTTACACTTTAGCAATTTCAGTGTAAACAGTTTTGAATTTGAGAATATAAAACAACAATTATCGGACTGAAAGAAGTTTTTGATAAATAAGTGTTAATATAGATTACATCTTGGAGGCTTTAGTTTCAATAGCTTAATCTTTTAGAAATTCCAGTTACTCTTTAAGCAATTTTTGACTATAATTTCCGAAATTAGTTTTAAACAAAACAGTATAATGACCTTTACTTAAAATGGTTAAATCAATTATTAGTTCGTTGTTTTTGTGAATTTCTGTGTTCTCCAATTTATAAACTTCTTTGCCCAATCCATCAATTATGGTTAATTCAAAATGGTTTGTTTTTAGCGCCTCATAATTGATTACTACCTTGTTATTAACCGGATTTGGAAATACTTTTAAAAGCTCACTATTAACTTCATTAATTCCTAGAGGCCATTGGCCAACCGTTATGTTAATTCCTTTTGTAGAATAAGCTTTTTTAGGACAATTTCTATCTGTTCCAGTTACTGTAAACGTATGTGGTTGGGTTCTAATAGCATTTACAGGTGGTGTCCAACAAAATTTAAAACTATCTGCTTTGGGTCCGTTTATATTTCTTTGTTCTAATATATAATTTCGAGTAAAACTTGCGTTTGCCATTACATTATTATTTAAACCCGGGTTATTCCATTTTAATTCTGTTGTATCTGCTTCAACTGGTGGATTTGTAGTGGTATCTGCTTGGTCCTCCGCTACTATGTCTAAACAAATTTGTTTGCCTTGTGCAACATAAAAACTTTGTAATCCTTTATTCCATATGCCATCTTTATAAATTTTAATTATTGGCACTTTATTGGTTTTACAAACAGTTGTAGTATTAATCTGTAAATCTCTATAAGTAATACCAACAAGCGTATTTACATTGTTAATTTTTCGCCATTGCGAAACTTCCATATTGATATTTGCCACAAAAACACCCAATGGCCTAAAACCAATATTACCTGTTAATGGGTCTATAGTTAAGTCAAGTGAATTGGGGCTAGGTGGTCCATAATAGGGAAATGGATATTTTTCGGAATAAGGTGCAACAAAATTAACCGGAACTCCTTTAGCCTTGTAGTTGGGCACTATTTTATAGCTTAATGAATCTCCATCGGGATCAATGGGGTTTAATTCAAAAATATAATCAATACCAGAACAAATGGTAGCCAAGGCATCATTGGAAAAAGTAGGAGATGAATTTACCAAACATTTGTTAATAATACATTCAGTATAAAATGATTCAGGTAAAAAAGTGGTAAGCGATTTATTTCTATTATTTCCACTTATAGAAAGTGCTACATTACAGCAGTTTGATGGCACTGAACTTAAATCAACTAATCCTTCAAAAATATAAACTTCAACTCCCACACTAAAAGTTCCTGGCCTTCGAGTATTGCAGTTGGTACAAATAGATTTATTCTTTTCGCAATTTTGAAACTCAACAATGTCATAACCATTAGCAATACCTGGAACAATATTTAAATTAAAGTCACCATAATTAATACCCTCAAATCCTTTGTCTACTCCAATAATGGCCGTAGTAAAACCTGCATTGTTTAAATTACAGCCACTAGTAGTTCCATTAGGAAAAGGTATTTCACAACCAGTGCATAATGCCTCCGCAGAACAATCTCTGTATACTTTTACCGTTATCTTATAAATATTTTTATTGGAGGTAGCTTGGTAGCTCATATCACATGCATTGATTTGAGCAGCTTCGCAATTGCTTAATCCTAAAAATAAAAATATAATTACATTGGTAAAAAGATTTTTCATAATTAAATGAATTGTATATACGAACTTAAATAATTCATTTTAATTAAATACTTAAAAATTACTCACTAATGATATCGACTACTTGAAAATAATTTCCTTTTTAGTTGTAAACCTAGCATATTGTATATCATCATATTATTTAAACATAAGTTTAAAACAAATAAATGGTTTAGGTGCTTATCATCTTATTATATATGACACGAACTGACCAATTAATGGCATTACGCCCAATAGTAAATATTGATAACAGTAAATCAAGTTTACATTTAGAAGAATTTCAGAATAATACTTTACGTCCGATTTTAAAGTTTCAAAACGAAATCATATTAGCACTTGTAAATAATAGTTTAGCTAAAGTAATTTTACCTAAAAGCGCAGTTGAAAAAGTCTTGTTTATTGAAAACTATATCCAGAAAAATCACATTCTAAAAAATCAGTTAATAGGTCTAACAATTGCCCTATTCACTGAATCTGAAGTAGCATTTTACCTTAATTACCAAAGCGATATAAATAGGAGAATCAATCAGTTAATTATAAAAAGAGTTGGTGATCAAATTACTTAAAAAGTAATAGTTTATACCTAATAAACTATTACTTTTTTGGTGATTAATCCGTTATTAGATTTAACAGAAAGAAAATAAACGCCTGCATCTAAATTACTGATGTCAAACTTCATTTCATTATCATTTGTTTTATTAAGGATAAAACTTATTTTTTTTCCATTTATGTCTGATAACTGATAAGTACAGTCCGTTAAATCAAAAGATGAATTAACAGTGAAATTACCTTTATTCGGATTAGGAAACACTTCAATACTATTACTATTAATCATTTCATTATTTGAAACAGAAAGTTCAGAAGGCAATTTAAAACCTGCCGTACCATCAGTTCTAGAACTTGATAAACCTTGTTTTGCATCGGCACCCATTCCTCTTCTGGCAAATGCTTTCCAAAGTAGTAATTTATTTGCCCCACCATTTAATAAGGAATCAGCTAAAATTAACGCATCGCGCGAATCCATAAAACCAGGGTTGCATGGTTGAAGCTTCAAACCCATAACCACCAATTCTATTGTCTTATTATTGCCACCTTTACCAGTATAAACATTTTCATCAAAACCATACTTGTCAATCATATCTAGGTAAATATCGTACAAAGCACTGCACCAAACAAAACCTACACCATGTGGAACAGACAATGTTTTTATATTATTATAATTTACTGGATTTACAGCCATATTTCTGCTGTATTTATAGGGTCTAATACCAATTCCTAAAGTATCTTGACCGATTAAATGAGTACCAATCCCTCTTCCAATAAGCGTTGTTTCGTATGGCTTAGAAGTCAATGCCAATCCAAAAAAATCACTCCACCCCTCACCTGCTTGCTCTTGATTTGATAAACAAGATGAATTAGCTGCTCCTCCCGTTAATCTAATTGAAATTCCATGTCCATATTCATGAGCAATTACGCCATTATCAAAATCGCTATCATAAGTTCTATTGGCAGCATTAAATATGGACGAATCATACATGCTGATTTCAACATTTTCTGTGGCTATTGCATTTTTAAAAATTGTACCATTAGCAGAGCTAATCATAACAGAGGGGATATTTATTCCTGTTCCAGCACCAGTCATGGCAGTAACTGTATTGGATGTATTTATCATTACTACACCAACCGCACCTGCTTCTTGGGCAAATAGTACTTTTGTTTGATAAGTACAGCCTGTTCCACCCCTTGTAATCACTGCAATGTTCCCCTTAACAGAGTTGGCATTTACCAAAGAGGCGCAACCTAAATTACCATTGCTATTGGTAGTTCCATCATTTACTAAAACCATTTTAGCGGTAATAGGGTAAACAGATAATCTGGGACCAAAAGATGCTGCAATTGCCGCATACTTATTTGCAATGGAAGAAGGTTCATTTACTTGTAAAATATTTGTAGCGCTGGATGCTGTGCCTCCCCATAAATACATTTGCATTCTAGGATTTGTGCCATCAACTGGAACTGCAAAATTAGCATTATCAGTGCCACTTCCATCTTGTGCTTCAGCATAAACAAAATCTTTTCCTAATCCTAAATTTGAATAATTTTTAGACTGAAAATTGCCACTTTCTTCATCAAAACCATAATGATAAAAAACATCGTGCATGGTATTGTTCCAAAAGAATAAATTGGTAATGGCTGCGTTTAAGTTAGGTCTGGGACCAGCATCTAATCCATATGGAAAATCAAATAATAAATCCGTTCCACCATCAGGCGAGTACGCAGTTGTTGTTGAATTATTAGCTAATGTATCTTCTTTTGCCCAAACATTATTTCCTCTTGTAATCGAAAATTCAGGTCCTTCAACTGCATTGGTATCATGCCATCCATAAGGCGAAGCTATCAAGTCATTGGCATCCGAAACCAATTGTCTATCACCACGAGCAGGACTTTCCATTGGTATTGGATAAACTTTATAAGTTCCTGTATTAGCTGCTTTGCCTAAATTATTATTATCATCAAATTCAAAAAAGTAAGGTTTATTTAAGTTTGATGAAGTGATATTTTCTGCACTACATTTAGTGGTATAATTGTTTTTTTCGATAACTAAACCTGTGTTTGCATCTATAATGATATTCAACCAATCAGCAGTTTCATCGTTTAAAACATCAACTTGCCAAGCTGCTACAATAGAACCATTTTTTTCGTAATAAATTGGTTTACCAACAATTGCTTCGCTCGATAAACCTTTATCTTCTATTTTAAACGCCATGTTATCAGTTAATGTAACTTTATTTAACGCTTTTTTTACAATACTTGCTGTATTTAAAGCAATGTTCAAAGCTTCATTGGCACCTATTTTTTTACTGTTTTCAACCAAATTGATATCTTTAATGGCAATGTTTTGTCTAACTAAATTTCCGTTTTTATCAATATGAACGCTACTTTGCGAGTTAAAAACCTCAACCCCATTTACCATTTGCTTGAAGTAAATATGTGTTATTCCAGTTTTTTTGTCAGTATGGGAACTATTGATAGAAATTTCCTCGGTTTTCAAATCATTAAAACCAACTCTGTTTAATAACTGTGTTAACTGTAAATTACTTACTTGAGCGTTTGAAACCACCCAAAAACCTAAAATAATAATTGTAAAAAGTCTCCTCATTTGATAAATATATATAACCAAATATATAATAAGTTTTTAAAAAACAATAGCTTAACTATAATCAATTGTAGATTGCATATTTAAAAGTTAATTTGCACCTCTATTTTAAAAATATAAATGACAAAGGAAATTGTAGTAAGCGGAATAAGACCAACAGGTAATTTACATTTGGGAAATTATATGGGTGCTGTAAAAAATTTTATAAAAATGCAGCACGATTATAATTGCTATTTTTTTATTGCAGATTATCATTCGTTAACCACACACCCAAACCCAGTTGATTTACACCAAAATGTAAAACAAGTTTTGGCCGAATACATTGCCTGCGGAATAGACCCAGAAGCAAGTACCATTTACATTCAAAGCGACTTACCTGAAATAGCTGAATTGTATTTATTGCTCAACATGCACGCCTACAAAGGTGAACTGGAGCGCGTTACATCGTTTAAAGAAAAGGCAAAATCGCACCCCGATAATATTAACGCTGGCTTATTGACTTACCCTGTTTTAATGGCTGCCGATATTTTAATACATAAAGCTGTTAAAGTTCCCGTTGGTAAAGACCAAGAGCAACATTTAGAAATGGCAAGAACTTTTGGAAACCGTTTCAACAGAATATATAACAACGAACTTTTTCCTGAACCACAAGCATTTAATTATGGAAACCAATTGGTAAAAGTACCAGGTTTACAAGGTGGTGGAAAAATGAGTAAAAGCGATGGAGATAACACTGTTATTAATTTAAACGATGAAGATGCAGTAGTTAGAAAAAAAATAATGAAAGCCGTAAGCGATGTGGCTCCAACCGAACCCAACTCCACTCCTAGCCAAGCTGTTCAAAATTTATTTGATTTAATGCAATTGGTTTCAACGCCTGAAGTAATTACACATTATAAAAACACCTTTGCTGATTGCAGCATTCGTTATGGCGATATGAAAAAACAATTAGCTGAAGACATGGCCAATTTTATTGCCCCAATAAAACAAAAAATAGATGATATAAAAGGCAATGATGAAATGCTTGGAAAAATAGCAAAACTAGGAGCCGAAAAAGCCAGAGAAAGTGCTTCGGCAACTGTTAGCAAAGCTAGAAAAATGATTGGTTTTAAACGTTTTTATTAATCAAAATATGCAAGTACATTTTGATATAAATTCACTTCCAGCTATAAAAAATGCCATTGTTAGTCAAGGTACTTTTGATGGGGTACATTTGGCTCACAAAAAAATAATTGAACGCTTAAAGCAAATTGCTTCTATAAAAGATGGCGAAACGGTATTGATTACCTTTGAACCACATCCGCGCATGGTACTTTTTCCTGATGACCATGGTTTGCAGTTATTGAGTACCTTAAACGAAAAAATTCATTTATTGGAAAAAGCTGGAATTGACCACTTGATTATTTTGCCATTTACCAAAGAATTTTCGCGCCAAACTTCCGAACAGTTTATCAAAACCATTTTGGTGAATAAAATAAAAACCAACACCTTGGTAATTGGTTACGACCATCGTTTTGGAAAAAACCGTGAAGGTTCGTTTGAACATTTAAAAGAATCGTCATCGTTATATGGTTTTGAAGTGGAAGAAATTCCAGAACAAGATATTGATGAAATTGCTGTTAGTTCCACCAAAATACGTAATGCCTTATTGAATAATGATATTCAAACTGCACAAAAATACTTAGGAAACAGTTATAGCTTGGAAGGAAAAGTAGTAAAAGGTAAACAATTAGGCCGTACCATTGGCTACCCAACTGCTAATATTGAAGTAGAAAATAGTTTTAAACTCATACCTCAAGATGGAGTTTATGCTGTGTGGGTTTGGTATAATAAAGCAAGGTTTGGAGGCATGTTAAATATTGGCAATAACCCAACCGTAGCAGGCAAAGGCCGCAGTATTGAAGTTAATATTTTTGATTTTGAAAAAGAGATTTATACCGAAATGCTAAAAATTGAATTTGTAAGCAAGCTCCGCAATGAAGAAAAGTTTAATGGATTAGATGCTTTAAAAGCGCAATTGCATTTAGATAAACAAAATGCTTTGGCAATTTTGAATAAAGCGTAATATAAATAAATTTGTACAGTTTAATCGGTAAACAACATTACCAAAAATAAAAGCCAATAAAATGGTTTAAAGCCAATGAATAGTAAAACCATACTCGAAAAAAAACAATTTAGTATTGTAATTGATAGGCTTTGTTATGAGCTTATTGAAAAACATGGCTCGTTTGAAAATACGGCTATTATTGGTCTTCAGCCAAGAGGAACTTATTTGGCACGCAGAATTTTAAAGCGATTGATTGACATTACTCAAAATCAAAATTTGCTTTATGGCGAGTTAGATATTTCATTTTACAGAGATGATTTTAGGCGTGGGAAGGAACAAATAGTTCCCAATGCCATGAAAATTAACTTTACCGTTGAAAACAAAAAAGTGGTTTTAATTGACGATGTGCTTTATACAGGGCGCAGTATTCGTTCGGCTTTAGATGCATTGGTTGACTTTGGCCGACCAGAAAAAGTGGAACTAATGGTATTAATTGACAGGCGTTTTAGTCGCCACTTACCTATTCAGCCTGATTATACTGGCATAACTGTAGATACACGAGCCAACGATAAAGTAAAAGTGGAATGGAAAGAAAATAGTAAAGCCGATATAGCATTGATAGTAAGTAGTTAAAAAAACAGTTTTTAAACGCTTTATTTCAATCCAATTTTAGCAATTAATTAAATGAAAAAATTTACACAAAAACATTTATTAGGTATAAAAGACATTACCCAAGAAGATATAGAACTAATTTTTGAAACAGCCGATGGTTTTAAAACCGTTATCAATAGGCCCATTAAAAAAGTTCCTTCCTTGCGCGATGTTACCATTGCCAATATTTTCTTTGAAAATTCTACACGCACACGCATTTCGTTCGAATTAGCACAAAAACGTTTGAGTGCCGATACTGTTAACTTCTCAGCTTCTTCATCATCGGTTTCAAAAGGCGAAACTTTAATTGATACGGTTAACAATATTTTGGCTATGAAGGTAGATATGGTGGTAATGCGTCATCCTGCGCCAGGAGCGGCCATGTTTTTATCAAAACACATCAATGCCAATATTATCAATGCTGGTGATGGAACCCACGAACACCCAACTCAAGCCCTGTTAGACGCCTTTTCAATTAGAGAAAAACTAGGAAGCGTAGCTGGTAAAAAAGTGGTGATAGTAGGCGATATTTTACATTCACGTGTGGCTATTTCAAATATATTTTGCTTAAAAAAATTAGGGGCTGAAGTAATGGTTTGCGGACCAAGTACTTTAATTCCAAAACATATAGAAAGTCTTGGTGTAAAAGTAGAAACTAACTTAATGAAAGCCTTAAATTGGTGCGATGTGGCCAATATGCTACGCATTCAGTTAGAACGTCAAGATATAAAGTATTTCCCATCATTGCGCGAGTACAGCATGTTGTATGGTTTAGATAAACAACGCCTTGATTCGTTGAACAAAGAAATTGTAATTATGCATCCGGGACCAATAAACCGTGGTGTAGAAATAACAAGCGATGTAGCCGATAGCAAACATGCCATTATTTTAGATCAAGTAGAAAATGGAGTGGCTGTTAGAATGGCGGTAATGTATTTATTAGCGAGTGAGCAATAACTAGTTTCTTAAGGATTAAAGCAAAAAATTATAATTCCTTTGATTTAATTTTTTCATTTAAAGCATCCATTGTTGACTTCCAATTTTTTTGCTTTAAATTTAATAATTGACTTATTAACTCTATTTCACTAAAGTACATATTAAATGCTTTAGTAATGTCTAAATAGGTTCTGCCATTTCTAACAATAATATCATCTGTAGCAATTTCATCCTCCAATGACAAATTTGAATTCAAATATTCGTTTATTGGCTTCACGGCTAACATTTCACCCCTACCCAATACAAACCAATCTAGGTTAATTTCACTAAATGCTTTGAGTAAATTTCGCTGAGTACCTGGACCTACCTTGTTTTCACCTGCCTCTATTTTTGAAATCGTAATTTTACTCATGCCAATCCTTTGTGCAAAATCATTTTGTGACAACTGAAAATGGTTTCTAACTTCTTTAAACCTATCTTCTTTACTTTTTTTCATAATATATATTATTGCTAAAACTAATGTTTTAAATATTCAAATTAATTAACAATATTATAATTAGATATGGTAAAATACAAGGTAATTGTAATATTGTTTAAATTATATATTAAATATTATAACTATTTCAAAATGCCAAATAACATAAATACTAGTCTAATCAAATTAACACATTTGGTTTCATCAAATTCGAAAGTTTAAGTTCTATCTTATTATTATTTATTTTTTGTAAGATATTTGAATTATATGAAAATTTTGATATTAAAGTTTATTGCTACTAATGAAGTTAATAACAGGTTCATTCCAAATTCAAGTTTTGGATGTTATGAAACTTCTATTTCTAACTATTTTATCCAACAAGAACAAAAAAAGCCATTGGTTAATATTTCAACCCATCCTAATCCAATTAACGAAAATGACTTACTAAGTCTTGTAATAAATATTGAAACAACTAACCCTAAGTCAAATTATCAACTTATATTAACCGATATTATGGGTAAAACGTTTTCTTACAAATTATCAAATACGGAAGGCACTTATCAATACAAACTAAATACAGAAGCACTACAATTCATTTCAAGGGGTATTTATTTTGGGGTAATTAAACAAGATAATGAAACCATTGGCACCATAAAACTCATGCTTAATTAAATGCAAAAAAGGCCGTTAAACAATTGTTTAACGGCCTTTTTTGTTAAAGAGTTTATCTACTATTTTTTATCTTTAGCGTGGTGAGGAGTAGCTATAAATGCCCTGTTAGCACCTTTCAATTTAGTTAAACTTTTAAGCAAAGTAACAAACACTATAGGTAATTTTTGAATAGCCGAGAAGTACTCTGCTTTATAAAAACGTTTTGGCAAGCCTAATGAAGCTGCCAATATAACAGCTGCAAAATTAGCCAAACAAAGATTTAAAAGTGATTGATAAAAGAAAAATGCTAAAATGGGTAAAAGGAAAGAAAAACCAAGCACCAACACTTTAGGCATTAATAATAATTGTAATGTTTTATTGAAATAATTTAAATTACTATTGGTAAATAAACTGATAAACGATTTTAACAAATTTTTACGTAAGTAAAAAAACTGTGCTGAAAACCAACGCGTACGTTGCTTATTCAAATCGTCTATATAACGGGTTTTTTCATCAAAAACATCAATATCTGGAGTATACTTAGTTTTAGTTTTCTTAAGTGCCATTATTAACTCCATTTCCTTGTCATAACCGCCTACAGCCCTAATTTTTAAAACCTCATCTACAAAAAAGTCTTTTCGTAAAGCAATACCTGAACCAATAAGCGCAGTTTGCAATCCAATATTTACGTGTCCTCTCCTAAAAATAGAATTATTTATTTCTTCACTAAAGGCATCTAAAATAGCAATGGGTGTATCTAGGTTTTTAGCTGTTCTGTGTGTTTGAATTACTTGAACTTCACTGTCAATTTCGTTATTAAGTTTACGCAAATAATCGGCTTCCATTACATTATCAATATCTAACAATACAATAAAATCGTAATCGCCATTTACTATTAAGTCTTCAGTTTTACGTACACTATTTCCTTTGGTAGAATAAGGCAAATCAAAAGCCAATACCTTTATTGGTAACTTTTCTAACTGACTAACAGTTTCAGGCTGCAAATGATCGCCAACTACTATAATATCATGCCTATCTTTGGGGTATGTTTGATTCAAATTTTCGGCTGCACTCTCAAGTATCACATGGTCATTTTTATAGGCAACCAACAAAACTGCAAATTTATTTAGATACTTATTCTCATTTGTGTTTTTGGCTTTATTAAACACTGAACATACAGCAAAAAATAATAAATAAAATACATTAAAGGCCATAAAGTAAACCAATAACGTAAATAAAATTTCTAGGGTGTAACTCATAATTTTATAATTTGATAGATACAAATAAAGTATAATTTTTTACAAATAATAATAACATTATACACATTATTTACTGTGCAAAAACAACCGTTAGTGCTAAAAATACACCAACTAAAACAGCATAAGTCTTATATTTAGAAAAACGATGTTGTTCGGAAGATTCAAATAAAATGGTGGTAGAAATATGTAAAAATGTACCTATTACAAACGCCATAAACTGACTAAAAATTTGATCTGATAAGGTATAATTTAAACTGTAACTTAAAATAGCACCTGTTGGTGAAGCTAAACAATACACACTCATCAATACCAAAATTACCTTATTGTTTAATTTTAAACCTTTTAAAATTACTGCCAAAGCAAAAGCTGCTGGAAATTCGTGTAGGGCTATTCCAACCAACATGCTATAACTTATATTGGCATTGCTTTGAAAAAAAGCACCTAAAGGTATTCCTTCTAAAAAAGTATGCAAACACATACTAGCGATGATACCAAAAGGAATCACATGTTTTTTTACCACATCGTGTAAATGAAAATGGCCATGTTCAATGCCTTTAGAATATTTTTCTAATAAAATTTGAAACCAAAAACCACCTAAAATAAATACACCTGTGTATTTATTGGCATTTGAATATACCTCGGGCATGAGGCTTATAATGGTAATAGAAAATAAATATGCCCCAGCAAATGATAATAATAGCTTTAGTTTTTTCTCATCGTATTTATTGGAGAATATGGCTGCTAATGAACCTAAAAACGGAGATAAAAATAAAAGACCTAAGAATAAATAACCCATTTTGAAAATAATACTTAATTGGCAAGTTTAATAAATTTAAGGCTATACCTAGCAAATGCAGCACCAAATAAACTACCTACCAATGCACCAAAAAATACATCGAGTGGATAATGAACGCCTACATAAACTTGCGAAAAGGCAATGCTGAAAGCCCAAAATAATGCAATTGGAATAACCCATTTCCCAATATGTTTAAAATAAAAAATAAAGAATAAGGCCAACGCAAAATGATTGGTAGCATGGGCCGAAATAAAACTAAAACCATTACAACTTTTTACCAAATGCCTTACCAAACCTGCTAACGAAGGTTCGTTACAAGGCCTGATACGCATAAAAGTATTTTTAACTAAATTGGCACTAAATTGATCAGAAACAAAAATCATAGCGGCTATTACTAATAAAATTTTCCAAGTATCAATTTTATAGTTTTTATAAAAAAAATAAATAATGGCTGCATAAAAAATATACCAAGTACTTTGGTTGCGCAAAATGGGGCAAAGCCAATCTAAAAAAGGATTTGCAAGTGTATTGTTTACAAATAAAAACCAAACTTTATCGAACTGAATAATTGTTTCCATTAACTATTTTTTTGAGCTACAAAAATCAATCTATCGCTGGTTTCGGCTTGGTATGGTTCCAAATTATAATTACCAAAAACGTTTAAAATACTAAAGCCTGTTTGGCTAAATAAAGTTTCAAAATCGGTTAAGGTAAGTAACTGAACTTCTTCTTGGTAATAATACTCCTTGCCTTCGGCATTGAACTCAATGCGTTTGGTAACTTTTTTATCATCAATTATTTTATGAAGATGAAAAGTAATGCCATCAATGGTTTTGGTTTCAGAATAACTTTGCATTTTTTTGATTTTTTCTGCATTGAAAAAATCGAGTAACAAAATACCATCTTCCTCTAAGCAAGCATTAAACCTATTCAACACTTGTTGGTTTTCTTGGTCTGATTTAAAATAAGCAAAACTGGTAAATAAATTAAAACCATAATCAAACAATTGGTTGGTTTTAAAGGTACGCAAATCGGCTACATCAAAGTGTAAGTTTTGGTTTTCAAACTGCTTGGCATATTGAATGCTATTGGCCGACAAATCTACACCTACCACCTCAAATCCGGCTTTATTTAAGAACACAGAATGCCTGCCTTTTCCACAAGCCAAATCAATTACCGATGAGCCATTGGGCATGTTTAAAAACGAAATGACATTGTTTAAAAACAATTCCGCTTCGGTATAATCGCGGTTTTTGTATAAAATATGATAGTATGGTGAATCGAACCAATCGGCAAACCACTCTTTATTTGTATCCATAAATTTGAAGGTGCAAATAAAGGTAAATAATTTAAAATATGTTGAAAAAGGTGCGGTGGGGATACCGACCCTGAACAAAAGCTGAAGGCGTCATGCTGGAAGCATCTTCCTTGACTAAAAACAACTGATTGTATTAGCTGACTTAGTTGCCAAACAAAGGAGATGCGCTGCATGACAGAATCAGTCCTCGGTTGGTTTCCCAGCCAACCGAATAAGTTGCAGTTATGCCATCAACCTTGTATAAATTCATCCATCACAAACCAAAAATCACATAAAATTCGTTTATTTGCCTTAATGCGTACTATTGGGGTAATTGTATTTGTTTGTTTAGCTGTATTGGCCCAAAGCCAAAACAGACAAAAAACCTTTATTTTACTTACCGATAGTATCACTTTGGATAGTTCAGTTATTGCACAAAAATCGGTTCAGGTAAGTAATGGCAATACCTCTTTTATTGAAAATATTGATTTCAGGATAAATTATTATGCCCATGCTTTGATCAATTTAAAAATACCTAAAGGCACTCCACTTAATGTAAAATACAGTGCATCTAACTTTTATTT
The DNA here is from genome assembly GCA_027491085.1 of Bacteroidota bacterium. GTDB lineage: Bacteria > Bacteroidota > Bacteroidia > UKL13-3 > UKL13-3 > JAAFJM01. The sequence continues at coordinate 215,854 of JAIXWW010000019.1, forward strand.
TAGTAAAATTTACCAAAATAAAAATCTCAACATCATTGACAAGGAAGGCATAGAAACCAAAAATCCGTTTTTGTACAGCATTAACGAAACCGATTTTTTAAGTTCTGAAAGTTTTAGCAATGGCTTAAAAATGAATGGAAGTATTTCTCGCGGATTGGGGCTTGGTAATGCACAAAATGTGGTGGTAAACTCTAACTTAAACTTGCAGCTTAGCGGAAAACTGAATAACGATATTGATGTATTGGCAGCCATTAGCGATGATAATAACCCAATTCAACCGGAAGGCAATACGCAGCAGTTGCAAGATTTTGATAAAGTTTTTATTCAGTTAAGTAAAAACAACACCAAGGTAGTTATTGGCGATTTTGAAATGAGGAAACCAACCGATAGTTATTTTTTAAACTACAATAAAAAATCAAGAGGTGCGCAAGTGCAAACAGCCTTTAACTTAAAACCTATTTTAGGTAATAAAAAAGATTCGGCTTTATTACAAATAGGAGCAGATGCTGCCATAAGCCGTGGTAGGTTTGCCAGAAATACATTAACTGCCATAGAAGGCAACCAAGGCCCTTACCGTCTTACAGGAGCTAATGGAGAACTGTTTATCATACTTATTTCGGGTACTGAAGCCATTTATTTAGATGGTGAAAAACTTAACCGAGGCGAACAAAACGATTATGTAATAGATTATAACAGTGGAGAAATTACTTTTACACCCAAGCGTATCATAACCCAATACAGCAGGATTGTAGCGGAGTTTCAATACAGTGATAGAAATTTTGCTAGGACCGTTTTTACTACCAATGGCAGTTATAAAACCAAAAACTTTACAGTACGCGGAAGTTATTTTACTGAACAAGATGATAAGGACCAACCTTTTCAGCAAACTTTAAGCGATAACGACAAATTGGTTTTGGCCAATGCCGGCAATAAACTAAACCAAGCAGTGGTAAATGGCGCTACTAAAGTAAGTACATTTAGCAATACCAAAATTTTATACCGCAAAATTGATACTTTAGGAGGGAATGATGTGTATGTTTTTACCAATATTGCTAGAGCTGATACTGTTTTTTATGAAGTAAAATTTAGCAATGTAGGAACCAACAAAGGTAGTTATGTGCAATCGGCTTCATCGGCTAACGGCAGGGTTTTTCAATATGTGGGACCTAATAACGGAAGTTTTGAACCTGTAATTTTATTAACCGCTCCTAATAAAATGGAAATGCTAAATGCTGCCATTGATTTTACAGCACTTAAAAACACACAAATTACAGTCGAAATAGCACAAAGTAATTTTAACCGAAACTTGTTTAGTAATTTGGATAAGCAAAACGACAAAGGTTTAGGAGCTAAAGTATTTATTAATAATAAAAATAATTTAAGTAAAACATGGCTTTGGCAAAATCAACTTAACTACGAATGGGTAGATGCAAACTTTAGGTATGTAGAACGTTACAGAAATGTGGAGTTTGATAGGGTTTGGAATAGGCAATTAAACAACTCGAGCAGCAGCGATACTGGCTATAACGAACATATTTTATCTGCCAAAACAAGCATTGAAAAACAACAACTATTTAATGCCTATTATCAAATTCAATTGTATAACCGTAATCAAAATTATACTGGTTTAATCAATCAAATTGGAAGCGTTTTTACATATAAAAATAACCAATTGAATGCCAATGCCGAATACTTAACCATTAGCATAAACAATGCTACTTTGCAGCAAAACCTTAATCAAAACCAAACTTATAAATACAATGCAGGTTATGCCCGCACGCAGTTTAAACATCAAGTTGGGGTAAATTATTTAACCGAAAAAAGTAAGTTTTTTAAAACCAACGATACTTTGCTAACAGGCAGTTTTAGCTATAACCAAAGTAATTATTTTTTCCAAAACACCGATACATTAAAACTAAAATACCGAGTTGATTATACTAACAGAAACGATTTCCAGGCTAGAAATACTGATTTTTATTTAGCCAGCATAGCACAAAACATAAATGCTTTAACTGTTTTAAAACAAGAAAATGGCAATAGGTTAAACTTAAATTTTACTTACCGAAATTTTGAAATAAATGACACTTCTATCAAAAATCTAAAGCCCGAAAGAACCATTTTAGCAAGGGTTGAATACGATTATGCTTTTTTAAGGCGTATGTTTACTGCCAATACTTATTACCAAATTGGAAGCGGGAATGAACTACGAAGAGATTTTAGTTACTTAGAAGTTCCCAAAGGGCAAGGTGTATATGTTTGGAAAGATTTTAACTTAGATAATATTCAGCAATTAAACGAATTTGTGATAGCCAGTTTTGTTGATAGAAATATAGCTAATTATATCAGGGTTTATTTGCCTACTAACTCTACTATCAGGACCAATTCGGTGCAGTTTAACCAAACCTTAAATATTAATCCAGCAAGTGTATGGCTTAATAAAAAAGGTTTGCTTAAGTTTTTAAGTAAGTTTAACAACCAATCTGGTTTACGCATTGAACGCAAAATTATAGCCGATAATACTTTTAATTATGTAAATCCGTTTGCCAATTTATTTAACGATACCGCCCTTATTAATGTAAACAGTTTAGCAAGAAATACTTTGTTTTTTAACCGAAGCAACGCCACATTTGGCGCAGATTGGAGCATACAAGACAACCAAACCAAAGTTATTTTAACCAATGGAATTGATAGCAGACGCAAACTAGAAAACGGACTGAACTTGCGCTGGAATGCCAACGAATTTTGGACGATAAACTTACTGTATAATTTTGGTGAACGCAGTTATATATCGCAGTTTTTTGTACAACAGAATTACAATTATAACTTTATAGAATGGAAACCTAAATTGATTTATCAAGCCAATAAAAACTTTAGAACTACTTTAAATGCAGGTTATTTTGAAGCCAATAATGCCAAAGAATATGGCAACCAAAAAGGAAAAACTACCGAAATAGGTTTAGAAATGCGCTATAACTTTACTCAGATTGGAGCTTTAAGTGCCAAGTATAGTTTATATGAAGTGGAGTTTAATGGCGAAACAGGAAGTAATTTAGGTTACGACATGTTACAAGGATTAACCACTGGTAAAAACCAAGTTTGGAACTTAAACTTGCAACAACGCATTGGCCAAAACATACAAATTAACTTAAACTACGATGGCCGCACATCAGGCATTAGCGATACCATTTTACACACTGGCAGAATGGAAGCAAGATATATATTTTAAAGATTTGTGATTTTTGATTTTATTGAAGGAATAGTGAGTAGTAGAGCGTTGGGGTAAACCTGCGTGTGTTTGAATAAAACATAAAAAACTACCCTTTAATTAGTGGCTTTCCGTTTAATGCTTGTATCAAAATAGCGGTGGTAAGTAAAAAATATAAAACACCCACTGAAATGGTTATTTTAGCATTATTGGTTAAATAATATCCAATCAATGGTAAAATTTGCAAAGCGTGCATGCCTAAAAAATGCGCTATGCGCAAATCACCATTTTGTTTGCTCCAATTGGTTACAGGCAAACCTGCACTACCATCGGGTGCTCCAACAGTGTGACTTAACTTTGCGCCCATTACAAATCCTTCGAAGGCAAAAATCACAAATAAAACCAAGCCTAACCTAATTCCCCACACATAACTGTTTGACAAAAAAGGAAAATCTTTAGTAAAAAATACCACAGCAATATAAGCCGTAAATAAAGTAATAATGGTAATTGCAATAGCCATTAAACTAAACATAGCTGAATTGAAGGAAGTAGAAATATTGAAATGCGATTGTTGACCAATAAAAGTTTTGTATGAAATATAAATATTTTCGAAAGTAAGTGTTACCACCAATGTCCAACTAAAAGCATTTACCAGTTTTGAATCGTTTAAATAATACAAAATCCAAGCCATGGTAAAAGTGTATATAACACTTGAAATATAAAATTTCATTGGTTTAATAAATGCGCTTATACCCAAAACTTGAGTATTGGTTAAATAAACTAAAACGAAGCAAACAACCGCCATTACTGCATAAAAAGCGCCTGTATAAAATAAAAGTTCGTTACGTGTTTTTAAGGTATTTAGTATTTCAATCATACAAGTAAAATTTAATTATTAATACTTGCAATGTATTTATAAACTAAAAAATAATTACCATAAAGAAATTGAAACAACGATTATAGTATATGAAATGAAGTTATTTATTGCTTAAAGAGTAGTATACTTCAATTTTAACAAAACTTCAATAAACAAAATAGTTGCCATAAAGAAACAACGCCACAATCGAGTTTCATTGAAATTCAATTTTTTTATTAGTTTGTAAATATACTTGTATACGTTTCGTAAACTTTCGTTTTTAAAGGCCACAAATTAGAAATATTTTACTAGGCTCTTTTGGCTCTTTCCCATGATACCGACTGTTTTCCTTTCAAAAATCTAAACAATCCTAAATACATACATAAATTCATGATAAAAAAGTAGTATGGTACAAATAAAACTTTTACCTTAATTCTTTTATTTTCAAAGTACCAACCTAACAAAGCCAATGCATAAAATCCAATTTGAAGAATTAAAATAGTCGTATATAAACTACTTTGAGAAGCCAATAATACATTTGTTATAAGCAAAATCAACAATGATAATGGGGCTAAAGTCCATCTTAAAACTCTATGAGAAATGAATGCAAAAAATAAATTAAAATTATGGAATGGATTAAATGCTTTGCCTAGTCTTAGCATAGACTGCCAAGCACCAGCACTGATTCTAATTTTCCGTTTCAATTCTTCTTTTACATTGGCACTTGCAGTTTCTGCAGCCCATGCATTTTTTTCATAAATTACTCTGTATCCATCTATGGCTATTTGCATGGATTGCATCAAATCGTCTAATAAAGAATCACCAGGTAACTCTTTATACAATGAGGTTCTGTAACTCATTAACTCACCAGCCGCCCCTACTACACTATAAAAATCTGAATCCAATTTTTTTAATAACGATTCATATTTCCAATAAATACCTTCACCAGCCGTACTTGCACCTTCTTTATTGGTCGAAATTATTCGTTTTTCGCCAGTAACTGCTCCTACTTTTTCATCTTTATAATGTTTTACCAACTCCCTAATAGCCTCCTTATTTAAAGTGGTATTAGCATCGCAAAATGCAACAATTGGAGTTGTAACATAAGTCATTGCTCTATTCATGGCAGCCGCTTTTCCACTACGCTTGTTTTCGTGAAGTGCTATTACCGCATCATATTTTTTTATTCTATCAGGGGTATCATCTGAACTTCCATCACTAATAAAAATTAATTTCAATTTGTCTTTTGGGTAATCTAACTCTAAACTGTTTTTAATTTTCTCCTCAATGTAATCTGCTTCATTAAAACAAGGAACTACAAGCGTAACTTCAGGCTCATACGAACTATCAAACTCCATTTTCTTTTTAATAGAATTCTTAATTTTTACAACAATATAAATAATTATTCCGTAGCCTATGTAGCTATAAAAAACAATTGCTATACATGTCCAAAATATAATTTCAAGCATAATTTTTTATCAGTTAAGTATTGCAATTTAAATATTAAACTACAAATTGTTTATAAATATTAAGTGTTAATTGCGCATTATTATACCACGTAAATTCCTTAACACGTTCAAACCCTTTAATCCTTAAATCTTCCCTTAATTGCTCATCATTTTGCACCTTAATAATTGCATCAGCAATCTCATCAGGATTAAATGGATTTACAAAAACGGCCGAATTTTGGGCTATTTCGGGCATAGAAGAAGTATTTGAGGTAATTAAAGGTGCACCACAAGCCATTGCTTCTAGTAAGGGTATTCCAAAACTTTCGCGCAATGATGGATATAGAAATAAATTAGCTTGACTATAAATTGCAGGCAAATCTTTATTAGGTACATAGCCACTAAAAACAATATCATCCATTAATGACTCGTCATTAATTTGCTTCATTAACCCTTGCAAATAATTTCTATTGATATCAAGCATTAATAACTTACTTTTCAATAGATTTTTTTTCTTTAAGATTGAAAGTGCTTTTAATACCCCAATTACATTTTTTTTAGGATCGGTGTTACCTAAAAAGAACATATAATCATCAGGTAAATTGTACTGTTTTTTAGCTCGTGCCAATTCAATTTTATCAGTAACTGGAGCAAAGTGATTACCAACTCCATTATAGGCAGTTGAAACCTGATTATTTGTTAGGTTAAAATATGATTTTATTCTATCGTTTTCAAAATTAGAAACCGTTAAAATATGCTTAGCTAACTTAACAGCCTTAGGAACATTCCATCGCCTGTATAAGTTTCCAAAAATTTGGTATGTAGTACCCTGAGTGAAATTCCATTTTTCAAGGTAAATGATATCATGCAAGGTTAAAACCAAAGGAACATTGATAAAAATAGGTGATGTATTACTAGTACAATGTAATATTTCTACACCATATTCTTTAACAGCTTTTGGCAAATAATATTGTTCCCAGATTGGGTAAAGAGCTGGTTTAACTTTTACTATTTTAAAATTAGAGGCAACAGGCAAAGCATCAATGTCTTCAATGTTATTGACAAAAATAAAGTACTCGTTTATTTTATCAACTATTTGTAATTGCTTTATTAATTCTAAAGCAACCATATCCATTCCATGCTTTTTTTTCCGGAAAATTCGCTGTGCTTCTATTCCAATTTTCATTTGCTTATTCTCCTTTTTCTAAATCATTACTATTTTCAGCCACAAACTCATGTTTGGTATGTATGAACTTTTTGCTCGCAGCACCTTTACTTCTTATTAAAGCTACTATCATTAACAAAATAGCTTTAGGCACTGAAAGTGATGCTTGGATAGTTTTTAAATTATAGTATTTTTTAGGTATTCCTAAAATGTATGATGTACAACAAAATATAAATAAGGTAAAAAATAAATAATTAAAAGTAAAGAAATCGAAAAAAATAGTGAGAGCGCTTAAGGCCGAAATAGCAATCAATAAAACCCTTGGCAACAATACTTTTTGCATTGCTTTGTCAAAAAAATCAAAATTTTTATTTACCAATAGTTCTATTATTCCATCAAATAATACTTTATTAAAATCAAAAAACTGAGAAGCTATCCACCTTCTGCGTTGATTCATAAATACATCTGAAGAAGCAACTTTTTCATCAAATACGTAGGCATCGCTTTCATACAAAATTTTATGCTTATCGCGTAGAAGCAGTATTTCAAGTTCTTTATCTTCAACAGGACTTTCAATACCAAGCATTATATCCTTACAATACTTATACTGAATAACAAAGCCACTTCCAATTAGGGCTGATGCAACCCCTAAACCTATATGTCCTTTTCTGAAAATATTATTATTGATTTCTTCACTTATACCATCTAAAACGGCAAAAGAAGTATTAGCATTTTTAGCAGTCCTGTGTGCTTGTAGCACCATTTCATTATTCTGAAGACGAGTATTGATTTTTTGTAAAAATTCATATTCCATGATATTATCAACATCAAGAATGCAGCAATAATCGTAAGTTTCGGGAAGAAGTGCTAAAGCTGTGTTTAATGATTTGGCTTTTGTACTGATCTCAAATTGAACAGGAATTAATTTAATATCTAAATCTGCTAGTAGGTCTAATGTTTTTTCTTGTAAACTATCAGCAATTACAACAATATCATAGTACTTTTTATCATAACTTTGCTTTAGCGATTCAATTGCAGTATTTAATATAATTTCATCACTTTTATAAGCAGGAATAAGTATGGCAAATCTGTTATACTTTCTTACAGCTTTTGTAAAATTTGTTTTTTTGTATAAAAAAGCTCCAAATGAATATATCGTAACATAAAATATATTAAACGACAAATACAGTAAAGCAATTAATTCAAGTATAAAAAATAAATATTTAATCATAGGTGTGGTTTACAATCTCAAAAAATTTAGTTCGTTTCAAATTTAAATTATATTATTTGAAAATCATTATAAATAACTCCTTCATTTAATGAAATATTATTTCCTTTAAAATTCCATAACACCCCTCTTAAAAAAGGCCAAATTAGATTAAACTCCTTATTTATCAATAAACTTAATAATCCTTTAGGTGTAGCAATTAAAATAAAAAATATGATACAAGCCAAATGTTGAAGGCCTTTGGTATTGCGTTTTGTATAAATTAATCTATTTCGAGTTAAATAGTACGTTTTCAATGGACTAGACTTACCAGTAGTCATGGACTCTTTGTGATAAACAACAGAATTACCACAATACCAAATTTCGAAACCTGCTTGTTTCACCCTTTCGCAAAAATCAATTTCTTCGTAATACAAAAAAAACAATTCAGCCATCAATCCAACTTTTTTTATAGCAGCTTTGCTAATTAACATAGCAGCACCATGAGCTAGATTAGTCCTATAGTTCACATTAAATTTTGCATTGTCTTTCTCCATATAGCCAATACCAAAACCTCGTCCTGTATAAAAATTAATACCCGTATGGCCTGCATATTGAATGGTGGAAGGATTACTAAAATATAATAATTTGGAGGATGCTATACCAATGTTTTTATTTTGTTCCATTAAATTAACAATTGGCTCTAAAAAATTCCTTTGAACCTCTGTATCATTATTTAACAGGAAAAAATATTCACCCTTGGCTTGGCGCATGGCTAAATTATTACCTGCTGCAAACCCTACATTATTAGCACTTTTAATTAAATTAATGGCGGGGTACTTTTCCTTTAATATATCGGGCGAATTTGATGAAGCATTATCAACCACAAAGACTTCAATATTTTTATAGGTAATTTCAAAAATGGACTTTAGAAATAAATCAGTGATTTCATTTCCATTGAAATTTACAGTAATTATTGATATGAGCGGTTGATTTTCCAACATTTAAATTATTAATTCACAATTATTTCTCAGCCAGTTTTTTGCTTTCATCTGCCAAAAACTCAACATCTAATTTATTCGATATGGTTAAATACACCATACATATATACATGATAGGACCCATAGGCGATTGTCCGAAGATAGGATTTGCTAAACTAGCAATAATAATTCCTATAAATCCACCATAAACCGCAATCATTTTATAACGCAAATCTGGACTACGAAGTTTATAAATATTTTCAAAACCCACTACCAACACATATGATAAACCAAGCAAATGCAGGAATAAACCAACAATACCACTTTGTGCCCAAATAGATACGAACCAACTATCGGTAGGTAAACTTGCTAAAACAGATCCTGGATAAAAACGAATACCAAATACATCGGTAGTACCCACCCCTGCCCCAAAAGGCTTATTCACTAAATAATTACTAATTAATTCCTGATTCTTTAATCGAACCATCAAAGAAGCTTCTTTTGGATCCAGCGCTGTCCTAATCCTAAAAATTTGATAATTACTACTACCAATATTTGTAAATTTCAGGAATGAAAATAATACGATACCGATTACTAATCCATAAATTAATGTTGTAAATCGTTTAATCAAAATCAAATAAAACAAAAACCCGAAAATTAAAATAAATACCGGACCACGAGAACCTGAAATAGAGAATCCTAAAAAAGTAAAAAATGCAATTGCGAGAAAAGTGAACCTTCTTTTTCTTGAATAAGGTCCAAAGCTTAAAATAAAAGTAATAAATGACACAAACGCCATGGTAGCTCCAAATTGACCTGCATCAGAATAAAATGAAAACGCTCTTAACTGGCCATTTAAAATATGAGTTACATTTCCGCCATCGGCAAGCCATCTGGCTTCAAAAGCATCCGTTCCTAAAATAATTTGCTTGAAACCCCATATTGTACTGATTACAGCCCAAACTATAAGTAGTTTCAAAAAGTTATTAAAATCCTTTTTACTATCCATGTAAAGCAATACCAATGGTATAACCTGTATAGAATAAAGAGAAATACCTCGAATACCATAAATTAAGGATTGGATTTTACCAAGTTCGGGATTCACCACTAAAAATATAGTGTAGATAAACCAAATTAATGTAACGTAAAATACACCTTGTTTTAATTTAGCGGCACTTTCCCATTTAATATTAATCAACATAGAAAGAGTAGTTAAAAATAAAATAAAATCCACCCCTAATCCAAGGGGAATATTAGGAATATAACGGGCTAAACCATTTGAGAAAAAACTATAATTAATATAAGCTAAAATACCAAAATAAGGATTTATAAATACTAAAATTACAAATCCAAAAACCAATGGAATTGAAATTGCAATTAAGCCAATTGTTGAATCTCCTGTAGAAATCAACATTGCAAGTAAAGCTCCCACAATTAGCATAATAAAGCCAATACTGTAATTTGCTACACTAGCATTTAAGGTATTTGTTTGGGGTCTCATTTTTTAAATATTATTATGTGTTATAGTTTTTAATTTAAATACAAACTCTTGAAATCCTAACTTAAAAACATTAAGAAAACTAACTTCGATATGTTTATTTAATAAGTACATTCCATAAATTACACCTGTAGCAAAAGTAAATGTACTAACAATTGCAACCGATTCTAATGTTCCAAATAAATAGAGGCAAACAATATCACCAATTACATTTACTGTTAACATTAGTATTACTTTTATGAAATTTAACCTTGGTTTATTTATTATATCAAGCATTACTCCACTAAGTTTGTCAATTGGAGTTAGCGCAGTATAAATAGAAAACAATTTTAAAAGTAGGGCTGCATCTTTGTACTGATTTCCTGCTAAAACAATTACAATTTGCTCAGCAAACACAAAACTTATTATAGAAAGTGGGAACAACAATAAAAATAAAAAGCCTGTTTTTCTTTCAAATTCTTTCTTTAACAAAACCATATTCCCACTTGCATATATGGTTGACAAGGCAGGCATATTGGTGATTGCAAAACTCCTTATCACCAAATCAAAAACATCTACAACCCTTGAAGGAACATTATAAGTAGCTACTGCAACTGTTCCTAAAAACTTTCCTATTAAAAATGAATCAGAACCTTTAAGCAAATTTGAACCAACTAAAGTTCCCATACTGAACTTTCCAAATTGAAACAATTCTTTTAAACCAGCATTTGTTCTGTTTTTAAAATAATTTATACCCGTCCAACCATTAAAGAAACAAATAATTGTGGTAAATAATTGTGCAAGTGAATATGCAATTAGTATAGATACAATTTTATCAAAACTAAAAAACAATAAAAAAACAATTGCAAGAACAATGAATAACATCTGGTTGTAAATACGAGCTAAACTCATTTGGAAAATCCGAAGCTCTGCATTTAATATCCAGGTAGCAAAATTAAATGGTAAAGAAAAAATCGAAATAATAAGCAGCCAAAAAAAGAATGAATGATAATCTGGCAATATATTGAACAGAAAAAATATGCCATAAATAACTCCAATTATTAGTGCATAAGCCGCGTTAACATAAATTGATAAATGCCATGATGAACCAATAACTTGATGTCGTTCTTCATTATCAATAGCTTGAGTATAATTCTTTATAAATGCATTAAGAACCATACCGGTTCTTAATGTATCAAATATGCCATATATTGTTAAAAAAATTATCCAAATTCCAAACTCTTGTTTGCTAGTATATCGGGCTAATAAAGCAAATGAAAGCAACCCAAGTAAAGCACTTACACCATTACCAAGTAATGATATAAAACTTTTACTTTTAAGTAAACTTATGAGTCCTTTCATTTGATATTATTATAAAAATCATTAAGCTTTAACTAAAGCACTCTTAACACTTCCAACTGACTTGCGAGGAGCTTCACCAACAACGCTTACTAAGTTTTCAGGTGCTACATAATTTAACCAAACCATAATTTTGTTTGAATTATCTGTAGCTTTTTGAAATAAATTAAGCATGTATTTATCAGAGCTAGCCCATGGTCTTCTGCTATCTAACATTAATAATGAAAGTTTTGAATTCTTTATTAATTGATTAGGGATTGCATTCACACTTATTGCAGGTACTTCTAAAATTATAAAATTATAAGCTTCTTTATTTACTCTCGAAAATTCCGGTAATAAATTTTGCTCTGATTTTGCACTAAATAATTTACTTGTTACATCATATCTAATAGCTCTAAATCTTCTATCTTCTGTTTCAACATCATCTACTCTTTCGTCATTTGTAATGAACAAAACAGAGTAATCTAAACTATAAAGTTTTTCAGCTAGCTTATTGGCGGCATAAGTTTTACCTTCTTGCTCTCTATTACTAATTATTGTAATCAAGTAATTATTTATAGGTTCAGAACTGCTTTCTAACTCAATCTTCAAATTAGAAACAGCAAAATCTAAAAGTGTATTTTCTAATCTTGCGCTTGATAAATCACCTTCGTTAGTAACAGGTAAAGCACTAAATAATTTCAGTCCAGTTAACTCTTCCGCCCTTGCAGTATCTTTAATTGATGAGTCTAAAACTTCACGAGCAACAAAATAAGTAAGCAACAAGAAAAATGCTGCTAAAAACGAAACTACAATTAATAATAATCTTCTGCTTGGTAATGGTTTTGTTGGAAATGAAGGTGAATCCATAACTTGTAAACTATTACTCATTTCTATATTTTGTTGACGTAATTTAGCCAAATGTAAACCATGTAAAATTTCTAAATATTGTTTTTCAGCCACATCAATTTCACGTTCCAATCTACTCATTTGCATTCCAAGAGGAGAAAACTCAGTATATTGACGGTCGAATTCTTTTCTTCTATCAACGTGAACTTTTAAACGTGCTTCAGATTCATCAGCAGCTAAAGTTTCACTTAACCATTTGTTCAACATATTATCTTGAGGAACAGATTCAATGGTATTGTTTAAACTATAGTATTGAAGTACATATAATTGTATTTCTTTTTTTAGATTATTAACCCTATTTAAAATTGGAACAATTTGATTAGTTGGATTACCATAAATTTTTGCTCTTTCTAATTGTTCGTTAGCCTCACCCAATTCTTTACGTAATTTATTAAGTGCAGCATTGTTTTTTAGTAAGATTTCTCTGCTTTCTAACTTATCTTCTAATCGTGCAATTGCCTTTTTACTGGCTTCATAATTAGATAATTCTTTGTAGTAATCTGTTTCATTCGTTTCTTTTTCTTCCGCTAAAAACTTAGTTTGTTCATTGTAATTAATAATTTTATTTCTTACACCAAAGTCTTTTAATTTGTTTTCAGAATTATTCAAATCAGCAGCAGCTTCTTTAAGTCTGGCCTCAAACCATTTTACAACATTGATAGTTTCAGAGCCTTTTAAATATTTAAATTTAGAAATAAAAGTTTCAGACAAAAACTTAACAGTCCAAACAGCTACACCCGGATCATTTGATTTAAATGATAAATCAACGAAATCGGAAGCTTGCTTTCTCTCAACAGTTAAATTAGAATTAATTAACTCTATGCTATAAAAACCTTTGTTATTATTTATCATTTGAGCGATGATATTATCTCCGCTTGAATGAAGTTCTTTCATTATTTTTTCAGCTGTTTCAGCTTCGTTTTTACCTATTAAAGTATTTCTCTCGTCATGAGGAATTTGTTTTGCCAAAATATCAAAACCTTCTTGTCCTAAAGTAGAAAGTTCAGGCTCTTGTAACATTAAATGTTTGGCAAGCAATTTTACTGAAACCTCCTCCAATGTTTGGCGAGAGCGAATGGTAACCATTAAGTTATCAAATGCGTTATTAATAGCAAAATAATCAAAAGTTGATCCTGCGCCTTCGCCTGTATTAGCCAAATTAAAGCCTGAAGCAATACCAGTATAAACACTAGCACCCGAAACATATTCTTTAGGTAGTTTTGCTGTAAAAAAGTATACTAGCACAGCAACTAAAGAAGGAAATAAAATTAACCATTTAAGTTTTTTTCCTATTATTCGCGAAAATTGTGAAAAATTCATATTATTAAATTTTGTGTTTTTTTATCAATAAATACTAAACTATTTGCGTTTTAAGTCATGTAATTTTACGCCTAAAATCACCTGTAATCTTTCATAATAATTGGTGTATAACCTTCTAGCATCTTCTTGCGCTGCAACAGCAATTGCGTAAACGTTCTTTTGACGAGCATATTCACCAATTTTAATAACACCTTCTTTGTATTCCTTTTCGGCTACTGCACATGCTACTTGCTGTACAAATAAATCCTCATTACGAGCTGTAAAAATACGTTGTGCTCCAACTAAGTTTGTGTAGTAATCCGCTACATCTTTCTTGTAATTGAACGCCTCAACATCTTTTTTATGTTTAGCTACTTCCCATGCTTCACGTGCTTGACCTACCCTACCTTTATATCCAAGGTAATCAAACATGTTTAACCTTAAATCAACACCAAATCTGTAACCTTCCAATAAGGTAACATTTTGACCTTGACTAGTTAATGGACCCGAGAAAAAAGGTAAATTACCCCAAGAATAATTATAGAAAACACCTAAGCCTTGTGTCCAAATTCTTTTCACATAATGCATATTCCAATAGTATGAATTAGCTTGTGCTTGCTCTAATCTCTGAAGTGGATTATTCCTTAATCCAATAATATAAAGAGAATCGAGAGGTGGTAAATATTCCTCAATATTCATCTTTGGATCAATTATGCTGTCAATTTTTTGTTGAGCAAAAGCACCGTGTCCTAGAAGAACTAATTGAATTACCACAAAAAAATTAAATATCTTTTTCATCGGTTGGGTTAATTTAATATTTTGTACATTTATCGTTGGTTCAAATTAAACTTATAATTGGTTATAATATTTTTGCAGTTATTTACATAAAGGATAGTAATGTCTATTTTATTAAAACGTTGATTATTTAATATTTTATTATTCATTTGAATTCATAAACTTGTAATAAGAATAAAAGACGTTATGACATTAGTAAAAGGAAGAGACATAATAGTTGTTGGTCTTCAGGCATTAGACAGCGAAATAGGCAGTAATTGCATAAATATTGCATATGAATTTGCCAAACATAATAGGGTATTATATGTTAATTATCCACTTGATAGAAATACTATTAAACTTGATTCGAAGCAACCTTTAATTGCAAAAAGAATTAATATGATAAAGAACAGAGAAGACAATTTATTAACAGTAAATGATAACTTATGGGAGTTCTATCCAACCTGTATTTTAGAAAGTGCCAATTGGCTTCCTTCCACTTTTTTATTCAGATTAGTAAATAAAATTAATAATAATAAACTAGCCAACGAGATAAAAAAAGCAATAACTAAACTGAATTTTAAGGACTATATTTTATTTAATGATAGTGATATGTTCAGGAGTTTTCATTTACCTGAAATACTTAAACCAAAATTAAGTGTTTACTATACCAGGGATAACATGATGAGCGTTCCATATTGGTATAAACATGGCCATATTTTGGAACCTGAGTTATTTGCAAAAAGCGATATTGTTACTGCTAACTCCACTTACCTTGCAGATATTGCAAAAAAGCATAATTCAAATAGTTTTTATGTTGGACAAGGTTGCGAAACTGAAGCCTTTGATTTATCAAAAATAACTTCTATACCAAACGATATTGAAAACATTAAAAGACCCATTATTGGTTATATTGGAGCATTGTACAAATTAAGACTTGATTTAGATTTAATTGAACATATTGCAAAATCGAAACCTGAATGGAATATTGTATTAATTGGCCCTGAAGACGATGCATTTAAACAATCTCCTTTGCATAAATTATCAAATGTGCATTTTTTAGGTTTAAAAGACTCTAAGGAGTTGCCTTCTTATTTAGCTTGTTTTGATGTTGCAATTAATCCCCAAATATTAAATGAAGTAACTATAGGAAACTATCCTCGTAAAATTGATGAGTACTTGGCAATGGGCAAACCAACAGTAGCCACTGAAACGAAGGCAATGAGTATTTTTAATGACCATACTTATTTGGGTAAAACTAAGGAAGATTATATTGATTTAATTGAAAAAGCATTAGCAGAAAATACAGAACAAAAACAACAAGAAAGAATTTCATTTGCTCGCTCACACACATGGGAAAATAGTGTTGCTGAAATATACAAAGCTATGCTTTCAACAAAAAAACTTTAATATTTTTATTCAAATAATTCTATAAAACATGTCAATTGTTAATACCATTAAAAGTAATCCTAATTTAAAAAAATTAGTTCATTATATGCTTATTCCAAATGGACAAGCAAGACCAAGAACTTGGGTAAAGTGGTTTGTAAATCCATTTATTCATAAAAAAGGAAAGGGTTCTACCATTCGAAGGATGACAAGGATTGATGTATTACCTTTTAATCCTTTTGAATTAGGCGAAAATTCAACTATTGAAGATTTCAGCACAGTTAATAATGGTGTAGGTGCGGTAATTATTGGCAATGGAGTTCGTATAGGTATGAGTAATGTACTCATTGGTCCAGTGCAAATTGGTAACAATGTTATTTTTGCTCAAAACATAGTTACTAGTGGTTTGAACCATGGTTATGAAGATATTCATACCCCTATTTGCAAACAGCCAACTTCAACTTCTAAAATCACCGTAGAAGATGATTGCTGGATTGGCGCAAATGCAGTACTTACTGCTGGTGTTACCGTTGGAAAACATAGCGTTATTGCTGCTGGTGCAGTGGTTACTAAAAGTATTCCTCCATTTTCTATTGCTGTTGGTAATCCTGCTAGAGTTATTAAACAATATAATTTTGAAACAAATCAGTGGACGAAAGTTTAAGAAATAAATTGTGAATTTTTCTCTTAAATCTCATATTTCTGTCATTTTTTTATAAATATCTTTGTGACGTAATTAACAAAAAAAGGAATGAAAAAAATATCAATTTTAATCGCATTTTCAGCACTATTTGTAGCCGCATGTTCATCAGGAAATGATCATAATTCAACTGAAAGCAATAGTTCTACGAACAGCAATTCATCAGAAAATCAAACGCCTTCAGCTACAACACCAGAAAGCAGTGTCAATGCTGAAATGGTAAAAGTACCAACCGAAATAAATGAATTATTAAATAAAAATACTTGTTTAAGTTGTCATGATGCCAATGATAAAGTAGTTGGTCCTCCATATAAGGAAATAGCTAAACGCAATTACACACCTAAACAAATTGTTGAACTTATTTACAAACCAAAACCGAGCAATTGGCCGGATTATCCTTCACCTATGATTGGATTACCAAATGTACCAAAAGAAGAGGCAATGAAAATTGCTGAGTGGATAGTTTCATTGAATAAATAAACTTTAAATAAAAAAAAGCAGCTACCAAATAGCTGCTTTTTTTATTTATAAAAAATTGACCTTTATCCGTAATCATATTCACTCATTAGTTATATAAAACTATACATTTGCTACCCAATTTTTTATATTAAATGAATAAATTAATTTTAGTACTTAGTATCCTTTTAACGTCAATAAATAGCACATACTGTCAGAATAAAGCTATAACTACAAAAAAAGGAACTGCATATATAAGTTGGGGATATAACCGTGAATCTTATTCTAATAGTGATATTCATTTTAAAAACACCACAACAGACAATTATGATTTTGTAATCATCAATGCTGCTGCGCATGATAAATCAGGTTTTAGTGATGGCTTACAAAATTTTTTAGACGAAGATCTAACAATTCCTCAATACAATTTACATATTGGGTATTTATTTAATAATAAGCGTAATCTAGGAATAGAATTAAGTTGGGACCATTTAAAATATGTGGTAAACGATAATGCTACCATGCATTTAAAAGGACAAATTAGAGGCAATTATATTGATAAAGATACCTTTGTAAACCCTAATTTTATTCATTTACAGCATACCAATGGCAACAATTATTTAATGCTCAATTTAGTTAAAAACTACTCCATTTATAAAAACAATTATTTTGATGTAGCATTATTAGGAAAAATTGGTGCAGGGCCATTAGTTTCCTATAGCATATCTACCATTTTAGGAAGCCATAATGGCGGAGCATTTAAAATACATGGCTATGTTATTGGAACAAGTTTAGCCGCTAGAATAAATTTTTTAAAATATCTATTCGTTCAACCTTCTTTTCAATACGCTTTTGCAGATTACGTGCGCACTGAAATAGGAAGTGATGGACAAGGAAATGCATCTCATACTTTTTATTCATACACACTTATGTTAGAGGGTGGCTTTAGGTTCAATGTTCCTTTTAATAAATAAATAATTTTTGCCTTTTTTTATTATTCATAAAAAAACTTTAGCATTGTTACTATGAATAAAAAAGAACATGTTTTATTTTTAGTAAATCCGTTTTCAGGAAATAAGAAAGCATTACAAAATGCTGAAATTGCAGTTAAGGCAATGGAGGACAATGGATTCGAAACATCGATTTTAATAAGCAAATCCATAGGCGACCTAAGTAGTTTCACTAATCAATTTAACAGCCACAAAATTACTAAAATAGCTGTTCTTGGTGGAGATGGGACAATGCATGAAGTAGTAAATGCAGTAATTAAAAAAACTGAATGGTTAGCTATACCTTTATTACTTTTTCCATGCGGAACAGGGAATGCATTTAATTATGATCAAAACTGTTTAACCATAAAAAAAGCAATTGATTTACTCTTAAATGGAAAAATTTCAAGTATAGATTTAGCTGAAATAAAAATGAAAAATGAAACTATTTGGTCCTTTAACATAATAGGTTGTGGATTGGTAGCAGATATCAATTTATTGGCTGAAAAAATGAGGTGGTTAGGTGCAGCTAGGTACAATATTGCTTCTCTTTTTAGAATTTTATTTAATCAAACAATTAATGCTAGCGTAACAATTAATAATGAAATACACGAAGGCGAGTTTTGCTTTTTATTAGCTTGTAATACACGCTACACAGGAAAAGCAATGAAAATGGCTCCAAAAGCTTTATTAAATGATGGGTTGATTGATTTGTTAATGGTAAAAAAAACTTCGAGATTTAAATTAATAAGCCTTTTTCCAAAAGTATTTAGTGGTAAACATTTGAGTTCACCAATCTTAAAATATGTCCAAACAAATCGAATTATAATTGATACCAAACATTCCAATTTAGTAAATATTGATGGAGAAATTAAAGGCTCAACTCCTATGGAAATAATAATGCATCAGAAACTTTTAAAAGTTATATCTTAATTTAACTACTTCAAACTTTTCAATAGCTGCTCTGCTTCAGCTTGTTTATTACCTTTTAATTTTATTACCTTTTTTAAAGTTGATTTAGCTTCTGTTTTTTTATTTTGTTTTACATAAACTTGTGCAGACAAGAACAAAGCATCTTCGTAATATTTTGATTGATTATTATTGATAATTAAGTTTAGAATATATAAACTATTGTCTAATCGGCTTGCCTTAAACTCATTCAAAGCATTGGTATAGTTTAATGAATCACTATAATTTGCATTTTTAAATTTATCACGTTGTAAAACAGTATCCATCCAGTTATTATTAATTACGTAATCATTAAAACTAAGATTATTATTATTAGCTGGCGCAGGTAAACTTAGTGCTTTTGCCGCTTTATTTTTTACTTCAACTTTCTTTTTACTTTCTGTTAAAGCAATTGCAGGTACTTTGTCTTTTGCTGTAACTGTTTCAGTTTGTGCTTCCATTTTAACTTCTGGTACAGCCATATCACTTTCAGCAATTCCAGCGTTTTTTTGCACAGTTTCTGCTGCACTTACCTCATCCATGTTTACTTTTTCAGCTTCCACTGATTTTTCGGTTAATACTTCAGCAGGAACACTTTTAACAATAGTTTGATTTTGCTCCTTATTCAATGCCAATTCTTCCTTTTTATCATTAGTTTTTGGCGGCACATAATTATAAATAGAATCAGATTTATTTAAAACTGAAGGAGATTTTAAGTTACTTTCATTTTGTGCCAATTGGGGAACTAAATTAGTATAATTAAACCAAAACAAACCTACTGCAATTAACAATACAGCCGCAGCACTCCAATAAGCCAATACATACTTTTTATTGTTTTTTTGCTTTATAATTTCATCAACTTCTCTATTAATCTTATCAACCTTATCAACCAACAAACTCTTATCCAACATAGCATCTATACCCTCTTTCATGTCAGCACATAATTCGCATGTTTTTACATGTTTTTCCATGTAAATTAAGTTAGCTTGGCTAATGGTATTATTAGCGTAAGCTTCCCAAATGTTATTATCTATGCACGTATTTGTATCCATAAAAATAAGGCTAGGCCTATAGTTATTCCTTTTTGTTCTAATATAATTTTTAAATTTCGTTTACCATTTTGAATATAACTTTTTACTTCATTTTCGCTATAACCCGTTATAGCTGCAATTTCAACATAACTTTTTTGTTTTAAATAAAACAGTTCAATACATTGTTTCTGTTTGTCTTTTAAACCCAAAATCGCATTTTCAACGGCTTGTAATTTTTCTTCTCTTTCCTGTTTGTCATCATCATGATTCAAAATATTGGATAATTGCATAAATAAATTTTCATTTTCTTCTTCATCTTCATTTATACTTACCAAAACATTGGGCTTACGCAATAAAATTAAGCAGTGATTTTTACAAACAGTATGCAGCCAACTTTTAAAATTAGTTATTTGGTGTTTTTGTAAATCAATAAAAAGCTTTTCAAAAATATTCATAGTGGCATCGTGTGCCGCATCTTCGTCCTTTAAATATTTTACACAAACAGTAAAACACATGAGCGAATGGCGCTTAAATAGCTCGCCCACCACTAAATTGTTTTTAGTGTTTTGGTAGTTAACTACCAAGTTTTCATCGCTTTCTGTTTTTAAATTAACTAACAAGGAAAACAAATATGAAAAAAATTTATGGAATTTTAGAACTAATTGTTTCTAACTACCAAAAACCAATTCAATTTTATAAATATGAAATCATTATTTTTAAGCGTAACACTTTTGTTAACCACATTTTTAAACGCACAAAACAACAAGCCAATTAAGGCTAAACTACAAAAAGCAACTGTTTATTTACAAGGAGCCCATTTGTATTATTCAGAAACAGTAAGCCTAAGCCAAGGTATTAATGATTTAGTTTTTGAAAATATTTCATCGAGTATCAATGTGGCCTCGTTGCAAGCTAATTGCAAAGAAGGAACCGTTATGGAAGTACGTAATTTTGAAAAATACAAAGAACGCAAACCTGCTACTAACAAATATGCGCGCGAAATTGAACGCATTCAAGACTCGCTTGAGGATTATAAATTTTATGACATAGAATTAGACAATAAACTTAAAGTGATAAATGTAGAAAAAAATTTATTGACCAATAACAAACTGATGCGTGGAGAGTTATTTAACGATTCGTTGGTATTACTACGCGAAAGCATGATTTTTTTAAAAGCTAAGTTGAATGAATATTATGAACAAGAACTCAAAATAACACGTAACAAAGCAAACAATGCTAAAATAGTAAGTAAATTACATGAGCGTTATAATTTGTTAATTAACCTGCAAGAAAACAATGGAGAAGAAAAGCAAGAAAATGAAACACCAACTATGCAAGTTATAGTGACCATTTTTGCTGAAAGCTCAACACAAACACAAGTAAGTTTTAACTATTTAATTCCTAATGCAAGTTGGGTACCTCAGTACGATTTACAAGCCTCCACCCAAAGTAATAATTTCCAACTAAAATACTTTGCCAACATTACCCAAAACTCGGGCTTAGATTGGAAAAATACCAACTTAACTTTGAGTACCTCCAACCCCAATGAAGCTAATTTTAAACCAGAACTAACACCATGGTATTTAAGCTTTTTGGAATACAGACAAAAACCTATAGTAAATTATTTATCAAATGCCTTAGCACCAATGCAAGTAACCAGAAAAGGTGTAATGACAGATGATGTGAAAGGAGAAAAAAACTATGACTCGCAAATAGAAGAAAAACCACTAAGCGATTATATTGAGGTGAGTCAAAACTTAATAAGAACAGAGTACGAAATAAAATTAAACTATAATATTGCCAGCGATGGCAGAGCGCATAAAATTTTGATTAATCAAAAACAAGTTCCTATGCAGTTAGCATTTGCAGCCGTTCCAAAACTTTGTAATGATGCATTTTTACAAGCTAAAATTGTAGGTTGGGAAGATTTAAATATTATTCCAGGTAGCGCTCGATTATATTTTGATGGCTCTTATGTAGGCGAAATGTATTTAAACGCTAGCAGCAATACCGATACTTTAAGTGTAAATTTAGGACGAGATAAAACCATAGTTTTAACCCGCAAAAAATTAAAAGAAAAGTTTAAAGTTAAATTGATTGATAATGAAAAAATAGAAACCAGAACCATAGAACTAATGGTGCGAAATACCAAAAATATGACCTTAGAAATGGAACTAGAAGATCAAATACCAATAGTGCAAGGAACGGAAGAAATAAAAGTAAAACTACTACACAGCGATGATGCCGAGTTAGATGAATTAACAGGCAAACTAAAATGGCATGTAAAAATTGGCTCTAAAGATACCAAGAAAGTAACCTTTACTTACGAAATAAGGTACCCTAAAGGTAAGCCAGTAGCAGGTTTATAAAATAAGAAGGCCGCAATAAAAATTATTATTGCGGCCTTTTTACTTTATGTTTTATATTTTTTTATTTTATCAATTTTATATTTTTACTCAAACCATCACCAACAATATTTAAAATATAAATTCCGTTTCCAAGTGAGGACGTTTCAATTTCAAATTCGTTATTTCCTGAATTTATTTCTATTTGCTTTACCTCAATCAGCTTGCCAGATATGTCTAATAATCTATAAGCTACAACAGATTTACTTTTACTATTTAAAGCTACTTTTATAATATTATCAAAAGGATTTGGGTAAACCGATGCTACTTGAAAAATTTCATTTTTAGCTACACTTACCGGTACAACATCGGCCGAAACCGAATTACAAATCACATCAGTAACTCCATTTTTAGTAATAGCCAAACAAACTAAATAATAATCGTTCTTTTCAAAGCTATGAACCGGATTTTCATCAGTTGAAAACTCACCATCACCAAAATCCCAATTATAAGTTAAGTTACTACCTCCTGAGTTATTAATAAATTGGAAAGTATTATTAGCATTGTTTAATACATTAAATGTATAGTTGGCCGAGATTTGAGATAAAATAATGTTTGAATCAATTTTATTAACAGTTACATAAACACATTTTTCGCCTCTACAATTTGAATCAAAACTGCTTGTAACTTTTAAACAAACACGGTAAACTCCATTGTGCAAATAATAATGAGGTACAGGATTTTGAGCATTAGAAAAAGTAGAATCGCCAAACGACCAATAATAAGTTAAATTACTTCCTACCGAAGTATTGGTAAGCTCCATTTTACGTAAGTTATGATTTACTCCAAAAGTAAAATTAGCACTACAAGGATTACTAGCCAAATTAGCTACTCCAATTTTTTTGCATCTTACAGCAGAACACAAAGTATCGTTTCCAACCACTCTAAACACAAATAAACACACATTGAACGAATCGTTTCTTGTGTAATAATGATTTGGAGAAAACAAGTTGCTAGTAGTAGTATCTCCAAAAACCCAATAACTTCTGTTAAATGCTCCACTTGAAGTATTGATAAAATGAACTTCTCTGCCTGTTTTGGTATAAGTAAAATTGGCTTCGCATCCAGTTGCAGCAGAAACTTTAATGCTATCGCAAACTGTTAATGTGCACGAAGAGTCTTTTTTAGTAACTTTTAAACAAACTCTAAATTTACCTGCTTGCGAATAAACATGAGTTGGTATTCTTGAGTCAGATGATGTACCATCGCCAAATGTCCACAGATAATTATAGCTTAAGGTATTGGTATTAATTGCTGACTTGAAATATTTCTTCAAAGAATTAATAGAATCAGTAGTTAAAGACCAACTGGCATTACATGGATTAACCACTCCACCTGAAACCGTAATGCTATCGCAGCTCATATTGGTGCAGCTAGAGTCTTTTTTAGTTACCCTTAAGCAAACTTTATATTTTCCAGCTTGTGCGTATAAATGATTTGGTGTTCTTGAATCCGAAGTGGTATTGTCACCAAATGTCCATAAGTAGTTATAATCTAAACTGGTATTTGTACTTGCAAATATTTTTCTTAATGTGTTGTCAGTTGAAGTTGTAAAACTCCAAGTTGACAAGCAATTAGAAGAAGTATTATTGCCTGTAACTGTAATACTATCGCATGTTTCAGTAACACAGGTCGAATCTTTTTTAGCTACGCGTAAACACACACGGTATTTTCCAGCTTGTGTATAGGTGTGATTTGGAGTTCTGGAGTCTGATGAAGTAGCATCACCAAAAGTCCAAAAATAATTATAATCCAAACTGGTATTAGTGCTTGTAAAATTTTTGCTTAAGTTATTATTAGCAGCAGTGCTTACAGTCCAACTTGAAACACAAGGACTCGTAAATACTATTGTGCTACATCTTTTTGATTTACAACTTGAATCTGCTTTTGTAACGTTCAAACATATTGTATAAGGCCCATTGCCTATATATGTTTTTGATGCATTTAAAGTAGTTGCAGAAGTTCCATCGCCAAACGACCATTGGTAAGTTAAACCTGTACCAAAAGAGGTATTAGTTAAAGTCACTGTTTTTGTTGTCTGATTAAGCGATAAAGTAAAGTTTGCTTCGCAAGGTTGTTGTGCAAATAAATTTGTAGTTAAAAAAGTTACAAAAAGTAAGTAACCTAAACGAGCATAATTCAATGAGCTAAAATGAGTGAGTAGTTTTCTTTTCATATCAATTAATATAATTATATTCAAACATAAACAATTTTTGTAGATTTAAAAAGCCAGCTTCATAATTTGA
The DNA here is from genome assembly GCA_027491085.1 of Bacteroidota bacterium. Lineage (GTDB taxonomy): Bacteria > Bacteroidota > Bacteroidia > UKL13-3 > UKL13-3 > JAAFJM01. The sequence goes on from JAIXWW010000019.1 coordinate 240,676, forward strand.
CAAAAAAAAGGGCCGTTTCATTGCTGAACCGACCCTTTTCTTTAATAACTCATTTCAACAATTTTAACCACATCATCAGGAGTTAAATTTTTATGTTCACCTAAACCCAACATACCTCTATCAGTAAAATTTTTATGAATAAATTCGCTTGCATCTTTATAGTTATCAGTATATTCACTTAAGTGGGTTTTTATGCCTAAGCTATGAAAAAATGTTTCAGTTTTATCAATGGCTTGGTGGGCTTTTGTTTCAATTGAACCTTCATTAATACCCCAAACACGACTAGCATATTGTGCTAACTTTTCTTTTTTAGCATTAAAATTATACCTGTAATGACTTGGCGCTATAATGGCTAAAGTTCTAGCATGGTCAATTCCATATAAAGCAGTTAACTCGTGACCAATGGCATGAACTGCCCAATCAGTTGGAACGCCCTTTTGAATTAAACCATTTAATGCCATGGTACAACTCCACATAAATTCGCATTGCGCATTGTAATCATTAGGATTATTTAATATTACAGGCGCTACTTCTATTAAATTTTGCATGATACTTTCTGCAATTCTATCTTGCAGATTAGCGCCAATTGGATAAGTCATGTATTGTTCCAACACGTGTGTAAACGCATCGGTAATTCCATTGGCTATTTGATTGGCTGGAATGGAGCTAATAACAGTAGGGTCTAAAATTGAAAATTGAGGAAATAAACCTGGGCCACCAATTCCAAATTTTTGTTTGGTTTCAGCACGAGAAATGACAGAACCAGAATTCATTTCAGAACCAGTAGCAGGTAAAGTAAGCACTGTACCAAATGGCATTCCAACATCTGTTCTTATTCCTTTTTCTAAAATATCCCAAGGATTAGTGCCTGTGTATAAAGCAGCCGATGATAAAAATTTAGTACCATCAATAACCGAACCTCCGCCAACTGCTAGCAAGTAAGTTATATTTTGAGTTTTAATTATATCTAAAGCTTTAAGCAATACAGCATATTCAGGATTAGCGGGAATGCCGCCAAACTCAACTACTTCAAAGTTTTTTAAAGCTGATTTTACTTGTTCGTAAATACCATTTTTCATTATACTTCCACCCCCATAAAGCATTAATACTTTGGCATTAGCTGGAATTTCGGTAGTAAGTTTTTCTATTAATCCTTTACCAAAATGTATTTTGGTTGGATTTTTAAATTCAAAATTTAACATGATTTCTTGGGTTTAATATTTATTTAAGTTTATTTCTCTTAGATTGTTTTAGTAAATGAATATTTATCAAAATTTTCCTAAAAATGACTTAATTTTTTAAGTTTTATAAACCAAATTAAACACTTTCTTTTTTATGTTGGGTATTTTATTTTATTTAGCCCAATAATTATTAATTATATTAAACAAAAAAATGAGAAAAATATTAGTAGCATTAAGTTTAATGGCCATAACCACCATAGCAATGGCCGCAAAAAAACCAGCACTTGCAGATGGTTTGTATGTTGAAATGAGTACTTCAAAAGGGAAAATTTTATTAAAATTAGAAATGGAAAAAGCGCCATTAACTGTGGCGAATTTTGTGGGATTGGCAGAAGGAAAAATAAAAAATGAAGCTAAACCATTAGGAACTCCTTATTACGATAGTTTAAAGTTTCATAGAGTTATTCCCAATTTTATGATTCAAGGAGGCGACCCACAAGGCTCAGGACAAGGTGGACCAGGTTATGCCTTTAAAGATGAATTTGATCCTAGTTTAAAATTTACTGGACCAGGTATTTTAGCCATGGCCAATGCTGGACCATTTACCAATGGAAGTCAATTTTTTATTACACACGTGCAAACAAGTTGGCTTGATAATAGACATACCATTTTTGGACATGTAATGGAAGGTCAAGATGTGGTAAATAAAATTGAACAAGGGGATTACATTTTAAAAGTTAAAGTGGTAAGAAAAGGAAAAGCTGCAAAGGCATTTAAAGCAGATGTAGTTTTTGAACAACTGATGAAAAAATAATTTAACTTCTTGAATAAAGTTTTAAAAGCTGTTTTGTAATCATACAAAACAGCTTTTTTATTTATTACTAATTTAAAGATGCCAATATTTCTTCAAAACTTGGTCTTTTTAAAATATCATTTTGCAAACTTTTATCTCTTAAATGTTCCAATAATTTAATTTTTGGAAGTAATTTATCTTCAGTAGTGTTCAATAACATATCATCCAATAAGCAACCAAATGCTCTTACTTCAATTTTTTGTAATCCTTCAGCAATATCTGAATTAACATCATAAAAAGTAGCAGCTCCAAAATCACCCAATAAGTTGTTACCATCCTTATCGAACATAATATTATGTGCATACAAATCGCCATGATTTATGCCTAAGCTGTGCAATTGTTTGCAAACTGATGCAATGCCCTTCGAAATATTAATCATTTGACTGATGGTAAAATTAGTACCTTGATTAAATACATCACGAGAGCAACTTTCAAAACTTGGAGGATTACCCAAGTTATAATAATTACTTGGAATTAGGCTCATAACTAAACCTTCTTTTTGTTGGGGATGATTCGTAATTTTACCTAGTACATTTACCAAGTTAGGATGATTTCCAGCAGCCATACATGCATTCATTTCGTTTAATGGCAAACCATCGCTAGTAACTTCGCCTTTAAAAATTTTTACTGCAACTTCTTCACCAAAACCTTTTAGAGAACTTTTGTAGATAATACCTGATGCTCCCTGGCCCAATTGTTCGTTTACATTTAACTCAGCCCATTCAATTTGACTTAAATTATTAGAAATTTGAGCCATTTCACTAAATGGATTTCCAGCATAAGCCACCCACGAAAGTTTGGGTAATTGCAAAAGCCAATTTGGAAAATAGGTAAGTAAATTGGCCGATATTCTAATTAATTCTAAGTTTTGGCAATTAACCATTTCATCAGGTAATTCTTTGATTTTATTACCCGCCAAAGCCAATTTTTGCAAAGGATGACAACTACCCAAGGATTTAGGAATTATTTCAATTTGGTTATTGGTTAAAATAAGCCAACGGGTAATTTTAGGCAAAGCATTTTCACTGACTATTTTGATTTGATTGGATTTAAAACCAATCATTTCTAAACTCTGGCATTTGCCCAAAACTTCAGGCAGTTCGGTAAACAAATTATCGGAAAAAAAAGCAATTTTTAGTTTACTTAATTTATCAAAATTTGGAGGCAGACTACTTAGGTTATTTTGCGACAAATCTAAAATTTCAAGAGTATCTGCTAAGTCTAATATTTCAATAGGAAATTCATTTAAACCACAGGCTATTTTTATATGTTTGGCCCCTTTTAATTGACCATTTTTAAGTTCTTCTAAAGTATGCATGAGATGGGTTGCAACATAACTTATTATTTAAATTATTTGGATAATTTGCTGACTAAAATGTATTTAAAAAAATAAAAAACTTTTAAAAAAATAAAAACATACTTGTTTATTTAACAAATAGGCCTAGTTTTACAACTTAATTTTTAATAATATAATACAATGCAAGAAGGAACAGTAAAGTTTTTCAATGAAACGAAAGGCTTCGGATTTATTAGCCCTAGCGATGGTGGTGAAGACATTTTCGTACACTCATCAGGTTTAGTTGACCGTATCAGAGAAAATGACAAAGTACAATTTGAAACAGAAAGAGGAAAAAAAGGTATGAACGCTGTAAGAGTTCAAACCATACGTTAACAGTATATTTTACTCCAAAATTCATTAGCAAAAACGCCATTTATTAAAAATAAATGGCGTTTTTTGTTTCTAATAAAGTAATACTAATTTTCTTTTACCAACTCCAAATTTTCGCTTTCAAAAACGGAGGCAGGTGAAATTACTTTTTCTTTATAATTGACATTATTGCCATAGCGTTTTCGCATGATACGTTTTACCAATTCGTTGTTTAAATCAAATTCTTTAAGTGTAGCTAATTTACCTACCTCCACTCCAGCTCCTCGTTGGTATATTTTCCAAACTAATTCAGAACAATAAATTTTATCATCACTCCATTCAAAAGTAATATCGTAATCCTTTCCTAAAAATTGATTGCCTATGGCTTGCATGTTATTTAAAACACTATCTGTAAGGATTTGGTTGGCTTTTTTAATACGTTTTATTACATAATGCCCACCATTACCACGAGCAATAAATGAAGCTAAATCGGTAGTTTTAACTGGCTGAACCGCTTCCAATACATAATAATCATTACCTTTTAAATATACTATTCCGCAATGTGTATATTTTGAATGTGTAGCCATTTCAACAGCTCTACTTTGTGTAGAGTGTGAATTTTGAAAAATAATATCTCCATTTTTCAATAAACCTAATTCGTTAAAAGCTTCTACATCTTGCTTGGCTTTAATTAATAACTTACTTGGGGAATAATATTTCCATTTAATAAAAAAACCACTTAATAAAATAAATGCAAAAATGATCGTTAAGTTTTTTTTCATGTGATGCTGATTAGTATATTGTTGGAAGGTTTAAAGGTTATTTGTTTGCTTAATTTTTAAAAGAAATCTCAGAGACAAACTAACTCAGCACCCAACAATTTGTTTTACTCAATGACTGTTTTCGATAATTTCTAATACCATCTGATAGAATCTTCTTTAAAAATTGGTTTTACATTTTCATGATAATTGAAAATTACATATAAAATTGCAATAATTGGTGAGGTAATAATTAACAAAGTCAAACCAATAATTGTGATTGGAGGAATTAATAAAATTAAACTTATTGCCAAATACTTTTTATAGTATTTTATGAATTTAGATTCAATTTTATCATCCACAAATTCGTGAAAAACAAAACTAGCGAATTGAAAAGTACCAACTAAAAAAAATCCTAAAAAAACAACTTCAATTTTTGAACTATTTACTAAAAATGGAGTTGTAATAAAACCTAATATCAAAACAACAATTTGAACATAAGCATCTATTTTTTTTATCATTTCAGAATTCTTTATCTACTATTTTAATCTTTCAATTTTGTAATTTTTGAATTTTTCAATCTCGAAATCTCCAAATCAAAAATTAGCTCAATCCCGTAATCTCTCCATTCACAAAATCAATGTGCATTGCGGCTGGCTCTTTTGGTAAGCCTGGCATACGCATAATTTCTCCCGCCACAGCTACTATAAATCCTGCCCCATTGTTCAATACTAAATTTTCTATGTGTATATTAAATCCTTCAGCAGTTCCAACTAAAGCAGCATTATCAGTAAAACTAAATTGTGTTTTGGCTATACAAACAGGCAATTTATCAGCACCTAAATCTGTAATTTTCTTTAACGCAGTCTTAGCATTTTTACCTAACGTAATACTACTTCCTTTATAAACTGTAGTAACAATTTTTCGTATCTTTTCTTCTACCGAATCATTTAAATCGTAAGTATGGTTAATGGGTTTGCTAGCTTTATTTTCAACTACCTCCACCACTTTTTTGGCCAATTCTACTGCACCATCTCCCCCACTGGCAAAACCTTCATTTATGGCAAACTCTGCACCTTTTTCTTTACACCAATTTTGTATAAATGCAATTTCTTCATCGGTATCAAAACCAAATTTATTTAATGCTACAATAACTGTTTGTCCAAACTGTTGTAGGTTTTCAATATGACGTTCTACGTTTTTTATTCCAGCTTTTAAGCCTTCCATGTTTGGTTGCTTAATTAACTTTTCGTCAACCTTGCCATGTAGTTTTATACTTTGTGTAGTAGTAACTAAAATAGCCGCTTTAGGACTAATTCCTGCTGCTCTGCATTTGATATTTAAAAACTTTTCCCCTCCTAAATCGCTTCCAAAACCAGCTTCGGTTACCGCATATTCGCCATGTTGCATTGCCGCTTTGGTTGCCATAATACTATTACAACCATGTGCAATATTAGCAAACGGTCCACCATGAATGAATGCTGCACCACCTTCAATGGTTTGAACCAAATTAGGTTGAAAAGCATCTTTTAATAATGTAACCAAAGCACCTGCCACACCTAAATCTTTTACATAAAAAGGTGTATTATCGTACTTATAACCTACTAATATATTTTCAATGCGAGCACGCAAATCATCAAGCGAGGTAGCCAAACAGAAAATAGCCATGATTTCCGATGCTGGTGTAATATCAAAACCAGTTTCAGTTGGAATGCCATTGGCAGAACCATTTAAACCACTTAAAATATAACGCAACGAACGATCATTTACATCCAGTACCCTGCGCCATAAAATTTGCTTTAAACCATTTGGATTGTTTTTATTAAAATATTGGTAATTGTCAATCAATGCTGCTAAAGTATTATTAGCACAAGTTATTGCATGGAAATCGCCTGTAAAATGCAAGTTAATATCTTCCATTGGCAATACTTGGCTATAACCGCCACCTGCCGCTCCACCCTTCATTCCAAAACATGGCCCTAAACTTGGTTCACGTAAAGCCACAATAGCTTTCTTACCAATTTTATTTAAACCTTGGGCCAAGGCAACTGAGGTAGTAGTTTTGCCACTTCCACTTTTATTAGGTGTAGTAGCAGTTACTAAAATTAAATTGCTTTGTGCTATTTTTTGCTCATCAAAATCAAAAGTAATTTTGGCTTTATATTTACCATATTGCTCTATTTGGTCTTCGGTTATACCAATATTGGCAGCTATTTTATGTATGGGTTGAAGTTTTACTTCGCGTGCAATTTCTATATCTGATTTCATGTTAAAATAAAAAATGCAATATTGAATAGTTAATTGAAATTACAAAACTTGTTTTGACATTTTAAACTAATAATTATTTAAGTTCAATAAACTACTCATAAAACTTTCAAATAGATACATTTTAAATTTAAAACAATTTTCATTCATCTCTAAAAACTACCTATTCATCCGTAGCCAATTTGCTTTTAAGTAACCTGTCGTTAAACTTTCTTACCACTGTTTCATATTCTTGTGGAGTAAACAACGTTTTTTTACCTAATAAATCGGCAATTACATTATTTCCTTGTACCAAACCCATATCGTTTCGCATGGTATTAAATGGCTTCGAAAGTAATTGCATTTTTTCATCATAAACATGCAGCCCATAAGCTAACTTATTACGACTTGAATACTCCGAAACATCAAAACAAAAAGAAGCAATTAAAAAATTAGTAGAATCAAAAGTTAAGGGCCTTTCAATTGATTCGTAATTTTCATTGATAAAAACATTAGTAAAATCTTTCGCCAATATCTTATTAATGGATGTATCTGAAAAAAATAATATTTTGCTGTATTTATATTCAACCTTCATTTTTTCAAAAACCATTTTATTTGTTAAATCTTGTAAAAAATAAAGTTGTTTGGCATCATCAAACCTACCCATGCGTTTTAAGGCATTTACCTCATTAATATTAGGAGTAGGGAACATGATTAATAAAGTACCACTACTTAATTTTAATACTTGTTTTTTCATTTCGGCATCGGCATCAAAAAGAGCTCTACCAATTTGAACGGCACTTAATTTTACGCCCACTTCCAAAGTATTTGGTCGTCCTTGAACGTAGTTAACGGCATTATTATTTGTAAAACTATGCACATACTTTACCTCAAAATTACCTATCTGGCTAAACTTAAAACTAAATCCAAGCATACCTGCCAAATCAATATCTCCAGCTTTATTTTTGTTTGATTCTAATCCACCTTGAACCAAACTATACGCTCCATTTTGGAGTGTTTGAGAATAGCTATACATCAAATAAGATGGTCTAAAACCTAATAACAACCTAAAATCTGCACTGCTTCTATCAGGCACAAAATGAAATGAAAACGATGGATCGAAGTAATAACCACCATACTGATTGTCGGTAGCTTTATCTCTGCTTTCTATAAAATTAACAGCTACTGGTTCTACCGAATAATCCCACATGCTAATAAATTTATTTATATAAAATTTATTAAGAGGTTTTGTAAGAAAAATACTTATTCGTGGCATAAAATTTCCTACTCTATTACCAAAATCAGCACCAATTAAATTAAAGTTTCCGTCTATTCCTACTCCAAAGTTAAAATTATTAGGATCCATTTTATGGAGGAGTAGCTTTTTAGATTCCGCCACTGGAGCTACTTTCAGGGTTTTCTTTTTTACATGTGTAGTATCTTGCGCAAAGGCAATTACACTAAAACATAATACAATTAAATTAATAAAAACAACACGGTACAAATTTATCATTGGGTTAAGTTTCTTATAAAGTCAATATTTCTTTTCAATCCGTTGTATTTGGTTCGCTTTACTGGCGATTTTTTAAATAACTCGCTGAATACTTGTTCAGTAATCTCCAGCCAATCATTATTGGTCATGTTTAAAAGTTCGGGCTTAGCTAAAAATTTAGGTTCGTTATGATGTTTTGAAAACCTATTCCAAGGGCAAACATCTTGGCAAACATCGCATCCAAAAGCCCAATTATCAAACTTTCCTTTCATTTCGGTAGGAATGGCTTCTTTTAACTCAATGGTAAAATAACTGATGCATTTACTGCCATCAACCACTGTTGGTGAAACAATGGCTTCGGTAGGACAAGCATCAATACAAGCCGTGCAAGTTCCGCAATAATTGGTAGCCAATTTACTATCGTACTCTAAATCCAAATCAATAATTAACTCTGCCAAAAAGTAAAAGGAGCCATGACCTTTATTTATTAAATTGCCATTTTTGCCAATCCAACCCAATCCACTTTTGGCAGCCCAAGCTCGCTCTAAAATCGGAGCCGAATCAACAAAACACCTACCCCCTACTTCACCAATATTTGATTGAATAAACAATAACAATTCAACCAACTTTTCTTTTACAACATCATGGTAATCTTGCCCATATGCATATTTTGAAATTTGAGGAGCTTGTGAGTCTTTTTGCGTATCAGTTGTGTAATAATTATACATCAAACTAATAACTGATTTGGCACCATCAACTAATAAAGTGGGATTTAAACGCTTGTCAAAATGATTTTCCATATAAGCCATTTTGCCATTTTTATTTTCATGGAGCCATTTCTCCAACTTAGGAGCTTCGCTTGCCAAAAACGCTGCTTTACTAATACCTACAAAGCTAAAGCCAAGCCTATTGGCTTCTTCTTTTATCATTTTGGTATATTTACTTTTATTTGGCATAGCAATTGACAAAAGTGGTTACTTATATTTAAATAAAAAAGAAAGAAATTATGGTATTCATGGTTGAAATAAAATTGCCTTACGAAATAGACAATAATTTTATGCGAAAAATTCCTAGTCACAGAGCTTTTATAAGTGTTTTAATTAATCAAGGTAAAATTCAAAGTTACACCATTAATGAAGAGCGTACAAAAGGTTGGATAATATTTAATACCGAAAATGAAGCGGAGGCGGAAACATTAATTCAACAATTACCGTTGTACGAATTTATTACTTATAAAATACATACAATATTGGTTCACGATAGTGAAATATTTAGGTTTCCTAAAATGCACATGAATTAATTTCATTTAAAATAACTTATTTTGCAACAAATTATTTAACTAAAAAAATAAAAAGAAATCAAAAAAATGGAAAACTCACAAATTTCATCAACCCAAACCCAAAGTGTGGTGGGTGCTTTTATGACTAAAGTTTATTCATGGATGACTTTAGCATTATTTATTACTGGTATTGTAGCCATGTATGTAGCTTCGTCAGAACAATTATTAAGCATAGTTTTCGGCACTAAATACATGTTTATGGGTTTAATAATAGCTCAACTTGGAGTAGTTTGGTATTTAAGTGCTCGTGTTTCTAAATTAAGTTACACATCTGCTATTATTATGTTTATTTTTTATTCTGTTTTAAGTGGAATTACCCTTTCAAGCATTTTTATTATTTATACTGCTAGTTCTATTGCCTCAACATTTTTTATTACTGCTGGTACTTTTGCTGTAATGAGTTTGGCAGGCTTTTTTACTAAAAAAGATTTAAGTGGTTTTGGTGCCATTATGATGATGGGTTTAATAGGACTAATTATTGCTACAGTAGTAAATTATTTTTTACAAAGCTCAACGCTTAACTATATTATATCTTATGCAGGTGTAATGATTTTTGTAGGATTAACTGCATATGATACCCAAAAACTAAAAGTAATGGCTACTCAGTTAGATGGAGAACAAGCTAAAAAAGGTTCTATCATGGGTGCATTAACCCTGTACCTAGATTTCATCAATTTATTCTTGTACTTCTTACGCGTTTTAGGCGATAGAAAATAATTTTTAAAATTAAAGATTATAAAATCTGTGAATTGATGGACGAATAACCATCTTTCACAGATTTTTTATTTTACAAAAAATGGTAATTTCTTTTACAATATTTTACAAATAAATGAATTATTCCCACCAACGTTTATTACACTTTACCGAACAAGTTTTTATAAAATGTGGCATGAATGAGCAAGATGCCAAACAAGCTGCTGATGTGCTTATAGCTGCCGATTTACGCGGGATAGATTCACATGGTGTAGCACGTTTAAGTGGCTATGTTAGGCTTTACGAAGCCAACAGAGCTAATATGAATGCACAACATAAAATTATTTATGAAACACCCAGCACTGCCACTATTGATGCAGACCAAGGTTTGGGTTTGGTTGTTGCACCAAAAGCAATGGATATTGCCATAGAAAAAGCCAAAAACGTGGGTACAGGTTGGGTGGCTATTCAAAATAGCAATCATTTTGGCATAGCGGCATACCATGCCATGAAAGCTTTGCCCAATAATATGATTGGAATTGCCATGACCAATGCAAGTCCATTAGTAGCGCCAACATACAGCAAGCAGCGTATGTTAGGTACAAACCCAATTTGTTATGCTTTTCCTTCAGGAAAACACTTACCCATAGTGATTGATATGGCAACCAGTGCAGCTGCAAATGGAAAGCTTGAAATTGCGCAACGAACGGGTAAACCAATTCCTAACAATTGGGTACAAACCAAAGATGGTGAAGAATCAACCAATGCTAATGAACTTTCAAATGGAGGCTCATTATTACCTTTAGGCGGACATAAAGGTTATGGTTTAGCTAGTTTGGTTGATATTTTATGTGGTGTATTAAGTGGTGCCAATTATGGCCCTTGGGTTCCGCCATTTGTGGCTTTTTTAAATCCTTTAGATAATTTACCAGGTAATGGAATTGGGCATTTTTTAGGTGCCATGCGCATTGATGCATTTAGACCTGCCGATGATTTTAAAAACCATATTGATAATTGGATAGATGCATTTAAAAATGCGAACAGAATAGACAATAATCAGCATGTAATAATTCCAGGCGAACCTGAGTTTTTATTAGAAAAAGAAAGGTTAGAAACAGGAATTCCTTTAAACGATAAAGTAATTACCGATTTACAAGAATTAGCCAATAAATTAGCATTAGAATTTTAAACAAATGTTGTTAAACGATATAAAAATAATCTTGGCATCTAAATCGCCAAGAAGACAAGAGTTAATTAAAGGATTAGAATTACCTTTTGAAGTAGTTACATACGAGGTAGATGAATCATTTCCAAGCCAATTAACTAAACATGAAATTCCTACTTATTTGGCCAACAAAAAAGCTGATGCGTTTCCTTTAACGCTAAACGAAAACGAAATTTTATTAACTGCCGATACAATAGTTTGGATAAATAACCATGTTTTAAATAAACCAGAAACTGAGCAAGAATCGTTTGAGATGTTAAAAGAAATTTGTGGCACCACCCACGAAGTATTTACGGGAGTTTGCTTAAAATCGAATAACAAAACTGTTACCCTTTACGACAGAAGTGAGGTAAGCATAAAACAACTTTTGGATGATGAAATTTGGCATTATATAAAAAACTACAAACCATTTGATAAAGCAGGAAGCTATGGCATACAAGATTGGTTTGGATATACAGCCATAGAGAAAATTAACGGTTGCTTTTATAATGTGATGGGTTTACCTGTAAATAAAATTTACGATGCTTTAAAAACTTTTTAGTACATGCTATAAAGAGCACCTTCTTTCATAGAATAATTAGAGCAAACTAATTTTTTTATGCTTGCCATTTCTAAAATAATTTCAATTAAAATTGATGCAACAGGTATATACTCTGCTCTAAAATCTAACATACCTTTGAACTTTAAGCGTTGTTCTGTGGTAGTTTTAATCATCATTTCTTTAAAAACTTCAAATTCTTGAAGCGGAATTTCAAAGGCATTTTTTGATAACGAATTAGGAATAACCCTTAAATCTTTAATTACCACATCTACCATTGTTTCAAAACTGCCCGCGGTTCCTATCAAGGTTTTTAAAGGATATTTTAAAAGTTCCTCTTTTAAAGGTTTGAGTGTTTTTAAAATGTGTAATTTTATATTTTCAATATCGGTTGGGTTTACCGGATTTTGTGGCTTAAACATTTCAACCAATCTAACAGCACCAATATCAAAACTCTGTTTCCAAATTATTTGATGTCCTCTTCCAATTATAAACTCTACACTTCCGCCTCCAATATCCATTACTAAAATTTCATCATTAGGCAATTTAAATGAATTAATGGCACCATTGTAAATAAACTCAGCTTCTTTTATTCCATCAATTATTGAAATGTTTATAGCAAACATTTCCTTAACTTTTTCGGCTAACAAAATGCCATTAGAAGCATTGCGAATAGCCGAGGTAGCCAAAGCAGTAATATCTGTTATTTCAAATCTATCAAGGTAACTTTTAAATTGACTCAAAGCTGCAATAGCCCTTTGCAAGGCTGCATCAGTTATTACATTATCAACTAAGCCACCTCTTCCTATTTTTACAGGAAACTCCAAATTAACAGCCTCATTTAGCTGATTATTTTTTATATCCGCTATTAAAAGATTAAAAGTATTTGAACCTAAATCAATAACTGCTTTCATTTATTCAAATATAAATAAAAAAGGTGCTTTCCTTTCGAAAAGCACCTTTTTTATTTTTAGGTTAAGTTTATTTATTTTACAATATTGATTTTATGAGTTGAAACTTTACCTTCTGTTTCAACTTGTACTAAATAAACACCGTTAGCAAAACTTGTTAAATCTAATTGTTTTTCAGTTAAATC
>JAIXWW010000017.1 GCA_027491085.1 Bacteroidota bacterium
AAAAATGCTTCCACGCACATCCCGATAGCTATCGGGATGTGCGTGGAAGCATTTTTTTGCCGGTCCAACGCGCGGTGCTAATGGAATATTAGAAATTAATTTAAACTATAATTATTGTTTTCGATCAAACTTATAAATATAATAAGTTTGGTTTTCGTTACCGTAAGGGTTTAACCAATGCATAAATTTGTCTAAAAAACTTGGGTCTATGGTGGTTAAATATTCAACTTTACCAAAACTTTTTATACAAGGCGTAAGTCTGTTTACCAATTTTTCTGCTTCGCCAATTACCAAATAATTGGGTAATTCAGCCTTTTCGGTATGCAATTGGGTTAACAAGGTATCGGCTGGAATTTCTTTGGTTACATTGTAATATGGAACCCATTTTTGCAAATAATAACGAGGCATGAGTACTGTACCAGAGTTACTACTTTCTAAAATAAATGAGTTTACATCGGTTTTTTTAGATAAATAATTCATGGCCTCTACACGGCTTAACTTGGTAGATGAAGGAGTTAAAGCTATTAAAACTAGGGTGTTAAATACCCAAAAGAATTTCCAACTGCCAGCTACAAACTTTTTGTTTTTTAACAGAAATGCATTGGTTTCCTTTAATTGGTTAAAAGTAATTACACCTGCCATAACTATAAACGGAATTACGGGCAAAATGAAACGTTCTTGTTTATTTGGAAAAGCCGAATGGAATACAAAAAACAAAAATGCAGGTAAAAACAATACCAAATATTTGCGCCAACTTAAAGCAAAGCCATAAGCTAAAAACAAACTTACCGGTGGAATTAAAATACCACCCACCAAAAGCAAATAATTATACCAATTACCAACTATGTAATTATAAGCATTATCAACATTATAGACCGAGTAAGCTAAAAACTCAGCAAATGGTTTACCCCAAATTACCATGTCTACACTGGCTTGAAAAACCAATAACGATAAAACCACACCAACTCCATAAAAAAATGCATTTTTAAACTGATGTTGAATCCAAACCACCAAGCCTAAACCAGCTATAAAAGTTGAAGTTTGAAACCTAATTGAAAATGCCAAACCTGTAACAAAACCTGCAAGCAAGTATTGCATCACTTTTTTGTTATCATTACTTACTACTAACCAAGTTCCGTAAATTAATGGTGGAATACAAACTACTTCTACCAAATTCCTTACACTTAACATTGGAATAAACCAAAGCAATGCGCATAACCAAGCCACCAACTTGGCATCGTTTACATTGCTTAATTTTTCAGTAATTTTAAAAGCATATTTTACCACAATTAATGAAAGCAAAGCATGAAAAAGCCTTACAATAAACATTTTGGTATTAGGCTCTATTATGCCCAAAAGCGCTAAAAATTTAAAGAAGTAATAATGAAAACCTGTGTAAAGCAATACGTGACCGGTAGCTACTGCATTTGGGTTCATTGGGCCAGGTAACCATTGGCTATCGTCTCGGCCATCAATCCAACTTTGCGCCACTTCTACAATTAAAAAGTGGTCATCGCTCATGCCATAACCTTGGCTAAAAATTACAGCTACTAATCTAACTAAAAATGCCACAATCAATATGGCATTTAAAGGTTGTTCTTGATAAAATTTTTTCATTTAAAAATACATGTTAAATGCTCATTTCAAACACATTGTCGGCTATAACTAAGCGTCCTTCGGTTTTCGATTTGATATAATCAATGGTAACACCTGGTGCATATTCCAACAGTTTAAAACCTTCTTCGGTAATTTCAAAAACACCTAATTCGGTAACTACTTTTTTAACACAGCCTAAGCCTGTAATCGGTAATGAACATTTGCTTAAAAGTTTCGATTCGCCAGCTTTATTTACATGCTGCATAGCTACAATAATATTTTTAGCCGATGCCACTAAATCCATAGCACCGCCCATACCTTTTACCATTTTACCTGGAATTTTCCAGTTGGCTATATCACCATTATCAGCCACTTCCATAGCGCCTAATACGGTTAAATCAACCCTTCCACTTCTAATCATACCAAAACTCATAGCACTATCAAAAAAGCTAGAACCTTTTTTAGTAGTTACAGTTTGTTTTCCAGCATTAATTAAATCAGCATCTACTTCTTCTTCGTAAGGAAAAGGGCCAATTCCCAAAAGTCCATTTTCCGATTGCAGGATTACTTCAATTCCTTCAGGAACATAATTTGCCACCAAAGTAGGAATGCCTATTCCTAAATTTACATAATATCCGTCTTGTAATTCTTTTGCAATTCGTTTTGCAATGCCAAATTTATCTAACATAGTTTTATTATTCGTTATTAACCGAAGTTACTGGGTTTATATTATCAATTATTATTATTTTATTGGTGTCAATATTATTATAAATACACCAATCATTCAAGGTTTTTCGGTTATGTTTTTCCCAAAAGCTTCCAAAATTTTGTGGAGCATTGCTCGAATAGCCGTTAATACTCTTCATTTGATGGGCTTGCGCATACAATGCCGCATCTAAATGAAATTTAAAGTTTTTCCAATCATCGCCTTCGCTTACTATAGCTAAAATAGGTTTATTATGATTGCCAATCTGAGTTTCTATGGTTTTGTATCGGTTTAAAATGGTCTCTTTTTTTGTTCTGGTTAGTTTGCTAGCTTCTACATGGTTATCTATGAACAATAAGGCAAACAAACTTATAAAAATGAGCAAACTCCATTTTTTAGATTTTAAAAATAAGTCATTTAAAAATAGCACATTGGCAAATACAATTAAAGTAAAAATTACTGTAATTACCCTCACCAAAACCGATAAACTTCCAAAGCCGGGTAAGTAATAAAAAATGGCTAACAAGCTGTATTTATTGGCAAACAATAAACTGCAAATAATAGCCATACCAATAGCAACTACTAAAAATCTATTAGCATCTTTGTTTTTAAAAGTAAAAAAGGTGTAGCTAACTAATAAACCAATAGAAAATACTCCCATAAAAAACTCGTTTAACCACCACCTATCGGCTAATAAGTTTTTCCCGTATTTATTAGTAAAGGCCCAATTGCTAGCATCGTTAGCTAAAGTATAGCTGGTAAAAGTGGGCATTAGGTGCAATACTTCGCTGAATTTATGCAAACTTACCTGTTTTGCCACCTCTATATAGTTTTGCATGTAAAGCGCTAATAAACCAACAATTATTATGGTATAAGCAATGGTTTTTATACTTTGAATTTTATTATTAAACAGCTGTATTATAAATTCAAACTTGCGCATAATGAGGGTATAACAACCAAAAAATATTACCAATAAATATACTGATAGAAAGGCATAATAAACGCCCAAAACAAATTGCAAAGCAACCGCTAATACCAAATAATAATAGTATTTAGGTTTGGCAAGAGTAGCTAAATTATAAGCAGCTAAAACTATTACGGGCAATAAAAAACGGATATTGAGTTGGGTAAAATTGCATTGCCCAAACATGATCATAGAAAAAGTAAACAAGTAGGCTCCTAAAATGGCTGCATAACTATTTTTTGTAATTTTATAAAAACAATAAAATGCTACAAAATAATTGAGTACAAATATACTTAACCACCAACATTGGTAAGCCGTTTCTCTATCAAAATGCAAGGCTCTATAAATGGTATAAATGGGTAATGTTCCCACCATATTATCCGATAAAGCCAAAGTGTTTTTAGCAGGATAAAAAAAGGTAGCATCGTAAAACGAAGGTTGATTGCCTATTATATATTGATAACCATGTTCCAATACAAAGTTTATAAACCTTGCATCGCCTAAATCGCCTGGCATATAGCTAAAATTGGTTTCTACTAAACTTAACGGGAAATTGTAAAACCCAATTCCAAAACATACCAAAAGCAATAGTGCTTGTAGCCATACTTGTTTGGTGGTGTATTGGGATAAAAATTTAATCATAGTTATTGGAGCGCAATATAATGAACCAAAATGGGCTGCAAATTATAGTTTCAATAAAAAATAAAATTATGTGAAAAATTATTTGTTTTGGGGGTAAGCATTTAATAGCGTTTCACTATCGAAATTACACCAACAAACGTCATTGCGAACATTTATTGCGAGAGCAATAACCAGCATTCTCAAGCTAACAATTATCATACATAACTTTAGATTGCTTCGTACCTCGCAATGACGATAGTTCCCGCACTTTTTTAGTAAGAGAAATTACAGTAACAAACGTCATTGCGAACATAGTGAAGCAATCTCAAGCGAGTAATTATCTCACATAACTTGAGATTGCTTCGTACCTTGCAATGACGAATATACACCAACAAACGTCATTGCGAACGCAGTGAAGCAATCTCAAGCGAGTAATGTCTTAAATAACTTGAGATTGCTTCGTACCTCGCAATGACGATTGTTCCAACACTTTTTTAGTATGAAAAATTACATCAGCAAACGTCATTGCAAACGTAGTGAAGTAATTTCAAGCGAGTAATTGTCTCACATAACTTGAGATTGCTTCGTACCTCGCAATGACGAATATACACCAACAAACGTCATTGCGAACTTAGTGAAGCAATCTCAAGCGAGTAATTGGAAATTTGTGATAAAAAGGTTTATTTAGTTCCTAAAAAAGACTAATTAATAACTATGGGTGGATTTGTTTATATTTTAACTAATAAAGATAATTCAGTTTTATATACAGGTGTTACATCTAATTTGCAACAAAGAATTTGGCAACATAAAACACACTATTTTCCTCAATCGTTTACAGCAAAGTATAATATTTCTAAATTAGTTTATTATAATTATTTCAGTACAATAGAAGAAGCAATAAAGGAAGAAAAGAGAATTAAATCTGGCTCGAGAAATAGTAAAATAAAACTAATTGATTCTATGAATAAAGAATGGATTGATTTGTATGAAACAATAGAATTTTAAAAACAAACGCCTTACATAACTTGAGATTGCTTCGTTCCTCGCAATGACGAAATTACAGCAGCAAACGTCATTGCGAATGTAGTGAAGCAATCTAAAGCGAGTAATACACATAACTTGAGATTGCTTCGTTCCTCGCAATGACGATTGTTTCCGAACTTTTTTAGTACGAGAAATTACATCAGCAAACGTCATTGCGAACATAGTGAAGCAATCTCAAGCGAGTAATTGTCTCACATAACTTGAGATTGCTTCGTACCTCGCAATGACGAATACACAACAGCAAACGTCATTGCGAATGTAGTGAAGCAATCTAAAGCGAGTAATACACATAACTTGAGATTGCTTCGTTCCTCGCAATGACGATTGTTCCCGCACTTCTTAATAGTAAAGAAATTACTCCGTATAAAAAAAATATAACAATCATTTACCATTATGATACTGCTATTTTATAAAAAATAATACCTATTAAGAGTGTTTACATGAAGGTTTTATAAAATAAAATGCTTGCAAAAAGTACTTTTATGTACATTCTATAAAATATAATGCCAATAAAAAGTGTTTTTATAGGTATTTTATAAAATAAAATGCCAACGTAAACTTTATGAATAGGTATTTTATTAAATAAATAGGTTATTTAATTATAGATAGTTAACTAATTATTTTATTGAGTAATTAATTAATAAAATTAAAATAACTCATTTTTATTACACTTTATTTAAATAAAAAATTTACCGTTAAAATATGTAAAAATGCTACTAATCAAATGTTTATATAGAGTGGATAATTAGCTTTTGCTTAATTAATTTTTGTTTCCAATAATTGTTGGTGTTAAAATTAAATATATTTTTAAACTTAAATTGATGTAAAAATGGAAACAACAAACAATTTAAATCCTACAGCAAAAATTAAAAAAAGCAGTAAAGCCAATGTAACCAAAAAAGATGCCGAGTTAGGCACATTAGCCCAAAGTGTAAGTATAGTTTGGGGGCAAAATCCTCAAATTACTTTAATTTGGACTAGCCAACCTAATTTTGAAGAACAGGTAAACAATTACGCCAATGCGCTTGATAGCAAAAGCAATTCAAAAAAGAACCGCCCACAAATTACCAATAACCTAAAAACTTGCAACCAAGCCATAGATACTGGTATAGCTAAAATAAAAGATTACCTAGATGCCGATGCTACCAACAAGGCCGAAGCCAAAGCCAATTATGCCAAATTTGGTATAACTTTACAAGGCAGTGCTTATAAATTACCGGCCGATAAAGACAAACGTACCCAAGCTTTAAAGCTGGTATTAGGAGCCATTACCGAATTTGGATACGGTAAAAAACCTTTTGGCACTGCCTACTTTACACCATTAATAGACCAATATACTTTACTAGTAAGCGAGGCAGCCGATACCGATAAAAATGTAAGCAGTATAATAGGCAATAAAAACAAACAAAAAGAAGAACTGATAAAAACCCTAAACAGTTTGGTACTGCTTATAAAAGCCAACTACCCCGATACCTATACAAACGTGCTAAGGGCTTGGGGTTTTCAGAAGGAAAAGTATTAGGAAAAGGTTATTATTGAAGGGGGAAAATAAAACAAATATTCGCCAAGCTAGTCATAAAGGAATACTTGGCGAATTTTTTTTAGCAATAAGGAAGAAAACTACATGTAAATAAAACATTAATTAATAAAAATATGAACAAAGAAGATTTAGATAGATTAGTAAGAGTTGAGGAGCAATTTTTAGATTTAGGAGAGCCTTTGACGGTGAACAAACTTACAAGTTTTCCATTTACAAACTATGAGGAACTAAAATCAAAATATTTAAATAAAGATATTAGCTTTGGTAGTAATTATAATGTCGACTTTCTAGAAATAATTGGCACAAAATCTGACAACATCATTCATATGGTTTGGCTGGCCTTAACAGTTTTTGTTTTTATTGCAGACATAATATTAGCAATTATTTTTAAGAAATGGATTTTGCTTCTTAGCTTACCGTTTGCACTTATTGGCTTTATTTCATCTTCTCCTTTTGGTTCGCTAAAAAGTATTGTTTCTGGACTTGGTGGGTTTACCTTTATAATTTCATTCTTTTTGCTTGATTGGACTTGGTCAATAATTATTGGTTCGATGCTATTTACTCAAATATTCACTCTAACAGCAAGAGAACAATATAGAAAGGTTATTGAGGAACGAGCATTACAGTCGGAAGTATTTTTTTGCTATATGTTTAAAAAGGGCCATATATTTATTAAAGATAATAAATCAAATTTGATTACAAGTAATAAATAGAATTGCATGGTATTAGAAGCATTTTATGTAAAACAAACGTTTAGCAGAAAAATATACATTGCTTATAAAACGAAATAAGAGCGTGGGATTTTCAAAAAGAAAGTATTAGGAAAATTGAGTATTATTGAAGGGAAATAAAACTATTGAGTAGCGCATATATAGAAATTAGCTGTAATTTTATGAAAATAGCTGTCAGAAATAACGAATTAGTATTTAGAAAAGGAAAACCTGAGAATTGGATTGCTTCAATGTCATACCTAGATTATTCCTTAAACTTTATTTTTAATGAGTCAATTTTCAAAAAAAGTGAAAGTGATTTTTTAATAGATTGGAAACTTGTTGAAAAGTTTATTAATCATTTTATAAGTAATCTTGAGTCAATTCAATTCATAGGCTCAACCTCGATTCAAGAGTTTCAAAAGAATGTTCATTTAAATGATTCCGATTATAGAAAAGAAATTGGGAATTTTGAAATTGACGAAATCGAATTAATAGATTTTAGAAAACGAGTTGATTATGACCAGAACAATAATGAATTTATATTATATAATTTTAAATATAATGTAACTTTCTTTTTTGAAAGAGCTAACAATGGATATTCTGAATCGGCAGATGCTTTTCCAGAATATCCATACATCGCTCAATTTTCCAATCATAATTCATTAACTTTAATGGGTGTCTTTAACGACATTTGGAGTTCTTATAAATAATCAAAAATGACATTATTTGACGTGTTCATACAACAAAATAATATTACAAAAAAACCGCTTTAGTATTAAAACTAAAGCGGTTTTTATTTTTATAATTAATTATCGTATAACCCAAGTGAGTTGATAACTCTGTAACCTCTAACGCCTTGCCAACGCAAACCTTAACGCAATCGTCTAATGGTAATTTCTAACAACTATCAACTGCCAACTAACAACTAGTTATCATATCCCAAATTAGGAGCTAACCATTTTTCAACGTAATCAATGCTTACACCTTTGCGTTTGGCATATTCTTCTACTTGGTCTTTTTGAATTTTACCTACTGCAAAATATTTACTTGCTTCGTTGGCAAAATAAAAACCACTTACTGCCGAAGCCGGATACATGGCAAAGTTTTCAGTTAATACAATTCCTGCGTTTTCCTCTGCGTGTAATATATCAAACAACTTACGTTTTTCTGTATGGTCTGGGCAAGCAGGGTAGCCTGGCGCAGGACGAATACTGTTGTATTTTTCACGTATAATTTCATCATCGGTTAATTGTTCGTTTGGTGCAAAACCCCAATATTCTTTTCTAACCAATTCGTGCATTTTTTCAGCAAAAGCTTCGGCCAATCTATCAGCAATGGCTTTAATCATAATGCTATTGTAATCGTCATGGTCTTTTTCGTAAGCTTCTACCAAAGGTTCAATTCCAATTCCGGCAGTTACTGCAAACATGCCTAAATAATCTTTTTTGCCACTTTCTTTTGGAGCCACAAAATCAGCCAAACATAAGTAGGGTTGTCCATCGGCTTTTTCGCCTTGTTGTCGCAAATAATTGAAAGTTGTTGGTTGTCCGTTGTTAGAAATAATTACATCATCACCATCAGCATTTGCTTCATAAAAACCAATTACTCCGCGTGCGGTAAGTAGTTTTTCATTAATTACTTTATCCAACATTTTGTTGGCATCATCAAATAATTTTTTGGCTTCTACACCTACTATTTCATCGTTAAAAATGGCAGGATAACGCCCTACTAATTCCCAAGTTAAAAAGAAAGGAGTCCAATCAATGCGTTGGCGCAATTCTTCTAACGGAAAATTATCAAATACTTTTGTTCCTAAAAATTTAGGCGCAACAATATTGTCAAAACTCACAGGAATTTTGTTGGTTCTTGCTTTTGCTAAATCAACCGAGTTTTTATCTTTTTTGCGATTTTTATAATCTATTCTAAATTGTTCGTACTCGTCTTTAAATTTCTTTTCAGAAGCTGCTCGTTGGTCAGGACTGATTAAACTTGCTGCCACAGGCACACTTTTACTTGCATCTAACACATGCACCACTGGTCCGCTATAAACAGGGTCAATTTTTACGGCTGTATGCGCACGGCTTGTTGTGGCTCCTCCAATTAACAAAGGAATTTTCATTCCTAAACGTTCCATTTCTTTGGCCACATGCACCATTTCATCCAAGCTTGGTGTAATCAATCCACTTAAACCAATTACATCTACATTTTCTTTAATGGCAGTTTCCAAAATTTTATCGGCAGGAACCATTACCCCAATATCAATTATTTCGTAATTGTTACAAGCCAACACCACACCCACAATGTTTTTTCCAATATCATGCACATCACCTTTAACTGTGGCCATTAATATTTTACCTTGGTTGGTGGTCATGTTGCCATTTTTGCGTTTTTCTTCTTCCATATAAGGCATTAAAACTGCTACGGCTTTTTTCATTACACGTGCGCTTTTAACAACCTGCGGTAAAAACATTTTTCCAGCACCAAACAAATCACCCACAATGTTCATTCCTGCCATTAACGGGCCTTCAATCACTTCAAGTGGTTTGTCGTAAATTAACCTTGCCTCTTCGGTATCTGCTTCTACAAACTCAACTATTCCTTTAATTAAAGCATGACTCAAACGCTCTTGAACCGTTCCTTTGCGCCATTCATCATCTACAATACTTTCTTTTCCTTTTCCTTTAACACGTTCTGCTAGTTCCAATAAACGTTCGGTGGCATCGTCTCTTCTGTCTAATAAAACATCTTCTACATGTTCTAACAGTTCTTTGTCAATCTCGCTATAAACTTCCAATTGACTTGGGTTTACAATGCCCATATTCATACCATTATTGATGGCATGAAATAAAAATGCAGAGTGCATGGCTTCACGTACTTTATCATTTCCTCTGAACGAAAATGAAACATTGGATACGCCACCACTTACTTTAGCACCTGGCAAATTTTCTTTAATCCATTTGGTGCCGTTAAAAAAATCCAAAGCATTTTTTCTATGCTCTTCCATGCCAGTAGCTACTGGAAAAATATTTGGATCAAAAATGATATCGCCCGCAGGGAAATGAACTTTTTCAGTTAAAACTCTATAAGCTCTTTCCGCAATTTCTATTCTGCGTTCATAATTATCTGCTTGTCCTTGTTCGTCAAAAAGCATTACAATTACTGCTGCACCAAAACGTTTTACAATTTTAGCTTGGCGGATAAATTCTTCTTCGCCACCTTTCAGTGAAATAGAATTTACCACACATTTTCCTTGCACACATTTTAAACCAGCTTCTATAATTTCCCATTTCGATGAATCAATCATGATGGGAACACGAGAAATATCTGGCTCAGAGGCAATCAAATTTAAGAAGCGAACCATTGATTCTACACCATCAATCATTCCTTCATCCATATTGATGTCGATAATTTGCGCACCGCCTTCTACCTGCTGACGAGCAACAGCCAAGGCTTCTTCAAAATTACCTTCACGAATAAGGCGTAAAAACATCTTAGAACCCGTTACATTGGTTCTTTCTCCCACATTTACAAAATTGGTATCTTTAGTAATTACCAATGGTTCCAAGCCCGAAAGGCGTAATGTATAATCTTTGTTCATTTATTTTTGCTTCTGGCAACTGGCTTCTGGCTGCTAGCTAATTGCTAGAAGCTAGAGGCCAGAGGCTCTTTACTTATTGTCTTGTTTTATCTTCAAAATCAAATTATTTATCTGTTTTTGAATTTTATTTATCTCATTAATCATTGGCGCGATGGTTTCTTCGTTTGTAAAACCAATTTCCTTGCACAATAGGAGTTGAGTTTCTAATTCAAAAGAAGATCCAATGGCTATTTCTAAAAACCTTTTAAATTCTAAATCACTATTTCTACTTGTACCTTCGGCAACATTAGAGGGTATTGAAACCGCAGCCCTACATATTTGAGAAATTAATCCAAACTTTTCTTCTTTTGGCAAACTCAATGAAAATTGATAAACTAATTTCACCAAGTTCATGCTGTCATTCCAAATGTCGTATTTTTTGAAGTCTCTCATTGTTTGCTGCTGGCTTTCAGCTGCTGGCCTCTAGCCAATTTCAATTTTGTTTTATAATAATCTTCTTTTTTATATGCTAAAACTAGCTATAAGTTGTCTGCCATAAGCCAGCTGCTAGAGGCTAGTTGCTGGAAGCCTCCTGCAAAATCCTCGGTTCATACTTCGCTGCCATATCTGCAATAGCTTTAATATGATCAGGAGTAGTTCCGCAACAGCCGCCTAGAATATTTACCAATCCTTCTTTGCAAAATTCTTCTACTTGTTTTGCCATAGCTGCTGGACTTTCATCGTATTGACCAAATTCGTTTGGCAATCCAGCATTTGGATATGCGCTAACATAAAATGGAGAATGTGTTGCCATTACTTGTAAATACGGACGTAAAGCACTTGCGCCTAATGCACAATTTAAGCCTATACTCATCAATGGTGCATGTTGCATACTTATTAAAAATGCCTCTGTTGTTTGACCAGATAATGTTCTTCCAGATGCATCTGTAATTGTTCCTGAAATCATAACTGGATAATGTTTTCCAAGTTCTTCAAAAACTTCGTCAACTGCATATAATGCAGCCTTTGCATTTAAAGTATCAAAAATGGTTTCAATCAATAAAATATCGACTCCACCTTCAATTAATTTAATAGCTTGTTGTTTATACGCCTTTACCAATTCATCAAAAGTGGTAGCCCTATAACCAGGATCGTTTACATCCGGACTAATAGATAAAGTTCTGTTGGTTGGTCCCATTGCACCAGCAACAAACCTCGGCTTGTGCGGTTCTTTGGCTGTCATTTCATCGGCTACTTCTCTTGCAATTTTTGCTGAATAATAATTGATATCATCTACCAAATGTTCTAGATGATAATCGGCTTGCGCAATGGTAGTTCCGCTAAAAGTATTGGTTTCAACAATATCGGCACCTGCTTCAAAATACAAACGGTGGATACCTTTGATAATTTCAGGACGAGTAATTGAAAGTAAATCATTGTTTCCCTTTAAAGGATGCGCATGATTTGCCAAAGCCTCATTTCTAAAATCAGCTTCTTCCAATTTATGTCGTTGAATCATGGTACCCATTGCACCATCCAAAATCACAATTTTTTTCTTTAGTATGTCGTATATGTTCATTTTTATATCAATGTCCATAGTCCATGGTCAATAGACCATAGGTTAATAAATTCAAAAGCAATGGACTATGGTCTATTAGCTATTGACTTTTCCAGTAAACTTTTTCCGATTAGGTGTTTGATAGCAACTCGTGACCGAGGCATTCATTCACTTATCAGTTCTCTCTTTTGGAGATAGGTATTGGCACTCTGCTACTTGGGGTAGTTTTGCCAAGACATCATAGGGCCTATTCCCTCCGTCTTTCTGGATAAGTGGTGCAAATATAGAAAAGATTTATTGAATACAAAATTCAATAAATCTTCAATTAAAAATGGGGAGAAAATAAATTCTTTAAACAGTTTTGCCGTTAATTTCTTTTGTTTGAATTCTTTTTAAAATGGATAAAAAGAATCCTATAATCATGATAATAGTTCCGGCCCATACCAAGTTAATCCATGGAAAAACAATGGCTTTCATAATGATGAAATTACCTGTATTGTCTTTTTCCGATGTTTCAATGGTTATTTTTTTAGTTTCAGGATTTACTTCCTTAAAACTAAACTTGGTTTTTATTTCTTCACTGTAAGCATCAAAACTAGCCACTTGCCTATCTTTTATGCCATAAAGTGGGGTAATATTATATACATTATCAAGCGTATGAATGGCTATTTCTGCACCAATTAATATT
This sequence comes from Bacteroidota bacterium, assembly GCA_027491085.1. GTDB lineage: Bacteria > Bacteroidota > Bacteroidia > UKL13-3 > UKL13-3 > JAAFJM01. The sequence goes on from JAIXWW010000017.1 coordinate 13,008, forward strand.
TCCGATTGGTTTGCATTATTACTTTTTTGCACATTAGAACTGATGTTTTTTAAAACACAAAATGCATTGCTCAAATAAATGGTATCGCCTTGCGCTAACTCATGTTTTTTAGTATTTACAAATTTAGCTTCTTTCTTTTCGGCTGGTACTGAACTAACATAAGTAAAAACATCGTGGCTTAAATAATGTTTGGTATCGGGGTTAGCCACTAAACCAAACTTAGGATTTATTTGTGCATTTGGATACAAGTTAAATTCATAATCAACTTTGCCAGTTTCTTTGTTTAGTTTTTTATAATTTACTCGGTAAAAAGTATTTACCCATTGTTGGCTATCGCCTACATAAGTAATTTCGTAATCCGACATTTTTAAAGGTTTACCACCTTCTAAATACACGTTTTCAATATTATTTTTGTCGTCAAACTCAGGGTTTAAAACTTTACCACTTTCGTTTATTGAAATTACTTTTTTATTGGCCGATGAAACCAAAACACCCACTAATAAAACACCAAAACCAATATGAGCAACCGATGCACCCACTAATTTTACCTTACCTTTAAAAATTGGTTTCAATAAACTTCCGTTACCAATTATGGCATAAATAGCAGCAAACAATAAAGCTATGAATACATAATTTTCTAGCTTAAAGGCAAAGAATAAAACAAATGCAATTACACCTGAAATTATAAAATGTGTAATGATTTTTTTAATGCCATCTGCACCATTCTTTTTGTATTTTAAAACATGGGCTACTGCTGTTAAAGTAGCAATAATAATTGCCAAAGGCATTTGCCATTTATTGTAGTGATTTATTACATCGGTAGGAGGGGCCAGTTTTAAATCGAACATTTTGTTAAATACAGGAATAGAGGTAGTTAAAATAATTTGGAAAGCCGAAATACCAAGCATTAAACTACCAATAAACATCCAAAACTCGCGAGTATAAATTTCATCATCTTTTTTGCTCGATGGAATGTATTTAGCCAAGTAATAAATATTTGAAAGCACTGCTAATGAGCCAATTATTATTAAAGGCCATTTATTGATATTTAATTTTTCGCTTAATAAAATACCAATCACCAAAAGAATTAATGTACCAAAATTGATCCAGAAAATCAAAGGTTTTTTCTCTAAAACCAATGGCACAATCCAAACAAACATCAATACAAAAAGCAATAATTGTCCGCTCATACCTAAATCGGTAAACGAGTGAACAGATGAGTTACCTAATACCCCACTTCTGGTTAAAAAAGTAGCATACAATACCAAAATAAAGGTTAGAATAATAAAGGCAAAAGTAGCTTGTAAGGCATTGCCTGTAGCTTTGTAAATAAGCATTAAGTGCAAACCTGCAATTAAAGTTAACCAAGGTACCAACGATGCATTTTCTACAGGATCCCAAGCCCAATAGCCACCAAAACTTAAACTTTCGTAAGCCCAAAATCCACCCATAATAATACCCGTTCCAAGTACCATAACACTTACCAATGCCCATGGTAAAGCTGGTTTTATCCACTCGCTAAATTGTTTACGCATTAAAGCAGCAATGGCAAAAGCAAACGGAACTACCGTAGTAGCAAAACCAAAAAACAAAGTTGGTGGATGAATTACCATCCAATAGTTTTGTAATAATGGGTTTAAACCATTTCCATCTTTTATTTTGCTTAAATAATCAGGTTGTTTAAAAATGGGTGCATTGCCCATGGCATTACGCAATAATTCAAAAGGTGTGCTGCCAAATTTTATTCCCCATACTTTTACTCCTAAAAGCATGCTAGTTAAAGCTATTTGCGATAGCATAACCACAAACATAACTGGACTGGTCCAGTTTTTGGCTGTTCCAATTATTAACCAACCAATAACCATTTGCCAAAAAATCCAAAGTAAAAAACTACCCTCTTGACCTTCCCAAAAGCACGAAATCATGAAATGAACAGGCAGATCGCGGCTGCTATGTTGCCATGCATAATGGTATTCAAAATAATGTTGGTGAATTATGAAGAACAGCGCACTTACTATGGTAAGTACTGCCAATGTATGCACATAAAAACTTAATTTAGCTGTTTTTGCCCAATGGGTTTCTTGTGGCTTTTTTTCGGCAAAGTAGTAGCTAACTGCTGATAATATAGATGTAATAAAACTGAAAACCACTGCCATGCGGCCTAAATTTCCAATCCATAAATGTTCACCTTCAAAAATTATATTGCTCATGTAATAAATTTAAATGGCAAATGTAAGTAAAGCTAAGTAATGAAAACGGATAAAAAAAGTATGAGTGAAGTCAAGTAGTTTTGGGGTGTTTAAGTTCTGAGTGTTTGAGTGCGTATGTGTTTATGATCTGAGTATTTAAGTTTTGATATTAAAACATAGAAACTTGATATAAATAATAAATAACATTGACATAATTTGGTTTTTCTAGTTTAATAAATATTTTTGACTTTCTAACAAATTAAAAATATTAACAAATGGAACAAACAACTACTGAACAAACAGTTGAAGAACAAAAAAATTACACACTTGGTTTTCATGGAACGGGAAGTGAACTTTTCGGAATTATCATTGTAAATTGGTTACTAACAGTAATTACTTTGGGATTTTACTATCCGTGGGCAAAAGCCAAACAATTAAGCTATATGTTTGGTGCAACATCTTTAAATAATGATCGTTTTGCATTTCATGGTACTGGTAAAGAAATGTTCAAAGGATTCATAAAGGCCTTAATAATTTTTGTGGTGTTGTATGGAATTCTTATTGTTTCAGTTGTATTCCATATGGAAATTTTAGGCTTTGCAATATTTTATATTGGATTTCTTGGTTTAATTCCTTTGGCTATTCATGGAACATACAAGTACAGAATGTCAAGAACTTCTTGGAGAGGTATTCGATTTGGTTACAGAGGAGAAAGAGGACAATTATTTGGCGTATTTATTAAAGGAATTTTGTTATCAATATTAACCATTGGTATTTATGGTTCTTGGTTTGCCATGAATTTAAGAAATTATATTTTTAGCAATATCAAGTTTGGTAATATTGAATTTAAATCCAACGCAAGAGGAAGCAGTTATTTTGTATTAGTACTCAAAGGTTATTTTTTATCTTTCATTACATTGGGTATTTATTCCTTTTGGTGGATGAGCGAGATTTTTGCTTTTTATGTTAACAACATAAGTATGCATAAAGATGACAAAGAGATTAGGTTAAAATCCACAGCAACTGGAGTTGGCTTTTTAGGATTAATTTTAGGAAATTTATTAATAATTGTATTAACCTTAGGATTAGGATTTGCATGGACACAGGTTCGCACCATGAACTTTATTGCAAATAATATTGAATTAGAAGGAAATATTGATTTAGATACCATTAGCCAAACTGAAGATGAGTTTACAGATGCTACAGGCGAGGATGTAAGTGACTTTTTAGACTTAGACATTACCTTGTAATGCAGGATATCAAAGCAATTTATTTTGATGGAAATTCATCCATTGCACAATCAATTGATTTTGTATTGGATGAAAAAAATGCAATTTTTATTTTCGGCTCTCCCCAATTGGGTAATGCAAAACATTCAATTTTGGATGCTAAAATTTCAAATCATAGTGGTTTGTTAATTATTGAATTTGGTACTAGTCCGATTCAAACCATAAAAATTGATGACGCTGAATACATAAAATATCTGAAAAATTATTTAAGCACAAACGGAATCCAAACTTGGTACCAAAAGCTCATTAATTTAGGCGTAAAAGTGCATATTTTAATAGCACTGAGTATTTTAGGTTTAATCGCAGTTTCTTACTTTTTTGTTTTACCATTTGTAGCAGAACAAGCGGTGGTTTTAGTGCCTAAATCATACGATGATAAAATGGGTGGGGAGTTTTACCAACACTTTGTAGAATACAATGAAATTGATTCTGCAAAAACCAAACAACTGGAGGCATTTGCACAAAAACTTCAATTTAATAGTTCACAAAAGCTCCATTTTACAGTGGTTAAATCAGATATTGTAAATGCCTTTGCTTTGCCCGATGGACACATTATAGTATTTACAGGTTTATTAGATTTGATGCAAAATTACGAAGAACTAGTAGCTTTACTTGGACATGAAGCAACCCATGTTAACGAGCGTCATTCTGTTAAAATGCTTTGCAGAAACATATCAGGTTACTTATTGATTTCGGCTATTTTAAGTGATGCAAATGGAGTGATTGCTACCATTGCTGATAATGCAAATGGAATTTATTCTTTAACTTTTTCTAGAGGTTTTGAGCGTGAAGCTGATTTAAAGGGTTTTGAAATAATGAAAGTGAACAAAGTAAACCCAAATGGAATGAGCAATTTGTTTTTACGATTGAAAGAAGGAAATAAAATTGATATTGAAATTCCTGAATTTTTAAGTTCACATCCTGTAACCGATGCCCGAATTGAATACGTGAACGAAACTATTAAAAACGATTTTTATAAATACCAAACCAATTTGGAGCTGAAAAAAATATTTGAAGCCATTAAAAATGATGCACCCCCGAAATAAATAGTTGAACATCAAGAAGGTCTTAACACTATTTAAATCAAGAGAATTAATTAAAATTCACGAATGAAATTCTACAAGTAAAATCATATAAATTTAAAAAATTGGCAAATAATGCTAACTAACTTGAAAGGAAAAAGACATTATAAAAATCATTATTCCATTAGCGATGTGCGTTGGGTCGGCAAAAAAGCGGGCCAGCCCTGGCCATGTGGGCTGAAGCATTTTTTTGCCTTGATTTTTTGTTTCTTTTTCATTTAAGGAAAAAGAAAGAAGAAAGACTTTTGAGGGACGATTAAATAGTTTGGATATTATTCACCTAAAATAAAAAAGAGGCCGAAAGCCTCTTTTTTATTTATTATGATTTTACTTGATTGTCTGTGTATTTACTAGGGCATTTTAGTAAAATTTTACTGGCTTCAAAATGGTCAGTTTCCATTTTTCCAATAATTACTATTTTTTCACTTCTCTCAAAATCAGCTGGTTCTGGAGCGTGGTAAACTACTTTTTGCTCTTTTCCTTTTTCGTCAATTAAGTAAAAACTAAAGTAATTGGCATCTTTTTTAGGGTCAAAATATTTTTCCTTTTGGCGGTTTAAAGTTCCCACCACATGAAATTCTTTTCCGGGGTTTTCGGCTGCCACCGAAAAGTTTTCGTAGCTACTTGCATCGCTAGTGGTGCTTATAATGGCTCCAATAGCAATGGCTATTAATACTATAATGATGATACTTGATTTTTTCATTTTCTTATTTTTTATCTTTATTTTCTAACTTACGTAAGCGTACATCCATCATTACTAGGTAACCGCAAAGTAAGGTAAAAATAATAGCAATAACTGTTACTACTACATCCATTTTGCCATTTCCAAATAAATCAGTCATTTGGCTAGCATCTATTTTAGCTTGATTTGTTATAAAATTCATGTTTAGTTACTTAATTTTTTAGTTCTTTTGCCAATATCGGCTATCCAAAATCCAATTAAAATCCAACCCATTACCGCAGGGTAAAATACCATGCGTAGGCGACTATCTAAATCGTATGAGTTAAAACCTGGATTTCCACCATTTCCGGGGTGTAATGAGTCGGTTAAACGAGGTAAAATAAATACCAAAACAACGTAAATAGGGAAACAAAAAATATTGAATACAGCCGAAATACGAGCGCGTTTTTCTTCATCAACGATGCTACTGCGTAAAACAAAGTAAGCAGCATATAAAAGCATGGCTACAGCTGCAGAGTTTAATTTAGGATCGTTGGTCCAATAAGCGCCCCAAGTGTTTTTAGCCCAAATCATTCCGGTGCATAAACCAGCTATTCCAAAAAACATTCCGGTGTAAGCAAAAACCTCAGCCTCTGAATCGTAATTTAAATTTACGGTGTTTTTATTATTTAAAGTTTGAATGGATTTAATAAATGAAAACAATAACAAACTTATCATGGTAAACCACATGGGCACATGAAAATATAAATTACGAATACTGTTTTCTAAAATGGGTAAATTAGGAACTGCACCAAATAAACCCTGTATAATAGAATAGAGTACTAAAATAAAACCGGCTATTTTCCACCATTTAATCATAGTGCGAAAGTATAAAAAATGAAATTGTAAATTTTAAAGTATGATAATATTTATAGTTTTTGTACTATTGCAGTTCAACCAAGGCTAAAAATACTGAGCAAGTGTAGGTGATAAAAACTTTTTTAAAGTTTTTTTTCATTAATGCTTGTATTTAAAAATAAAAATCAGATATTTGCAGCCCTTATAAAAGAAAAAAGCGATGAGAGTTTGTGATTTAACTGGTAAAAAAGCATTGAAAGGTAATAACGTTTCGCATTCGAATACAAAAACCAAAAGACGTTTTTATCCAAATTTACAAGATAAAAAATTTTATATTCCTGAAGAAGGTCAATGGATTACTTTGCGTGTAAGCACAAAAGCCATTAAAACTATTTCTAAAAAAGGAATTTCGAAAGTGTTAAACGATTTTGTTAAAAACGGCAAAATTTAATTTAGGAGATTCAAGCAATGGCAAAAAAAGGTAACAGAATTCAAGTGATAATGGAATGTACTGAACATAAAAACTCAGGCATGCCAGGAACTAGCCGTTATATCACAACTAAAAACAAAAAAAATACAACTGAGCGTTTAGAATTGAAAAAATACAATCCAATTTTAAAGCGTAAAACTGTACACAAAGAAATTAAGTAATTAACCCTTAAATATAAAGGAATTTAAACTATGGCAAAGAAAGTAGTTGCAACGTTAAAAACAGGATCTGGTAAAGATTACGCTAAAGTTTACCGTGCAGTAAAAAACAAAAAAGGAGCTTACTCTTTTAAAACTGAAATTGTACCTAACGAAAATGTTAAGGCTGCTTTTAAAGCATAATTTCATTTTTTAATTAATATAATGAAAAGCATTCTGGAGTTATTCAGAATGCTTTTTGTGTTTTTGAAAATTAGATTTTACCCCAGGTATTATTTGTTTTCAAAGTCAATTAAATAGTACTATCAAAAAAATTACCATGGGAATTTTCAACTTTTTCAGTAAAGAAAAGAAAGAAAAGCTTGATCAAGGTTTAGAAAAAACCAAGACGAGTTTATTTGATAAAATTAGTAAAGCCATTGCTGGTAAATCATCAGTTGATGATGATTTTTTAGACCAACTAGAGGAAATTCTGGTTAGCTCTGATGTGGGTATTCATACCACGCTTAAAATTATTGAACGATTGCAAACTCGAGTGGCTAAAGATAAATACGTTGGCACTTCTGAGTTAAATGCCATGTTAAAGCAAGAAATTGCTTTATTGCTAGATGAAAACAAAAACGAAAATTTAAGCAGTTTTGAAAATTTACCAGGACAAAAACCTTATGTAATTATGGTAGTTGGCGTAAATGGCGTTGGTAAAACTACCACCATTGGTAAGCTAGCCAATCAGTTTAAAAAAGCAGGCAAAAAGGTAGTTTTAGGTGCGGGAGATACTTTTAGGGCTGCGGCTGTAGAGCAATTAAAAATTTGGGGAACTAGAAATGGCGTTCATGTGGTAAGCCATGGAATGAATACTGACCCAGCTTCGGTAGCTTTTGATGCGGTGCAGTATGCCAAAGATAATGATGCTGATGTTTGTATTATAGATACAGCAGGACGTTTGCATAACAAAATTGGTTTAATGGATGAACTTTCAAAAATTAAACGTGTAATGAGCAAAGTGCAAGAAGGAACTCCACATGAAGTTTTATTGGTTTTGGATGCAAGCACAGGCCAAAATGCTTTTGAACAAGCCAAACAATTTACTGCTGCTACTGAAGTTAATGCGTTGGCATTGACAAAATTAGACGGAACAGCAAAAGGCGGTGTGGTAATTGGTATTGCCGACCAATTTAAAATTCCAGTAAAATATATTGGTGTGGGCGAGGGAATTGATGATTTACAAGTTTTCAATAAAGTTGAATTTGTAGATTCGTTGTTCAATTAACTAAGTCAAAGATTTCTCAGAAAAATAAAATAATAGACTCCGCATAAAACTACACTTCTTTTCAATTTAGCTAAATATGAAATCAGTGAAATCTGTGGCTAAAACTATACATGAAGACAAAAAACAAAAAACAAGATAAGATAAATATAATTACACTTGGTTGTAGCAAAAATATTGTGGACAGCGAAGTGTTATACAGTCAGTTAAAGGCTAACGATATGGATGTTACGCATGAATCTACCAAAGATGATGCGAATATCATTGTAATTAATACTTGTGGTTTTATTGATAATGCCAAACAAGAAAGTATTGATACTATTTTGCGTTATGCCGAGGCTAAACAAGCAGGAGAGATTGATAAACTTTATGTTACAGGCTGTTTGAGCCAACGTTACAAACCCGATTTAGAAAAAGAAATCACTGATGTAGATGAGTATTTTGGTACTTTACATTTACCACAATTACTTAAAACTTTAGGTGCCGATTACAAACACGAACTTATTGGCGAACGTTTATTAACTACTCCAAGTCATTACGCTTATTTAAAAATATCAGAAGGTTGCGATAGACCTTGTTCGTTTTGCGCCATTCCAATTATGCGTGGCAAACACGTTTCTAAAAGCTTTCAGCAATTAGAAACGGAAGTTAAGAATTTGGTAAAAAACGGAACCAAAGAAATTTTAATGATTGCGCAAGACAGTACTTATTATGGTTTAGACCTTTATGGTGAACGTAAACTGGCTGATTTAATGCGTAGATTATCAGATGTGGATGGATTAGAGTGGTTACGTTTACATTATGCTTATCCAAGTCAGTTTCCTATAGATGCTTTGGATGTAATGGCTGAACGCAGCAACATTTGTAAATATATTGATATTCCTTTGCAGCATACCAGCGATAATATGCTGAAAATTATGCGTAGAGGAATTACAAGCAAACGTACGCAAGAAGTGGTTGATTCTATTAGAGAAAAAGTTCCAGGAATAGCCATAAGAACTACTTTAATAGCTGGTCATCCTGGAGAAACTGAACAAGATTTTAAAGATTTATGCAAATTTGTGGAGCATAATCAATTTGATAGATTAGGTATTTTTACTTATAGCCATGAAGATGGAACACATGCAGGAACCATGGTTGACGATGTACCTCAAGAAGTGAAAGAAGAACGCGCTGCCATTGTAATGGAAATTCAACAAGGAATTTCTGCAAAAATAAACCAACAAAAAATTGGCAATACTTACAAAGTGCTTTTTGATAGAAAAGAAAATGGCATGTGGGTTGGCCGTAGCGAGTTTGATAGCCCTGAGGTTGATAATGAAGTGTTGGTAGATGCTAAAAAATATTATGCTAAAATTGGCGATTTTGCCAATGTACAAATTGAAAGTGCTGAAGATTTTGACTTATACGGTAAAATAGTTTAGTTAAATAAAAAACAAGTTAGTCATGCTGTAAGCATCTTCTTAGCTTTAAATAATTACTTACCATTAGCCAACCACTAAAGAGTATTAAGAAGATTCCTGCGGAATGACTTTATGTTATTTCTTTTTCTTAAAATTGGGCTTAGCTTTCGAATAACAAAAAACATCCATGTCAACAAATATTCCAATGGCCAATACTGGCCTCATACCGAGTATCACTAAAGATTATTTAGAGCAAAAAGAGGCTTTAAAACCTTTTTATAAATATGCACCAAGCATAGACTCATTTGGCGAAGCCATTAAAAACAAACATTTTAGTGTAGAAAATAGAAATGTTTTAGTGGAAGCATTATTGAAACAATATAAAAATGCGAAAATTGTTTTAGGTGAAAATGATGCAACTTATGTAAATACGTTATCGATTAAAAATGCCAATACTTTTACAGTAACTACAGGTCATCAGTTGGCTTTATTTACTGGGCCGTTGTATTTTATTTATAAAATTGCTACTATCATTAATTTAGCTAATCAGTTAAAAACCAAATACCCACAACAAAATTTTGTACCTGTATTTTGGATGGCAAGCGAAGACCACGATTTTGAAGAAATTAGTAGCATTTATTTATTTGGTAAAGAAATTAAATGGCAAAAGGAAAGTAATTCAAAACCTGTTGGACATTTAGATAATGAAGGAATTGAAGCATTAATTGAGCAATTAATTCCAATTTTAGGCGAAAAGGATAAAGCAAAAAAATGGATACAATTATTGCAGGAAAGTTTTTTAACCAACAATAATTTTAGCATTGGAACGCAAAAATTGGTTCATGAATTATTTAAAAACCAAGGTTTGGTAATAATTGATGCAGATGATAAAGCTTTAAAAACGCTTTTAAAACCAGTAATGGTTAGCGATATTTTTGAGCAAAAAAGTTTCAATGCCATTCAACACACCAATAAAGCCTTAAGCGAAAACTACAAATTACAAATAAATGGGAGAGAAGTAAACTTTTTTTACTTGCACCCTGAATATGGTCGTAGGTTAATTAAAGCCGAAAATAATCAGTTTAAATTAAACGATACTTCAGTTGTTTTTACTGCTGATGAATTAAAAATTGAAATAGAGAATTATCCTGAACGATTTAGTCCAAATGTGGTTTTACGTCCTGTATATCAGGAGTTGATATTGCCTAATTTGGCTTATATTGGTGGTCCGGCTGAGGTGGCTTATTGGTTGCAGTTGCAACAGGTTTTCGAAGCACATCAAGTACCGTTTCCGGTAATTATGCAGCGCAATTCTTATTTATTGTTAGGTAAATCAAACAAAGATAAAATAGAAAAAATGGGCTTAACCATAGCCGATATGTTATTGGCTGACTCTGATTTAACCGATAAATATTTGCAAAAACATTCGGCTACTAGTTTTATGGAAAATGCTAATAAGGTGGATGCTTTATTGCAACAAATGATTGACGAAGTAAAAAACATTGACCCCAATACGGGAAAAGAATTGTTGCAATACAAGTTAGAAACTAAAAAAACATTGATTGCACATTTTAAAACCTACAAAAAAGCCCGCGAACAAAAGCAAGAAGACAATATCACTAAGTTGTTAAAATTAAAAGAGCGCGTTTTTCCAAATGGCACTTTTCAGGAACGAATTGAGAATGTGATGATGCATGATATCAATCTATTTGAAGACTTAATAACCAAAGTGCTTGAAAATGCCAATGCATTTAGCAATGATTTGATTGTATTAGAGACTTAATTTTCTTCTGAAATAATGTTAGAATGATATTGCCTTAATGCTGTGATGATAGCAAAACTACCCCATAGGATTATAGCAATTTTATCTGTTTCGCTGTAATTGTTTAGCAAGCCATGAATCAAGAAAGTGCTAAGGCCAACAAGGGTTGATGTGGCTAATATTTTCACTTCAATATTATTTGTATTGAAAATCAATTTGTAGCCATTGCTGTAGGCAACTGCTATAATAGCCAAAAAGGTAAGTAACCCTAGCCAACCACTTTCAGCTAAAGGTCCTAAATATTCACTATGACATGTTCCATTATCGCCAAAATAAGTTGTAATTGGGGTTTCAAATTCAGGCTCTTGGTATACGCCATATTGAAATGAATAAGTTCCTGGGCCAAAACCTAAAAATGGTTTAACTTTATTCATGTTTATAGCTGCTACATAACGGTTAACACGTTCAAGATTTGAAACATCGTTATTTATATTACTTACTGATTCTAGGTGCCTATCAAAGCCTTCAGCGCTATTTTGTTTATTAAATGAAAGTTGGTAAATGATATCGTTGCTATTCACAATTATAATGACAATAAAAACGGATAAAGCAACTATTAGCGTACGGAATTTAATTTTTAACCAAATTAAAATAAGTAAGCCAAGGGCACCTGCTAAACTTATCCAAGCTGCTCTGGTATAACTAAATATTACTCCTAATAAAAAAATCAAGAGTGTTATAATTGTAATAGCGAGTAACCAAGAGGGTATTTTTAGCCTAAATGCATATATTATATTAAGCAGTAAATAGGGGATGAAAAAAGCTAATGCAGCTGCGTAAACGCCATGTCCTACATAAAAAGGCTGCATGATAGTAAATGATACAATTTGAGCAAAATCGTACTGACTATGCCTCACAAAAGTATATAAAACCACAATTACTAAACCAACGATGTGAAGCCATAAAAAGGCATGTATATTTTTTATATTTTTAAATAGGACTACTGTTAAAAAATAGAAGGTAGTAATATACCAAATGCGCGCAATTACAAATTTAACAGATACCAGAACCATTTGACTAAAAAAGGTATCGAAAATGAGCCATGCTAAGTTTATAAAAATAGCAATGGTTATAGGTTGTTTAAAAATCCTATAATCATAATTACCATCAATAATGAATTTGAATAAAACAGTTGCAGTAAGGAGTATTAGTAAAGGTTCATCTGGTAAACTAATCCCAAGTCCACCTCCTATATCTTCATACTCAATTGACAATGGAATAATGAAAGATAATAATAAAATAAGTAAATCGGAACGGTAAATGGCTGTAATTAAAACCAAAATTACCAATGGAAAAACACCAAGCCAATTAAATCCAAGTATTAAAGCAATAGCATTAAGTATAATAAAACCAATACTAATACCATAAAACCAATTCTTACTTTGATTTAGTTCCAAAACTTAAGCATTAATGTTAATTTGACGAATTTTTTCGTTAAATAATAAAATAATACAACCTAACATGAATGATCCAAACATGGAAACTGCAACAATTAACCATCTGATAGGGTATTCTTTTTTTTCTGCTGGAGTAGCTTGTTGAAGTAAAAATACGTTACTTAAATTAGCATTTACATCCACATTTGCTTGTTCCAATTTTTTTCTTAACTCGCTTAATTTATCAAGTTCTAATACCAAGGTTTCCTGCGAAGAAAGCGCTTCAGAACCATATAAAGCTAAACTATTTTGTTGTTTGGTAATGTATGCTTGATTACCTCCTTTACCTGCTAATTCGGTTATGGCTTTTGACTGTTCTTCAAAACTGTAAACGCCTTTTGAACCTAGGTCGCGCATGGTTTGTTTTATACTGTTAACTTCTGCTTCCTTGTTTTTATATTGCTGCTCAATAATAGCTAATGCTTGTAAAGCCACACGTCTTTGAACATCAGTTTTTACACTATCTAAAATTAGTACAATTCCATTGGCAATTTCTGCTGCTTTTTCAGGAACTTCGTCCAAAACATTTACCTCAATTGACGCAAAAGGTGTTTTACGAACACTTATATGTCGGGTAAATAATTTACCCATTTTGTAATTTTTTTCAGTATCTGTTTCTTTTATGTGATAATGTTCACGTAATCCGTAATTATTGATAACCCTATTTTTTAAGTTATCACTTTCAAGCATTTGAATGAATTGTTGGGCAGTAGCTTGTTCACCAAACTCCAGTGGATCTTTTGATTTTATTCGAGTATCCGACAGTAAAGCACTTGAAATGGAGTTATTGGTAGATGGATAAAAAATAGCAGTAGATTTGTACAAAGGTTTTATAAACCAAGGACTTGAAAAAATGATGGCTGCAATTCCAGCACCTATAGAAATTATACTGAGAGGCTTTTTATACTTTATTAAAAATTTTACTACATCAACTAATTCAAAGTAGTACGTTCTTTTATCTTGACTCATTTCTTAAATATGTTAGTTCAAAAATATAAAAATATATTTAGGTGTAAAATTTAATTGAATTTGCTTTTAGCTAAATTAGCTAGCTGCTTTATATCCAACAGTTTAAAAACAAAAATTGATAACCCTCCAATTAGGCATAAGATAGTTAACGACACAAGCAGAGAAATAGTATAGGTTTTACATAACAGTGCAACTATGCATAACATTATAAAAAGCATCAATAATTTTAAAAAAATTACTTTATTAAATTCTAGTTTAAGTACTTTGTAAGCAAAATAACAATTGGTAATGCCAATAAATGTTTGTGTAATTATGGCTGCGTAAGCTGCGCCAAGTGCCTGATATTTGGGTATTAGTAGAAGGTTTAAGCCAAAATTAGTTATTAAAGCAATGAGTGCTAAAATATTTAAAATTTTAAGCGAGGCATTAGCAGTAAGCAATGTTCCAAAAATATACATAAAGCATAAAGGAATAAAGCATAAAATTACCCATCCAAAAACTTGCGTTGCGTAATCGTTGGCTTTTGGCGATAGCATAACCAATATTTCACTTTGGAAGAAAAAACAAGCAATTCCAAATATAAAACTGGGTGCAATCAATAAACCTAAAGCTGTATTTACCAAAGGTTCTAACTTTTGTTTTTCGGCTATCATTTTTGAAAAAATAGGTAGCAAAAGCATGGCAACTAATGCTGCCATCATGTTTGCGGCTTCTAATAATCGGTAGCCAAGGGCATAAATTCCATCGTGGTAATCGCCATCGGGTAATAGTTTTCCTATCAGTATATTATCTACACGCGTGTAAAGTGTCATTAACAAAGCTAGCAACGCATAAGGAGCAGTTTTTTTATAAATATCCCAAAGAATAATTTTATCAAAAATCAAAGTAATCTTACTTATTTTTTTACTGATAAAAGTAAAAGAGATGGCAGCGCTTATGCCATAAGCTAAAGTTTGGGCGTAAACAAAATTGGTAATATTTAATTCAAAAATATTGGTAAATAGTAAAATAGAACAAAATATAATCATCAAAAGTCTATCTAAAACCGAAAAAATAGAATCTGTTTTAAAAAGCTGCAAACCACTTACATTGCTTCTGAAATAAATATGAAAAAACGATAACACTTGGTTAAACGAAAGCATAAAAATTAAGAACCAAATGCTTTTATCGTAATTTAAAATGACAGCTAAAATTAAAGTAGTTACTATGTAAAGTGCTGAAAAAAATATTTTTATGGTTAGTAATGCAGAAAACTGTTTTTCTAATAAATTGGGGTTTTTAGCTAAGTTAGAAGTAGTGTAATTGCCAATACCAAAGTCTAACAAAACCGAAAGCAGCAATACAAAATTGAATAAAATATAATATTGGCCATAAGCCTCAAAACCCAAACGATTTTGCACCGCTCTATCAATTCCTAAAATCCAAAATGGTTTGATAAGGAGGTTAACTCCCATCATAATTATTAGATTTAGTACAAAGGTTTTTCTCATTGGCTGCGCAAATATAGATTTATTCAGCAAAAAGAAGTTTGCGCGTTATGTTTTCTATAAATTTCCAGACTTCCAATTTGACCAATGGTTATTTGCTTTTAAAGTTGGTTGCCATTTAGCAATGTTTCTACTAGCTAAAATTTGAGCAATAAGTTGGAAAGTTTGTTGTTTGCTTGGAGGTAAATCTTTATTGTAGATGCTAGCATAATGATATTCATTTATAGTGGTTAAGTATGGAATATTTCTAGGAATATTTGCTCTCAATTCCTTTTGTGTGGCATTTAAAATTGTAGGGTTAGTTTCTTGTAAATAGCGAATAAATTCACCTAAACTAATTTTTGCAGTATAGTTACTATTGTTAATTTTTATGCCTAGTTTCTCATACTTTTTATAATCATTTTCAAACCTAACATTCTTATTTCTTATTTTTATTAATTTATGGGGTGTTTGTTTTTTAAATGTAATTTCATCTATTATAGGTAAAAATTTCATATTTGAAATATACTCCAAGTTAGCGTTTTTTTCTTTGGTATATTTAATACAATTTCCTAGGTAAATTAGTTGAATTTGAGCCTGATTAAGGCGGTTATTGTAACCATTTACTTCAAATATTATTGCCCATCTTTTTGAATCTGCAAATAAATGAATCTTATTACCAGCAGTTAGAAAATAACCATGTTCTAAGTCTATTAGAAAATTATATAAAACATTGTTATCAATTTTCTTAGGATAAAATTTACCAGCAACACCTAAAAATGATGAATCTAGTTCGCCTAAAATCTCTTTTTCTAATTCCTCATTCATAGCCGTTTTGTTAGTTGACTGAAACGAAAGAATAACGATTGAACTAACAATCAGAAATTTTATTATTAGTTTATTTCTGGACATGATTGTATAATTTTTTATTTTCAATTTTAGTTACAAAATAAAAACAGCCGTAAGTTTTAAACTTACGGCTGTTTTTATAAAAGGTAATCCTAATAAACATAAGTACTAAACACCATTCGGCCCCCGTTTGGCATTATTCCTTCCATTACTACTTGGCCTCTTATTTGTTCAAAATCGGCTATCAATTCTTCTGGTTTTTCGTATTGTTTTTTGTTTAATGCTATCAATATAAAACCTTCGCTTAAGCCAATATTTGCAATTTTTCCGTTCCTGATATTGTAAATTTTGATACCATTTTTAATTCCTAATTTGTCCTTTTCTAACTTAGGTAAAGCTTGAAAATCGGCACCCAAACTTTCAGAACTAACAGTTCCTTTGCGTAAAATAGCGGTATTGCCTTCTTTGTTAATTAAAGTAAAGCTTGTTTCAGTTTCTTTTCCACCGCGCAAGTAAGTAAATTTAGCTTTATCGCCCGGGCGCATATAAGCCAAATACTCATCAAAAATGGCTTTACTATCAATTCCTTTATCATTAATTTTTACTATTACATCACCTGTTCTTATGCCAGCTTTATCAGCTGGACTTTCTGCCAATACTGAACTTACATAAACTCCTAAATTATTGCTAATATTTAATTTTTGTGCCAAACGCGAATCTATATCGGCAATGTCCATTCCGGTATAACCACGTTGTACTTCTTTAAAATCAATCAAATCTTTGATAATTTTTGAAACAATATTAGAAGGAATAGCAAATCCATAACCAATATAACTACCCGTTTGACTAGAAATAGCGGTATTAATTCCAACCAATCGGCCTTCTAAATCAACCAAAGCGCCACCACTATTTCCAGGGTTAATAGCAGCATCGGTTTGAATAAACGATTCAATAGGAAATTGATTGTTTACAATATTGATATTACGGCCTTTTGCGCTTACAATTCCAGCTGTAACAGTTGATGTAAGGTTAAACGGATTTCCTACGGCCAAAACCCATTCGCCAATTTGAACATTATCGCTATTGCCAAATACTATATGCGGCAATTGTTTAGCTTCAATTTTTAACACCGCGATATCTGTTGATGGGTCGCTGCCAACCAATTTAGCTTGATATGATTGTTTTTTATTGTTTAAAATAACTTCAATGGTATTGGCATCTTTAATTACATGGTAATTGGTAACTATATAGCCATTTTCAGAAACAATAACACCACTGCCCGAACTTGCCACAGGCCCGCGTTGACCAAAAAAATCGAAGCTGTTAAAAAAATCGAAACTTGGGTCAATATAATTACGTTGGTTACTTAAGGTTTTAATAAAAACCACACTTGGAGTGCTGCTGGCTGAGGCTTTAATAAAATCGGTGTTGTTAATTGCTGCCCCTTTATAATTTACTGCTTCAACATTATTTCCATTTGACGAATTTCGTTCGGTAAAATCTTGTACTAATACGGTAGGGGAGTGCATTTTATAAAACACATAAGAACCTACAATTCCACTAAAAAAACTAACTGCTACAAATGCTACTTTTTTCAACATATATTTTATTAATTTTATCTAACAATATTTGCTCTAATAGCAATATTAACCTCTGGTTTTTCAGGGTCATTGGTAATTAGCGTTATTCCTCTAATGTCAAGCCCAACCACATTAAATGAAGTATAATCAACCTTCATTTTTATTTTTTGTTTAGGTTTTATCACCATGCTTTCGAGCTCTAAATTAACGCAATTACAAGAAGGTTTAGCCTTTCTTATAATTAAATCACTTTTGCCTTTATTGGTTAAAATAAATTCTGTTATAGAGCGATCTTCGTGACCAATATCTCCAAAATCGTGCAAAATTCTATCTATGGTAAATTTTGGCGCTTTTTTAAGTTCTTTTGGCGTTAATAATGAAAAATCTTCAGTTACGGTTGAGTTCACATAAATAATTTTAACAGGGATGGAGTCATCGTTTGTATATATTTTTATTTGTTGGCTAAAATCTCCAAAATCGTCTTTGTTTCTTGGCCAGTATTTGATTAGTAGATCTGCATCTGTGTTTGGAATTAATTCGAAAATTTTTCCTGAAACCACAATATTTGGAGGTGTTTCTATCCTTCTAATTTGCATTTTTTTGTTGCTAAGGTTATAAATTTTCAAATAAGTACTATCCGATTTACCTTGTTTTACATTGAATTTAAAAGTATTATTATTTACAGCTAAAAACCCATATTGATAGGTATAAGTAGAGCTAAATTCATACTTAGCAGGGGCCACATTTCCTTTTAAATGTAGTACTGTTTTAGCAACTTCGGTATTAGTGAAAATTGTGATATTTTTTCTGAAATAACCTGGTCGTCCTGCGGGGTTATATACGGCTTTAATATTTCCAATTGAACCGGGTGCAATTGGTTGTGTGGTCCATTCTGTTTTGGTACATCCACATTCAGGCTGAACATCTTGAATTATTAGCGGGATATTACCAGTATTTTTGATTGAAAAATTATAGATAGCTAAACCACCATTTTCATTTATTACGCCAAAATCATGTTCAGTTTCTTCTAACATAAATTTAGCATATTTGTCTGTAACAGTAACTTCGTTAGCAGGTACTTTTAAGGTATTTTTTTTATTCTTGTTTTTTTGTGCAAATGCACTGTTGCCCGTGATTACAAGGCAAATTAATACTGAAATTATTCTATTCATTTTTTATTTTATATGCTGTACTGATTAATTAAATTGGGTTTAAGTTGCTTCTTTAATTTGGATAAAGAATTTTAAAAAAAATAGTATCAACCAATATTCTGGTTTGAAGACAAAGAAACTAATTAATAATTTCAAAATTATCGTCATCTAACCACACTGGAAATGCTTTTCTATAAGTTTTTAATTCAGGCAAATGTATGGTAAAAGTAGTTTCATACTCCTCGTGAGTTAACTCATTCAATAATTTCCCTTGAGGATTATATAATGCCGATTGTCCGCTATAATTTATTTGATTTCCATCTTCACCAACTCTATTCACAGTGGCTATATAACATTGGTTTTCAATTGCCCTTGCTTGGTTAAGTACCTGCCAATGCGTGATGCGTTTTTCGGGCCAACTAGCTACTACAATCATTAAATCATAATCAAACTGTTCTGTACGTTTTAGCCAAATAGGAAACCTCAAATCATAACAAATGAAAGGGGCTATTTTCCATCCTTTATATTTAATACAAATTCTGCTATTTCCTGGGGTGTAGTATTTGTTTTCTTCACCCATTCTAAACAAGTGTGTCTTATTGTAAAATTGCACATTCCCATCAGGTGTTACAAATAAAAATCTATTGTAGTATTGGCTGTTTTCTACAATAATTAAACTACCACATATAGCCGCGTTTTTAACCAATGCCACTTCCTTCATCCAATTTACAGTAAATCCATCCATTGGTTCAGCTAGTTTACTGCTATTCATAGTAAAACCGGTTGAAAACATTTCAGGTAAAATAATTAAATCTGTTGGTTCGGTAATTTCAAAAATTCTATTGGTGAATTGTTGAATATTGGTCCGTTTATCTTCCCAAAAAAGATTGCTTTGAATGAGTGTAATTCTTAACGAGTCTGCTGTTGTCATTTTGGGTTAAATTTTATAATAAGTTAAATTATATTTTCATGAGTTTTTCTGCAGCTTTTTCAAGTGTTTCATTTTGCTTAGCAAAACAAAAACGCAGCAATTGATTATCAGTTTGTTTATGATAAAATACCGACACAGGAATGCTTGCAATTTTATGTTCTTTTGTTAATCTTACGGCAAAATCTGTGTCTTTTTCTTGTGTTATTTTTCCGTAATTTAATAGTTGAAAGTAGCTTCCTTGACAAGGCATTAATTTAAAGTTGGAGCCTTTAATTAGTTTCCTAAAGTAATCTCGTTTTTCTTGATAAAAGTCCGATAGTTCAAGGTAAACACTTTTATCATCAAAAAAATCGGACATGGCATATTGGATTGGAGTATTGGTGCTAAATGCCATAAATTGATGCACTTTTCGCAACTCTACAGTTAAATTAGCAGGTGCTAAAATATAGCCCATTTTCCAACCTGTGGTGCTGTATGTTTTTCCAAATGATGATATGATAAAGCTACGCTCTGCCAATGCCGGAAAACGAGCCACACTTTGGTGTTCTACTTTATCAAAAACCATGTGTTCATATACTTCATCGCTGCAAATAATTACATCTGTACCACGAACAATTTTTTCTAATTTTTGTAAATCTTGTGCACTTAAAATACTGCCTGTGGGATTATGTGGGGTATTTATTAAAATCATTTTGGTTTTGAAATTAACCAATTTTTTCACCTCGTTCCAATCAATTTTAAACTCAGGTAGTTTTAACTCTACGAACACCGCCCTACCTCCATTAAGTTCAATGGCTGGCACATAACTATCATAACAAGGCTCAATAACTATTACTTCATCTCCCTCTCTGATCATGGCACTCATTACAGCATAAATACCATGAGTAGCGCCCGGTATAATGGTTACTTCGGTATTGGCATCGTATTGGGCTGAATAAAGTTCATAAGTTTTTTGAGCAATTTTTTCGCGCAGGCTAAGTAAACCAGGCATTGGCGCATATTGGTTCATACCAGCTTTCATGTATTTATTAACTAATTCAATTAGCTTTGGCGATACTTCAAAGTCAGGAAAACCTTGTGCTAAATTGATAGCTTGATGTTCGTTAGCAAGCGCTGTCATTACAGCGAAAATACTTGTATTGGCTTTTGGAAGTTTTGATTTTATGGAACCATTAAATTGCATAGTGCAATATGCAAATATTGCTTTTACATCTCCAAACCTTTAAAAACATTGTGAATAAATTGTTTTTTAATAAGCAGGGGTATTATTGGTTTCGGTAAAGTTCATTCAATAAAAAAATTTTATTGAATCTTAGGTAACTTTTTTACCCATTACAATGTTGAACTAATTTTTGGTTTAGCAATATATAAAAAAAATTCTTCAGTTATATGACATATTTGACTTAGAATGAAATTTTAAGCATTAAGCAAATAATGTTTTTACCTATGATATTATGATTATAAATAAAATAAGTAAAATTTAAGTTTAACAGTCAAATTTTAATAAACAAACACTTAATTTTGACCAGATTTTTATTTGAAAATGAAATACAAAATATTTAGTAAAGTAGCTTTAACATTTGCCTATCTTTTTGTTTTGAGTAATTTGGCTTACAGCCAACTACTTAAACAGCCAGAAAAAAAGGGCTTTATGCCTGTTGTATTAATCGAAAATTTTAGTTCTGAGGGTTGCAGTAGCTGCCCTGAGGCCGATAAGTTTTTGGGAGAGGTTATACATATAGCCGATAGTGCTGCTAAACCTGTATATGTAATAGATTTCCATGTGGATGTTTGGAACAGGAGTGGTTGGGTTGATAAATACAGTGATTCGCTTTATACACAAAGGCAAATGAACTATGTGGGCAAAATGGATAGCATTCCTATGTACACTCCACAAAGTTTTTTAAATGGAATACTATCTGTACCAGGTTCTGATAAAAAAAGTATCACTAATTTTATTAAACAAACTTTATCTAGGCCAAATGAAAACTTTTTAAAGCTAAACGCCTTTCAAACAAATCCAGACACATTAATTTTGGAGTACGAAATATTTGGCAATACAGATAGTTTATTGATAAATTTTGCCATAACCGATAATAATATTTATTCCAAAGTAACCGCTGGTGAAAATGCAGGAAAATTATTGCATCATCACAATGTAGTTAGGCTTTTTAAAACAGAAAAAGTGGAGGGAAATAAAGGGAAGTCATATTGGATTATACCCAAAGGATTTAACTTTAAACAAACACGTGTAACTGCTTATACACAGCATGAAAATACTTGGTTTGTTACTGCAGCCGATCAGCTAACAAATTAATAACTTAGTTAGGAAAGGCACTTTAAAACTGCTTGTAATCAGTATTAATAAAAAGGATAATCAAAATTAGTAAGCCAAACATCCGTAAAAAACTATTACATTTGAAGCCTAAAACTATTTAATTTAAATACTTTTAATATGACTCAAACAAAAAAGAATGTAATGCTAGTTCCTGTTGATTTTAGTGAAATTAGCCTAAACGCCCTAGAACATGCAGCACAAACTGCAAAGCATTTCGATAACGATTTAATTATTCTAAGTATAGTTGAAGAAAATTTGTTGACTTCAATTTTTAGCAATAACGAAGAGAAGGAAGCACAAGCACGTGAAAAAACCATTCCTGAACTAGAAAAATTGGCAATTTCTATGGAAGAGAAATATGGTGTTAGCTGCAAGCCTGAAGTAAGAGTAGGCCGAATTTACAAAACAGTAATTGAAACAGCTGTTGAGTTTGGTTGTGATTGTATAATTATGGGAACTCACGGTGCTAGTGGATTTACTCGTATTGTAGGTAGTAATGCTGGTAAAGTAATAAACTATAGTACTGTACCTGTAATTGTGGTAAAAAGCAATAAGGTAAATAACGCTTATAAAAATATTGTTTTTCCTCTTGATTTATCAGTTGAATCAAAACAAAAAGTAAAAATGGCTATTCATTTAGGAAAAGCATATAAATCAACCATTCATATTTTATACAATAAAGTAAGTGATGAATTCTTGAACAATAAAATGATTGCTAACTTACACCAAGTTGAAAATATTTTTATTGAAAATGGAATTGAATTTACGGTTAAAGAAGTAGATGAATCGAGCAGCGATTTTGCAGAAGAAACTTTAAAATTTGCAGAATATAGCCAAGCTGATTTAATTATGATTATGACGCAATCAGAAGATAAGGCATTTACAGAATATTTAATTGATACCTACGCCCAACGAATTGTTAATGCAGAAGGTACTGTACCTGTTATGTGTGTTAACCCTAACCGCGATGTATTTAAATCTGAATTTGTAATTTAAGTAAATAGTTAATAGAGTTAACAGGTTGATAAAATTAATGAACAAAATTATTTAATACAAGAAACTTACCGACCTATCAAACTTATTAACTTAATAAACCAATAATATCAATCAACAGGGCTATTTACCCTGAAATGTTTTGAAAAATGAGTAAACACGGAAAAATTTTAGTTGCCATGAGTGGCGGCTTAGACAGTACCGTAGCAGCTGTAATGCTACGTGAAGAAGGTTACGAAGTTATAGGAGTAACCATGAAAACTTGGGACTACCAAAATAGCGGTGGATCCAAAAAAGAAACAGGCTGTTGCAGCCTTGATAGTATTAACGATGCAAGAACTATTGCCGTTAAGCACGATATTCATCACATGATATTGGATATTAGAGATGAGTTTGGTGATTTTGTAATCGAAAACTTTATTGAAGAATATTTAGCCGGAAGAACACCAAATCCTTGCGTGCTTTGCAATACCCATATCAAATGGGAAGCTTTATTGAAACGTGCAAATATGCTTGATTGTGAGTTTATAGCTACAGGTCATTATGCACAAGTTCGTCATGAAAATGACCGTTACGTTATTAGCAAAGGACTTGATGATAATAAAGATCAATCTTATGTTTTATGGGGTTTAACACAACAAAGTTTGGCTAAAACACGTTTTCCTTTAGGTGGATTCAGAAAAACCGACATCAGACAAATGGCTATTGATATGGGTTACCAAGAGTTAGCTAATAAAAGCGAAAGCTACGAAATTTGTTTTGTACCCGATAATGATTACCGAGGCTTTTTAAAGCGCAAAGTTGATGGTTTAGAAGAACGCGTAGAAGGTGGAAATTTTGTTACAGCTGATGGCAAAATATTAGGCAAACACAGAGGTTATCCATTTTATACTGTTGGGCAACGCAAGGGTTTAGAAATAGCTTTAGGCGAACCTATGTTTGTACTAGAAATTTTGCCTGAAACCAATACCGTTGTGCTTGGCCGTGAAAATGAGTTGAGTAAAAAAGGCATGTGGGTGCGAAATGTGAACATGGGTAAATTTGCTTCAATTGATAATCCAATGGAATCGCTTACTAAAATTAGGTATAAAGATGCTGGAAGTATTGCCACCATTGAACAGGAAGGCGATAGAATGAAAGTAATTTTTAATAACCATGTAAAGGCAATTGCCCCAGGCCAAAGTGCCGTTTTCTATGATGGAAACGATGTAATTGGTGGTGGCTGGATTCAAAGTGGATTTGATGTTTAGCTTTTTGTTAATTGAGTTGATTGGTTGATAGGTCAATTGGGTTAGTTGAGTTAATAAAGTTGATTTAATAATTTATACTTTAACATTCATACTTCCACATTCAAAATTTAGCATTCAAAATTCAAAATTGATTCTTACATTTGTTTACATGAGAACCGTTTTAAAAGTTGTGGCTTTTGCTTGCATTTTGGCTTTAATATCTTGTAGTAAAAATAATACTGAAATTACTTCAATTGACAATGGTTATAGCTATTTTCCAATCGATTCTACAAAACAGTATTTTTATTCCGTAGATAGCATAGCTTACAATAAAAATTTGAAAAGAATTGATACTTTTCATTACCAGTTAAAAACTGTCCTCTCTAATAGTTTTTTTGATAATTCAGGCATTCAAACATGGCGCATGAGTCGCTATGCTAAATACAGTGATACGCTAGATTATGTTGAAATCCAGAATCATTTTATTCAATTTTACGGTAATAAATATTTGTACACTGAAAATAATGCAGTTTTGCTAAAAGCAGTATTTCCTTTAAAAAATGAATTAGCTTGGAATGGTAATTTATATAATAACTTAGGATATATTAAATCAAACGTAAATTTCATTAATGAAACTTATGTAATGCCAGATACTTCATTTCAAAATACTATGAAAATTACAGAATGGGAAAATAAAGATTTTATATTCGACAACTATAGATTTTCTGTATACCAAGATAAAGTAGGGTTGGTTTATTTTAGAAATCGATACGTTGAAACACAATCGGAAAAAAACGAAGTTTCAGGTTTTGATATTAGCCAAAAACTAATTGGTATAAAATAGTTATGTTTTTATTAAGAGTTTTCCACTCTTTTATTCCTTTTTTATATCATATTACTAAAAAACATACATCATTTCCACCCCTTCATAGCCGTTTAAATAAAAAAACTGCCGTTCGTATAAATTTTTGTCCCAAATTTATAAAATGTAGCCGATGTACTACATGAAAATGTATTTTGCATTTAGTAATTTTATTATTAAACCTAAAAATAAATAAAACAAACATGACAAAAAAATCTACAAAACGAAGGGCGTGGTCCCTAGTATCCACGGTAGTTTTACTACTACTGCTCGGATCGAATGTGCTTAATGCACAAACCTATTTTACGGAAAGTTTCGAAGGTACATGGTACCTCAATGGAAACTCTGCTACAGCTGCCACTGCAGCTGGGCCTAATGCTCCTGACACATGGACACAAACTAGAGTAGTTAACGCTGCTGTACCAGGCGGATGTACAGGCGCTGCCCACGATTGGGGTCAAATGACTTGGGGTACTTCTTATACCAGCGTAAACTTTGCAGGTACAAGTACTAGTGGATGTGCTCCTTATGGCGGTGGTCCAACTGCTCCACCCCAAGGTACCAAAGTACTTTGGTTTTATGATGGAAATACACAATCTGGTTACACCAGAAGAATTGAATCACCTACAGTTAATTTAAGTGCAGCTACAAATGTTTTAATTACATTTTCTTATAGCTACGCTCAGAATAGCACTTCTTTAACTTTGGTTGGTTCTTTAAATGGAGGAACAACATGGAATACTCTTGTTACTTTACCAGCAACTGGTGTTGGAGCATGGGTTTCAAGAACTGTTACTATTCCTGCTACATATAATGTATCTAGTGCAAAATTTGGTTTTCAAATGGTTTCAACTTATGGTAGTTATGATGCATTTGTTGATAATATGGTGGTGCGTGAGTCAGTTACTCCAAGCGCAGCTCCAATTAATTTAGTAGCATCTAATGTTACAACTACAGGTACTTTGCTTTCATGGGATGATGCTTCAACAAATGAAACAGGTTTTAGGGTTTTTCGTTCAACAGATAACGTAAACTTTACACAAGTTGGTGCTGATATTCCTTCTACTACAGTTGCTGGTACAGGTACCACTTATTCTTTACAGCAAACTGGCCTTACTTTTAATACAACATATTATTATAAAGTAACTGCTTATACTGATGCTACCCTTACTTCTAGTACGATTTCTCAACTAACTGCTATGCCAACTTTATCTGGAAATAAAACAGTTTGTCCTTCAGGTTGTGATTACGCAAATTTAACAGCTGCTACAGCCGATTTAGCTGCAAATGGTTTATTAGGTCCTGTTGTTTTAGAATTACAACCTACTTATGTAAGCACATCAGAAACTTTCCCAATTACTTTTGGTGTTTATGCTGGTGCAAGTGCCACGAATACATTAAGAGTAACGGTTAATTCAGGTGCTACCGCGTTAAGCATTGCAAATACTGCTACCACTGGTACTGCTCAAACTATTGATATGAACGGAGCTAGCTATGTTACTATTGATGGACTTCCAGGTTCAACTGGAACAACTTCTCAATTAACTATTTCAAATGCTAATTTAGGTACTCAAACCATTCGTTATATCAATGGTGCAAATAATAATACTTTAAATTATGTATCAGTTATTGGTGTTAATAATGGTACAACTACTGCTACCTACGGTTTAATTGCTTTCTTAGGTACTACTGGAACTACAACTACATCTGGAAATAGATTAAATACTATTTCTAATTGTACTATTGGTGCTGGTGCCACTTCACCTTTAAAAGGTATTTACTCTGCAGGTCAATCTGCATCTATATTAAACGATTATAACAGTGTTTTAAATTGTAATTTTGTTGATATTTTTAATGTTACAGCTGCAAGTACTCAAAACTGTCTTTCAATTGATTTATCAGGTACAAATAATTCTGATTGGACAATTACTGGTAACAGTTTCTATTTAACTACTGCAAGAACGCATACTGCTGGAGCAATTGTTCAAACTGGTGTTTATACTGGTGGTGGAAATGGTTACAACATTAGCAATAACTATTTTGGAGGAAGTGGACCATTATGTTCTGGAACATGGACTATCAACGGTACTGCGGCATCATACCGTTTCAATGCTCTTAACATGAGTGGTGGAACTTTAAGAACTTCTAGTATACAAGGAAATACAGTTAGAAATATCAATATAGTTTCAACTACTACTGCAGCTTCTGCTGGAAATCCATTATTAGGTGGTATCATCATCATGGGTTCTGGTAATGTCAATGTAGGAAATATTACTCCAAATCTTATCGGAAGCACATCATCGGTAGACAATTTAATTGCTTCAAATACTGCAGCAATTACTACTAATGGTAATGGAGTTGTTGGTATTTTCTGTTCAAGTACAGGTATTGTTAATATTCAAAATAACATTATCGGAGGTTTAACATACGTGAGTGGAACAGCCACCATTGCGGGTAACGTAGTTGGAATTATGAATACTGGTGGTACTGGTAAAAAAGTAATTTCAGGTAATACTGTTGGAGGTAATTTTTCAAATAGTTTTAGAGCGGGTATAAGTGGTACCTCTACCACAGCTGCAAACACGGTTATTGGTATTGGAAATACTGGTTCTGGTGTAGTTGTTATTTCAAATAATACAATTTCAAACTTTGTATCTTATGCCACTACAGGCGCAACTGTTGTAAGAGGTGTATTAGTTACTTCAGGTACTGATACCATTGCTAATAATTCCATTTCAGCATTAAGTACTAATGGTGCTGGTTCTGTAATGGGTATTGCAAGTAGCACAACTACTGCAGGTATTGATATTACAAGAAACAGTTTGAATAATTTTACGGTTGTAAATGCAGGTGCATCTGCTAGAGGTATTCAATTATCTTCTGGTGCAAGTACATGTAGAGTTGCTTATAACTTTATTCAAGGTATCACAGCTTCGTCTTCAAATGGTAATGCCATGATTATGGGTATCGATATTGGACATACCAATTCTCAAAATATCTATAACAATACTATTGTTTTAGGTACAGCAGGTGCACCATTAACTGGTGTTACTAATTTTGGTGTAATTGGTATTAGCTATAACACAGGTACTACTGATATTAGAAACAATATAGTAGAAATAAATGCTACTGCAATAGGTACAGGTGTTAACATTGCTTTAAGAAGAGTAGCAGGAA
Source organism: Bacteroidota bacterium (assembly GCA_027491085.1). Classification (GTDB taxonomy): domain Bacteria; phylum Bacteroidota; class Bacteroidia; order UKL13-3; family UKL13-3; genus JAAFJM01. Next base: position 41,208 of record JAIXWW010000017.1, read on the forward strand.
CAAACGGTACTGCTCCAACCAATTTAGCAAATACATCAAATAGCAATATTTATTTTGTTCCATCAGCAGATTATAATTATTTCTATGCTGAAGGAGCAACTGCTAATAGAACTACTATTGTAAATGCTTACCATAATTGTGCTTCTTGTACAAATACTGGTGTTACTACAGCTCCTATTGTAGATGCTAATATAAATACAAGTTGTACAAAGTACAAATCATTTATGGGTGCAACAAGCTCTCGTGAAGGTTCATCTTTCTATGAGGATGTAATTTTTGCAGGTGGTGCAACTATACCAAATAACTTAATCCCTGCTCCAACTGGTGCTACTTTTTTACTAGATGGTGGTCAAATAGTTAGTGGTTTAACAACTGATTATTTTGGAAATGCTGTTAGTACCACTATTCCTGATATTGGTGCCTCTGAATTTACTTCAGGTTCTAAATCAGATGCAACTGCACCTGCCATTTCATTTACAGCAATTCCTGCAACAGCTTGTAATTCAAACCCTACATTTGTAGCCACTATTACTGATGCAAGTGGAATTGATTCAACTACTAATGCTCCTAGAGTTTATTATCGTTACACCACTGACGCTGTAACTGCTCTAGCATCGGCTAATAACAATACAGTAGGTGGATGGAAATACACTACAGCAACTGCAAAAAGTGGAAATAATTTTACTTTTTCTATTGATTATTCATTGTTAAACAAATCAATAGTTGCTGCTGATGTAATTCAATATTTTGTGGTAGCTCAAGATTTAGCTGCTACTCCTAATGTTAAATTTGCAACTGTAGGGTTGGCTGCAAATCATTGCCCAACTTCAGTTAATTTAACATCTGCTGCATTTCCTATCGTAGTTTCTCCAGCTATCACTACTTTAACAATTGCTACCACACCTACAGTTACCGTTTCGACTAATAAAGTTGAAAATTGTACTGGTGGAACAATTTTTACTATCAGTGCTGCTACAGATGGATTAGCTACTTACGATTGGCAAAGAGCAAATACTACTACCGCTTGGACTAGTTTTGCTACACAACCTACCAAATTAACTTCTACTACTTTTAGTGCTGTATTAACAGCTGCTAATACCAATGATACAATTCGTGTTGTAGCTACATGTCCTGGTGCAGGTTCTCCATTATTTACTTCTAGTAGAGATACTTTAAGAAATATTGTTGATTGCCAATTCAACGTAACAAGAAATACTGGTATTACTTACTCTAGTATTATGTCTACAGGTACTTCATATGCAACCATAACAAGTGGTGATGATGCAAAAACAAATAATATTTCATTATTAGGTACTACTTTCAAATACAGAGGTGCTGTAGTTAAAGGATTTTATGCTACCACAAATGGTTGGATGACTTTTGATACCACTCAAACAAGTAATACTTACACAAATGATTTAACTACACTAAAATGGGTTATTGCCCCTTTCTGGGATGATTTAGTTGTTAAAGGAAATTTAATTGCAAATCAGAACTTAAGTATGAAATATCAAATTGTTGGTACTTTAGGAAGTGGAACTGCTGATATTATTGTAGAATGGGCTGAAATGGAAAGATATACTTTCCCTGCTCCCAACTTGAATTTCCAAGTAATTTTACACGAATCAGATAATTCAATTGATATCAATTATGGTAATATGCAATTATTTGACGGAAGTTCAACTACAACCGTATTTACATATACAACTGGTATTAATGGATTAACTTCTTCAACTGCTAGTTTAAATCAAAGAATGTTGATGCAAAATGCAAATACAAATTATTTTACTTCTGCTCAACAGCAAAATTTGAATGAGTCGCCAGCGTGCTTCAGTCAATTAAGGTTTGTTCCAACTTCTAGTTATGCAGGAACAGCACCAATTGCTTTTGTTCCTTCAAATAATGATACAGCAACTTCGGTATTATTAACTGTTAATTCAACTCCATGTACTAGTATTTGTGGAACAATTTATAGAAGTACCAATGCTACAGCTACTACAGGCGTAACTGCTTGTTCAGCTACTACTCCAGGAAACGCTGATGATGATGTATTCTTTAAATTTACAACTACTACAGCTCCTCAATACAAAATTGCGGTAACACCTTCATTAGGTTACGATGCCGTATTGCAAGTTTTGAATTCTTCATTTACTCCAGTAGCATGTGTTAATGCTGGTGGTACAGGTATTTTAGAACAAGTTTCGGCACTTGCATTAAGTTCAGGAACATACTATATCCGTGTGTATGATGCAGCAACTGGTGCATCAGGTTCAGGCGAATTTGGAATTTGTGTAAGTGAGGTTATTCCTCCTCCTGCAAATGATGAAGCTACCAATGCTGTTGCTTTAACAGTTGGTAGTACTTGTAATCCTACAAATAGTCCATTACCAAATGTATTAGCTGCTACTGCTTCTGCACAAGCATCTTGCTCAGGTACTGCTGATGATGATGTGTGGTATAAATTTACTGCTACAGCTGCAACTGGTATTGGTCAAACTGTACAAGTTACTGGTGTATCTACTTATAATCCAGTAATGCAAATATTTAGCGATAGTGGTATTACTCAAGTTGCTTGTGTAAATAATACAGGTAATGGTGGTGTTGAAACATATAGAAGTACTACATTAACGCAAGGTCAAGAATATTATGTGAGAGTTTATCACTCAGGTAATGGAGTTGCCAATGGTAATTTTAGCATTTGTGTTTTTGCTGATGTACCTACATGTACAACAAAAATTTCTCCTTTAGCTAATGCTTCGTTTATTACTGGAGATTCATTAAAATGGAATGCCGCTACATATGCAACAGGTTATGATGTGTATTTAGATGTGGTTAATCCTCCTCTTAATTTAGTTTCTTCTAATCAAGCGTCAACTTTTTATCCTACAAGTGGACTTTCAGGTAGCACAGTTTATTACTGGAGAGTTGTGCCTTTAAATAATTTAGGTTCAGCTTCAGGTTGTGCCGTTGATTCATTTAATACCAATCCTCCAAGTTTTATTCCTGCTCCAACTTCACCTGCAGATGGCTCTACCTCACGTGTTGCTACTAATTTAGTTTTAAGTTGGCCTGCTTCTAGCGGAGCAACAGGTTATGATGTATATTATACAGCTGGAAGTACAACTGCAACTTCTCAAGTTTCAGCTAACCAACCAGGTTTAACATACACAGTTGCTTCAGTACCTGTTGGTGTTCATGCTTGGAAAGTGGTTCCAGTAAACGCTAATGGTGCAGCTACAGGTGCTATTGATTGGATTTTCTATGATTCATTACCAGCACCTGCTTTAAATCCTACAACGGTTACAAATGGTGGAACTACTCCTTTAGATTCTAATGTATTATTAAGTTGGACTGCATCAACTGGTGCTACTGGTTATAATGTTTATTTAGATGCAGGAACAGGAACAGCAAGTACTTTGGTTTCATCAAATCAAGCTGGTACAACCTACAGAACTGGTAATATTGCTGCTGGTGCTTACACTTGGAGAGTGGAGCCTATCAATGCAAATGGAGCATTAAGCTCTACTGATTGGACATTTACTGTTCAAACTCCTACTTGTTTAACTTCACCAACCTCACCATCTGATAATTATATTGCTTGTTTATCAGCATTACCTACTTTAAGCTGGGCTGCTGTAACAGGTGCTAGAGGTTATGATGTATATTTAGATGCGGGTACTTCTGCACCTACTACTTTAGTATCATCAAATCAAACAGGATTAACTTACACTTTAACAGGTACCTTCTCTGGTGCATATACTTGGAGAATTGAGCCAAGAAATAACAATGGTGCAACATCAAGCTGTACTTTCTGGAATTTCACGGTTAACAATCCAGTGGTAGCTTCATCTACAGGAGCAACTCGTTGTGGACCAGGTTCTGTTACTTTAAATGCAGTAAAAACAAATGTTTCAGATTCTATTATCTGGTATGCTGCTGCAAATGGAGGAATTCCTTTAGCATATGGAACTAGTTATTCACCTAATGTAACTGCAGATACAAACTATTATGTTGCTGAGAGTGTACTAAGTATTCAACAAGGACTAGGATTAGATACTAATTCAGTTCCAACAACTACTGGTGCTTTTGCTCAACGTGGTATTGTATTTACAGCAACTAGTGACTTTGTGTTAAATACTGCACAATATTACTCACCAACATTAAATGTAACTAATACAGCTACTGTTACCTTGGTTAATCATACTACAGGTGCCACTATTTCAACTTTAACTATTCCTGTAGCTCAAGGTGGAACAGCTGGTTGGTACACTTTAAATATGGACTTTAATATTACTGCAGGTGTAACTTATAGATTATTAGCTAGCTTTAGCCAGTCTGTAAACAGACAAGCTGCTGGTATTAACTATGCAATAGCTCCATTCAATAATTTAGGTACTTTTGGAACCATTACTAGTGGATATGATGGTGCTGTTAGTACAACAACTTATAGTTATTTCCATAATATTACTGCTACTGGTGGATGTACAGGGTCAAGACAACAAGTACAAGTATTTGTAACTTCTCCTCCTGCTGTTTCAGCCGGTACTGGGGTTTCAATTTGTCAAGGTACTAATACATCATTAAGTGCTTCATCTGGTAATACCAATTATACCTATTCTTGGTCTCCTGCTACAGGTTTATCAGCTACTAATACTGCTTCAGTAACTGCAACACCTTCGGTTACTACTTTATATACTGTAACTGGTTCTGATGCAACTTCTGGTTGTGCGGCAACAGATACTGTTAGAGTTACCGTTAACAGAGCACCAAATACACCGGTATTAACACCAAGCACTACTTCTATTTGCGCTGGTGTTCCTCAAATGCTTGCTGTTACTAATTCAGCAACTGTACAAATAGGAACTGATATTACTACTTCTGCAAATAATAATACTTCTCCTTATACTAGTAATTGGGAAGGTGCAAGACAGCAGTATTTGATAACAGCAGCTGAATTGAATGCTTTAGGTTATACTTCAGCTAGTAACATTAATAGCATTGCATTTAATGTAATAACTTCTGGTGGTTATAATCAAACTGACTTTGCAATTAAAATTGGTCATACATTGGCAACATCGTTAACTTCATTTGTAACACCAACAGGTGCTGGATTTACCAATGTTTTTGGACCAACATTATTAACAATACCTCCAACAGGTTGGAATAAGTATAACTTTAATACTCCTTTCGCTTGGGATGGAACGTCTAATATTGTAATTGATATTTGCCATGATAATGATATCAGTGCTTCTTGTCCTGCATGTTATGGTTTTAACTCTACTATTGAGTATACAGCAACTGCTTTTGCTTCTGTATATGGGCGTATAGCTGATGATGTTCAATCATGCGGTGTAGCAGGTACTGGTGGTAATTCAAATAGACCTAACATGAGATTTGAGTTTGATGCAAATAACAATGCGTTATGGGCACCAACTACAAACTTATTCTTAGACGCTGCTGGTACTATTCCATACGCAAGTTCACTTGAAGACACATTATATGTAATTTCAAATACTTCAATTAATTACGGTGTTACATTCACATCAGTTAATTCTTGTACTTCTACAGATACAGCTCGTGTAAGTATTACTACTGCTCCTGCTGCACCAACTAGCTTTACTGCTAGCAATGGTACAAGTAGCTCATTTGATTTAACTTGGAATACATCTCCAGGAGCATCAGGCTACCTAGTTGATGTTTCAGATAATTCAGGTTTCACTAGTTTTGTTTCTGGTTACAATGGTTTATCAGTTTTAGGTGCAAGTGCATCAGTAGCTGGCTTACCTGCAGGTAATACTTATTACGCTAGAGTAAGAGCAGTTGGTACTTGTTCAAGTTCATCAAATGCAACTACTTCTATTTTGTTAAAATCAGATGCTCCAACTTCATTAAATGCAACAGCAGTTTCAACTTCTGGATTTACAGCAAATTGGACTGGTGCAAATGGTGCTGCTTCATACTTATTAGATGTTTCTACAGCTAGAAACTTTAGTACATTTGTAAGTGGTTACAATGCTGCATCTGTTAGCGGTACTAGCGAAGTAATAACGGGCTTGTCTTTATCTACTAAATATTACTACAGATTACGTTCAGTTAATGCTTCTGGCACATCGAGTAATTCATTAGTAGATTCTGTAACAACTTCATCTTCTACTTGTAACTTAAACCTAACAGCATATTTACAAGGCTTATACTTAGGAGGCGGAGTAATGACTTCATCACCATTTAATGCAGATGGAGTAAGCTCACCAACGGTAGCCGATACAATTACAGTAGAAT
>JAIXWW010000015.1 GCA_027491085.1 Bacteroidota bacterium
ATGAAAGCTAATAAAAAACTGAAACAACCTTGCAGAGCATCTACTTGGTTCGGTAACCATTATTCCATTAACTAACTTGGTTGGCAAGGAAAGGAGATTCCTACTGAATGACCATAGGCCAAGTCATGATGCAAGCATCTTCCATGTTTATTAAAAATGAAAGCTAATAAAAAACTAAAACAACCTTGCAGCGCATCTCCTTGGTTCTTCAATCATTATTCCATTAACTAACTTAGTTGCCAAGGAAAGGAGATTCCTACTGAATGACAGAGACCAAGTTATTAAAGAATCCTGCTAGAGTTTAGTTTGGGATTGAGAATATTTAGGTAGTTTTTAAAATCCAAAAAGCTCCCGAAGGAACTTTTTGAGTTTAATTTTTCAGATGGAATAATATGTACTATAATTTTGCCAAATTTTAGTTTAGAAATATCTTACAGGTCTAACAGACCATCCATATGATTTAGGCTGATCAACTAGTTGGCCTTTACTAAAATCTTCACCAATTGCATTCATAGGAATAAAGCCTTCTGTTGAACTCCAATATGTTGTATTTGAAAAACCACCTTTTAGTTTAGAGAGTCTGTATAATGTATTTAATTCATTATAGCTTGGTAAAAACCAATCATTAAAACCACCTGAATTTAAATCAGTACATGCTTTTGCTGCATATATACCCGCTCCCAATATATTTACTATTTTACTAGTATTGGATTTGCCACTACCATACTGGTAATTTTCGTTATTACTAATATATATACTTTGCTTTACTGTATTAGGATCCCAAGTAAGTGAGGAATTTGGCAAATCAGTTAACGCTGCAATTAAACCGTGGGTTTCCGTTGGACTATAACCAATTTGTCCTGGCACAAGAATATCTGCAACTATCCCACCTAAATAAAGATCACCGATATTCAATTTATTTGTATTGAAAACCATCAATTTCCCATAAGATGTTCCCTTATTATTAATTGAATATGCTTTAACATAATATTTAGTATTTGGTAATAATCCTGACATATTACTTGTGAAAGAACCAACACCACTTCCATCAATTGTTTTATTATCCAAAATTGTTGGATTGCTTGTAAGACTCCAACAAACACCTCTTGCAGTTATTGGAGAACCTCCATCATTTATTATATTTCCACCACAAGTTGCAGTAGTAATACTAACATTTGAAACAATTGATGTTGATAAAGTTGAATTATAAGTTATTATTTGTTTTACTTCACCATAACTAGTTCCATTTTTATTTGAAGCAAAAGCACACACATAATAATTTGTATTTGGAATTAATCCCGTTATTGAATCCATAAAATTTATTTCACCTATATTTGATGATTTTGTGGAATCTTTAATTGTAGGTTTAGAATTAGTACTCCAACATAATCCATAATTATTAATATCTGAACCACCAGATATAGTTATTATGCCACCACAATTAAAAGCATCTGAAGTTATATTTGAAACCTCAATTGTTTTAACTACAGGAAGTTCATCGTATTTAGTACAACTACTGAGTATAATTATTATTGAGAAAATAATTAAGTTTATTGTTTTCATTTATTTTATTAGTTTTATTTGAATTTTTATTTCTTTAAGAATATCCCTAACCCAGCTGTAATGGAATAATTACTAGTACTATTAGTTGATAAGAAATTAATATTAAACGCTGGTTTTACATAAATAAACGCTGGAATTTTACTTAATAAAAAAGCTGATCTTAGATTCAGAAAAACAGGAAGGCTATAAAAATCTGTTTTGCCACAAATTACATTTGTCCTATTATCAATATCTGTTACAACACTACTTTGTGTGTATGTTAAACCGGAACCAACACCAGATTGAAAGAATCTGTTTTGATAAAATGTATGTCCAATATTTAATGAGTAAGAATTAAATATGAAGTTTAAATCCAATTCATTACTTGTAATAGTATTTGTATAATTTTTAAAATTCAAATTGATAAAAATATTTTTTTTAGAACTTATATTTTTAACATATTCCACAAATATATCATATGAAGTAAATGATATATTACTTGCATGATTAATTGGTACTAAAAATTTATATGAATTTGATAAATTGGCAAATCCTTCTCCCCAAATAGATTGCCCAAAACCATAACCAATAAAAAAATAGTCGTTTGATGTTATATTTTTTAATTCTGAACTTCTTTTTTCAATTTTTTTATTCCTTTGAATTTGATTTATTGCAATTTGTTTGCCTCTTTCTTCATTCTTTTTCTTTAAATCTTCTTCTTGTTGTTTTAACAAATCATATTGCTGTTTTTGTTCTTTTAACTTTTTACTTTCTTCGGCATTTAATTCTATTTTAGTAATTTGGCTGTATTTAACTTCAATTATTTCTTCATTTTTAAGTTTAATTTTTATAAAACTGTTTGGGCTATTTATGTTAGGAGTTTTTTCTAAAAGTATACCTTTCATGGTATATCCATTTTTAAGAAAAACATTTACATAATCATTTACCTCCTGAGATTTACCTATTAGGAACATAAATGTTGCAATTGATAGAAATATTATTTTTTTCATTTTATTTCTATTTGTTAAATTCAACAATATCAGCTGTAATAGTAACTTTAATGGTTGTAATAATTACTAAGTATGAACTCTGTTTATAATCAACACAAATGTTGGCATATGCTTGATTATCTTTCAATGGATAATTCTCATACATATTCGCTTTTGCATCAGCAAGCAAGGCATCTTTATCCGCCCCACCCATACCAAAGTACTTTTTTGTTTCTGTAGTTCCTTTTATTAACTTCACATATTTGAAATTAGGTGCGTTTAGAGATGCTGAAGATACGAATGTTCCACTATTGGTAGTAGCGCAACTGCTTATTATTAATACTGTAAAAAATAAGAAGAAATAATTTGTTGTTTTTTTCATAATTGTAATTGTTTATTTTTTGTAATTTGTATTTGTTTATTTATTTTTTTGTTTCTAATTAAAGATGTATTTATTACATCAATTGCTTTATTTCAGTACCAAATTTATAGCACAGTCTATCTATTTCCCACCCTGTAATTTCTAGTTTTTTGGCTGCATTTAAAAACAACTGTTCTTTTAGTTCATCTGTTATGTTTGCCGCAACTGTATCCTTTAAAATGGCATTTAGCCTAGCATCAATTTTTATAGAATTAACAAAAAACGAATCTTTTTCATCCATTGGAACGTTTTTAGCATATTGAATTCCAATTCCTTTAAATGACATCCAAAACTTTTTAATTTCTTCCTTATCTTTACAGTTATTTAATTTAGCTATATCATTTTCAGGATTTTCAGTGTCTATATACTCTGAAAAATATAAACTAAACCTTTCTGCAAAACGGTGATTTCCATTTTCATTTAGCCAAGTTTGAAATTTTAATTTGTGTTCTTCCTTGGTTTCTCCAATGTTTTTGCAAATTTTCAACCATGCATTTTTAAAATGCTCTTTTGTTGTAGGAATAGTTACAAACAAGTTATTTGTACCTTGAGTTAAATAAACTGAACATGCCAAGCGCAATGGAATAAATATTTCTGGTCTGTTTACTCTAAAATAATTCAACGTTTCAGCCAAATTATTTTGAACTATTTGGTAAGCATCCCATCTGCTTTTATTTCCTTCAATTACTAGCCATTTTTGAATAGCAACTTTTAATTTTTCAGTTATTTCATCCATTTTCAATTAAATAATTATTTATAAAATATAAAAGTCTTCTTTAATTCACTATACCTTTCTTTTATTATTGTTTCTTTTCTTTATATTTTGCTTCTATCAATTCTTTTTTCTTTAAAAATTCTTGTTGTCTAACTGCAAAAGATTTTGGAAACAATGCTTTTAAAATAATGGCTAAAAAGGAAGTGAACATAGTTTCTAGTTTTTTGTGCTTATTACTATTTAATTTTATTTCTTTCTTTAGTAAATGGATTATTGTGAACTGCATCAATTATTTCACTGCTATTTTCAATCATTGAATCAATTCTTTTTTGTTCTGCCGCAGCTTCTTGAATATCATTAACAGTATCAATAATTTTATCTTGAATAGCCCACGATGCCCTTACATAAGCAGTATTTTTAAAAACATTCCAAAACGACATATTAGTTATAAGCTGTTAAAGTTTGTTCTAGTTTATTTATAAAATCTGCTATTAAAACGGCATTTCCCTCACTTTTATTGAATAAAAATTTACGCTCACCACCTGAAAGTATTACACGTAAATAAGTTTCAAGTTTTGGTTCTGGAATATTAAATAAAGATTTGTCTAATGGTGAGTTTTGTAACTTGTATGCTCCAAAAGCAGACAATCCCCCAAAAATTAAACAGAAAAATAATGACATAGGTTCATCGTAATCTTTCAGTCCCATTATTATGAAATAAGCAGCTAAAGAATATAATACATATCCAATAGCTATTTTGCCCTTTTTAGCATTCTTTATTTTTTCATCTTGCGATTTGAACAATGTTAGTTCGCTATTATATTTTTCTAGGTCATCATAAATTCCAATACCATTTACACCCCTTAGAGCAAAAGTTTCTTCATTACCTAATGAAGAAACATAAAACCTATCTTTGGTTAATTTACAAGTTAATCCTGCATTGTCTGAAAATTCTGCTATAATATCCATTTTTTAAATTTTATTCTACAAATGTAAATTAACACTGAGTCTATTAAAATTTATTTTAGTAGTTTTATTTTACTTTTAGGTATTTTGTTTATACTTTTAGTTATATTTGTTTAATAAAATTTAGTAAAAAACTGTTTTTATAATTATGGATACCAAAAAAAAATCAGATCAGATGAAACGTTCAGAAGAATTAAGAATTGGAAAAAAAATTAAACAATTACGTGAACTTAAAAACTTTTCGCAAGAGTACATGGCTTCAAATTTAAAAATGAGTGTTCCTGGATATGGCAGAATAGAAAGAAATGAAGTAGATGTGAGTATTGAAAGGGCAAACCAAATTGCAAATGTGTTGGGAATTAGCTTAACTGAATTGATTAGTTTTGATGAAAAATACATTTTTAACAACTATGCCAATAACCAAAATGCATTTGTTATTAATAGTGATTTACACCAAGATGACCAAAAGGCTTTAAAGGAATTGATTGATTATTTGAAGCAACAATTAGAAGCAAAAGATATTTTAATAAAAGAATTAGTACTTGGTAAAAAAAATAGTAAATGATTACCCGCTAGTTTGGATTTGTAATCCGCTTTTTATCGTTCATCAAATAAGGCAAATCTATTAAACGCATAGATGTATTTCGCATTGCAAATGCTAATAGTAATAATTGCGTTTGCAAAACCGCATCAGCTGTCTCCGTGAACATACTTCGTCCGATAGCTATCGGACAAGCTCAGTAACCAACTAAGTAATACGAGCTATCGTACATCAACTATTAAACTATGGTCCATCGTCTATGGTCTATAAACTAAAATCCATTTCCACAATCCAACAAATCATTTAACTTTGAAATCTTTAAATCAATAACGCCTTGCGTATCAACAATTCAGCAATATAACAATTCAACAATCCAACAATCCAACAAATGCAATCCATCAACCTTTCGCAGTTACTTTATAAAATAGACGAAACTTTACAAAGTCAGTTTGGTTACCAAACCTTTTGGATTAAAGCCGAAATTACCGATGTGAAAAAGTATGAATCTAAACGTTGGTGTTTTTTGAAATTAATTGAAAAAAAAGACGAGCAAATAATAGCCGAAATGAAAGCCACTGCTTGGAGTCAGGGTTATGTATTTATTGAACAATTTGAACGTTTAACGCAGCAGCCTTTTACCAACGGATTGCAAATAGTATGCAAGGTAAAAGTTAAATACAGTATCAAATACGGTTTAAGTTTTGATGTGTTGGAAATTGATAACAGCTTTGCTTTAGGACAAATAGAATTGCAAAAACAAGCCACTTTAAAACGCTTGGTGGATGAAAGCAATGGACAAATTATAAAAGACGAAGAGCAATATTTTACCCCTAATAAGCGTTTAAAATTACCCATTGTTATTCAAAAAATTGCTCTAATTACAGCACAGAATAGCGATGGTCAGCGCGATTTTAAAAACGAATTACTAAATAATAATTATAGTTACGCATTTCAAGTAGATGAATATTTATGCCAAATTCAAGGTGATAATGCACACGAAAATATTATCAAACAATTTGAGCAAATATTTGCAAGCAATATTCATTACGACTGTGTAGCTATGGTAAGGGGAGGAGGGAGCGAAACCGATTTTAAACCCTTTGAACAATATGAATTAGCTAAGTTAGTTGCCTTTTACCATATTCCAGTTTTTACAGGCATTGGTCACGATAGAAATACTTCCATAGTTGATTTAATGGCGCGCCAATTAAAAACACCCACCAAAGTTGCTGCCCACATAGTTGACCATAATTTTATGTTCGAAAATAATTTGTTATATCAGTTTAACCAAATAGAACAAACCATTGCCTTGAAAATAGATAGAGCCAAACAAAACTTGGTTAATTTAAAACGTTTGTTGCAAAGTTTAGACCCCGAAAATGTTTTGAAAAAAGGATATGCTTTAGTAAAATTAAATAATAAAATTGTGAGCAATGCCAATCAGTTAAAGGCTGGCGATGAGTTAGAAACTTTTATTAAAGATACTAAAGTAGTGAGTGTAATTTCCAACATAGAATAGTTAAGATAAATTCGAAAAAATAAATTCGAAATTCGAAATCAATTAATTAATAAGCAATTAATAAGCAATTTAACAATTCAGCAATAAAACAATTCAACCATCCAACAATAAAATCACCAAATCAAAAATCACCAAATAAAACAATGTCACAAGAAATAACATACAGTCAAGCGCAACAAAAATTAGAGGAAATGGTAGCGCAAATGGAAAACAATGAAATAGATTTAGAAACACTTTCGCAAAAACTAATAGAAGCCAAAGCATTGGTAAAGTTATGCGAAGTGAAACTAAGAAACATAGAAGATAGTATTGAAAAATAGCTATTAAAATTTCCTTTTATCAAAATAACTTTTTTATTGATTATATAAAGTTCATTTTTGACAGTACATTTAAATGAAAAACTTTAGGATAATATTTACGCAAATAAAAGAAAGTGCCATAGCTGCGCTGCATACAATGTATGTAAATAAGGTTCGCACGTTGCTTTCTACCTTAGGTATAACTATCGGAATTTTTTGTATCATAGCAGTATTAGCAGTAGTTGAAAGTTTTGAAAATAACTTGCATCAAAGTGTAGAAAGTTTAGGTAATGATGTGGTATTTATCGAAAAAATGCCTTGGACATTTGGTCCTGGTTATAAATGGTGGAAATATATTAGCCGCCCTAATGCTTCATTAAGTGAGTTAAAATCAATAGAGCAAAAATCGGTATTGTCGAGTGCCGAAATGTTAACCATTACCATTGGAGGTAAAACTATTAAAAATGGACTGAACAGCGCTACAGGAATAGATATTCAAGGTGTTACTCATGATTATTATTTGGTACGTAACTTTAATTTATTTGATGGTCGTTATTTTACAGAGAATGAATCGGAAAATGGAAATTTAATATGTTTGATAGGTTATAACTTGGCTCAAACATTGTTTCCAAATGTGGGCGCTGTAAATAAAAGTATAAAAATTTCAGGAACTAAATTTGGGGTGGTTGGTGTTTTTGCCAAAGAGGGAGAAAGTTTAATAGGAAACAGTTTGGATAATGCCATTATCATTCCAATAAATGCTGCCGCAAAATTTGTTAGAATTAATAGTGATGATGTAAACAGTAAAATACATGTAAAAGCAGGTATGGCGGGAGTTCCTGCCTTAGAACAAGAACTCAATGGAATCATGCGCAGCCAGCGTAAGTTACGACCAGGACAAGAAGAAAATTTTGCATTGAATAAAATTACACTCATAACCCAACAACTAGATCAAACATTTAAAACGGTAAATATAGCGGGTTGGATTATTGGTTTATTTGCCATGCTAGTGGGTGGTTTTGGAATTGCCAATATTATGTTTGTAAGTGTTAAGGAACGCACCAATCAAATAGGAATACAAAAAAGTTTAGGGGCTAAAAATTATTTTATCCTCATCGAATTTTTAATTGAAGCAGTTATATTGTGTTTATTAGGCTGTATCATAGGTTTGTTATTGGTTTGGGGTATCATAGCTGTATTGGGAGCAGTTTTTCAGGTGGTGTTTTTTTTAAGTTTGAAAAACATCATAATTGGAGTTTTAACGAGTGTTTGTATAGGCGTTATTTCGGGCTTTTTGCCAGCATTAAGTGCCAGTAAGTTAAATCCTGTAGATGCAATTAGGAGTAAATAATTTTTTTAATTTTTATTCTTCAAATAACAATACATTCGTTTTTTTATTATTATGAAATTATCACGTAAATCATTTGTAAAATCGGCAGCATTATTGGCAGGTGCTACCTTGTTAAATTCTGAAAAAACAGAAGCAAAAATAAATAATGTTTTAGCACAACTTAATAACGATTTTATGTTAATGCCACTTGGCTATAGTTTTGATGCCTTGGAGCCATTTATTGATAAACAAACAATGGAAATTCATTACACTAAGCACCATAATGCTTATGTAACTAAACTGAATGAAGCTAAAGCAAAAATCACTTCATGGAAATTTAAAAACATAGAAGATGTGTTAGGAAATTTAAACGCAGTTCCAAACGATTTGAAAGCAGCTGTGCGCAATAATGCAGGTGGTCATTATAACCATACTTTATTTTGGAGTCTTTTAAAAACCAACACCCAGCCTAGTGAAAAAACACTAAAAGCAATTAGTGAAAACTTTGAAAACCTAGAAAACTTTAAGCAACAGTTTTCAAAAGCAGCTATGGGTACTTTTGGTAGTGGTTGGGTTTGGTTAATAAAACAAGATGGTAAACTAAAAATAGTAAGCACTCCAAATCAAGATAATCCACTAATGAAAGGAATTGTTAAAGATTTAGGTACTCCAATTATAGCGCTTGATGTATGGGAACATGCCTATTATTTAAAATACCAAAATAAACGAGCTGATTATGTAGCTGCGTTTTGGAGTGTTTTGAATTGGGATAAAGTTGGCGAATTATTAGGTTAAGTTAGTTTCTTTTTATCGCCATACTTATTTCTTCAATTTTATTTTTGCGAAGTATAATTTTTATCTTAATTTTTTTCACCAATGAGCCTGCAGCTAGGAGCTAAAAGCCTGAATTCGTCCATAATTCTCCCTTGCAATTATTTGCCCAATTTAACATACATAAAACAAGTGCTTTTGGCTGATGAAATAGTGGTTGAAATTTGTCAGAACTATATAAAACAAACTTATACCAACAGATGCAAAATATTAGGTGCAAACGGAATACAAGTATTGAGTATTCCTGTTGTTAAAATTCATAATACCAAACAAGCAGTTAAAGATGTAAAAATAAATTATGAAGAGGATTGGCAAAAACAACATTGGCTAGCTTTTCAATCAGCTTTTGGTAAATCGGCCTTTTGGTTTCATTATAAAGATTACTTTGAACCGTTTTATTTGCAAAAAAAGTATGAGTATTTGTTTGAACTAAACCGTGATTTATTGGTATTGATACTAAAATTACTTAAGGTTGAAAAGCCAATTTTATATACCCAAAACTTTGAGGTGGTAAAAGAAAATGGTTTTGATTTGAGAAATTTTTTTGATGCAAAAAATAGAAATATGGAAGAGCAGAATGAAGGCAATAATTTAAAAAAGTATTTACAAGTATTTGCCGAAAAATATCCATTTCAATCTAATTTATCCATCATTGATTTATTAATGAATCAAGGTCCTCAAGCTAAAACCTATTTGTTAAATGATTAGTCCTATTAATAGCATTGAAGCACTTTTAGAACTAAAAGAAACTATCACTTTAATTGATGTGCGAGCTCCAATTGAGTTTGAGCAAGGCCATATACCCGGAGCTATTAATTTTCCAATTTTAAATAATGAGCATCGCAAAGAAGTAGGAACTTGTTACAAACAAAATGGTCATGATGCAGCTGTTATTTTAGGATATAAGTTAATTGGTCCTCAATTTTATTTACTCATAAAACAAGCCTATAAATTAGTTCCCAACAAAAAGATAATTATTCATTGTTACAGAGGAGGATTGAGGAGTAAAATTATGGCAAACCTGCTTAGTACTGCTGGATTTGAAGTAAATTTATTGCAAGGTGGTTATAAAAAATTCAGACATTGGGTTTTAGATAAGTTGGAAGCAAATTATAAATTCAATGTATTAGGTGGTTATACAGGAAGTGGTAAAACAACTATTTTAAAGAAATTAGAAGGTAAAAATATTCAAGTTCTTGACTTGGAAGGAATAGCCAATCACAGAGGTTCAGCATTTGGTAGTTTGGGAATGCCCGAACAACCTACAAACGAGATGTTTGAAAATTTAATTGCAACAACCCTTCATTTGTTCAATAATCAAATACCCATTTGGGTGGAAGATGAAAGTAATATTATAGGTAGGTGTAAAGTGCCTACCAAAATTCATGAAGCAATACGTAGTAATAAACTTTACTTTTTAGAAGTTCCATTAGTTCAAAGGGTTCAAAATATTGTTAATGATTATGGACATTTTGATAAAGAATTATTGAAACAATCTACTCAAAAATTATACAAACGTTTAGGCGATTTGAGAACTCGACAAGCTCTCCAAATGCTTGATGACAACAATTTATCAGCTTGGGCAGAGGCCATGTTATTATATTACGATAAAACGTATTTGTTTGGGGTTTCCAAAAGAAATTCGGACAATATAATTAAGGTTGGTACTTTGGAGTTGGATAAATTAATGTTTGGCAGTCTTAGCGATCAACGATAATGCTTTATTAATCCTTGCTGTTATTTAATTTATTCTAATAACAATTTCGACTTATTTTTAGCTTAACAATTAAAAGCCTAAATTCATACTCTGTATTATAAAGTTCGTCACTCAATAATTTACAAATAATTTTTTTAATTTTACGTTTGAATAAAAAACAACTATGAAAAATCTATTATTTTTAAGCATGGGTATGCTCCTTTTAAAAGCAAATGTATCTGGACAAATCTTACCAAAAGCATGGACTAAAAGTGGCACTTGGGCTGGAAGTTACAACATGGAAATTAAAGCTAAAGAAGGAATAAACGAATCAAAAGCAATTATCCTTGAATCAGTTGGAAAAGATATTTATGGCTCGGGTGCAGTAATCCAAACCATTAATGCAAGAAACTATTTAGGAAAACGAGTTAAACTTTCAGCATTTATTAGAACAGAAAATGTGAAAGATTTTGCGTGCTTAATTTTGAGTCCACAAAATAAAATGGATGACTTTTGGAATAATAGTTCTAATAATTCGGAGGATAGGAAAACCTATTTACAAGGAAATCATGCGTATAAAAAAATAGATAGCTATTTAAACGTAAGCGATAATGCGGGGAACCTAGTAATTGGAGCCATGATTAAAGGTGAAGGCAAAATTTGGATTGATAATATCAATATAGAAATTGTTGAAAATTTGCCTGAGAACCCACAAGCGCTTTCTAAAGAATTAAAGAATACTGATTTTGAAGACAGCTTGAGTATTGAACCAAATAATAAAATTGGCTACAGAGTTGAAAATAATTTTATAGTTTTTAATTTTAACCCAACCCAATTTGAAGAAACTACAGATGGAATGACTGGTTGGCGAAAAAATTTAACTGATGAAAATATTAAACAAGTATATTTAGCTGGTGATTTTAATAAGTGGGCGCCTAAAAACAAAGAATATTTAATGGAGAAAAAAGGCGATGTATACGAATTTAAAATGCCTATTTCTAAATTTACAGATAAAAAAATCCATGAATTTAAATTTGTAATAAATGGAAGAAAATGGGTTGAACCCAAACCTGATATGGTTAATAAAACACAATCAGGAAGCTGGATGGGAAATAATAATTTAATGATAATTCTTTAAACTAAAAATCCGCATTGTTCAAATACAATGCGGATTTTTTATTTTTTTTAATTGTAAGTTTAATTACAAACGTCTATTTACTATTTCTAAAGTGCTTTTTTTCCAACTTACAAAATCGCCAGCCAAAATATGCTCGCGGGCTTCGGTAACTAGCCAAAGATAAAACGATAAATTTTGAATACTAGCTATACTGGCTCCTAAAAACTCGTTACACTTAATCAAATGTTTTAAATAGGCTTTTGTATATTGTGGCGTAAATGATTCGTCTAAAGGAGAAAAATCGTTTTTCCACTTTTCATTTTTTATATTGATAATTCCTTTACTTGTAAATATAAAACCATGACGTGCATTACGAGTAGGCATAACACAATCAAACATATCAATTCCTAAAGCAATACATTCTAGAATATTTTCAGGAGTACCCACACCCATTAAATAACGAGGTTTATCTTTAGGTAAAATATCGCAAACCAAATCAGTCATTTCGTACATCATTTCGGCAGGTTCCCCCACAGAAAGACCTCCAATAGCATTACCTTCTCTTCCTTGATCGGCTATAAACTTTGCACTTTCAACCCTTAAATCTTTATAAGTAGAACCTTGAACAATTGGAAATAAAGCTTGTTTTTTAACGTATAAATCCTCCGTGCTATCAAATCTATCAATACATCGTTTTAGCCAACGATGCGTTAGTCCCATCGAATCTTTGGCATATTTATAATCGCATGGGTATGGTGTACATTCATCAAATGCCATCATGATATCAGCACCAATTTTGCGTTGAATATCCATTACCGATTCTGGAGAAAAGAAGTGCTTACTTCCATCTAAATAACTTCTAAACTCAACACCTTGCTCACTTATTTTCCTGATTTCATTTAAACTAAAAACCTGAAAACCGCCACTATCGGTAAGCATTGGCTTATCCCAATTAATAAACTGATGAATTCCTCCTGCGTTATTAATTACCTCGGTTCCTGGACGTAAATAAATATGGTAGGTATTGGCTAAAATTATTTGTGCTTTAATTCTATCAGCTAACTCGGTTTGGTTTACACCTTTAACTGTTCCTTGTGTACCCACAGGCATAAAAATAGGTGTAAGTATTTGACCTCTATCAGTTTCAATTACTCCAGCGCGCGCCTTTGAATTAACATCGGTATGATTAATCGTAAATTTCATAAGAAAATATTAAATAAAACAGTTTGATAAATTGCCATTAAGCAAATTACTCAAAATGTAAACTTATTTGAATAAGTTGAGGGTAAATAGCCTCAATTGATTGGGTGTATGGATAAATGTCTCTATACAATGCACTACCAATTGTTTGACAAGTTTTTATTTCGGGCGAAAATTTAAAATATTCAAAATAAATATCCATTCCAATACCTGCTTCCCAACCATAAGTGAATGGAACTAATGATACAACCGGATTTTGAATACCACGCGTTTTATCAACCGTACTGCCAAAATCGAAACTAAAACGAGGTCCAGCAACTATATAAGTTCTGGTATTTTTTCTGCGTTCGGATTTATACTTTATCAATAATGAAGCATCGCAATAAGCAGACTCCACTTTTACTACCTTTTGTGAGTTATCAAAATCATATGTTAAATTACGTTGTACAAACGAAATAACAGGAGCCATTAAACGAATATCCCAATATTTACCTAACTTAAAATTAGTAATTGCGCCTAAACCTATACCCGGAAAATTAGCCACGGATACATTTCTTAGTGTATCACCTGCAAATAAATTTGGCCTGGTTTCCAATTGCATTCTACCAATATTACTAGCTAAAGTAAAGCCAAAGTGAACTTTTTTAGCATCATATTGCGGCAAATTAGGCTGAGCGGTGGCCAACTTATTTTGAAGAAAAGTAAATGTAAAAAAACAGATTAGATATCTGAAATAAATACTTAATGATTTTATTTTTGAGCTACGTAAATTGTACAAGTTCCGAATGTTAAAGGTTGTACAATTATATTGCTAAAACCGCAATTTTGCAAGTGCTTTGCAAATTCTTGTCCCTCAGGAAAAAATTTAACACTTTCAGGTAAATATTTATAGGCGTTTCCGCTGTTTTTATTTACCAATCGCGAAATGGTTGGTAAAATGAATTGAAAGTAAAAACCAAAAATTTGCTTAAAAGGAAAACTTTTGGGATTAGAAAACTCTAATACTACCAATTTGCCACCAACTCTTAAAACCCTATTTATTTCGGAAAGACCTTTGTCTAAATTTTCGAAATTTCGAACTCCAAAACTTACTGTAACTGCATCAAAATAGCTATCAGCAAAAGTTAGATTCTCACTATCGCCTTTAACCAAAGTAATCTTACCTGAAAGCTTAGCATTTTCAACTTTTACGCGACCAACAGCTAACATTTGTTCAGATAAATCTAAACCTACAATTTTTGAAGGATGTAATTGCTTGTTGATTTCTAAGGCTAAATCAGCAGTGCCAGTAGCTACATCTAAAACCAAACTAGGCTTTAAAGTTTTTAAATGAGCAATGGCTTTTTTACGCCATATAGTGTCAATTCTAAGCGAAAGAAAACGGTTTAAAAAATCGTAACGAGCTGCTACATTATCAAACATTTCTTCAACTTGTTGCTTTTTCGATTTATCAGAATTGTAATCAGGTTTTACTACTTTCATGGGCTTTTTAAGGGATGCAATATTAGCTAATTGAGTTTCGAACGCGTTGGAAAAATTCGCGTAAAGCAGTTGATTTATCTTTGTTCTCGTTTTTTACACGTTCCAATACATCAATTGCACCTAAAATATGGGTTAATTGTTCACCTTCATCATCACCGTCTACCTCTATGGCAATGGGTTGTTCATTTAATAATTGCTCTTCAGCTTGTTGCAATTGTTCAAGCGTATATAGCTCAACTAATTGTTTAATTACGGGTAATTTCATGCTTAACTAATTTAACAAACCAATCATTTTCTCTACACCTTCTTCTTTTGCAGTGGTATCGGCAGATACTACTTGACCATCTTTTACAACTACAAAGTAAGGTAAATTAGTTACCCCACCAAATTTTCTTGCTTCAGGATTTTCTTCAGCATTTACATCTAAAAACAATACATCTGCGTATTCTTCTTTATTTGATATTTTAGTAAATTTTGGTGAAAATAATCTACAAGTTCCACACCAATTTGCAAAATATTTAATAACAACTTTTGAGTTGGAGTTAATTAATTCTTGAAATTCTGCATCTGTTACTTTCGTTACCATTATTGTATTTTTTTATTTTATGTTTAAGACAAAAAGCAAAAATAGCCTTTGTTCTAACTTAAATTAACATGATTTTTATTGAATAGTTTTAAAAATAATGAATTAAACTTGTGGTATGATAAAACGCGCTTTTGTTTATGGTGATTTGCTTTTTGAAAGTATGTTGGTTCAAAACAATCAAATTGAACATGCTCAAAAACATTATGAACGACTTGTAAATAGTGCCCATATTTTAAAAATGGAAATTCCTGAAAAATTTGATTTTGAATATTTTAAAACGGCCATTTATCAAGCAATTCAAAATTCGAGTTTAATCAATAAAAAAGATTGCCGAGCAAGGTTTATACTACATAGAAATAGTTTAGGGTTTTACTTACCAGATGCCAATTTAACTGATTATATTGTTGAAACCTTTGAACTACCTGATAATTGGAAAGAACAAGCGCAAAAAACTAAAAAAGTAGGTGTATTTTCAACACAAAAAAAAGCTATTGGGCCTTATTCAAACCTCAAAACTGGTAATGCACTCATTTACGTTATGGCTAAACTTTGGGCCAAGGAAAATAGATTAGATGATGCTTTGATTTTAAATCAAAACGGAAATATCATTGAAGCTGCTAGCTCCAATATTTACTGGAAAAAGAATAATCAAATTTATACTGTTCCGCTAAGTGAAGGTTGCATTGCCGGAGTATCAAGGCAAGTGTTTATTGAAAATTGCACACTTCAAGATACGCCAATAATTGAGCAAATTTGTACCTTACATGATTTGCAAAATGCTGATGAAATATTGATGAGTAATGCAGGAAGTGGCGTTTGTAAAATTGACCTAGCATCATAGGGCTTCAGCCACTACAAATGTGCTGCCACCAATAAATATTAGATCATTGGTTTGTGCATTTAATTTTGCTGCTTTTACTGCTTGCTCTACTGTATCAAAAGCAAAACCAATTAAACCAAATTCTTTTGCTTGCTGTTGTAATTCAAACTCGTTTAACGCCCTTGGTAATTGAGCTTTGCACCAATAATAAATGGCATTTTTAGGTAAAAGCTTCAAAATTTTGGTAATATCTTTATCCTTCACCATCCCTATTACCATGTGTAATCTTTCAAATTGCTGCATCCCAATTTGCTCAACAATGTATTCAATTCCGTTTACATTATGTCCAGTATCGCAAATAATGGTTGGCTCAGTTCCTAAAATTTGCCAACGACCCATTAAACCGGTATTTTTTACCACATTTTCAAACCCCAATTTTATTGCGTTAAAGCTACTGATAAAGCCTAAATTGTGTAATTGTTGGCAAGCTACCAATACCGTTTTAAAATTATTTTGCTGGTATATTCCGCCAAGTGGACAATTTAAAATGAAGTTTTGCTGTTTAAAATCTTCCCCAATTTCAATATTGAAAAGTGTATTGGCTTTAAATTTAACAGCTACACCATTAGGAGTCGATGTAAATTCTTCTATCTCAATTTGATCTTGAGCAAAAATTAAATTGGAATTACATTCATTGGCTTTATCAATAAAAACTTGGTTTATTTCTGGGTGTTTTTCACCCAATACAGCAGGCGTATTGGGTTTAATAATTCCTGCTTTTTCAAAAGCAATTTTAGGCAAAGTATCACCCAATAAATCAGTATGATCCCAACCAATATTGGTAATAACTGATAGTAATGGATTGATAATATTGGTAGAATCCAATCTTCCGCCAAGGCCTGTTTCTATGATAGCCACATCAATATTTTGTTTGGCAAAATAATCAAAACATAAAGCCACTGTCCACTCAAAAAACGATGGACTTATTTCATCAAAAACACTTTTATACTGAGCTACAAACTCCACTATTTCTTGCTCAGGAATCATTTCACCATTAATTTTTATACGTTCTCTAAAATCTTTTAAATGTGGCGAGGTATATAATCCAACCCTTAAACCATTTTCCTGCAAAATAGAAGCTAACAAATGGCTGGTGGAACCTTTTCCGTTGGTACCCGCTATATGAATAGTTTTAAATTGGTGTTGCGGATTATCTAATGCATTGCAAAGTGCCACCGTATTGGTTATATCTTTTTTATATGCAGCCGCGCCAATGCGCGTAAACAAAGGCAATTGTTGGTATAAATAATCTAAGGTTTGTTGGTAGTTCATTTTTTTAGTTGATAGTTGATAGTAGTTGGACGATAGACCAAAGCATTTTTACTATGGACTATCGTCTATTGACTATGGTCCTTTAAGCCATTTCATAAACCTTGCCAGGCAATGAACGAATAATTCCTTTAAATTCTAGTTCAAGTAATTTAAATGAAAGCAATCCGTTATCAAATCCCAAATCAAAGGCTATCTCATCAATGGCTATTTTATTTTTTTGTTTGATATAATTTACAATTTTTGTATCGTCTGTGTCTAAATCCAAGTTTAAACTTTGCTGCTTTGGCTTTTTGATTTTCTTGGTTTCTAAATCCCAATTCATTAGTTCTAACAAATCAGCCGTTTGGGTAATCATACTTGCTTTATTAGTTTTGATTAAATAATTGCATCCTTGCGCATATTGGTCAGAAATTCGGCCCGGTAAAGCCATAATATCTTTGTTATAACTATTGGCTATCTCAGCTGTAATCATTGAACCTCCTCGTGTAGCTGTTTCTACTACTACCAATACATCGCACATGCCTGCTACAATTCTGTTTCTAGCCGGAAAATTATTAGCATCGGGCCTCGTTTTACTTAAATATTCAGTTAAAAGTCCACCATTTTCTATCATTTGTTTGGCTATTGTTGCATGGCCTCTTGGGTATATTTCATCTAACCCATGAGCTACCACACCAACAGTTGGCAACTTTTGATTAACTGCTGCTTTGTGACTTTGAAAATCTATACCGTAAGCCAAACCACTTACAATTAAAGCATTGGTTGCTTTTAACTCTTCTACCAAATTATCGGTAAATGCTTTACCATATTCGGTAGCATTTCGTGTACCAATTATGGATACAACTTTTGAATTATTTAAATCGGCATTGCCTTTATAAAACAATAAAGTAGGTGCATCTTCAATATCTTTTAATCGGTTTGGGTAATCTTTGTCTAGATAAAAAAGCGGTTTTATTTTAAATTTTTCAATAAATAAAAGTTCATCTTCAGCACGTTTAAAATCTTTAAATGTTGCGATACTTTCGGCTGTGGTAGCGCCAATTCCGGGTATTTTGAGCAATTTTGATTTACTTTGTTTAAACACATTTTCAACTCCACCGCAGTAACTAATTAAAGTTTTAGCGGTAACATTGCCCACATTTGGAATTTGCTTAATAGCTAATTGATAAAATAATTGACTATTAACACTCATTTAGCTGGTAAAATTTAAATAATACGATGCTTCAAAAGTATCGCCTTCTGGTAAAAGAGCAATTCCTTTTTTATCGGCTATATCTCCTTCAAAACCAACCTCATCAGCATAACCTAACCAAGGCTCTAAACACACAAAATTGTGGTTTCCTTTTTTTGACCAAATGCCTAAATCAGTAAAATCATTAAACGAGCACGAAACTTTAAAATTAGAATTTTTATGGTTTAAACTAATTGTTTTAAAAGTGCAGTTTTTTATTACAATGGCATCTTTGTCAAACACTTCTTCACTTAAATTCAATTTATTATTTGTTAGTAACAATGTTTCGGTTTCATTATTAAACAAACCATCTGCTAATAAATGGCGTTCAATTGAATTGGCTTCAAAAAAATCAATTTCGTATTCATTTAAATTAGCTACAGGTAGCATAAAACCTGGGTGAGCGCCAATGCTAAAATGCATTTCTGAAGTAGATTTGTTTACAATTTTATAAGTAACCTTTAGTTGATTACTTTCATCAGTAAATCCGTAGATTATAAATAACTCAAATTGAAACGGATATTTTACTAAAGTTTGTTCGTTGCTTTTCAATAAAAATTGTACTTCAGTTTCGGTTTTCTTTACCAATTCAAAATCAAAGTCTCGAGCAAAACCATGTTGGCCCATTTCGTACAAACAATTGTTAATAAGCACCTTATTATTATTCAATTTCCCAACAATTGGAAAAAGTACGGGTGCATGTCTATTCCAAACGGTAGGATTGGCATTCCACATAAATTCATATTGGTTATTTAATTGCAGCACAGAAGCCAATTCAGCTCCTTTTTTATTCACCTTAATTTTTAAAATACCGTTGCTTATTCCAAAAACACTGTTATCCATTTCAAATTATTTTATTGTCAATTATAAATACATTTTCAAAAATATGTGAATAAGGCATAAATTTAATTGGTTTTAAAAAAATATATTTGAAGTGTTAAAAACTAGCTAATTAAATTATCATGTTCAGCGTTACCCGATTTATAAAAGTAATTGTAGTAACTTTTATACTAACTTATGTTGTAGTAGCTTTCCAATCAATTATTGATGGATTCGACTTTACGGTTGAATCAATTGAATTTATTTTAAAACCAATAAAAGCTATATTTAAGGGTTTGTAACCTTAAATATTTTGTTACATTTGCAAAAATTAATTTTAAAAAATACAACAATGGGAAAAGGTGATTTAAGATCGAAAAAAGGTAAAATGAAAAACAAAAGCTTTGGTAAATTACGTAGCAAACGTGCTTTATCAGCTAAAAACAGAATACATACCAAAGCTGCTTAAGCTTCGGCTTCGGTGGTGGAATTGGTAGACACGCCACCTTGAGGGGGTGGTGCTTGCAAAGGTGTAAGAGTTCGAATCTCTTCCGGAGCACTGTTTAAATAATATTTTCAAAGCAGCACTTTTTATAAAGTGCTGCTTTTTTTGTAAAATGCCAAAACTATTATTGCTTTAATTTTTAAATAAATATTGAAATTTGTTATGTCCAATCAAATTATTGATCAAATAAAACACCTTGCTGAAAACAATCGTTTAAAGTTTATAGAGATGAGGCACCATTTACATGCCAATCCTGAATTATCTTTCGAAGAGTTTGAAACAAGTAAATTTGTGAAAAACCATTTGCTAAAAATTGGAATCACTGATATTGAGCATGTGGCAAATACAGGTATTGTAGCTTTAATTAAAGGTGAAAATCCTGAAAAGAAAGTTATTGCCTTAAGAGCAGATTTAGATGCCTTGCCAATTTTGGAGCAAAATGAGGTGATTTATAAATCAAATAATATAGGAGTTATGCATGCATGTGGCCACGATGTACATACTACTTGTTTGCTAGGTGCAGCAGAAATTTTGTATAATCTACGTGAAAGTTTTGAAGGAACAATTAAACTTATTTTTCAACCAGGTGAAGAAAAACTACCTGGTGGAGCGAGTTTAATGATAGCTGAAAATGTGCTAGAAAATCCATCACCAGAAGCTATTTTTGGCCAACATGTTATGCCATTGATTCCAGTTGGTAAAGTTGGCTTTAAAAGTGGTCTATATATGGCCAGTAGTGATGAAATTTTTATTAAAGTAATTGGAAAAGGTGGGCATGGTGCTATGCCTCATCTTAATATTGACCCAATTGTTATTGCGGCTCAAATTATCATTTCATTGCAACAAATAGTAAGTAGAATGGCATCTCCAATTATTCCAAGTGTTTTATCTTTTGGAAAGATTAATGCCAATGGTGCCACAAATGTAATTCCAAATGAAGTATTTATAGAGGGTACATTCAGAACATTAGACGAAAAATGGCGTTTTGATGCACATGAGAAAATGATAAAAATGGCTAATTTAATTGCCGAAGGAATGGGTGGTAAATGTGAATTTGAAGTGCGGAAGGGTTATCCTTTTCTGAAGAATGATGAAGATTTAACATCATTGGCTAAACATGGAGCTATTGAGTATTTAGGTAATGAGAATGTAATTGACTTGGATACTTGGATGGCTGCTGAGGATTTTGCTTATTATAGCCAAATTATACCAGCTTGTTTTTATAGACTTGGAACAAGGAATGAAAAAAAGGGAATAGTATCATCTGTACATACACCAACTTTTGATATTGATGAAGACGCATTAAATATAGGAGTTGGATTGATGGCATATTTGGCAATTAAAAAACTTTCTAATTAGGAATTAAAATGTTAAAAAAAATAATAGTTGTAGCTTTTTTTATTGTTGGTAAAATAAGCTACTCACAAAACAAATTACCAGAATTAACTTTTGAAAGTACAATATATAATTTTGATACAATTCCATTTGATGAGCCCAAAAGTTATAGTTTTAAGTTTAAAAATACTGGAAAAGCTGATTTACTTATAAAAAATATTGTAAGTCCTTGCGGTTGCTCTATTCCAGAATGGAGTAAATCACCTTATAAGAAAAAGAGTAGGGGGGTAATAAAAGTTACTTTTAATGCAAGAACAAAAGGTAGTTTTTTTAAAACATTATTGGTTGAAACAAATGGAAAAACTCCCAGCCAAGCTATTACCATAAGAGGATATGTAAAATAAAAAAGCCCCACAAATTTAATTTGTGGGGCTTTTTTATTTTGTGTTATTATAATTATTCTTGAATCATTAATTTAACAGTTGCTGTTTGATTGTTACTGTTTACCACATTAACAAAATAAACACCAGCTTTTAATTCATTACGTTCAATTTTTAAAGTAGCTAACTCGTAGTTGTTGTATGTACGAACTACTTTACCAGCTAAATCTAAAATGTTTACAGTATGAGATGCAGCATTATCACTGAATGCTAATACTGAATAATCATTTGTAGGGTTAGGGTATAATTTAACATTATTAGCTAACACTTCACTTACATTAGTTCCTGGTATAAAACCAACTTTACAACCATTGAATTGGTAAGAAATTGTAACAGGTGTAGCTTCTGTTCTTACAAAAGTTCTGTTAAATCCACCAACACCGTTTGGCTCAACACAACCGCGAGATAAGCTATCTGGGTATGATTCTTCATTTGTTTTAACGGTAACGTCACCATTCATGAATTTATAAGAAATTTTACCTGGGCAAATTGAATCAATGGTAACAGAGTATACACCTGGTTTACCAGCAATTTGAGTTAACTCAACTGCACCTGATTGCCATTGTGGTTTTGTGAAATCACCAATTAAGTATATTTTAGAAGCAGGTGGTGGAGCTGTAGGGCTTGTAAAATCAACAATGAAAGTTACTTTAGAAGGAGCAGGTTTGCTAGGGCAATTACCAACTACTCTAGAACCAAAACAAGTAATTTTAGTAGTATCGTTTTTAGTTAAAGGTAAAATTCTATTGTCGCCACCTTCCCAATTTGTATTTCCATTTTTATGGAAACGATATTTGAAATTAACTTCACCTGAATCTAAATCAGCAACAGTTAAAGCATATATTTTAGAAGTTCCAACTTGATTCATTTTTAAACCTGCACCAAAGCCAGTTAATTTTGCACCAGCACCAGCAACAGTTACTGAGTCAAATCCACCATCACAATTTGAATTGCTCATGTCTACTTGAAACATGTATGAGTAAGTAGGAATTGGAGCAGATGGACATGCACTGCATGAACCAAAGCAAATTCTAGCTAAAGCAGTTGATGCACTAGCAGCCTGGAAAAAACGATTTTGATTTCCATTACCTTTTTGGCAAGCAGATGGAACTGATTCGTTAAATGGCCAGTCATTTCCATTTAAATATTTGAATTCAACTGCGTCTGTGTTGCCTACATAAGCAATGTATTCATAAACTTTATTTGAACCAAATAAATTAACCATTCTAGATTCATTTGGCTTCCAATCACCTGAAGCTCCATTTGAACCTTGGAAATTACCTGCAATATAAACACCATTAGCACTTACTGCTGTTTCCTTTTGTAAATCTACTGCGAAACGTAATGCAATTTTACCAGCAGGTGCTTCTCCACCAAATAAAATAGCAGGTAAAATAGTTGTATCATTTTTTGATGAATCAATGTAAGCCCAACGATTACCGTTTTGTCCACCATTTGCAGCTGATTCAACTTTTGAAATTGCTGGAATAGACTCTTCTCCTGGTCCCCAGTTGTTATCATTTATAATTTTGAATTCATACACAGCCATTGCTGGAATATCAACAACTACTGAATAAATATTTCCAGAACCACCATTTGTCATAGCGGTCTCACTTGGTTTCCAATTATCTGAAGCACCTGCTGCTTTTTGAAAATTTCCTGCAATGTGTACTCCATTAGGACTGATTGTTTTTCCAGTCATATCAACTTGGAATTTAACTTTTTTAGCAAATAAACCGCTTGTTGCGGCTATTGCTGCTGTCATTAGTAAAAACTTTTTCATTTTATATTTTTTAATTTTAGTGAGAGCAATCTACAAATAATTTTAATAAAAAAACAAATGATATTGATTATTTTGTTTAATAAATGTATTTTGCAGTCAAAATTAACTAGTTAAAATATGAACAAAATAGTATTTAAATTCCTGAAAAATCAACTTTTAATTCTCATTTCCTTCTTTGTTTTTGCTAAAGCAAATGCTCAAATTGTGACCTTAAATCCAACTTTTGCAACTTCTGAAACTAATGGTGTAATTTTAACCTTCAATGCAGACCAAGGAACTGCAGGCTTAATTGGCCAATCAACAATATATGCCCATACCGGAGTTATCACCAATTTAAGTACTTCAAATAGTGATTGGAAATATGTGATTGCTCCATGGGCTACAAATTTACCAAAGGCCTTGTTAACTAGAGTTGGAAATACAAATGCCTACACGTTAAATATTGGTAATATAAGAAGTTTTTATGGAGTTCCTACAAATGAACAAATCTTAAAAATTGCGGTAGTTTTTAGAAATGCCGATGGAAGTAAAGAAGGCAAAGCAACTGGTGGTGGCGATATTTTTGCTGATGTTAACCAAGGTGTTTTTCAAATAAAAATAAATAGTCCTGTTAAAGGAACTTTTTATAATTCAACCGACAATGTTACTATCAATTGCTCTTCATCTGATTTGGGAGATTTGAAGTTATTTGCCAATGGTAATTTGTTGAAATCTGTAACCAATGATAGCACTTTAAGCTACAGTGGTTTGTTTAATAATTTAGGAACTGGTAAAATTAAATTAGTACTTGAAGGTACTAAAGGTGCTAATAAATATTATGATACCTCTTATATAGTAGGTAAACAAGCTCCTAATATAGCCGCTTCGCCTGCAGGTATTCAAGATGGAATTAATTATGTAAATGATAATACTGTTATTTTACAATTATTCGCACCAAACAAAAGCTATGTTTATGCGCTAGGTGATTTTAATAATTGGGAGTTTGATAATAACTATTTATTGAATAAAACTCCTGATGGTAATAGGTATTGGATTCAAATTAATGGTTTGACTAAAGGTAAAGAATATACTTTTCAATACAGTATTGATGATGCTCAATTGCGCGTTGCTGATGTTTACTCCGATAAAATACTTGACCCATATAACGATCAATACATTCCAGCAGTAACATATCCTAATTTGATAAAATATCCTGTTGGAAAAACTACAGAGATTGTTTCAGTGCTACAAACAGGTCAAACTCCTTTTAATTGGACAGCTCCAAGTTTTACAAAACCAACAAACGATAAGTTAGTAATATATGAATTGTTGTTAAGAGATTTTATTGGTCGTCACGATTTTCAAACATTAAAAGATACACTTTCTTATCTACAAAATTTAGGTGTTAATTGTATTGAATTAATGCCAGTAAATGAGTTTGAAGGTAATGAAAGCTGGGGTTATAATCCAATGTTCTTTTTTGCTTTAGATAAATATTATGGAACCAAAGATGCGTTCAAACAATTTATTGACGAGTGTCACAAGAGAAAAATGACAGTAGTAATGGATATTGCATTAAATCATTCATTTGGTCAAAATCCACAAGTTAGAATGTATTTTGATAAAAATGCTGGTCAATATGGACAACCTACAGCTAATAATCCATGGTTTAATCAAGTTGATAAGCATCCATTTGGTGTTGGTTACGATTATAACCATGAAGCTCAACCAACAAAAGATTTTGTGGATAGAGTTTTAAAATATTGGATTACCGAGTATAAAGTAGATGGTTATCGTTTTGATTTATCAAAAGGATTTACTCAAAATAATACTTTAGGAAATGTAAGTGGATGGAGTGCTTACGATCAAAGTAGGATTAATATTTGGAACAGAATACGAGGCGAAATTATTAAATACTCACCTGATGCTTATTTAATTTTGGAGCATTTAGGAGATAACTCCGAAGAGAAAGTTTTGGCAAATGCAGGTTTTATGCTATGGGGTAAAATGACAGAGGCTTATGCAGAGGCTAATATGGGTTACAATAATTCAAAGGCAGATTTAAGTTGGGGTAATTATAAAAACAGACAATTTACCTATCCTAATCTAGTTACTTATGCCGAAAGTCATGATGAAGAAAGAATAATGTATTCTACTCTTCAATATGGTAATTCATCGGGTTCATACAGTGCCAAAGATTTGAATACTGCCTTAAAAAGAAGTGAAGCCTACCATGCTTTATTGATTCCGCAAAAAGGTCCTAAAATGATTTGGCAAGGTGCTGAATTAGGTTATGAAATTTCGATAAATACAAATGGAAGAACCGGAAATAAACCATTCAATTGGTTATACCAAAGTAACATTAACAGAATGTCTGTTTACAATTCAATAAGTAAATTAGCAAAACTAAAGCAACATGTTTCTTTTATCTCAGATGATTATTCATACAATGTTTCAGGTACTGGGAAGTTTTTAAAAGTTAATCATGATAGTATGAACAGTATTATTGTAGGAAATTTTGATGTTATTAATTTAAATATTACTCCTGTATTTCAGCGCACAGGTTGGTGGTATAATTACATGACCGGTGATTCTATAAATGTAACAGATGTAAATAGAAATATTCCTTTAAGTCCAGGAGAGTATGTAGTTTATACTGATAAAAATTTAAATAAAAAATCTAACAATAATGGTGGAGGAACCTCAATTAGCCAAATTGAGATGAAAAATAATGTAAAAATTTATCCTAATCCTGCGGTTCAAAATGTTACAGTTAACATTGATTTTAAAAATTCATCTAACTTAGAATTAGCAATTTATGATTTAGTTGGAAAAAAAGTGTATGAATATCAGAATAAAAATCAATACTTTTATGGGGAACAAAAGTTTGAATTGAACCTAAATAATTTGCCTAAAGGAATGTATATTATTGAAGTAATAAATGCTGATGGTAAATTCAAAAACAAATTACAATTGAACTAAAGTTTCGTGTTTATTCACACTAAGTAACAGCAATTTCTAAGTTGCTGTTACTTTTTATTAATAAAAATTTGAATTAAATAAATATATGAAGAGAAAATTACTATTAACCATCGTAAGTTTTTATCTCGTTACCCAAGTTTTTGCTCAAAGCATTAAAGGAAGGGTTGAAGATGAAAAAAAGATTCCTATTGTAGGAGCAACAGTTATTATTGAGGGAACAAAGAAAGGTTCTTTTACTGATGCACAAGGTACTTTTGAAATCAAAGAAGTTAAGGCAGGAAAATACAAATTAAAGATATCAAGTTTAGGCTCTAATCCTGGTTACAAGGAAGTGGAAGTTGGCACTAATGGCGCATTTGTGAATATTCAACTAAAAGAAGATCAAAAAAAGTTAGATGAAGTTGTAGTTGTTGGTTATGGTGTGCAACGTAAACGCGAAATAACTGGATCAGTTGCTCAAATAAGTGGTAAAAGTTTAAATGATATGCCAGTTCCTAGTTTTGAATCGGCATTACAAGGAAAATTGGCCGGTGTAAATGTAACTACTGGTAGTGGTTTGGCTGGTTCTGGTGCTGTTGTTCGTATCAGAGGTATTGCTTCTATTGGTGCTGGAGGCGATCCATTATATGTAGTTGATGGAATTCCAATCACACAAGATTATTTCTTGAATGGCAATGGTGGTGGTATGAATAATAATCCTTTGGCTACTATCAACCCTAATGATATAGAAACAATTGATGTGCTAAAAGATGCTGGAGCAAGCGCTATTTATGGTTCAAGAGGAGCAAATGGTGTAATATTAATTACAACCAAAAGAGGCAAAAAAGGAAGTAAAAAAGGGCCTAATGTTAATTTCTCGGCTACAGTTGGAACTTCGCAACCTACTGCTTTACCTAATATGTTAAACACCTCTCAATATTTACAATTACGTCAAGAAGCTTGGGAAAATGACGGTGGAACAGGACGCGTTTGGTTACCTGGTTATTCATCTGCTCAATCATCAGCAGCAGCGCGTGAAGCAGCATACAATAAAGCAAGTCAAAATAATACGGATTGGGTAAAGTTAACAACCCGATTAGGCTTTAAGCAAAATTATGATTTGTCGATAAGTGACATGTACAAAAAAATTAGTTACTACGCTGGTATTTCATACAGCAATAATGAAAGTTATTTGGTAGGAAATAGTTACAATAGATTATCTGGTCGTTTAAATCTAGATTTTAGGATTAGTAAAAAAATTAAAGTTTCAACCAATTCTAGCATTGCTCAAGGAAATAATTTTAGAGTAAATAGTGCTTGGGCTGGAGGATTAGGTTCAGCTATGAGTACTGCTTTACCAATTTATCCAGTAAGATATAAGGATGTAAATGGTGGAGATAGTGCTTATTTTAGAGGAGGTGATAATCCATTAATTGCTCAAGAACAAAAAGTTTGGAGAGTAGGTGAAACTAGGGTAATTAATAATGTGGCAATTGATTATAATCCAATCAAAAATTTATATTTTAGAGGTCAAGGTGGTTATGATTACATGCAGTTGTTAGATGACCAATATAATAGTCCTCAATTATTAAATATTGCAGATTCTATTGGTGGAAATGCATACAGAACAGGGACTTTTACCAATAATTTAAATTATTTTATTACTGGTACTTATAACTATAACCCTAACGATAATAATAAATTTAGTTTTATGGTTGGTAATGAGTTTCAAAAATCAACTGCTTCTGTAAGAACTCAAAGAACTGAAAAAACCTCTGGTCCTTTTTATGATAAAACGCCAGATTCATTATATCAAAATCAAGTATCTCCCGGAAGTGCTTGGGCATTTTTAAGTTATTTTAGTCGTGTAAATTATTCATTTAAAGATAAGTATTTTGCACAGTTAATTTTACGTGCTGATTGGTCATCTCGTTTCGGTGAAAATTACCGTGTTGCGTTTATGCCAGCAGTTTCGGCAAGTTGGGTATTAAGTGAAGAAAAGTTTTTACGTAATAACAAAAGCATATCGTTCTTAAAATTAAGAGCCAGTGCCGGTAGAAGTGGAAACTCCAATATAAATGGCAATGCTCGTTTTTTAACCTATAGAACAGACGGATTATACAATCAACAAGCGATTACATACCCTACTCAAGCTGCTAACCCAAATTTACGCTGGGAAACATCATTTATTTGGGATGCAGGTTTGGAATTAGGTTTGTTTAATGATAGAATTTTTACAACTGTTGATTACTTTGACAGAAGAGTTTCTGATGCTATTATTGAAAATTTAGCAATTTCACCTTCTACAGGTATGGATAATTATACCGCTAATGTTGGAAGAATAACCAATAGAGGTTTAGAATTTGGAATTAAAACTAGAAATTTAGTTGGTAAATTCAGATGGAGTACTGATTTCAATATTACAAAAATTTGGAACTCAATCGATGATATTGGTGCTTATTCGCAGGATGCTGTGGGTGGCGGAACTAATGACACTCGTCCTATTATTGGAAGTCCTATTGGAACCAATTACCTAGTAAGATTTAGTCATATTGACCAACAAACAGGTTTGCC
Source organism: Bacteroidota bacterium (assembly GCA_027491085.1). GTDB lineage: Bacteria > Bacteroidota > Bacteroidia > UKL13-3 > UKL13-3 > JAAFJM01. The sequence goes on from JAIXWW010000015.1 coordinate 29,014, forward strand.
AGTTTATTTAGATTTAAATGGTAACCCAACAAGTAAATGGGATATAGCCAATAGAGTAGGTGCAGGAAGTGTTTTACCAGATGCTTCGGGTGGATTAACAAATACCTTTTCATACAAAGGATTTGACTTAAGTGTTTTAATTAATTTTGTTATTGGTGGAAATATTTATGAATCATCTGCAAAACGTCAATTAGGTGTAGTAACTGATTGGAATATGAGAACAGATTTATTCGACAGATGGCAAAAACCAGGCGATAATGCTCAATTTGCCCGTTTAACATTAAATGAGGCAAACTATGGTTCTAATACTGTTTGGATTAATACTACACAGTTTTTACATGATGCCTCTTTTGCTCGTTTACGTAATATTACTTTAGGTTACAATTTACAACCTAAAGCAATCAAAAAACTTAAACATGTACGTTCTGTTCGTATGGCTGTTATTGCAACTAATATTTTAACAGTAACCAAATACCCAGGTTTAGATCCTGAAATAGCTCGTGATTTTGAGAATGCTACAGATAGAAATATGAGTCCTAATATTACTTATTTAACTCCTCCTCAAGAGCGTACTTATTCATTTCAAATCAATGTTGGATTTTAATTAGTAAAGAAAGTAGAAAATGAAACATACATATAAAATAATATCAGTTTTAAGTTTAATTATATTTTTCAGTTCATGTACTAAATGGACAGAAATTAAACCAGAAGGATTTTTACTTGAAGATGAAGCTGTTAAAAGTGGGCAAGATGTTAAACGTATTGTTAATTCAACATATGATGCCTTGGCTAATCGTTTAAATGGAAATGCCCAAATTTACAATGATTTGCTAGGCGATGAGTTAGCTGATTATAATATTACAGGCGATAGACGTGAAATGTACACAAGAGGAGTTATTCCTTTTAATAGCACTTCTAATGATAATTTTAGAGGAATTTACCGTTGTGTATTTAGAGCAAACACTTGTTTGGATTATATTCAAAAATTCAATGATTTAACTGCAACTGAAAAAAGCACTTTAGAAGGTGAAATTAAATTTATTAGAGCACTTTCGCATTTTGAAATTGCTAAATTATATGCACATCCAATGGGTACTTCACCATTGGTGAATGCCAATGCTTCACAATCAGGTATTCCTTTAAGAAAAACGGTTACCATAGATCCTGTGTTAAGAAGTTCAATAGCTGAAACTTATGCTTATATAGCCGAAGACTTAATTTCAGCAATTTCTTTATTACCAGAAAATCATCCTTCAAATACTACCAAAAAAGTATATGCAGATAAAGACGCAGCTAAGGCACTTTTAGCTAAAGTTTATTTTCAAAGTAATCAATACCAAAAAGCAATTGATGTTTTGAATGGTTTATTGGCTAACACAAAGTATAAATTAAGTGATAGCTTAAATCATTTTGACAATGCAAGTTTTAGTGGTGAGTATTTATTTCAATTTGTAAGCACAGGAACGGGAGATAACAGAGCATCGGCTTATACTGGTAATTACAGAACCGATAATGTGGCTGTTCCAAATTTGCAATTATCAGCTTTGGCATACAATTTTATGAAACAAGATACTACTGATAAACGTTTAGGTTTAATTAAAGTTATTAATAAAGGTAAGCCAGAAGAAGTTTATGGTTCAATGAAATTTAACAAAGATTTTTTTGATGTACCATATTTGCTTTTAACTGATATGTATTTAATGAGAGCTGAAGCACTTGCTATTACAAATCAAAATTTGCCTACTGCTGCCGAAGATTTGAACAAAATCATCAACCGTGCGTATATAAATCCAACTGCAAAAATTTTAAGTGGAGCTGAAATTGCAGATGTAATTAAAGCAAGGGCAAGAGATGAACGTAGAAGAGAGTTTTTATTAGAAGGAGATAGAATTCAAACCTTTAAAAGAATTGGAGCAAATGGTGAAATACAAGTGCCAAACACTATGAGAAATGCTTCATTTAATTGCAACGGATTAATTTTCTCATATCCTCAAACAGAAGTAACAATAGGTTTTGCTCAAAACCCATTACAAACTTGTAACTAATTTATATAGTAACTAAAAAATGAAAAAAGCAATAATTATAGCAAGTATATTTTTAAGTATAATAGCTTGTAAAAAAGAAATAAAAGATATTGGAACTCCATCAAGTAAAGTAGATGGAATTCAAGCAAAATGGGGGTTAACCAGTTGTACCATGATTGACGAACTTTCGTTGGTTAAAGAAGCAACTTCAATGGGCGATTTTTTTACTACTAAAAAAGCACCAAATATTACTTTTGAAACGGTAGGTGGTATTAAAAAATATACTGTTGATACAGCAAATGTATTGGTTAATTTTTTTCAAGCACCCTCAGGTACTTGGAGTTTTGATAATGATGAATACCCAACAATGGTTAAGTTTATACCTGATGGAGGAGTGGAATTTAGCCTTCCTTTAGGAGCTACCGTAAGAACTGTTGACACTTTTTTAAAGTTGCGTAAACCTGTGTATTGCGGTGGGGAACTTAAGTTTTCGTATGTATTAGAGTTTGAAAGAAAATAAATTATAGGAGAAAAATAAATGAAAAGAATACTAACATTAATTATAGGCTTTAGTTTAATTTCTGCTAAAGTTTTTGGACAAGCTAATTGGATTGAACCTGAAAATCCAGATGTAACAAAAAAAATCAGAATTTATGTTGATTTAACAAAAACCACCAATAGAAGTTGTGCTGATAGTACAGGTCCTTTTTATATTTGGACTTGGTTGCCAAAAGAACATCCAGTGGGACATCCACTAAGAAATGGATTTGGTGAAAAAGAATGGCAAAATTCTAACGAGGCATTAAAAATGACCAACGATGCTGCTAAAGGTCCATTGGTTTGGTATTACGAAATGGTACCAACTGAATTTTATGAAGTACCTGCTGCCGATGTTTATAAAAAAGGAATATCACTTTTAGTAAAAACTAAAAATGGTGGAGGTTATGGTGCTCCAGATGTAAAAACTGAAGATTTGAATTTTACAATAGAACCACCAAAAACCGATAGAGGAGCAATTTATTCAGCACCTAGTTCAATGGCTTTAAATGAAGTTGCCAATATTATTTACGACAACAACTTTGAATTAAATGACTCCATGACCAATGTTTCAAATGATGATTTGTATGCATGGGTTAGTGCATCAATAAAAGATACAGCAACCAGCGTTACCAGAACTTTTGCACCATCTTCCTTTTTTAATGTAGCTTCTAACCCTGATTTGAAGTTAGTAAAAGTAGATGTAAAAAAATATAGATTATCTTTTATACCTAGTAAATTATTTAATGTTACTTCGAATAAAGAGTTGATAACTCAAATAGAAGTTACAGTAAGAAGAGGTAATTATACTGGTCCAAATGACAAAAGTGAAGCACAACCTAAATTGAAATTTGCTTGTCAGTAATTAATTGATAAAAAATAAATTATTTAAAATGCAACTTCCAAAAAGAAGTTGCATTTTTGTTTACTGAAAATTCTAATAAATATTGAAACAATTCATCAGACAAAATAGTTGGTTTATAGTTGGTTATTTTGTAGTTCTAACAGTAGCTTCATTATTTTTGCTGTTATCTAGTAGCGAAACTGTTACTTTAAGCATTAACCAAATGCATAGTGCTGCTTCAGATGAAATATTTAAATTTACTACCCATTTTGGTGAGGCTTGGTTTGGTTTTCCTATTTGTATTTACTTGTTAATTATTAATAAAAAATGGGGCATAACAGCCAGTATTGTTGGCATAATAAGTACTTTAATTACCCAGTTTAATAAGCATTTTGTTTTTGATAATGCATTGCGCCCTTCTTTATTGCTTAAAGATTATAAGTTAAACTTTGTAGAAGGTGTGGAGGTATTGCAGTACAATAGTTTTCCTTCGGGGCATACCACTTTTGCTTTTGCCATTTTTACTTGCTTGGCATTGTTTTATAAAAAACCTTGGCAACAGTTATTCTTTTTATTTTGTGCTGTAGCTGTTGCTTTCTCACGCATTTACTTATTACAACATTTTTTGCGTGATACCGTTGTTGGTTCATTAATTGGCTTTTTTTGCGCCTTTTTTTGTTATTGGTTTATCATTGAACAGAAAAGCAAAACCACTAAATAGTTTACTATGATTAAAAACCTAATTGCTAAATATCCATATTGGTTTGTAACACTTTGGGCTGTTATGTTATTCATACCTTTTTTGGGTAATGTGCATCTTTTTGATTGGGATGAAATAAACTTTGCCGAAAATGCCCGTGAAATGCTGTTAACAGGCAATTACCAACAAGTTCAAATTAATTTCCAACCGTTTTGGGAAAAACCACCTTTGTTTTTTTGGTTACAAACCATCAGTTTTAAAATATTTGGAATCAATGAGTTTGCTGCACGTTTGCCAAATGCTTTGGTAGGTGTGTTAGTTTTAAATATTGTATTTTATTTAGGCAAAAAGTATTTCGATACCAAATTAGCTTGGATTTGGGTACTTTGTATAACCGGAAGTTTTACGCCTCATTTGTATTACAAAAGTGGAATTATTGACCCTATTTATAACTTATTTATTTCAGGTACTGTATATCAGTTTTTTTTAATTGCCACAGGCAATGATGTAAAGAAAAAGAATTTAAATGCCTTATATGCAGGTTTCTTTATTGGTGCAGCTATTATTACCAAAGGCCCTGCGGCATTATTGGTGTGTTTGCTTTGTGTATTGGTATATTTAACTCTGCATAAATTTAAGCTGTTTTTTACATTTAGACACATTATTATTTGCGCTGTAACTGCTTTATTGGTTAGTGCTACTTGGTTCGGATTAGAGGTAATTAAAAATGGGCCAACCTTTTTATTAGAGTTTTTTTTATACCAAATTGATTTATTTAAAAACCCTGTTGCAGGCCATGGACAACCATTTTGGTACCATCCTGTAGTGTTGTTATTGGGTTGTTTCCCTATTTCTATATTTGCTTTAAATACGTTGTTCAAACGCAAATTTGCCCATGATAATGAAGTTCAAATTCAGTTTTTTAAATGGAGTCAAATACTGTTTTGGGTGGTGTTAATTTTGTTTAGCATAGTAAAAACCAAAATAGTGCATTACTCATCGGCTTGTTACTTGCCTTTAAGTTTTATTGCTGCGCATACCATTTATAACTATGTGTTCGATAAAAAAGCCGTTGAAAAATGGAAGTTGATAGCAGTGTATATTTTTGGATTAATATTAAGCATAGCCTTAGGAGTGTTGCCTTTAATTGATCTAATTAAAGATAGCATTATTCCATTCATTGACGATGATTTTGCAGTAGCTAGTTTAAGCATAAACGCCAATTGGCAAGGTTTGGAGTTTATAATGGGTTTTATATTTTTATCCATTACCAGCATTGCGGTATTTTATTTGTGGCGCAGCGAGTTGCAAAAAGGTTTTTACACCTTATTGGTTTTTATATCTTTGTTTTTACCTATTTATTTAACGTGGGTGGTTCCTAAAATAGAGCAATACAGCCAAGGTCCAGCTATTGATATGTTACAGAAAATTAGCCACGAAGATTGTTACATTACCACTTTAGGTTATAAAAGTTATGCGCATTATTTCTATGGAAATGTAAAACCTTATACCAACGATTCAGCTAGAGATAACAATTGGCTTAAAGCCGGAAAAATAGATAAGCCTGTTTATTTTTTATTGCATGTAAACGATACTCAAAATCATACCAACTCTCAAATGCATTGGATAGAAACGCAAGGCGGTTTTATGCTGATGAAAAGAGAACGGTAGAATTTTGAATTATGAATGTTGGATTTTGAATTATTGCGAAATGCGAAATGACAAAAATGCGAAATGAATGTTGAAAAAAGAGTAACCAACCATTTAACTTTCCAACAATTAAACCATGCAAAGCGCACTAACAATATTAACATCTAACAATTAAACAATCACGCGAAGCGTGAAAGCAATCTCCCAATCTCTAAATCACTAAATCAAAAAATTGAAATCCATCATCCTACTCTGGTTATTCCTTTTTGGAAATGTGCTAATGGCGCAGGTGCCTACTAGTAAAACATCGGTTGCTGCTTATGCGCAAAACGAAGCAGCGTTAAAGCAACAATTTGCCAATAAAAAGGTAAAGTGGGGTAGTGCTATATTTATTAGAATTTACAAACAAAGCAATGAGCTACAGTTATGGGTTAAACAAAATAATCAGTTTGTATTGTTTAAAACATATGCTATTTGTTATTACTCGGGTACATTAGGTACCAAAACTAAAACAGGCGATGGGCAAGCTCCTGAAGGTATTTACAAGGTTTTTCCCAGTCAAATGAATCCTAATAGCAGTTATCATTTATCGTTTAATTTAGGTTATCCTAATGCTTTTGATAAAGCCAACGGTTATACCGGTAGCCATATTATGGTGCATGGTAGTTGTGTTTCTATAGGCTGTTTTGCCATGACAAACCCCATTATAGAAGAAATTTGGACATTGATGGAAGCTGCATTTACCCAAAAACAATCGTATGTAAATGTGTTTATTTTTCCATTTAAACTAACTCAAGCAGCAATTGATAGCAATACCTCCAATACTTCGGTAGGATTATGGAAACAGCTTTTGCCCATAGACAATGCCTTTGACCAAACACATAAAATACCAAATATAACAGTTGAAGGTAAAAAGTATATTTTAGTTGATTAGTTAAGTTTAAAAAATCAAATAAGTTCTTAGTAAAAGAGAGATTTTATTCCTCAATTATTAACAAAAATGTATTTATTTGTAATCTAACTATTTTAAGTATGGCAATAAAAAAAAGTATTTTATTAGCATGTTTGGTAATTTGTATATCATTAGGTAATAAGAAAGGTTATGCCCAAACCGATTCAATCAAGAAGGTAAGCTACTCGCTATTGCCTGTATTGGTAAGCGATCCATTTATTGGCTTTGGATATGGTGTGTTAACCAATGTAAATTTTTTGTTAGGCCCTAAAGAAACTACTCGTTTTAGCAATGCACAAGCTTATGTAATTAATACCACTAACGGACAGTTTGCCGCGCAGTTTAATCACCAAATATTTACCAAAAACGAAAATTGGATTTGGCAAGGTAAACTTCAATATTTAAACTGGCCCGAAAATACTTATGGGCTTGGTTCTAACACTAAAAATGAGGTGGCAACTGATAAAGAAAACGTGGCGTATAAAGCCATAGAACTGGAGGAAAGAGTTTTACGAAAGCTAAAAACACATCATTTCTTAGGATTGCAATACCGTCTTTATAATTGTTGGGATTTAAAATCGGATAAAGATACTTTGAGTTTTTTTGAAAACAATGCCATTGGCACCAAACAGTTTACCGCATCTACAATTGGCGTGCACTATATTTTTGATAGCCGCGATAATGTTCAAAATGCATACAAAGGTAAATATTTGGAGGTAGCAATTAATCCTTATGCCAAGGTATTGGGCAGTACACAAAATTGGATAAACATGCGTTTAGATGCTCGTTATTATCATCAATTTAAAACTAAACATGACTTGGTTTTTGCTAATAGAATACTATTCGAACAAGCGCTTGGTGATGTGCCTTATATGATAATGCCACAAACAGGAAGACAATTTACTACACGAGGTTATGTGCAAGGTCGTTACAGAGGTAAATTGTTTTTGCATTACGAAGCTGAATTAAGGGCGCAATTATGGAAGTTTATTGGTGGTGTAGCATTTGCTGGAGTTAATACTTTAAGTGAGCCTAACGATGAAATGAAATACATAAACCCTAATATGGGCGCAGGTTTAAGATTTAATATCAATAAATCTCAGCGCACTAATATTAGAGTAGATTATGCCTTTGGATTAAATAATAATTCAGGATTGTATTTTCAAATTTGTGAGGTTTTTTAGTTCGAAGTTTAAAGTTTGTTGTTTGTTGCGGGTTGGAGGGTTTCGAGTTTGGAGTGTTTAGGTACTGAGTTTGATGTTTATAGTTTTTAAGTATTTAATTCTTATCAACTCAATAAACTTATTAACTCAATTAACCTATTAACTCAAAAATAAAAAGTAGCGGAATAAGCGGTATGGGCGGATGTCTACTAAATGCGCGAAATTTTAATTTTTTGGCCCAAGTGGCGATGGAAAGTGCGAATGAAAAATTGAAATTTGGATTTAGTGGTGGGATTTTTGCCAAAACAAAAAGTAAAAAGAAGTTTGAGTTTATTTTGTTTGAATTACTTAGTTTGATTTTTTTTAGTTCTTAATCAACCTAGTTAGCATATAAACTAAAGGCTTAGACTGCTTCGTTCTTCGCAGTGACGTTTGTTGTGATTGTTAGTTCCTAGTTCGAAGTACTTAGTTCTAGTCAACTCATTCAACTTCATTAACTCACTCAGCTAATTAACCAATCAACTAAAATTATAGTGAAATAAAAAACCACATAGATACAAAGATTGCACAGTTTATTAGCTATGTATACTATGTGGCTATGTGGTTCAAGTAAAGTTTTTAAAGTATTTTAGACGGTCTTTTTTGTGAATGTCTTTTTAGAAATTACATATCAAAACCTAAAGCACCTAAGTATCTTTCAGCATCTAATGCTGCCATACAGCCACTGCCTGCAGCAGTTACCGCTTGACGGTATATTTTATCTTGTGCATCGCCACAAGCAAATACCCCTTCCACTTTTGTTTTGCTAGTTCCTGGAGTAGTAATTAAATAACCAGTTTCATCCATTTCTAAGTAATCTTTAAATATTGCAGTGTTTGGAGTATGTCCAATAGCCACAAAGAAACCTCCAATGGCTAAAGTAGTAAGTTCGCCAGTTTTGTTATTTTTTATTCTAACACCTTCTACTTTGTTTTCGCCTAAAATTTCATCAGTTTCTGAATTGAATAAAATTTCGATATTAGGTGTGTTTTCAACTCTATGTTGCATAGCTTTGGAGGCTTTAAACTCGCCTTTACGAACTATCATGTATACTTTGCTACAAATTTTGGCCAAATAACTTGCTTCTTCGCAAGCAGTATCACCTGCACCTACTATGGCTACATCTTTACCTTTAAAAAAGAAACCATCGCACACAGCGCAAGCCGAAACACCATGACCGTTTAATTTATTTTCGCTTTCAATGCCTAACCATTTTGCGCTCGCACCGGTTGAAATAATTACCGTATCAGCCAACACTTCTTTGTTTTCATCTACCTGAATTTTGTATGGAGGTTTTCCACTAAAATCAACTTTGGTAACCATACCATAACGAATATCAGTACCTAAGCGCTCAGCTTGTTTTCTAAAGTTTTCCATCATCTCAGGTCCCATAATTCCATCGGGGTAACCAGGATAATTTTCTACATCGGTAGTAATGGTTAACTGTCCACCAGGTTGAGGACCAGTGTACATAACAGGTTTTAAATCGGCACGCGATGCATAAATAGCTGCTGTGTAACCAGCAGGTCCACTCCCAATAATAAGGCAGTGTATATGTTCTAATTGTTCTGACATTTTTGTTTGAATTAAGAGTTCAATTTTAGCAATTATTGCTTACTTATTATAAACAAAAATATAACAGAAGGTTTTGGGGCTTATTTATTGATTTGAAGATTTAAAGATTGTTGATTGAGTTGATTGGTTGATAAGTAAATTGGTAAGTTAGGTTTATAAAAATTCGTTTTGCCCATTGCCCATTGCCCATTGCCCATTGCCCATTGCCCATTGCCCATTGCCCATTGCCCATTGCTTATTGATTTATTGATTTGGAGATTTAAAGATTGTTGGGTGGTTTAATTGTTGAATGGTTATAAGGTTGATTGAGTTGAAAAGTTAAATTGTTGATTGATAAATATTATTGGAAACTAGAATTCATTAGTTTTAACAAAAGTTTGCAGTTTGCGAGCTGGCCCAAATTGATGAAGAGGTTACCCTTAAGAGCAAAAGCGGTTCACAAGTAACAACTGAAACAAGACCAAAATATGATTGGGTTGGATGGAAGTCGGGGAGGAGAACATTTATTACTGGTAAATTACTAGATAAAGCTTCCACTGAAGCAGTGGCTTTTGCTGTTGGACACACAAAAACATCCACCACCGCCAAATACCATCACGCAAGTCCAGACAGAATGGTTGAATTGTTTTTTGATAATTGTTGCCTATTTTTCGTTTGAGTAAATTTTTTTTGTACAAATCAGTTACTTACTATTCAATTTTTAGCCACTATTTATTGAGTATTTAGCTGCTAAATATCGTAGCTAAATATTTCACAAATTATTGTTGTTTTTGGTTTTTGTGTATAGTTTGCAGCCATATTTAATACCAAGATTAATTTATACATGCAAATAATAAAAGGCATCATTTTAGATAGTTATTTGGCAGCGGGATATTACCGCTGGCAGAGCAGTATTTTTACTGATAATTGTTGTTACGATGCTGCTTCAGACAATATTGTGGATGTATTTTGGTTAAGAACCAATTTAGCTAAAGTGGGTAATATTAAAAATCTATCTATTTACCGTAAAAACAAACGCTTTACGGTAAACTTAACCGCGGCAATTATTACTACTGAAATAGAAGAATTATACAAAAAGTACAAATCACATATCACATTCAATGCGCCTGAATCGGTTAATCAAATACTAAACGGTAATCCTGATGTGGAGCCAACTGCTGTATTTGATACCCAAATGATCACCATTAGAGATGGTGAAAAGCTGATTGCAGCTAGTTATTTTGATTTGGGTAAATTAACCATGATGGACATAGTTAATTTTTACGACCCCGATTACAAAAAATACAGCTTGAGCAAATACATGATGTTGCTAAAAATGGAATATGGAATAGTGCAGAAAATGACTTATTACTATCCTGGTTATATTGCATTAAACACTACTGTATTTGATTATAAAATTTTCCCTAATTCCGATGCGATGGAAGTACTTTTAACAGATGAAAATTGGTATCCCTACAACAAATTTGGCAAGGAAGGACTCATTCCTTATGGTTTTTATGCCACGTTTGAATTGGAGTAAATGCATTACTAATTTTTATATTTAGCTACATTTATTAATAAATAATTACTTGAAAAGTAATACCAATAATTCTTAAAATGACCAAATCTAGCCAATGAATCGACATAAAATTGGTATACCTTGTATTGAATTAGTGGTTACTTAGCATTGCAGTAAAATTTTATTGCTAGAATTAATGTACAATGGTATTTTTATTCAAGTTTTACAATTTTATATTAAAATTAATTTTAGGATAAATCATTTTATACCTTATAGTAAGACATAAGATGATTTTATTCTAGCTATAAATAGTTAGTTTTGACTGTTATTTTATGAAAAATTTTTATTGCATGAAGCTACATTCCTTAATTGTTATTTGTGTTTTTATACTGCTGGTGGCTTGCGGCAATGGCAGTGATTGTGGCAGGGGTAGAAAACCTGTTTATGTAAAACCTAGCGTTGATTATAAGGGTAAATATAGAAAAGGACATCTACGTATGCCTGTAAGCACCAAAAAGGATGCTATAAAAAGTCAGAATCGTTCGAGGTATTATTACCAAACCCGAGGTAAATACAGACGTAAAAAATAGTAGGTAGGTTAATTTGCTTTTACGTTAAAAACTTAAGACATCATAGAAATAAGCTGCTTATTCAATTGTACTCATTTAATATTTAAATTATCATAAATAAATTCTATTAAGATATAGAAAAAAGGCTTGGAATTTCATTACCTAGATTAGGTAAACTTCGAAAAAAAAACCGTAGAATTTTGAATTTTCTACGGTTTTGTCCCCAATTTTCGTAAACCCCTTATTTTACTGGGGTATACAGTCTTTTTGGTACCCGGAGCCGGAGTCGAACCGGCACGATTTCTCGCTAGTGTTTGAGACTAGTGCGTCTACCAATTCCGCCATCCGGGCATTGAATTGGGCTGCAATAATAACAAAAAATATGTGTATGAAAAATTTTTGAAGAAAATATTTTTTACTTGCTTACAATACAGTTGTTAACAGTTTTTTAAACAGGTAATTAGGCGTTCAAAAAAAATCCTTTTCATAATATGTTACTATTAATAAATAATTCGGTACTTTCGCCCAATAAAAAAAATTTAAAAGATTTAATGGAATTAAAAGATATTGTAGCTGTATCGGGCCAAGGTGGATTACACAAAATTATTGGTCGCACAAAAAATGGATTAATTTTAGAAACAATTGGTGTAGGTAAAAAATTTGCTACTGGTTACCAAGATAGAGTAAGTATTTTAGAAGATATTAGCATGTACACTTTAAGTGGTGATATGAAATTATCGGAAGTTTTGTATAAAGCGCATACAGCAACTGGTGTTCCAACTGGAAAAGATGATGCAAAAACACAACGTAAATTTTTAGTTGATTTGATTCAATTAGATAGCGAGCGCGTTTATGATAGCGATATTAAGAAGTTTTTTACTTGGTTCAATACTTTGAAAGATGTTTTGGATTTTTCTAAATTAATGGATGAAGAAAAAACAGAAGCGGTTGAAAATGCAAGTGAAATGGAAGTAGATGCAAAAGAAGAAAAACCTAAAAAAGCAGTAGCTAAAAAAACAGCAACTCCTAAAGCAACAGCACCTAAAAATACTACTCCCAAAACCAGTACAAAAGGAGCTGGAGCCTCAAAAACCACTTACCGACCAAAATCTGTATAAATAGGATATTTTTTCTATAAATCCATCTTCACTTTTGAAGGTGGATTTTTTAGTGAAATAGAATTATAAATTAAAAGTATTCAGCAAAATATAAATTGGAATAATTAATTAAATTTATGTTATTGCTTACAAAAGAAACAAAGAAATAAAACAAAAATTCATGGAATTATATTTAGACTCAGCCAATCTTAAAGAGATTGAAGAAGGCTTTAAATTAGGCTTTTTAAATGGTTTAACTACCACTCCTACATTTATGCAACGTGAAGGTATTACCGACATTGATGGCATGATTGTAAAACTTTCAAAAATAGTACCTGTACTTCAAATTGAAGCTTTAGGCGATACTGCGGAAGATATTTTAAAAGAGGCTCAACGCCAATTAGACTTAGGATTAGATATTAATAAAACGGTATTTAAAATTCCTGTTTCGTTAGAAGGTGTTAGAGCTTGCAAAATGTTACGCGACCATGGAATGATGGTAAATGTACATTTGGTTTATACTTTACAACAAGCTTATATGGCTATGCAGGCTGGCGCTACTTATGTTTGCCCGTTAGTTGGTCGTTTACAAGATCAAGGACATGATGCATTAGATTTAGTAGCTCAAATTGTTGAAGCAGTTGATCATTATGGTTACAATACCAAAGTGATGTTCTCATCGGTTCGTACAATGGAACATATCCGTAATGCTTTAAACTTAGGTGTTCATACCATTACTGTTCCATTAAAAATAATGAAACAATTAACTGAAAATCATTTTACAACAGTAGGAACTGATCAGTTTATTCAAGATACTCGCTTAATGACTGTAAGAGTTAAAGAAGCTTTGAATGGCATCAATCCAATTGTTGAAGGTAATACTAATTTAGCAGAAGCTATTGTTAAAATGACTGAGTATGGCTTTGGTGCTATTACAGTTGTTAATGCTGATGGAAGCCTAAAAGGTGTATTTACCGATGGCGATTTACGCAGAAAATTAACAGAGGCAGGTAGAGATGTATTAAGCAAAAACATTGGCGATTTTACATACAATCAGCCAATTGCTATTGAAGGTGGTGCATTGCTAAACGAAGCTGCTGGCTTATTCAAATCTACTAAAGTTGATACTATTTTGGTTACTGAAAACGGTAAGCCAATTGGTATGTTAGATATTCAAGATTTAGAAGCATAGTTTTCTGAATCTAAAACATAAAAAAAGACGTTAATTTTTAAGTTAACGTCTTTTTTTTGGCCTTCATCTTAATTAAATTAATTCAAGATTTTCTAATTCTTTAAATGATTCGGTTTGCAAAGGTGATAACAACCATGTAAAGAAAAAAATAATTGTACTTGGCGCTAGCAAAATAAAATAAACAGATATTGGTATTATGCTTAACAAACCTAGTGAATTATAAATGCTAGAAATTTTGTTTTTCATAACGCAATGTTAAGGCAAAATAAAATGTGGTTAACATGTTAGTTTCTTCAATATTAACATGCCAATGTGAAATGTCTTCTAAAAAGTATTTTGCTCTAAAAATTTAATGAGTCCAATTCATTAATATTAATTGGTTCAATAGGTTTTAGTAGCCAAGTTATTGCATAAATTAAAAAAAGTGGACCCGATAAAATAGTATAAACCATCAATGGTAAAATTGTGGCTTTTCCATTTTTTTTGTAGCAGTTTATTATTTCTCTTTTCATATCACAATGTTAAATCAATAAATTGAGAATGCAAAACAAAAAATATTTTAAACAGCTTTTTTGTTTATTTAAATGGTTGTTTTATTTATTTTAAAAGAAATTGTTGGGTGGTTATTCTGATATGACTGCCATAATGCTATCAGCAAACGCTATTTGAGTTAATCCATTTTCATGCTCAATAAATATCTCTGATTTGCAGAAAATTAGTTTACTTCCAACTTTATATACATGCCCTTTAGCTATGAGTTTACTGCCTTTTCCCGGATTTATATAATTTACTTTTAAATCAACAGTTACCACTGATTGTTCTTTTTTTACTAAAGTAAAAGCTGCAAATCCAGTAGTTATATCGGCCATAGTAGCGGTAACACCACCATGAACAAATCCCATTTGTTGTAAATGCTTTTTTTCTAAAGTCAAATGCATTTCAATATAGCCCGGTTCTATCTTATTAAAATAAAAACCAACATCTTGCATAAATAAATTCCCTTTTGATTTTTCTATTATTTTTTGTTCAAAATCAGGGTATAAAGGTTTCCAATCCAGGTTTTCTATCATAATTATTAAAATTTATTTACGTTTATGGTTAAAATAAAATATTTTGCGAATGTAAGTCTCGCTCATGCAAACTGAAAATAAATTATCATTAGATATTAAACACTACATCGATAGTGACTATAGCGCTGAAAGTAATTTTCGCTACAAATATTATTTAGTAATTGCGCAAAATCAAATGATTTCAGTGATAGCTGATGAACAAATTAATAGAATAGTATCAGTTAAGACTTACAGTAATAAGTTGATTTCTTTTTTAGACATGAGTTATAATGATTTAAAAGAATTTACTGAAATAACAGATGATTTTCTACCTGCTTATAAGTCCAAAACAGCCATAATAGCCAATGATTCGGGTATTCTTGTTCCTGATTCACTCAATAATATCAATGAGCTAGAAGCTTATTATAAAATTAATAAAAATACTTTTGAAAATAGCCAAATCCTTTATAATAGGATTGATTTTCAAGGTATAGTAAATGTTTTTAATATTAGAAATGAGATTTCGAAATTTATAAGGTTTAATATGCCTACTGCTGAAATTATTCATCAGTCATTATTATTTATAAAAGCTTGTAGTTACCTAAATTTTGAACCTTCAGCCAATAACTTATATCTGCATGTTAATGCTGATAGTATTGAATTATTACAATTTATTGATGGTAATTTAAACTTTTATAATAGCTTTAAATTCGATAATCAAACAGATATTGTTTATTATATTCTAGCAGTGGCAGAACAATTGAATATTACCAACGACTTCAGATTAATAATATATGGTAATATAGAATCTAGTGATTCTTTGTTTGTGCTGTTAGGTAAATATTGTAAAAATATGCATTTGGGTAAACGTAATACCCGTTTTACGGTTCCAATGGCTTTAGAAAATGTGCCTGAACATTATTATTTTACAGCATTAAATGTTTTGCTTTGCGAATAATAAGTGGCACCCATAAGGGAATTATTATCAATGCTCCCAAAGGCTTACCTGTAAGGCCTACAACGGATAGAGCTAAGGAAAGTCTCTTTAATATTTTGGAAAATAATTTTGATTTTGAGGGGCTTACTTGCCTTGACTTATTCAGTGGAACAGGTAATGTAGCGTATGAATTTTGTAGTCGTGGAGCACAAAAAGTAGTAAGTGTTGATTTGGATTTCGGTTGTGTTAAATTCATAAAGGAAAGTATTACCAAACATCATTTTACTCAACTTACTGCCATTAAACGAGATGCTTTTACCTTTATAAATCAATGTTCCGATAAGTTTGATATTATTTTTGCAGATGCGCCATACGCATTAGATAAGCTCCCCGTTATTTCGTCACAAATTTTTGCTAAACAATTATTAAATGCTAAAGGTTGGCTTATTGTAGAACATCAAAGTAATTTAGATTTAAGTAATCAGAGCCATTTTTTTGAAAAAAGAAATTATGGACAATCAACTTTTAGTTTTTTTAAAAATACCATATAATTACACCTATGAAACGTATTGCATTATTTCCTGGAACTTTTGATCCTATTACCATAGGACATGCAAATATCATTGAGAGAGCATTACCTTTATTTGATGAAATTGTGGTTGGAATTGGTCATAATAGTTCTAAAAGTACACTTTTTACCATTGAACAAAGAACGAAATGGATTGAAGAAATTTTTGCTAATGAAGGAAAAGTAAAAGCTATGGCCTACGAAGGGTTAACTGTAACTTTTTGTGAAAAAATCAATGCACAATACATTTTGCGTGGTATAAGAACTATGGCGGATTTTGATTACGAAAAGAACATAGCGCAAATGAATAAAATTATTCACCCACAAACAGAAACTGTTTTCTTAATGTGTGATCCTGCTTACACTCCAATTAGTTCGTCTGTTGTGCGCGATTTGATAAGAAATAATGGAGATACTTCGCAGTTTTTACCTAAAGAAATTAAATGGTAAACAGATTATTTATCTGAGTTTTAACACAACATATTCATTGTTTTCATAGCACACTTGAATTTGATTGTATTTAGTTTTTACGCGAGCAGATTTTGCAATTAATATGTAATCAATTTCTTGGTATTGGTAGTTTGAAAAATTTATGTTATAAAAACCTCTTACTGCCGAAGGTAAACAATCTAGTTTTTCAATTTTAGTAAAATCCATTCTGTAATACTTTTCCATGGCATTTTTCCATGCAATTAAATAGTTGGTTTCATGTACGATTGCTTTGTAATTTATAGCAGTACTTCTTTGTGCTTCGCAATTGAAAGAATAATTGTTTGGAGGCGTTAAAAACAGAGCATTTTGCGGTGTGTTTTCTTTTATCCAATTATGTGTGTGTTGTAAACTATTTAATTTATTAAATGAGTAATTGTTAAATCTGTAGTTTTCCATTGTCATTGCTAATATAAATAGGGCAATAACAGGGTAGGAGATAATTGAAATAATTTTCAAAAATTTTGATGGAACTACTTTTAATAAAATTATGCTACAAAATAAACCCAACCAAACAGTGGTTTTATACCATTGAATTTTTCCAATATTGCTATTTGGATTGATATATAAGATAGCTGCTACTATCAAACAAATAATAACTACACTTAAAATGATTGGCATAAAATGAGTGCGTTCAGCTTTGGCTTTAAAAACTAATATACCAATTGCTAATAAGGTAAATATGCCTGATAACGCATAATCTTTTACAGGGAAAAGTTTTGGTAAATAATGCAATGCACCTCGGTATTCAAATAAAATTTTATTGGCTTCAACTTGATTTGATGGGTTGTTTTGTGATTGATTTAAAAATACTGGAATTAAAATAAATAATGCCAAACCCAAAAAACTTAAACCAAAAGACAGGATGTTTTTTAAGTTGAATTGTTTAATAATTATTTGTTGGTAAATAATGTGAATGCCAATAATAAGTGCTACCTGCAAGCCAATTAAAGGTTGGAATAAAGCAGCTAAGCCGCACAAAAGTCCCGCAAATAAAAAGTTGTTTTTAAAATGCGCTATAAAAGCCCAAATACATAATGCTTCAGCTATGCTACTGCCAACTAACATATTATCTTGAAGATAATTACCACCAACTGTTAAATGTCGAAAAATGAAGAGGTAAAGTAAAACACCTAGCCATGTTTTAGAGGTATTGCTATAAAAATGATTTATTAAAGAATAAATTCCGGCAATAGAAACATACAAGCATATAAAATAGATAATAAAGCAAGTTTGTGAAACCCCCATAAAAACAGAAAATACATATACCAACCAAACAAAATAATACCTTACTGTAAAAGTGTTATTGTAATAACTTAAAAAAAAATCGTTTGGGTAAAGTGAGGGATTAAGCTTTTGGTAAACTTGAGGTAAATGTTCCGCTTGGTCGCCAGTATTAAATAAATAACCATTGCATAGTATATAAGCAATGGTTATTAAGAAAAATATTAAATATTTAGATTTGAGTGTTTTCAATAGAATTAACCTATTTCTTTTCTTTGGCTTTTTGCATGAGGTTTAAATCACTGTTATCAAATCGGCCAACACGTTTGGTTTTGAATATGTCAAACCTGCTTTCCACTATTTGATTTGGCCAAGTATTATTTTTTTCGTCTATATCGGCCGTTTCCTTGTATGGATCAATTAAAATTGATTTTACTTGTTTTGCTTTTGCAAATGTTTTGGTAAACTTCTGTTCGTTTTTACGCCAAATGTAAGCGCTAATGTATTCCGTTTCGCTTGTTTCATCGGTATAATTCCACTGAATAATAACGGGCATTACACAACCACCTTTATTAGAAAAATGCAGTTCGTAATAAAAATTACTTTCGTATACAGCACTTTCTTCTGGCGTTAAAAGTGTAAGTCTTTCGTTTACGTTTTTGGTAACCGATTCGGGGTAATCTTCAGTTTTAGTTTTGTTGTAATAATAAAAATCACGCAAAGTAGTATCTATATCTACATAAAAAGCCATGCCACTTTGTTTATTTCTTAGTTTTGAAACATGTTGAAACTCCACTGGAATTTCTCTACGTTTAATGGTCTCCATTTTTTCAGGAACCACTGTGGTATTGTTTACTCTGATCAAACTTACTGAATCTAAGCTGATATCCACAGGGTCAATATCGTAAAACCAACCTCTCCAAAACCAATCTAAATCTACTCCTGAAGCATCTTCCATGGTGCGATAAAAATCTGATGGAGTTGGGTGTTTAAATTGCCAACGCTGCGCATATTGTTTAAAGGCAAAATCAAATAATTCTCTGCCCATTACTGTTTCGCGCAAAATATTTAAAGCAGTAGCTGGTTTTCCATAAGCATTTGCACCAAAATTATTGATGTTTTCGCTATTGGTCATTATAGGTTCTAGTTGGTCTTTGCTCAATCGCATATAATCCACTATTTTATGAGCAGGTCCACGGCTACTAGGGTAATTGTTATCAAATTCTTGTTCTGTTAAAAACTGTACAAAAGTGTTTAAACCTTCGTCCATCCAACTCCATTGACGTTCATCGCTATTAATAATCATTGGGAAAAAGTTATGACCAACTTCGTGTATAATTACACCAATCATCCCATATTTGGTGCGCTCTGTATAAGTTCCATCAGTTTCTGTTCTGCCATAATTAAAGCAAATCATAGGGTATTCCATTCCGCTTGCAGCTTCTACACTTATCGCGGTTGGATAAGGATAATTTACGGTGAATTTAGAATATGTTTTAATGGTATGTGCTACTACTTTAGTTGAGTATTTGCTATATAACGCATAAGATTCTTTAGGATAATAACTCATACACATTACATTTTTTTCGCCTTGTTTTATTGCCATGGCATCCCACACAAATTTGCGAGAGCTTCCCCAAGCAAAATCGCGTACATTTTCGGCTGTATAAATCCAAGTTTTGTAATTGGTTTTATCAGGATTGGCTTCTTTGGCTTTAGCTTCATCAAGGGTTACTATTTCAATTGGGCTATTAGCACTTTGCGCTTTTTTCCATTTGGCTAATTGCTCAGCAGTTAATACTTGTTCGTAGTTTTTACAAACACCAGTTGAAGCAATTATGTGGTCGGCAGGTACTTTCATTTTTACTTTAAAATCGCCAAAAGCTAACGAAAACTCTCCTCTTCCAGTAAATTGTTTGTTGTTCCATCCACCATAATCGTTGTACACACACATACGCGGGTACCATTGAGAAATAGTAAATAAACAATTGCCATTATCTTCAAAAAATTCGTATCCACCTCTGCCACCAATTTTCATGCGTTCAGGAATTTTATAGTTCCATTTAATTTTAAATACAAATTTACCTTTGCTTTTTAAAACCTTAGGTAAATCAATGCGCATCATGGTATTGTTAATTGTGTATGGTAAATTATTACCTAAACTATCTGTTACAGATATAATATTTACGCCATAGCCATCCAATTTTTTCTTTACATCTAGCCCAGATAATTCCACATCTGTAATTGGTTTAGAAATTTTACTTCCATCAAAGTAGTTTGATTCAGTTTTAACATGATGTTCGTTTTCATCTAATTGCAACCATAAATAATTTAAATTATCGGGCGAATTATTGAAATAAGTAATTTTCTCTGAACCTTCAAGTTTTAATTCTTTTTCGTTTAAAAATGCATCTATTTCATAATTGGCCTTTTGTTGCCAATATTGATTGCCTGGTGCGCCCGAAGCAGTTCTAAAATTATTGGCATCTGGCAAAATGGTTCCTAATTGTTCAAACTTGTTTCCATGGTTCGATTTTGGATTGTTTTGAATGTTTTGTGCAAAACACCAATTAACTGAAACAATAGAAACAAATGATAGAAGTAGTTTTTTATACATATTCAAATTCTAATTTTTGAGTAAAGCACAACAATAATAAAATTTATTGAATGATAAGCAGATTCAGTTCCTGATTTAATTGTTAAAATAGTTATTTAAAAATACATCGTCATCCGAAATTTTGCCTACCACTTTGTAATCTGACTTTTCTAAAACCACCGATTCTGATGCTTTTTCATTGACTACACAAAACGGAAATCGGCCACTGGCGTGGATAAAGCGCACTTCGTTATTAGAGTCAATATAAATAAAACCGGTATGATTATCTAACCCAATGATGTAAATTCCTTTCCCTTTTTTGGTGATGCCGTTTATAAAATTTTGCAAACTAAGGCTGTTAAAATGTGTAATATTTTGTTTTTGCACCAAGCTTCGTATCATTTCTTCCGATGCACATTGAGCTAATTTTACCCTATTTAGTTTAACACCCGCATGGCTTAAAGTGGTGGTTACAAAATAGCCGCAAGCTATACTTCCATCGCCAGGAGTGGTGGTGTTTCCATAAAACGACCAACGTGTTCCATACCAAAATGGAAAAATATGTTTGGTGAGTGTATTGATTAAAAACTGCTGCTGTTTTTGTTTGGATAATTTTCCAAATTCAGTTTTTTGAGATTTTATATTATTTAGCTCTTTTTCATACTTTTTGGGCGTAAAATAAAAGGCATGATAACCCGGCAAAATGGCTCTGTAAGGCGAAAACCAAATAATAATAATTAGCAAAAAGAAAGTAATTAAAATATAGTTTATTGTTCTCATAACAAAAACATTTTAGCAAGCGTGTTCTCCAATTATTGACCTAAAAGACTTTTGGATTAGAATGATTATTTTCAAAAATGGATATCAGAATAATTTCTATAAAGAATAAAAATAATTAAATCTATTTAAAGGTTGATTTGCTTTCGTTCCAAATGGCATCCATTTCGTCTAGTGTCATGTCTATCATATTTTTATTAAGCTGCTTTGCTTTTTCTTCGATATACATAAACCTATTTCTGAATTTTTTATTGGTGTATTCCAATGCATCATCGGGGTTTATGCCATTTTTTCGTGCTAAGTTTACCAATGCAAAAAGTAAATCGCCAAACTCTTTTTCGGTTTTTTCTTTGTTGTTTGGCTTTGCCAATTCAGTTTTAAACTCTTCTAACTCTTCGGTAATTTTACCCCAAACTTGGTCGGCAGTTTCCCAATCAAAGCCTACTTGCGCAGCTTTTTCTTGTATGCGGTAAGCTTTTACCAAACTAGGAATGCCATTGCTCACACCACTTAATACCGATTTATTCCCCTCTTTCAGTTTTATTTGCTCCCAGTTTTCTTTTACTTGTTCTTCGGTTTCAGCTTTTACATCGCCATAAATATGTGGGTGGCGAACAATTAATTTATCGCATAAGGTGTTTAACACATCTGCTATATCGAAATGATTGGTTTCGCTGGCTATTTTGGCATAAAAAATAATATGTAACAATACATCACCTAACTCTTTTTTTAACTCAGGTAAATCATTGTTTAAAATAGCTTCGCTTAATTCGTAAGTTTCTTCAATGGTTAAATGGCGCAAACTTTCTAAAGTTTGTTTTTTATCCCAAGGGCATTTGGCTCTCAAATCGTCCATAATTTCTAAAGTACGCTCAAAAGCCTTTAATTTATCTTGTATCGAATTCATGTTTTTATTTTTGCAGCGGTCAAATATAGAAAATTACAGCATTAAAGGTAGATTTGCTTCATTCTTAGTATTGTAAAATTGGTTAATAGACCACAAAAAACACTTTTTTTTGAATAAAGGTTTGCATTACTAAATAAAATTTCTATTTTCGCAGCCCAAAATTTTTAAAAATAACAGTTTAAAATGGCAACCAAAACAACAAAAACTAAAGAAGAGAGTGTTGTCCTTAACAACTATGAGTCTGTGATTATTTTCACACCCGTACTCTCTGAAGAACAGCTGAAAGACGCTGTAGCCAAATACCGTAAATTAATTACGGACAATGGCGGAGAGCTGATTCATGAAGAAAACTGGGGGTTAACCAAATTGGCTTACCCTATTCAAAAGAAAAGTACAGGCTTTTACCACATTTATGAGTACAAAGCACCAGCTTCTTTTGTAAGTACCTTCGAATTAGCTTTCAGACGTGATGAGCGCATTATGCGTTTCTTATCAACAGTTTTAGATAAACACGCAATTCATTACAACGTACGTAAACGTAATGGCGAGTTTAATCAAGGCAAAAATTCACCTAAACAACAGGAGGCTAAAAAGTAATGGCAAAACCACAAAACAAATATACTGGTTCGTCAGTATTTAATACTACGCCAGATGCTACACAACGCAAAAAATACTGTCGTTTTAAAAAGAATGGTATCAAATATATTGATTATAAAGATGCTAACTTCTTATTGAAATTTGTAAACGATCAAGGTAAAATTTTGCCTCGTAGATTAACAGGTACTTCTTTAAAATACCAACGTAAAATATCTCAAGCCGTTAAACGTGCTCGTCATATTGCAGTTTTACCTTTTACAGGAGATATGATTAAATAATTTAAATTGAAGGAGAAACAACAGAGATGAAAATTATTTTAAAAGAAAACATGAAAAACCTTGGAAAACAAGGTGAAGTAGTAATGGTTAAAGATGGTTACGCAAACAACTTTTTGTTCCCTAAAGGTATGGCTATTTTAGCTACTCCTGGTAACATTAAGATGATGGAAGAAAACAACCGTCAAGGTGCTATGAAGCGCGAGAAAATGAAAGCTGATGCTTTAGCTACAAGCGAAAGTATGAAAGATATGGTTATCACTATTGCTACTAAAGCAGGTGCTAACGGTAAAATCTTCGGTTCAATTACTCCACTTCAAGTAGCTCAAGCGCTTAAAGTTAAAGGTTACGAAATCGATAGACGTAAAATTGAAATTGATGATGTTAAAGTATTAGGTAGCTACGAAGCTATTGTAAACTTACATCGCGAAGTTTCGGTTACTATTAAAGTTGAAGTAGTATCAGAATAATACATTGAAAGTAAATCCTCATCAACCTTGGTGGGTGAGGATTTATTTTAAATAACTAAAATCCAAAAAATTGCAAGTAATTGCATAAAAAGTTGTTGTAAAAGACAGTATTTTTATCTTTATTTGCCATCAGTAAAAACAAGGCTTTACAATGTTTTTAGCATTTGAAACGCAGGTTTTTATTTTTTAAAAATATGGTTCCTTAGCTCAGCTGGATAGAGCAACGGTTTTCTAAACCGTAGGTCGAAGGTTCGAGTCCTTCAGGGACTACTTTTAAGTAGTCCAAACAACCCTGAAATTGATCTAACTGTATCATTTTTAGGGTTTTTTGTTGGAATTTAGGTTAAGTGGAGTTAAGTAAAAACAAGTGAAATTAAACAAAACCGACAACCATTTACCTCAACTCTTATAAATATTGATTTAAGCAACTTATTGTACAATAATTATTGGACCTTTTAAGTTTAGTCTTCATAATCATCTAAATTAAACTTTTCGGCAGTTTTACTTGATGTTGCTACCATTTTCATGATGCCTTCTAATTCTTGTGGACTAAACTCACGCCACTCGCCAATTTTTAAATTTTTTAGCCCAATATTCATAATTCTAACTCGTTTAAGTTTGCGCACCTCATAACCACAAAAACTGCACATTCTTCGTATTTGACGATTCAATCCTTGTGTAAGGATAATTTTAAAAACAAAATTACTTAGCATTTCTACCTGACATTTGTGCGTAACCGTTCCAAGCATAGGGATACCATTACTCATGCGCTCAATAAATTTTTCATTAATAGGTTTATCAACTGTTACTATGTATTCCTTTTCATGGTTATTTCCAGCACGCAGTATTTTATTAACTATATTTCCATCATTAGTTAAAAAAATCAAACCCTCGCTTTCTTTGTCTAATCTCCCAATAGGAAACATACGCTTGGGATGATTAATGTATTGTATGATATTGTTTTTAATTTTTAGTTCAGTGGTACAAATTATACCTACAGGTTTGTTAAAAGCTATGTAAATATCGTTTGTAGTGGTTTTTAGTTTTTCACCATCTACCTTTACTATATCTCCAGGGTTAACTCTATTGCCAAGCTTTGCAATTTTATTGTTAATGGTAACTCGTTCGTCTACAATATATTTTTCAGCTTCTCGCCTTGAACACATACCCGTGTCGCTGATAAACTTATTGATATTGATTCCAGTTTGATTTGTATTGTCCATTGCCTCAAAACTAATTATTCTATCATATATTTCTGTCAAATAAAAAGTATTATTTTAAAAAATCAATTCGATTGGTTTATTTGCAAAGTTTTAAAAAATAAAACAATTCAAAATTATTTGAAGCACCAATGGCTATAAAATTAACCTTACCTATAAAATCACTTTGTATTGTATTTGTTTTCCTTTTTTCATCGTGCGATAGCTCCTTGAAATACTTGAAAACTGCCGATAAATTAGCAAAAGATGGAAATTACAGCGATGCAGCAGATAATTTTTATACAGCATTGTTAATTAATCCTACCAATATAAAAGCTAAACAAGGACTTCAAAAAAATGCACAATTGGTATTAGATGCCAAATTTGGCTCTTTTGCTAAATTAGTGGTAGAGGGTAGCAGTGAGCAAGCGTTAAGACAATATATTTATTGTAAAGATTACTTTAATAATTTAAAAAATATTGGCATTGATTTAAATTGGTTAGCCTATTTTGACCCGCTTTATGAAGAAACCAAACAAGAGTTTATAGGCAAACAATACGAAATTGGTTTAAGCCAAATGAAAGAAAATAAATTTGATAAAGCAGAGTTTTCTTTCGCTAAAATTTTAGAGTTTGATAGTAGTTATAAAAATGTTTCCGTTTTGCGCATGCAAAGTTTATTAGAACCTCTGTATAACCAAGGGTTAAATAATATTGAAGCAGAAAATTATAAAGCAGCATATAAAATATTTAAACAGGTTGCCTCCTTTGATGCCACTTATAAAAACACCTTGCAAATGCTTGATTATGCTTTGCAAAAGGCTAGTTTGCCTGTAGCAGCTATTTTAGTTGGTAAAAAAAGCTACAATAATTTTGAAGATTTGTCTTTTTATCAAGTGTTGGTGGCTAGGTTCAGTAAATCAAAAAATCCATTCCTGAAAATTATTGATAGAAATAATTTGGAGAAATTGCTCAAGGAACAAGAGTTAGGAATGAGCGGAATAATAGATGCTGAATCAGCAGTTAAAGCTGGAAAGATGATTGGTGCAAAGTATTTTTTATTAATTGATGTAACCGATGTGAAATTTGATGAATTAAAACCAACCACCACAGATGAGCCAGCCTATCAATCATTTAGCGAAAGGGTAGTTGGGGCTAATGGGGAGGCACAATCGGTTATAAAATTCAAAAAGGTAAATTATTCTGAAACCAAAAAATACCGAAAAGTAGAAGCTAGGGTTTCTTACCAATTGGTTTCAGTACAAACCGGACAAATTGTATCATCGGAAGTGTTTAATGCCGAACAATACGATGCACATGCTTACGCTAAGTTTAATGGCAATATTGACAATTTATATCCAAACTTACCTGCAGGTAATTTTATGCCTGATGCGCCTGCAGAATGGAAAGAAAAGTTTTTTGAATTAAACCGCGAATTAGCAAGCAACCAAATCTTGGCCGATAAAGCCTTTGCAGAAATTAGCCAAAAAATTATGGACGATATTGATTTATATATTCAATAGTTGTCAGTTAATTGTTTTTAGAAATAATAAAATAAAGAAGATAAAGTTTTTGGAAAATTTTTTTAGTTTCAATTTTGAGAGAAAATAAAAATAAAATTCAATAAACGAACCTAAAAAAACAAAGAACTTTAGGTTTTAGCTTTTTGAATTAATGACACAAGGATTGATAATAATAGTAATAGTTTATTTCAAATAGAATACAAGGCAAATAATATTAACTGGACCATTATTAAAAAATAAAAAATATTGAAAACACAGGTACTAATCATTTCAATACTTATTGTATTTGTAGCAAGTTGTATTAAAGACAAAAGCAGCAACCCTTGTGGCGCACAAACATACAGCTACCAAACCTTAGATAGTACTTCAAAAAGTAAAGTGCCATATTTAAAAAACCAGTTTGATACCATAAGTTATGCAAGCAATAAAGGCGATACACTTGTGTTTGTTCGCCAAGTTAAATATAGCGGTTGGTATTGCAAAGATTATTATAGCAACAAAGACTGCCTACCAAATTATAACTGCTACGAAACCTATGGAGCAAAATACAATTGCATTAAAGGAAATGGTAGTTTTCAATTTAAGCACTGGTATAGAAGTGGTGCCTCTGAACTTGGTTTACCAGCAAAATACAATAGTTATGAATATGGAAATATTATACAATTAAAATTTAATAATGTCAATTTAATAATCAATGACTATTTAATTGAAGAAAAAAAGTACGCTCACTTTGTAAATTCAATATCAGTTGGAAATCGAGAATATAAAGATGTAATTTATGATTTTCATAATGGTATAGATTCAGTTGTTGCTACAGGATATTATAATAAAATTTTTGGATTATTCTTTTTACAAGAAACTTCAGATAATATCAACTGGACTTTGATTAAACCGTAAAATAAAAAGAACTAATTTACCCAATTATGGTTGTTATTTTAGAATTTTTCCAACTAAACTATTAAGTAAAATAAAATTGGTTAGTAGAAATATTATTTTGGGTGTAATTAAATAACAAAAACCATCTTTATTAAACCATATAACTTTATAAATTTGTAGCAATAAATCTTTGTCATGTTACAATCTCATAATTTTTGTAATCTTTCAATTTTAAAATCTTTTAATTTTATAATAGCTATGAAAAAAATAAGTATTTTAGTATTTGCAGCGCTTACCTTTTGGTCTTGTGGCAATGGCAATAATGCACCTAAAGAAACGGTAGATAATTCCCGCATTAAAATAGCTGTAGATGAAAGTTTGCGTCCAGTAATTGAAGCGGAGGAAATGGTTTTTGAATCAATAAACGATAAGAAACATTTGGATTTTATATATACAAGTCCGGCAGAAGCCATGCGCTTAATGCTTGCCGATAGTGTTAAGTTAGCCATTATACCACGAAAAGCTACCAAAGAGGAACAAGCAGTAATAGATAAAGATGCATTTAAATTTGTTCAGGCTAAAATAGCCATTGATGCATTGGCATTTATTACCAATAAAGCCAATCCTGATACCGTGTTTACAGTAAGTCAAATTAAACAATTAATGGATGGAACAGCTACCGATTGGAGCCAAGTATTCGCTAAAAACAATATGGGTAAAATTCAGGTGGTGTTCGATAATCCTGCATCGGGTGCTACGCAATATTTTAAAGATTCGTTGTTAGAAGGAAAAGAAGTAGGCAAACATTGTTTTGCGGTTAATTCAAATCCTGAGGTAATAGATTATGTAGAAAAAAACAAAAATGCCATTGGTGTAATTGGGTTAAATTGGATAAGCGATAAAGACGATAGTAAAATGAAAGGCTTTTTAGACCGCATAAAAGTAGCTGAAATTATTCCACGTAAAATCAGTTACGAATCGTTAACGTATAAGCCTATTCAGGCAAATGTTGCTATCAGGCAATATCCTTTTTGCAGAGAAATTTACATTATTGGAAGACAAGCCACTTTAAGTTTGGGCAACGATTTTGTTAATTTTATCAATGGTGATCAAGGTCAACGAATCATTTTAAAAGCAGGTTTGGTTCCGGCTAAAGCACCTATTAGAATTTTACAAGTGACCAAGTAAGCTTCTGGCTGCTAGCTTCTGGCCTCTAGCGAAAAGTAATATGCAATTGACAATAGGCAATAAGCAAAAGATGAATTGCCGTTTTCCCGAAAGCTTTAGGGATTAGCCATGGGTTAAAATTAGCAATACAACAATTTAATAATTCAACAATTCAACAATTCAACAATTCAACAATCCAACAATAAATCTCCAAATCTCCAAATCTCTAAATCAAAAATCAACAAATCTCTAAATGTCCTATAAAACCATTACCACAAACGATATTCAATATTTTGAAAGTATAGTAGGAAAAAATTTTGTTTTATTTCAAAACGATGATAAACAAGAATACACCCACGATTATACTGAAGATTTAAGTTTTATGCCTGATGTGGTGGTAAAACCTGCAAACGAAAATGAGGTTTCGGCTATTTTAAAATATTGCAATGAGCAAAAAATTATTGTTACACCTCGCGGAGCCGGAACAGGCTTAAGTGGTGGTGCATTGGCTGTAAATGGGGGAGTGGTTTTGGCTATGGAACGTTTTAATAAAATCATAGCTATTGACGAGCGTAACTTTCAAGCTACTGTTGAGCCAGGCGTAATTAACGAAGCTTTTCAGCAAGCAGTTAAAGAAAAAAGTTTGTTTTATCCGCCCGATCCTGCCAGTAAAGGAAGCTGTTTTTTAGGTGGAAATTTAGCTCATAGCAGTGGTGGTCCAAGGGCTTTAAAGTATGGCACCACACGCGATTATGTGTTGAACATTCAAGTAGTTTTAACCAATGGCGAAATTATTTGGACAGGAGCTAATACTTTAAAATATTCCACAGGTTATAACCTAACTCATTTAATGATTGGCAGTGAAGGTACATTAGGTGTGATTACCAAAATGGTATTGAAATTAATTCCGTTTCCAACTCAAACTTTATTAATGTTAGCACCTTTTAGTTCACCCGAAAAAGCTTGTGAGGCAGTAGGAGCCATATTTAGATCAGGTTGTAATCCATCAGTTTGCGAGTTTGTAGAGCCTGATGGTTTTAAACTTTCGGCTGCTTTGCTCAATATTAATTTTGATATTCCATCACATATTGGAGCCTATTTGTTGATAGAAGTTGATGGTAATAATTTAGATACCATGATGCTTGAATGCGAAGCCATTAGCAATGTACTTTACGCGCATGAATGCGATGAAGTATTGTTTGCTGAAAGCTCAGAACAGAAAGAATATTTTTGGAAATTGCGCAGAAGTATTGGCGAAGCTACCAAACATAACAATACTTATAAAGAAGAAGATACTGTGGTGCCAAGAGCTGAGTTGCCTATTTTGTTTAAAGGTGTTAAAGAAATAGGAGCAAGGTATAAATTCAGAACCATTTGTTATGGTCACGCAGGTGATGGAAATTTGCACGTTAATATTTTAAAAGACGATTTGAGCGATGAATATTGGAATAATAACATTACGCCTGGCATAGTTGAAATATTTGAGCTTTGTAAAAAACTAGGTGGAACTATTAGTGGTGAACATGGAATAGGTTATGTACAAAAAAAGTTCATGCCTATTATGTTTAGTGAAAATCATTTAAACCTGATGCGCCAAATAAAACTAGCTTTTGACCCCAATATGATTTTAAATCCAGGGAAAATATTTTAACTAAAGTCTATTAATGGTGAGGTAAATAGATAAAATAAAAATTATAAAGGAGGTCGAGTAGATATAGGTGTTTTGTTTTATTTTTAGTAATTTAATCAAAATAAAGGCCATCAAAAGAAAAACCCCAACCACAATCAATTGTGCTATTTCTATACCAATATTGAAGCTGAAAAGTGGTAAAATAATTGACTCCTTATCTAACATTTGTATAAGCAAATTAGAAAAACCAATACCATGAATAACTCCAAATAACAAGGTAATTAAGTATATCATTAGTGCATTACTTTCAGTTTTTTTAAATGTAGTTATTATGTTTTGAATACTTGTAAAAGCAATTGTTAAGGGTATCAAAAATTCAATTAAATTATTATCTAAAGAAATTATTTTTAAAACACTTAAGGCTAAACTTATGCTATGACCCATAGTAAAAGCCGTAATGTTTATCAATATTTTTTTCCATTCAGAAATATTATAAACACAAGTTAAAGCACCAATAAATAGCAGGTGATCTAATGCCTCTAAGGTAAGAATATGTTTAATACCTATTTGAATCCAGAAATATGAATTAGTCAATTTGTTTTTAGTTTTTGCAATTCTAAAAGTAATTAATTAAATAGCAATGATTAAAAATAAAAGTAAGTAAAATTTTGTTTGATGAAAAAGTATAAAAGTTTAGTTTTATTAGTAGTTATATTGATTTGCTCTTTTGCACCAGCGCATAAATTTTACTTTAGCTTGACAGCAATAAAAGTTAATAATGGTAATAAAAATGCAGCAATTAGTTGTAAACTTTTTACCGAGGATTTAGAGGAAATACTTTATTTAAAAACGAAAGTAAAATTTGATTTAAGTAGATCTTTAGAGAATAAAACCGCAAATGATGCAATTTTTAATTATGTAAATGAACATTTATCTATTTCACTTCAAAACAAAAAAATACCACTGAAATTTGTTGGCTTTGAATTAGATGGTGATGTTACTTGGATATATGTTGAAGCTCCAATGAATAGTTCGAAAATAAAATCATTGACAATAAGCAACACTTTACTTTGCGACTTAACACAAGAACAAACAAATTTGATGCAAATAAACTGGAATGGTAAAGATTTTTCCGAAAAGTTAAATTGCTCAAATAATAGATTTGAATTAAAAGCAACTAAATAATTAAAATTAGTTGTTCTCTTTTTTGATTATTCATCTTATCAAAGTTTGTAATTATATTGTGCCTCTTTATGCACGAAACAGATTTTATAGCCATAATTGCGCAGCAACTTGGTATTCAGGCAAGGCAAGTAGCTGCTACCATTAAATTATTAAACGAAGGCAGCACCGTTCCATTTATATCTCGATACAGAAAGGAACTTACGCAGGCTTTAGACGAAGTACATATTGAAAATATTAGGTTATTAAATTTAAAATATACCGAATTAGTTAAGCGCAAACTCACCATCATAGATACCATAAAAGAGCAAGGAAAACTTACACCTGCTTTAGAAAAAAGTATTGTAGATTGTTGGGATACCAACTTGCTAGAGGATATTTATTTACCATACAAACCAAAGCGTAAAACCAAGGCCAGTATTGCCCGCGAAAAAGGTTTGGAGCCTTTGGCTTTATGGTTACTGAAAGAAAATAACAACAGTGTAGAAATAGAAGCAGCTCGTTATTTAAAAAATGGTGTGCAAACCGAAGACGAAGCATTGCAAGGCGCTAGAGATATTATAGCCGAAATAGTTAATGAAGACCATAAAGCTCGTAATTTGGTTCGTAATCAGTTTGAAAAACATGCAGTGGTTTATACCAAAGTGGCCAAAGGCAAGGAAGCAGAAGGCAGTAAATACCAAGATTATTTTAAGTACGATGAACCATTAAATCGTTGTCCATCGCACAGGCTTTTGGCCGTGTTTAGAGGCGAAGAAGAAGGTTTTTTAAAACTGAACATTGAACCAGATGAAGACATAGCTGTTCAAAAACTGGAGTTTCAGTTTATAAAACGCAATAACGATAGCAGTTATCAAATAGAATTGGCGGTGAAAGATGCTTACAAACGATTGTTAGCACCTTCTATGGAAACTGAGTTTAGAAACTTAGCTAAAGCCAAAGCCGATGAAGAAGCCATTAGGGTATTTGCCGAAAATTTAAAGCAATTATTACTGTCGGCACCTTTGGGTAGCAAGCGTATTTTAGCCATAGACCCAGGTTTTAGGTCGGGCTGTAAAGTGGTGTGCTTAAATGAAGAAGGAAAGTTATTAGCTGATGATATTATTTATCCTCACGAGCCGCAACGCGATGTGCAACAGGCCAAAGCTAAGCTTACTTTTTTGGTTGAAAAATATAATATAGAAGCCATTGCAATAGGCAACGGAACTGCGGGCCGCGAAACAGAAGATTTGGTGAGAGGCATTAATTTTAAAAACGAGCCACAACTTTTTATGGTGAACGAAAATGGTGCTTCGGTTTACTCAGCTAGTGAAGTGGCTAGAGATGAATTTCCTGATAAAGATGTAACAGTGCGTGGTGCAGTATCTATTGGTCGTAGGCTTGCCGATCCATTGGCCGAGTTGGTAAAAATTGATGCCAAGTCGATAGGAGTGGGGCAGTACCAACACGATGTGGATCAAAATAAATTGAAACAAAGTTTAGATGTAGTGGTGCAAAGTTGTGTAAACCAAGTGGGCGTTAACTTAAATACTGCTAGTAAAAGTTTGCTTACTTATGTATCGGGTTTGAGTGCGCAAACGGCTCAAAATATTATTAATTTTAGGAACGAACATGGAGCGTTTACCTCACGCAGTCAGCTGAAAAAAATACCACGTTTGGGTGAAAAAACGTTTGAACAATGTGCAGCTTTTTTACGTATTCCTGATGCTAAAAATGTGTTAGATAACAGTGCGGTGCATCCTGAAAGTTATGGAATAGTGGAGCAAATGGCCAAACAAAATGGTTGCAAGGTAGAAGATTTGGTAAAAAATGAAGTGATTAGAAAGGCTATAAAGCCCGAAAATTATATAACTGAAACAGCAGGTTTATTAACCATCAACGATATTTTAAAGGAGTTAGCCAAACCTGGCCGTGACCCAAGGGAAACGCTTAAACCGTTTACCTTTGCCAATGTTAAAAAACCAGAAGATTTATATGAAGGCATGGTATTGCCAGGTATAGTAACCAATATTACCAAGTTTGGTTGTTTTGTAGATGTTGGGGTAAAACAAGATGGTATGGTTCATATATCGCAAATGGCGGATAAATACATTTCGGATCCTAACCAGGTAGTAAAACTGCAACAACATGTTCAAGTAAAAGTAATGGAAGTTGATTTGGCTAGGAAAAGAATCAGCTTGAGTATGAAAGGAGTTTAGGTGAATACAAATCATTAGATAGTATTAAAACTCCTATGTTTACCAAAACATAGGAGTTATAAACTTTATGTATATTGTATAAATTTCTTTATTTACCTAAACTTTTAGCCAAAGCAGCTTTTATAAAACGCACAAATAAAGGATGTGGATTTAACACAGTACTTTTATATTCTGGGTGAAACTGCACCGCCACAAAATACGGGTGTGTTTTAATTTCAACTATTTCGGCCAATTTGGTTTCAGGGTTAACTCCCGTAATACTCAAACCATGCTTTTCAAAATCTTTTTGATATTTATTGTTAAATTCATAACGATGACGATGACGCTCAGTAATTTTAGTTTTTTCGTAAGCTTTGTAAGCCTTACTATCTTTACTCACCTCGCATACATACGAGCCTAATCGCATGGTTCCACCTTTGGCTGTAATGTTCTTTTGGTCAGCCATCATATCAATAACAGGGTGTGAAGTTTCGGCATTCATTTCTGCACTATGCGCATTTTTCCAACCAATTACATTTCTAGCAAACTCAATAACTGCCATTTGCATTCCTAAACAAATTCCAAAGAAAGGAACATTGTTTTCGCGAGCATATTTGATTGCGGTAATTTTTCCTTCAATTCCTCTATCGCCAAAGCCTGGAGCTACTAAAATACCATCTAGTTCTCCTAATTTTTGTGCTACATTTTCGTCAGAAATGAGTTCACTGTGAATATAGTTAACCCTAACTCTACATTCGTTAGCTGCACCTGCATGAATAAATGCTTCAATAATAGATTTGTAAGCATCAGGCAATTCCACATATTTTCCTATCAAACCAATTTGTAATTCGTTTTTAGGGTTTTTATGTCGGGTTAAAAATTGTTTCCAACTATCTAAATCTGGTTCAGTTTTGGTTGAAAGTTTTAATCGATTCAAAGTTATTTTATCTAACTTTTCCTTTAACATCATCAAAGGAACATCGTAAATGGTTGGAACATCTAACGCTTCAATAACGGCATCAGGCGCCACATTACAGAATAATGCCAATTTACGTTTTTGTTCTTTACTGATTGAGTGTTCTGTTCTACAAACCAAAATATCCGCTTGAATACCACTTTCTAACAATAACTTAACAGAGTGCTGAGTTGGCTTGGTTTTTAACTCTTTGGTAGATGCCAAATAAGGCAATAAAGTTAAATGAATAATTAAACAATCTTCTTGCTTTAATTCCCAACGCAACTGACGAACTGCTTCAATATAAGGCAATGATTCAATATCGCCAACAGTTCCACCAATTTCGGTAATTACAATTTCGTACTCACCAGTTTCGCCCAAAAGCTTAATTCTACGCTTAATTTCATCGGTAATATGAGGAATAACTTGAACTGTTTTTCCTAAAAATGCACCTTGACGCTCTTGATTGATAACGTGTTGGTAAATTCTACCTGTAGTTACATTATTAGCTTGCGATGTAGGAACATTTAAAAAACGTTCGTAATGGCCCAAATCTAAATCGGTTTCTGCACCATCTTCGGTCACGTAACATTCGCCATGTTCGTAAGGATTTAAAGTTCCTGGATCAACGTTAATGTATGGATCCAATTTTTGAATGGTTACGGAATATCCGCGCGCTTGTAATAATTTGGCTAATGAAGCAGCAATAATGCCTTTACCTAACGATGAGGTAACTCCGCCTGTAACAAAAATATATTTGGTTTGCATGGTTTTATTGAGAAAAAATACAGCTAAAGTATTTACTAAAAACCAATTAAGAAGTTTTCCGTAAACAAAAAAGTGTATTTACGGATGGCAAATGTAAGGTAAAATGCCTCTAAAAATGCTATAGTTTTGCTAATTTTTTTTAGCTAAAATAAATTTGGTAATTTGATGAAAGAAAAAATATCCGAAATTTAACAACAAAACAATAAAGTAATTCAACAACCTAACCAACCAACAATTTAACAATCCAACAATATAGCAATTCAACAATATAACCATTCAACAATTTTCTTATCATTGCCCTATGAAAAAAGTTAAGTTTTTATTTCCATTTTTATTTTTAACTCACGTAGTTTTTGCTTGGGGTTTTTATGGTCATAAAATGGTGAATAGATTGGCAGTATTTAGTTTGCCACCAGAAATGTTTGCTTTTTATAAAGCCAATATTGATTACTTAACAGAAAACTCTGTAAACCCCGATAAACGCAGGTATAGCGATACTGCAGAAGCTTGCCGTCATTATATTGATTTAGACCATTACGAAAAGTTTTTACCCATTGATACAGTTCCTAGAAAATGGAACGATGCAGTAACCAAACTGTCTAAAGATACTTTATTGGCTTATGGCATTGTTCCTTGGCATATTCAAGTTATGATGCAGCGATTAACTTATGCTTTTAAAGAAAAGGATTTAGAAAAAATATTGCGTATTTCGGCCGAATTAGGTCATTATGTGGCCGATGCACATGTGCCATTGCATGCATCCGAAAATTATAACGGGCAATTTACCAACCAACATGGTATTCATGGTTTTTGGGAAAGTAGATTACCAGAATTATTTAGTACCGATTACGATTTATTTGTAGGCAAATGTTATTATTTAAATAATCCATTAGAAATAGCTTGGGAAGCCAGTGAAGGCAGTTTTGCAGGTCTTGATACTGTTTTGGGTTTTGAAAGAAAATTAAATGCCTCGTTTGATGAAAGTAAAAAATACAGCATTGAATACAAAGGTCAAACACAAGTAAAAGTGTATAGTAAAGAGTATGCTGCTGCTTACCACCAAATGCTTGCTGGGCAAGTAGAACGCAGGTTAAAAGCAAGTATATTAACTGTAGCAAATATGTGGTTCACTGCTTGGGTTGATGCAGGACAACCAAATTTAAACGATTTGGTAAAAGATAAAAAACAAACCAAACCTTCCGATGAAGAAATGCAACAAATAATAGCCGAAGAGCAACGCTTGTTAAACGAAAACAGAATGATTGGTAGAGATGAGAAGTAGTTAATAGACCATGGTTTATAGACGATAGACAATAGTTTTAAATTCTATTGAACAAACCAAAACCATTGTCCATGGTCTATCAACCATCAACTAAAGATTTCCAGTTCTGCCTCCATCTACCGGAACATTAATTCCAGTAATGTACGATGCATATTCTGAAGCTAAAAAGGTAGCTGCATAAGCTATTTCGTTTGGTTCACCAAAACGACCCATAGGAATTTCGCTTAACATTTCTTGACTCACTTCGTCAGTACTGTGTTGTTGTTTTTGAGCTTTGTTGTCTATAATTTGTTTCAACCTGTCTGTTGCAGTTGCTCCAGGTAAAATATTGTTTACTGTAATTTTAAAAGGAGCTAATTCATTAGCCAATGTTTTGCTGTAATTAGCCATTGCACCTCTGATGGTATTGCTAACTCCTAAACCTTTTAAAGGAATTTTTACACTCGTGGAAATAATATTGATAATGCGACCGTAGCCTGCTTGTTTCATGCCTGGGAAAACGCTTTGCACCAAATGATGGCTGCTTAAAACATGTGCATTGAATGCATTTAAAAAATCTTCCTCTTTTGCATCAATGGCTAAACCAGCAGCAGGGCCACCGCTATTATTCACTAAAATATGGTAAATATGGTGTTTTTGAGCTTGTACTTCTATGGCTTCTTTTACTTGTTTTGGTTGACTAAAATCGGCAACTAAAAAATCGTGTTTTTGTCCTAAACTGGTATCTAAATCGCGCACAATACTTTGTAATAAATTACCGTTTCGGGCCATTAAAGTAACGTTTGCTCCACATTTTGCTAATTGCATAGCAATGGCATAACCAATACCTTTGGTACTACCGCAAACCAATGCATTTTTATTTGTTAAATCTATATTCATTTTATTTGTTTTTAGCTTCTGGCTTCTGGCAACTAGCTTCTAGCAGATTCTTAATTTCTAATTGTCCATTGCCAATTGTCCATTGTCCATTAAAAATTACTCGTCCTTTCGTCTCAAATTTCGTTCAATGTCCCGTTCTTTGATGGTTTCGCGTTTATCGAAGGCTTTTTTACCTTGTGCCAGAGCAATTTCTATTTTTATAAAACCATTTTCGGCTTCAAATAATTTAAGCGGTACAATGGAAAAACCTTTTTCTTCGCCACGTTTTTGTAGTTTTTTTAATTCTACCTTTTTCAAAAGAAGTTTACGTACTGCAAGTGGGTCGTGGTTATAAATGGTTCCTTGTTTAAAGGTACCAATATTCATATTCCTAACATAAAGCTCATTATCTCTAAAATAACAAAAAGCTTCGGTAATAGAGGCATTTCCAGCTTTGATAGATTTTACTTCAGTACCACCCAATACCATTCCAGCAGTGTATTTGGTTAATAATTGAAACTCAAAACTTGCTTTTTTATTTACAATATTAATGCGCTTGTAAGCTTTATCTTTACTCATGATTTGAACGTACAAAGAAAAACTATTTTTTTGTTTTTTGAGTATGAGTTGATAAGTTGATTGATTTAGATTTAGATTTAGATTGAATTATTTAAAACTAGAATTTCTTGAGATAAGTGAAAATTGCTTTAGCTAACTTAAAAGGAAAGTATTGTTTAAATAAAAAACTTAATTAATGTTTGCTATAACATAAAACCTTAAACAATTTAATAATGAAAATAAAAACAATTTCTTGCTTATTGTTAATTGCCACCATTTTCAATGCTTGTTCAAAATGTGAGGAAACTGTAGGAAGAACGGAAATAGTTAACCCAACAGATATACCAAAACTTTTTCCTTATAAAGGTGATGAAAAAATCAAATTTTTAAGAAATAAAACTGACACTATAATTTTTTATAACAATGGTTTACAAACTTCATATAATTATACAAGTACTCAGACAGATTGCCCAGAGAAAACGCCTTTGGAAAAAAAATATATGCAATTTGTAGATAGCATTTATGGCAATAGTTTTTATTTAATAAACTATAGAACGCCTGCTTTAAATTACTTATTCAATATTACAGTTAATAAAGAAACGATTGCAAATTCAGAAGTTATTGATTTTAGACTTAGTGAACCTATAATTTCAACAACAATTTTGGGTAAGAAATATGATTCTATTTCGGTTTGGAATAATCAAAATCAAAATAGTGTGGTATTTAAGACTAAGAATAATGGTGTTTTAAAATTCACTACCAATGGAAATACATTTGAATTAATCCCATAAACATTCAAAAATCAAAAATCAAAAACCCAACATCCAAAATCCAAAATTTAATATAAATTTGCCTCACATGATAAAAGCGGAAAATATTTGTAAGAGTTATAACCAATTGCAGGTGTTAAAAGGAATCAACTTAAACATTGGCAAAGGCGAAATTGTGGCCATAGTTGGCGCAAGTGGAGCTGGTAAAACTACTTTATTACAAATTTTAGGTACTTTAGATAAAGCCGATACTGGAACTTTGCTACTAAACGAGCAATTGGTGAATAGTTTGAATGATAGTAAACTGTCGGATTTTAGGAATAAAAACATTGGTTTTATTTTTCAGTTTCATCAGTTGCTGCCTGAGTTTACCGCTTTTGAAAATGTAATGATTCCAGCTTGGATAGCTAAAACCAACGAAGCTCAAGCCAAACAACGTGCTTTAGAATTGTTTGACTATTTAGGAATAAAAGACAGAACCACCCATAAACCAAGCGAATTAAGTGGAGGCGAGCAGCAACGTGTGGCTGTGGCACGCGCCATTATTAATAATCCAGCAGTTTTATTGGCCGATGAACCAAGTGGAAATTTAGATTCGGCAAGTGCTCAATCGCTCCACGATTTGTTTTTTGATTTAAGAGATAAATTCAATCAAACCATAGTTATTGTTACGCATAACGAAGAGTTAGCCAATCGTTGCGATAGAAAATTAACCATGAAAGATGGTTTAATTCTGTAATTTTTGTTATTGTAAAATGGAGCAAAGCCAAGTTACACCTCAGCAAATACTTAAAAATTATTGGGGCTATAATCAATTTAGACCATTGCAATCCGATATCATTCAATCGGTTTTAGATGGAAAAGATACGCTTGC
This sequence comes from Bacteroidota bacterium, assembly GCA_027491085.1. Lineage (GTDB taxonomy): Bacteria > Bacteroidota > Bacteroidia > UKL13-3 > UKL13-3 > JAAFJM01. The sequence continues at coordinate 68,562 of JAIXWW010000015.1, forward strand.
TCTTTTGCCAACGGGTGGCGGTAAATCCTTATGTTTTCAGGTTCCGGCCATGGTTAAGCCAGGTTTGTGTTTGGTAATTTCGCCTTTAATAGCTTTAATGAAAGATCAAGTAGAAAACTTGGAAAAACGGAACATCAAAGCCAAAGCCATATACAGCGGTTTAAATTACAGAGAAATAAATTTAATACTTAACAACGCCTGTGTTGATGAAGATTTGAAGTTTTTATACGTTTCGCCCGAGCGTTTAAACACCAGTTTATTCATTGAAAAATTACCTTATTTACCCATTAATTTAATTGCCATTGATGAGGCACATTGTATCAGTCAGTGGGGGCACGATTTTAGACCAGAATACCGACAAATAGCTGAATTACGCCAGCATTTGCCAAACATCAATATCATAGCGCTTACAGCTACAGCTACCAAACAAGTTGTTGAAGATATTCAAACTCAATTGGCTTTAAAAACTCCAGCAGTTTTTGCTAAAAGTTTTGAACGAAAAAATTTACAATACATAGTAAGGCAAACCGAAAATAAAGCTGAAAAGTTATTAGCCATTATAAAAAATAGCCACGGAAGCGGTTTGGTATATGTTAGAAACAGAAAACAAACGGAAGACATTGCTAAATTTTTAAATCAAAATGGCATTGCTGCCGATTTTTACCATGCTGGTTTAAGTGGCGAAATGCGCAGCTATAAACAAAACTTGTGGATTAATAATCGCACTCGAATTATGGCTTGTACCAATGCTTTTGGTATGGGAATAGATAAGCCTGATTGTAGGTTGGTGGTTCATTTTGAAATGCCTGATTGTTTAGAGGCTTATTACCAAGAAGCAGGTAGGGCAGGTAGAGACGAGCGACCAGCATTTTGTGTTTTGTTGCACGATGCAAGTGATGATATAAACGCTAAGAAAAAAATTGGTGTAAATTATCCTGATGTAAACGAAATAAGTTTAACCTATCAAGCCATTTGCGATTACCTGCAAGTGCCAGTAAATGCAAAGCCTGAGCGTAGTTTTGATTTTGATATTATATCGTTTGTAAAACGCTATAATTTTGAAGCATTTAAAACGTATAGTTGTTTAAAAATATTAGAACAAACCAACTTAATTTTATTATCAGAAGCATTTTACGAACCATCAAAAATTAAAATAATTTGTAGTAATGAAGCATTGTATAAGTTTCAGGTAGAAAATGCTACTTACGATGCGTTTACCAAATTATTGTTGCGCAGTTATGGCGGTTTGTTTGATAATTATGTTAGAATAAATGAACTTGAAATAGCCAATAGGGTAAAGCTGCCCGTAGCCAGTATTTACAAGTATTTAGAAAAATTACATCAGTTAGAAATTTTAGATTATATCAAAACCAAAGAAGTATCGCAACTTACTTTTGTAACCGAAAGGCAAGACATAAAATACTTAACTTTAAATAAAAAATATTTAGCAGAACGTAAGCAAACTCATATTGAAAAAATACAAGCCATGATGGCTTATGCCAATCCAAGTGATTTGTGTAGAAGCCGACAGCTTTTAGAGTACTTTAACGATTACAGTGCCAATGATTGCGGCTATTGCGATGTGTGTATTGATAGAAAAAAATTAAACGAGAAAAAGGAATTAACCCAAATTATAGAACAAGAAATTTTAACCATAGTACAACAAGGGCCCATTAATTTAGTAGATTTATTCGAAAAAGTTTCTACTCAAGATATGCAAGTTTTTACCATTGTATTAAGGCTTTTGCTAGATAATAATAAATTGCACTACGATAGTGCTTACCAATTACATTGCAGCTAAAAAATAAAAAAATAATATTTGCCGTAACCAACGATTTGAGTTACGATCAACGCATGCAGCGCATTTGCTCAAGCCTTGCCAATGCATGTTATGAGGTGGAATTGGTTGGTCGTAAATTACCTCATTCCAAACCATTAAAAACAGACTTTAACTTTAAGCAAACACGCTTAACTTGTAAAATAAATAAAGGCAAGCTGTTTTATTTAGAGTTTAATTTAAGGTTATTGTGGTATTTATTAAGGCAAAAAACCAACGCCATTTGTGCTATTGATTTGGATACCATTTTAGCTTGTGGTATTACCGCTACTTTAAATAACAATACTTTAGTTTTTGATGCACACGAGCATTTTACCGAAGTTCCAGAGGTTACTAATAGAAAAATTACCAAAAACATTTGGCATGTGATTGGAAAAATATTTATACCCAAAGCAAAGTTGTGTTATACCGTTGGTCCGCAATTGGCAGAGCTTTTAGGCACTATTTATAAAAATCAATTTGAGGTAATAATGAATGTTCCTGTTTCGGTTGATGCGGTTGTTGGAGTTGATAGAGTTAATAGGGTTAATGAAGTTAATTCAGTTAATAGGGTTGATGAAGTTGATGGAGAAAATACTGGATACATTTTATACCAAGGTGCATTGAATAAAAGTAGGGGTTTGGAGCAAAGCATTTTGGCCATGCATCAGGTTGAAAATATAAAATTGCTTATAGCTGGAGAAGGCGATTTGAGTATAGAATTACGAGACTTGGTTGTAAAAGAAAAGTTAGAAAATAAAGTACAGTTTTTAGGTTTTGTTCAACCTGCCGATTTAAAGCAATTAACAGTAAATGCTAGAGTTGGTTTGAATTTATTAGAACCTAATGGTTTGAGTTATTATTACTCGTTAGCCAATAAATTTTTTGATTATATGCAAGCGGGTGTTCCTTGTATTTGTGCTAATTTTCCTGAATACCAAGCTATTCACGAAAAGTATAATTGCAGTGTTTTGATTGATTGTGAGGTAAATGAAATTGCAAAAGCAATCAATGAGTTGCTTAGTAACCAAAATGCTTATCAAACATTGAGTAAAAACTGCATTATAGCTTCACAAAACTTTAATTGGGCAATAGAAGAGGCTAAATTATTGAATTATTATAAGCAAATACTTTAAGTTAATAGCTAGTGGCTAATTACTTAGCATTGATGCAGAAAATATTTTTTTGCCGCTTATATTATTTGTATAAACATTAGGTTAAAATATATATTTTTGGCTAATTAATCATAGTTTTATCAAATCGCCCAAAATACATATAGTCTCATTCGATATTCCTTCGCCACCTGATTATGGAGGTGTAATTGATGTTTTTTACAAAGTAAAAAGTTTGTATGAACTGGGTTATCAAATTACCTTACATTGTTACGAATATAACGATAGAGAAATTAGCGAAGAACTAAACAAGTATTGTTTTAGAATATATACTTACACACGTAATTTTGTTTTGGTTAATCCGTTAAAGTTTTACATGCCTTTTATTGTGTTTACACGCAACCACCGCATGTTATTGCATCAACTTTTGCTCGATGATGCACCCATTTTATTTGAGGGATTGCACACCACATATTTTTTAAATCATCCAAAATTACTCAGGCGAGTTAAGTTGGTGCGTATGCATAATATTGAGCATGATTATTATACTGCTTTAGGTAAAAATGAAGATAATCTATTTAATAAAATATATTACCACACAGAGGCGTTTTTACTTAAAAAATATGAGAAAATACTGCATAAAACCAATGCTGTACTAGCTATTTCGAGCAACGATTTAAAGCAGCTGGAACAACGAAAATTAATCAACGTTCATTTGGTTCCGGCTTTTCATGGTTTTGAATTAAATATTGATATTGTAAGCAAATATTATGCTTTGTATCATGGAAAGTTAAATGTAAACGAAAATGATGTAGCGGCACAATTTTTAGTAAAAGAGGTTTTTAGTAAAATTGATTATCCTTTGGTAATTGCAGGTAATAATCCTACCGAAGATTTATTTGAATTGATTAAACCATATAAGCATATCAGGTTAATTAAAAACCCTAATATGAAACAAATGGAAGATATAATAAAAGATGCGCACATGCATGTTTTACCTACTTTTCAGGCTACTGGTATAAAGTTAAAATTATTACATGTTCTGTATAATGGTAAATTTATTATTGCCAATAAACAAATGATTGAAAATACTGGTTTAACTGAGTTGGTAACCAAAGCAAATAGTGCGGATGAAATGGTAAATGCAATAAATAATTTAGCCAATAAAACCTTTGATTTAAATGAAACTGAACATCGAAATAAGGTGTTATCAAAGCATTTTAACAATATGGAAAATGCAAAAAAAATAGATGCAATTATCAATCAATTAACCCAAATCAAATAACAAATGCAATTTATATATCCTTCATTTTTGTTTGCTTTATTGGCATTGGTTATTCCAATAATCATACACTTGTTCCAATTACGCAGGTACAAAAAAGTTGTATTTAGCGATATTCGATTTTTAAAACAAATTACAGAACAAAACCAAAAGCAACGCAATATCAAAGAATGGATAATTCTTGCTGCTCGTTGTTTGGCTTTGGCTTGTTTGGTGTTTGCTTTTGCCAAACCATTTATTCCATTTAATCAAAAAGAAATTGTTAGGAATAATAAAGCCATCAGTATTTTTATTGACAATAGTTTAAGCATGAGTCAGCTTGGTAAAGAAGGGCAATTACTTGAAGTAGCTAAAAATAAAACCAAAGACATTGTTTCATTTTATGGTGATAATGATTTGTTCCAGATTTTAACCAACGATTTTGAAGGAAAGCATCAGCGATTATTAGATAAAAAAGATTTTTTATTATACTTAGATGAAGTTAAATTATCTAATCAAAGTAAATCGTTTGAAAAGATTTTAAGCCGTCAAAAGCAAGCTTTTGAAGAGGCTCCAAGTGCCACTAAAATTGCTTATTTAATTACAGATTTACAGCAAAATCAGTTCAATAGTTTAAACCCAATTGATACCAATTTACAAGTTAATTTGGTTCAAATAAAACCCAATCTAGCCAATAATTTAAGCATTGATTCAGCATGGATAGAACAACCTCTAATTTTACCAAATACCAATACTGTTTTATATATTAAGGTAAGTAATTTTGGTAGTTTAGATATAACAGATGTTCCTTTAACTTTTAAAGTTGATGGCCTTCAAAAAGGAATAGCAAATGTTACTTGTAAAGCCAATTCAAGCCAAATTGTACAATTACAATTTACCTTAAACGATGCGAATTATCACCAAGCAGAATTAAGTTTATTGGATAACCCAGTGGTGTTTGACGATAAGTTGTATTTAACCTTAAAAGCTTTTGGAAACCAAACGGTAATAGCCATAAATGCCAACGAAAGTATTAAGCAAGTGTACGGAATAGATGAAAATTACCAACTTGAAAACTTTGCTATCAATGCCATTGATTACAGCGCTTTTAACAAAGCATCGTGTATTATTTTAAATGAACTTCCTGAGTTTTCTAGTGGTTTACAAACCGAAATTCAAAAGTACATTAGCAATGGGGGAGTGGTGTATATTATTCCAAATGCAAATAGTGAAAATTTAGCCAAAACAAACGAGTTTTTAAAACAGTTGAATGCACCACAATTAGCACCAATGGTTATTCAAAATTTAAAGGTGAGTCGTATCAATACTTTTGATGAAGTGTTTAAAAATGTATTTAGCAAAATACCTGATTTAGCCAATTGGCCTGCATTAACCAAGAACTATAATATGCAAATTAATAGTGCTATTAAAGGCAATATGGTAGCTGCTTTGAACAGTGATGCTCCTTTTATTTTTAAATCGAAGTATGGTAATGGAATAGTTTATTTAAGCAGTACTCCACTTCAAAACGATTGGAGTAATTTTACGGAACATGCATTATTTGTTCCTTTTATGTTGCGTTTGCCTTTGGTAAATAAACACAGCAATGCACTTTATTATAATATTGATAAACCTATTAATTATAGCTTTGAAAAAAACACCAATAGTAAAGTAGTTTATTTAAAAGATAAAAAGGAAGAAATAGCTTTTGATGTAACCAACAGCAATAACAAAAGTGCGATTAACTTAAGCAATATTAAACAAGCTGGCAGTTATCAAATTATGGCCAATAATAAAACCGAAGTTTTGGCTGAAGTTTCGTTTAATTTAAATAGAACTGAAAGCAACTTAAACATCACAACTAACGATAGTTTACAAACCGCAAACGGACAAATTTTACAAACCAACGATTTGGCTAAACACCAAAAAGAAATTGAATTAAGTTTTAACGGAACTCCTTTGTGGCGCTGGTTTTTATTAGCTGCTATATTATTTGTTTTGGTTGAAGTAGCTCTTCTAAAATGGAAGTAGTTTTAATAAATTAATTTAAAAACTAACTTCTCATATTGTCAAATTGTAAAGGAACCTCAAAATCGTGACCTCTTATGGCGGCCATGGTGTTCTGTAAGTCATCAATTTGTTTAGAAGTAACTCTTACTTGATCGTCCATAATACTTGCTTGCACTTTTATTTTTGTTTCCTTTATAAACGAAATTACTTTTTTAGCTGTTTCTTTGTCAATTCCTTCTTTAATTGGTAAGTCTTGTAATACTAATTTTCCACTTGAACGAGGCTCTTTGCTTAAATCTAAACTCCTAACATCTAGTTGCTGTTTACTAAATTTACCTAAAATAATATCAATAATACTTGTCAATGCCATATCCTGATTGGCAGCAATTTTCACAATTTTACTCTTTTTATCAATCTCAATACTGCATTCGGCATCTTTTAAATCATAACGATTTACCAATTCTTTCGATGCGGTATTGATTGCATTATCTATTTTTTGTAAATCTATTTTTGAAACAATATCAAAACTTGCCATAAAGTTGTTTTTTTAAATTTTGACACAAACTTAAATAAAATATAGGTTTCATATTGAAATTTTAAACATTTAATATTTTTAAAAGAGTCTTAATTGTAATTTTGTTTATTAATTATTGCTGATTATTAGTGATTTGTGTTTTTTTAAAAAATTTTACCAACTCATTTATAAATGTTGCGTAATGATAGTAAACAGTATTATTTGAATTTTACAGATTAACTCAGAGAAACGTTAATAATATTATTTTTTAAAAGAAAATAACTTGTTGGCAAGTAGCTTTACAAAATATTTTGATTTTTGGGTATTATTAATAAATTTGAAAAAAAAAGAAATAAATAAACAAAACATATATGAAATCAATTTTACATTTAAAAAGGCTTATACTCTTACTTGTATTAGCCACTTTTATTGGCACTAGTGCCAATGCGCAGTATTGTAATCCAATTTTTACTAATGGTTGTGCCGCTGATGCTATCAATAACTTTTCTACTACAGGAGGAGTTAGCAACATTACCAACAATAGTACAGGATGTAATACAGGTGTTTTTTATAACACTATGACTGTTTCTGGTTTAATTGGAGCTACTATCAATTTGTCTGTTCAATCAAATACTACACAATGGGCAGAAGGATTCAGAATATGGGTGGATTGGAATCAGAATTTTACTTTTGAAGCTAGCGAATCTGTTTGGAATTCAGGAGCTACTACTACTGGTGCTATTTTTACAGGTTCTTTTGTAATACCTAATACTGCATTATTTGGTACCACAAGAATGAGGGTTATGAATAACTTTAATGTTATACCTGGAACTGATGCTTGCGCCCCAACTGCCACTTATGGTGAATATGAAGATTATGTTTTTCAAGTTTTAGGTTCTCCTTCTGGTGGTATACAACCACCAATAGCTAATTTTTACGCACCTGATACAGTATGGATAAACAGTCCGGCAGTATTAATCAATACATCAAGTAACCAAAGTAGAGTATTTTGGGACTTACCTAATGAGAACCCGTTATATCCTGGGTATTACCGTCAAGCAGGTTATATTGACACAGCTAAATACACCAATAATTTAACTTATACCTTTACTTCACCTGGATTAAAACTGGTAAAATTATTAGCAGTTAATAACTTCAAACGCGATTCATTGCGCGATTCAATTATTAAATACATATACGTAGATACACCAAGTCAAGCACCAAGAGCAGACTTTATAACATTTAAGCGCATTTTAGGAATCACAGAAGAGTCTAATTTTATAGATTTGAGTACAAATGGTCCAACCCAATGGGAATGGACAATAGATCCACCATGTATCAGCTGTGTAGTAGATCCAGCTAATGGTATAGCAAA
>JAIXWW010000021.1 GCA_027491085.1 Bacteroidota bacterium
AAAGTATGTTGTTGCCGGATTTTTAAATTAACCTCACCTTTTGGTGGGGTTTTTTTATGTTTATTTTTTTATTTAATTTATGGATATACAAAATATTAGTAAACGTAGAACTTTTGGAAACACATAAAATTTATATGCAGCGTTGTATTGAATTGGCATTAAATGGAGCTGGTTCAGTATCGCCCAATCCTTTGGTGGGCTGCGTAATTGTTCATAATCAAACCATTATTGGCGAAGGTTGGCACCAACAATTTGGGCAAGCTCATGCCGAAGTAAATGCTATTGAGTCGGTTAAAGATAAAAGTTTACTAAAAGAAGCTACTTTATATGTAAACCTAGAGCCTTGCAATCATTTTGGAAAAACTCCTCCTTGTGCCGATTTATTGGTATCACATCAGTTAAAAAATGTGGTGGTTGGCATGGTTGATCCTTACGAAAAGGTGGCGGGTAATGGTATAAAAAAATTACAAGATGCGGGAATTGAAGTTACATTAGGTGTATTAGAAAATGAATGTAAATTTTTAAATAGACGTTTTATAAAATTTGTTACCCAACAAAAGCCATATGTAATTTTAAAATGGGCCCAAACTTTGAATGGTTATATTGCACCTGATGCTAATAAGTTAAGTGCTGAAGATTTTGAAAATCAAAGGCATATAACAGATAGAATAGTTCAGAAATTGGTACATAAATGGCGCACACAAGAAGATGCCATTATGGTAGCTACTAATACTGCTTTATTTGATAATCCAGCTTTAAACGCGCGAGAATGGCTGGGCCGAAATCCAGTTAGGGTTTTGTTAGATAAAAATTTGCGTTTGCCTGCTAACTTAAAGTTATTTGATAAAAGTACACCAACTATTGTGTTTACACAAGAACAAAAACCAAGTGAAGAGAATTTAACTTTTATTCAACTTAATTTTAGTAAAAATTGGTTAGATGAAATGTTAACTCATTTATACAAGTTTAACATTCAAAGCTTGATTATAGAAGGTGGTTCGCAGTTTTTAAATGCAGTTATAGAAAGCAAAATTTGGGATGAAGCCATTGTATTTTCATCACCTAAAACTATAAACGATGGTATAAAAGCACCTTTAATTTATGGTAATAAAATTCAGCAAGAAGATATAGATGGCGTTATCATGCAAGTACTTTTAGCTGCTCACTAATTATTCAAATTACTAAATGATATTTTTAATTTTAAGCATCATAGCTTCTACCATTACGGTTAGTTTTTTTAAAATTTTTGAACGTGTAAGAGTAAATACGTTACAAGGTATTATTTTTAACTATATAACTTGTGCCGTTTTAGGTAATTTAATCACAAACGAAACGCCCGTTATTACTACCGATTTTTATAATCAACCTTGGTTTCCTTACACGATTTTGTTAGGTTTTTTATTTATAAGCATTTTTTTTGCTATTGGCGAAACCAGTCAGAAAATGGGAGTTTCGGTGAGTATGGTTTCTGCCAAACTTTCGGTGGTAGTTCCTATCGTTTTTGCATTGTTGTTTTTTAGTGAATGTTTAACTGTTTTTCAAATTGCGGGTATTGCATTGTCATTATTAGCAGTTTATTTCATCAGTCAAAAACACAATGATGGTTCAACTGAAACAAAAAATATTTGGATTTTGCCAGCCATTGTTTTTATTGGTAGTGGGATTATTGATACTACTCTAAATTTAATTCAAAAACTTTTTATACCAGCTGTTAGCGAGGCTTATGTTATTACTACAGTTTTTAGTATTGCATTTGTTTTAGGTGCTTTGTTTTTAACTTATTTAGTTGTTTTTAAAAACGAAAAAGTGGCGTTTAAAAATGTGTATTGGGGTATGTTTTTAGGTATTCCTAATTATTTCAGCATGTTGTTTTTAGTAAAAACTTTGAGCTATTTTCCTACTGCTAGCGCTACAATTTTTCCAATAAATAATATTGGTATTGTGGCCTCAAGTACTTTGGTTTCGGTTTTATTTTTTAAGGAAAAACTCAATATTAAAAATATCATAGGCTTAACATTATCTTTAATTGCCATTGCTTTAATTTCTATACAATTTTAAAAATACTATATGTTATTTACCGATACTTATTTAACCATAACCCAACCTGCTACAGGCGAGTTTAAGGACAAAGGCAGTAAGTTTTTGGGTTTTGCTTATCCTATAAAAACAGAGGATGAAGGAAAAGAAATTGTAAAACAAATTAAAAAGGAACATCCACAAGCTAATCATCATTGTTGGGCTATGGTATTAGGCGCAGCTAAAGAGTTTCAAAAAAGTACCGATGACAGAGAGCCTGCAAATACTGCTGGAAAACCTATTTTAAGAGCCATTTTGCAAAAAGATATAACCAATGTAATGGTAGTAGTGGTTAGGTATTTTGGAGGAAAGCTTTTAGGTGTTCCTGGTTTAATAAATGCTTATCATGAAGCTGGAGTTGCTGCATTGTTAAATGCAAATGTGGTTGAAAAACAAGTGATTGAGCAATATCAGGTGGAAGCTGAATTTATTTTGCACAATCAATTGTACAAGGTTGGTAAAAATAATGGCATTAAGGTGTATCCTAATGATTATTTAAATACAAACAGCTTTATATTTGAAGTTAGGAAATTGAAGGCAGATGAAGTAAAGAAACAACTGAAAGATGCTGGTATTACAGAAATAAAATTTATACAAACCTTATGAAAAAATTAGCCATTGTTTTAGGTTTATTAATTGGTCAAATAGTGCAAGCTCAAAATACTGAGTTTGTTAATTACTTTAAAAATAAAAAGGCCAAATTGATAATGGCTAATGGTTCTTCAGTTTTGCCTAATAGCAATTCTACATTAGCAAAGCAAAATATAGATTTAAGCCAATTAGCAAAGCAATATTTGTTAGATAATTTAACTGAATTAAAACTAAGCAATGTTGATTTAGAATTGGTTCATACTTATAAAAGTTTAGTTGGCACTCATTATCAATTTATTCAAACTTATTTAGGTACAAAAGTTTACCAATCAAATGTAAAGATTGCTATAAATAATTATGGACAAGTAATTAATATAGTGAATGATTTGGTTGATTTGCGTAATATTAGTTTACCTACATCAGAAATTAGTACTAATCAAATTTGGGCATTTAATGGCGCTAAATTAGTTGTAGCTAATAAACAAATTGTAGGAAATAAAGAGCAGTATTTTGATGTTGATAATCAATTACTTTTTGAAAATATAAAAAGTTTAAAAGCAGGTAAAGATACCAATGCTTTGGTAAAAATATTTAATCCAGACCCATTAACTACAGCACGCAGCCAATATGTGGCACCTTATTTAAACTATAATAAACTTGATACGCCATCACTTAATAACGAACGAAAAGATTTAATACTAAATTTAAAATTAGATAGTATTGGGAATTTTGTAGCTGAAAACGATTATGTGTTAGTTAAGGATGTAATGGGACCTATAGCTGAACCCTTCGTAGTTAGATATAAGGATAGTTTGTTGGTAAAACGTAATACCGATATTTTTAAACAAGAAATGGCTTTATACCATATCAACCAATATCAAAATTATATTCAAAGTTTAGGGTTTAAAAATTTGAAAAATCAATTATGGGTTGATCCATTAGGTGATTTTGGCGAAGATTCAAGATTTGAATTTTCGACTGAAAACCCATATATTTTGTTAGGAATTGGTGGTATTCCTGATGCAGAAGATGCCGATGTTATTACACATGAGTATACGCATGCTGTTGCATTTTACATAGCACCTAACACTATTGACGGAGAAGAGCGAATAGGTATAGATGAAGGTAATGCAGATATTATGGCAGTATTATATTCTAGAAAACTAAGTGACTATAATTGGCGTAAAGTTTTTAACTGGGATGGAAATGAAACATGGAATGGAAGAAACACGCTGAATACCAAAAATTATTTGAATGATTTTGTTTTGCAAAGATACTCTTTGGGAAATATTTGGAGTGGGGCAGTTACCGATATTGCTGAAGAGATTGGCATTGATACCACCGTAACGTTATTACTTACCGCTATGGCATCTTTACAAACTAATATGACAATTCCTCAATTTGCAAATTTGTTTATTCAGGCCGACAGTATTCTATACAATAAATATCATTACGGTTCAATTAAAAATTCATTTGTAAACCGAAAAATTATTAATGGACTTTCAACTGAAGAGTTATTAAATGGAAATTTTATAAAGATTACAAATACAATTGGTTTTGCTCAGGACAACGAGCTTTTAACTATTCAAATCCCAAGTAGTCAAAAATATAAAGTTTCGGTTACTGATATTCAGGGTAAGGAAATTATGTTTTTTGATAATCAATTTGAATCAACTAATATAAGTCCTATCGGATTTAATCGAGGGTTATATATTTTAAATATATCAATTGGAAATAAGAATTTTAATTATAAAATTATAAAATATTAAACAATTAATAGAGTGAGAAAAACGGTTTTAATTACAGGAATTACTAAGGGAATAGGACGTGCTTTGGCCGAGTTATTTGCCGAAGAAGGATTTAATGTAGCTGGTTGTGCGCGTAATGAAAAAGAGCTCAATACTTTTAAGGCAGAGCTTTGGAATAAATATGAAAATCAACGTTTTTTATTAGCATCGGTTGATGTTAGTGATAAGGTAGCCGTTCAAGCTTTTGCAAGCGATGTATTAACCGAATTTGAAACCATAGATATATTAATAAATAATGCTGGAGTTTTTGTACCTGGAACTATTTTAGAGGAAAATGATGGTGCTTTTGAAACACAAATAAATACAAATTTGGCGAGTGCTTACCATTTAACTAGGGAAATAGTGCCAACCATGAAAAAAAGAAAGTATGGATATATTTTCAATATTTGTAGCACTGCAAGCATTACTGCTTATCCTAATGGCGGTAGTTATTGTATTAGTAAATTTGCAATGCTTGGTATGACAAAAGTATTGCGCGAGGAGCTTAAAGAACATGATGTAAAAGTAACTGCTGTATTACCCGGAGCTACTTTAACTGACAGTTGGAATGGTACTGATTTGCCTGAAAGTAGGTTTGTAAAATCTAAAGATATTGCTGAAGCTATTTGGAATATTTTTACTTTATCGAAAAGCGCAGTGGTTGAAGAATTAGTTATTCGTCCTCAGTTGGGTGATATATTATAATAATACTAAATTTAGTAATTGAACGTTTTAGCTTAATAACTTTATGATGAAAAAAATTACACTTGTTATCTTAGCCATTATGGTAAATACTATTGCCAATGCTCAATTCTTTAGGTCTAGTATTGATTTTTATGAATATGATTATACCATGTTTAGCAATCGTCTTTATTCCATTCCTAGTTATCAAAAAAATAACGTTAAGCAAGTGGATATGAGAATGCTTGATCCTAAAACCAACGTTGTAAAACGCAGCATAAGCTACTTAATTAATAAAAATGGAGTTAGGTATCAATATAATTATTTTAATAAAAAAGGAGTTTTAACTTCATCATATTATTATCACTTAATTGATAGTTTTAAATACGATAAAGCTTTTTCGGTTTATAAGAAAGATACTTTTTTGACCCTAAATAAATTTGATGATAAGGGTTTATTGTTAGAAGTGAGTTACTATAATAAAAAACATGAATTAACAAGTGTAGGTAAATACAGCTATAACGAAAAAGGTAAAATAATTAATAATACTTGGTTAAATAAAAAGGGTAAAGAAACCATCAAATACGAATACAAATATTTTGAAAATGGAAGCAGAGAAGAATCGCGTTATTATAGAAATGGGAAACTGAAAAAGGTATACAATTATACTTGTGAACCTACAGGAGTAGTTGAAAAGAAAGTTACTCAACAAAATATTTGTAAAAAAAGAACTTATAATGCCGATAGTTCCTACATAGAAATATACGAAGGGCATGATAACAAAGGAAATGCATCACGCAGAATAGCTAAATTTAGTAAAGATAGCTTGGAGATAGAAGATATTTATTTTGATAAAAACGATAAAGAAACACGCAAGTATGTTTACACCTATGAAAATAAAAATATCAAAACAGTAGCAACATTTAGAAAAGGAAAATTGAAAAATACAGTTAATTATGGTTATACACCTACTGGATTAACTAATAACTACCAAATGTATAATGCTAAAGGAAAGTTAAAGTTTAATAGGGTTTACGAATACCAATATTTTTAATCATGGAGTCTGATAAACGTTTTATATAACACTGATTTTTTACTAAAGCAAGCCTCAATTGCAAATAACTTCTAACAACTTTTATATTTGCAAATTCTAATAGCAATAAATAAGGTTAAACAGCAATGGAGGAAGTACAAACAAGTAATTGGACAATTTGTAATGAATGTGAAGGTAAAGGAAAACAAAACCGACTTGTTAAAGTAACTCCTAAAAAAGATCATTACTCAACTTCAAAACTTGCTGAAATTGACTTTGCTGTTATTTATAAATCGCATTTAGAAAACTGTCTTAAATGCCAAGGAAAAGGATTGTTGCCATCTGCTAATCCACCCAAACCTAACGAAATTGATTATCCTCATGTGGCCATTATTGGCGGAGGTATTGGTGGTGTAGCATTAGCCATAGCTTGTTTACATCGTGGTATTCCGTTTACCATTTTTGAGCGTGATAATAGTTTTGATGCCCGTTCGCAAGGTTATGGACTTACGTTACAACAAGCAAGTAAAGCCATTGCGGGACTTGGAATTTTATCTTTAAACCAAGGTGTAGTTTCTACCAAACATGTAGTTTTTAATACAGAAGGAAAAATTATTGGAGAGTGGGGCATGCGTAAGTGGTTGGAGTTAAATCCAGATGCATTGCCACGCAAAAGTAATATACACAATATTCATATTGCTCGCCAAGAGTTGCGCCATGCTTTGATAAACCAACTAGGTGGCCCTGAAATGATAAAATGGGGACACCAACTTACTGCAATAAAAACATTAGATAGTAATAAAGTAAACCTAACTTTTAATGAAAATGTAACTGAAAAAAGTGTAATAGCTGATTTAGTTGTGGGTGCTGATGGCATTAGAAGTACAGTTCGTAAATTTATGATTGGCGATGAGGCAACACCTTTACAATATTTAGGTTGCATGGTTATTTTGGGTATATGTCCGCTTAGTGCGCTTCAAGGAATTGAAAGTACTTTGCTCGACTCTGCTACCGTTTTTCAAACAGCCAACGGCAGTGAGCGCATATACATGATGCCTTACACTGCTGATTCTGTGATGTGGCAATTGAGTTTTCCTATGGAGGAAGAAGAAGCCAAAACATTAAGTGCTAAAGGTGCGCAAGCATTAAAAGATGAAGCTGTTAGAATTACCAAATGGCACTCACCTGTGCCGCAAATAGTAGCTGCTACACAAGCTACACAAGTTTCGGGCTATCCTGTTTATGATAGGGAATTACTGCAACCCGAAATGCTTAAAAATGCAAATTCTGTTACCTTAATTGGCGATGCTGCACATCCAATGAGTCCGTTTAAAGGTCAAGGTGCTAATCAAGCTTTGCTAGATGCATTGGCATTAGCCAGAGCAATAACAGAAGGTTGCAAACCTTCCATTAATTGGAGAGCGGATGGACTGCGTAATCGTATATTGGAAAATTTTGAAGCAGAAATGATGACACGTAGTGCCGGAAAAGTTAAAGATTCAAGAGCAGCAGCGCAGTTTTTACATTCAGATGTGGTGTTACAAGAAGGAAATATAACCCGAGGTGGTTGTGCTCGACAAGGGCAATAGGCTCTGAACTATATTAAAAGTAAATGGTATACTTAGTTAATCTTCAAAAAATCTTTTAGCTTTCTTTTTCATAATACGAAAAAGAAAGAATCCAGCAAAGCGGGACAAGGCAAAAAATGCTTCCGCGAATATTACGAAAGTTTTCAGAACACATGGGCAAACTTTTTACAACCCAACCCACATTGCTAATGGGATAAAGATTTCAATAATTTCATTCATCAATTTGAGTTAACTATTTTGATTTTAAAGTCATTAAGTTATTCTTGAGGTTCAACAATCAATTATGTCAAAGTTGAAAAAGCAGACATTGTTTGCGAACATTTTTGCTTGTAATAACAATATTTACTAATAACAATCTGATTATAAAACTTAAAAGTATATTTTTGGCTCATTATAAAACCTATGCCTTAAAATATATGCTCATAAAACAACTTACTTTTACAAGATTTTTAGCCGCTTTAATTATTGTTTTATTTCATTATGGGTCTTCCGCCTTTCCATTTAATCATGGTATGCTGAATCATTTTATACAAAATGGGCCATTTGCCGTTAGTTTCTTTTTTTGTCTTTCAGGTTATATTTTAAGCCAAGTTTACTATCAAACAAACTTTGTTAAAATCAATATCAGGCAATATTTATCAAAAAGATTTGCAAGAATTTACCCAGTTTACTTTTTAGCTTTTATATTTACTTTGGCTTTAGGTATTTTTTTTAATAACTCTACACCTAAAGGTTTGAGCATTATACTTCAGCTTTTTGCACTTCATGCTTGGTTTCCTGGTATTTGTTTGGAAATAAATTATCCTGCTTGGACCATTTCGGTAGAAATGTTTTTTTATTTAAGCTTTCCTTTTTTACTTAATTTTTTTCAAAAACAAACCAACCTTAAAATATACATCATTGCATTTATTATATGGTTATTAAGCCTCATAACAAGAATAGTTTTGGTAACAGTTCCAACTCAAGGTAGCGAAATCTGGAATCAATTTGTTTTTTTTAATCCAGTATTTCATATCAATGCATTTATTTTTGGAATGGCAGCAAGTATTGTGGTGAAGCGTAATTATGATAGTTTTAATTATGCTAAATATTTTAATAGTTTAGTTTTACTCATCGTTACAATCCTAATTTTTATTGTTATTTCAACCGATAATATTTTCCTACCTTGGGGTCATAGTGGCTTATACTCTCCTTTATTTGTTGTAATAATTATAAGCTTACATGCTAATAGTAATTTTCTTACAAAAACTATTTCTATGCCAATTTTTATGTTTTTAGGAGAGATAAGTTTTGGAATTTATATTTTGCAGCATCCAATTCGTATATTATTTGAACTTATAACTAAAAATTTAATCATTAACCAAACTTTATCGTTTTATTTATTTTTAGCATTACTAATTTCAATATCAAGTATTATATACGTATTCATAGAAAAACCTGCAAGAATATGGTTTAGTCAAAAACTAGGATCTTAATTTTTTTCATCAAGTTTAATGCCTTTAGCAGTCTATCAATTGTTTTAATTTTTAAATGTTTACAAGAAAAAAATGAACTTGCGGAATTTGGACTGATTAATTTACTATTTTGAAAACTGCAAACAATCATTTTTATTGGTGTGTTATCGTTTTATTTTCGCAGTGCAGTTTTTAAAACTGGTTAATTCTCAAAAATTTAAATTCATACATACACAACATGACAAAAGTATCAGTTATTGGAGCAGGTGCAGTGGGTGCAACCACAGCCGATGTTATTGCTTATCGCCAATTGGCCGATGAGGTAGTTTTATTAGATGTTAAAGAAGGTTTTGCTGAAGGTAAAGCTTTAGACATTTACCAAACTACTTCGTTATTAGGCATGAAAACACGCGTAAGCGGAACTACAAACGATTACAGCAAAACTGCTAATTCAGATGTGGTAGTTATTACTTCAGGTATTCCTCGTAAACCAGGAATGACCCGCGAAGAGTTAATTGGTACCAATGCTAATATTGTAAAAACAGTTGCTGAAAATGTATTAAAACATTCGCCAAATGCAATTATTGTGGTAGTTTCAAATCCAATGGATACAATGACTTACTTAGCTTTAAAAGCTACAGGTTTACCTAAAAACAGAATTATTGGTATGGGTGGTTTGTTAGATAGTGCTCGTTTTAAAGGTTATTTAGGTTTAGCTTTAAACCAACCAACTGCCGATATTCAAGGAACAGTTATTGGTGGTCATGGCGATACTACTATGATTCCTTTAACCCGTTTAGCTACTTTAAATGGTGTGCCAGTTTCAAATACTTTAAGTGCTGAGCAATTAAAAGAAATTAGCGATGCTACTATGGTTGGTGGAGCTACTTTAACCAAATTATTAGGTACTTCGGCTTGGTATGCTCCAGGTGCTGCTAGTGCTTTATTGGTTGAAAGTATAGTGCGTGATCAAAAACGTGTAATGCCTTGCTGCGTAGCTTTAGATGGTGAATACGGACAAAAAGATATTTGTTTAGGTGTTCCTGTTACTATTGGTAAAAACGGTTGGGAAACTATAGTTGATTATAAATTAAATGCTGAAGAGCAAGAATTATTCAACAAAAGTGCAGATGCTGTTCGCAATATGAACAATGTATTAAGCGAAATTGGTGTATTGTAATTTTTAGTCAAAAAAATCAATTTGAATTAATTCAAT
The DNA here is from genome assembly GCA_027491085.1 of Bacteroidota bacterium. Lineage (GTDB taxonomy): Bacteria > Bacteroidota > Bacteroidia > UKL13-3 > UKL13-3 > JAAFJM01. The sequence goes on from JAIXWW010000021.1 coordinate 10,428, forward strand.
AGTTATTGTTTTAACCAAATAATAACAACTTTTATTAAATGAGTTCGGTAATTTTATCGAGCTCATTTTTTTTGAAATTTTTTGCCTAGAGGAATCAAATCAGAAGTAAGTTTTTTTGAAAGAATCATTGTTAATGTTATTTTTCCTTTGTTGGTTTCATTATCAATCTTGTTTGTTTGGTTTTTGAGTTTATCAACCAAAATCTATTATTTAATAATCAACATAAAGTAGGTATCTAAAATAATTTTCAATTTTATTATCAAGCGAGTCTAAATATGAAATGTCATCATCATAAAAATGATAACTTGGCAATGTTGTTTTCAGATTCACCTCGTTACTCCAATAAACTTGGTTGCTTTTGCCTATTGTTCTTAAAAATCTATCACCAACTTTTATTCGTTTTAAATAAAACCCAACTCTTATTGTTTCTGAGTTTTGTAAATACCAAAAGTATTTTGGATCAATAATGGTTGTTTGGAAAATAATTCTTTCATTTTGAAGTAAAAAACCTCCTTCTAAGGTATTCCTGTCACAAACCACAAATGGTTTTTTAGTGAATGGTTCATAAATAAATGTTTCATCAAATGAACAACTCATATAACTAATAGGAAATGTATCTTTATCAAGATTTTTGATGCTTATGGATATGAAATATCCTGGCAATTTTTTAACAAAGCCATTATCCCAAATATCTTTTTTCAAAATCTCCAACTTCACATCCAAGTTATAAGTTAACGAATCTTTCTGTGTTGGAACTGCAACTTTTTGTTCAACCTTTTCACCACAAGAAATCAAAATTGCAAAAGCAATAAATAAAACAATTACTATTTTTGATTTCATGAGGTTAAGTTTGCTTATAAACGAATTTTTGATTTATTTATTACAATCCTATTCTACCAGCAACTGCATCAAATTTACGTCTAACACTTTGTTAAACTTTACACCTACTTGTTTTAAAACACCTATCATAAAAAAGCCAAAATGCTCATGCAGTTTGATACTAATATCATTGCCTTCGGTAATGCGAGCCAATACTGCTTTTATGCCATGTTTTATGCCTTGCTGCAAGCAATACTCCATCAATGGTTTGCTTAGTTTTTGTCCTTTAAAATTAGGGTGCAAATAAATACTAAACTCTGCTGTTCTATCGTAAGCTGTTCTATCGCTATAACGTGTTAAACTGGCCCAACCTGCTATTTCATTACCTACTTGGCAAACTACTACACAATATTTTTCGTTATGCGCATCAAACCAATCTGTCATTTGTGCTACAGTTTTTGGTTCAATATCGAAAGTAGCAGTACCATTTAAAACCGCATCGTTATAAATAGCTGTTATGTGCTGAGTATCGGCTATTTCAGCCATGCGTAAAGTGTAATTAGTGTGCATTTTCAAATACTTGATTGGCTAATTGCAAAGCATTTAAAAATTCTGAGTTGTTTAAGCCAGTTTGTAGTTTTTGCTCTTCGAAATAAAAGAACATATTTTCGGTAGGCATATTTCCTGTTAAATCATCGGCTGCCATTGGGCAACCACCAAAACCTTTCATAGCGCCATCAAAACGCAAACAACCATTTTGATAGGCCGCATCTATTTTTTCCTGCCAAGTATTGGGAGTGGTATGCAAATGTGCTCCAAACTCAACGGTTTTAAAAGTTGGAATTAAGTGCTTGAATAAATAACTAATTGATTCAGGATTGGCAATGCCAATGGTATCGCTCAATGAAATAATTTTGATGCCCAACAAGTGCATTTCCATCACCCATTTTTCAACTATTTCGGTATTCCAAACATCGCCATACGGATTACCAAAACCCATAGAAATATATACCACCAACTCTTTATTATGCTTAACACATAAAGCTTGAATGGCCTTTACTGTTTCTAAACTTTGGGCAATGCTGCTATTGGTATTGCGCATTTGAAAAGTTTCGCTAATAGAAAAAGGAAAACCCAAATACTTAATTTGTTCATGCTGAACAGCATTTTCGGCACCTTTTAAATTAGCAATAATGGCCAATAATTTACTTTTGGTATTGCTTAAATCTAAACCCGCCAAAACCTCAGTGGTATCAGCCATTTGCGGAATGGCTTTTGGCGACACAAAACTTCCAAAATCAATGGTATCAAAACCTACTTTTAACAATTGATTGATATAATTAATTTTGGTTTGAGTTGGAATAAAATTGTGCAAGCCTTGCATGGCATCGCGCGGACATTCAATTATTTTAATAGCCATAATTTAATAAGTGGTATATGGATAAAATGCATCTTCAAAATGCAAAATTTCGGTTTCTTGTTTGGTTTTAATAATGGCAATAATATCGAAACGAATTTCGCTTTTTATTGTATGTTTTTCTTGATACAAAACAGCAGCTTCCACCAAAGTTTTTTGTTTGGTTTTACTTACTGCATTTTCAGGATTTACAAAATTACTTGAACGTGTTTTTACTTCCACTATTACTAAACAATTTTGGTGCTTTGCAATGATATCAACTTCCGTTTTTTGCTGTTGGTAGTTTCGTTCTAAAATTTGGTAACCCTTATTCAACAAAAAGTCACAAGCTAATTGCTCTCCAATTTCACCTGTGACTTTATTGTTATGCTTCATTTTTTTTAGTTCAAAGTACTTAGTTTTTAGTACTTAGTTATTTGTTTTTAATAAAATACAATCGATGGCCTATCGTCTATCAACTGACAACTAACAACTACTTATTCATAAACTCAACTACTTTGTTCACCATGTTTTTTGAACCCATAATAATAGGCACACGTTGGTGAATGGTTGTTGGTTCTACGTCTAAAATTCTTGTTGTTCCTGTAGTGGCTAATCCACCTGCTTGTTCAGCAATAAAACTCATAGGAATTCCTTCAAACAATAAGCGTAATTTTCCGTTAGGACTTTTTGCAGTAGGCGGGTAAATGAATACGCCTCCTTTTAATAAATTACGATGAAAATCGGCTACCATTGAACCAATGTAACGAGCTGTGTAAGGGCGTCCAGAAGGTTTATCGGTTTCTTTAACCCAAGCTAAGTAATCTTTAACTCCTTGCGGAAATTCAGCAGCATTACCTTCGTTAATGGAATAAATTTTACCATCTTCAGTAGTTTTAATATCAGCATGACTTAAGCAAAACTCTCCAATACTTGGATCTAAGGTGAAGGCATTTACACCATTTCCGGTACTAAATACCAACATGGTAGAAGTACCGTAAAGTACATATCCGGCTGCAACTAATTTGTTACCAGCTTGTAAAACATCGGCTTCTGTAGGCTCAGTGCCTTCAGGAGTTACACGTTTGTATATAGAAAAAATGGTACCAATTGAAACGTTTACATCAATATTTGATGAACCATCTAATGGATCCATACAAATTACATATTTTCCATTTTTTGAAAACGTACCTTTTAATGGAATTATTCCTTCATTCTCTTCACTTGCTATTACACAAACTTCCCCACCTTTACTAAAGGTAGAAATGAAAGTTTCATTACCAATAATATCTAATTTTTTTACATCTTCTTCTTGTACGTTTACACTTCCATGGTCTCCTAAAATATTGGTTAATCCGGCTTTATTAACCTCTCTACTTATTATTTTAGAAGCAATTCCAATATCGCGTAATAAACGAGAAAGTTCACCTTTTGCAAAGGGAAAATCTTTTTGTTTTTCAATAACAAACTGGCCTAGGGTAGTAACATTTTCCATAAAATTTAATTTATAATTTGAGCAATTATAATACAAACTATTTAAACTGCATATAGCCTTGACTAAAAGCAGCATTTGTCTCTTGAATTTATCTACAAATGAATAAAACGTAATGTCTCCTATAATACGGATGAAAATATATATTATTTAATAATTAATCTCGCTGAGACGTTTCACTGAAATGTCTTCCGCAAAAAAGAAGTAACGTGTTACGTCTCTACAAATGTTTTTAAATAATAAAATTTATAAAATTCCTTACTTTCGAATTTTTATAAAAATATGAAAAAGACTTTCCTTAAACTATCATTTGCCTGTTGCCTATTGTCCTTTGCCTATTACTCAAAGGCGCAAACCAATTATGCTAAAATTGTAAATCCTTTTATTGGCACTGGCGGACACGGACACACTTTTCCGGGGGCGGTAGCTCCTTTTGGAATGGTGCAATTAAGTCCAGATACGCGTATAGATGGCAGTTGGGATGGTTGCAGTGGTTACCATCAAAGCGATTCAGTTATTTATGGTTTTAGCCACACGCATTTAAGTGGAACCGGTTGCAGCGATTATGGAGATATTATGATTATGCCAATGATGGATGAATATAGTTTTGATAAGAAAGTTTATTCATCTAAGTATTCTCACCAAAATGAAAAAGCAAATGCTGGTTATTATAAAGTTCATTTAGATGATGATGATATTGATGTAGAATTAACTTCAACAACTCGAGTTGGTATGCATAAATACACGTTTAATAAATCGGGTAAAATGTATATTATTTTAGATTTATCGCATCGCGATAAGTTGTTAGAAGGAAACACAAAAAGAGTTAATGGCACTACTATAGAGGGTTATAGAAGAAGTGAAGCTTGGGCAAAAGATCAAATAGTTTTTTATAGAATTGAGTTTTCAAAACCGTTTGTTAGAAGGTTATTACTAGGTGATGGAAAAACATTAGTTAACGCTTGTGCATTCGAATTTGACGTAAAAAAAGGGGAGCAAATTTTTGTAAAAGTTTCCATCAGTGGGGTAGATGAAGAAGGTGCAGCCAAGAACATGCAAGCAGAATTGCCTCATTGGAATTTTGAAAAAGTAAGAACCGATTGCGAAGCTTTATGGAACAAAGAGTTAGATAAAATTCAAGTAAAAGGTGGCACTACCGACCAACAAGTTATTTTTTATACCGCACTTTACCATTGCTTTATTCACCCAAGTATTTACAACGATGTAGATGGAAGATACCTTGGCCGTGACATGAAAATTCACAAGGCAGAAGGCTTTAATTATTACACCGTTTTTAGTTTGTGGGATACATTTAGGGCTTTACATCCTTTGTTTAATATTGTGCAACGTGAACGAAATTTAGATTTTATAAAAACATTTTTAGAGCAATACAAACAAATAGGTAGATTACCAATGTGGGAGTTAAGCAGTAACGAAACTGATTGTATGATTGGCAACCATGCCATCAGCGTTATAGCCGATGCATATGCAAAAGGAATAAGAGGTTTTGATACAAAACTAGCCATAGAAGCATGCGATAAATCTATTCATAATTTTAAAAAATATGGATACCCAAGTTATTATCAAAAGGGATTTTTATCTATTGAAGATGAAGGCGAATCTGTTAGTAAATCACTTGAATATAGTTATAACGATTGGTGTTTTACTGAATTACATAAATTTACTAATACATCACTATCATCATATCAAAATTATAGTGGTGAAAACTGGAAGAACTTGTTTAACCCTAATAATGGATTTATTCAGCCCCGTTCCAATGGTGGATGGTTGAAACCTTTTAATCCAAAAGAGGTAAATAACCACTATACCGAGGCTAATGCTTGGCAATACAATTTCTTTGTTCCTCAAGATGTGAAAGGCTTGATTGAAGTTTATGGAGGTAAGGCTAATTTTGAAGCTAAATTGGATGAAATGTTCAGTACTTCGAGCAAAACTGACGGTAGAGAACAAGCTGATATTACAGGGTTAATTGGTCAGTATGCGCATGGAAACGAACCAAGTCACCATATGGCTTATTTATATAATTTTATAGGTAAACCTGAGAAAACAGAACAAAAGGTAATACAAATTATTAATGAAATGTATTCAAATAAGCCTGACGGCCTGTCTGGTAACGAAGACTGTGGACAAATGAGTGCTTGGTATGTTTTCAGTGCCATGGGTTTTTATCCATTTTGCCCGGGTGAAAATAAATACGCTAAAGGGAAATCCATTTTTGATGAGGTATTAATACTTGGTAAAAAGTTTGAATATACCCCAACTGAAATAGTTGAGGATACCAAATCAAGCACTCCTAATTTTGAAATAAGCCCCATTATCGATGCCGAAAGAAAAATTTTTAAAGATAGTTTATTGGTTAATATGTATTCTTTGAATCCAAATAAACCAATTGTATATTATACTATGGTTGGAGCAGATGAACATATATTAATGGAAACGCCTATTAAAGCATTCACAAAACCATTTTATATTAAAAATTCAGTTAAGATTCACGCACATTCAGATAACAAAATAGAAAATTATTTAAATGAAGCCTACTTCCATAAAATTCCTCACAATTGGACAATAAAACTCAATTGTAAATACAATAAACAATATACTGCTGGTGGTGATGCAGGTATCATTGATGGTTTATTTGGCTACAAGGATTGGCACAAAGGTGGTTGGCAAGGTTACCAAAGTCAAGATTTTGAGGCGGTGGTAGATTTACAAGCAAAGAAAGAAATCAGTGAAATTTCATCTAGTTACTTGCAGGATTCTCGTTCTTGGATTTTACTGCCAAAAGAAGTGGAGTATTTTGTTTCGAACGATGGAATAAATTTCACAAGTGTGGCCAAAGTTGGTCATGATTTGGATTGGAAAACAGATGAGAAAATTTTAAAAAAATTAACAAGTCAATTACCTCAAAAAGTAAATGCACGTTACGTAAAAGTGGTGGCTAGAAATTTTGGTGTATTACCCGAAGGTCATCAAGGTGCAGGTGGCGATGCCTTTATTTTTGTGGATGAGATTGAAGTGAAGTAGTTAGTAGTTGATAATTGATAGACCATGGACCATAGTTAAATAACAATTGTCTATGGTCCATCGACTATCGTCTATTTACTTTGTGTAATCGCTTCGTATTTAGTAGCGTTCGAAATATCTACTTCACTTAGTAAGTCAACAGCTTTAGGTTTTTCTATGGCTGTAGAACCCTTGTAAATATTGATTAATTCATCGCGCTTGGCATCGAAAAACAGCAATAACATAACTGTATTGGGTGCAATGGTATAAACCTTTTTTACTTCTTCTAATGCTTTAAAAATTTGTTTTCTGGCTTCCAGTGGCTTCTTTTGAAAAACATCCATTCCTTTTCTGTGGTAGATATAATAAGCAGTTCTTATAGATCTGAAACGCTCGTTTAAAATGTTATCAATTAAATTATAACGTGTTCTTAAATTCCGTCCAAAAGCAGTCCAACCTGCGGCAGCACCTTTGGCTTGTGCAAGCGAAAGTATTTGTGCCGATTTGTTAAAATAAGGAGTTCCTCCTTCGGGCGAAAAACTATCATAATCAAGGCCTAATGCATAATAACAATAAAATGCCAACAGCCCAGTAATTTCAGTTCCATATTGCCCATCAATATAATCAAATCGTTGTTGGTCTAAATAGGTAAAGTTAAAATTTTCATCTCTAAAGTTTAATAAAATGGTATTGTAATTACTTCCATAAACAGGTCTTCTGCATTGAATCATAGCCACAGCAGTAATGGCACCACTGGTTTGATCATAAGCCGAAGGAATAATTTCAATACTTAAATCAAACAACTCATTGGGCATTACTTTATCTAAACACCATTTTTGATTTGAAATAAATGTTTTAATATCTTGTTCTAATCTTCTAAAAATACTTCTATCAGTAATTTCAATCTGATTATCGCTAACTTTAACTTGAACATTAAAGTCGGGTTGAGCTTGCGCTACTAAGCTAATAAATAGGCAAATAATAAAAAGTAATTTACGCATGTAGGTTTTGAATTGTTTTAACTACTTCATTAACGATATCAATGGCAACATCGTGTTTCGATTTTAATTGATAAGCTAATTTTTCACCATTATTTTTTAAAATAGTAATTTGGTTGGTATCATGTCTAAATCCTGCGCCTGGTGTTTGCATAGAATTTAAAACGATAAAATCAGCATTTTTCTCTCTTAATTTTTTTAGGGCATTGGCTTCTTCATCATTAGTTTCAAGAGCAAAACCAACCACTACTTGTTTTTTTGTTTTTAAGTTACCAATATGTTTTAAAATGTCTTTGGTCTTTTTTAACTCAATGGTTAAGCCATCGTCATTTTGTTTTTTTATTTTTTTATCAGCTACATCTATGGGTGTATAATCAGCCACAGCAGCGCTCATAATAGCTAAATCAATATTTGTAAAATGTTCATTAACAGCATCAAACATTTGCTCTGCCGAACGAACATTTACTCTAGTAATATTGGTATGGTGGTGTTTTAAATCAACAGGGCCAGCTATTAAAGTTACCAAAGCACCTCTATTTGCCAATTCTTCGGCTATAGCAAAACCCATTTTTCCACTTGAATAATTACCGACAAAGCGAACCGGGTCAATATTTTCGTAAGTTGGTCCAGCAGTAATTAAAGCTGTTTTACCAATTAAATCTTGCTTCGAAATAAAATGTTTTTCAATCACATCAACTATTTCTTCTGGTTCAGCCATTCGGCCTTTGCCACTTAAACCACTGGCTAGTTCACCATCGTTGGCATCTATTAATATATTGCCATACGATTGTAATTTAGCAATATTTGCATTGGTGCTCGGGTGGACAAACATATCCAAGTCCATAGCTGGTACAAACATTACTGGGCATTTAGCCGAAAGATAAGTGGCAATGAGCAAATTATCGCAAATGCCATTTGCCATTTTAGCCAAAGTATTAGCACTAGCAGGCGCTATAACCATTAAATCAGCCCATAGGCCAAGTTCTACGTGGTTGGTCCACTCGCCATTTTCGTTTAACACAAAATTGCTGAAAACAGGATTTTTGCTTAAAGTACTTAACGTAAGTGGCGTAACAAAATCTTGCGCACTTGGTGTTAAAATTACTTTTACCTCTGCACCTTGTTTTACTAGTAACCTAAGCAAAAAAGCCGCTTTGTAGGCGGCTATGCTGGCACTAATGGCTAAAATTATTTTTTTATTTTTCATATTACTCTTTAAAAAAGAAGTAAATTTTGGTATGAAAAAATTAGAATTGTTTTCCAGTTCCTGTTTTTGCAGGGTTGTTGTAATAAACCTTGTCATTCATAAACTCTTCAGTAGCTATCAATGTAGGTTTAGGTAATCTTTCATAAAAATTTGAAATTTCAATTTGTTCGCGGTTTTCGAAAATTTCTTCTAAAGTATCGTTATCGTTATCAAATTCGTTCAATTTGCTGTGTAATTCTTCTTTCATTTGAGCACCAATTTGGTTAGCTCTTTTAGCAATAATTGCAATTGTTTCGTACAAGTTGCCTGTTTCTGCTTCTAATTTACGTAAGTCGCGAGTAACAGTTGTTGTTGGTACGTTTTGGTAATTGTGATTTAAGTTTGCCATTTATTTTTGTTTGTTTATTTTATTTAATGCTAATACTGCTTTTTCTTTTATTTGTTTAGCGCTGCTCATGTATTTACTGCTTTCGGTATAGTATTCAGTAAATTCTTCAAAAGCACCAATAGTTTCTTGAAAACGTTCAACTTGTTTTTCAGGAATACTGTTTTCGGCTAACAAATAATTTGATTTTAAAATTAAAAAATCAATTTCCTCTCTTTGAGCTATTTCAGGAAAATCGTTCACCACATTTCTGAGTGAAACAATTGCACTTTTATAAGCCCCAATATTATAATACAATTTTGCATTATTAAATGCCTTTTGCGATAATTTATTTCTAAGTTTATCTAAATACTTATTACACTCCTCCACATATTTACTATCTGGATAAACACTTACAAATATTTTAAATGTTTCAACTGCTTTATAAGTGTCAGTTTGGTCTAACTCTGCATCTTGTGATTCTAAGAAAATACAATAAGCATTTCTATATAAGGCTTCCTCTGCATTTGCATTGGTTGGATAAGTTTCATAATAAATTTTGTATCTATATCCAGCTAGACCATACATTTTTAATCCAAAATCACATTCGGCTTGATAAAATAAAATTTTTTCAGCTATTGGTGTATTAGCTACTTCGTTTTCTATTTGATCAAATAAAGTTTGGGCTCTGTAAAAATCTTTCTTTTTAAAAAAATATTCAGCCACCTCTATTTTTTTCTTAGAGTCAGTGCTTTTTAAAGCTTTTTGAAATTTGCTTTTACAACTTCCAAATGCTAGAATTAATATAAGAGTTAATAAACTTAAATACTTCATTTTTACAGAACTGCGAAAGTATGTTTTTTGATTTAAAATAGAAAACTTATTTTCGTTAATTAGAAATGAGCAAAATTTGGACTTCAATATCAATATTCGGTGTGTGTATCTTTTTGATATTGTGCTGCTTAAGTTCTTCATCTCAGTCAATAAATAAGGTTAAGGTTGATTCGTTATCAGCTACTTTAAACGATTCTTTGACGCAAATAGTTACAGTTTGGGGACTCAAACCTAAAAATTTTGTAGCGGATTCCATGATTAATTTTGGTAAAAAATATATTGGCCTTCACTATAGGCGTGGTGGAACAAGTAATAGGGGTTACGATTGTAGTGGATATACCATGATGGTTTTTGCAAAATATGGAATTAGGTTGCCTCATACCAGTGCCGGACAAGCTTTAATTGGCATCGAGGTAAATAGTAAAAATATTCAAAAAGGTGATTTAATTTTTTTTAAAGGGCGCAGTAGGAGAGGTCGCAGAATTGGCCACGTGGGTATTGTAGTTTCAGAACGAGGTCAACCAATTAAGTTTATTCATTCATCTGTAAGTGATGGTGTTAGAGAGGATTGGCTTTCAAGTGATTACTATAAAAAACGTTTTGTAAAAGTAATGCGAGTTAGGCAATGGGAACAGTAAATTATTACCATGCTTGTTCTCCTATTAATGGAACAAATCTAAAATTTTCGAGCGTTATCTCTTCAAAAGTTGTAGCAGATGTTTTTACAATGCTATGCATCTTTTGGGTTTGATTATCTCCAATTGGTATGATTAAAATCCCCCCTATTTTTAATTGTTTGATAAGCGCTTCTGGCAAAACAGGAGCCCCAGCTGTAACAATAATTTTATCATAAGGGGCTGCACTTTCATATCCTTTACTTCCGTCACCTAATATGCATGTTGCTTTATAACCAAATTTTGCAATGCGGGCATGAGCCTTATTGAACAATGCGGACTGCCTTTCAATGGTATAAAGTTCCACACCTAATTCAAGTAAAATAATTGATTGATACGCAGAACCCGTACCAACTTCTAATACCTTGTCACCTTTTTCTATTTGTAAAAGTTGGGTTTGGTAGGCTACAGTATATGGCTGACTAATTGTTTGGCCGGCATCTATTTTAAAGGCTTTATCTTGGTAAGCATGTGTTCTAAATTCTGGTTGAATGAAATAATGACGAGGAATTTTTAGCATGGCTGAAAGCACTCTTTCATCAACTATTCCTTTGGTTTTTAATTCTTCAATTAGTCGCTTTCTTGCGCCTCTATCTTTAAAAGTGTCTTCCATTATTGTTTTGCAAATTAAGGAAGCTAATCTTAAACTCATTTACTTAATTTAAAATAGAAACATTTTGCATGTGAATATTTTAAACAACTATACATTTTTAAACAAATTTAGTTAAAGTGTACATTTTATATACTAAAAGGAATGTCGCTGTTTACAGTTTAGTGGCTTAAAATGTTATTTGAATAGCATTAGTGCTTAGTTTTGTTATTGATATTACATGTAAAATATTAAACCATAAAACTAAATGATTCAAATTGGTATAGCTGGAGCTAATGAGTTGAGTAAAAGGCATATTGAAAAGATTTTAGAAATAAAAGATTTTCGATTGGTTGGTTTTTATGATCATGATGAACAAAGCAGTGAGTTGATTAGCAAAACTTTTGGACTAAAAAAATTCGATTCATACTCCGATTTATTAGCTAATACACAAGCTATAGATATATTGTCTCCAGTAGGTACTCATTATAAATATGCCTTAAAAGCCATCGAAAGTTGTAGACATGTTTTTATTGATAAGGTTTTGAGTGAAAATTTAGACGAGGCCAAAGAATTAGCCAATTTGGCTTTTGAGGCAAATATTCAACTACATGTGAGTAGATATGAGCGTTTTCATCCTAATTTTCAATTATTGAAAAAGCTTTTAAATAATCCTCTGTACATTGAATCATCAAAGTTTGATCCTCATATTATAAATTTGGCACCTGACAATTTAGTGTTTGATTTATTACTGAACGAGTTGGAATTGGTATTAAATATAGTAAAAGCTAATGTGTTAAAAATTAGAACTACCGGTGCATGCATGCATAGCGATACCATTGACTTTATTAATGTTCGTCTAGAGTTTGATAATGGATGCGTTTATAATATGGTAGGAGGAAGTTTTAAATCGGAACAGCGAAATAAAATTAAGTTTTTCCAAAAAAATAAAACTTATAGTTTTGACTTAACTAACTTTCGAATATCTCTTTTAAATTCTAGTGAAGAAATAAATGAAGTTCAAGAAGAACAAATTTTACGAAACACAGGAAAAAATACCACAGAAATGATAAAACGTGAGCTGGAACATTTTGCTCAAAATATTACGCATCAATCGTTAAGGCTTAGAACATATTATGATAATTATCAAGCAATAGAAGTGGCACATAGGATAATTGAAGACTTACAAAAGCATAGACGATAATTTATAAATTAATCGTAATATTCGCGTAATCATTAGACTTTTTGAGCTTTTATAGTACATTTGCCAATGTATGCTAACACATAAAAGAAACGGCTATTTATTTCTTTTGCTTTTTATAATTGCCTGCTCGGTAGAAAAAGCAATCATACCTTCGTATGTTTTTGTTAAGAAAATGAAATTAGTAACAAATCTTGCTACGCAAGGTGATACTAGCCAAGATATTCAAGATGTTTGGGTATTTCAAAATGGCGAATTCAAAGGCTCTTTTGGATTGCCAACTTACATTCCAATTATTGATAAGGCAAAACAGAATATTGAGTTACGAGCAGGAGTTAGACGCTCGGGTCAAGATGATCAACGATTAAACTATCCATTATTTACTAGTTTTGACACCATTCTTCCTTTTTCTGATTTAAGAAGCGATACCATTACTCCTCATGTAACATACCTAGATAATTGCAAATTTCCGTTAATTCAAGATTTCGATGGTTCAGTTAATTTCTTTTCAATTAAAAAGCCTAAAATGGGTGATACCATAATAAATGTAAGCAACGCTGATGCATGGAAACTAAACAATAATTCATGTAAGATAGTGTTATCTGATTCTACCTATGAATTATTTTATGTGTCAAAAGAGTTAAGTAATTTGCCATCAAATGGAATAGATAATTATTTAGAAGTAGATTATAGATGTAATGATGTTTTTGATATTGGCTTAAATGTAATTTATGCAAACGGAAAGGATAACTCAACCTACAGTGTATTCTCTGCAAATTCAACAAATGGATTATGGAAAAAAGTTTATTTAGATTTAGCTATTGAAGTTAGTTCTGAAATAGCTCAAAATGGAGCAAATACTAAATTTCAAATTTTTTTTAGAGTAAAGAAATCTGGTAATCCGCTTGTGGATAATACAAATTTGTTTTTAGATAATATTAAACTCATTCACCATTGATCCGTAAAAGAAATTTACATATAGTCCTATTGATTTTTTTTGATGCAATTGCAGCTGCGTTAGCTTGGTCAATGTTTTTCGCTTACAGAAAAATGTTTATTGAAACCGATATTTATGGTAAAATTGATATTGTTTTAGATAGGAATTTTTACCTTGGATTATTGTATATTCCTTTGTTTTGGATAATTCTTTATTTTCTAGCAGGTAATTATAAAGAAATTTGGCGTAAATCTAGAATTAAGGAGGTATCAAAAACTTTTAGTGTTACCATTATTGGAGTTGTATTATTGTTTTTTACATTATTACTTGATGATGCAGTTGGTAATTACCAAGCTTATTATAGAACTACAATTGCGTTATTCATTTTGCATTTTGGTTTTACCGTTTTTGAACGTTTGTTATTTGCTACTTTCATCATTAAAAGGCTTAGAAAGCGTATTTTAGGATTTAATACATTGGTAATTGGTAATAATGAGCGAACATTACTTTTGGTAAATGAACTTAATGCACCAACTAACTCCCAAGGGTTTTTAATTAAAGGTTATGTGAGTGTAGAAAATACCAATTTCGATGAACATAAACTAAGTAATAATTTATTGTTGCTAGGACATTATACCGATTTACCTCAAATTATTAAGCAATATGAAATAGAAGAAATAATAATTGGTATTGAAAGCAATAACCATAAAGAACTTAATTTTATTACAGATTTATTGGAAGATGAAAATGTAATACTCAGAATAATACCCGACACTTATGACTTAAGAAGTGGATCTGTAAAGTTAGAAAACGTTGTTGGTACTGCATTAATCGAAATCAACCAAGATGTAATGCCTCAATGGCAAAAATTTATAAAACGCACACTTGATATTTTTATTTCAGCGTTTGTATTAATAGTACTATCTCCAATTTTTTTATTAGTTGCTTTAGGGGTTAAATTAAGTAGTCCAGGGAGTATTTTATTTAAACAAATAAGAATTGGATATAAAGGCAAACCATTTTACATACTTAAATTTAGAAGTATGTATATTAATGCCGAGCAGGAGGGACCAGCCCTATCAAGCACAAACGATAGCAGAAGGACACCTTTTGGCGTATTTATTCGTAAATATAGGTTTGATGAGATACCGCAATTTTATAATGTTTTAATAGGTGAAATGAGTTTGGTAGGACCAAGGCCTGAGCGTAAGTTTTTTATTGATCAAATAGTTAAAATTGCACCACATTATAAACATTTGCAACGAGTAAAGCCGGGCATTACTAGCTGGGGTATGGTTAAATATGGTTATGCCGAAAATATTGATGAAATGGTGGAAAGACTACAGTTTGATATACTTTATATTGAAAACCGCTCCATTGCTATAGATTTTAGAATATTAATCTACACTATATTAATAATTATTCAAGGTAGAGGAAAATAAAAAAAGCCTTCATTTGTTTTAAATGAAGGCTTTTTTTTAATAGTAATTCAGTTCAAAAATAATAAAACTTCTACCATTAGGTCTGAACCATAATTGACCATCATTACCAGCCATACATCCATTTTTGTTTCTAAATAACTCAAAAGGATTTTGTTCTAATAATTCTCGTTTATATTCAGGGGTAAATATTTTAAAATAATTTGCTAAAAATTCCTTTTTTGTTGTTTTATCTCTTAATGGAAATAAAATTAGTTTGGCAATTTGTTCCTTTTCATCATATTTTATGTGAAGTTGTAGGTTTTGAAAAAATTTGATTGCTGAGTTACCATTTTTAAATCCAGCAGCACTCCAACTCATACATAAAGTACTATCAATAAATAATTGCGATTTATTTTGATAAGCATTGGGTAATTCATTGTTTTCAGCTAAAAAGTCTAAGTGAGGTGTTTTTGGATCATAGGTTAGCACTTTAATATTTGGCTTCCACTCAACAGTATCTTTCTTACCATAAGCTGGTTGTTCGTTAGGTTTGCACGAATAACTTAGTGCAATCACTAAAATAATTATAAATGGAATAAAATTTTTCATAATTGTGATATTAAACACCTGTGTAATTGAATGGTGTAATATTAAGTAATTCTGCTTTTACATCATTACTCACATTTAACATATTAATAAACGCCTGTATGCTATTTAAGTCAATTTTAGTATTTGTCCTTGTTAAATCCTTCAATGCCTCATAAGGTTTTGGGAAACCTTCTCTGCGCAATACCGTTTGAATAGCCTCAGCTACCACAGCCCAATTGTCATTTAAATCTTTTTCAATTGCAATTGGATTTAATAATAATTTGTTTAGTCCTTTTAGTATTGATTTGTAGGCAATTAGACTATGAGCCAATGGAACTCCTACATTACGTAGAACAGTACTGTCGGTTAAATCACGTTGTAACCTGCTAACGGGTAATTTAGCTGATAAATGCTCAAAAATAGCATTAGCAAAGCCTAAATTTCCTTCAGCATTTTCAAAATCAATAGGATTAACCTTATGTGGCATGGCACTGCTTCCTATTTCTCCCGATTTTAACTGCTGCTTAAAATACTCCATTGAAATATATTGCCAAACATCTCTCGTAAAATCAATTAGAATGGTATTGATTCGTTTCAAACAGTCAAAAAGTGCAGCTAAATTATCATAATGTTCAATTTGTGTAGTAGGATAGGAGCGGCTTAAGCCTAAGTTTTGACAAAATTGGTTAGCAAAATTATGCCAATTAATTTGAGGATAAGCTAAATGATGTGCATTAAAATTACCTGTAGCACCACCAAATTTTGCTGAAAAAGGAATCTGTTTTAAATGATTTAATTGCTCAGTTAATCGGCTGCAAAATACCATCCATTCTTTTCCAAGTTTTGTTGGAGATGCAGGTTGACCATGTGTTTTGGCTAGCATTGGTATTTCAGCCCAACTATTTGCTTGCTCTTTTAATTTATCAAAAACATTATTGATTTCGGGTAAAATTATTTCTTCAATTGCATTTTTGATACTTAAAGGTATAGCGGTATTATTAATATCCTGACTTGTTAAACCAAAATGTACAAATTCACTTGTTTCCTGTAAACTTAGTTTTTCTAATTGTTGTTTTATAAAATACTCAACTGCCTTTACATCATGATTAGTAGTTTTTTCAATATCTTTAATTATTTCAGCATCCTTAACAGAAAAATTGGTATAAATTTCTCGTAATGCTATTTCATTTATTTTAAAATTACTAAACTGAGGTAAATTTTGTTTATGTAAAAATATAAAATATTCAATTTCAATAAGAACCCTGTATTTTATTAAAGCATACTCTGAAAAATAATTGGATAAATCTACAGTTTGTGCTCTGTATCTACCGTCAATTGGTGAGGTAGCTGTAAGTGTTTCAAGAATCATGATTAGTGATAAGTTATATGGTTATTTTTTCTTTTTATTTCCTAATGAATTTAAAAATCTGTACCAAGTTCCTACATCCGCTATTGGAATAGGTTGTGGTTGTCCGTTGTAATATAGTTTTTCTGCTTGGGCTTGTTGGTACCATCTATTGTTTTCGGCACCATCAGCCAAGATTCCTTTTTGAAGACTGCTATAGGGAACTCTATTTAAGTTTTCGTAGGCTAGCGATAAATTGCTATTTGGAATTTTTATGCGTGCAAAGTAATAGTCTAACTCTTGTGGTGTTGAATAAGGACGCACTACTACATCTCTCAAAAAGAAAGTATCTTCCTCCATCCTGATGATGGTGGTTAATTTATTATCTTCTACATTTTTAGGAAGGCTATAATACAATTTTTTTTGACCTAGTGCAGTAAATACTATTTTGTCTGTTTGTTTACAAACTAAACTAAAAAATCCACTCATATCAGAGTACACACCTCTATTAGTACCTTCAATTCTAACAGTAACATATGGTAATACTTGCGTACTATCAAAACTAACAATAAAACCACTTAGCTGTACTAATTGATTTTCTTCTGTTTTTGTTTGACATTGAACTAAATAGTAGTTACATGCAAAACAAAACAAGAAAAGATATTTTAAAAGGTTTTTCATAAAATTAGTAAATAAAGCTGGCCAATACACAAATAATTACAATGATAGGGCTAGGTACTTTGGTTGTCAAAAGTAAAAATAAAGTTAGCAAAAGTACTATCATATTTGGTTGATTTAAAACAACTGGTTTAAATAATAAATATGCAGAAGCAATAACTAGGCCTGCACTAGCAGCATTTATACCTTCAATTGCATTTTTAATTGGGGTAAATGTTTTTACTTGGTTCCAAATTGGGTAAATAAAAAAAATAAGAAATGTGCCTGGTAAAAAGATGGCAATTGTACCAATTACTGCCCCTAATAATTGACCTCCAATTCCAAATTCTTGTAAGGCCATAGCATTGCAATAGGTAGCAATGCTAAATACGGGGCCAGGCATTGCTTGCACTAAACCTACTCCTGCCAAGAACTCACTTGGATTTAGGTAATGTTTTATTTCTACAAACTGATTATACATAATTGGAATGAGTACATGCCCACCTCCAAATACAATACTTCCATATCGATAAGTATTTTCAAATAATAGAACTATCTTATTTTGGGTAATAGCTCCAAGAGATGCGGCAATAACTGATACGGCTAAAAACAAAAAAAAGTTACTCCAATTAATATTTTTTATAGGTTTTACTTTGTTTATCTTTTCCTTATTTAGCTGACTTGAAACTATGCCTCCAAAAAGCAATAGAATTGGAAATAAATAGGGCGTTTGATACAAGATGGCAACCGAAGCAGAAATAATTAGTAAAACCCAATGATAAGTTTTTGAAATAAACATCTGAATAATTTGGTAAGCCGCGTAAATAATAAATCCAACAGCCATTGGTTGCATGTATTTTAAAAAATCAAGTTTGGGATTATCAATATTGTAAAAATGAATGATAACAGCCAATATAGTCATGATTAAACTGGCAGGTAAAACCCAAATAGCTAAAGTAAAAAATGCCAAAGTGGGTCCACCAATTTTAAAACCAATTGCAGTAATGGTCTGTGTAGAGGTAGGGCCAGGAAGCATGCTGCAAAAAGAATTTAGTTCCTTTAAATCGTCAGGAGTAATATATTTTTTTTTATTTACAAGTAATTTTTGAAATTGAACCAAATGTACCTGAGGTCCACCAAATGCAGTGAAAGCTAACTTTAATACATTAAGTAAAAACAGGATATTTCTAGATTTTTTAAATTTTAAATTACTCATTTATTAAAAATCAAAAATAATATTGAAAATGGAAACACCAATCAAAATTATTCGAATAATTTATAATTGCTAAATTAAACTTGTTCAAGTAAAACTTGATTAAATAAAAAAGCTCAATAAATTTAATTATTGAGCTTTTTGGTGAACCGATTATTTACTGTCCAGTGTAATGTATTTTATCAATTCTTCGCGTGTTTTAGTGTCTAGAAACTTTCCTGAATACTCACTAGTAACGGTGCTACTATGAACATCTTGAACCCCTCGCATGGCTACGCACATGTGATCCGCTTCAATAATTACCGCAACATCATCTGTATTCAATTCAGCTTTCAACATGTTCACAATTTGAATTGTCATGCGTTCTTGAACTTGAGGTCGCTGTGCAAAGTATCTTACCATGCGATTTAATTTTGATAATCCAACAACCTTTCCATTTGGAATGTAAGCAACGTGTGCTTTACCAATAATAGGAACAAAATGATGTTCACATACACTATGAAATGAAATATTTTTTTCAAGTAAAATATTTTTATAGTTATATCTGTTCTCAAAAAGTTTTACTTCTGGTTTATTTTTAGGGTTAAGGCCACTAAAAATTTCCTTTACATACATTTTTGCAACTCTATTAGGAGTGCCGCTTAAACTATCATCGCTTAAGTCTAATCCTAATATTTGCATTATTTCTTTAAAGTGTTTACTTATTAGCTCTATCTTTAAATCATCATCCAATTTAAAGGCGTCTTCTCTTAGTGGTGTCTCTAGCGAAAATCCTATGTGGTCATCACCAATTGATTCAGCGTTTATGTTTTTAGTTTCCATTGTATTCAACAAAATTTCGTTCGGTTTCATATAAAATAACTTTCAATTTTAATTTGTTTTCTAATCTTTTTCTCAATAATTGCCAAATAACAATTGCAATATTCTCAGCAGTTGGATTTAATGTTTTAAAATCCTCGACATCTAAATTTAAATTCTTGTGGTCAAATCTATCCTCTACATCTTCTTTTACAATATCCTTAAGGTATTTCATGTCAATTAAATACCCAGTTTCCAAATCAATTTCTCCTGTAACAGTTACAATCAAATCGTAGTTATGTCCGTGATAGTTTGCATTATTACAAGGTCCAAAAAATGTTTTGTTTTTTTCTTCACTCCAATGAGCCACATTCAATCTATGTGCTGCATTAAAATGTGTTTTTCTAGATACTGATATTTCCATTGAATTTAAAATGTGGTGCTATGTACAATTTTTATTTGTGTATTCAATAACTTGAGACAATTATATTTTGTTTTAATTTTTTTATTTTTTTTAAATACCTGCTAAATTTAAATCTCATTATAATATCTTTTTATTTTTCGTTTAATTTTTTAAAAAACCAACATCAGTATCAAGTATCAACTCTTTAATTTTATTTTAATTTAAGAATGTAATCCATTTTTTATTTCTAAAAATTCCATTTTATTGAATTTTATTAAATTGATTATCAGTTTATTGCTTTTTTGTTTAATATTTTTGAATAAATCATGAACAAAATAATTGCAATTACGGATTTATTGCTGCAATCTTGTTGAACAAATAACATAAAAAATTAAACAAAATGACTGCAATACACTTTAAAAACGTAGTACAACGTGAAGCTAAAAGTTTAAGAAAATATGCTTATCAGCTAACAAGAAATGTTGAAGATACAAACGATTTGGTGCAAGAAACAATGCTAAAAGCATACACTTACCAAGAAAAGTTTGAAGAGGGTACTAACCTAAAAGGTTGGTTATATACAATCATGAAAAATACTTTTATTAATAATTACAGACGTATGGTAAAACGAAATACGTTTATTGATAATACAGATAACGAATTTTTTATTGATTCTTTTGCAATTACTGAGGTTAATAAAGGTGAACAAAAATTTATCATGCGTGATATCGAATTTGCAATAGATAAGTTGCCTTTAAACTTAAAAAAGCCTTTTACAATGAGTTCTAAAGGTTTTAAATATCACGAAATCGCCACGCTATTAGATATTCCAATTGGAACTGTTAAAACAAGAATATTTGTGGCTAAACGCCAATTAAGAGCAGAATTAAGTGGTTATGCCAAATCATACGGGTATGATAAATTTTCTGACGAAGAAGCAGCGTAGCTTCTGTTTTTATATGATGATGTTTTTAAAGCTCAATTCATTTTTGAATTGAGCTTTTTAGTTTTTTTTATTAAATATTCAAAAATCAAAATCTTTGAATACATTTGTATTATTGAAAAGGGTAATAGCCATATTGTTTTTAAGTACTTATTTGTTTTCGGCAACTGAGTTTAACCAGCTATTGAAGTTACCTTTGTTAATTGATCATTTTATCGAGCATAAAGAGGAAGACGAACAAATTACCTTTTGGGAGTTTTTGAGTTTACATTATAAAACCACCAATGTAAAAGATGCTGACTATGAAAAGGACATGAAATTACCTTTTAAATCGCAAAGTGGATTATTTTCATCTATTACCATTTTTCATTTATTTCCTAATTTCGATAATTTATTAAACAACGTATTACCTACCTCTAAAAAGAGTTATGTTATAACTTCTGAGCATTTTATTGAGTCGTCAGCTGTTTGCTCTATTTGGCAGCCACCAAAATCTATCTAAGATTTTTTATTTTATTATTTTCAAGTTGCTGTTCTAAGCAATTTGTTTTGTTTTCAATTTATTTAATTTAATCACTATCGCGTTATGCTAAATAGTATTATAGCTTTTTCTGTTAAACAGAAATTGATAATTGGCCTATTTTTAATTGGGCTAATAGGTTATGGTAGTTACCAACTTACAAAACTACCCATTGATGCTGTACCTGATATTACCAACAATCAGGTTCAAGTTATTACTGCTGTGCCTTCATTGGGCGCAGCCGATATAGAACGTTTAATTACATTTCCAATTGAGCAAGCCAATAGCAATATTCCAGGAATTATTGAATTAAGGAGCTTTTCTCGTTTTGGATTGTCGTTGGTAACTATTGTGTTTAATGATGAAACTGATGTGTATTGGGCTCGCCAACAAGTTAGTGAACGATTGCAGTTAGTAAAAGACCAATTACCCCCTGGAATTGCAACTCCAACTTTAGCACCTGTAACCACTGGTTTGGGCGAAATTTATCAATACACGGTTACTGCCAAAAAAGGTTATGAAAACAAGTATGACTTAACCGAATTAAGAACCATACAAGATTGGGTAATACGCAGGCAGTTACTTTCAGTTCAAGGTGTAGCTGATGTAAGTAGTTTTGGAGGAAAGCTGAAACAGTTCGAAATAGCTGTAAATCCAACCAAATTACAATCTTATAATCTAACCATTGCAGATGTTTTTAGTGCCTTAGAAAGCAATAATCAAAATACTGGAGGCGCTTATATTGAAAAGCAATCTACAGTACTTTCAATAAGAAGTGAAGGTTTGGTGGGTTCTATTGCTGATATTCAGAATATAGCCATTAAAAATTTAGCCAATGGCAGCCCATTATTTATTAAAGATGTGGCCGAAGTGAAAATTGGTTATGCCATTAGATATGGTGCTGTAACTTATAATGGAAATGGTGAAGTAGCAGGTGCTGTGGTAATGATGTTAAAAGGTGCTAATAGCAGCGATGTTATTAAAAATGTGAAACAACGCATTGAGCTAATTAAAGAAACATTACCCGAAGGGGTGCAAATTGAACCATTTTTAGATAGAACTAAAATGGTAAATAATGCCATTGGAACAGTAGAAAAAAACCTAATTGAAGGTGCTTTAATTGTAGTTTTTGTATTGGTTTTATTTCTCGGAAATTTTAGAGCAGGGTTATTGGTAGCTTCTGTTATTCCATTGTCTATGTTATTCGCAGTTATTTTAATGAACATTTTTGGTGTTGGAGGAAATTTAATGAGTTTAGGCGCTTTAGATTTTGGATTGATTGTAGATGGAGCTGTAATTATTGTAGAGGCTGTTATGCACGTGCTTATTTCCAACAATAGGCAATTGGCAATTGGCAAAAACACAATTGAAAACAAAACATTAAACCAATCAAATGATAATAACCATGCCAACAGCCAGTTGCCAGCAGCCAGCAGCTTATACTCGCAAAACGAAATGGACGAACAAGTAACAAGCTCGGCCAGTAAAATGATGAATAGTGCTGTGTTTGGGCAAATTATTATTTTGATTGTTTACTTACCCATTTTTACTTTACAAGGCATTGAAGGGAAAATGTTTAAACCAATGGCGCAAACAGTGGCTTTTGCATTGTTTGGTGCATTTGTACTTTCGCTTACTTATATTCCAATGATGAGTGCATTGTTTTTAAGCAAAAAAACAAGTCACAAAAAAAACATTTCATCGCGTATGATGGAATTTTTAGAGTTTCATTATCAAAATTTATTAAGCAAGGTTTTAGTTTACAAAAAATTGGTTTTAGGTTTAACTTTACTGTTTTTTGCTGCTGCCATTTTTACTTTAACTACTTTGGGTGGTGAGTTTATTCCTGCTTTAGAAGAAGGAGATTTTGCAGTAGAAACAAGGGTTTTAACAGGAAGTAATTTGAATGTTACCACAGCAGCCACAACCAAAGGCGAACAAATATTAAAAGCCAAGTTTCCAGAAGTTATAAAAGTGGTAAGCAAAATTGGTAGTGGCGAAGTTCCAACCGATCCAATGCCAATTGATGCTGCCGATATGATGATTATTTTAAAAGATAAAAGCGAATGGACATCGGCTAAAACTTTTGATGAATTGGCCGAAAAAATGACCAAAGAATTAGAAGGAATTCCTGGTGTAACTTTTGGTTTTCAGTATCCTGTTCAAATGCGTTTTAATGAATTAATGACAGGTGCAAAGCAAGCAGTAGTGTGTAAAATATTTGGCGAAAACCTCGATACACTTGCATTTTATGCTGATAAATTGGGTCATTTGATTAATTCGGTAGATGGTGCAGTTGATTTATATGTGGAACCAGTAGCAGGAATGCCGCAAATTGTTATCAATTATAATAGGGCGTTAATGGCACAATATGGGTTGCATATTAACGATGTAAATAAAATTGTAAATACCGCTTTTGCTGGACAAAGCACAGGAATGGTGTATGAAGGAGAAAAGCGTTTTGATTTAATGGTTAGAATGGATAATGAACAACGTAAAGATATTTCAGATGTACAAAATTTATTGATTCCAACAAATAATGGAACACAAATTCCTTTGAGTCAAATAGCTGATGTACAAATTAAAGATGGTCCCAATCAAATACAGCGCGAAGATGCCAAACGGAGAATTATTGTAGGTTTTAATGTTCGTAACAGAGATGTGCAAAGCATTGTGAACGAATTACAAGAAAAGGTAAAAACTCAAATTAAATTTCCGGCTACTTATTATGTAACTTATGGTGGCTCATTCGAAAATTTAACCGCAGCTAAAAAACGTTTGAGTATAGCTGTTCCTGTATCTTTATTACTTATTTTACTGTTGCTTTATTTTGCTTTTGGTTCATTAAAACACAGTTTATTAATTTATACTGCCATTCCATTATCGGCCATAGGAGGAATTTTTGCTTTGGCTTTACGCGGGTTGCCATTTAGTATAAGTGCAGGTGTTGGTTTTATTGCATTATTTGGTGTTGCGGTATTAAATGGAATTGTGCTTATAGCAGAGTTCAACAGATTAAAAGCCGATGGCATGACTAATTTTAAAGAAATAGTGCTTAAAGGAACTAAGTTAAGATTACGCCCTGTATTAATGACTGCCTTTGTTGCTTCGTTAGGATTTTTTCCAATGGCATTAAGCAATGGAGCAGGAGCCGAAGTTCAATGCCCACTTGCCACAGTAGTAATTGGTGGTTTATTGGTTGCTACTTTTCTTACACTGTTTGTTTTACCTATGTTATACATTCTCTTTGAAAAGGGCATTTTGTCCCGCAGATTTCGCAGAGAAACGCAGAATTAATTCAATAATCATTTAACAGTTTAATATAAAAGTAAAATGACAGAAAACGAAGTTTCATATAAAATAAGAAGTGCAATTTTTAAGATATATAATGAATTTAAAAATATCTCAGCGCAAATTAGCGGAATCTGCGGGCAACTTTTAAATTGTCGCAGACAATCCTTCAATAAATTCATCTACAAAGTAATAACAATATCTGCGTTAATCTGCGGAATCTGCGGGCAAACCTTCGCGCAAGAGATAAGTTTGCAAGCGGCAATTGATAGCTCTCTAAACAATAACTTAAACGTAAAAAACGAAAAGCTAAAAGCCGATTACCAGAAAAAGTTAATTCAAACAGGTGTTAATTTGCCACAAACCATGATAAATGGAGAATACGGACAAATAAATAGTGTTTATAATGATAACAGATTTGGTATTGCACAAAGCCTTCAGTTTCCAACAGTTTATGTACGTCAGAGAAATGCCTTA
Source organism: Bacteroidota bacterium (assembly GCA_027491085.1). Lineage (GTDB taxonomy): Bacteria > Bacteroidota > Bacteroidia > UKL13-3 > UKL13-3 > JAAFJM01. Next base: position 35,619 of record JAIXWW010000021.1, read on the forward strand.
AAAGCACAATGGCAAAGCAGTTTAACCAATATTGCATTGAAGGAAACGGAACTGAAAAAACAAGTCAGACAAACGTTTTATCAATATTTGTATTTAAAACAAAAGCAACAATTATTGCAAAGCAACGATAGTTTGTATGCCTCATTTTTAAGTAAATCGAATAGTAGGTTTAAAGCAGGTGAAAGCAATGTGTTGGAACTTGCCACAGCCGAAAATCAACTGACACAAATAAGTATACAGTTAAATCAATTAAATACCGATTTAGAATTGGTTTTGATGCAGTTTCAGTTATTGTTAAATACCAATAATAGATTGATTCCTAGTAATGATAATTTTAAAATAAATGAAGTGTTGAAGTTGGATAGCAACGAGGTTTTAAACCATCCAACTTTAAAATTATTGGTACAACAAAAACAGATTTCATTATTGAATAAAAAAGTAGAGAAATCTCGCTTATTGCCTGATTTAACTTTAGCTTATAACAACATGACCATGCAAGGAGTTGGAGCTGATGATGTAAATTATACTACATCAAAGAGATTTCAATCCGCTCAGGTTGGATTAGGAATTCCGTTATTTTTTGGAGCTAATAAAGCCAATATTGGTGCTTCAAAAGTAGCCATTTTAATGAGCGAAAATAGATTGCAAAACGAAACCAATTTATTGAATAACGAATGGAGTAGGGCCAAGGCTATGTATCAATTAAATAGCAATACCATCAATTTATTTGAATCCAAAACACTAAGCAATGCACAACTAATTATTGAAACGGCAAACAAACAATTTGCTAATGGCGAAATCAATTATTTAGAGTGGGTAATGCTTACCAATCAAGCTATTTTAATTAAAAACGAGTACTTGAATAGTGTGAATAATTTGAACGAAAGCGTTATCCAAATTTTATATCTAAGTAATAAATAATATGCAAAAAGATAAAGTAAACACCATTCAAATGCAGCAGATTTTAGTAGCTGTATCGGTGGTATTATTTATAATGAAAATAGTGGCTTGGTGGTTAACATCATCGGTAGCTATTTTAACTGATGCACTTGAAAGTACCGTAAATGTAATTGCTGGTTTTATTGGCTTGTACAGTATTATTTTGTCATCAAAACCACGTGATAAAGAACATCCTTACGGACACGGAAAGGTGGAGTTTATATCATCCGCTTTTGAAGGGTTATTAATAACTATTGCAGGTATCATTATCATTTTTGAAGCAGTAAATAATTTTGTAAATCCTCACGAATTAAAGCAATTAGATTGGGGTTTACTATTAGTTTCAATTACCTCCATAATCAATTATTTGGTTGGTTATTTATGTGTGCAAAAAGGTAAGAAAGAAAACTCGCCTATATTAATAGCAAGTGGCAGTCATTTAAAATCAGATACCTATTCTACTTTGGGTTTGCTACTAGGCATTGGCTTAATCCTAATTACAGGCTATTCTTGGATTGATAGTTTAGCAGCCATCATTTTTGCATTTGTAATTATTTATACAGGCTATAAAATTATCCGCAAATCGCTTTCAGGCATGATGGACGAATCTGACGAAGAAATTATAACTGAAATTGTGAAGGTGCTAAACGAACACAAAAACAATAATTGGATTGATGTACACAATATGCGCGTAATTAATTATGCCAATAACTACCATATTGATTGCCATTTAACCGTTCCATTTTATATCAATGTAAATGAAGCACACGATATTTTAGATACATTAACCGATTTATTAAAAAAACATTTTAACAACCGAGTTGAGTTTTTTGTTCATATTGATGGTTGCTTATTTACGCAGTGTAGCATTTGTAATATTCAAAGCTGTACTGTTCGTCAAAGCGTATTTGTAAAGCAAGTAGCATGGACTCACGAAAATATTTTATCAAACAAAAAACACATTTTAGAACAATGAAAGAAAGAATTAATAAGCAATTGGCAATAAGCAATAAGCTAAAGGCAATTGGCAATACACAATATGCAATAAGTAATAAGCAAATCGTTAATGGACGTCATTGCGGTGACGCCAAGGCGTCAGAAGCAATCTCAATCCAATCAAACTTTATAATAAGAACCATTTTATTATTTGTAACGGTAACTTTTATTGTTGCCTGTGGTAATCATAAACCTGAAGAAAAAGCAGCGGAAATAGCTAATTCTGCAAGGGTAACTTTAACAAATGAGCAATTAACTAATGCCAATGTGGTGTTAGGTAAATTAGAGCAAAAAAGTATATCAAGCACATTAAAAGTAAATGGGAAAATAGATGTGCCACCACAAAACATGGTATCAGTAAGTGTGCCATTGGGTGGTTATTTAAAATCGACCAAACTATTGCCAGGAATGCATGTAAGCAAAGGCGAGGTAATTGCTGTAATGGAAGACCAACAATACATTCAATTGCAACAAGATTATTTAATGGCCAAAGCCAAACTACATTTTATTCAAAATGAATATAACAGACAAAAAGAACTAAACCAAAGCAAAGCCAGTAGCGATAAGGTTTTTCAACAAACTGAATCAGAGTTTATTTCTCAAAAAATTACTTTAAAATCATTAGCTGAAAAGTTAAAATTAATTGGGCTTAATCCTGAAACAGTAAATGAAAATACCATTTCAAAAAGCATTAATATTTACTCACCAATTAACGGATATGTAACCATGGTTAATGTGAACATTGGCAAATACACACAGCCTAGCGAGGTATTGTTCGAGTTGGTAAATCCATCTGATATTCATTTGGCATTAACCATTTTTGAAAAAGATTTAGCACAAATAGAAATTGGACAAAAATTGGTGGCTTATACTAATAATAAACCAAATGAAAAACATCCATGCGAGATTATTTTGGTGGGTCATTCGGTATCAAAAGATAGGATTACAGAAGTGCATTGCCACTTTCTAGATTACGATAGAACGTTATTGCCAGGCATGTATATGAATGCAGAAATAGAACTAAAAAACAATAATGCACAAACCCTTCGAGTTGATGCCATTGTTAGGTTTGAAGGCAATCAGTATGTGTTTGTAGCCATTGATAAAAACAATTTTGAAATGGTGCCTGTTAAAGTTGGTGCCACCGAAAATGGTTTTATTGAAATAGTAAATGCCAAAGATTTTGATAACAAAAAAATTGTAACACAAGGCGCATATAATTTACTAATGACAAGCAAGAATAAAGCTGAGGATTAGTAAAAATAGAATCTTTTTTTACCTTGCAGCCAAACATTTACAATTATGAAATTTGGACAAGTAATAAATCCTGAGGATATAGATTTTAGTATTCCAGCTGATGATAAAAATAACAAAAACGTATTAAAAGGTAAGCCTGCGGCTAATTTTAAGGCTTACGTGGGTTGCGCCAAATGGAATAAAGCCGATTTGAAAAACTTTTATCCAAGAGGAACAAAAGATGAATTAGGTTATTATTCTTCGCAATTTAATAGCATTGAATTAAATGCTACTTTTTATCGTTTGTTTCCTGCCGAACAGTTTGAAAAATGGAGAGATGCCACACCCGAAGGATTTAAGTTTTTTCCTAAAATTGGTCAAGATATTTCGCATTTAAAACGATTAAATGCTACCGAAAAATTGGTTGATGAATACATTCATAATGTATCGCATTTGAATCAAAAATTGGGTGTTCCTTTTTTGCAAATGATTGAAAATTTTGCGCCCAAAGATTTTGAAAGAGTAAAAACATTTATCAATCATTGGCCAATTGATTTTCCATTAGCTGTTGAGTTTAGGCATACCAATTGGTATAACGATAAAGCTGTTGCTGATGAATTATACGCATTATTAGAAAGTAGAAATATCCTCAATGTATTGGTTGATACCGCTGGCAGGCGCGATTTAATGCACATGCGTTTAACTTCGCCAACTGCATTTGTGCGCTATGTTGGTGCTAATTATCAATCAGATTATAAGCGTTTAGATGATTGGATAGAACGCATTGTTGCGTGGAAAAAACAAGGTTTAGAAGAGTTATACTTTTTTGTTCATCAAAATATTGAAGAAGAATCGCCATTGCTTTCGGCTTATTTTATTGAAAAATTAAACAAAGCTATTGGCACAGATTTACCAATTCCTAAAACATTAAATACTGAAAAGAAATTGTTGTAAAAATAGATGACGGTTTAAAAAGTAATTATCAAAAGGAATAATAGGAGACTCCTTACCTAAACCAAAAAGTTTCAAGCCTCAAAAGATGTTTAATTATAATGTTGGTTTGCAGGTCGTTAAAATAAACAGCAAAGTTTGAAAGAATTAATAAGTAGAAAGTTTGATGAGCTTGAATTATTCTTTGCTAAGGAAAATTTGTTTTCCAAATTCCAGTTGTTTTGAAATTTTAAATAGTTATTTCCATACAACAACAGAAAAGTATGGCTTATTTACTTACAGTTCCTTACGTATTCAGCTGAAATACCATTGATAAATTCTATAAAATCTTCGGCTTTCTTTAATAGATGTACGTTTTGAGGTATTATTAAATCGGCCATTAAAAATTGATAGCCAGAAACCAATATTTGTGAGTGAGGCCAATTACTGCTTAAAAAATCGAGCATTTCTTGCATTGAAATTTTTAAGTGAGCAATGGTAGCTGTTGTATAAATATAATCAGGAGCCTCATTTTTAAAAGCATTTTTTAAATCTTCTAACGGAACTTCTTGACCCAAGAAAATAACATCGTGGCCCCTAGAACGAATAACATAATTGGCAAATAAGAGACTTAATGAGTGTGTTTCTGTTTCAGGTAAAAACAGCAAAAACTTCTTTTTACATTCTCCTTTGTTTCCAATTTGGCTGTCTATTGAAGCAAATAGTTTTTGTTTTATAATGTTGGTAACAAAATGCTCGTGCGATGGCTGAATGGAGCCTATTTGCCAAAGTATTCCAACCTCCACTAAAAATGGTAAAAGTATTTTTATATAAGTTTCTTCCAAACCATATTCGGCTATGTAAATATTTAACTTACTATGAAAATCTACTTCATCGAACATCATCATGGATGAGATAAGATTTTTTATTTGATTGGCAAATTCGCCTGTAGCAGTAGTTAGTTTTAAAACAGCTTCCGAAATTTCGGCTTCTGTCATTTTTGCAATTTCCGAAATTTTAAAATTATGTTCATTTAAAATACTGATGCTCAATAATAATTTTAAATCGTCATCGTCATAATAACGTATATTAGTTTCTGTACGTTTTGGTTTAATAATTCCATATCGCTGCTCCCAAATGCGCAATGTGTGGCCTTTAATGCCAGTTAAGGATTCGATATCTTTGATTGAAAAATTAGCCAATTTTTATGTTGTGTTTTATTTTTATTATTTTTTAAACATTAATTGATGCAATATGTTTCGATAATAAACAAAAAATGTATGAAATACTTAATTTCAGGGGGAAGTGGACTGGTAGGAAAAGTTATAACTAGTAAAATTTTAACTCAAAATGAGCAAGTTAATTGGCTTACTAGTTCAAAAAAAGAACAAAAAAATGTTAGCTGTTTTAGCTGGAATATTGATAAAAATGAAATTGATAATGATTGTTTTAACGATGTAGATGCCATAATTCACCTCGCGGGAGCAGGTGTTGCAGAAAAAAATTGGACAGAAAAACGTAAAAAAGAACTAATTGATAGCAGAATAAAATCAACGCAACTGCTTTTTGATTCAGTTAAAAATTTGGATAAAAAACCCAAAGTAATTGTGGCGGCCTCCGCCATTGGAATTTATAAAAATCAAGACGACCTTTTACTAAACGAAGAAAGTGAACAAGGAACAGATTTTTTAGCCACTTTAACCAGAGATTGGGAAAATGCAGTAAATCAATTTGAAAACATTGGGGTACGAGTAGTAAAATTAAGAATAGGTATAGTTTTAAGTGCTGATGGAGGTTATTTACAAAAAGTGGCAGCTCCAGCCAAATGGGGTTTTTCCAGCGCTTTAGGCAATGGTAAAATGATAACCAGTTGGATTCATATTAACGATTTAGCTGACTTGTTTTTATACGCAACAAAAAGTGAAAACTTAGAAGGCGTTTACAATGCAGTAGCTCCAAACCCAGTTACCAATTACGAAATAACTAAACAAATTGCCAAGGCATTGCACCGACCATTTTTTATGCCTAATGTTCCGGCTTTTGCTTTAAAATTAATTTTTGGAGAAATGGCTGCTGTAATATTAATGAGTCAAAATATTTCAGCTCAAAAAACAATCAATGCTGGTTTTAAATTCGAATTTGAAACAGTAAATAAAGCTTTGAATAATATTTATAAAAAGTAATTTATTAAAAATGAATACAGAAATTGCCATTTTTTGGCACCGCAGAGATATAAGAAATACTGATAATGCTGGCTTATACCATGCTTTAAAAAGTGGTTTACCTGTATTGCCTTTGTTTATTTTTGATAAAAATATTTTAGATAAACTAGAAGATAAGGAAGATAAAAGGGTAACATTTATACATGAACAAATAGCTGAGTTAAAAGTTGAATACCACCAATTAGGAACAGATATTCAGGTGGAATATGGCGACCCAATGTCTATTTGGCAAAATATTGATAAGCAATACAAGATAAAAAAAGTGTTTACCAACCACGATTATGAGCCTTATGCCAACGAGCGTGATGGGCAAGTACAAAAACTTTTAGCAACAAAAGGTATTGATTTTTTAACTTTTAAAGATCAATGTATTTTTGAGAAAGATGAGGTTACTAAAGATGATGGAAAGCCTTACACTGTTTTTACGCCTTACTCTAAAAAGTGGAAAGCCAAATTGAATGATTATTACTTAAAAGCTTATCCAACCGAAAAGTATTTCCAAAATTTTTATAAAATACCAAACCCACAAACTTTAATCAGTTTGGAGCAAATGGGCTTTACGAAATGTGATTTTGAATTTCCATCAAAACAAACCACTTTAGCCATCATAAAAAACTATGCTGATGACAGAAATTTTCCAGCAATAATAGGCACTAGCAGGTTAGGTGTTCACTTCAGATTTGGAACCATTAGTATACGCGAAAAGGCACGAAAATGTAAAGATATAAGTGAAACATTTTTAAATGAACTTATTTGGCGCGACTTTTATATGATGATTTTACATCATTTTCCGCATGTGGTAAAAGGGGCATTTAGACCCGAATACGACAGGATAAAATGGGTGAACAATGAGCAAGATTTTAAAAACTGGTGCAATGGAAAAACAGGCTACCCAATTGTAGATGCGGGTATGCGCGAGTTGAACGCAACAGGATTTATGCATAACCGTGTGCGCATGATTGTGGCGAGTTTTTTAACCAAACATTTATTAATTGATTGGCGTTGGGGCGAGACTTATTTTGCTCAAAAATTATTAGATTTTGATTTAAGTGCCAATAATGGTGGTTGGCAATGGGCTGCAGGTTCAGGTACTGATGCTGCTCCATATTTTAGAGTTTTTAACCCAACTTTGCAAACCGAAAAGTTTGATAAAAAAGGAGAATACATCAAAAAATGGGTTCCTGAGGTATTGTTTTCAACTTACACTAAACCTATTGTTAACCATGAATTTGCTCGCAAACGCTGCCTTGAAGTGTATAAAGCTGGATTGGTTAAGGAATAAAAAAAGCCGTTTTAGGTAAACTAAAACGGCTTTTTATTTATATATAATTAGTTCTTAAAAAACTCAATTACTTTTTCGGCTAATTCAATTCCAATGCGGTTTTGCGCTTCTTTGGTACTTCCTCCAATATGTGGACTTAAACTTACATTATCATGTTTTAAAATGTCCATATTTATAGGTGGTTCTTTTTCAAAAACATCTAATCCTGCAAATCCAACTTGGCCTGAGTTTAATGCTGCTAATAAATCGCTTTCGCTAATAACACCACCACGAGAGCAATTTACTAATCCAACACCACGTTTCATTTTAGCCATTTTAGCTGCATTTACAATGGGTTTATCACCTTCGTTAAAAGGTAAATGGAAAGTAATAAAATCAGCATGAGTTAATACGCTTTCATCGCTTACAGTATTAATTGTAACTTTAATGCGCGAGTTGTTTTGACCCAAAGCAGGTAAGTTTAAACTTAAATCAACTTTATCTACATAAGGATCAAAAGCTAAAACATGCATTCCTAAGCCAATAGCCATTTTTGCTACTTCTTGTCCAATGCGACCAAAACCAAAAATACCCATGGTTTTACCTTGTAATTCAATTCCGTTAGAAGCTACTTTTTTCAAATCATTAAATTTGGTATTTCCTTCAGTTGGCATTACTCGGTTAGTTACTTGAATTAAACGTGCTGCCGAAAAAATATGTGCAAATACTAATTCAGCAACACTTACTGATGAAGAAGCAGGAGTATTGATAACCTTAATGCCTTTGTTTTTAGCATATTCTACATCAATATTATCCATACCAACTCCACCACGTCCTACTAACTTTAAATTAGGGCAAGCATCTATTAATTCTTTGCGAACTTTAGTCGCACTACGCACCAAAATAGCATCAAAATTATTTAACTCGGTTAATAAATTTTCTTGAGCAATTTTTTCGGTAATTACTGTAAATCCAGCATCTTCAAGTATCTTTTTTCCATTGGCATCAATGCCATCGTTTGCTAATATTTTTGTCATTGTTATAAAGTTGATATGATAATTAAGTTTATTGGTTGATAGGTTTATATTGAATTTACTTTCTTATTTTTTGTTTTTCTAAATAATTGATATATTCATTTAGAATTATTGTACAAAGTTTTATTTGGTTTACATGAGTTTCAAAATCTTCATTTGAAATATATTTTTCATCCAATGCGTCTGTTAAATGATTATGTGTTTCAGTAAGTGAGCCTCTTGCAATTCTTCAGAATTGTATATTTTCTTGATAATGATACCTTCCGTGTCCTTCAGCAATGTTAGCACAACCAGATTTTGATGATCTTAAAATTTGATCTGTAAGTCTAAATTTTTCTGTTTCAGGAAATGATTTAGTCAAAGCAGAAATCATTTGTCTAAGTTTTCTACATTCTTTCCATGCCTCTAACTCTTCAAAACTTGAAAACATAACTTATTTAACCCAATCAACCTTATTAACTCAATTAACCTTTTTTATTTTCTTCAAATTCCTTCATGGTATCAACTAAAACTTGAACACTTTCAATTGGTAATGCATTGTATAAACTAGCACGTAAACCACCTACTGAGCGATGTCCTTTTAAACCGCTTAAATTTTTGCTCTCACAGAATTTTAAAAACTCAGCTTCGTGTTCTTTATTAGTAGTTACAAAGTTTACATTCATGCGGCTTCTATCTTCCTTAACTACAGTGCCTTCAAATAGAGGGTTTCTGTCGATTTCGGCATATAATAAATCCGCTTTGGCCTTGTTTCTAACTTCCATAGCCTCTAAACCAATTTCCTTAATCCAACGTAAAGTATGCATACAAACAAAAATGGCAAATACACTTGGTGTATTATACATACTTCCGTTTTCTACATGTGGTTTATAATCAAGCATGGTAGGTACTTTGCGTTTGGCTTTGCCTATTAAACTCTTTTTTATGATTACTAATGTGGTTCCTGCAGGTCCCATATTTTTTTGTGCACCAGCGTATATCAAATCAAATTGATTGGCATCAAAAGGGCGACTAAAAATATCTGAACTCATATCACAAATTAATGGAACTTCCGTTTTAGGGAAATCAAACATTTCGGTACCATAAATAGTATTATTGCTGGTGCAATGGAAATATTTTACATCGCTTGGAATGGTATAGTTTTTAGGAATGTAATTAAAGTTTTTATCCTCGCTACTTGCCAATACATTTACGTTTCCAAACATTTTAGCTTCTTTAATAGCTCTACTAGCCCAAACACCTGTATTTACATAAGCTGCGGTTTCACCTTCATCTAATAAATTCATTGGAATCATATCAAATTGAGTAGAAGCACCACCTTGTAAAAACAATACGGCATACTCATCGCTTAAATTCAATATATCTCTTACTAATTGGCAAGCTTCTTCTACAACAGCTTCATATTCTTTACTTCTATGGCTTACTTCGATTAGCGATAAACCTGTTCCCGAAAAGTTTTTTAAAGCTTCAATACTAGCATCTATAGCCGATTGAGGTAAAATAGCGGGACCTGCTGAAAAATTGTGTACTTTTGTCATAATGCAACTTAATTAGTTTGATAGTTGTCAAATTAAGAATTAAGGATTGAAATAACCAAAATAAACGTGATAAATTTGAGCCAATTAATTAACATCATATTATGAATAGAATAGTTTTAACGATTTTAACTGTAGTTTTCTTAATAAATACAGCTAATGCGCAACGTAAAACGCCCGAGTTAGATAAGCAAAAAGTGGAGGAACAAAAGCAAGCTGACGAAACCTACGGAAGCAGTGATAGTTGGAAAGACAAAATGATTTATGGTGGAAATATCGGAGGAAGTTTAGGCAATGTTTCTTCCTTTTTTATGATTCAACCAATTGTTGGTTATAAAATTACCGATAAATTTCAAGCGGGCTTATGTCCATTGTATATTTATAATTCACGCACTTATCAATTCACCTCTGGAAAAAATTTTACTCAATCAATAAATGCCTATGGACCGGGTGTTTTTGGAAGATATTTAATTAATGACAACATTTTTGCACATGTTGAATATTTGGGCTTAAGTTATAAAATTTATGATGAATTATCTGGCTTAGACGTATCAAAGTTTAGTAATAGTGCCTTTGTTGGTGGAGGTTATATGCCAGGCGGAACAGGAGTTTATATAGTTGCTTTGTACGATTTGTTGTATAATACCAATACTAGCTTTTATGCAAGTCCATTCGATATTAGGATTGGTTTTGTATTTTAGTGTAGAATATTATTAATAAAATCAAAATACAATGTTGGTTTAAAAATTAATGGTAATAATAAACCATATATTGAACCCCAAATATGTGCATCGTGGGCTATGTTTCCTAAATTACGTTTAGAAGCATAGCTCGAAAAACCTAAGTAAATTAATCCATAAAGCCATCCAGGCATACCCATAATTAATAAATTGGGAGCAAATAATATACAAGCAAAAACCACTGCCGAAACAGCACCAGATGCGCCAAGCGAATAATAGCTTGAATTATTTTTATGTTTAAAATAAGTATAAACATCAGAAAAGGCAATGGCACTTAAATAAAAAAGTATGTAAGCCAATTTGTAGTAATTACCAAAAACCATTGGAAAAAAACTACGTTCCAAAACTTCACCAAACCCATAAAGTGCATACATATTGAAACCCAAATGCAAAAAATCTGCATGAATAAAACCACCGCTAATAAATCTCATCCATTGGCTTTTATCCTTGTTAATAGTATAAGGATGAAATATTAACTTCATCTTTGAATCTTCATTATTGAAACACAAAAAACTAACTAAGCAAGTTGCGATAATGATAAATAGGGTAATAGTCATTTATTGAAATATTTTTGGCAAGAATACGCTTATTAATTTTAAAATATTATTTTTATAAGGTAGAAATTATTAAACAAACTAATGAAAAAATATAAAATTCAAAATGAGCCATTTATAGTACCCACTAACGATGGTAAATTAATAGAAGAACATTTTGGTTTGGCAAGCACAGCCGAAAGTAAGTTTAGTGTGGCACATATGGTAGCCCCTCCAGGTTGGAGCGAACCTCATCAAACACCTAATTTTGATGAAGTAACTATAATGATTAAAGGAAAGAAACAAATAGAAATAGATAGTGAAACAGTGATTATAGAAGCTGGGCAAACTATTTTAATTAAAGCTGGAGCTAAAATTAGGTATAGTAACCCTTTTACCGAAAATGCTGACTATTGGAGTATTTGTATTCCTGCATTTTCAATTGATGATGGAAATAGGGAAGAGTAACAATTAAATTTTGGTTCATTCTTATTGCAAGTAATAATATTATTTTCCAATGCTTTTTTAATAAAAAAAACGCCTACCCGTTAGGGTAGACGAATTTTTTGAACTTAAAACATGAAAAACTATTATTTTGAATATATATTATTTGTGTTGCGATATCCACTTTGGTTTGTATACCAATCTGTGAATGTTGTTCCATTTGATTGAACCCAAGTAGCAAATTTAGTAAATGCTGTATTGATGTCTGCTCTTTCAACTGGGTAATCGAATTTAGTTGGTATATTGATAGCCCAAGGTAATCCGTTTGGTTTTGTAACATAATATCTACCAGCCGAAACACTTGAATTATCACTACTTGTGCCAAATAATGTTGTATTTGCTAAAGTCGTTGGAGTTTTTCCTGGTAAATGTATTTCGTATCCACGACCAAAACCTGATGTATTATTCCAAATGAATGGATTATAGATACCCAAACCAAAAGTACTTAAAGTAGGACCACTTGTTACATTAAAACTAACTGCATAATTAACTGAATCCGAGGTTGGTTCACCAATTTTAGTATTCCAGTTTTGAACCGCAGCACGAGTATTGTTAAATAATGTAACTACCGCTTTAGTTTGACCTGCTTCTAAAGTTCCACCTGTAACACCTGTAGCGTTAGCGCGGTTAATTGGAAACTCAACACCAAATCCATTTTGAAAAACACCACCTGTAGCTATCAATGAGTAATTTGCATTTACTTGAACCACTACATTTGAAGCATTGGTAACAATATTGTATCTGTAAGAAATTACCACATCATTCATATCGTAATCTCCTTTACTTGGCCATTGGTCTTCAAAAGCCACAGTAGCTCTGCCAGTTTCTGAAGGGTAATAATTGTTAAATGCTTTAGTTGCATCATTAGGGTATGCATCTGAATTATCTGGCACACCATCATTATCGGTATCAGGATTTACAGGCACTGGAGCTGTTCCATTTCCTTCTGGATTACAAGTAGTAACTGGTAAGTATAAACCACAACTTTGTGTTGCTCCGCTACCAATTGTTCCATTATTGGTTTCAATACCATTTGCATCGCAATATTGAATAAAGTTAATTACACTTCCACCACCATTAATTCGGGTATTTCCTGTTACTTTAAATAATGAAGTACTTACATAACCTTTAATTGTTCCATTAATTTGAACATCTTTGGTTTTAAACATAGCGCCATTGTACATTCCAATTTCAGAACTACCGTTAATGGTTGTTTCATCACCAACTTTTATATAGCTATAGTTTCTTGTATTACCATTGTTTTGGTATTTCTTTTTAACCCATAAGTAGCATTGGTTAATTAATAAACCTGTTCCATTTACTTGACAATCTTTATTTACAACAATTGATGAATTATTAGTTAAAGTAGTATTACCATTTACATTGAAAGTTTCTCCAACTGTAATAGTTCCATTATTGGTAAATGTTCCACCTGGAGAAAATGAATTATTAACAGTTACAGTTCCCCAATTTTGGAAAGACGAGCTAGAGCCATTTAAATTTAAATTGCTAAATGTAGCAGAACCTGTAGAAGTTACAATTAAAGCACAGCTATTATTAACAGATGCATTTTGAACATTTACATTACTTCCGCAAATTCTGATTGTTCCACCGTTGCCGTTAAATCCAACAGTAATATTACTTCCAGTAATACAAACCACATCACCATTGTTAACATTTAAATTACTAGTACTAGTAGTGATAGTTTGTGTACAACCGCTTGAGCAATTTGGGCTACCAGTTTTGCCTAATCCAGTTTTACCAACTTGGGTAGTGTAATCCAAAGCAACAGTTACATTTTTCGAATCTAAATCAATGTATTTGTTAATTTCAGAACCATCAGGCGATACTTTTGAAACAAACACACGTTTAATGGTATTTGATAAATTAATTTGAGATACAAAACCAGCATTTAAAGTAGCAGCTCCGCGTGCTATCAACTGTCCGCCAGCTAATGGATTTTCATCGTAAACAGATACAATATGTACTGCCTCTTGAAAACGAACATCAGTAATATTGATAGTTAAGTTTACATCTCTTGAGTTTTCCCAAGTAAAATTTGCAGGAACAACTAGGTCGTTCATATTGCTTACATTGTTGTTTAAGTCAGGCGTACCTTCTTTAACAACATCTTTTGTACACGAACCTAAAAATAGTAGGCTTAGTGCTGTGATTGATAAAATTGTTTTTTTCATGATTTTTAGTTTTTCTTTTTAATTGTGTTCAATAATTGGGCTTATTCTGTAAAGTAATGATTTATAGCACTTTGGTTTTTAACAGACTTTTAAACATGTATCAAAGTGGGACACTTTTTTCCATAAATGAAACAATATCAATCCTGTAAAAAAAGAAAGGCGACACCATAATGGTAATCGCCCTGTCATTATTGAACTTAAACATGAAATTTAAGGTCTCTTATAAATATATTTTTCGTTTCTGTAACCACTTTTATTTAAATACCAATCGTTGTTTTGCACTCCACACGATTGTACCCAATCGTTAAATTTTAAATAAGCCTCGTTTATTTTGTTTTTTTCTTTTGGGTAATTAAATGGAGCTGGAATGTTTAAAGCCCATGGCATTTCGTTGGTTTTTGATACATAATACCTACCAGATGTTAAGCTTGAATTATCTAAATGAGTTCCAAATAAATTAACATTGGCTAAATTAGTTGGCAAATTATTAGGTAAATGCACCTCATAACCTCTGCCAAAACCATTGGTATTGTTCCAAATAAATGGATTATAGGCACTCAAACCAAAATCGGCTAACAGCGGACCATTTGTTACATTGAAACTCACATTGTAATTAATGGAATCAGAAATAGCTTGCGTGGTAACTGTATTGTAAGTTTCCATTTCGTTGCGCATATTGTTAAATAAAATAATAACTGCTTTGCTTTGCCCACTTTCTAATCCAGCTCCTGATAGCTCATTTACTTGACTTCTGCTTATTGGAAACTCAACACCAAAACCATTTTTAAATGAACCACCAGTAGCCAACAGCGTATAATTTGCTAAAACTTGTACTACTTTGTTGTTAGCATTGGTTACAATATTGTATTTATAACTTACTACCACATCGTTCATGTCGTAATCGCCAAGTGATGGCCATAAATCTTCAAAAGCCAAAGTAGCTTTGCTATTTTCAAAAGGATAGTAGTTATTATATGCTTTGGTTGAATCATTTGGATACTGATCAACAGAATCAGGCACCAAATCATTATCGGAATCTATTTGAGGAGGAATGATGTTTTCAGTTTTACCTAAACTAGCATTGGCATTGTTAAATTTAACCGTTATCATGGTATTATTTAATGCCACTTCTTGGTTATAAATTCCTATTCCAGGAACTATTTCTTGGATAAAAACTTTATCGTAAATATTGGCTAACGAAAACTGTGTTTCAAAATTATTAGTGGCCGAAGCTGTTCCGCTTGTAATGAGCTTTCCGCCCAATTTAGGATTTTGGGTGTATACAGCAATAACATGCTTTTCTGTATTGGTTTTAAATGCAGTGATGCCCACATTTAACTTTACAGTTTTTGAATTCTCCCAACCAAAATTAATGGGTGGAACGCCAAAACCACCATTATTAGTAGTTCCATCTTTAGGCATCAGTTTTGGCTCCTTTAAGCACGATATGGCAAAACCAATTACAATAACAGCTAAAATTGTCTTTAATAGTTTCATAGTTACAAAACCCAAAGCATATACTATTCCACAATATACAAACAACTATTTTACAGTATATTATAAAAATAAAATTCTTCAAAATAGGCTCAAAATGGGATTTAAACCACCAAATTAAGCCTAGCTTGTAATTATTTTATATTATATATCAATTTGCTTAAAATGGTAAAATGCAGTTAAAAGTAAGCTCTAAACCATCAGTATTTATTGACGTTGAGAGCCTTATTTAAATTTAGTCTAAATACTTGCTTTTGATTTTAATCAGCTACACCTTTACTGACGCTTCGGTTACATTCGCAGTCATAAATAAATTTACAATAAATAAAAATGAATTGGATTACTAAAATGTTTAGCTCATCGCTAGGTCAAAAATTAATCATGGCACTTACAGGATTGTTCTTATGCTCATTCTTGATAATTCACATGGTAGGAAACTTACAGCTATTTAAACACGATGCTGGATTAGCTTTTAATAAATATGCAGTATTTATGACAACAAATCCTTTAATCAAAACCACCTCGTATTTATTATATGCAGCTATTTTGTTTCATGCATTTAAAGGTATTGCTTTGGTTTTCCAGAACAAAAAAGCACGTCCGGTTAAATACCAAGCTTTTGATGGCAAAGCAAATAGCCATTGGAGCAGCCGTAATATGGGTGTTTTAGGAACTATTATTTTAGTTTTTGTGGTAGTACACATGAGTAATTTTTGGTGGCAATACAAGTTTGGACATGTACCCTATACAAAATATACAGTAAATGTAGGTGATAATAGTTTATCATCAATTCCAATTGATGTAACAAATGAAGATTATATGAAAGGGTTCACTGAAAAACTTGTTGTTAGACCTTTAGGACAAGTTGATGAAATAATTGTAAAAGATTTATACCGCTCTGTAGAATTAGGATTTAAAGAATTATGGTTAGTAGCTTTATACATTATTGCTATGGCTGCATTATCTTTCCATTTATACCATGGTTTTAAATCGGCTTTCCAAACTTTGGGTTTAAATCATAAAAAATATAATGGTGCTATAAACTTTATTGGAATTGGCGTGTTTGCTATATTAATTCCAATTGGATTTGCAGCAATGCCACTTTACTTTTTTATCAAATAATTAAATAAACATTTACCGTTAATAATATAAAAAGATGTTAGATTCAAAAATTCCTCAAGGCCCAATAGAATCAAAATGGACTAAGTACAAATCTACAGTTCCATTGGTAAATCCTGCTAACAAACGTAGTTTAGAAATTATAGTTGTTGGAACAGGTTTGGCAGGTGCTTCGGCTGCTGCTACACTAGCCGAGTTAGGTTATAAAGTTAAAGCTTTTTGTTTTCAAGATTCTCCTCGTAGAGCGCACTCAATTGCTGCTCAAGGAGGTATAAATGCTGCTAAAAATTATCAAAATGATGGTGACTCAGTTTACCGTTTATTTTACGATACTATTAAAGGTGGTGATTACCGTGCGCGCGAAGCAAACGTTCATCGTTTAGCTGAAGTAAGTGGGAATATTATTGACCAATCTGTAGCTAGTGGTGTACCTTTTGCTCGCGAATATGGAGGGTTATTAAGTAACCGTTCGTTTGGTGGAACACAAGTGCAACGTACTTTTTATGCTGCTGGTCAAACTGGTCAACAGTTATTATTAGGTGCTTACTCTGGTTTACAACGCCAAGTTGGTTTAGGTAATGTGCGTTTATACTCACGCCACGAAATGTTAGATGTGGTTAATATTGATGGCAAATGCCGCGGTATCATAGCTCGCGATTTGGTTTCAGGTAAATTAGAGCGCCACTTTGGACATGCAGTATTATTATGTACTGGTGGATACGGGAACGTATTTTTCCTTTCAACCAATGCAATGGGAAGTAACGTAACTGCAGCTTGGAAAGCACATAAAAAAGGTGCATTCTTTGGCAATCCTTGTTATACTCAAATTCACCCAACTTGTATTCCAGTTTCTGGCGATCACCAATCAAAATTAACTTTGATGAGTGAATCATTACGTAACGATGGTCGTATTTGGGTTCCAAAACGCAAAGAAGATGCAGCTGCTATTCGCGAAGGAAAATTAAATCCTAACGATTTAAAAGAAGAAGATAGAGATTATTACTTAGAAAGACGTTATCCTGCGTTTGGTAATTTAGTACCTCGCGATGTGGCTTCTCGTGCTGCTAAAGAGCGTTGCGATGCTGGTTTTGGTGTGAATAAAACAGGCGAAGCTGTTTATTTAGATTTTGCTTTCAACATGAAGTATAAATATGGTAAACAAGTAGCTACTTTAAAACATATTACTGACCCAACAGAAGAGCAATTAACTGCTTTTGGCCACGAAGTAATTAAAGAAAAATATGGTAATTTATTTGACATGTACAAACAAATTACTGGAGTTGATCCTTACAAAAACCCAATGATGATTTACCCTGCGGTACATTATACCATGGGTGGTTTATGGGTTGATTATAACTTAATGACAACCGTTCCTGGTTTATACGCTTTAGGCGAAGCTAATTTCTCTGACCACGGTGCTAACCGTTTAGGAGCATCGGCTTTAATGCAAGGTTTGGCTGATGGTTACTTTGTAATTCCTTACACTATTGGTGCTTATTTAGCTAACGAAATCAGTGTAAAACCTATTTCTACAGACCATGAAGCATTTGTAAAAGCAGAAAACGAAGTTAGCGATAGATTGAACAAATTATTAGCTATTAAAGGAACTAAACCTGTAGATTATTTCCACAAACGTTTAGGTAAAATTATGTGGGATAAATGTGGTATGGCTCGTAATGTAGAAGGTTTAACTTGGGCTATTTCTGAAATTCAAAAAATTAGAGAAGAGTTTTGGAAAGATGTGCGTGTACCGGGCGATGCTAATGAGTTTAATCCTGAATTAGAAAAAGCTGGTCGTGTAGCAGATTTTATTGAATTAGGCGAACTAATGTGTAAAGATGCTTTAGAGCGTAACGAAAGCTGTGGAGGTCACTTCCGCGAAGATTACCAAACTGAAGAAGGTGAAGCATTGCGCGATGATGAAAACTTCAAACATGTAGCTGCTTGGCAGTTCAACGAAGTTGGTAATTGGACTCTAAACAAAGAAGACTTAGTTTACGAAAACATAAAAATTGCACAACGTAGCTATAAATAAAAGTTAATAAGTTAAAAGGTTAGCAGTTTATTTAGTTAAACCAAAAACCAATAATCAACCAATAAAATTAAATAAAATGAGCGGAAATATGAATATCAACTTAAAAGTTTGGCGCCAAAAAAATGGCAAAAGCCAAGGTAAATTAGTTGATTACAAAGTAGAAGGTGTATCGCCTGATATGTCATTCCTTGAAATGTTTGACGTGTTAAATGATAGATTAGTAAGCGAGGGTAAAGATGAGCCTATCGCTTTCGATCACGATTGTAGAGAAGGTATTTGTGGTATGTGTAGTATGTACATCAATGGTCGTCCGCATGGACCTAACCAAGGTGTAACTACTTGCCAATTACACATGCGTAGCTTCAAAGATGGAGATACCATTGTGGTTGAACCATGGAGAGCTGCTGCATTTCCAGTTATAAAAGATTTAGCTGTTGATAGATCAGCGTTTGATAGAATTATTGCATCAGGAGGTTTTATTTCGGTAAATACTGGTAACGCGCAAGATGCTAATAGCTTACCTATTGCAAAAGACAATGCAGACGAAGCTTTTGCTGCTGCTGCTTGTATTGGCTGTGGTGCTTGTGTAGCTGCTTGTAAAAATTCAAGTTCTATGTTATTTGTTTCAGCTAAAGTTTCGCAATTGGCATTATTACCTCAAGGCGATCCTGAAAGAAATACACGTGTATTAAACATGGTTGCACAAATGGATTCTGAAGGTTTTGGTGCTTGTACTAATACTGGTGCTTGTTCAGCTGAGTGCCCTAAAGAAATTTCATTAACCAATATTGCTCGCTTAAACCGTGAGTATTTTGCTGCACAATTAGGTTCAGACAGAAGCTAATTTTCAAGGCAATAATTACCTGAAAATCCATTAACAGTAATTTTACAGTTAATGGATTTTTTTATTTTCATTATTTGCAACAAAAAGCACTAATTTGCTGTCATTAAATTCAATAGTTATAACTACACTATAATCGTGATAAAAAATTATTTCAAACCATATTTTTTACTTTTAATATTCAGCTTAATTGCCCAATTAGCATTGGCTACACATTACCGAGCTGGAGAGATTATATATAGGAATTTATCGGGTTTTAATTATGAAATTACTGTTTATACTTATACAGATCAATACCAACTAGGGGCAGACCCTGGGACAGCATCTATAGTCCTTGATTTTGGTGATGGTAAAGTGGAAACTATCAATAGAACTGCAGTTGATATTTTGCTGAGTGATGTGGCATACGGTGTTAAAAGAAATACATACAAAACTACTCATACCTACACAGGAAGTAGAACTTTTCAATTATGTGTTATAGATAAAAATAGAGTAAATAATATTTTAAATATTAATGATGGAAGATCTGTTAATATTCCTTTTGCTGTTACATCGCAAATAGTAATTGGTTCAGGTTTTAGCAATCAATCTCCAATTTTACTCTCACTTCCCATTGATAGAGGTTGTGTGAATAAACCCTTTGTTCATAATCCAAGTGCCTACGACCCTGATGGAGACAGTTTAGTATACGAAATTAAACCACCGCTCTCGGCTTGTGATGAGGTAGTTCCGGGTTTTCAAATACCAGAATATACTGACTCCTTTTCAATCAATCAAAGTACTGGTTTGTTAACTTGGAGAAGTCCAAAAAGAGTAGGTATCTATAATATAGTAATAAGGGTAAAAGAATACAGAAGGAATGGAAGTATCAAACCAATTTTGGTCGGTTATGTGGATAGAGATATGCAAATTAGAATTTCGGAATGTTTTAATAATCCACCTTTAATTTCTAAGTTAGAAAACGAGTGTGTTATTGCCGGAACCTTAATTCAGAAAAATATTTCTGCCACAGATGTTGATGTTACCAATACCATTAAATTATCTGCATTTGGAGGTCCGTTTGTTCAAAAAAATAGCCCAGCGTTTACCAATCCAACAATTGCAAATGGAAATCCAACGGGTTTTTTATTTAATTGGAAACCAGCGTGTACTTCCATAAGAGCAAGTGAATTCCAAGCTGATTTTAAAGCAGAAGATAATGGTTCTCCAATTCCATTAATTGACGTAAATTCATTTAAAATTAAAGTAATTGGTCCTGCACCTAGTCAACTTAAAATTAATCAAGACAGTAATGGATTAAAACTAACTTGGAATCCTGATACTTGCAACTTTGCTTTTGGATATCGAATTTACAGGAAAATTGATAGTTCAAATTGGACGCCTGCAGCATGTCAAACAGGTGTACCTATCTCTACAGGATTTGTTTTATTAGATACTGTTCAAGGTGTAAATAATACTCAATATTTTGACAATAATAATGGAGCGGGTTTATCTCCATTGATAAACTATTGTTATAGAATAACCTCATTTTATTTGGCTAGAAACGATGAAGGAAAAATAGTGCAATTAGCTGAAAGCTCTGAAGGTAAATCTAGTATTGAAATATGTGCCACTATTATTAGAACCAAACCTATTATAACCAATGTAAGTGTAATTAATACGGACCAATCAAAAGGCAGCATTTTTGTTAAATGGTTAAAGCCGCTATTAATAGACAGTTCAGTTTATTTACCACCATATAGTATGCAGTTGCAAAGGTCAATTTATGGAAGTAATATTTTTAATGATGTCAGTACAGCAAAAGTTTATAATACCTTCAATGCAATTCAAAACGATAGTTTAATTGATTCAAACATTAATACTCAAAATAATCAATATAATTATCGGGTAATTTTTTATGCTACTAAAAATGCCAACTTACAATATGTAGATCAGAGTATAAATGCAAGTTCAATTTATGTTAAGCCATACAACTCCAATAGAACAGTAGTTTTAAACTATAAATTTGAGGTGCCTTGGCTCAATAAAATGTATGACATATACAAAAAGATTGGTACTGATTTCAAGTTGATAGGCACTACTTTTAATCAATCATACAGCGATACTGGTTTGGTAAATGGCGAAACATACTGTTATTATATAAAGGCTACAGGATTTTATAATCCTAAACTTTTAGCAGATACACTTTTAAATAATTCACAAGAAGTGTGTGGAACTCCAATTGATACAATTCCACCTTGTACGCCAATTTTGTCGTATATAAGTCCTTGTAATAAATTCAATTCAAGTAATATTATTTTAAATTGGAAATATCCCAATTCGTGCACACAAGATGTAAAAAGTTATAAGGTTTATTACCGAAAGAAAATTAAAGATACATGGAGTTTATTGGCAATATTGGGTGCAAATAATTTTTCATATACCGATACAAACTCTTTGCTAAAATACAGCATTGCTGGTTGCTACGCAGTTACAGCAATAGACTCTATAGGAAACGAAAGTAGTATTAATGGAAATGCATTTTGCATTGATAATTGTCCGTATTATGTTTTACCAAATGTATTTACTCCAAACAACGATGTAAATAGTTTAAATGAGGTGTTTAAACCATTTCCATATAGATTTATTGAGAAAATTGAATTGCAAATTTTTAATAGATGGGGAGTTCCTGTTTTTGAAACTACCGATATTGATATAAATTGGAATGGTAAAGATAAAGAAACGGGCAATGAGTTAAGTGCAGGAACCTATTTTTACACTATAAAAATATTTGAGAATTACCTTGGTGGTACAACTGAAAGAAAAGTGAGAGGAACCATTACTATAATAAGGTGATAATTTTACCAAACAACCAAATAAACATTGATGTATACCATCAGTATTGTAAATTGAAATGCAAATAAATAATTTGTTACTTATAAATAATATTTTTATATTGTGCATTGAATTTATCAGCCTAAATTAATAATAATTTTTATGAAAATAGCCCTACTTGGATATGGAAAAATGGGAAAAGCAATTGAAAAAATTGCTGAAGCCAAAGGTCATGAAATAGTGTATCGTGTTGATTTAAATAACGCTTTTGATTTTTTTCCATTAAGTCTTAAGAATGTGGATGTGGCCATAGATTTTAGCATGCCTACTGCTGCAGTTGATAATATTTTAAAATGTTTTGAAGCTAAGGTTCCAATAGTAGTTGGTACTACAGGCTGGTACGACCAATTTGATTCAATTAAAGAAAAATGTGAGGCTGAAGGACAAAGTATGGTTTATAGCAGTAATTTTAGTATTGGGGTAAACATATTTTTTAAAGTCAATAAAATTTTAGCTGAAATTATGAAAAGCCAAGATTATGATGTGATGATTAATGAATCGCATCATACAGGCAAGAAAGACCATCCAAGCGGTACAGCCTTAACTTTGGCAAAACAAATTATGGATGAAATTGACAAGAAGGAAAAAATAAAAGACCGCTTAATGTTTGATACTGAAACGCCTTCACAAAGCACCAAGCCAAACGAGTTGTTAATAGAGAGTTACAGAGAAGGTGATGTAATGGGTGACCATACTGTTAGGTATGAAAATGTAATTGATATTATTGAAATTAAACACAGTGCCAAAAGTAGATATGGTTTTGCAAAAGGCGCAATTATGGCTGCCGAATGGATTGTAGGCAAAAAAGGAATTTATACCCTTGATGATATTTTAAAATTTTAAGTTTACCGTTTACCCTCTAAAAAGTCATTTTAACATAAACTGCATAATTTATACATTCTTAGATTTAAATATGCAGTGCACTTCAACAAAAATTCATGAGTAATTTAAAAGAAAACACAAAGCCTGTAAAAGGTAATTTTTTTTCAGATTTGTTTAATTATTTTTATAAAAGTCCTAAAGACTTTACGAAAAAACAGTGGACAGTTATCAGTGTTTGGATACTGATTAATATTGTTTGCTTAGTGCTTTATATGGCTGCAGGTGCCTCATTTGGTTTAGCATTGCTTAATTGCCTTTATGGAATACTCATTATTTTTGGATATTTCACCCGACTTATTGCTTTGATTTTAGCTCCTATTTTTATCCTGATTTTTAAAATTGTTGGATTGGTATTTAAACAAGAAAATGAAATTCAAACAGCTTACGAATGGAGCGATGCGTTGATATTTGCTACCATAGCAGCCACTATTATCCGCGGATATTTTATGGAAGCATATACCATTCCTACTTCATCTATGGAAAAATCATTATTGGTTGGTGATTTTCTTTTTGTAAGTAAATACAGTTATGGTAACAGGTTACCTCAAACACCATTGAGTTTTCCTTTTGTTCATAATAAATTGCCTTTTACCGATAATCAAGTGCAATCGTATTTAGAATGGATGAAAATGCCCTACACCAGATTATTTGCTATATCTACCATTAAAAACAATGATGTAGTTGTATTCAATTATCCATTTGAAATTGATAAACCAACCGATAAAAAGGAAAATTATATTAAACGTTGTGTGGGTATAGCAGGCGATAGTTTAAAAGTAGTGAACCAGCAATTATTTGTAAATAATAAACCAGCAGATAATCCAGCATTGATGCAACACTTTTATAAGGTTACCACCACCGAAGGCATTAGTGAAAAGTTTATTAAAGACAATGATATTACTGAAGGTGGTGCTACCGATAAAGGTTATTTATTAATTAACTTAACTAATCCTGCTAAAGAAAAATTGAAAAATTCTCCAGGGGTAGTTTCAATAGAAAGGAACGATACCCAATATATCAGTAATTACACATCATTTCAAGAAAAATTCAAGTGGAGTATTGATGATTTTGGACCTATTTACATTCCAAAACAAGGTGATGTAATTGAAATGAACGAACATAACTACGACATATACGAATTTGCTATTAAGCATTATGAAAACAACCCAACATTTACTTGGGAAAATGGACAAGCCATGCTAGACGGAAAAGCGGTAAAAACATATCAATTTAAGTATAATTATTACTTTATGATGGGTGATAACCGCGATAATTCAGCCGACAGCCGCTTTTGGGGTTTTGTGCCAGAAACACATATTGTAGGTAAAGCACTTTTTGTTTGGATGAGTTGGGATTCAGGAAACAGCGCAGTAAGATGGAAACGTTTATTTAAATCAATTAAATAATTGACTATTATTATCGTTACTAAAAAAGACCTTTTCTTCAAGTAAAAGGTCTTTTTTTTTACCCAAAAATATTTAAATTTGTTTTGAAAGAAATTAATACAATGCAAAAAAAATTAACCCTTGTTGCTTTATTGTTTTCTATGGTATTTTTTGCTTGTTCCCATTACGATGAAATTCAAAAAAATAGCAAAGAAAGTAAGGCTAATGAAGACGAAAGCCATAATACAGGACAAGATTGTATGAGTTGTCACAATAACGCTTCAAATGAAGCTTCGAGTGAAGGATGGTGGAACGTAGCTGGCTCAGTATATTCTGGCAATTCACCTGCAAATAATGTAACAGTTGAACTTTGGAGCGAGCCTAATGGTGCAGGTTTTAAAATCTTAACTTTAACATCTGATAAAAAAGGAAATTTTTACACCAATAAAATTATCAATTTTAATGGTGGATGTTATCCAGTGGTGATTAGTGGTTCAAAAAGAAAGAACATGATTTCTAAATTCATGGGCGGAATGAGTTGTTCTAATTCAAATTGCCATGGTGGAATAATAGATAATATAAACTTCAATTAAATTAAATGAAAAAAATACTTTACTCAACATTACTCATTGGCTTCATTGTTTTAACAGGCTGTTATTACGATAAAGAAGATAAATTGTATCCAAACTCAACAAACAATACAGATTGCAATGCTGTTTTAACCTACAATACAGGTATAAAAACAATTATTGATGCAAATTGCGCCTCTTCGGGTTGTCATAATTCTGGAGGTACTTCACCCGATTTATCTACTTATAATTTAGTAAAGGCCAATGCAACAAAAATTACATTAAGGGCCATTACACAAAAAAACATGCCAGCTCCTTCTGGAATGTCTTCATGTAATATAACAAAATTAGATAATTGGATAAAAGCAGGAATGGCACAATAAGTAAGAAAATGAAAAAAAATATACTTTTTATAACCATGCTTTTAATGGTAAATTTTGCTTGGGCTCAAGATGATTTACTAGATATGTTAAAAGATGAAAATACAAAATCAAACCCTGTAGTAGCAACCTTTAAAGGAACAAGAATTATTACAGGTCAAAGCAATGAAAATATTTCCAAGAAACACTTAAACTTCTTGATTCTACATCGTTTTGGTGAATTAAAAGACGATGCATGGTATTATAGTCTTTTAGGAATTGATGCAGCTACAGTTCGTTTGGCATTTGATTATGGAGTTACAGACAAATTAATGATTGGTGTAGGCCGTAGTTCTGTTGCTAAAATTTATGACTTCAATGTAAAATACAAACTTTTACAACAAACAACTGGAGGTAAAAGGAATTCACCATTAGCAATTTCATATTATGGAAACATGGGTCTTAATACAACCACTTTTCCTGATTTAACTAGGAACAACTTTTTTACATCCCGTTTAAATTTCTGTAATCAACTAATTTTGGCGCGTAAATTTAATGATAAAGTTTCCTTACAAGTTACGCCAACAATGGTACACAGAAATTTAGTAGCCAAAACAAGTGATCCTAATTCTGTTTTTGCATTAGGGTTGGGTGGTTCATTTAAAATTACAAGAAGCACAAGGTTTAATATTGAGTATTATCCTCGCTTAAATGGCAGAGATGAATTAGCTTCAAATGGTAAAACTTTTAATGATTATTTAGCTATAGGTTTTGATATAGAAACCGGAGGACATGTATTTCAGTTAATGTTTAGCAATTCTACTTACATGTATGAGCAAGGTTTTGTGGCTCAAACTACTGGTAGTTGGAGTGATTTAGGAATACGTTTAGGTTTTAACCTTTCACGTACTTTCTCGTTCGATAACAAAACCAAACATAAATAAATTTATAAAAATATTCTATAAACAGTACAATGGTTAAATATGTTTCCATATTGGTAATTGCCTTGTTATGTTGTGGGTTTGTATTCATTAATAAAAATACACCCATTCCAAGTAATGTAATTATTGATAAAATATTGGTAACCAAATCAAGTCATAAGATGGAAGTTTTTTCAAATAATAAATTTATAAAAACATACAAAATAGCTTTTGGACGAGGTGGAAACGATGCCAAACAATTTGAGGGCGATAAAAAAACACCCGAAGGAATTTATATCATAATCAGTAAAAATAAAGACAGTGGTTACCATAACAATTTAGGTATTTCGTATCCTAATAAGTTCGATATTGAACGCTGTAAAAAGCTAAACAAACCTACAGGTGGTGATATTAAAATTCATGGATTAAAAAATGGATTTGGATTTATTGGTGGTTTACATCGGTTGTTTGATTGGACCCTGGGTTGTATTGCTTTAACCAATGATGAAATAGACGAATTAAGTACACATACACCAATTGGCACTGTTATTGAAATAAA
This sequence comes from Bacteroidota bacterium, assembly GCA_027491085.1. GTDB lineage: Bacteria > Bacteroidota > Bacteroidia > UKL13-3 > UKL13-3 > JAAFJM01. The sequence continues at coordinate 62,781 of JAIXWW010000021.1, forward strand.
AAATTAACAAAATAAAGAAAATGAAAAAAATTACCACTCTCCTAATGTTTAGCAGCTTACTAATTTTTGGTATGTGCAAACATGAAACTACCACAATTATAAATGGAGGTAATGGATTAACTGATACTACAAAAATAGTTGAAGAACCCAAAAATGATTCAGTTTGTTTTAATACACAAATTTTACCACTTATTACTGCAAGTTGCGCGCAAGTAGGCTGCCATGATGCAAATTCAAGAGTAGAAGGTTTAGTTTTAAACTCATATACAGGCATAAAAAGAATGGGTACAAATACATTAGTTACTTATATTACAAAAAAAACAGGTAAAGTAATGCCTCCTTTACCTCAGCCAAGAATGGATACTGCAAGTATTAATTTAATTAAACGTTGGATAGCAGAGGGTGCTAAAGAAAGAAATTGTAATCCAACTAGCTGCGATACCTTAAATGTTAAATACACCAGCCATATTGCTCCAATTATGAATACTTATTGCAAAGGTTGTCATAACTCAAATAATGTAGGTGGAGGAGTTAATTTAGATAATTATGCTGATGTTAAAACTAGTACATTAACAGGAAAAATGATTTGTACAATTACTGCTAATGGATGTGCAATTATGCCAAAAGGTGGTCCAGCATTAAGTACTTGTAATGTACGTAAAATTAAAATTTGGGCTGCGGCTAATTGCCCTCAATAATTGAAACTAAATAGTTAAGATATGAAAAAATTAATTTTAATCATAAGTGCGGTTTCCTTAGTTGCATTTGGAAACATAAAAGCTCAAACTTTATATAAAGCAACAAATGCTGAGGTAAGTTTTTTTTCAAAAACTCCAATGGAGGATATTGATGGAAAATCAACTACAGCTACTGCTTTAATTAATCCTGAAAAAAAGGACCTTGCCTTTGTTATTCAAAATGTTTCATTTCAATTTCCAAACAAATTGATGCAAGAACATTTTAATGAAAAATACATGGAAAGTGAAAAATATCCACTGAGCCAATTCAGAGGAACTGTTCAAGAAAATATTGATCTAAAAGTAAATGGCGAATACAAAGTAACGGTTAAAGGCAAACTTACCATTCACGGTGTAGAACAAGAAAGAACAATTTCTGGTACCATTATAGTAAGCGAGGGAAAATTGGAATTAACCAGTAATTTTAAAGTAAAAAATGCTGACCATAAAATAGAAATACCTAAGTTAGTAGTAGCCAAAATTGCGGAGGAATTAGATGTTCAAGTGAAAGCTACTTTGGTTCCAAAAGTAAAATAGATTTTTATAAATAATATTATTTAAAGGCTGTCTTCAAAAGAGACAGCCTTTATTTTTTAATAATAATTTACATTTTTGAATCAAAATAAATTCCTAACCTTGCCTTCCAATATGAAATCAAAATTATTTTTATTTATATTCTTTACTTTATTAATTAATAAGGTGATGCATGCTCAAACGGAGCAACAGATTTTTACTGATGAAGGAAAAAAAATAATATCATTATTTGTTAATAGAAACTATGATAGTCTTACTTTATGTTTTAACGACAAACAAAGATTGTATAATAGCCCAACCGCTATTGCTTCCAATTACGAGCCTTTAATTGAAAAATATGGAAATATTCAAACGGTTAAATTTGCAGGATTTAAAGATTTTCAAGAACAAATAAACGTACAATTTATATGCAAAACAGCTTATAAAATTGATTTATTGGTTGATTTCAATTTTAGTAAAAATAACAAGAAATTAGTTTTTTATAAATTTATTGAAACATTCAAAACTTACGCTATTCCTGATTATGTAAATGCAGAACTATTTAATGAGGAATCTATTAAATTTTATTCCGATAGCACCAAACCTTTAACTGGACTATTAACATTACCAAAAACAAACACCAAGATGCCATTAATTGTGATTGTGCCAGATGCTGGCCCAACCGATGCCGATGGGGTTTACGATTCAAAACCATATAAAGATATTGCATTTGGACTTTCAAGTAATGGTTTTGCCACATTTAGGTATAATAAACGAAGCATTAATTATGGATTCGAACTAGGTCAGGATAAAACAAATAACAAATCATTTACACCAAGAGAAGATGTGATTGACGATTTATTAGCTGCCATCAAATTACTCAAAACAAACCACCAAATAGATACTACTAAAATATATTTATTAGGGCATGGTGAAGGCGCCTATTTGTCACCATTTATTGCAAGTATTAGTAAGGATATAAGTGGTATTATTTTGATAAATGCCAATGCCAATCATCCATTAGAAATGATGATGACCCAAAATAAATATTTAGGCAAAATCCTTCCTCATAAAAAAGCGCATTTTGATGAAGATGATGAAAAATCAAGAAAGGTATTGAAAGGGAAATTCAATTTAAAAACTCATTACTCCGAACTTCCTTTTGATGTGCCTGCTAGCTATTGGCTTTGGATAAATAACTACAATCAAGTGAGCACAGCAAAAAAACTCTCTATCCCTATTTTTATTGTACAAGGTGAACGAAATTATCAGGTAGATAAAGCCAACTTTTTTGTATGGAAAAAGAAATTGAAAAGAAATAAAAATGTTTCCTTTATTTCATATCCAAGCTTAAATCATATCATGCACGATGGAGTAGGGGAGCCAACCTATAGCGAGTATGGAGTAATGACCCATGTTCCATTTTTTGTTATCAATGATATTCAAAACTGGCTTAAGTTAAATTAGGTTTTATTTCTCACTTAAGTATGGTTTCATTTTTTTCAAATGGCACAATATTCAGTATAATAGTCAATCAAAATTTATTTGTCTTAGTTAAGCATGGCCTCAAATTGTGGTTACACTTAATTCGCTATTTTTTTAATTATGCAACTGCAAACTACTTCTGATTTAGTTTGAATGTTGTTTGATAATTTGTTCAAGATTATTTGCCGAAACAACTCCTGATTGCCTCCATTTTATCTCTCCTTTTTTGAAAAGAATAAGAGTTGGTACACCTTGTATTTTATAGGCATTTGCTACTTGCTGATTTTTATCTACATCAATTTTTATTATTTTAGCTTTATCGCCAATTTTAGATTTCAATTCCTCCAAAATAGGTTTCATCATTTTGCAAGGTCCGCACCATTCTGCAAAAAAATCTACCAATGTTGGTGTTTCGCTGTTGATGATTTCTGAAAATGTAGTTGCCATATTACTTAGTTTTTACTTCCTCAAATTCTATTTCCTGAATGGTGGTATTTGATTTTTGCTGCGGTCCTGTTGCACAATTTCTACCGTAACAATTTCCTGCTGCACAACCAAAAGCAAACAAACCCATGGAGGCAAAGTAGCCGCCAATTAAAACGCCAAACCATTGTTGGCTCATTACTGCTTGAACAATTAAAGCAATTCCCATTAAAAGGTATAATGCTCTCATAAAAGTCCAATTGGTTAAAATCCTTTCTTTCATTTATCCTATTTTAATAGTTGGTAACATGGTAATTTTTGATTTGATGGAATTTGAAATCAAGCAAGCGGCTTCCGACTTTTGTAATATACGTTCTGCTTTTTCTCTATCCTTTTCTTCATTAATGATTACTGTTGGTTCAAGTATAATTTCACTCATGATATGTTTTCCGTCTAATTGTTCTAGCTTTCCTTTCGACTTACAAATAAAATGCATAAAATTTAGTTTTGAATTTTCTGCAATAGATAAAAATGTTGTCATCAAGCAACTACTTACCGCAGCCGTGAACAAATGTTCAGGCGACCATATTCCGGGAATTCCTTTTGGAAATTCAGGTGGTGTTGCAACTTCAATGCAATTTCCCGTTTCATTATTCAGTTCGGGAGAACATATTACGCCTTTTCGGTCGGTGTTCCAATTTACATCAACATTATAAAAGTGAGGTTCCATTTTATCTAATTTTATTTTGTAAACTCATCCATCCACCTCCATTGTGAACTTCTGAAAAGCCATTTGATTTGAGAATAGATTTTGCAGAAGCACTTCGCATTCCGCTTGCACAACAAGTAATAATAGGATTATCTTTTTTTAGTTTGCTTAAATTATTTTTTAAAGTGTTAACCGGAATATTGATTGAACCTTTTATATGTCCGCCTTGATATTCACCTTTGCTGCGAACATCTAAAATTACAGCTCCTTGTTTAACTAACTCTGCATAGTCTACTTTTGGACCTAATCCAAGTAAATTTTTTATTATGTTGATCATTATTTTAAATTGTTTGAGATTGATAATAATTTACATCCAACCAAGAGCCACCATTACAGCATTCAATTCCTTGTTGAGAAAGGAAATGTGTTGCTTGACCGCTTCGGTTTCCGCTTGCACAGCATAATACCAATGGTTGTTTTAGATTTTTCAGTTCATCCATTCTTAATTGAATTTCTTGCAAAGGAATGTTTATTGAACCTCCTACATTGCCACCCATAAATTCATTGGGTGTTCGCACATCTATTATGGTGCCTTGTTTTTCTTTGATAATTTGTTCTGCTTTCATTTTATATTGATTTAACTTGAAAATTTTCCTGACAGGCAACTGGTAACACTTTTTAGTTGCGTTAATAATCCATTCTTCTCAGTTGCTTCAGGGTAACCGATTGATAAAAGCATGTGCGTTATTTGCTCTCTAATTACAGTTTCATTATAATTTACTGAAACATTATTTGTTTCCAAATCAACTTCTACTTTTTCAACTCCTATAATAGCGGTTAGTTTTTTGGTGACGGTATTTACACAACCACTGCAACTTAAATTCGCTACAGTTATTATTTCTGTTTTCATTTTATTCTGTTTTAGATTTTTCTTTTTGAAACATATTGAAAAACAAACCGCCCATCATTGCTCCATATAAAGTGCTGTTTAATGGCTTTGATGTAATGGCACAAGTGCCACTTGCACAGCCCACAAAATGATAATACAAATAACCGCCTATTGCTCCAGCAATTATGCCAATTAGGGTAATAAGTGTAATATTTTTAAGGTCCATATTATTGTCCTTTTTTTCGGGTAGATATGCCGAATGGCAAATACAGCGGACAGAAACTCATAAAGCTAGTAAGTATAAAAATACCTGCTAAAACTAATAGTACAATGGCTAAAGTGCCTGAAATGATGTTTGCGAAATACAAACCTGCGATTAAAATAGCTACAAGTATTCTAACTACTTTGTCAGCTGTGCCCATATTTTGTTTCATAGTTTTAATTGTTTAATTAATTACACTACAAAAGTCCGATATTGAAATGAGCTGCACAGCTACTAATGTTACACAAGCGAAATTTTATTTCTACCAAGTTTTACCAAACCCTCGTCCTCCATCTGTTTCAGCAAACGCGAAACCACCACACGTGCTGTTCCTAGTTCGGTTGATAATTGTTCATGTGTAACATACAAGGTTTGGCTTTTTGTCATTTCACATTTTCTTTTTATAAAGTTCAAAAGTCTTTCATCTAATTTTTTAAAAGCAATTGCATTTACCACTTCCAATAATTCTTCAAAGCGTTTGTGATACAAGCGAAAAATATAATCTAACCACTCTGGAAATTCCTTAATGAGCAAACTTACCTTGTCAATTGGAATAAAAAGTATTTCTGTTTCTTCCTCAGCAATGGCTTTTACTTTGCTTGTATCGTGGTGTAAACCTCCTAAGAATGACATGATACAACTTTCACCTGCCTTAATATAGTACAATAAAATTTCTCTACCGTCTTCGTCAGTTCGCATTACCCTGATGCTGCCAGTGGTTACAATGGGTATAGCTTTTATGTATGCGTTTTCATTAAGTATTGTTTCGCCTTCTGCAAAGGTTTTAGAGAAACCAATCTCAGCAAGTTTTTCTCTTATAAAGGGGGAAGATTTGAATTCTATTATTTCGCTTAATTCCATTTTACAAAGTTAGGTTTTAATTTAGCTGATGTGAGTCGTATTCTAAATCAGTAGTATTTATGTTTGGCAAAATTAAATATGCTGTAATTAGGATAGGTACAAGTGAATACTTTTTAGTATTTATCTTTAATTACCTTGGTGTCTGAAAGCTTGTCATGAAAGCCATTTGAATCAAACAAAAACGAAAAACCATCAAGCGGAATAATGCGGCAAAATGTTCTTCTAAAAACATCATAAGTTTTGGGTTTACTGCCATCCTTCATAATAACATGGGTTTTTGTTATAAACTTTCCAATTGTTTTTTGCAATGAGGTTTCCATAAAAACATAGTAACTAAAATAGCTTATGGCTAGCATTAAATAAATATGAACAGTAGTTAAGCTAATCTCATAAATAATAACAAAGTATGCTATAAAATAACTAAGAAATGAATTAAGTATCAAAACCATAAACAAATCAATAACAAAATTTAAAAACCTCACCAATGTGGTAGGAGTGGCTTTATCTATAGTTGTTTTAACTTCCTGCTTATCTAGTAAATCAGTTTTTATGGTATCAATTTGTGTTAGGTTTAAATTTCGTATTTTTATCTCCTCTTCAGCTGCTGCTATAGCCAAAGGTTGGTAACCATCTCTATCCACAAAAACCATTTTAACAAGCTCCTCGTCCGATTTTTTTTGTACTAAATTTTTATAGTCTATATTCATTTTTTATCCTTTTATTGCTTTAGCCTTTAAAAGTATAAAAATATTTTTAAACCAGTAATTAGTTTTTATAAAACTCAGAATTGTAGTAACCATTTTATCGGTTTTGGATAGCTTCTATTAAGCAATATAAGTTTGCAATTACCGGTATTTAACTATTGACACTCACAGCACCTAAATAAAACTAATTGTCTGAACTATGATTTGTTTGATTAAGTTGATTGACATGATTGAAGCTTAAATATTAGTGAATGTCATTGCGATCGTAGAGAAGCAATCTCAAGCAAGCAGATTTTTTTTCGCCCAGACCTGACAGGTTTCAAAACCTATCAGGTCTTTCGATAAATTAGGAAACATCACATCAATCCCACCTATACTTCATAGTAAAAAAGTATTCAAAAAACTAAGTACTTTGAGCTAAGTACTAAAAACTAAATCACGCAAAGCGTGAAAAAACTAAGAACTGCAAACTAATTTCCAAAAGCTCCATAGGAGCGAAACTATTGTAACAAAACAAATAAACCCCACTAACCCAAAGCCCCATAGGGGCGATACTTTTTCTTGTTGGTGATGCTTTACTAAACACCATATGGGCAAAAATCCAGAGACTTATTGAAATACTCACTCGAAAGATACGAGCGAGTGCCTGTAAAAATCATTCATTACTTCCTAAAAAATAAATCGGGTGCAAAGGCAATAGATTTTTTTGCTCATCAGACAATTTAGAATAATACTCTTGCCAAAGTGAAATTAATCGGTCAAAATCAATTAATTCTATGTGTTCTCTTGACTCTCTAGCTTCTTTTATTGCAGGTTTAGAAAAATTACCCGAGGTTACAAAAATACCTACGTCTGAATTTCGTTTTAAAGTACCTGCTAATTTTTGTACTTCATCAGAGGATACAGAATCTTTTGGCCTATGTTTTACTTGTACAATTATTCTAGGTTGTCTTGTTCCCAATGGGTCAGTATATGCAATAATATCTATGCCCCCATCTGGTCCTCGTTTAGCCACTTCGGATATGTGATAACCCATAGCTCGTAACAATTCAGCAACTAAGTCTTGAAATTCATAAGGGTTTTTATCAATAATAAAATTTCTAATTTCGTTGAATGCAATATCTTCATATTGACTAATAATAGATTTTTGAACTTGACTACTATTCTCTTCCGTGAAATTTTCAATATCATCTTCTACGGTTTCCTTTTTTCTTTTTTTATCCCATTCTCTATATAGTTTGGTTGCATTATTAAGTAGTTTTTCACTTCCAAGTTTTATAGCTTTTTCACCTTCATCTGTAAGTATCCAAGTGCCTTTATTTTTTCTTAAATAACCTGCCTTTATACAATCTATAGTATAAAAATGCATAATAGATTCCCATCTAATATAACCAGTTTTACCATATCTATGACTTTCATATTCGTCAAATATTATGGTTTCTCTTATTTTGTCTACAACATCCTTACCTCGCATTTCTCCTCCAGCTTCTTTAAGGATATTAAACGCAGCAAAAATTGTTTTCTCTGCTATTTGTTGTGATTTCGATTTATTATTTTCTTTTTTCATTTCTTCTTTTTTACTTTATCTTTAGTAAATAAATTGGCAGTATATTTTTCATAAAGTTCAAATAAAAATTCCATTCTACTAGCTTCACTTGTAAATGCTTGTGGTCTATATGCTAAATCAACTGCTTTGTCAAGTTCGTTATGCGCTTTTGATAATGCTGGTGGCATTGTCAAAGGGTCGTAAAGGTCGGCAAATGAACTTTCAGGGAATTGCGCTCTAATATCCAAAACTTTTTGTGCCGCTGTTTCAATAACTTTAACTTGTTTTTCGTTTGGATTTTCAGGCCAAGGATAATTATTGTAAACAATGGTATTTGAATATCTAAACCTACTTTCAAGTCTGCCACAGGTGTACTTTACCCAGGCCATATGCATGATTGATGTTAATACACCAAAATGAAAAAGTGTTATGTTTTCAATAAAACTAACATCAGTGTTAATAATCGTATTTGAGCTCTCGTAACCAATTGGTATATATTTTCTTCTTTCAGAAGACACGCTTGGAATAATAAGAAAATTAGTTTTGGGTTGTCTTATTTCAGTAAATAAACTTGGAAATTCAGCAAATTTCCTTGTAGTTGCTCTAGTGCTTTGTAATCGATAATTTTTGACTTTACCAATTCTATTTAATACCTCAGGTAGAGATTTAATTTTGATTGGTTCTGCATTCTGTAACCAAAGACAGAAACGTTTTTTATTATTAATAAAATCATCTGAACCCATGTATTTCATGATATAATTAATAGCATTGGGTTCTTTTTTTATAAACTCATCCTTCTCCTCAATTGATTTAAAAATAAGATTCCCTCCATCATTTGCCATATTACCCCTGTTTATTTCAGGAACTCGACATATTGGTTTATTGGTTTTAGTAATAAAAATATCCTTAGCATCAACTAAATAAGGATTGATATTTTTTGCTTTTATTTCATGCGCTTCGCCTTTAATATCTTCATATTCAAATATACTTTTATTATTAGTATCAAAGTTAGCAAATCCAATTATTACACAATATACAGCGGCATTTCCTTTTGCTTGATTACTCCATTTGAATGTACGGTGTGCAAAGTGTATCTTTATATTGTATTTGTTCAACATTTGCCCCCACAAAATGCTTGTTTGTTCTCCTTGAACTATCGAATTTGTTGACACAAATGCTACTTTGGTGTTTGTACCTTGAATGTATTTTGCTGCTTTTATGTACCAACCTGTTACATAGTCTAAAACACCACTTCCGTCAATTCCTTCAAACTGCTTAACAATTTGGTCGCGCTGAGTTTGTTTCATTATTTTAGAACCAATAAAAGGAGGATTGCCAATAATATAATTGTATTTCTCTTCTTCAATTCCTCTCCCTTTACGTTGTTGAATTTTTACATTAGGAGCATGAATTTCTAGTTGATATTTTTCTTTAGGCTCATTTAATATATGAGTTATTTCTACTTCATCAGCGTATAGTTTTTTTACACCCGTTGTCTCACTTTCAAAAGTATGCCAGTTTATTTCCAATGCATCACCATGCACTATGGTAGCAGCTTTTTTTAGCGGTAGCCTTGCAAAGTATTGTCCAAATTCATTGCTTATTTGCATGTTCATTTGGTGGTCAATTAACCACATGGCTACTTCGGCTATTCGAGCAGGAAACTCCTCATATTCTATTCCATAAAACTGGTCAATATTCAACCAAATTATGTTTTCAATACTTGTTACTTGTTGGTTTTTATATTGGTTTCGCAATATTTCAAGCTCCAATAATCGCAACTCTCTATAAGTTATAACTAAAAAGTTACCACAACCACAAGCAGGGTCTAAAAATGTTAAATCGCGTAGCTTTTTATGAAATTCAGGAAGTTTATTTCTGTTGTCTTTTATTTTGTTAAAATCATTCCAAAGTTCATCTAAGAAAAGGGGTTTTATCAATTTTAAAATATTAGTTTCACTGGTATAATGTGCTCCTAAGTTTCTGCGTTCTTTCGGGTTCATTACACTTTGAAACATAGAACCAAAAATAGCAGGCGAAATTTTACTCCAATCTAAATAACAACATTCTAATAAGGCAGTTCGCATTTTATTGTCAAAACTTGCCATTGGTAATATTTCTTCAAATAGTTTTCCATTTACATAGGCAAAATCGGCTAGTTGTTCATCAAGATTTTTAAAACGATTTTCTTTGGGTGTATTCAACACTTGAAACAACTCTTGCAATTTGGCAGCTAAATCACTTCCATCTTCGTTTGTTCGTTGGTCTATATAATCTTGAAATTGTTGTTTATTAAAAATGGTAGTGTCTTCGGCAAACAAACAAAATAGAATACGAACCAAGTAAACCTCTAAAGCATGTCCGGTATAGCCTATTTCTTCTAGCCTATCATGCAGTTTACCCATTAGTTCGGCTGCTTTTATATTGGCAGGGTCTTGTTCTTTGTAAACCTTTTTTTGATAGCCTAACAGATAACTAAACTGATCAACATTTTTTACCAATTCATTCAGTTTAAATTCAACTATTTTATCTTCTTCAAGGTCGTAAAGTCTAAAGTTTTCAAAGTCACAAATCAATATAAATTTAGGTAACTCGTGTTGCTTTAAACCATGTGTATAATCAATAGCTTGTTGATATGCTTTATCAAGGTTTTTACCCTTGCTTTTCATTTCAACTAAAATGGTTCCTTTCCAAAGCAGGTCTATATAACCATCCTTTTCATCAAGCTTTTTTACCCTATGTTCAAAGGTTGAAACACGTTTACTACTTATGCCAAACACATTAAAGAACTCCACTAAAAATGGTTTAGCATCAGCTTCTTCATTGCTAGTATCAGCCCATTCCTTCGAAAACTTTAATGCCCTATCTTTTATTTCGTTCCAACCTAATGCCATTTATTAAACTTTGTATGCTATTTTACTTGTGCCAAATATATTTACTTTGATTATTTAATTTAAAAATAATTTTAGCCATTAATTTACTAAAACCATCCTTTTTATAAACACCACAAGCTACCTTTGGGGTAGCTTGTGGTGTGTTTATTATATATTAAGAACAGATACTATTTGGGGTTGATAAAAGTATATCTATTTATTAGTCTACATCATTGTTTAACTTTGGTTTTGGTAAAACAACCCTTTTTAGTTCTGCTGTTGTTGGATGTTTTGAGCCAAATTCGTGTTTAGCAAAACACATTTTTGCTAACAATGAAATTTCTCTTCTTTCTTCTTCTGTAGTAAAATCATAGTTATACTTTGCTAATAAAGCATTGTGAACATCATACAAGTAAAAGGAATTTTTATTTAGACTTACTATATAATCGTGAATATGCTTGCGCCATTCCCTTGGTCTGCAAAAAACTAATAGTAAAGCAATTTTATGTTTGCTATTTGTGTCTTTTGTATTTGCAAAATGCTCATATAGTAGAGGTGCTAATTTTGGAGAGAATATGTCGTCCTTGAAAAAGCCAACAACATTTGTCATATTAACTTGAATTATGAGGTTAAGTCTTGTTTCAAAGGTATCACCAAAATCGCCCTGAAGCGTAAAACTATGTCCGTCAAAACCTGCCTGTCCTTTGTCTGCAAGTATTGGAGTTAATGCAAGTAAAACATTTGATAGTTGTTCCCAACTTCTCAAAATTTCATTAAAAATTACACGTTTGGCTTCTGGATTAACGTAGTCACTATTTCTCAATGCTCTTGAAGAGGCTCTAATGTTTTGCATCAGATTATGTAAGGAATATTCAGCGAAAAACTTGTGAATACTTTGATTGTATGGGCGTATCTGGTTATAACTCCTATCTGCGTGCTGGTCTTTTATATCTTCTGGTAATCCTGAACTTAAAACATTTTCACTTAATTGATTTTGTGCTGTTTGAATCTGTTCTTCTGTTGGTTGCCAACGTATTTGTGAAAAAATATTCATATCACCTGTAAGCCTTACTTTAGAATTAACTATATCACAGGTTTCCTTGATATCTTTTGTCAATATCTCAAGAGCATCAATTTTATTTCTATCAATGCCTGTATAAAACTCAATTATTTCAGGGAATGATATGTATTTCTTTGAGGTAAAAATGTAATCTGCAAATTCTTTATCGTTATCCATCCGTTTGGCAGCAAAGTAGTAAACCCAAAATGAAGACCTAAAGCAATAATCAAATTCTTGTCTTACAATTATGTGATTCAATACCAAAACATCAAAAACAACATCAACATCCAAATCAATAAGTTTTTCTTTGCAGAATGATTTGAGTTCTTCAATAAATATATCTCTTGAAAAATTATACTTATCTGTTCTAATCATCTTTTCACTATAACGACCTAAAACATACTCGCAATCTTTCAAATCGGGTTTTATTTTATACCTTGGAATGCCGTCCATATTAAACAATACAAATAAAACCTTCTCAATCATATCTGTTCTGTTAATAGGACTTTCGTCAAAGTATTTTTCAGAAACCTTTAACAAGGTCAAACAGTTCATAGGTGTTCTGTGGATATTTAGAACATCTAAGTCTGAAACAACTTTTGTCAGAACATTATCTTCAATGCCGATTTCTTTAACTCTATTGTATTCTGCAACAACCTTTCTGATTTGGGTTCTCGGAAGTGCCAATAAAAAAAGTTGTTTAAACTCTCTTTCAATTTTTATATCATTTGGCTCTTTTAAGAATTTTGCATCTTCAATTGTATGCATCAAGATTATTGGAATGTTTCTGTATGAGTCAGATAAGTTTTTTAATTTTTTGAAACTGTCGAGTTCATAGCTATTCCACGAATCAAGAATAATTGCTTTCACATCTGTAATTTTTAAGCCGAAAGATTCTGTTTCTCTAACTACAGCATTGTGAATGTTGTGGGATTTAGTATTGTGCGAATCAAGATACAACCAAAAGTTACCCCTTTTCCAAGATTGAAGCACCATATGGTGAGCCAAGGAGGTTAGCCCAAACTGAGGTGGAGCATTAAAGACTATTGATTCGGGATTGTTTATTATTTCTATTACATCAATTCGTTTAGTATAGTTTTCGTCTGGATTTTGTGAAATTTCATTCGTATTACTTATAACTGGGTCAACCCAAATAATCGGTTGTGAACTAAATGCTTGTAATGCAATATCCAAATTTGATTTGAATTTCGCTCTTAGAACTTCATATTGAACATTTGCTTTTGTTGAACCCGTTTTTTCTTTGCTATAAAATTTTACAAAGTAGTCTGTTAAATGTGTCCGGAATGTGCTTTCAAAATCACTAACTCCATTGTATGTCCAATAATAACCGCCTAATTCAGCAATCTTTTCTTTGAACTTGTTTACTTTATTAAAATCATCAGAGTTTAATTCGCTCTTCTTTACTGGTGCATCATTAAAGTAGAACATTATATCCAAACTTTCTTTGTTCTTTAATCGCTGATAGGCATTATTAAACTCTTCTTCCGTCCCTGAACCTGCAACCTTTGTCTCAGTGCCAAATTTATTGTTCATTATACCAACAAACAAGTCATAATCGTTTCCTAGTTGTTCGCTAATAGTCGCTTGACTGTATTCACTTGAAAAACTTGGCCTGGTATTACGTTCCCACATTCTTTCTTCTATACTGAATCCAAAACTCTCACCAAGTCCCTTGTTCAATTCATTGAATATTTTCAAACAGATTTGTCTTTCTTCTTTAGTGTCACCTGGTGAAGCAACTAAACATCTATAAATTTTCTTTTCCATTTTATATTAGAGTACTCTTAGTTTCATCATTTGATTTTACCAAAAAAAATCCCCTCAAGCTACTCTGCTTGAGAGGATTTTTATTGTGAGTTTTACGCTATCTTTAAACTAATTTCTAGTTCGGTAATTTTGCCTTGTTCTATGGTGGCAGTTAATTTTTCGGTTTGGTAGCCTTCCGCTTCTATCCTAATAGTATAAGTGCCAGGGCGCATTTTGTAAAGCTCGCATAAGCCATCTTGGTCTGCATCGTCTTTTTTATCGCTACCTTCTACATAAGCCCAAGCAGTAGTAATAGGTTCGTTGGTTTCTTTATTGGTAACTGCTATGGTTACACCCGTTTTGCGCACTGCGGCATCGTTTATTACCTTAGTAGCCATAAATGCATTGGCAAAGGTTGGTTCATCAGTAGCATTTACAGTTAAATCGCTAATTATTACCAAGCTGGCATCAGCCTCATTAAACAATGTTTTAGTTTCAGCATTTAAGCCTTTGTTATTTTTTAATGCGCTTTGGGTAGTGCCTAAGCTAGCTTGGTAATCGTTTACCAATTGCCTAGCTTGGTTTATAGTTGTCGGAAGTACATTTAATTCTCCCATGGCTTTATAATTTGTTTCTATTTGGCCTATTACATTATTAGCCTTGGCATAGCGCTCTGCATCGGTTAAGCGCGTTAAATCTGTTTTGGTAATATCAAATAATGTAATTAAAGCCAAATTTTTTGTATCCTTAGCCCATACCAAAGCTACCCTTGCTAGTTTTACCAAGGCATCTACCATGCTTTGTTCTAACTGTGCATTTCCACTAGTTATGCCATTTGTGCCGCTACTCAAGTTAGTGTGTAGCTCATTAATTCTAGTTACTAATCCATTAAACTTCAAAACTTCGGCATTCAAGCGGCTAAAGTTTTCATAAACACTTTTATTTAGAGCAAGTGTTTGTTGTACAGCTAAGTACATGTTCATTTTTGCAATTTGTTGTTTGTTCATGTTAAATTTATTTTATGAACTTAATCAGTTGTCAATCATTATGCCAACTTGTTTTTTAATTTCAGCAATAAAAAGCAGTTAATTTTTATGGTGGTTTTATTAATTTAAAATGTAGTATACTAATTTAAATAACAGTTCCTCTTTTTATTATGCCAAAAAGTCTATTGTTTAGTTTTAAAATACATTGCTTAACCCTAAAACCTCATTTTTCTATTTTAAAACCGTATTTTTTAAAACTAATAGCTCATTGCTTTAACTTAACATGTCATTGTTTCACTTTAATATGACATTGTTTCGCCTCAAAACCTCATTGTTGTATTTTAAAACCCTATTGTTTGAGTTTAAAAGTCCATTTTGCTACCTTAAAACCTCATTGTTTTACCTTGAAACCCTATTTTTAAAAATTAAGTTCAAGTTTTTGACTAATGCCTAAACGAAAAATCGTTAATGGAAAAGATTTTTGCTAACCATGGAAGATGCCTCCGGCATGACTGGGCGAGAATAAGCAATGGACAATAAGCAATAAGCAATGGGCAATTAGTAATTAGCAATGTAATATCAGCAAAAGATCAATGGCCGTTCTCCCGAAAGCTTTCGGGATTAGCCAACGGAAAAAGTCAATAAGCAATAGGCAAGTGGGAAATGAGAATTAGGAATTGAGCAATAGCGAACAACAAACATTGAATAATTTCAGTGAGATTGCTTCGTGCCTCGCAATGACGAACAACAAACAAGCAACTCGTAACTCGTAACAATCAACATGGAACATCGAACAACGAACAACGAACAACGAGCAACGAACAACGAACAAACCATCCAACAATATAACAATTCAACAATTCAACAATTAACCAGTTAACCAATTAACCCCACAACAACGAATATCGAATATCGAACATCGAACAACGATCAACGAACACCGAACATCGGAAATAAAAAAAATCACTTATCATTGCAATGAACTACATGCAAGGCAATTCGTTTTTACAAACTAAAATAGAATATTTAAAAGGAGTAGGTGCAGCAAAGGCCGAACTTTTGCAAAAGGAATACAATATTTTTTCCTTTAACGACTTGCTGTACTATTTTCCTTACAGGCATATCGATAGGAGTAAAACCTATCAAATCAGTCAGCTTGACGATACCATGCAATACATTCAGCTAAAAGGAACTGTAAGTAATTTGCGTACCATTGGTCAAGGTGCTGGAGCTAGGTTAGTAGCCAACTTTAGCGATGGAACAGGCAGCATTGAACTCATTTGGTTTCAAGGCCAAAAATGGATAAGAGATAGTTTATTGGCAGGTAAAGTATATGTGGTTTTTGGTAAACTAACCGAGTTTAACCGTACCTTTAGCATGGTTCATCCAAGTATGGAAGACCCTGCTTTGGTTAATGAAAAGCTGTATTTAAAAATGATGCCGCTTTATAATGCCAGCGAAAAGGCTAAAAAACGAGGAGTTGATACCAAGTTTTTAATGAAGTTAACCAATACTTTGTTAACCGATGCTCGCTTGCAAATAGAGGAAAATTTACCTGATTATTTGGTAGCTAAACACAAGCTCATGAGCCGCAAACAAGCCATGATGCAAATACATTTTCCCGAATCGTTTCAACTGTTACATGCGGCTGAGCAACGCCTAAAGTTTGAAGAATTATTTTTTAATCAATTGCGCATATTGCGTTATAAATTAAAACGCCATACTGTATTTAACGGAATAAAAATTGCCAAAATTGGCGATTTGTTCAACGGATTTTATAACCATCAATTACCTTTTGAATTAACCAATGCCCAAAAGCGGGTTTTAAAAGAAATAAGGGTAGATATGGGCAGCGGTAAACAAATGAACCGTTTGGTGCAAGGCGATGTAGGCAGTGGAAAAACAGTTGTTGCCCTTATGAGTATGCTCATGGCTATTGATAATGGTTACCAAGCTACGCTCATGGCTCCAACCGAAATTTTAGCTAACCAACATTTTGAAACCATCAAAACTTTATTGGGCGATTTGCCGGTTAGGGTGGAGTTACTTACGGGTTCCAAAACCAAAAAGAACCGCAGGCCCATTCACGAAGGTTTAAAAAATGGCGAAATCCATATATTAATTGGTACACATGCATTGATTGAAGATGCAGTGGAATTTAGAAATATTGGCATAGCCATTATTGATGAACAACACCGATTTGGTGTAGAACAAAGGGCTAAACTTTGGAAAAAAAATGAGCATCCACCACATATTTTGGTAATGACAGCTACACCCATTCCACGTACTTTAGCCATGACCCTTTATGGCGATTTAGATACCAGTATGATAGACGAATTGCCTGCAGGACGTAAACCTATAAAAACGATTCATAAATACGATAATAACCGTTTAGAAGTTTATGGTTTTATAAGAAACGAAATTAATAAAGGAAGACAAGTGTATATAGTTTATCCTTTGATAGCCGAAAGCGAAAAGTTAGATTTTAAAAACCTAGCCGAAGGATATGAAAGTATTTGTAGGGAATTCCCTTTGCCAACTTATGCAGTAAGCATGGTTCATGGAAAAATGAAACCAGCCGAAAAAGACTTTGAAATGCAGCGTTTTGTAAAAGGGGAAACTAATATTATGGTGGCTACTACGGTAATAGAAGTGGGAGTAAATGTGCCCAATGCCAGTGTAATGGTAATAGAAAGTGCGCAACGTTTTGGCTTATCACAATTGCATCAGTTACGCGGCCGAGTGGGTAGGGGAGCAGAACAAAGTTATTGTTTATTAATGACCGATTTTAAAATTAGTCAAGATGGAAAGCTGCGCATGAAAACAATGGTAGAAACCAACGATGGATTTAAAATTAGTGAAGTTGATTTACAACTGCGTGGTCCGGGCGATATGGAAGGAACCATGCAAAGTGGAGTATTAGATTTACGAATTGCAAGCATTATTGACGATAAAGAAATACTAGAAGCAGCCCGAAAAGAGGCCCAGTTAATACTTGAAAATGATAACACATTACAAAAACCCGAAAATGCTATTTTAAACCAATACCTCATGCTATATAGAAAAACAAACAAATGGGGAGCGATAAGTTAGAATCTAGCTTTTGGCTGCTGGCAGCTAGCCTCTGGCAACTATCAACGCACATCGAAAAACGAACATCGAACAACGAACAACGAACAACGAACAAAAAATAATTCAACATCCAACATCCCAAATCCAATATTTCAAAAACATGAATTTTATCCAATTTCCGCACATCGATTTTGAGGCATTACGCAAAGAGTTAAAGCCCGAAACACCTGCACAGTTTGGCAGCATGAACGCCCAACAAATGATAGAACACGTAAGTTTAATTTACGATTATGTTTTATCCGACATGGTTACAAAAGTATTAACCCCTGAAGAAAAAATAGAGAAAGTCAAAAAGCTGTTTTTATGGTCGCCCGGAGGTTTTAAGCAAGGTGTAACCAATGAGTTTACCCAAAGTTTATCGTTTGAAACCAAATACGCCAATATGGAAGAAGCCATAAACGAGTTTGAAAAACGCCATCATTTAGTAGCAGATGCTTTGGCCAATAATTTAGTAATTGGTAAAACGCATCCTATTTTTGGTTTATTAAATACCGAAGAATGGATACAGTTTTTTACCAAACACACATGGCATCACTTTAATCAGTTTGGCTTAATCAACTAGAATAATTTATTTTTATAACTAGGAGTAAAACCCATGTGTTGATAGGCTTTTTCAGTTGCCTCTCGTCCACGTGGAGTGCGCATCAAAAAACCTTCTTGAATCAAGTAAGGTTCGTAAACTTCTTCTATTGTTCCTCCATCTTCACCTATTGCTGTGGCGAGTGTATTTAAACCTACAGGACCACCTTTAAATTTTTCTATCAGTGTTTTTAAAATACGCGAATCCATTTCGTCAAGGCCTTCGCTGTCCACATTTAAAGCATTTAAAGCAAATTGCGCAATGTCTAAGGTAATAACGCCATCACTTTTTACTTGGGCAAAATCGCGGGTTCTGCGCAAAAGTGCATTCCCAATTCTAGGCGTTCCTCTGCTTCTGCGAGCTATTTCCCAAGCAGCCTCTTCATCTATGATTGAGTTCATGATAGTTGAACTTCGTTCAATAATGGTTTTCATTAACTTTTTATCGTAATACTCTAGGCGTGCATTTATTCCAAATCGAGCACGAAGTGGAGAGGTTAAAAGTCCAGATCTTGTGGTGGCACCAATAAGAGTAAATGGTTCTATTTCTAATTGAATACTTCTGGCATTGGGACCACTATCAATCATAATATCAATTTTATAGTCTTCCATAGCTGAGTAGAGAAACTCTTCTACCACTGGACTTAACCTGTGAATTTCATCAATAAAAAGCACGTCACCTTTTTCTAAATTAGTCAATAAACCAGCTAAGTCACCTGCTTTTTCAAGTACGGGTCCGCTAGTAGTTTTTATATTAGCACCTAATTCATTAGCTATGATTATACTTAAAGTAGTTTTACCTAATCCGGGAGGGCCATGTAATAAAACATGATCAAGAGCCTCACCACGCTGTTTAGCTGCTTGAACAAAAATTTTTAGATTTTCAATGGTTTTCTCTTGACCAGTAAAATCGTCAAATAACCTTGGACGCAACACCCTTTCAAGCTCTTTTTCGGCTGTAGTTAAGTTATTATCTTCTGGATTTAAATTAGGATTTCGCACAAGCGCGAATGTAACAATTTTACTTTACAGTTTAGATTTGTTAGTTAATTCAATTTAATTATCTAGTCTAAATTTTTATTTTGATTCAGCTACTTGTTTAATATTAGCCAACCCTTTTTCGTAATCGCTTCCCACAAAAAAGCCCATTAACACACCAAACCACTTGGCCATTCCTTTATTTTCTCCATCTAGCGTCCAAGTTACTTTGGTGGTATTATCACCTTCGGGAGTTAAAATAAATCCACCTATGCTTGAACCCATATCATCAATTTCTTGCTTGTATTGGTTTGATTGGTTTTTAATGGCACTTATCATTTCAAGTCTTCCTTTTCCTAAATTACTTTGTTCGCTTTCCCAACTATACCAGGCACCTACTCCATAAGTTGAATCACTAAAAATCCATTTGGCATTTGGGTCTAAATTATACCAAGGGCTCCATTTGCTCCAGTTTTTAAAATCAGTAGTCAAATTATAAATTTTATTTGGGCTAGCGTTTACCGATATTGATCTTTCAACATGCCATTTTTCGGGCAAAGCCATGGAACTTAACCATAAAATAATTACTAAGGCTAAAAGACCAACTAATACTTTTATTGCTATTTTCATATTGCATCTAGGGGTTTATGGTATATCAAAAATATAAAAATATTAAAAAAGGCAAAAAAAAGACCTCAAGGTTTTGTCTTGAGGTCTTTTTTATTTTTATTTTTTTCGGTAATAATGCCATTCTAACCTTAAAGTTGATGGAGTTTGTCCTGGTAACTCAGCATATAAAATTATACTTGAATCTTTACATTGGTTAATGATTGAAATGTCATCGCCATAATAAAAATAGTTATTTACTATTTTGAAAGTTCTAGCAGGATAACTAAAATTCTTTTTATCTTTTTTTATGGTAGTAGCATCGCTATTAAAAGTAAAAGTTTGATAAAGCGGATTATTTAAATCTATCAACATATTTCCTTTGCTTGTAATTGCCGATTTATTGGAAGCATTTACAGTTTGGGTGTCTATTTGGTATAGTTCCAATACACATGAATCTAATTTAGTACTGCATATAAAATTATTTGTTTGTGAAACTTTTTCTTCACAACCTAATGTTATTGCAATTGCAACAATCAAAAACCACTTACAAAACTTCATATTTATAGCTTGTTTATTTGCTCATTTCTGCAAAATATTTAAAGAAATAAGGGATAGTTTCAATACCTTTATAGTAATTTTCTAATCCATAATGTTCGTTTGGCGAGTGCAATGCATCGCTATCTAATCCAAAGCCCATTAATACTGACTTTAAGCCTAATTCACGTTCAAATAATGCTACAATAGGAATACTTCCGCCACCACGTGTAGGAATTGGTTTTTTACCAAAAGTAGTTTCCATGGCTTTAGCAGCAGCTAAATAAGCTACCGAATCTGTTGGAGTAACCACAGGCTCTCCACCATGATGAGGCTTTACCACCACTTTAACTCCTGCAGGAGCAATGCTTTCAAAATGGTTCTTGAATAATTCGGTAATTTTATGGCTAGCTTGGTTAGGCACCAAACGCATGCTTATTTTAGCAAATGCTTTGGAAGGTAAAACAGTTTTTGCACCTTCGCCAATATAACCACCCCAAATTCCGTTACAATCTAAAGTTGGGCGAATTCCAGTTTTTTCCAAAACGGTAAAACCTTTTTCTCCCCAAACATCATCTATATTTAGGTCTTTTTTAAAATCTTCAATATTAAATGGAGCAAGATTTAACTCAGTACGTTCTTGGTTGGTTAATTCTAAAACTTCATCATAAAAACCTGGAATGGTAATGTGGTTATTTTCATCGTGAAGGCTAGCAATCATTTTAGCTAAAATATTGATTGGGTTAGCTACTGCACCACCATAAACGCCACTGTGTAAATCTCTGTTAGATCCAGTAACTTCTACTTCTACATAACTTAAGCCGCGCAATCCAGTATCAATACTTGGTGTATCTAAAGCAATCATGGAAGTATCAGAAATTAATACTACATCAGCTTTCAGTTTTTCTTTATTATTAATACAGAAAGGGCCTAAGTTAGTGCTTCCAACTTCTTCTTCACCTTCAATCATAAATTTTACATTACAAGGCAAAGTGTTTGACTTCATCATTAATTCAAATGCTTTTACATGCATGTACATTTGGCCTTTATCATCGCAACTACCACGAGCAAATATGGCACCCTTGGGGTGAACTTCTGTAGTTCTAATAGTTGGCTCAAATGGAGGTGTATCCCATAGCTCTAAAGGAACAGCAGGTTGAACATCATAATGTCCGTATACCAAAACGGTTGGTAATTTTGGGTCAATAATTTTTTCGCCATAAACAATGGGGTAACCAGCAGTAGCACAAACTTCAACCTTTTCCGCACCAGCCTCCATTAGTTTTTCTTTAACAAAATTGGCTGTTTTGTTTACTTGTTCTGCATAATCTTTATCTGCGCTAATGCTAGGAATGCGCAATAAATCAAAAAGTTCGTTTAAAAAACGATCTTTATTTTGTTCAATATATTCTTTAATCATTTTATTTTTTTACTAAAATTTGTTCTTCCACATCATACTTTCAACAGGCTTAACAGTACGCTTATTGTATTTGGCGTTTTTCTTGGTATTGTACATAATATCTATTTCTCCGGCTACTTCAAAATAAATTAATTGGCCAATAGGCATTCCTGCATAAATTCTCACTGGTTGGGTGCATGAAATTTCTAAAGTCCAAGTATTACAAAAACCAACATCTCCTTTACCTGCGGTAGCATGAATATCAATACCTAATCTTCCAGTTGAACTTTTACCCTCTAAAAATGGAACTTGTTTGTGAGTTTCGGTATATTCAGCAGTTACACCTAAATACAAAGTATTGGGTTGTAATACAAAACCTTCTACCGGAATTTCAAAAACATCAATTTTATTATGCTCTTTTGCGTCTAAAACTCTATCCTTATATGTTCCTAAATATCTACCCAAATGCACATCGTAGCTATTGGTTCCCAAACATTCTTTTTTAAAAGGTTCAATTAAAATGTTGCCATTTTCTATCTCTTCAAGAATGCGTTTGTCTGAAAGTATCATTATTTTTAATTAAAATTATTTTTGCTTTGCAATAAAAATAAAATCTTGCTTACTTTCCCAACTATAAATCAACAAAAATAACACCTGCAAAATAAAATTAGAGTAATAATTTATTGAGTAAAACTAAAAAACATTATCGGTTAGAGGCAAAAACATATGAGGCAAATAGGTATTTTTTCAGATACACACAGTTATTTTAATCCCAAATTATTAAATTTTTTCGATAAATGCGATGAGCTTTGGCATGCTGGAGATTGGGGCGATTTAAAAACTTTTGATGAGGTTGAGAAATTTAAACCCTTAAAAACTGTTTGGGGAAATATTGACGACAAGGATTTAAGGTTAAGAATGCCAGAAATTTTAACATTTAATGAGCAAGATTTGAAAATTTGTATGCTCCATATTGGTGGTTATCCAAATAATTATTCACCAAAGTTTAAACAAATTGTCAAAAATCAATCATTTGATTTGATGATTTGTGGGCATTCCCACATCCTAAAAGTTATGCGCGATCCAATACTCAACATGATGCATATTAACCCTGGAGCGGCTGGTAATCATGGTTTTCATAAAGTTTGCACCGCAATAAGATTTAAAATTGAAGGTAAAAAAATGTTTGATTTAGAAGTTTGGGAGCAGAAAAGAAATTAACTAATTTAAGCAACCCTTTTTGATTTAGTATTGACATACTTATTAATTTTATTATTTTGCTAACCAAATTACACGTTTTAAAAAATGAAAAAACTGTTATACACGATTTCTATGCTTGCACTAAGTTTGCATAGCTTTGCTCAACAAGGAACTCATGTTTGTGGTACTGACGAGCATTACCAACAATTAAAATCAACCAATCCTGATTTAAAGGTTAAAGAGTTGAACTACAACCAAAATTGGAAAAACTTTATCCAAAATTATAATCCCAACGATTATAGAACTACCAAGAATATGGGTAAGGCCTCAACACCTAAATACATTATTCCCGTAGTAATTCACATTATTCATAGCGGTGTTAATAGTGTTGAAAATATTTCTGATGCGCAAGCAAAAAGCGAGATTGATTTTTTGAATAAAAGTTTCAGAAACTTGAATAGCGATACTGCAAAAAGACGTGAATTGTTTAAGGACATAGCTGCAGATATGGAAGTTGAATTCAGATTAGCTCGCAAGGACCCTAAAGGTAATTGTACTAATGGTATTGTAAGACATTATTCTACAAATTCTGATAAAGGCGATGATGTATTAAAGCGTGAAAGTGTTTGGGATTCTAAAAGATACCTAAATATGTGGGTTGTAAAGTCCATTAATAAAGGTGGTGGTATTGGAGTTGCAGGTTATGCTCAATTCCCATTTGCTGCAGGCGTACTTTCTGCCGGTACCGATGGTGTTATGATTATTTATAATGAATTTGGTAATATTGAAAAATCAACTGCTGGTCAAACACCTAATGTAACCACTGTAACTCACGAGGTTGGACATTGGTTAGGCTTATACCATCCATTTCAAGATTCAGATACTTGTGATGCAGAAGGTGATGGCGTTTATGACACCCCTAGAACTTTCTTTAGACCAACTTCTTCATATCCTTTGAGAAATGAATGTGGGAATCCAACTTATAATACATGCGGAGGTAAAGATTATCGTTATATTCCCGATGGAGGAAGTGCATTTATAAGTAATGTTGATTTAACAAAATTTGGTGAAGCTTTAGAATTACCAGATATGCAAGAGAATTTCATGGATTATTTCATTGGAAATTGTGCTAGTAATATGTTCACCTTACAACAAAAAGCACGTGCTCATTTTTGCTTAAATACTTATCGTCCAGATTTATGGAGTAATGAAAATTTAATAAAAACAGGTGTTTTAGATCCAGTTACAGTTTGCGATGCAATTCCTAATTTCTATTCAACCAATAAAAACATTTGCTCAGGCAATTCAGTTACATTTAATCAAAATGTATATAATGGTACTGCTACTGCTTATAATTGGACTTTTGTAGGTGGAACTCCTGCTACCTCAACAGCTTCAGCACCTGTTGTTACTTATAGTACTCCAGGCTCTTACGATGTAAAACTTTCAATTACAACCAATGGAACTACAAAAGAAACTACACTAACTAATTACGTAACAGTAGTTGATAATGCAGCTCCTCAAGCTCAAATTAATTTTGCAAATTGGCAATATACTACCGATTGGTATGAAAAAGGTTGGAGATTTGAATCAGAAAACGGTAAAGCAACTTGGAAACGAGTTTCTGGTATTTCATACAATGAAATCGCTTCCATGAAATTGGAAGATGATCCATTTAATTCATTACCTTCACACGGCTTTGAACAAAGTTTTATATCGCCATCTTTTAATTTAGCGAATGCTACTAATCCAACTTTCAGGTTTGCTTTTGCTACCGCTTTAGTTTCAGGTCCTGGTAGTGCAACCTCTAATGATGAATTAAGGGTTTATCAATCTACGAATTGTGGAACTAGTTGGACTCAAATGAGTGGAACTGGCTCTGTTTTCTCAGGTACTGCCATTTCTACTACAGGAGCTACTCGTTTAGATTGGGGAACAGGATTTGTGCCAAGCGATAAGAGTAAATGGAAAGAAGTTAGCCTTGATGCACCTAAAGCAGCCAATGTAAGGTTTAAAATTACTTTAACCCGTAGAGGTGGAGCTAATTTTTATTTAGATGCAGTTAGGGTTAGTTCAAGTGGTGCTTTAAGTTTAGGTAATGAATTAGAAAGTGCAATTAAGTTTAATGTAGCACCAAATCCTTTTAATAGTTCAACTGAATTATCTTATGAATTAGCAAATTCGTCAGAAGTGACTATTTCTGTAATTGATATTTTAGGCAGAAATCTAGGAATAATTTCTAATGGTAAAATGAATTCTGGTAACCATTCTGTTAAATTAGATAGAAATGTTTTAGGCCTAAATAATGGAATTTATTTTGTAAAAGTTGAAATGAATAACCAAAATTTCATCAAAAAGGTGATGGTTAATTAAAATAAAAAACTTAAAAATTGACATTGTTTTAGTTTTTCTAAAATACTTGTAAAAATAAAAAACCCTGACTATTAACGGTTGGGGTTTTTATTTTAAAAAAAATAAAAAAAAATTTGGGAGATATTCTGAATTGGCCTACTTTCGCAGATGGAGAGTTGGCAGAGTGGTCGATTGCGGCAGTCTTGAAAACTGTTGTCTGTAACAGGACCTGGGGTTCGAATCCCTAACTCTCCGCCACTGCGCAAAACGCAATACAAAAATTAAAAGCCCCACATTTGGGGCTTTTTTTATGTTTTAGAGTTAAGGAATTACCTGTTAGCTAAAATTTCCCAAAGGTTTTTATTAAGTTAAAGCCTTTCTCAGACCCAATTTATTTTACTAAAATAAATACCCTATATTGCATCAATTAAAAAAATTAAATGGCTCAATCAACCAAAATTAAACGCATGGTAGAGCAAGTATTTGCTAAAAACCAACGTAGACTTTTAAATTATAAACAAATAGCTGCTAAACTTGATTTAGTGAGTTCAGAAGAAAAAAATGCAGTCATTCTTGCCATAAAACAATTAGTAAAAACAGGGGTGTTAGAGGAAATACAGCCGGGTAAATTTGGTGCTGTGTTTATAGCTAATTTTGTAGAAGGAATAGTAGATGTAACACAACGCGGTGCTGCCTATGTAAAGCCAACCGATATGGAACGTGGCGATGATAGCAAAGATATTTTTGTTCAAAAGGAAAATTTAAACACTGCTTTGCATGGCGATTTGGTTAAAGTGCAATTGCTTTCAGCTAAAAACAACGATAGACCAACCGGTGAGATTGTTGAAATTATAAATAGAGCTAGAACACAATTTGTTGGCACTATTCAGGTAAGCAGCAATTACGGTTTTTTAGTGGCCGATGATAAGCGCATGTATGCCGATATTTTTATTCAAAAAAATGATTTAGGCAAAGCTAAAGATGGCGATAAAGTAATTGTTGAACTCACCCATTGGATGCCTCACGATGACAGCCCAAGTGGTAAAGTAATTGAAATATTAGGAAGGCCGGGCGATCATAATACAGAAATGAATGCCATTGTAGCTGAGTTTGGTTTTTTAAGTAAATTTCCTGAAGTAGTAGAAAAAGAAGCTGCAAAGTTTAGCGATAAAATAAGTGCTGACGAAATAAAAAAACGCAAGGATTTTCGAAAAACATTAACTTTTACCATTGATCCATTGGATGCCAAAGATTTTGATGATGCTATTTCATATAAAGAACTTGGTAATGGCATTTACGAAATTGGTGTTCATATTGCTGATGTATCACATTACGTAACGCCAAAATCGGCATTAGATAACGAAGCGTTAACACGCGGAACATCTGTTTATTTGGTTGATAGAACCATTCCGATGTTGCCCGAAAAATTATCTAATGGTCTGTGTTCATTGCGTCCGCATGAAGAAAAACTCACTTTTTCGGCAGTATTTAAAATAAATGATAAGGCTGAAATATTAGACGAATGGTTTGGAAAAACTGTAATTTACAGCGATAGGCGTTTTACTTACGAAGAAGCCCAAGAACGCATTGAAACGGGTGAAGGCGATTATGCCAATGAAATAATTAAGCTAAACAATTTAGCTAAAATTATGCGCGATGAAAGGTTTAGCAAAGGAGCCATCAGTTTTGAAACCGAAGAGGTAAAGTTTAAGTTAGACGAAAACTTTAAGCCAATTGATATTTATGTAAAGGTGAGAAAAGATGCGCATAAGTTGGTAGAAGAATTTATGCTTTTAGCCAATAAAAAAGTGGCTGAATATGTATCGAAAATGGGTAAAGGCACCAATAAATTTACTTATGTTTATCGTGTACACGAAAGTCCAAATGAAGATAAGCTGAAGCTATTTAGCACCTTTGCTGCTAGGTTTGGTTATAAAGTATTGCTCGATAATCCTAACAAAGTTTCTAAATCGTTGAATAATTTATTGGTAGAAGTAGAAGGTAAGCCTGAGCAAAACCTACTTCAAAGTCAAGCCATAAGAACCATGAGTAAAGCAATATACAGCACCAAAAAATCGGGGCATTATGGTTTGGCATTTGAATATTATTCGCATTTCACTTCACCTATTCGTAGGTATCCTGATTTAATGGCGCACCGTTTATTGTTCGATTATTTAAATGGTGGCAAAAGTGCCAATCAAGAAGAATATGAAATGATGTGTAAGCAATCATCGAGCATGGAACAAAAAGCTGCCGATGCTGAGCGTGCAAGTATTAAGTACAAACAGGTTGAATACATTAAAGATTTTGTTGGTCAAACTTTTGATGGCATTATTAGTGGAGTAACAGATTGGGGGATGTATGTAGAAATTACCCAATATAAATGCGAAGGCTTGATTAAATTGGCCAATATCCACGATGATTACTACGAATTTGACGAAAGAAATTTATGTATCGTTGGTCGTTCTACTCGAAAAAAATATCAATTGGGCGACATTATAAGAGTAACAGTGGCGGGGGCTGATATGGTTAAACGTCAAATTGATTTAGAAATGGAAAGTACCGCCATGTTCAAGTCAATTAGGAAAAACCAGGACAGGTTCAGAAAAGAGAAAGAAAAAGGAAATAAAAAGAACAGTGGTTCTCGCAAAAGAAGACGATAATTTTTTGAATATGAAAATCAGTAATAATTTGAAAATAATAATTGGAATTTTAGCAATTATGCTAAATGGTGTTATTATGACTGGCTGTAAAAGCAAAAAAAAATGTCCAGATTTTACTCAAGTTGATGGAAGAGTAAAATTGGACAAAAATGGTCTTGTTAAGAAAAAGAAGATTAAGGCTCCTCGTTCAATACAAAATTTCTAGTTATAACTCAGTTGGGAGTTATTTTGAGAAGTTATTTCTTTTGATTTTAGTTTTCTTAAAATAGCAGGAAAGAAAATATAAGCTAACATTCCTATTTCAATAATCATTGCGATAGCTATTAACGCAACATAAAAGGTAAATACCATAAAGGCTGTGATTGATACAATTGTAGTTTTCATGATTTTTTAGTTTAAAATTTTGTTCAGTAAATTTTAAAAGTGTATTGCCAATTGCATGCCCTTAAATTACATAATTGATAATCAGTGTGTTAATATTTTTTGTGCTTAAGTTCTTGTGTCAAATTGAAACATAAAATTGGCCTAATTAGCTATTTTGGGAAGAAAATATTTAAACAAATGTTAATAAGGTTTTGAGTGTATGCTTGTATTTTAAAATAAAAAATCAATTTTGCACCCGATTTGTTATATATTATATAATATCATTAAATAAAAATGAGTAAAAACTTAGTAATTGTAGAATCACCAGCTAAAGCCAAAACCATAGAAAAGTTTTTAGGTGAAAATTATACTGTAAAAAGCTGTTATGGCCATATAAGAGATTTAGCAAAGGGGGATGATGCTATAGATATTAAAAATAATTTTTTGCCTCATTACGAAGTAAGTGATGATAAAAAAGCTGTTGTAGCTGAATTGAAAAAATTATCTAAAGCTGCCGAAACAGTATGGTTAGCATCCGATGAGGACCGCGAGGGAGAAGCTATTAGTTGGCATTTAAGCGAAGTATTAGGTTTAGATATAAACAAGACCAAACGTATTGTATTTCATGAAATTACTAAACCAGCCATTTTAAAGGCTGTTCAAAATCCACGATTAATTGATAAAAATTTAGTAGATGCTCAACAAGCCCGTAGGGTTTTAGATAGATTGGTAGGCTTTGAGTTGAGTCCAGTACTTTGGAAAAAAGTGCGTCCAAGTTTATCAGCAGGAAGGGTTCAGTCGGTAGCTGTTAAATTAATTGTAGAAAGAGAAAGAGAAATCAATAACTTTAATTCTAATTCTGCTTTTAAAATTACTGCTAAATTTAATGTTGGTGGCAAACAAATGGATGCTGAACTGCCAAAACGATTTGATACAGAAGCTGAAGCAATGGCATTTCTAGAAAAATGTAAAAATGCCATTTTTAGTATTAAAAATTTAGAAGTTAAACCAGCAGAAAAAAGTCCTGCTGCTCCTTTTACCACTTCCACTTTGCAACAAGAAGCAAGTAGAAAACTAGGTTATGGAGTTACCATGACCATGAGTGTAGCACAAAAGCTATATGAACATGGTTTCATTACATACATGCGTACCGATTCGGTAAATTTAAGTGAAACAGCTATTCAAAATGCCAAAGAAAGTATTTTAAATAGTTATGGTGCAAAATACTCAAATCCAAGAAATTACACTACAAAAAGCGATAGTGCACAAGAGGCTCACGAAGCCATTCGCCCTACCTATTTTGAGAAAACAGAAATTGATGGTACTGCACAAGAAAAACGTTTGTATGATTTAATTTGGAAACGAGCAATTGCTTCGCAAATGAGTAAAGCACAAATTGAAAGAACCATTGCAACTGTTTCTATATCAACCATGAACGAAACCTTTACTGCAACAGGCGAAGTGTTAAAGTTTGATGGATTTTTAAAAGTATATTTAGAAAGTACTGACGATGAGAGCGATGATGAAAACAGCAAAATGCTTCCTCCATTAAAAGTAGGTGAGGAGTTACGCTTAATCAATATAGATGCAACGGAACGTTTTTCACGCCCAGCACCGCGTTATACCGAGGCAAGTTTGGTTAAAAAATTAGAAGAATTAGGAATTGGAAGACCAAGTACTTATGCCCCAACAATTGGAACTGTTCAAAAACGTGGTTATGTAGTAAAAGAAGACAGAGAAGGTAAAGAAAGAAACTTTACTGTATTGTTTTTAGAAAATAATAATATTACCAGAAGTGTAAAATCGGAAAAATATGGTAGTGAAAAATCAAAACTATTTCCTAGTGATATTGGAATGGTAGTAACTGATTTTTTAGCGAAACATTTTGAAAATATTATGGATTATGGTTTCACAGCCAGTGTAGAGGAGGAGTTTGATAAAATAGCACGCGGACAATTGGTGTGGAATAATATGATTCAGAAGTTTTATACTCCTTTTCATCAAGAAGTTACCGAAACAAGTGCAAATGCAGAAAGACAAAATGCTGTCAGAGTAATAGGAGTGGATACTGAAAGTGGAAAGCCTGTAAGTGTTAAGGTCGGTAAATATGGTCCTTATGCTCAAATAGGTGAAAATAGTGATGACGAAAATGCTGAAAAGCCTCGTTATGCTAGTTTGCGAAGTGGACAATTGATAGAAACAATTACACTAGAAGAAGCTTTGGATTTATTTAAATTGCCTCGTGTAATTGGTCAGTTTGAAGATAAAGACATGAAAGCTGCAATTGGTAGGTTTGGACCATATATAGTTCACAACAGTGTTTTTACAACCATTCCAAAAACTGATGATGTATTTTCAATAACTGCCGAAAGAGCAATTGAATTAATTGAAGAAAAGCGTGTAAAGGATGCAAATAAATTAATAAAAGTATTTGCACAAGACGAAAATTTAAAATTACTAAATGGACGTTGGGGGCCATACTTGGCTTATGGTAAAGATAACTATAAGTTACCCAAAGGCAGTGATGCAAATACTTTGACTTTTGAAGAATGCATTAAACTAGTTAAAATACCTGTAGTTAGCAGTAAAGCTGCGGCTAACAAAAAAGTGGTTAAAAAAGTAGCAGTAAAAAAAGTAGCAAAAAAAGCTGCCAAGAAGGTTGTGAAAAAAACTACAAAAAAATAACTTTATAAAAGTGAGGCTTAAACTACCTCACTTTTTTTAATTAAATTCATTCCAACTGTCCCAACTCCTAATAGCAAAACCTATAAATACTGATTGAGGCAAATGATCATAAGCAACATTCAACATTAATCGGCCAGTTATTGGAATAAATGTCCCAACAGTAAAAGTAGGTAATATTTCATCTTCTCGCTTGTCCTCAATCCAAAATTTATCACCAGTTCCTTGTTCCGAATATTCCCTGTAAATACGTTTTCTGGTTATTCCTACACCACCGTAAATCGGCCATTTAGGGCGAATTGCTATTGCAATTGATGGTACAATGAAGAAAGAATAGGTTTTACTATACTTTTCTGTAAATAAGTTATTGTCTTTAACATATTGGTAATCTTCTTGTTTTCCAGGGGTACCATCTTGTTTTGGAGATAAGAAATCTTTTATGCCAAAACGATAACTTAAGGCAAATCCTAAATTTTTATGAAATATGTGATTTCCTCCAACCATTAATTGGTCGTAGGGTAATGCTTGCATACCAAAAGCATTGTAGTTAATTGTATTTTTCAACTTAACTCGTTGAGCAAAAATCAACGTAGAATTAATTAAAAGAAATAATAATAGTGTATTTTTTTTCATCAATGCGATAATAAATTTTTTTTGCGAAAAATAACATCTTTAATTTGCAGCCAATGCGCGTTGATATAATTACTTTACACCCAGCACTAATTGAAGAATCATTTAAACACTCAATGATGAAAAGAGCTCAACAAAGAAATTTGGTTGAAATCCACTTACATAATTTGCGAGATTTTGGTTTTGGAAAACATAAACAAGCTGATGATTATGCATTTGGAGGAGGAGCAGGCATGGTAATGATGATAGAGCCAATTGATAATTGTATTGAAAAACTTAAAAAGGAAAGAATTTATGATGAGATAATTTACATGAGTCCAGATGGGGATGAATTCTGCCAACCCATGGCTAATAAATTATCTAGTTTGAAAAATATAATAATTCTTTGTGGGCATTATAAAGGGATTGATGAACGTGTAAGAGAATATTTGGTTACTAAAGAAATTTCTATTGGTAATTATGTATTAACCGGAGGTGAACTAGCTGCTGCAGTTGTTATTGACGCAATTGTAAGGTTAATTCCAGGTGTTTTGAATGATGCACAATCAGCCTTAAGTGATTCTTTTCAAGATAACTTAATAAGTCCTCCTGTTTACACTAAGCCATTTGAATACAAAGGATGGACAGTACCTGAAATATTATTAAGTGGTCACCAAGCAAAAATTGAAGCATGGAAAATGGAGCAATCCATTGAAAGAACCAAGCATCGTAGACCTAATTTACTAAAAGACTGATAGTTGAGAAAGCAAGAAAAAAAATATTAAATCTTTTAAAAAATATTTGGAATTATATAAAATAGTCGTACTTTCGCAGTCCAATTTTTTGACCATTATAGTTATGAATTTTACAGAAGCAATAAAATTAGTTGAATCAGAATTTACAACAGGAAAAACATTTCCTACATTCAAAGCTGGTGACACTATTAATGTATATTACAAAATTAGAGAAGGCGCTAAAGAGCGTATTCAGCAATATCAAGGCGTTTGTTTACAACGCAGAAATGCTAGCATAGCAGAAACTTTTACAGTTCGTAAAATTTCTAATGGCGTTGGTGTTGAACGTATTTTCCCTTTATACAGCTTAAATATTGACAAAATAGAGGTGGTCAGCCGCGGAAAAGTTCGCAGGGCTCGTTTGTTCTACTTACGCGCTTTAACTGGTAAAGCTGCCAAAATTAAAGAAAAAAGAGGTTAGTTTTTTCATAGTTAAATTGAAAGCCCTGATTCAGCAATGGATTGGGGTTTTTTTTAATTACGAAATCCAATTAAAAAACTCAAATCATATAATTATAGAGAAAAAATTGAACCACATAGAAACATAGACCACATAGTTTTTTGCAGTTTTTTATCCTATGTATTTATCTATTACAAATGATTTACGAAAAATATTCTAAAAAGTATCTTGATGATTTAACCTATGAAATTATAGGAGCAGCCATTGAAGTACATAAAGTTTTAGGGCCCGGATTATTAGAAAGTGTTTATCATCAGTGTTTAATTCATGAGTTAACTTTAAGAAAAATTCCCTTTAAAACAGAGGCAATTATTCCAATTGAATATAAAGATTTTGAACTTGAAACAAGTTTACGTTGTGATTTATATATTGATGATATTTTTGTGATTGAATTAAAAGCTATTGAATCCGTCTTACCAATACATGAAGCACAATTATTAACATACATGAAATTGCTTAAAGCACCCAAAGGTTTGATTTTAAACTTTAATGTGTTGAACATATTTAAAGAAGGTCAGAAAACTTTTGTAAATGAAATTTACAGAAACCTACCTGAATTGTAAAAATAATAATGCTAAGTAATCAATGTTTCTATTAGGCTAAAAAATTCAATGAGTAATATAAAACAGATGAAATCTATGTTTTCTATGTTTCTATGTGGTTCAAAAAAAATTAACAAGTAGTAAAAAGATTCTTAGTATATAGTTCTGAGTGGTTCAGAAAAAATTGTGCATTTCAGTAATTAATTACATTATTTTATTCTACAATATTTAACTTCCCAAAGTTTATGACAAAAGAAATTTCAAAAACATATTCACCACAATCTATTGAAGATAAGTGGTATAGCTACTGGTTAAGCAACAAATATTTTCATGCAAAACCTGATGAACGTGAACCATATAGCATTGTAATTCCTCCCCCAAATGTTACGGGCGTATTACACATGGGGCATATGTTAAATAATACTATTCAAGATGTATTGACCCGTAGGGCAAGAATGCAAGGTAAAAACGCCTGCTGGGTACCTGGAACCGACCATGCGAGTATTGCCACGGAAGCCAAAGTAGTTCAAATGTTGCGTGAGCGTGGTATCAAAAAATCGGATTTAAGTAGAGAAGATTTCTTGAAATATGCTTGGGAATGGAAAGAAAAATATGGTGGAATTATTTTAGAACAATTAAAAAAATTAGGTGCGAGTTGTGATTGGGATAGAACCCGATTTACGATGGAACCTAGTTTAAGTGAAGCCGTTATTGATGTTTTTATTGACCTATACAACAAGGGCCTAATATACCGTGAACTTAGGATGGTAAATTGGGATCCTTTAGGAAAAACAGCCTTGAGCGATGAAGAAGTTATTTTTAAAGATGTAAATAGTAAACTTTATTATATAAAATACCATTTAACTGAAAATTCGAAAATTGAAATTCAAAATTCGAATTTAGATATTAGTATTTCGGATTTTGTAGTTATAGCAACTACTCGTCCTGAAACTATTTTGGCCGATGCGGCAATTTGTGTAAATCCGAACGATGAACGTTTTAAACATTTAATTGGCAAAAAAGCCTTAGTTCCTTTTATTAATCGTGAAATTGAAATTATTGCTGATGAATATGTGGCCATGGATTTTGGTACAGGTTGCTTAAAAGTTACACCTGCTCACGATAAAAACGACTATGATTTAGGAAAAAAACATGGTTTAGAAGTAATTGATATTTTAACAGAAGAAGGTTTTTTAAATGAAAAAGCGCAAGATGAACGCTATATAGGTAAAGACAGATTTGCGGTTAGAAAGCAAATTGCCATTGATTTAGAAGAAGCTGGATTTATTGAAAAAATAGAAGAATATAAGAACCAAGTTGGTACTAGCGAGAGAACAGGCGCAGTTATTGAACCACGTTTAACACTTCAGTGGTGGGTTGATATGAAAAAGTTTTTGGCTAAAAACCCTCAAGTGTTAGATGCGGTAATGAACGATGAAATTAAGTTTCATCCTGTCAACATGAAGAACACTTACAAGCATTGGATTGACAATATTAAGGATTGGTGTATCAGTCGCCAACTTTGGTGGGGACAACAAATTCCTGCATGGTACAGCGAGGATGGAAATTTTGTAGTTGCTAAAACTGAAGTTGAAGCTATCGAGAAATTTAAAATTCAACATCCAACATCCAACATTCAACATCTAAAACAAGACGAAGATGTATTGGATACTTGGTTTAGTTCATGGCTTTGGCCAATCAGTGTTTTCGATGGTTTTAAAGAAGAAGGCAAAGAAGATATTAAATATTTTTATCCTACAAACGATTTAGTTACTGCTCCGGAAATTATGTTCTTTTGGGTTGCTAGAATGATCATGGCTGGTTATGAATGGATGGGTCAAAAACCTTTTAGTAATGTTTATTATACCGGAATTGTACGTGATAAGCAACGCAGAAAGATGAGTAAATCTTTAGGTAATTCACCTGATCCTTTAGATTTAATTACTCAATATGGTGCTGATGGTGTTCGTATGGGAATGCTTATTTGTAGCCCTGCGGGCAATGATATTTTATTTGACGAAAGCCAAGTAGAACAAGGTAGAAATTTTGCGAATAAAATTTGGAATGCATTCCGTTTGGTTAAAGGTTTAACCATTAAACCTGACGCTGAATTTGCGGCCGATTTATTGGCAAGTAATAAAATTTCGGAAAAATGGTTTGATGCTAGGTTCAATATTGCTTTAGCAGAAATAGAAGAAAAATGTAAAGATTATAAATTAAGTGAAGCCTTAATGATGATTTACAAACTGATTTGGGACGATTACTGTGCATGGTATTTAGAAATGATAAAACCAGTTTATGGTGAAGCATTGAACCAAAGCACTTATGACCAAACCGTAATTTTCTTCGAAAAATTGATGTTGGTTCTACATCCGTTTATGCCGTTTATTACCGAGGAAATTTGGCAAGAAATAACTGAAAGAAAAGAAGGAGAGAGTATTTGTGTTGCATCATATCCTGCTGTAGAGACGTATAATTATACTTCATTACAAAACACATTTGAAACCATTTCTAAAATACGCGAGCTTCGCAATAATAAAGGCATTAGTCCAAAGGAAGCATTTGAAATTGTTATCAAAACATCGCAAATTGAATTATACGAACCGTATCAGTTTTTAATTAAAAAATTGGCCAATGTTTCGAGCATATTATTCAATGAAGAAGCTCCTAATTATGTTTCCTTATCAGTTTCTACCGATCAAGTTTTTGTTAAATTAAATATTGAAATAGATGCTGTAGCTGAAGCTGAAAAAATTAATAAAGAAATTGAATACTTAATTGGCTTTATGGCAAGTGTAGATGTAAAATTAAGTAACGAAAAGTTTGTAGCCAATGCCAAACCTGAATTAGTGGAAAAAGAACGCCAAAAGAAAGATGATGCTTTAGCAAAAATAGAAGTGTTAAAGCAAAGTTTAGCAGGATTGTAATTACATAGACTTTATAGGCTTTTAAAACTTATCAGGTCTATAGTGTGAGAACAAAATCAATTTCCGTTGCTTTTAAGCAACGGAAATTGATTAAAACAATATTTAGCTAGTTAGTAAATTGAATTGTTTTACCTTTTTCATTAAAGTTAATTACAGGACATTACATTTTTGATACAAATAATAAGGCTAATTGATAATAAAATATTTAAGCGCATTATAAAATTAGAAATAAAAAATTATTTTTGATTATTTGATAGATTAATCATTTAAAATTATAATTAAGCAAAATATGAAAAAAGAGAAAATTATTTTTTGGTCAACAACAGGCTTCCTGTTTTTATTTGAAGGGGTTATGCCCGCACTAACTGGTCATACAGAAATGGCAAAAGAAGGCATCAGGCATTTAGGTTATCCAGAATATTTTGGACCAATTTTGAATATTTTTAAGGTGATAGGCTCACTTTTGTTAATTATTCCTAAAGTTCCAAGTAGATTAAAGGAATGGTCTTATGCGGGTTTTGGATTTGATTTTATTTTTGTAGCCGCTAGTATTATTGCTGTAGATGGATTAGTAGGAATTGCCTTTCTTCCATTTATTGCAATGGCATTCTTAGTGGCATCATATATTACATACCATAAATTACAAAATATTAAATAGTATGTTACAGATTATTCTTTATATTTTTATAGGAATTATTGCTTTAATTCTGATAGCTGCGGCATTCATGAAAAAGGAATATTCTATCTCAGCTTCTATTGTAATTAATAAGCCACAAATTGAGGTATTTAATTATATTAAATTTTTAAAAAATCAAGAAAAGTATAGCAAATGGGTTATGGCAGATCCTAATGTTATGATGACTTACACAGGAAAAGATGGAGAGGTTGGCTTTAAGGCTGCATGGGTAAGTAAAGATAAAAACGTGGGAGTGGGGGAGCAGGAAATTATTGAAATTATTGAAGGTAAAGGTTATAAGGTAGAAATTAGATTCGAAAAACCTTTTAAGGGAATAAGTTATGCAAATAATCTTACTGAAAGTATAGGAAATAACCAAACAAAAATAACTACTGTTTTTGATACTAAAACACCGTTTCCCATGAATTTAATGGTACCCATAATTACTAAAATGCTTACAAAAGACATGAATGAGAATCTTACTAATTTGAAAAAAAATTTAGAGGTTTAACTTTTCTTATATTTTAAAGAATTAATTTGAAAAAGCGCTGTTCATAAAATTGAATAGCGCTTTTTTATTTATATCAATGTTTTTATAAGGTATCATTTTTTGTTCGAGTAAATATTTTCAATCCTTATATTTTACCAAGTGTAATATTTCGTTTGATACTTTTCTGCCTTGAGTAAATTGAAATTAGGGGTTTCATTTTTACAAGTAATAGTTTCAATTGTTGTAATTCAGTTTTTAATTTTAAAAATAACAACCTTAATTTTTACCATTTAAGATTAATTTTTTACCCCTAATGTATCATTTTATTTTTTAAGTAACTTATTGAAAATCAACTGCGTAAAAGGTTCATAATTTTTAAAATATCAAACATAATATTATGAAAAACTTATTATTCATTGCAGTACTTTTTATTTCAGGTTTAGTTAGAGCCTCAGAAATAAATCACCAATTTACACCTAACAAAAAAATTATTACCAAAGTAAATGTAGCCGTGTATTTTGTTACTCAAAACCCTGAAAATTACGATTGGGTAAAATGGGATTTTGGTGATGGACAGATAGAATATTCAATTAATCCTGCACATAAATATGCTAAATCAGGAATTTATGATGTAAAAATGATTGTATCCAAAGGTGCTCAGGTAGATACTATTTGTAAAATAGGCATGATAACAGTAATACCTAATACCAATACTTTAGAACAGGGAGATTATGCTTACGATTTAGACTTAAGCCAAGAAACTTTATTAAATAAACAAGCTGCCGATATTAGTAACGACCTTGATAATAACTTACTAAGAATAGCTAATTATAACAATGATAATGGACACGTAGAAATTCGAAATATCAATGGCGATTTAGTTTATCATACCATTTTGGAAAGTAACGAAGAAATTAAAAACATTGAAACTAACATTTTAAATAGTGGTACGTACATAGTTTATTTAACATTAAAAAACAAAACTATAGTAGCTAAATATTGTAAACCATAAAAGAAATGTTACTATAAAAAGCCCAATTGAATCGCTTCAATTGGGCTTTTTTATGGTTTTAGCATCTAAATTACAATTTAGTAATCCAACCAAATTTATCTTCAACTTTTGATGTTTGAATTTCGCCCAAGGTGTCATATAGCCAATTTGATACTTTTCTTCCTTCTGCAGGAGGTAGCTCAAATCGTTCGTTTTTATAGGCAATAGTTTCAATTTTAGCAATTAATGCAGCGGTACCAGTTCCAAATGCATCTAGCAATTTACCTGCTCTTGCAGCAGTAGCTATTTCTTCAATATTTATATGTCGTTCTTCAACATTGTAATTTGCATCACGTAATAATTTTATACAACTATCGCGTGTTACACCTTTTAGAATATTTCCATCTAATGCAGGAGTTAAAACGGTATAATCATCCATTACAAAAAACAAATTCGTTGTGCCTGATTCTTCTACATATTTATGTTCGCGTCCATCGGTCCAAATGATTTGATCAAAACCTTCTTTTTTTGCCTCCATTGTTGGACGCATACTAATTCCATAATTTCCTGCGGCTTTAGCAGCTCCAGCCATGCCATCAAATGCACGTGTATATTTTTCTTCTACTTTTACTTTTATTGGTTTTGGATAATAGCTATTTACTGGGCAACAAAATATAATAAAGGTGTAATTATTACTTGGTCTCACACCTACAAAATCATCAGTAGCAAACATAAAAGGACGCAAGTACAATGCACTGCCAACTTTGGTTGGAATCCAAACTTGATCCATTTTTACCAATTCTGATAAACCGGTCATAAATAATGCTTCAGGAATAGTAGGCATTCCCATTCTCTCTGCCGAAAGGTTAAAACGCTCAAAATTGGCTAATGGACGAAAAAGTTGAGGTCTTCCATTTTCATCTTTAAAAGCTTTCATGCCTTCAAAAATTGCCTGACCATAATGTAAACTAGATAAAGCAGGAGAAAAATTAATATTTCCGTAAGGTAAAATTTCGCCAGTTTTCCATGCACCGTCCTCATAATCAACTCTAAACATGTGGTCGGAGAAAATTTTTCCAAATTCAATGTTATTAAAATCACAAAGATTGATTCTTGATTGAGTGTTTTTGTTAATTTTGATGCTTATTGTCATCTGTAATTTAATTTAAAAAATGAGTGAATTTTTAAAAGTTGAAAATCCATTTATCGAAACTCTGTTCGATGAATTTTTCGCGGTCAAAGAAAAACAAAATTCTATACAATACAAGTTTACCGGAACTAACGAGCAACGCTTTGTTTTATTGATAGATAAAGTGCTAAATGATAATGAAATGAATTTACTGAATAATATCATTCAGGCTGGTTTGAAACTTAATTTGGAAGAAATGGCACTCTTAAACATGAATCAACAAGAAGAAGGTGCCAGTATTAGCAACTTAATTATTGGGTTAAAACCCTTAAAAATAATTGTTTGGGGCTGTAATGATTGGATAAAAAAAGAAGGTTGGGATATTCCTTTACATCAAATAGCAAATGTGCGTAGTACAAAAATTTTAAAAGCAGATGAGTTAATCAGTTATGAAAATAATAAAGATTTAAAACTGCAACTTTGGAACTTGGGAATTAAAAAAATGATAGGATAATGGAGTTAATATTTGCTAGCCATAACGAAAATAAAGTAACAGAAATTGCAGCTTTAATAGGAAGCGGTTACTCTGTTAAATCATTATCTGCAATTGGTTTTAATAATGAAATAGTTGAAAATGGAAGTACTTTAACTGAAAATGCATTGATAAAAGCTAGGACTATATACCAAGCAACCAATAAAAATTGTTTTGCAGACGATACAGGTTTGTTGGTAGAAGCACTTAATAACGAACCTGGAGTATTTAGTGCACGTTATGCTGGAAACCAAAAAAATGATCATGATAACATGAATTTGTTACTTGAGAATTTGAAAAATAAATCAAATAGAAATGCCAATTTCACAACGGTTATTGCATTAATTATGGATGGCAAGGAATATTTATTTGAAGGGAAATTATTTGGAGAAATTATTACTGAAAAAATTGGTTCCAATGGTTTTGGCTATGATCCAATTTTCAAACCTAAAGACTTTAATATTTCTTTGGCTCAAATGGATTTAAATAAAAAAAATACCATAAGTCATAGGGCTTTGGCATTTAAAAAAATGATTGACTTTCTGCATAAAATTAAATAATTAATGTTTTTTGCATATTTGTAAATATTGTGTATATATTTGTTTTACAAAATTTAAAGCTGTTTAAAACTATTGTTATTAGGGGTAGGTCAGAAAGATTAATTAATTAATTTAGTTGAGTTGTTTAATGTCAATATGTTATGTTAAAAATAATAAGTTCAAAAGCCGTAATTATATTCTGTTTATTTTGTTTGTTTCATGTAACTGCTTGTAAACGACAAGTTGACGAAGAAATAGTTACTATTAATGGTCCTGTTAACAATTTAGAAGATTTAAAAATTCCTAATGGATTTAACTACCAAACTACCCGAACCAATAATTTAAAAATTACTTTACTAGATGCAGAAGGAAATGTATACAATAATGCAATTGTGTATATAATGGATAATAGTTTTGAATTAGGTGGACGAATTTTGGCCAAAGGCATAACTAACGAGAATGGAGTTTGGGAAACTAAAGTTGAGGTTCCTTTATCATTAAATTATTTGGTAATTAATACTTCAGCTGTTAATATCCCTCAAGATGTAATGTTAAACAATTATCCAATGGTGGTAGCATCATTAGGTGGATTGAATTTTAATCCAAAAACTGTAGAAAATCCTATCTTAAGAAAAACAAGTTTTGGAAAATTGCCAGGTAAAATTTCTACAAAGCTTGGTACTTGGAATACCACCACCGGAAAGCCTAATTACCTAGAACCGGTAAATGATGTAGTTTCAACTACATTTTTAAATAATATAAATACTTTTTTACCTCCAAAAATAAATTTGCCCAACAGGTATCCTGCCATGTTGGATGATAATTTTTATAGAAGAAATATTCTCACTACTAATCTTTGCGATGTATATATAACTTTTATTAAAGAAACTGCTGGACAACGAAATGTGTTGTTTTATTATACCTACAACGTTAATAATCCTCCGGCTACAGCTGCTGCAATTGATTCTCTTTATGTAATTTATCCCAATACTTCATTCACAGGATCTGGTGGTGATTTGTCCACAGGAAATAAAGTTAAAATTGGTAGATTTGGAAAAGATACCGTGATAGCTTTTGGTATTTTAGCTGATGGGTACGATAATACAACTGGAAATATTTTACCAATTGGTTCAAGGTATATTTTTTATGGCAACAAAGATTTTAATCCTGAAACAAATGCTTTGTACCGCCAACATTTGGTTTTTGTTTATGAGCCATCAAGCCAAAGGTTTGTTTTAGGTTTTGAAGATGTAAATAGAAACCCTGCTGGAAGTAGTGATAATGACTTTGATGATGTGGTTTATTATGCCACTGTCAATAATATTGCAAATGTAAGTTTAGATAAAATTTGTAACCTGCCCGGTACTTCTGATACTGATGGAGATGGTGTAGATGATGTGAACGATGATTATCCAACAGATCCTTTAAAGGCTTTTAACAATTATTTTCCAGCCTCTAATAAAACTGCTACTGTTGCTTACGAAGATTTATGGTATTTTAGAGGTGATTATGACATGAATGATGTGGTAATGGACATGCTTACCAATGCTATTACCAATTCAAGTAATAAGCTAGTTCGTTTTGAAGCCAAATATTGTTTAAGAGCTTCAGGTGGAAGCTTAACTACTGCTTTTGCTATTCAATACCCAATAGCGCGTACAAAAATTGCAAATCTTTTAGGCGGCACTATAGAGGGAGATAAAACAAATGCCACCATTAGACTATTTGATAATGTGAGGGACCATCAACAAACATGGAACACAGTTCAAAATGTGGGATATAACGATTCTGTAAACTTTAATTTATCTTTCGACATAAGCGCATTGGTTGATATTTCAGAATTTGGTGTTGGTTTACACGATCCTTTTGTTTGGATTAACGAGGCTTCAAAAGGCCGTAATTATGAAATTCATTTGCCGGGTAAAAACCCAACATCAAATGCAACTTACCCACTTTTAGGATTGGGTGACGATGATACACAATTACTCGGCACTAAAAAATATTTAAGCAAAAATAATTTACCGTGGGCTATAATTATTCCTG
The DNA here is from genome assembly GCA_027491085.1 of Bacteroidota bacterium. GTDB lineage: Bacteria > Bacteroidota > Bacteroidia > UKL13-3 > UKL13-3 > JAAFJM01. Next base: position 105,819 of record JAIXWW010000021.1, read on the forward strand.
AAAGGTTTGATTATCCATATGAGTCACAAAATATTACCCAAGCCTATTTAAATTTTGCTAGTTGGGCTCAATCAGGAGGAGGCACCTATAAAGATTGGTACAGTAACTCATCTGGTTACAGGAATAATTCCAAAATATATGTAAAACCTGAATAAATAAAAACGCCATTTGCTTTGCAGTAAATGGCGTTTTTATTTAACAACCTAGAAATTATTTTTTTTCTAATCTCATTTGGGTTAAATTATTTAAAACATCAGCATAAACACTGTCTAAATCTGCTGGTTCCTGAAGGTAAAAATCGTAATTTTCTGTAAACTGTTTTTCATTAATACCATTTTTTTTAAATACAAAATCATAATGCCAAAGCATTGATTTGTTTAAACTATCTGTAACTAAACCAATTTGGTTTACTCCAGCTTCCGCTATTTGTATATCGGTTAGAATAGCACTCATTTTTTTACGATCAAAAAATGGGTTTGGTTTTAAATTATTATTTTGATTACAAGCAAATGTTGTAATAACTAATGCAATTAATGCATATTTGTAAACTGATTTTATCATAATGAGTATAGCTGCAAATATTGGGAAAATAAAACAAGAACTAAGCCAAAATGTAAAATTAATTGCAGTAAGTAAAACCAAACCGGTGCAAACCCTTATGGAAGCTTACGATGCAGGGCAAAAAATTTTTGGCGAAAATAAAGTACAAGAGTTGTTAACTAAGTACGAGCAAATGCCAAAAGATATAGAATGGCATATGATTGGACATTTGCAAAGCAACAAAGTAAAATATATTATTCCTTTTATTCATCTCATTCATTCAGTTGATAGTGAAAACTTACTGGCTGAAATTAATAAACAAGCTGCTAAATTGAATAAAGTACAAAAAGTACTTTTGCAAATTAGTATAGCAGATGAAGAAACTAAATTTGGTTTTGAGCAAGGACATCTTTTAAAGGTAATTGACAAATATTTAAACGATGAGTTTGAAAATGTGGAGATCATTGGACTCATGGGAATGGCTACTTTTACTGATAACCTTGACCAAATAGCTGGTGAATTTGCAGGTTTGAAAAAATTGTTTGATGAAATAAAATCAGATTATTTGAGTAACCAAGATTCGTTTAAGCAAATATCTATGGGAATGAGTAGCGATTACAAATTAGCCATAGCTAATGGAAGTACCATGATTAGGGTTGGGAGTAACATATTTGGTGGTAGGTAAAAGTTCAATTTTTTTTGTTGAATAATTTAAAGTGTATAAATGTTATGGCTCAAAATAAAACAGTAGAAACAATAGAAAGTGTAGCCAATTTTTTAGCTACCGTTACCGATGAAACCAAAAAACAAGATTGCTTAAACATGGTAACCATTATGGAAAAAGTTACTGGATTTAAAGCCAAAATGTGGGGTCCAAGTATTGTAGGTTTTGGCTCATACCATTACAAATACGAGAGTGGGCGAGAAGGTGATGCTCCTTTGGTTGGCTTTTCGCCTCGAAAAAACGAAATATCTCTTTACCTATCATCGAGCTTTGAAAACAGAGATACTTTACTTGAAAAGTTTGGCAAATATAAAAGTGCCAAGGCTTGTATTTACATAAAAAAGTTAGCTGATATAGACCAAGAAATTTTAAAAGAAATGATAGCCTTATCGGTTAAACATGTTAAAAGTATGTATCCTTAATTGAAATGTTGAATGTTGGATTTTGAATTCTGAATGTTGGATGCAGTTCCGGTAGATTCATAATGAAATTAATTCGTCATGCTAATTCCGAAAAAGCGAAAAAACATTTTTATTAGGTGCGGGAATATTCGTCATTGCGAGGAACGAAGCAATCTAAAGCTATGATTGGCATTTGCTCGCTTGAGATTGCTTCTCTATGTTCGCAATGACGTTTGATTTGGAAGAACCTTCAAACAAAAAAAATCAGCAACCAAAGAATTGATTGCTGATTTTTTTATTATGTAGAGACGTTGCATGTAACGTCTCTTTTATTTTAAGACGTTCAATTGAACGTCTCTACTATGTTTTTATTAGACGTTGCATACAACGTCTCTACTATGGTCTATCAACTGACAACCATCAACTAACAACTATTTCCCTACACTTGCTCTGATGATATTTAAAGCACCACCTGCTTTAAACCATTCAATTTGTTGCTCGTTGTAAGTATGGTTAACAGCTATTGTTTCGCTTGAACCATCTTTGTGGTTTAACACTAATTCTAATTGTTTACCAGGAGCAAAACTTCCTAAACCAATAATATCTATTACATCATCTTCTAAAATTTTGTTGTAATCTTCTTTATTAGCAAAAGTTAAGCCCAACATACCTTGTTTTTTCAAGTTGGTTTCGTGGATACGAGCAAATGATTTTACCAATACCGCACGAACACCTAAATGACGAGGTTCCATAGCTGCATGCTCGCGGCTACTTCCTTCACCATAGTTTTCATCGCCTACTACCAAGCTACCAATTCCTTGTGCTTTGTATTCGCGTTGAACTTTAGGTACTGAAGCATATTCGCCAGTTAATTGATTTTTTACATTGTCAGTTTTTTCGTTAAAGAAATTAACTGCACCAATTAACATATTGTTCGAAATATTATCTAAGTGACCACGGTATTTTAACCAAGGACCAGCCATTGAAATATGGTCAGTTGTACATTTGCCTTTAGCTTTTATTAACAATTTCAATCCTTTTAAATCGCTGCCTTCCCAAGCTGCAAATGGATCTAATAATTGTAATCTATCAGAAGTTGGAGAAACTGCAATTGTAACTTGGCTACCATCAGCAGCTGGAGCTACAAAGCCTGCATCTTCTACTGCAAATCCATTTACTGGTAATTCATCACCATAAGGACCATCTAATTTTACTTGCTCGCCTTTGTTATTGGTTAAAGTATCAGTTAATGGATTAAAGGTTAAATCACCTGCAATTGCCATAGCGGTTACAATTTCTGGCGAAGCCACAAAAGCATACGTATTTGGGTTACCATCGGCACGTTTAGCAAAGTTTCTGTTAAATGAGTGAATAATGGTGTTTTTTTCTTGTTTTTCAGCACCCATTCTATCCCACATACCAATACAAGGTCCGCAAGCATTGGTAAACACTTTAGCGCCAATTTCATTAAATACATCTAAGAAACCATCACGTTTAATAGTGTAACGAATTTGCTCTGAACCTGGATTGATTAAGTATTCAGCTTTGGCTGTTAAACCTTTTGATGAAACTTGTTTAGCCAAACTTACAGCTCTAGAAATATCTTCGTAGCTTGAGTTGGTACAAGAACCAATTAAACCTACTGAAATTTTAGTAGGCCATCCGTTAGCCAAAGCAGCTTCTTTTAATTTTGATATAGGTGTTGCCAAATCAGGAGTGAAAGGACCATTTACATGTGGTTCTAACTCCGATAAGTTAATTTCAATTACTTGGTCAAAGTATGCAGCAGGATTTGCATATACTTCAGGGTCGGCAGTTAAATGATGTTTTACTGAATCAGCTAAATCAGCTACTTCAGCGCGACCTGTTGCTTTTAGGTAACGAGCCATTGAATCATCGTAACCAAATGTAGATGTAGTTGCACCAATTTCAGCACCCATATTACAGATAGTTCCTTTTCCTGTACAGCTCATGCTAGTAGCACCTTCGCCAAAATATTCAACTACAGCATCAGTACCACCTTTTACAGTTAAAATACCAGCTACTTTTAAAATTACGTCTTTTGGAGCAGTCCAGCCGTTTAATTTACCAGTTAATTTTACACCAATTAATTTCGGCATTTTTAGTTCCCAAGGTAAGCCAGCCATCACATCGCAAGCATCAGCTCCACCTACACCAATGGCAATCATACCTAAACCACCAGCATTCACTGTGTGGCTATCAGTTCCTATCATCATTCCACCTGGAAATGCATAATTTTCTAAAACTACTTGGTGAATAATACCTGCACCTGGTTTCCAAAATCCAATTCCGTATTTATTCGATACTGAACCTAAAAAGTCGTAAACTTCTTTACTTTCTTTATTGGCAAATTCTAAATCTTCGGCAGCACCGTTTTTTGCAGTAATTAAGTGATCGCAATGAACAGTAGAAGGAACAGCTACTTTTGGACGACCTGATTGCATGAATTGCAATAAAGCCATTTGCGCAGTTGCATCTTGCATTGCTACTCTATCTGGACCAAAATCAACATAACTTTTACCTCTTTCGTAACTATTAGTTGCATTGCCTTCTGTTAAATGGCTGTACAAAATCTTTTCAGTTAATGTTAAAGGTTTGTTTACCACCTTACGGGCAGCTGCAATACGTTCATCCATTTTGGCGTACACAGCTTTAATCATTTCAATATCAAATGCCATAGTATTTAGTTTATTATTTTATTAAAATTCAGTGCTTAAATGCTCAAGCGGGCGCAATTTACATTTATATAAATTTTTGCAAAAGCAAATAGCCATAAAAAATTTATGATAACGCTTAGTAATTTGATATAGATAATATTATTTAAAACTATAAACCAATCCAAGCGAAAATGATGCTCTGCTAACAGCAATAGCTTGATTACCTTTTAAGTTATAATTACTAACGTTGCCATTTTCAGTTAAAGTTACATTGTTTATACTACCTCCAGTTAAGCCTAAATTAGCTGCAAACGATAGTTGATTACTTAATTTGTAATTATACTGAAACTGTGCCGATTGAGAAAAACCATTTCCAGTGAAATTTCCTGTATAGTTACCAATTGTTAATTTTTCGTTGTAAATAACCCAATTTAACCCGAGCTGAATAGCACAACTGTGTAACTTTCTATTTTTACCGAGCTTTATAAGCAAATTAGGCCCAATTGTGGTAAAATACAAGTTAGTGTTTAATTCACCCAAATAAATAGTTCCATTACTGGCTGTTAAGGTGGAGTTAGTTGCTGTTCCTCCGGTTAACAATTGATTTAACTGAATTCCCATGAGAAGGTTTTTACGCTTATTGATTGACCTGTGAAATTCTATTCCAATTCCATATAAAAAACGTTGTTGGTCGTAATAATTTTTAGGGAGTTTCACAATATTACTACTGCTACGCGGATTGCCTGGTTTTAAACCCAATATGGCATTGAAAGAAATACTGTATTTTTTATTTTCGAAAGTATTTTTAATTATGGCTGAATTGTTTGGTTTAATACTTTGAAGGCTAGCTAATTTACTGTTATCATTTTGATCATTCTTGTTACATTTTACCACTTTTTTTACCAGTGAATAGGCAATGCTTTGCTTGGTTTTATTCAATAATTCATAATGAATATACCAATCTGTTTTGTCCTTTAAAATATGTCCAACTATTACCTCATTTTGTTTTGTATAAATGGTATCAACGCATTGCTCAAATTCTTTATTTTCTTTACTGAAAAAAGCCTTCTTAATATCTATAATGTTAGAATAGTCAATACTTAATAGTTCAATATTATTGGTGTTTTTATTAAAAAAGGCAATTTCGATATTCTTATGAATAATTTCGTTTAGTACTTTACAGTTTAAGCTATCATTGGTTTTTAGTATTACCAAATCTTGTGCTAACCCATTATTAATAGTTAAAGCAGCAACAATTATAAAACACCATAATTTATAAAAGATTGGTTTATGCATTCTACAAACATATAAAAAACGATGGAGTTAAATAAAAATAAAAAACTGCTAGTCAATAAAATGCCCTCAAAAAGTGTTTAACTATTGAGGGCATTTCATAAAAACATTAAAGTATTTTGTCTAATTAATAATATGTAGGAGTAAGTTTACTATTTACTATTTTAGCTTCAATTTGTTCTACATCTTGTTTAACCAATGGTTTCGATATAAAATCAGTAATCAAGGTGCAATTTTTAGCTTTTACAATATTTCCTTTATCAAAAGTATTTGAAAGCATAAATATGTTGATATCGTGTTTTATTTTGGATTTTATTTGTTTGAAATCTTCAATAAACTGCCAACCATTACCGTTGGGCATGTCTAAATCCAACAAAATTAAATCTGGGAAATTGCTATTTTTTTCAATACAATATTTTAAGTAATCAATGGCTTGATTACCACTATTAGCCGACTCGAAATTTTTGCAATTAATTGTTCTTTCTAACGTTGTTTTAGTAAGATAAATAGATAAGTTATCGTCATCAATAATTAGAGTATTTTTAATCATAGCTTTAAAATTGTTTTTAATAGTATTCAAAAATATATTTTAATGCATAGGTTGTTACATTTCATTTGCATAGTTAGTACCAAGTGTTGTTAATATGTCTAAAAGAATTTACAATTATTAGGAATAACCAACATCTACAGTAGTTTACCTACTCAAAAATTAGTTGAAAACAATTATTACATAAGCCATAAAACTACCTTATTTTTGCATTATACTTTTAAAAATATTTAGAATAAAATGGCTGAACAAGTAACATACAATGACGACAGTATTAAATCGCTGGATTGGAGAGATCATATACGTTTACGTCCGGGAATGTATATTGGTAAACTAGGCGATGGAAGTTCGTTAGATGATGGAATTTATGTTTTAATTAAAGAGGTGATTGACAACTCTATAGATGAGTTTGTGATGGGCAACGGCCGCCATATTGATGTAAAAATTGAAGATAATAAAGTTACCGTTCGCGATTTTGGACGTGGAATTCCATTAGGAAAAGTAAATGATTGTGTAAGCAAAATTAATACAGGTGGAAAATACGATTCAAACGCTTTTAAAAAATCGGTGGGATTAAATGGTGTGGGAACCAAGGCTGTTAATGCTTTAAGTTCTTACTTTAAAGTGCAAGCTTATCGAGATGGAAAAACCAAATGTTCGGAATTTGAAAAAGGTCAGTTAATTAACGACCATAAAATTACCGATACCATGGAACCCGATGGCACCTTAATTCAGTTTATAGCCGATAATACTATTTTTAAAAACTACCGATACATTACTGAATTTATAGTTAACCAAATTTGGAATTATACTTACCTAAACGCAGGTTTAACCATTAATTTTAATGGCGATAAGTATGTTTCGAAAAATGGTTTGATGGATTTATTGAAACGTAAAACCAGCGAAGAGGAATTACGTTACCCCATTATTCATTTAAAAAGCGATGATATAGAAATAGCTTTTAGCCACGAAAATCAGTATGGCGAAGAATATTATTCGTTTGTGAATGGGCAGCATACCACCATGGGTGGAACACATTTAAACTACTTTAAAGAAGCTTATGCCAAAACTTTAAGAGAGTTTTACGGTAAAGAATTTGATTTGGCCGATATGCGTCAAAGTATTGTTGCTGCAGTGAGTGTGCGTATTCAAGAGCCCGTTTTCGAAAGTCAAACTAAAACCAAATTAGGAAGTACTGCCATTTACCCCGATGGACCAAGTTTAAAGCAATTTATAGTTGATTATGTAAAAAAGGAACTTGATAATTATTTACATAAAAACAAGGAAACGGCAGAGGCATTATTAAAACGTATTTTACAAAGTGAACGCGAGCGCAAAGAAATAGCTGGAGTGCGTAAAATAGCCAATGAACGTGCTAAAAAAGCCAATTTACACAATAAAAAATTACGCGATTGCCGCATACATTATAACGATAACAATACCGATAAAAAGTATAATACCACCCTTTTTATTACCGAGGGAGATAGTGCAAGTGGAAGTATTACCAAAAGCCGTAATGTGGAGTTACAAGCAGTATTTAGTTTACGTGGAAAACCTTTAAACTGCTATGGTTTAACCAAAAAAGTGGTTTACGAAAACGAAGAATTTAATTTACTACAACATGCTTTAAATATTGAAGAAGGCATTGACGATTTGCGTTATAATCAAATAGTAATTGCTACCGATGCCGATGTGGATGGTATGCATATTCGTTTGTTAATCATGACTTTTTTCTTACAGTTTTTTCCTGATTTGGTGAAAAATGGGCATTTGTATATTTTAGAAACACCTTTATTTAGGGTTAGAAATAAACAAAAAACCATTTATTGCTATAGCGAAACCGAAAAACAAAATGCCATTGGTGAACTAAAAGGCAAACCCGAAATTACCCGATTTAAAGGATTGGGAGAAATTAGTCCTGAAGAGTTTGGATTATTTATTGGTGCCGACATGCGCTTAAAACCTGTGTTATTAAACCAAGATATAACTATTCAAAAATTATTAGAATATTATATGGGTAAAAACACCATGGATAGACAAGCTTTTATTATCAATAACTTGCGCATAGAAAAAGACATTATTGTGCCGCAACTTGACGAAGAACTTGGCGAATTGGTTTAGATGATTTTTCGAAATTTATGCTAAACTAATTGATGATAACAGATTCGTCTTTGAATAAAAGTAGATGAAACTGTTTAAAAATTAATTATGGTAAACAATACTTTTATCAAAACAATACTAGCCAATAAGCTTAAAACACCAATTGTGGCATTTTTTGCAAATGATATTATTTTTTGATAATTAGGTTTCAAAATATTTAGTTTTATTGGTTGATTAACTAAAATAGTTGGTTTGGTTAAATACATAATTATTGCTTGTTATAGATGCGTTTTAAAGCTAATGGTTTAATAAGTTGCAATAAAAACCTTACTTATTTTTATAAAATTACCATAACAATAAGAATTTGTTAAGTACCCAATTATTGTTTGAAAATAATATATGTATTACCTTCCACTTTAATAAAATAAATACCTTTGGTTAAATAGGTAAAGTCTTGATTTATGATGTCGTTACCCTGATAAATGATTTGGCCGATATTATTAAACAAAGTCATCTCGGTATTGGGTTTTATATTTAAAATATTAATTTTATTGGTAAATGGATTTGGATAAATTGGGATAGCTTTATTATCAAAATTTTGGTTGTAAACAGATGTGTTGTTTTCCATTTTACTACTTACACAAATAACATAATTACTATTGGTTTTTAAGTCGTAAGTGGTAATTCCAAATTGGGTATCCCAATACCATGCTTTGGTGGTTTGATTAGGTAATGAGGTTGACGACCAAAACTTTTTAGTACCAGAAATGGTAAAGAAGTTTGTATTAACAGATGGGTTGTTTAAACCAACTTCACTAATAGATTGCAACTCTTTGATATTTGGTAATCGCCAATTGGAATTATTGCCAAGTTCAAGTCCTTCGGCATAAACCAAAGCATCTTCCCAAGTTAAAGTATTGGTATTAGGCACTTTTTGCCAAACTAGGTTAGTTACGTTATCGGTTATGGTACCATTGCCATTATCGGTAAAATGATTTTGAATTACAGTTGGTTCAACTACATCTCTTACTGCTCTTACATGAAATTTTTTGGTTCCACCTGCGCTAATGGTTTCTGTTTTAGGATGATTGCCTATACCGCCACCTGCATTGGTACACCAAATTTTATTGGCATCGTTGTTTTGTTTTTCGCTTGTCCACCAATATTCGGCAGCAGTTTTGGTAAAAAAGTTAATATCAATTGCGGGGTTATTGTTTTGATGATTTAAAATGCTAAATGATTCCTTAGCAGTTGGTAATCGCCAATTGGTAAAACCACCAAGTGTTAAGGTATCACAATAAATGGCAGCATTTTCTATGGTCATTTCACCTCCATCAGTTTGTTGCCAAATTAAACCAGTGATGGTATCTGTTACCGTTCCATTTCCATTATTTATATAAAATGGTGTGTTGATGTTGTAATCATTATCCTCGCCAAAGGTATTGGTATAACTGTTTTTTTGCCCTGTATCAGGCAGGCGTAACATGGTTTTGCTAACAGTTTGTGCTGTAATATTTAGTATAAAAATGCTAGTTATGATTGTTGTAAAAATCTTCATGTTTTGGCTTAATCAATTACAAACTTTTGGGTTACTTCAGTTTGATTGGTTTTTATCTTTATAAAATAAATGCCAGCTTCAAAACCCTTTATATCAATGGTGTTTTCATATTGCGAAGTATTATAAACTTGTTTGCCACTTAGGGTAAAAATACCAATATTGGTAATTTGCTTTGAGTCAATATCAGTTAAGCCAATGTATAAATTTTCATTAGCAGGATTAGGGTAAACGACCATTTTATCGGAAAAATTTACTGGTTTAATACCAACTGTATTGGGCACTGTGCAGATAGTTCCTTTGTAAGTATTGGTAGTTTTTACTCCTGAAGCATAAAAGTGAAAAGTATAATTTCCAGCACTTGTCCAACTGTATTCTACCGAATCAGTTTTGCCATTTAAGGTATAGGTTAAAGTATAACCATTATTCGTTGTATTGGCTTTACATCCTGTTATCACTGCTCCTTTTAAAGGTGTTCCTGCTGGTCTAATTGGTTTGGCTGAGGCTTGTGGTATTATTTGTAAAGTAGTGTCTTCCGTTACTTGTCCTACCATATTTCCAATCATGTAAGGTGCAGTTGCTGTTCCATGGTAATGGTAAAGTCCGTTTGTTCCTTCGTGTCCATGATTGGCATCTAAAGTTTTCATGGCTGAACCATCAGGCTCTAACGAACCATAAACGGCATATCCATCTAGTGCAAATGCAATAGGTAAAATATCGCTTGTTTTGGTATCTAAAAATAAAGGCGCAGTATGGTAATGGTAATCATCTGCTCTGCCGCAATGTCCTCCAAATTCATCTAATTGTCCATCTAAAAAAGCATCAACTCCTGTGTTGGTATAAGGATTAAATATAGCAATTCCATTGGCTGCTACTGCAATGGCTCCACGTAAAAAATGCTGCTGATTTACCGGTACTGGCGAGGCTGCTTTAATAGGATTTAATGGAATGCTCCAAGCATTGGAACCTATATAACATTGTGGAATAGGAAATTGTTGTTGCCAACCTGTTATGCCTTTCATCATTTCATGTTCAGGAATACCAATTGATTCCACATAAAAATAATTGGCATCCCAACGCGTATTTACATTTGGTCTAAATGGATCGAATGCCGATTTTAGGTAAGTAATATCGGTAGATTTTTTCAGTGTTTTACTGGTAAAACTATAAGACATTACCAATCCACCCACTAAAACTGTTGGCATTACATAAAGCCATTTCTTTCTTTCAGCATTAAAAAATTGCCATGCAATAAAAATTAACAGGGCAACCATTAAATATAGTTTTATGGTAAATTGATTGTTGATTGAATTACTAATAACAGGTTTTGCTTTAGCATGCAAAGCATTGATACTTGCTTGTCTTTTTTGAACAAATTGTTGGTCATTTAAAGACAAATCATTAAAAGAAAAAGATTTGATATTTCCATCATTATTTTCAATAAAAACAGTATTGTTTTTAAACAAATAAAATGTTCCATTAATGGTTTGATGAGTGCTTTCAATATTCCATTTTCTTGGAAAAGCCATTTGTTGGTGTGCATCGTGAGCCCTAGTAATTTGGGTTAATATGCAAATCAATAATACCATAAAAATCTTTTTCATATTGTTATTTAATTAGCGGTTTATCATTATTTTATTACTGCTTTTTAAGCCATTTTCTCCAATTAATTCAGTGTAGTATGTTCCATTGGGTAAAAGCATATTGTTATAATCTTTTCCATCCCAAATAATTTGAAACGAACCTTTTAAAACTGCATGGTTATTAATTAAAGTTTTTACCAACTGACCTTGGTTATTGTAAATGGCTAAATTTACTTTTTGTGTATTAGGTAAAGTAAATTCAATTCTTACTTCATTATTAAATGGATTAGGATAAATGAGTTCATCCACATAATTGCTATTCCATAAAACTGGCGAACTTGTACTTAACGAATCGTAGCAATTAATAGCACCAATATAGTAAGTGGCTGAAATGTCTTTGTTCTTGCGTGTTCCTGTTTCGTTTTTAGGTAAGTAAGCTCTTATATAATCTATTTTTGCTCCATTGCCATCCACAGTAACTTTTATATGACCTGAACCGGGTAAAATAATTCCTTCTTTGTATCCATAACTTTTGGCTTGGCCTGTTGAGGTAAAATTAGGATGACTTGGTTGAGGCACTTCTTGATAGAACAAACAATTTTTTTCTTGCTTACCAAAAAAATGATCGTGGCCATGAAAGAAAATATTAACCCTATGTTCGGTTAATAAATCTTTGATAGGTTTATACCAACCAACTCTGTTGCTTTCAAAACCCCTTGTTCCATCTAAATTATTTCCTCCCCATTCATATAAATTGGCAAACTCTACGCCACCACGCCCGTCTGGGTCGCCACCAATTAGTTGATGTGCAAATACAAACTTAAACTTGGAGTTGTTTTTTTCTAAAGTACTTTTTAACCAATCATATTGCACCTTTCCTAAAGTCCATCTCCAACCATTCAATGAATCGGGCTTTGGACTGGTGTACCAATATGGATCTAAAACAATGAATAAAGCATCGCCCCAAGTCCATGCATAATAATTTTCTCGTTGACCTACATAAGGATGATTGATGGTATCGCCTGAATAAAATTGATTTGGAGCTGGATTATTAAAATACTTTTTTCTATCCAAAGTTCCCCAAACTGGTAAACAATTGGCTGTTTTATTGTTTAACCAACCTGCTTCGCCTTCATGGTTGCCAAGGGCAATGTATAAAGGAACTGAGTGGACAATTTTTTCGTAGTAAGTTCTTAATAAATTACAACGATACGTTACTGTATCTCGTGGTATAACTTTGCTTGCATTTGCTAATTTATCCGACATCAAAAAATCGCCCAAATCAATCATAAAATCTGGCTTATCATCCAATTGGTTTTTTAAACATAAGTTGTACAATGCAGTATCCGTTTGTTCATCTAAATGTGGGTCGGCTTGCACGATAAATGAAAAGCTATTGTTTTTACTTCTTTGTGTTTGAAAAGTAAATTCAGGTCGGTATATAATGTTGGAACTGCCCGGCTTTCTGTAACAAATTCTATAATAATATTGGGTGTTTGCTTGCAAATTGGTCAATACAATTTCGGAAGGTTCGTTTGCTGCAAAAGTTTGCCAATTGCTTTGCTTATCAAAGGTATTGCTGCTAAGGCTGTATTGCACACTTACCTCTACCAAAGAATCAAAAAATAATTGTATGGTAATTTCTTTATCGGTTGGTCGGCCTAATAATTCGGCATGAACCAAGTTTTGCGATTGACTGCTAAAACCAATGCTAACAAATAAAAGTAGGTATAAAATGTATTTCATGGCTTAATGATTTACAATTATTTTTTTGTTAAACTCTATGGAAGCTGATTTTACCAAAACCATATACATACCATTTGGCAAGCTGCTTATATCAATAGTTTTATTTGTAGTTTGCAATACTTGTTGCCCAATTAAATTATAGATGCTTATTTCATATGCTTCACTTAAATTATTTGAAAGTAAATACAATTCATTGTTGGCAGGATTAGGAAATAGTTTTACTATAGGTTTTTCAATCGTTTCTTTTATGTCAGTATTGTCACTTTTTTTACCAATGGTATAAGTAAAACCAATCTCTCCATTTTTATGAATACCCAATGTATCGGCAGGCAAATATGCCTTTACATAATCTACTTTTATGTTTTCGGGCGATACAGTTACACGGATATGTCCTGTGCCATCAACCGTATCTGATACATAAGAATCTGCATTGGCCAACATGCCTATTTCATAAGTAGAATCTGCTGCCATTGGAACTGCTTGATAGGTTACGCTATCTAATGTTTCGTGTGCAAACACATGGTCGTGACCTTGAAAAAATATGTTTACTTTATTATCAATAAATAAGTTGTGAATTGGTTTTGCCCATCCCGGACGATTGTTTGCAAATGTGTTTGGTCCATTTAATTTATTGCGGCCTCCCCATTCGTATAATTGGGCATTGGTAATACCTCCTCGGCCTTGCCCACGAACATGGTGTGCAAACACAAATTTGTATTTGGCTGTACTGGTTTCTAAGGTAGTTTTTAACCAATTGTATTGGGGTAAACCAAGGCTCCAATTCCAACCTTGTGGTTTATCGGAAGTATCGCATTGGTCTCTGTAAACATCTAACACCACAAAAAGCGCATCGCCCCAAGTCCAAGCATAATAGTTTTCAGGGTTACCTATTCCGTATTGTTCAACATCGGTATTGCCACTGTAAAATGAATTTGGAAAAGGATTTGGATAATAATATTTACGCCATTGTGTTGCCCAAACTGTAAGGTTATTAGGTGGGGTTTTGGTTAAATAAAAATCGTTTTCACCTTCATGATTTCCCAAGCAAACATAAAAAGGAACAGAATGGCAAATGCTGCCTAAAAAAGGTCTGTAATCAGCATGGAGTGCATCTAATTCCGGAGAAGTAATGGTATAAGGATTGTGGTCATCGCCAAAAATATCTCCAAGCGAAAGCATAAAATCGGGTTTGTCCTTAGCTTGGTTATTTAAAGTTACTTGGTACATGCTGCGAACACCTTTTTTATCGTATAAATGTTCATCGGCCTCTATGGTAAAAGTAAAAGTGCTGCCTTTAGCGCGTTGGGTATAAAATGAATATTCAGTACTATTAATAAAAGTACTTGCCGATGTGGCTTTGTATTTTACCCTATAAAAATACTGCGTATTTTCTGTTAGGTTTGTTAAATCAATTTCATCGGGCTTATTGGCGGTTGCAGTGTAATTGGAGCTAGTTTGGGTATAAACTCCTTTTTGTGTTCCGTATTCAAAAAAGTAATCAGTATTTTGGTTAAACATGATGCTAGCCGTAACAGTCTTATCAGTTGGTCTGCCCAAAATAATATTGAATGTTTGGGCATGTAACCAAGTAATGTTGGTTAAACATAAAACAAGCAAGCCTAATTTAATTGAGGCTGGTGAATAAGTAAATTTTTTTAAACGCATTTTAGATAGAATATAAGTTTGCTAGATTCATAGAAAATAAAAAGGTTTAAAGCTAATAGGTTAAAAGGTGGTTAAACTTTTACCGAACCTAAATTATAAATTTTTATACTTAAATAACTACCTCAAAAATGAGCAAATGGAACCTTAAACATGTTATAGTTTTAGTGTTAAATGTTGTAATTTTTAGATTAGTTGTATTCGTTATTAAAGAATTAACGGAATATTGATTTTAAAGAAATAGCTCAAATTATTCCTATAATTTTCCTTTATTTGAAATAAGAAAGAGTGGGTGGTGGGGAAGTAAACACAGATAAAAATATTAAACATGAATTATTCAATATTAAATCAGTATGGAATAACTTTCCAAAAACAAGCTAATGGCAATATTAAAATTATTGCTAACTCTAAGATATTAGATAATTTTATGTTTATGTTTTGTCGTGACAAACAAAAATTAGAGAAATTTATTCTGATACTCAGCCAAGTTTTAAACAATGGATTTAACTCAATATCTGAACAAGATAAATATTGGGATATAGAAATTGGTCTTCAAGTTTATACTGGCATAATTCATAATAACACAGAATTTGACTTGTATTTTGAAAATGAAGAAAATGAAACTTATCCTCTTAGTGATATAAGAGAAATATTTTCCTCATTATTTGAATTTATCAATTAATTTAAAATTTTAAAACGATTTCTTTACCCAAAGAGTAATTTACCCTTACCAACCGAATTTGTATCATTCAAACATTTTATTCCTATAATTTTCCTTTATTTGAAATAGGAAAGAATGGGTGGTGGCAGCAATAAAAAAGCCATTTGATTATAAAGTAAAATGACAAGAACGAAATATTTTGAATTAGCAGAAGCAAACGAATTAGTATTAGAAATAGAGTTTGGCACCTATGTATTAATGATGTATTATATCGCCCAAATTGATTATCAAAAAGCCTTAAAACTTTTTCATGCAACTATTTCAGAATGGAAATATCGTGTAGAATACGAATTGGATGAAGGTATGTATGATAGTGAAAACTATACCTGCCATTTTGTACCATCTGAAATTCAGGAATCAATTGCATTTATAGATAATCAAGTGATACCAGCTTTACAAAATGAAACTTATGAAGATGTATTAGTAAAATATGGAGGCAAAGCCAATTTTGAAAATATTTATAATGATAACAATACATTTTTAATTTTTTTAGGAGCTTATGATGAGGTTTATGAAGATAGTAAATATGGCATGTGGGGTAGATTTGAAAAATTAAGAAATGTCTTTCAAGAATCATTAAACAGAAATATACCATTTAAAACTTGGGTATGGTAAATTCCCCTCGCTTCCTATTCTCACCAACCGAATTTGTATCATTCAAACATTTTATTCCTATAATTTTCCTTTATTTGAAATAAAAAAAATGGAAATAGAATATTTAAAAACTTTGAGAGATAATCCTGTAGATTTTGGTGTGACCATGAATTATACTAATAGAGGTATTCCCATAACAGAAATAGAACAATTAGAACAAACTTGGAACAATGGCAATCCATTTCCAAAGGCATTACGAGAACTGCTTTTTTAGCAGGAGAATATTGCTATGTGTTTAATTATGGAGTTTATGATACGCAGCAAGAATTACAAGAATTTATGAGAGAAGACATGGCTGATAATGGAAAAAGCATTACACGGCCATTTTATGTTATGGATACATGGAATGCAGATCAATTTAGCTTTATATATTTAGATGAAGGTGATAACCCCTATATTTATGATGCTAATTCATATAAGAATGGTTCAAATTGGTTTTATAAGACAAATTATACCATAAAGAGTCTAGCAGAAAGCAGAATAGAAAGTGTTAAAAGAGGAGAAAATCCTTATTAAAAGCAGCAGATATTTGCCCTCGGTTGGTATCCTCACCAATCGAATAAGGTGCGGTGAGGACACCGACCTTGGACAAATTTGTATCATTCAAACATTTTATTCCTATAATTTTCCTTTATTTGAAATAAGAAAGAGTGGATTGGTGAACGAACCTGAAAATTATTTTTATAGCAGTTCAAATATTTTTAGCCCTTTAAAAGTAATACCGTTTTGAAATAGGAGTTAATCAGCTGGAGGCTTTTTAATACGCTCACTCGCAAGATGCGAGCGAGCGCTGGGGCTTATTTTTTGAGTAATTTGTAATTATAATAACCTTTGTTTGTCTTAATTACTATAAAGTACAAGCCAGAATTAAGTTCGGTTGTAATTGGTAAATTTAATGTTTCGTTCGTATTGATATTTATATTATTCCATTGATGAATTTCTTTTCCGGTAATATCAGTTAAAGCAATAGCAGCCTTATCCAAATTTTGATTGGCTGTAATTAGTATTTCGTTTTCAAAAGGGTTGTTTATTTTAAACAGATTACTTTCATTCAACTCATTAATATTAGTAATTGTGCCAACCGTTTTGCGCACCAAAACCAAATTATCTAAAATCAAATTACTGCTCCATATAAAGTTTGCTTTGCTCCAAGCAGTGCTAGCAAAATTAGTATAGGCAGCCTGATTGGTAACTTGTGCAGCAGTATATAAATATGCATTTGGCCAAGCAGCATCGTTAAAATTTTTACTATACCAATCAGAAGGCATATCGTAATGGATGCCATAACAATTGGCATTACAGGTAGGAGTGGTGGTAGCAGTTGAGGTGGAATGTGTTCCATCTGTAAGTTCTTTTACCGTATTTAAATCTTGAATAGGGGCAATGTAAAAAGTTTGTGCTTTCCATGTTGCATCTGTTATGGTGCCATCGCTAAATTGGGCAATAAAACCTCCATCACCAGGATGATACAAACTACTGGCACTTTGAATTTCAGAACCTAATCCTATATTTTCTTCCCAATCAACCAATTTAACAGCTATGGTATATGGTTTTGACACTTTAAACTTTACTACCGATGAATTAAAAGGTGTAAAAGGAACTGCATCTACTCCAACCAAAACGCCATTGATGTATAACTCAAAATAATTATCTGCAAAAATATAACCTGTAATTAATTCGCCTTGCTCGTCAATTACCGTGGTTGGAACATTGCTTAAATCGGCATTATTCAATGAGGTTGGTGTAATATTATTGCATGAATTATGCAAGTCGGAAAGTTTGGTAGCTGTTAAAAAATTATTTTCAGCAGGTACAATCCATGTCTTGTTATCTGTTGATTTGATTGTACCAATTGGTGTAACATGGTTGCTTGAACATGCAGGCATTAAATTGGCTGTGGTTGTTGTGCCAAGGCCTTGTGTTACCGAACCTGATGTTTGGCTAAAGCTTAATTGGCAAATAAACATGCCTACGATGAAGTAAATTATTTTCATGGTTTGTAAAGTTTATTTTTTTCTAAAGGCTATTTGACAGCCAATTGATTTGGTTTCTTTGGTTAATATTGGCTTTCCATTTAATAGTGCATTTACTGCATCTGCTACGTAAGTTTCTGTTACTTTATTTGACTCCATGCCATTATCGTCAATTGCTCCACTATACTTAACTACCCAACTATTGTTTTCCTTCCAAATTACAAAAGCGTGAGGTGTTTTTTGCGCTTTAAAATTTTTAGCAACAGTTTGCATTTCATCAAATAAATAAGGGAAATTGAATTGTTCCTCTTTTGCTTTTGTAACCATATTTGGGTAAGTATCTTCTTCGTACATCATGGTATCGGTAGAACTGATGGCAATTAATGGAACCCCCAAAGGTTTGAATTTGTTGTTTAATTCATTTAATCGAGGAGGGTATAATTTTGCAAATGGACAATGGTTACAAGTAAACACAATAATAAAACCTTTGGCATCTTTATAATTGGCTAATGAAACTTTATTGCCATCAACATTCATTAATGAAAAGTCGTTAACTAGCTGTTTTTGGGGTGCAAATGCTGTATTAATAAAAACAAATGCGAAAATCAATAATATAAATTTTAAGCTTTTCATCTAATTAGTTTAATTAGTCTAATTAGTTTAATTAGTTTAATTAGTTTAGGGTATGTTAAACTGGTTACAATAAATTTTCTTTTCTTATTTTTCTTTACTATTAAAGTAGCTGGAATAGCGCCACTCCAATTATTATCTATTTCATTTATCCAAACATTTCCGTTGGGTTCGTCTAATAAGTAAATAGGAGGTAATTGGTATTTATTTATGATAGGTTCAAGATTTTTTTTTGCATCGGTTTTAAAATCTACACTTACCAAAAGTATTTTCGTTTTACTGTTTTGTGAGCTATCTATCAATTGCAAAAAAGCAGGAATCTCCTTTAAACATGGTGCACACCACGAAGCAAAAAAGTTTACCACATAAGTAGTATCCGATTGATTAAAAACGCGCTGCTTCAGTTCATTGAATTTGATAACTTGGATATGTTGGGCACTGCAATTAATTGAAATAACTAATAATATACAGAAAATGTTGAATCGCATTGTTTTTATTAAATAAAAACCTCCATTATTCTTTTTAATGGAGGTTTTTTAATATCTATTTAGCTACTACAATTTTTTTGGTGACAACATTGCCATTGTCTATAATTTTTACCAAATAAGTGCCTTCATATAAAGTTCTGGTATCAAAATAGGTAATGGTGCTTCCTTGCAATATTTGTGATGTTTGCAATAATTTTCCTGTTAAATCGTACAACTCCAAAGTAATATTATTGGCAGTTAAATGGTTTAATTGAATAGCTACTACATCGCTGGTAGGGTTTGGATATACATTAATTTTATCTGCGTTAATCACACTTTTTATACTTGTGGTGCTTGGAGTGTAAGTTGTTACAGTTTCGGTAATGCTAGTTACTTTAGCCGCTGTTTTTACACCATAAAAAGTGGGTCCTACTACGTATGGATAAGCTGAATTCCAATTTTCATCTACAGTAGCAAAGTAACAATAAATACCATTTGGATATTCTGGTGTTTTACAAAAGCGACCATTGTGTTCATCTAAATAATCTTGAGACGAAGCAGTAGGAACATTGTATTGATAATCCTCTCTAAAATAACCTAAAGGATAAGTAGTATTTACCGCAGGGCCAGCAGTTACTGTTGCTCCACCTGCATAAGTGGTTCTAGTAGTTATATCACGTAAGGTGTAACTTGATTTCATGCGAACAATATCTCCAGTTCCATCTGCATTTTTATAAGCATAAGCACCATAAATTGGAAAACCATCGTAAGCAAACCCAATTAATGGCGAATGTTTGGTACTATCGATGGCGTATAATCCATCAGAGGCATATAATGTACAAACTGTTGAAATTACTTTTAAGTCTAAACTAAAAGCACTTGGGTTTTGGTGGTGATGGTAATTACCCATGGCAGGATGTGCTTTAGCGCAATCAAAACCTACACGCTCGGCCACAACTGCATCGCGATTCCATACATTATCGCCCACACCGCCCGAAGGCAAACCTTTAAGTGCTTGGCTTGCATTGCTCCATGATACGCCATCTCTATAATCAAAAAGTGCAACTCCATTAATAAATAAACCAATATTTCCCCCAGTGGTAGCCGTTGGGGTACCTGTATTTTGAGTTGGATTTAAAGGAAATTTAAAAATGCCATTTTGCGCAGTAGCCAAGGATGGATTTCCATCTTGAAAAGGGCCAGTAATGTAAGTAGGAATACTATTGGTAGCCACATAAACCGAGGTGGCAGAGTATTTTACACTCTGGCAGTTTGCCAATGCAGCATCAACTATTGGAGTTGAGTTTCCTTTTACATAATGCCTGCCAGTAACAGTATTGTTTTGAAGCCAATTTAAAATAATTGGATTGGTTTGTGCATTCAGCATCATACCCGCTAGCATGAAGCTAAATAAAGTGATGTGTTTTTTCATATTTTTTAGTTGATAATAGTGAGAAGTGAAATGTTAAATGTGAGATGTTAAATTGAAAATTGCAATTCAACAATCCAACAATTTGACAATCCAACAATTCATTTACTCCTTTATAAATTTTTTTACAGTAACTGCTTTGGTTTTATCATCGGTTAGCTGCACAAAATAGGTTCCTGCACTTAAACTCGAAATATCAATTCCATTGCCTAATTCTGGTCTAGGTAACATCAATACAGCTTTACCTACCAAGTTTAAAATGGAAATATAATAAACTTTGGTTTCATGGTTGTTAAATGAAATATAAAGTTTTTCGTTTGCAGGATTTGGATACAATGAAAAATCAGATTTATTAGTTGATTTAATGCCACTTGTTTTATCTGTAACAATAAATTGACCCATCATGCCTTCATCTTCGTGCAAAGCAATGTGACAATGGTACATAAAAGGGTGCAACGGATCGGCATAATTATCAAACTTGGCTATGAATTTAACCGTTGATTTGCTTGGCACAAAAACCACATCTTTAAAACCCGCTTGCGCAGCAACTGGGGCAACTCCATCAACCGATAAAATATTAAACTCCACATTATGGATATGGAATGGATGTCCAAAATTGGAGGTACTGGTAATTTGCCAAATTTCAGTATTGTTCAATGGTACATCATAGTTATTATAATTATAATCAAATAATTTATGGTTAATAACAAATGCTGCACCTGTTACACCAACAATATTGGTATCGCTTATGGTTAAAGCTCGGGTAATGCTTGCATTTGCAGCCGGTATTGTTGAAACAGTTCTTAAAAATGTAGGTATATTTAAAATAGGATTGCTTGTTTTAGCACCAACATTAATATGCAAAACATTAAAATCTTTACGTGCTAAATAGTTTACAAAAGGACCATTAGGAAAAAAATCTCCACCTGCTACATTCTGTGCTAATGTTGAATTGTATGCTTTCAAATCAATTGATTTACCCAAATCGTTTGAACAATCTACTAAAATTTCAATGCGTTCTCCCAAATGTAAAAGGTATTTTGTAACAGTAACTGGTGCCGTTAACAGTCCACCATCAGAAGCAATTACTTGAAACGACCTACCATCGCTAAATCCAAGATTGTAAGAACGCTCCAATCCACCATTTAAAATTCTAAATCTTACCACTTGTGCAGGTACTGTGTATTGTGCTCGCAAAGTCATGTTGGTCATCATGCTATCGCCATAAGGTACTACCACAAATTGGTTAGAGGTGCTTATATCTCTATCAGAAAGCACCAACGGAATATCATCCACACCATAAGTTCTTGGCAAAGCTAGTTTAGATTCTACTTCGTCTCTAACAATCATAAAACCACCTAAACCTTTGGTCATTTGTTCTTCCGCCATTTCATGTAAATGCGGATGATACCAATAAGTTCCTGCATCGTTTTTTACCTCCCAATAAGGTTGCCATAAAGTGCCGGGAGGAATAATTTGATGCGGACCTCCATCCATTACAGCTGGTAAATGCATGCCATGCCAATGAACGGTAGTTGAATCGTTTAAATTATTTTTTACATTCATGTGAACCACATCACCTTTGTTAATAAACATGGTTGGTCCCCAAAATTTTCCGTTGATACCTCCAGTAATGGTTTGATTTCCGGTATTTACTATTTGAGCAAATGTATCTTTTATATTTAAGTTAAAAGTAGTTCCTGAAAGGGTATCAGGTATCCATAGGTTATTGTATGTTTGGCTATATAAATTGCTTGTTAAAAGCATTAAAAATGCAACAACACCTTTTTTAAATAGATTATTTGTGAACATGTTTCTCATAAATTTATTTTTTTGTATAATACAAAATAGGTTCAATTAAAATAGAAAACTGTTACGGTATTTTTTAAATATTTTATAAAATTAATTACAAATGTTATAAAATTATTTTTTGGCATTTAATTATTATTTGAAAAGTAACAATTAAATAAAACTATCAATAGCAATTGTATTTTTTATGTTTTAACCATTTTCCAATTTCTAAATAAAGTGAATTAGCTTGTTCAAATCTGATTTGATTTAAAATGCAATTGAAATTTCTGCAATTTGTTTTTCTGTTGAGTCATTTAAATAACTCGTCCCACCATACTTGTCGATAATAATAAACATAGTTTTTGTCTTTTGCATACCAACGCCTAGGTTTTGGCTAAAGCGTTTTAGTGTTTTTTTTAGCCACAGGCTTTTTAACTGACTCACTAGTTTGAAGCAAGAAATTGTTGCGCGTGTGGATAAAAATGACATTGTAATTTGTATAAGCTTTGATGTTTTTATGGAATATAAAACCGTATAAAAAGTAAACTTTTTATTTTTTTTCTACAAGGTCGCTATAAGATTGATCCACCAATTGTAATTTATTTAAACCAAAATAATGGAAGTATTTGTCACATTGTTCTTTCAGTTGTTCTATTGTAAATTGTTCGTTACTGTCTATAGCTTCTACTTCTATAAAAGTTCCTAAACCATCCACTAAATCGAAATGAAACTTTACGTTATCAATAAAATATATTTTACGTTTTTTATCTACAGTAATTTTCACACCAAGTTGTTTTGTTAAAATGTTTTTTAATGCAATATTTGGTTCGTGTTGGTATAAAATGATATCAGATTGTTTCGAATCGTTTATGTTTTCTCTATCATAGTTAATGAGTGAGTTTTCAATATTGCCTTCTCTTAATTTTAGTCTGCCTTTAGTAACATTAAAGTAGGTATCTTTTTGGTGGTCTGTTCCTTTAAAAACGGGATTTAATTTTAAAAGTTTGTATTCGTAATCTTCTATATTATCAACTTTAGCTTTGAATTCGAAGTTTTTGATATTCATTTTTTCAGAATTAGGATTATTTGATTTTGACGATGTTTTATGCTACGATTCTTTTTAACATTAGCCTGAGAAAAAACTATTCACAAACTAGATGTAAAACAAGCGAATAAAAGCATAAAAAACAAAGCAAAATTGAACTTCTTAAAAGTTGAAAGGTAAGCGCAAATATAATATTGTCAGATTTGTCAAAGGTCGGTTGTCAAAAACTAATGGAATTTATAGAATCTCATAAAAACAAATTGTCCGAACTTTGATTAGTTTTATTGTTTTGATTTACACGATGCTAAAAGCAATAGGTAATTAGCAATAGGCAATAAGCAATAAGCAATGGGCAATAAGCAAGTAACCAATTAAACAATCAACCATCTAGTAATTTAGCCATCCAACAATTCAACTATCCATCAATCCAACAATTAATCGGTTAACCAATTAAACAATCAACAATCCAACCATTAATCAATTAAACAGTTAACCAATCTCCAAATCAATCAAACAACCAATCTCCAATTATCCAATATTGTAAATACTATTTTAACCCATTATAATTGCACTGCTATCAATTCAAAAATCTGAAATACTATTTTACATATTTGCTTGTTTTGTTTTTAGGTATAACTAATGCCCAAAACCTCATTCCAAACCCCGGTTACGAGGAGCGGCAAAAAGATGGTACTCCAAAATATTGGACTCAACCCAAAGGCGATTTTTACCATTACGAACACCAAACGGTTGATACCAATGGAGTGGAAATTTCGAACTACCTACATGGACTTTGTACCATCATGCCATTGCCAAGCGAATACCTTTGTGTTAAACTTAAAAAGCCTGTGGTGGCTGGAAAAACTTATCATTTTAAAGTGAAAACTTATGTTAAAGATGAAAGTTGGAATAGAATAGAAAAGTTAGGTCATTTTGAATTGGCAGTATTGCCTTATTACGAAAAGGTAACGCCAGTGCGAATTAGAATAAAAGCTACACCTTTAGCCCAATTTGCCATTGATTCAAACCCAGAACGTGAGCGTCCGTTTTGGCAATACCATCATTTAACTTTTACTGCAAATAGCAGTGGTGATTATTTGTATTTGGGAAGATTTCATACTGATTCTACCTACAGTTTATACGATAGTTTAGTAAGTATCAAGGAGCGAATGATTAAGGAACGCGATGCACAAATTTTGCACCTACGCGATAGTTTTAGCAAATTAAAAGTTGATATTCCCGATTTAGGCGATAGTAAAAAAGCCATCAAAAAACAAAAACAACTCATGTTTAACTTTGTGAATTCGGCTAAAAAAGAATTAAATTTAATGATATTGGAAGTTCAAAATAATACCAATAACCTGCTTGATTCTGTAAACCAAATTTACCTTGACCCATTTTATTTTCATGTGCGTTTATATTACGATGATTTATGTTTAGCCGAAGTTAGAAACGATAATACTTGCGATTGCCGGGATACCATGTACGTTTATAAGCCTAAATTCGAAATTGGAAAAACTTATGCTTTGCGCAATATCAATTTTGATTTAGATAAATACGTGTTGTTACCACAATCGTATGTAGAACTTGATAATTTATTATCCATTATGCGTGAGTACCCTAAAATGGTTATAAAAATAATGGGACATACCGACAGCCAAAATTCGGATGCGTATAATATTACTTTATCTAACAATAGAGCCATGGCCTGTGTTAAGTATTTAATAAAGCATGGAATAAATGCCAAACGATTAAGTTGGCAAGGGTATGGCGAACGAGTTCCTATAACTACCAACGATACAGAGGAAGGCAAAGCGGCTAATAGAAGGGTAGAGTTTATGGTTTTGAAAGTAGAGTAGGAGAGAGGTATTAATTACCAACCACTTTAAATATTTCTGAAGTTAGCCTTAAAAGTTCGGTTTCGGCTAACTTTGCATCGTATTGTGCAGCTGATAAACGGGTTTGACTCAATACCAAGTTTTGTTGTGCATTGCGCAATTCCAAGGCAGTAATTACCCCTACTTTGTATTGCTCATTGGCTAAATCAAAATTACTTTGAGCTACTGTTACATTTTCAGTTTCAAATTGAAGTAATTGCAACACCATTGTATAGGAATTATAGTTTTGTTGAATAGCTAAATCCAATTTTGTTAAGCTATCTTTTAACACAAAATCATTTGATTTTAAACTTAAGCGTGCATTTTGCAAACGTTTATCTACACTAAATCCATTAAATACATTCAAACTTAAAGCAGCACCATAATGGTAGCCATTGGTTTGGCTCGATTGTAAAAAACCTGCTTCCGAAGTTTGTTTGTTATAATTATAGCCCGTTTTTAATTGAACTGTTGGCATGCGTTCAGCCCTAATTTCATTAATAGTAAATGTCGATACTTGATAATTTTTTTTAGTAATCATTAAGTTGGTATTTTGAGTTTGTGCTTTGCTTTGCAAATCGGCTAGTTTTAAATCTTTATTGATTTCAATTTTATCATCTATATCAAAATCGGTGGTTAAATCACGGGCTAATAATTGGTTTAAATTGGCTTTGGCATTTTGTACCAAATTTTGTTGTTTAATAATGGCCGATTTATCGGTATTTAAATCAACTTGCGCTTTTAAAACTTCAGTTTTTGATACTTTTCCAACTGCCAATTTATCGTTGGCCAACTTTAACCTTTCGGTTGAAATAGTTACACTTTGTTGCAAAGCATTCAATTGTTTTTTGTTTTGAACAATATCGAAATAAGCACGAATAATACGGCTAAAATTTTGCTCAATTTGAGCGCGCATTCTCAATTCGCCAATGGCCTGTAATTGATTCAACTTGTTTTTAGTGGCAAACATTTTTAAACCATCAAAAATAGTCCAACCAAGCTCCACACCAGCATTTAGCTGATTAGATTTAGCGCCATCTTTATTATTTTCAGTTCCATTTAAAAACTTTTGTTGGGTATTATTTACCACATTATCTTGACTTGCAGTAGCAGCAACAGTTGGTAACATGCCTGCCGCACCTGCATAATTGCTATTTTGAGCAATTTCAGCTTCGTTTTTTGCTAATTGAATGGAGTAATTATTGGCTAAAGCCAATTTTAAAGCTTCGTTTAAAGTAAGTATTTGTTGGGCTTTTGCTCCAATAAATACAAGACTAAAAATAAAAACTGCAACTATTTTATTTGAAAACAATTTATTTAATAACATGAATTTTACTTTTAATTAAGCCGAAATTTCTTCGGTTGATTCTACTTCGGTTTTTGATTTTTTATTACGAGAAATATAACTGTACATAACCGGAATTACGTATAAAGTTAAAAATCCTGAAAACAACAAACCACCTATGATTACAATACCCATTGCAGTTCTACTTTTTGCGCCAGCACCTAAAGCCAATGCAATTGGCAAAGCCCCTAAAATGGTAGCCAAACTTGTCATCATAATGGGGCGTAAACGCTGCACTGCTGCAAGTTTAACTGCTTCAATAGTTTGTAAACCACTTTCTTTTTGATGGTTAGCAAATTCTACAATTAAAATTCCATTTTTAGTAACCAAACCTATTAAAACAATGATTCCAATTTGACTGAAAATATTGATAGTTTGGTTAAAATACCACAATGAAATTAACGCTCCAGCTAAAGCCATTGGCACCGTAATCATAATAATTAAAGGGTCTATAAAACTTTCGAATTGAGCTGCTAATACCAAATAAACCAATACCAAAGCCAATAAAAATGCAAAGGTGGTATTTGACGAACTTTCAGAAAAATCGCGAGAAGGACCAGCCAAATCGGTAGTAAACGATTCGTCTAACACCTTTTTCGAAATTTTTTCCATTTCCTTTATACCATCACCAATGGTTTTGCCTGGTGCTAAACCAGCCGAAACAGTAGCTGCTTTGTAACGATTGTAATGATACAATT
The DNA here is from genome assembly GCA_027491085.1 of Bacteroidota bacterium. Lineage (GTDB taxonomy): Bacteria > Bacteroidota > Bacteroidia > UKL13-3 > UKL13-3 > JAAFJM01. Next base: position 133,278 of record JAIXWW010000021.1, read on the forward strand.
GAGGCGGACTGCTTTGTTCTGTAATTTGTACCACATTATCTAACTGAATCATTTTACCTGCATCATTTTTAACATAAAGCGATTTTAAATCCAAAGGTTCGTCACGGTTTTCTCTGTCCATTTGCCCAATAACTTGGTACTGTTTTCCTTGTTGTGTGTAATATCCATAACGCAAACCACTGTATGCCAATTGCAATGTTTGCGCTACACTTTGAACCGAAACACCTAAACTTTTGGCCTTGTCTCTATCAATAGTAATTACCAATTCAGGTTTATTGAACTTTAAATTTACATCAAACCCTTGGAAAGTTTTATTGGTCGATACTGCTTCTGTAAACTTTGGTAAGTATTGTTGAATTTTACTAAAATCTTGATTTTGTAAAATGAATTGAACGGGTAAACCAGCACGCGAACCGCCTGAACCATTTATGGTTTGATCTTGAATTACAAATGATTTTGCATCAGGAAAATTCTTTAAATTTCGGGTGAGCATATCAGCTATTTGTTGTTGAGAACGTTTGCGCTCATCAGGGTCGTTTAATATGATTCGGTTAAAACCTGTATTAACCGCTCCACTTCCCACAAAACCTGGCGCTGTAACCGAGATAATAATTTTCTTTTCAGGAACTGAATCTAAAATTAATTGGGTAATTTTATCTTGATAATTATCCATAAACTCGTATGATGCACCTTCGGGAGCTGTGGAACTGATACGCATTACACTTCTATCATCAAGCGGAGCCAACTCACTTTGTATAGTATTTCCAATTAAAAATATTAAACCAAATGAAATAACAATTATTACCAATGCCAACCATTTACGTTCAAAAAATACATCTAACGATTTTTTATAAGCATTGTTCAATCCTTCAAAAAATGGTTCTGTTTTAGTATAAAAATTACTGCGTTTTTTATGGTCTTTTCTAGTTAAAAACACATTTAACATAGGTGTTAATGAAAGCGAAACAAATGCAGAAATAAGAACCGCACCAGCTACCACCACTCCAAACTCACGGAATAACCTACCCACAAAACCTTGTAAGAAAATAATTGGTAAAAAAACCACTGCCAACGTTATGGAAGTAGAAACTACAGCAAAAAATATTTCGTTTGAACCTTTTATGGCCGCTTCGCGAGGTGAAAGACCTTCTTCTATTTTCTTGAAAATATTTTCGGTTACCACAATACCATCATCAACCACTAAACCTGTAGCCAACACAATAGCTAATAAGGTTAAAATATTGATAGAAAAACCTGCCAAGTACATGATAAAAAATGCACCAATCAGCGAAACAGGAATATCAATTAATGGTCTAAAAGCAATTAACCAATCTCTAAAAAATAAGAAAATAATTAATACAACTAGTATGAAAGCTATTAATAAAGTTTCTTTTACCTCGGTAATAGATGTTTTAATAAACTTGGTATTATCAATAGATACATTCAGTTTAAAATCTTTGGGAACTTCTTTCTTAATTTGCTCGAAACGTTTGTAAAACTCATCAGCTATTTCAATATAATTGGCTCCCGGTTGTGGAACAATGCCCAAACCTATCATTGGGGTACCTGATTCTTTTAAAATAGTCTCTTCGTTTTCAGCTCCTATAACAGCGTAACCAACATCTTTTAACTTAATGGTTTTTGTATCATCGGCTTTAATAATTAAGTTATTAAATTGCTCTTCAGTTGTGAATTTACCAACCGTTTTTACAGTTAACTCAGTGGTATTTCCTTCTATTTTACCTCCCGGAAGTTCTACATTTTCTCTATCTAAAGCTTGTTTTACATCTAGGGCAGTAACTCCCAAAGCCGAAAGTTTAGCAGGATTTAACCACAAACGCATGGCATAACGTTTTTGTCCCCAAATTTGAATGGTACTAACTCCTGGAATGGTTTGGAGTTTTTCTAACAACACATTTTCGGCATAATCACTTACCTGTAATTGGTTTTTATTATCGCTTTGAATGGTCATACCCAAAATAGCATCCGAGTTTGCATCGGCTTTACTAACTACCGGAGGTGCATCAATATCTTGCGGTAATTGCCTAACAGCTTGAGAAACTTTATCACGCACATCGTTAGCTGCTTCTTCTAAATTGGCATCTAAATTAAACTCCACAGTAATATTACTGGTTCCTAAATTACTGGCTGACGAAATAGAACGAATGCCCGCAATTCCATTAATTGATTTTTCTAATGGCTCTGTAATTTGCGATTCAATAATTTCGGCATTGGCACCAGTATAACTTGTTCTTACCGTTATGATTGGTGGGTCGATGGAAGGAAATTCCCTTACACCTAAATATTTATATCCAATAGCACCAAATAATACAATGGCTATAGACATAACCGTTGCTAATACTGGCCTACTTATACTTACACTTGATAAACTCATTTTTTTGATCGGAAAATTGTTGAATTGTTAGATTGTTATATGGTTGAATTGCCAGTCGCCAGAAGCAAGTTGCTAGTTGCCCTTTTGCACCTTCACCTTAACTCCTTGTTTCATTTGTATAATTCCACTTACAATTACCGAATCGCCCGTCTTTAAACCACTAATAATTTCTACATTTGATTCGTTTCTTCCTGCTACTTCAACTTTTTGCTCAACAGCTGAATCGCCTTTTACCACAAATACTTTTTGTCCTTTTAAAATAGGTACCACCGACTGTGTTGGGATTAAAAATACACCTTCTTTATCGTTTAATGGTACATTTACTTTGGCAAATAATCCAGGTAAAAGCACACCATTGCTATTTTCGCAAATGGCTCTTAAAACCACATTTCTATTTACCACATCTACCTTTGGTTCAATGGCATAAATTTTAGCTTTAAAAGTTTTTTGAATTCCTTCTACTGTAAAACTCACTTCAGTACCATTGCTAATTTGTGCTACGTATCTTTCTGGAACCGAAAATTCAATTTTTATCCTATCAATTTTTTGAATAGAAGCAATTTTAGAAGCCGAATTAACAAACGAACCTTCGCTTACATATTTTAAACCTATTTTACCACTAAATGGAGCTACAATTTCTGTATGCTTAATACTTTCTTTTAGTATTTCAATATCAGCGTTTATTGAATTCAAGTCGGTAAGCGATAAATCATAAGCTTCTTGGCTAATTCCTCCTTTGTCTAATAATTGTTTATTGCGTTTTTCGGTTTCTTGTTTCAGTTTTTTGTTAATCAATGCTTTGTTTAGTTGCGCTTGTAAATCGCCATCATAAATTTTGATAAGCTGTTTGCCTTTGGTCACCACTGAACCTTCAGTAAAACCAATTTTAGTAATTCTACCTTGCGTTTCAGCATGTAACTCTACTTCTTCATCTGCCATAATATTACCAATGGCTTGCACTGAGCTTGATACACTTTGTTTGTGAGCAACTACCACACTCACTTTTACTGGCGCAGCAGCTGGCTTACCACCTTTTGCTCCTGAAGCTCCTGCCTCGGTTTTAGGAAAAATTTTAGGATAGGCCAATAGAGCTACTATGGCTATAATTACTGAATAAGTTATAATTTGTTTTTTAGTCATGTTTTTATAAAATTATTGCGAACTTCTATTTGCTCACATTATTTGATTTTACATATTTTAATTCGTAGTACTCGGCTGGTAAACCCGAAATGTTTTCGAGCATTCGGTTAAGCATTTCAAAAAATAAAGTTTGCTCTTGCTCTGTAAAGTTTTTAAAAGCCGAATTGTTTACCAAATTAAAGGCTTCGTTTATTTTAGGTAAATAAGTCTTGCCTTTTTCAGTACAAACTATCATGTGCTCTCTTCTATCTAGTGTGTTCTTTTCACGAATTACCAATCCTTTTTCGGTTAAATAATCAATAATGCGAACGATACTTGCTTTGTCTATGTCGAAATATTTCGACAAACATTGCTGAGTAATTTTTTAATGATTACCAATAACCATTAATACATAATAGTATTTATCAAAATCAAAATTAGCAAAATGAGTAGTAGCAGCACCGTAATAGTTTTTGGCCAAAAGGGTAAATTTATAGGCCAATGGAGTACCTACATCCGATTTGCAGTTTTTTTTATCATCCATTTGTGGCAGCGAATATAGTTGAATAAATCAATAGTTGACAAAATCAACTATTGTTAACCTTGTTTTTACATAACCTAAAATTTATTTATACAAGACAATCAAGAATTGAGATAAAATATTGCAAAACTTACTTAACTATCAAAAGTTTATTTTAGTAATAAAAAAGCAGTTATAAAGTAATCTACCTTATAACTGCTTTCTTATTTTGTCAAAATATTTTTAAAAATGTATGGTAAAAGTAGTGCCTTTATTAACCTCACTATCTACCTTTATATTGCCACCTAAAGCTACTATTTGAGAATAAACCAAGTATAATCCAATTCCTTTACTATCGGTATGGGTATGAAACCTTTGATATAATCCAAAAATTTTATCTTTAACTTTTTCCAAATCGAATCCAAGTCCGTTATCCGAATATATTAACTTTATCTTTTTATTTTCTATTTGAGTACTTACTGTTATTTGCAAGTCTCTATCTTTACTAGCATATTTAATGGAATTGGTTAATAGATTCAAGAAAATACTTTCTAAATAACTTTTACTATAACTTAGCTTATTTGCCTTTGAAAAGTTAAGGTTAATTTGTGCATTGCTTCTTGTAACTAGAGAATTAATAGAGTTTTTTACTCCATTAAATACCTCTTCGATGTTTACATTTTCAAGTTCTTGGTTGGTGTTTTCTTTTATTATAAGAATTTTTATTAAGTCATTTAAAGTTTCATGCAAGTTATTAGTTGATTGCTTTAAGGCATCAATCAATTCAGTGGTTTCTTTATCATTAATTTTTTCATAATCAAACAAGTCTAAAATAGCCAATATATTCGTTAATGGCGAACGCATATTGTGCGATGTAATATACGAAAACTGCTTAAGTTCTTTGTTATTATTAGTTAATTCATTTAATAATTGTTCGCGTTCCTGTTCAGCTTTTTTGCGGGCAGTTATATCACGTTCTATCGATATCCAATGAGTAAACCAACCTTTTTCATTTGCTACCGGAACTATTGAAAAATTTAACCAATATTCTTCTCCATTTTTCCTGTAATTAATTATTTCCGTTTCTACTGGTTGCCAATTTTCAATTGCTTTCCTTATTTTATCAAGTTCTTCTCTGCTAGTATCAGGTCCTTGCATTAATCTTGGACTTGACCCTATTAACTCGTTTAGTGTATATCCCGAAATTTTGGACATGGCATTATTGGCATAAATTATTTCAGGACCAGGTTCATCATAAGGTTCTGCTTTGGTAATAATTACACCATCGTTTGTGTTTTCTATTACCGATTGAAACAACTTTAACCTTTCTTCATTAATTTTTTGCTCGGTTAAATCTTGCATTGCACCAATCATTCTTACCACTTTACCATTTTCATTTCTGATAGCAATGGCTTTATCAATCACAAAAACATAAGTTCCATCTGCTCTTAAATAACGGTACTCAAATTTCAAATTGTTTTCGTTTGATTCAATGAAATTATTTAATTCCAACTCCACTTTTTCAAGATCATCTTGATGAATTCTTTGAACCCAATTTTCTTTACCTTTTACAAATGTATTTACGTTGTCATAACCAAAAAGGGTTTTAAAACCTGCTCCCCAATAAATCATATCATTTTGTAAATCCCAATCCCAAACTGCATCAAAGGTTGCTTTGGTTACATATTCAAACCTTTCGTTTATTTCTAATATTTCCTTTTCAAATTTTTGATTTTCGGTAATATCTCTGGCTATACAATACATTTTTTCAGCATTATTATCCCACTTTGCTGCCCAAGAAAAAGGAACTAAACTACCGTTTTTATGAACGTACCTATTTTTAAAGTTTGTTACCGCTTTGCCATCATAAACCTTAGCAGCAATTGCTTTTGTTTGTTCTACATCATCGCTATAAACAAAATCCAAGAAAGGTTTTCCAATAAGTTCTTCTGGTTTATATCCTAAAATATTTTCAGCAGACTTACTAATTATTTCAAATTTATTGTCTTTATCAATAATACAAATAATGTCAAGTGAGGTATTTAAAATATTATTCAACTCATTACTTTGAGCCTCAATTCTTAAATCACGTTCTTTATTATTTGTAATATCTTGAAAAACCCCAAATAATTTAACACATTTTCCATTTATAAAACTTGCTTCTCCTTTGGCCTTTACCCAAATTTCATTTCCTTTGGCAGTAATTAATTGTAGTTCAAAATCCCAAGGCGTACCCTCATTTATTGCTTTTTCTACTCCCTTTATAACAGTATCCCTACTATAGCCTTCTTTATAAAAATTAATGGCTGTAGTTAAATCAGGTTCATAATCTAACGGAACTTCGTGTATTAATTTTGTTACATCACTCCAAGTAGCTTTATTAGCAACCAAATCAACTTCCCAACCGCCAATTTTACCCATAATACTAATTTCGTTCAGTAAATCGGTGTTTTTAACCCTATTGGTAATATCTGATAGGTAAATAAATATCCTATCTTCATGGCTAATTAAATCTTTATAAACTACGGAAGAGTAATCCGCAATGAAATAGTTACCAAAAGCATTTATAGCATTTATTTCAGCTTTGGCTTTTCTATTTGTTTTTTGATTATTTGTTATTTCAATAAATGCTGGTGATTCAAGTTCAAAGAAGTCTGAAACATTTTTAGTCAATAATTTTTCATTTGAACAAACAAATAAATTACAAGCTGATTGATTAGCCTCCAGTATATCTCCTTTTATATTAGTAATTATAAATGAGTTGAGCGAATTTTCAACAAAGGCTTTGTACTTTTCTTTATTATTTAATATTTGTAGTTCATGTTGTTTTTCCTTTGTTATATCTTGAATTGTGGCATAAGCTTTTACTACATTATTACCATTTTTAGTGGCTTTAGCTGTTATTCTTACCAATTTATAATTTATTTTATGAGTCAATAACTCCAATTCTAAATCAAATGAATTTCCATTTTTTTGAATAGCATCAAAATTATTTTTGATAGATGTTTTGGCTTCATCTTTAAAATAATTAATCAGGTTTTCAAAGGTTAATATTTCAGTTGATTCTAAATCGAACAGTGTATTAATTTCTTCAGTGCAACTAAATTCTTGGGTAATAAAATCAAGTTCAATTCCTCCAATTTTACCCGACTCTTGGGTTTCAAATAGTAAGTTTTTATATTTTTTATTTTCGGTAATATCGCGTACTGAAGTTACTTTATATTTTTTTCCATCTGGTTGAACCAATAATTCAGCACTTGCATAAATATCTATAATAGTTCCATTTTTCCGTTGAACTTGCCACTCCGCTGCTAACTCTTCTTTTCCATCAATAAATTCATCATGTAAGTTTTGAAGTGCTTGTTTGTATTCCACAGGAACAACTAAGGTGAAATTATTGCCTATTAATTCTTCTTTGGTGTAACCATAAATTCTACAATATTCATTATTTACATCAACAAATACTCCATTTTCGTTAGTGATACAAACCCCAACTGCTGTGGCGTTAAATACTGCGTCTAACAACTTTTCAGCTTTAGTTAGCTGTTCTAATGTATTTACTGCATTGGTAATTTCAATTAAGCCAAATGAAAAACTTTTTACCTCACCAAGGTCATTAATAATGGGAGTAAAATTGATACTGAAACATAGTTTATTTTGAGTTAAATCGTTTATATAAAAATCTTTGGTAATGCTTTTACCCGATATGGCAGTTTTGAAGTCAACTATCAATTCTTCTAAAGCTTGGGATTCAAAATAATCAAAAAGTGAGGCTCCTTCTTGTAATGGTTTAACTGAAAATAAATTAAAAATGCTTATGGCTTTTTCGTTAAAAGTTATAGCCAAATACGATTCATCCACCAAAATAAAACCTTGCAAATTATTTTCTAACAAGGCATTTAGCTTAGCTTGTTTTTCAGTTAATAATTTTTCTTTTTTAAACAATTCATCGTTTACCAATTTCAGTTCTGTGTATGCAATTTGAACCTCTTCGTTGGTACTTTGCAACTCTTCGTTACTGGTTTCTAATTCCTCGTTCGATGATTGTAACTCTTCGTTTGTACTGTGCATCTCTTCATTAAGAGATTGTAACTCTTCGTTACTCGTTTCCAATTCCTCAATAAAGGTTTGTAAATGTTCTTTGGTTTGAAGCAATTCTTTTTCTAACTCCTGAACTCTATTATCAATTAGCTCTTTATCGGTTATTAAATTTTCTTTTACAATAAACTCATCTATTTCAAGTTTTTCAAAAATAACCATCAATAAATTATCGCTAAAGCTAATTGATTTAAGAGGTTTAACACAAAGCCTTACAAAATGTATTTGCCCAAATAAATTAAATTTTTTTATTGGACTTTTTATGTTTTTAAAGTCTTTAATGGCCTTGGTAATTATGGCTCTGAGCTCTATTTGCAGCTCAGTATTTACCATTTTTATTAAGTTTACATTAATATTGCCTGAGGTAAAACTTAAAAACAGCCTTACATCGCCATGAACACTTTGTATATCAAAGTTTTCGTTAATTATTACATATGGGTTTTCAAAATTTGTATAAATAGTTTCTTTTATAATATCTTCTAAACTGCTATTTGTTTTAACTTTATTGGCTTTGGCGTTATCATCTAACTTAGTAGCATCCTGTAATTTTGCCTTAAAGTTCGAAAACTGAATGGTTTTTATGGCATTGCCTTTTTTGTGTTGGAATATTTTATTTTTTGCATCAATGGTATTAAATAAATCAGAAAACTGACCAACTGTTTCCGATTTACCTAAAAATAAATAACCATTTTCATTTAATGAGTAGTGAAATAATGGTATAATTTGTTTTTGTAGATTGGCTCCAAAATATATCAGAAGGTTTCTACAACATATTAAATCTAATTTTAAAAAAGGAGGATTATTGGTTACATCGTGTTTTGAAAATAATACCATGGAACGAATTGATTTTACCAATTCGTAATTATCACCATTTTTTAAAAAATACTCGTTTAAAATATCGCTTGGTATATTTTGAATTACTTCAGGTTTATATATTCCTTTTCGGGCTGTTGTTATTGCTCTATCATCAATATCGGTAGCAAATATTTGAATATTATATTGGTTAATTTTATCTTTTAATAACTTAGCCAAAATAATGGCTATTGAATAAGCCTCCTCGCCTGTTGATGAGGCAGGAGCCCAAATTCTAATGTGTTTTTTAGCTGAATTAGTTATTAAATTTTTTATGTATAATTCTAAAGCTAAAAATGCCTCGCTATCTCTAAAAAAACTGGTTACTCCAATCAATATTTTATTAAACATTTCATCCAATTCAGATGGATTGTTTTCAATAAATACTAAATACTCTTTTAATGATTTTAGCTTTAGTTCATTAATGCGTTTTTCTAATCTACGCTTTACGGTAGCTTCTTTATAATTTGAAAAATCGGTGCCTGTTCTGCTACTTAAAAGCTTAAAAATTTGATCTAAACTATTGAATTCTTCGTTTTCAGAATATTTAATTACCTTAAACTGAAGAGGGTTTAAAACAAATTCTTTTATTTCTTCACCCATTTTTTCAGGCAATAATACGGAGTCAATATCACCTGTATCAATAGCAGCTATGGGCATTCCATTGTATTTGGCACTATGAGGTTCTTGGGCAAGGGTAAAACCTCCATTTTTTTTAATTGCCCTAACTCCTATAGCGCCATCTGTGCCTGTACCTGATAAAATTACTCCAATAACTCTTTCGTGTAAGGCATTTGCTAATGATTGAAACAATAAATCAACAGAAGGCTTTGGCCCTAGTTGATTTTGAGGTTTGGTTAAAATTATTTTTTCATTGCTAACAGTTATATCTGCATCGGGCGGAGCTATATAAACTTGACTAGGTTCTATTATGGCAAGGTGTTTGGCTTCTTGTACATTCAATTTAGAGTTTTTACCAAGTAGCTGCACTAGCATACTTTTATGTGTTGGACTTAAATGCTGAGCAATTATGATACTTATATTTTTTAGTTCTACAGGAAAATTGGTTAAAAATTCTTGTAATGCTTCTAATCCTCCTGCTGAGGCGCCAATGGCCACTATATAATGAGGGTAGTTTTCTTTGTTTATCATATATTATTTGCTGCTTAAACTATTTATTAAGCCACTTAGACTGCAAATAACAATATTTATGATTATCTTTTAACTATTTTGTAAAATTTAATTTCATTTAAATATTTACAGCCAATGTTCAATTAGATTTATTTTTGAAATAGTATTTTATTTAAACAAAACAGATAAACCAAACTAATTACTTTAAAAAGCAATTATTGAATAAACAAAAAAAGAGGCTGTTCAAAAAATGAACAACCTCTTTTTAAAATTTAGCAAGAGCTATCTATTTTATATTAATTGCTGTGGCCAAAACTTTTATTTCAGTTTTGCCATTATTTGTTTCTTTAACTGCTTTACCTGTAACAGTTGCTATTTTACTTTCAATGTTTTTGGGCAATACAAAAGCTTTTTTATCTATTTCAATAAATAAAGCTTCACCACCTTTGTTCTCTAAAGTTAACCAACAGCCTTCGCCTTTGCATACTTTTTCAATAGTTCCGGTTACATTTACGTTAGCTTCTGTTTGAGTTTGTAAAACATTCAATACATCGCTAACGGTTTTTAACGAATCGGTTTTTACTTCAGCTCCAAAATTACCCGAAGTAGGTAATTTAGACCTTGAATCGTTTCCACAGGCTATTATGCTTAATAAAATGGATAAAACTAAAAGGCTGTTCTTCATCTTTGGCAATTAATAGGTTATTTAATTTTAGTTATTTACAATGTCCATTTCGTCAACAATGTTTTTTGCACCTGCGTATTTTTCAATAACCCAAAGTACATAACGAATGTCAACATTGATGGTTCTTTGTAATTTTTTGTCAAAAATAACATCACCAGCCATAGCTTCAATATTACCATCGAAAGCTAAACCAATTAACTGACCTTTACCGTTTAATACAGGCGAACCAGAGTTACCACCAGTAATATCGTTATCAGTTAAAAAACAAACAGGCATATAACCTTTTGCATCAGCATATTTACCAAAATCTTTTTGTTTGTATAATTCTAATAAACGTGCTGGTAAATCAAACTCGGCATCTCCAGCTTTGTATTTTTTTACCATACTTTCCATAGTGGTGTAGTAATTTACTTTAGCATCATTTCTTTTATCTACTGGTAAAGCGCGCACTTTTCCGTAAGTTAAACGTAAAGTTGAGTTGGCATCAGGATATTGAATGGTAGCTAATTTTGATTCTCTTAAACCTTCAACCAATAAACGGTATGAAGCTAAGAAATCATTCTGAGCCTTGGTAACTTCATCCGATTTAAAACCTAAATGAGTCATTAAATCATTTGATAATGCATAAATAGGATCGTTGGTTACTTGACCTTTTGAAGGGGCATCTAAAAATGCCATCAATTTTTCTTCTGAAGTAAAAATACTCATGGTAAATATAGCATTTACATGAGCATCAAAATTTTTACCCATAGCTATTACTGATGGTGCTAATGTATAACCAACCGATTTTGCACTATACAATGCTAATTGTGCTTTTAAAATATCTTTTTCAGCAGGTAAGTGCATTTCTTCAAAAAACGATTTTACTTCAGTTGCCATTTCAGGTTTCATTTTTTCTCTTCCGGCTGCATCCGCTGCTGCATAATTAGCCAATTGTTTACCAAAACCACGTGAGATAAAACCAAACGATGATGTTCTTAACAATTGTTGTAAGTAATTATCATGGCGTGCCTTTTCGTTGGTAAGTTTGTAATATGCGTTAATCTTTTCAACCACTGTTCCGTATTTAGCTTTATTAGCAGGTTTGTTGGCCCAAGCATTAAATTTAGCTTCTTGCTCAGCTTTTGATTTTGCAGTTCCAAATTTGGTTAAAGCATCAATCATACCTTGGCGGTTTTTCCAATAGTTAGCTACACCAGCATATTTTGAAGCATAAATCAAATTCAATTTATCGCTTTGGATCATGTATTTTTTCATGTTATCCATACCAGTTTTTGAACCTTCAACCCAAGCTGGATAAGCAAATTTTACATTTTGTTCAATTCCACCAGCTGGCATCCAACGGTTAGTTCTTCCGGGATAACCTAAAATCATAGCAAAATCGTTTTCTTTAACACCTCCTGTATTTACTGTTAAATATTTTTTAGGTTTTAATGGCACATTGTTTACTGAATACTCAGCAGGATTACCATTAGCATCAGCATAAATTCTAAACATAGAAAAATCGCCTGTTTGACGAGGCCATTCCCAATTATCAGTGTCGCCACCAAATTTACCAATACTTTCAGGCGGGGTACCTACAAAACGCACATCTTTGTAATCTTGATAAACAAAATAGTAAAATTCATTACCTTGGAAAAACGAACGAACTGATACGGTATATTTTCCACCTTCATTATTTTCTTTTTCAATTAAAGCTATTTCTTCCATGATGGCTTTATCTCTGTCAGCCTCTGACATTTGAGGATTTACCTTTGCCAAAATTCTTTTACTTACATCGTCCATTCTAACAAAGAATCTAACAAACAAACTTTTAGGTTTTAATTCTTTATCTTTTGATGAAGCCCAGTAGCCGTTTTTTAAAAAATTAGCTTCCGGAGTTGATAATTCAGCAATTGCATCGTAACCGCAATGGTGGTTAGTTAATACCAATGCGTCTTTCGAAATTAATTCTGCAGTACAACCTCCATTAAATTGTACAATTGCATCTTTTAATGAACTGTTATTAATGGCATAAATTTCTTCTGCTGTTAATTGAAGACCCATTTTTTCCATATCACGGTGGTTTAATCTTTTGATAGACATTAAAAACCACATGCCTTCATCGGCCTTTGATACCTCAACACCTAGTATCAATAAAAGTAGTAAACTTGTAATTATTCTTTTCATTTTTGTTATAAATTTATTTTATGGGTGGCGAATGTAAAAATTATTTACAGTACACTTAAATTTTTTTTACAAAAGGGAAATTAATCAGTTAATTGGATTGATTTTTTCTAGGCACAAATTGTTAGTTTTAAATTGATTATTTCTTTAAAGCATTGAATTTGGATAATGTTAAAACTCCTTTACCATTTGTTTGTTAGTTGTTATAAAGTTGGATAATTAAAAGTGGTTTTTTATTATTTAATTGCGACTTTACAAACAAGTACCTTGTACTTTAAACTAAGAACAAAAAATACTCGATGGAAATTACCTTTTTAGGTGCCGCCCGACAAGTTACGGGAAGTATGCACCTAGTTACGCTTCAAAGCGGTTATAATATTTTAATAGATTGTGGTATGGATTACGAATTAAAGCGTAATCCTACTTTTAAAGAAGATATTTTCCCATTTAATCCTGCCGATATAGACACTGTAATTCTTACACATGCGCACATTGACCATTCGGGGAATTTGCCAAGTTTGGTATACCAGGGATTTAGAGGAAGTATTATTTGTACTGGAGCTACCGCAGAATTAACCGAATACTTATTATACGATAGTGCCAATATTCAATTAATGGAATACCGAAAGGCACTTGGTAATGCAAAAAAAACCAAACGAAATAATGTTCCTAAGCCTTTATACATGACAAGCCATGTTAAAGATTGTGTGGATAGATTTACCATTGCAAAATTTAATGAACCGTTTACCATAAACCAAGAAGTAAAAGTTACCTTAATTGAAGCTGGCCATTTACTTGGAGCAGCTTCAGTAAAAATGGAAGTGGTTGAAAATGGAATTACCAAATCTATAGGTTTTACAGGCGATTTAGGCAGAAGTAATTCAAAGTTAATTAATAACACTACTTTACTTACAGGAATTGATACATTGGTTTCTGAATGTACATACGGAGGAAGAAAACATAAAATTACTCGTTCGGCCGAAGATGAAATGTTACATTACATTACCGCAACTTGTATTGATATAAGAGGTAGATTGGTAATTCCTGCGTTTAGTGTAGGCAGAACGCAATCTATTGTATTTACCATCAATCAATTAAAACGCCAAGGATTCATTCCAAATGTAAAAATATTTGTTGACAGTCCTTTAGCAATAAGAAGCACAGATGTTTACGAAAAACACAAGGAATTATTAAATCCTGAAGCATTTGCTTTTCAAAAACAATATGGTTCATTGCTTGAACATGAAGATATTGAATACCTAACCGAGTTTAAACACCATGAGGCTTTGATGTATTACACCGACCCATGTGTAATAATCTCGGCAGCAGGAATGGTTGAGGGTGGTCGAATCCAAGAACATATTACTAATAATATTGAAAATCCATTTTCGACTATATTAATTTCAGGATTTTGTGCGGAAGGAACTTTTGGACACAAATTGTTAAATGGTCAATCAACCATAAATATCAAAAACAAAGTAAAACGTGTATTTGCAAAAATAGCCAGTACCGATATTTTTAGTTCTCACCCTGATTGCGATGAGGTGTTTAATTATATCAATCAAACTCATCAAAATGGCTGTAAAAATGTGTTTTTAGTACATGGTGATGAAACCCAAATGACAGCCATGCGCGATAGATTAGCTTTATCTGGAATTAAAGCTGAAATGCCGGAACAAGGGCAAGTTTTTGAACTGTAATAAGTTTAAACTTATTAAACCATTTAAATAAGGCATATACAAGTAAACTAAAAAACGGAAACAATAAAGTGATAATTACTGCAACTGTTTCAGGTGGATAAATAATAGTATACCACCAGGAGTAATGGAAAGCATGGTATCAATTATAAAAAATCTTACCAAAACATATGTTAATATGCTGGTGCTAATCATTGCTAAAAAGTAGGTGTGAATTCTTTTCATTTGTACTTAATGAACAATATTAATAAAAAAAGCCAAACGTTTTCACATTTGGCTTTTAGTTTATTGTTAAACAATTTTATAATAACTTAGTAAAAACGCCAGGATATAAACCTAGAACAATGCTTATAATTAAGCATACAGCTATAACCATTTGATAGGCAAAAGTAGGTTTAATTTCAAACTCATTAGCTGGTTTACTATACATGGCAACAATTACTTTCATGTAATAAAACACACCTATAATTGAACTGATAATGGCTACAAAAACCATGTTTTGACATCCATTTCTGAATGCTTCGCTAAAAATAAAGTATTTACCAAAAAAGCCTGCAAATGGAGGAATACCAGCTAAACTTAACATAGCCATAGTTAAACTTGCAGCCAATAAAGGATTCTTTTTGGCCAAACCATTAAAACCACTGATACTCTCAGTTCCTGTTGATTTAAATACTGTAATGGCAATTGCAAAAGCAGCTAAACTTGCCACTGCATAACCTACTGAGTAAAGAAACAATGCACTATCGGTACTTCCTTGAATACTAATAATGGCTAACATCATATAACCGGCATGACTTATACCAGAATAAGCTAAAAGACGTTTAAAATTGTCTTGAACCAACGCTACCAAGTTTCCAACCAATAAAGTAGCAGCACAAGAAATGGTTAAAATTATTTCGGCTTTACCTAAAGCAAATACAAAACACGATGATAACAAGCGGTAAAAGGCAGCAAAAGCAGCTATTTTAACCAATGTACTCATTAATGCAGTAATTAAACTTGGCGCACCTTCATACACATCTGGAGCCCAAAAATGAAAAGGAGCTGCAGAAACTTTAAACAACATGGCAAATATCATTAGTAACATACCTACAATAAATAATGGATCTAATTTATCGGCATGCATGCGCATATAGTTACCAATTCCATCAATGCTAAAAGTACCCGTTACACCAAATACCAAAGCTATTCCAAATAATAAAAATGCACTGGCAAATGAACCCATTAAAAAGTATTTGAAACCTGCTTCGTTTGATTTTAACTCAAACCTACGACTTCCAGCCATTACATACAATGAAATAGATAAAGTTTCAATTCCTAAAAACAACATGGCCATGTTTGAAAAACTAAACATCATTAATGCGCCACAAAGGGTAAACATTAATATGGCCATATAATCACTGATGTGTTTTTCATCATCGGTGCTGGTATAAAAATCGCCAGAGAGAATCAAAATAATAAGCATGATAAACAATGCCAAACCACTAAATGCAGTTGAAAAATTGCTATCGCTCAACATGCCGTTAAAATGTGTTTGTGGATTATTCCAAGTTTGTAAGTTTAAGCTAAAAATAACAGCTAAACCCAATACTAAAATTGGAATTAAATATTTACGTAAGTTAAATATTTCGGCCAGTAAGCCAAATAATCCTAAACAAGCTGTATATATTAAAGTATTCATTAATGAATGGTATATTTAAAATGTAAAATTATCTAACAAAACTAAGTCTATAAATTTGCTCCGAAATAGGTGCAACTAATTCTAATATAGGTTTAGGGAAAATTCCAAATGCAAAAATTAAAATGGCAATGGTAGCTAACACCAATTCTTCGTTCCACTTTAAATCTTCAAAAACAGTAACGTTTTCGTTTACATCACCTAACATTACTTTTTGATACATGCGCAACATATAAACTGCACCTAAAATAACTGTTAAACCTGCAAATAAAGCAGCCCAACTGTTGTATTCAAATAAGCCTAATAAAAGCATAAACTCACCTATAAAACTATTAGTTAAAGGTAAAGCTACTGAGCCTAAAACTATTACAATAAAATAAGTAGCAAATCGAGGTGATAACAAACGAATACCTCCTAAAGTATTAATATCTGAACTTCCTGTTCTGTTAATAATAATATCAGCACAATAAAACACACCAACTACATTAATACCATGTGCTAACATTTGAACCAATCCACCTTGAATACCTTGCACATTTAAAGCAAAAATACCTGCAGCTATTAGTCCAACGTGAGCAATTGATGAGTAAGCAAATAGTTTCTTTAAATCAGTTTGCATAATGGCAATTATCGAAGCATAAACCACTCCAATAAAACACATAGCAATAACATAAGGAGTGTATTCAGCAGTTCCCATTGGAAGAACGGGTAATAACCAACGCAATAAGCTGTATAAACCCATTTTTAGCATAATACCTGAAAGTAACATAGTGCCTTGAGTTGGCGCTGAGCTGTAAGTATCTGGCTGCCAAGTATGGAAAGGAATAATTGGAATTTTAATAGCATAAGCTAAAAAGAACATCCAAAAAATAAATCCTTGTTTACAAGAGCAAATGTGGTTCATGGTTAAATCAACCCAACTTAAGCTATGGCTGGCAGTATTCCAGTACAAGAATATGAAACCGAACAACATCAATAAACTGCCTGCTAGGGTATAGATAAAGAATTTTAAAGTTACGGTAGCTCTATTTACACCACCCCAATTTAATGAAATGAAATAAATTGGAATCAATGCTAACTCCCAGAAAATGTAATATAAGAATCCATCGAACGACACAAAAACACCAATTAATGCAAAGTGCATCAAAAGCATTAATGAGTACATGATATGTGTACGCTCTTGATTACGGTTAAAGCCCGCTAAAACGATTAAAGGCATTAATAAATTGGTTAAAATAACCATCAATAAACTCATGCCGTCTAAACCAATATTGAAATTGATTTTTGGAGAATTAATCCAATCAATATTTAATGATAATAGGCCATTAGTAACCTCTGGAGCATTAGGTGCTTTAAAAACTGTAAATACATAAACTGTAAAAGCTAATTGGACAATAGTAGCAACTAAACTAAACCATTTAACCAATTCACCTTTTAAAAATAAAGCAATAATGCTTGCTATTAAAGGTATAAGTAATAATATAAGTGTTAACATTAATGATAAATATAAAAGTTAAATGACAACAAAAATTTGAACTGCTAATAAAATAATCATGCTGATAACCATTGCAAACATGTAAAAACCTAAGTGTCCGCTTTGGAATAAACGCAATAATCGCCCAACTTGGCTTGTAATAAATGCTACTGCATGTACCAATAAATCAATGATTAATTTATCAATAATTACCAAGAACAAATCGCTTAAAAGCATAATAGGTTTTACAAAAACGGCATTATAAATTTCATCAACATAAAATTTATTAGCTACCAATTTACTTAAGCCACTTAATTGCTCATCTTCAACTGGGGTTTGTTTTTGCATAACATATTTATTATAAGCAAATGCAATACTTATCAGAGCCAATCCAACCGCAGTTCCAATTAAAATCCATTCCATAGAATGACTCATTTCGTGGCCAGCAGGCATGATGGTTTTTGATTGTGCAAAAACACTTGATAAATAGGTTTTAAAATTATGCGTATGGCTTAACACTGGTGGTAAACCAATAAAGCCAACTACAATTGAGCAAACTGCTAAAATCATCAATGGTAAAGTCATTACCATTGGACTTTCGTGAATATGGTGTTTTACCTCATCTGTTCCTCTGAATGAAGTAGAGAAAGTTAAGTACAATAATCGGAACATGTAAAATGCAGTTAGCATAGAGCTAAATGATAATAGGCCCCAAATAATTTTATTATGTTCAAATGCGGTTGCTAAAATTTCATCTTTACTAAAGAAACCAGCAAATGGAGGAATACCTGAAATGGCAACAGTTCCAATTAAGAATGTAGCAAAAGTAATTTTTATGTATTTACCTAAACCACCCATTCTGCGCATATCTTGCTCTCCACTTAAAGCATGGATAACAGAACCGGCTCCTAGGAATAATAAGGCTTTAAAAAAGGCATGAGTAACTACGTGGAACATACCACTTTCAAATGCGCCCATTCCTAAAGCAGCAAACATTAAACCTAATTGCGAAACAGTAGAATAGGCCAATACTTTCTTGATGTCGTTTTGCAATAAACCTATAATAGCCGCAAAAATTGAGGTGGCTGTTCCTACAATTAAAATTACATCTAACGTATGAGGTGCTAATGAATATAAAATATTTGAACGGGCTATCATGTAAATACCAGCCGTAACCATTGTTGCAGCATGAATTAATGCAGAAACTGGCGTTGGACCAGCCATTGCATCTGGTAACCAAGTGTATAATGGTAATTGAGCCGATTTACCCATTGCTCCAATAAATAAAGCCAATGTAATTCCAACTATAGTAATATTACCTATTCCTAAATTCAAAGCTCCAATTGCTACTTGATCGTAGTTTAAAGTTTTAAAATGGAACAACATCATGAACATACCAATCAAAAAGCCTAAGTCACCAATGCGATTAATGATAAACGCTTTTTTAGCTGCATCGTTGTAAGCTTGATTTTTAAACCAGAATCCAATTAATAAATAACTGCATAAACCAACACCTTCCCAACCAATAAACATCATTAAATAGTTATTTCCCATTACTAAAATAAACATGAAAAACACAAATAAATTTAAGTAGGTAAAGAATCTTGAAAAGCCTTCATCATCATGCATGTAGCCAATTGAATACAGGTGAATTAAACTTCCTATTCCAGTAACTACCAAAAGCATGGTAATGGTTAATGGGTCAATTAAAAAAGCAAATGGAATAAAAATATCTTTAAAGTAGAACCAATTGCTTAAAACTACCGTTTCAGAACCTCCAGCAGGAAGGTTAAAAAACAAAAATAATGAGCATGTAAATGATGCCAAAAGCATAATGGTGGCAATCCAACCAGATGCATGACCTAATTTTTTGCCAAATAAACCATTGATAATAAAACCTAGTAGCGGCAACAGTGGTATTAATATTGCTGGCGTAAATAAGTTTGATGTTTGTATAACTGTCTCTGTCATTTTTTAAGTTCTTAGTTTTTAAGTTCGAAGCACTTTCACGCCTTACGTGATTTATTTTAATTAGTTTTAAATATTGCTATTCGAATTTAATTTTAGTATTTCGAGTTTATAAAATTACCACTTCATTCTATTTAAAATATCAATATCGGTAGAGGCTACATTGCGGTATATACTTACTAATAAGGCCAAACCAACAGCAACTTCTGCGGCAGCTACCACCATAATGAAAAACACAAATACTTGTCCTTCGGCATTGCCAGCATAACTGCTGTAACTTACTAGTAACAAGTTAACTGCGTTAAGCATTAGTTCTATACACATTAATATAATAATGGCATTTCTGCGTAATAATACGCCCATTACACCAATACAAAACATAAAAGTACTAAGTAATAAATACCAATTTTGAGGAACTGATTGAATGCTATTTTCCATATTAATTAAAACGTTCTTTTTTAGCTAAAACTACTGAACCAATCATGGCTGATAAAAATAATATTGATGCTACTTCAAATGGAAGAGTATAATCACGATACAATTTCATACCAATGTTCTTTACATATCCTACCTCAGATAACTGAGGCGCAACATAAGGCACTGGCATGGTGCTGCGAACAGCAGCAATAATGATTAAAAACAACGCACCTCCCGAGAGAACTGCTGCAAACTTTAATAAAGTTGGTTTGTGTGGTTCTGTTTCACTATTTAAATTTAAAAGCATTACGGTAAATAAGAATAAAACCATAATCGCGCCTGAGTAAACTATAATATGCACCACTGCCAAAAATTGTGCATTTAACATTACAAAATGGCCTGCTATTGAAAAAAAGCATAAAATAAGCCACAAAACGCTGTAAATTGGATTTTTACTAAACACTACAAACAGCGCACTTAACAAGGTAAATGCTGCTAGCATGTAAAATATAATTTGACTAATTACCATAATATTTTATTAAAACCCCGCAATAATACTAATTACTAACAAATTTTCTAAACACTTTGTGAAAGGTTTGGTTTTTGTGGAAAGATTTTAATAATTAATTTTTTAATACAAAAGCTTTTGGTATAACTGAAATTTAATATTAAATAGCGAAAAAATAATTGCAAAAAAATATGCATTCGAATATTACTATGTTAGAAGACGATATTGCAAAAAAACTTCTTCGTCTTTCTATTTATTTAAATGCTTTGGCTGTAGTTGGAAACGTCATTTCACATTTGTATTATGCAGCAATAGTAACCTTATTTGGCACAATATTGTTTTTTATTTTATCAAAATTGGTTGAAAATAACCGACTTAAAAACACACTAACCAAAGCCAATATAGTTTTAGTTTATTACGCTTATTTTTGTTTAATTTGGTTTTTCAATGGTGGTTTATCTGGTAGTACCGTCATACTTTTTGTAGTAATTTTTTTTGTAACTTTTGTAATTGTTCCTCATTCAAAACACATTCGTTTTATTATTGGCTCAATATTGATGATACTAATACTTTTTGGTACTGAATATTTTTTTCCACAAATAATAATACAGCAATATCCAACTAGGTTTGACAGATTTCTTGATATTTCGATAATTTCAATAATGGCACTTTTTTTAATGAAAACTATGATAGAGGTTATTAGAGAAAGTTATTTAAATGAACAAAAAAATGTGTATTCAAAAAATATTGAGCTTGAAAAAAGTAAACAAGATTCGATTGAAAGCAGGAATTTTTTTAACAAACTAGCTGAAAATTTACCCGGTGTTAGTTTTCAATTCAGCATGAGAAATAATGGTAAGGTGGTTTATAATTACATCAGCTCCACTATTGAGCATATTTATGAAGTAAAAAGTGAGCAACTTTATAATGATGGATATTTATTGTATAAAATGATTACAAAAGATACTGTTGAGAAGTTCAATAGTGATTTGAAAGCATCATTTAACAACTTAACCTATTTTACAAATGAACATAAAATTACCACGCCAAGTGGCATTATAAAACATATTTTAATTTTAGCTAAACCCGAGAAACAATCAGATGGTTTTGTGGTTTGGTATGGTTTTAAACAAGATATTTCTGACAGAAAGCTTGAGGAAGAAAAACTGTTAGCAAGTGAAAATAAATTCAGGTTTATAAGTGAAAATACTTCAGATGGAATTGTGGTATTAGATAATAAATTGATTACTTATTTATCAAAATCATACATTAACATGTTTGGTTATTCTGAGGATGAGTATTATAAACGCACTAAAGAAGAAATTTTAAATTTAATTCATCCTGATGATAGGTTCAATTTGCTTAAAACTTTTGATGATTCTATATTAAAAAAGAAAGAAAACCTAGTATACGAATACCGCTATTTACACAAAAATGGAAATTATGTTTGGCGCGAAGACACCTTCAGTTTTTTTTATGATGAAAATGGAAAAAAAATTAAAGAAATAATTGTTGCAAGAGATATAACCGAACAAAAAAAGAATAGAATTGAGTTTGAGCAATTAAACAGTATGCTGGAGCAAACCAGTTTTTTAGCTAAAGTTGGAGGTTGGGAAGTAAATATGACAACCAAAGAAGTAATTTGGACAGATCTTATTTATGAAATGTATGAGCTTGATAAAAATGATTTTAAACCCAATATCTATTCTATTCTCCGCTATTTTAAAAAAGGCCCAAGTCGTATAAAAATAACTGAATTTTTTAATCAAGCTGTTACCAATGGAAAAGAGTATGATAAAGAATTAGAGTTGATTACGGCTAAAGGAAATCATAAATGGGTTAGAGCAATTGGCAAATCCCTTTTTGAAAATGGTGAGTGCATTAAAGTATTTGGAACTTTACAAGACATTACCATTCAAAAAGAAAAAGATGAAAAAATAAAAGAATTGGCCCTCGTAGCCTCTAAAACTTCTGATGCTGTTATCCTTACCGATTCAAATGCTAAAATACTTTGGGTAAATAGTGCATTTGAAAAAATGACTGAATACACTGTACAAGAAGTTATTGGTAAAGAGCAGAAAGATTTATTAGCTGGTCCTAAAACTGATTGGGGTTCTGTTCATGAAATGATGGAAGCTACCAAAGTATTCGAAGCTACCAACGCAACATTATTAAACTACACCAAAAGCGGTAAACTTATTTGGTTTGATATTTCTGTTACACCTGTATTTGATGAAAATGGTATTTGTACTAACTTTATTGATGTAAAAAAGGATGTAACTGAACGGATGGAAAAACAAAAGCAGTTACAAGCATTGACCGATGTTACTGCAGACCAAAATAAACGACTCTTAAATTTTACTTATATAGTTTCGCATAACATACGCTCACATTCTGCAAACTTAACAGGTTTAATAAATTTAATTGATAATACCAATGATGAGGAAGAAAAATTGGCTTTGTTTAAAATGTTGAAAACAAGTACTGAAAAGTTAGAAGAAACTATTCAGAACTTAAATGAAATTATTTCCATCCAAAATAATTTAAATCAGGCTAAGGTAAAACTTAATTTGAAAAAAGAAATTGAAAGAACTTTCTTGGTGGTGCAAGATGTTATTTTGGAATCTCAGGTTACAATTGAAAATAATGTTTCTGATCTGATAGATTTGGAGGTAATTCCTGCTTATTTAGACAGTATCTTATTAAACTTAGTTACCAATGCCATTAAATATCGTTCTCCAGATAGACTTCCTGTTATTGAAATTTCAACTCAAACAGAAAGTGATTATTTGGTACTTTTAGTAAAAGATAATGGTTTGGGTCTTGATTTAAATAAATTTAAAGATAAGCTTTTTGGTATGTATAAAACATTTCATAATAATCCAAACTCACGCGGTATTGGGTTGTTTATCACTAAAAATCAAATTGAGGCTATGAATGGAAAAATTGAAGTAGAAAGTGAGGTAAATGTAGGCACCACTTTTAAAATTTACTTTTCTTTAACAGGTGCTTCAAAATAGTAAAATTTGACTTTTAAGTACTCGATTTCTAGCAACTAACAAACAAATGGCAATTGAGTTTTGAGTTGCTTGCATTTTCAGTTGTCCGATTTTTTCGGACAACTCACTTCCTTCCTTTTTTGCTAGTATACAAAAGCATGAATTTAAAGTATAAAGAGCAATTAATTAAAAATGAACTAAATTCATGTTGTTTTATTAAATCTACCTCTAAAAAACACTAATTTCGAAGCTGATAAATACTTATAAAATGGAATACCAAATACCCGAAAGCGAATTGATTTTAAACAACGATAACTCCATTTATCATTTACATTTATTGCCCGAAGATATAGCGGAAACCATCATTTTTGTGGGTGACCAAGAGCGTGTTCCAGAAGTCAGTAAGTATTTTGATAGCATTGAACTTAAAAAAGCGAAACGCGAGTTTGTAACACACACTGGTTATATTGGCAAAAAGCGTATTTCTGTTATCAGTACCGGTATTGGTACCGATAATATTGATATAGTAATGAACGAGTTGGATGCATTGGTAAATGTGGATTTGGCTACAAGAACCATCAAAAAAAATCATACGGCTTTGAACATCATACGCATTGGTACATCGGGTGCTTTGCAATCAAATATTCCCATTAATTCTGTTTTGGTAAGTGAACAAGCCATTGGTTTGGATAGTTTGATGCTTTTTTATGAACGTGAAAAGGATGAAATATTAGAGCAATCCATTAAGCAACAACTAGGTTTTGATTTTATCAATCCCTATTTGGTAAATGGTAGTAAAGAACTAATTAATTTATTACCCAATAATTATTTAAAAGGAATCACTGCCACTTGCTGTGGTTTTTATGCTCCTCAAGGTAGATTTTTAAAGGCAAAAGGAGTAAACAATACTTTAATTCAAAAGTTGAATCAGCTAAACATAAATGGTAAAAGTGTTACAAATTTTGAAATGGAAACAGCCGGTATTTACGGAATGGCCCATGTTTTAGGACATCATGCAGTTTCGGTAAATTGTATTTTAGCTAATAGAATTAGTAATGAATTTAGCAAAAATCCTGCTGAAATTGTTGATAGAACCATTAGAGAAGTTTTAGCTTCGCTTTAATTATGAATTATGCCCTTCGACTACGCTCAGGGTGACAAAAACGAAGTAAAATTGAATAGCCGTTCGCGGTTACTGAGCGAAGTCCGATAGCCATAGGACGAACTATAGCCAACGGAAAAAATAAAAAATATGAAATATAAAGCACTGATAAGTTTAATTTTTTCTTTGTTTATCTATTCAAAAAGTCACGCGCAGCGAATAGTTTGGTGCAATGTAGCAATAGTTCCCAAAGACTCTTCTATGATAACTAAACAGCCTAAATTATTTACTTGGGATACGTTATCATTTACCCGATATGAACCTAAATCAAATAGCATAATCACATACAAATACTGTAATCAAACCAAACACGATACATGTAAACAATATGGAAACAAGAAAAATTTATTTTTAACACCAAAACCAAACAACGATTTTGAATGTGTGTTGATTAACATAAGAGATGATAATACTGAAATTATCAATTCATTATTGATTTATGGAGAATTGAAAAAATATATTCAGCGTAAATTTTAAAAATAATATTATTTTCTGAATTATGTAATAGTATTGTTTTTAGAATAACTTAATTTTACTCATTTAAAAAGTTGATATTTTATGCTTCAATTATTTACTTTTGCCTTAAAATGAAAAGAATTTATTTATTTACCTTAACGTTATTACTTTTGTTGCAAAGCACTTGTAGTGTTTGGGTTATACTTTCATTTTACTTACAAAGAAATTATATTGAAAAAAACTTATGCGAAAATAGATTTGCTGAAATACCAATTTGTAGAGGTGCCTGTTACTTGAAAAAAGAGTTGAGCAAACAAGAAGCTGCTAAATCCAATACTCCTAATTTTAAAATTAAAGAAACTGAATTATTTTCAAACTTCCAGATAGTTACTTATAATTTGTTTGTGGCTTCCAACAGATTATTAAAGTCAACAACTCCTTATAAACTTCAATTGATTAAAACTTATTTAGCTTCACCGTATCATCCACCCCAATAGCAAAACCATTATTTTATTATTATCATTTTAACTAACAAAAACTCAAATGCAAAAAACAGAAATTGACATTTGCAGTATTGGTTTATTTGGTGATGGGGTTAAGCATTTTTGGATGGATAATGTTGCTGGATTACTTGAAAAGTATCCACAACTTGAATTTCCACATAAGCAAAATTTTTATACTTTACTTTTTATTGAAAAAGCTGATGGTCATATTGTTATAGATAATTACAATATAAGATTAGATAGCCCTAAAATTATCATCATTAAACCACGCTGCGTATATAGTATAAACATAAATAGGCATGCGGTTGGCAAAATTCTTTGCTTTACCGAGGACTTTTTTTCATTAAGGTATAATAATAACATATTATATCAGTTTCATTTTTTAAAAGTGGATACTACTCCATATATAAGATTGAACTTGGAACAAAATGAACATTGGCAAACTTTAAATAAGTTAATTACAAATGAGTTTGAACTAAAGAAACGAGAAACTCAGAAAGTATTGCGCTCTTATTTAAATATTATATTATTTGAATTAGAGAGACTTTACAAGCCATTAGGAAACAGTAAAAATAAAAATCCTAAAATTGATAAAATTAGTCAATTTGAAGAATTAATTAACAATCATTTTCAATCAAACAAATTACCTTCGTATTATGCAGATTTATTAAACGTAAGTCCTAATTACTTAAATAAAATATGTAAGGAAGAAACAGGTCAAACCGCTGGTGATTTAATAAGAAAAAGAATAATTATAGAAGCGCAAAGATTATTGCATTACACTAACTACAATATTAGTGAAATAGCCTACAAACTTGGGTTTGAAAATGCTTCGTATTTTGTTACTTTTTTTAAAAAAATTACTGGTTTAACTCCAGATCAATTCAGAAAAACAACTAATAGTTAATAACATGAAAAGAATTTATATTATTATTTTTTCAATTGTTTTGTTTTGCACAAAAACAATTGCCCAAACTATGGTTTGGACTAAAAAGGCAAATCCTGCCAATCAAAGCATAAATAGTATTGTTTTTAATAATACTGGTACGCAAGTTTTAAGTGGTACAAATTGCCATCCTGCAAGTATTAGAATTTACAATAAAAATACAGGAGCTATAAACTGGGATTACACAGTTGGAGAAGATTATCTTTGCATTATGGGCGTTACATTTAGTTCTAATGCCCAGTATATTGCAACAATAGAAGAGTTTGGGAATATATTTTTATTTAGCAATAGTTCAACTTTACCAATTCCTATTGATACCATTAATATTGGTACTCAATATGCATTTAGCATTGCGATTGCACCAAATAATTTGCATTTGGCTGTAGGTGGTTCTAACAATATGCTAAAACTTTATGAAATATCTTCTGGTAAATTAATTAAAGAGTTTAATACGTTACAAAATTGGGTAACAAGTGTTGCTTTTTCAATAGATGGAAAGTTCATATTATCTGGAGGTAGTGATAACAGAGTTAAAATTTGGAATATGGATGGAACCATTTACAAAACCCTTTCGGGCCATACTGATGATATAACCCAAGTTAAAGTTACTCCCGATAATTTATATGTTTTGTCGTCATCAAAAGACAATACCATTAAAATGTGGGATTTTAAAACGGGTGAGTTGTTAAAAACATTTACAGTGCATAACGATGATGTAAATGGATTTGATATTTCAAGTAATGGAAAAATGGTAGTAACAGCATCTAGCGATGAAACTAGTAAAATATTTAACATAAATGATGGTTCTATATTGGCCTCATTTGGAGTTAAAGATAGTGGTGCAATTAATACAGTAGCTTGGTCACCAACTGAAAATTTTATTGTAACAGGAAACTCAAAAAGTGACGTTGTACTTTGGGATTTGTCAGCCAAAGTATCAATTAAAACTCCTAATGAAATTGAAACTAATATAACAATAAGTCCCAATCCTGCTTATGGTTTTATTACCATTAATGGCAATAAAAAGTTTACCGAAGTGCAAATAATTGATAACCTTGGAGAGCTAATACTGCATGCAAATATTAATGATAATAAAATAGACGTAAGTAAATTATCAAATGGACTTTATTACATAAAGCTTTTTAACTCTGATGGAGATTGGGTTTGTGAAAAAATAATAAAACAATAATAAATGTTTGATTATTGAAATGAAATGATTGAAAACTACAATTGAATAGTGTAAATCTGTTAATACAATACCGATTTTTATAATAAAAAAGGATTGAATTTGAAAGTTAATAGTCTATAAAATTTTAGGTATTAGCCATGTATTACAGCAATTTTGTATCGTAATAAAATTCAAAATATATGGACATTCCTTTATTTCATTTAGATTGGCTTAACAATAGAATGTTAATTGCTATAATAGCCACATTGCATGCATTAATTAATCATTCGTTAGCAGTAGGTTTTATGCCTTTGGTTACTTGGTTGGAAAACAAAGGTGTAGTTAATAGTAATCCACACGAAATAACCGATCCCAAATGGGATAAAATGGTCTATAAAATGATGTGGACAGCATTTATAATAACTACTACAATTGGCGCAATGACAGGTGTTGGTATTTGGTTTTCAGTGTCGTTGGTCAGTCCTAATTCAATTGCTAGTTTAATTAGGGTTTTTTACTTTGCTTGGTTTGTTGAGTGGTTAGTTTTTGTAACCGAAGTGGTTTTAATATTAATTTACTTTTTAACATGGAAAAATGCCAATAAGACCTTAAAAGCTAAAACCCGACATATAAAATTTGGTTGGTATTTAAGTGTTTTTTCGTGGGTAACAATGGCTATCATTGTTTCAATACTAGGTTTTATGATGGATCCTGGTAATTGGAATAATGAGCAAAGTTTGATAAATGGGTTTACTAATCCTTTGTACCTGCCTCAATTGCTTTATAGAACTCCACTTGCTATGGTGTTGGCAGGAACTTTAGGATTGTTTTTAGTAAGTGTTTTTACTAACAAAGGCGATACAATTAGAATAAAAGCTTTTAGGTATATTGGAAAGTGGATTTTATGCTGGCTTCCATTTGCCGTTGCAGGTGCGGTTTATTACTTTAATGTAATACCTAAAACCATGCTTGCTAATTTGCAAGTTGCTATTGGTACTCAGTCGTTTCAACAATGGTACGATATTATGTGGAAGGTTATAGTTGGTTCGTCCATCATTATTTTAATTACAGCAATTATAACTGTATGGAAACCTCAAATAATGAAAAGCTATTTTCTTGCTATTACATTAGTTTTTGCTTTGGGATTTATGGGACTTTTTGAAAGGGTAAGAGAGTTTATTAGAAAACCATATATAATAAGTGAATACATGTATTCAAATTTATTGCGCGAAGAAGATTATCCATTGTATAAAAAAGATGGAATACTGAAATGGGCTACATACAATAGCACACCTACAGTTACTAATGAGAACAAAGTGGAGGCTGGAAGAAATGTATTTATGTTAGCATGTAGTAGATGCCATACTACACAAGGGATAAATTCTATTACCTATGTATTTGATAGAATGTATGGAAACACTGGAAAGCCATTTAAAGAAGACATGATGAAAAGTTATATTAAAAATATGCATAAATCTAGAGAATATATGCCTCCATTTCCTGGAAATGATTTAGAACTAGATGCGTTGGTAGCTTATATAAAACAATTGCAAGTTACAAACGAAGTTTTGGAAGGAGCTCAAGAAGTTGGTGTTGCTATAAATAAAGATCAATCAGTTGAAGCCTTTAAAAGTCAATTTGCAAACAAAGAAACACAAAACGAATCTCAAAATAATTTAGTAAAAAAATAAATATGTTATTATTACAAACCTCAATTCCAGTTCCCAAAGATATACCTTTACCATTTCCTGCTCCAGAATGGTTTTTAGTTACTATATTAATTATTTCATTTTTAGTACACATAGTATTTGTTAATTTAATGCTTGGGGGGTCATTGTTAACACTTTGGTGTCAAATAAAAGGAATAAAAAATAAAGAATATGATACCTTGGCTCATGAAATAGCAAAAACCATTACAGTTAATAAAAGCTTAGCAGTAGTTATGGGAATTGCTCCATTGCTAACAATTAATACATTATATACCGTATTTTTTTATACAGCCAATTCACTAACTGGGCTTATGTGGATAGCGATAATTCCTTTGGTTACTGTTGCTTTTTTATTAACTTATTTACATAAATATACTTGGAATACATTTAGTAATAATAAGCCAATACATATTTTAATTATTGCATTTGCATGTATTATTTTTATGATTATTCCGTTGGTTTTTTTTACAAACGTAAACTTAATGCTGTTTCCCGAAAAATGGGGAACTATAAAAGGTTTTATGTCGGCACTTTTATTACCAAACGTCTTTCCACGTTACTTGCATTTCATTTTTGCATCATTAGCGGTTACGGGTTTGTTTTTATTTTGGTATGTTGGTCGAAAAAATTATGACTTTGAGTCAATATTTAACCAGTTAACAAGATATGAGGTTAAAAAGAAGGCTTACTCATTAGTTTTAGCAGCAAGTGTTTCGCAGTTTATTATAGGACCAATTGTTTTGCTAACTCTTCCCTCAAAAGGGTTAGGGTGGAATTTAATTTTAGTAATATTTACAGGTGCCATTATTTCATTACCAGCCATTTTTTATATGTATAAAGCTATCGTTGGCAAACCTGAAAATATAAATAAAAACTTTAAGATAGTAGTTATTTGTTTAACTATAACTGTTGTTTTTATGGGCTCGGGCCGTCATATTTATAGAGCCAATGCCTTAAATCCTCATATAAAAATGATAAGCGAAAAAACACAATCTTTTATTAAAGAATCTGAAATAGCAAGGCAAGAAAGTGCTAAACCTCAAACGGCTGTTTCAGATAAAACGGATTCAAACAAAGGATTGGAAATTTTTGAACAGAATTGCGCTGCCTGCCATGCTAAAGATGAAAAAGTTGTTGGGCCACCAATAAGAGAAATGCAAACAATTTATTCAAATAATCCATCTGGATTAAAAGCTTGGATTAAAGCTCCTGGTAAAAAACGTGAAGGGTATCCTCAAATGCCTGCTTTTGCCAATAAATTGTCTGATAGTGAATTAAATCAACTTAGTAATTATATATTAACAATTAAATAATCAAAATATGGAAACCTTTTTATTAGCATTTGCCGTTGGGCTTGTAATCTTTTTAATTAAATTAGTGATTGATTTGTACGGTTTAATTTCTATTGTTAAAAAAGAAAAAGAAATTGTTTTACAAAAAAATGTACTTGAAAATAAATATCAATTTATTAAAGGGTTATTTTAAAAATATTGTTGTGTTGTAAGCATAGGTATAGTCATCAAAGTAAATGTTTGTAGAGTATTATTTTACAAAGTGTTTATAATCGACAAAATAAAATTGGTGAAGTATTATTTACTTCACCTTTTTTATTCTAGGAATAACATATTTAACTAAAGTTTTCTTAAATTATATTACCTATGGAATAATTGATTATGTTTATACTATTTTTACATTTTAAGATTAATTATGAAGTTTAAATTATTGATAGTATTATCGGCTCTTTTTAATACATTGTATTCGCAAAATCTTGATTGTGTAAAAGCCTTACAAAAAATTAGTTTAGATTCACTTACCTCCAAATTACAGGTATTAGTTGGAAAAAAAAATATAAATATTGATGGTGCTGATAAAAAAATTACTTCCCGTTATGCTTATCATGCCGACAATGTTTTTGCTGAAAAATATCTTTTTGAAGAGTGTAAAAATTTAGGTTACGAAGTTTTTAAAAATACATTCAGCGATAATGGTGGAAATATTATTGCATACAAAACTGGCAATAAATCACCAAAAGAGGTTTATATGATTTGTGCCCATTATGATTGCGTTGGTTCTTCACGTAATCCATTTCAAGGAGCTGATGATAATGCAAGTGGATGTGCGGCAGTTTTAGAAGCTGCAAGAGTTTTAAAAAACTATCAATTTCCCTTTACAATAGCTTTTGCATTTTGGGATGAAGAAGAACTTGGATTACTAGGCAGTGCTGCTTTTGCACCAATGGGACCTTATGAGTGGTTTATTCAAGGTGTTATAAACTTGGATATGATTGCCTATGATTCAAATAATGACAGCTTAGTTAATATACACGTTTTTCCAACTAATTCGTCAATTCAATTAGGCCAAACTGTAAAAAATTGTAATTCGTGGTATGGTATTGGTTTAAATCCCGTAATTATAAATCCTGGAACTCAGGATTCTGATAATTTTTCTTTTTCAAGAAGAAATGTAACAGCAATGGCTATTACTGAAGATTATGGTCCTGATTTTAATCCACATTGGCATAAATTAAGTGATAGTTTAGAAAACTGTAATATTGACTATTTTTTTAAGACAACTAAATTAGCTATTTCTTCTATCTGTCATTTAGCTGCAAATAATGAATCGGTTGGTATTAAAAATAATTCGTTAATAAAACAAAGCTCTTTTGACTTGCTTTTTGTTGGGAAGAATTTGATTATTAAAGGTTTAGATAGTGAAAAGTTAATTAAGATAAAAATATATAATTTAATGGGTCAATTACTGCAAGAAACTTATATTGAAAATGAAATAATTCCTTTAAATTTCGAAGTAAATAACGAAATTTATTTACTATTTTTAGAAAGTGATAATTTAAATTATACTTTTAAATTTAAATTAGCAAATTAGCATTTTTGAGTATTTTTGTTTTTTAAACATATGTGAAGGTTAGAAACATAAAGTTTGAATAATTAAAATAATTTTGTCAAATAAAGCTATCGTCTGATAAATTCAAAAAGGCATTTACAGTTAAAAAATAGAGTTACATCTGAGAAAATCCATGTAATTAGCGGGCAAAAGAGTTATTGGTCAGGACACAAAACAACAGCATTTAGAGTAAAAAACACACAGTAAATCTGAGAAATCAGTGAATCCCGAAAGCTTTCGGGATGAGGCTAAAAACAAAAAAATGAAATACATAAATATAATCACCATCTTATTCTTGTTTTCTTGCTCTTCAAGCAACCAAGATGAGGTAAAAGCAATACTTGATACCAAACTAAAAAACTGCAATAAAGTTATCATTGAGGCTTATCAAAACAGAGATACTTTTACTACTTTTACACAAGATAAAAGTACCATTATTACTTTTAAAGAATTGATGAATGGCCGTCAAGATAAGAAACTAGGCTGCACACCAAAAGGCAGTTTAATTTTTATGCAAAACGATTCAGTTTTATTC
The DNA here is from genome assembly GCA_027491085.1 of Bacteroidota bacterium. Lineage (GTDB taxonomy): Bacteria > Bacteroidota > Bacteroidia > UKL13-3 > UKL13-3 > JAAFJM01. The sequence continues at coordinate 166,368 of JAIXWW010000021.1, forward strand.
AAAGCCACCACTTCAAGCAATTGTACACAATACGTATTAAATGGTAAAAAGTATCAAACCCGCATGACACTAAGAGCTGGCTTGTTAATTGAAGAAGTTACAGAACGATTAATTAAAGAAAGAAAAAAATGAAAATTTACGGAATAAAAAACTGTGATACCATGAAAAAAGCGTTTACATGGTTAAACAATAAAGGCATAGAATACACATTTTTTGATTATAAAAAAGAAATATTAGCAGAAGAGCAATTTAAGTTTTGGCTCACAAAATTGCCTTTGGAACAAATTGTAAACAAGCAAGGAACTACTTTTAAAAAATTGACTGATGAGCAAAAAGCAGCAATTTTAAGTCCTGAAACAGCTTTTAGTGTAATCAATGAAAATACTTCGGTAATCAAACGCCCATTGATAGAAATAAACAATCAGGTTTATGTTGGATTTAATGAGGTAACTTGGGCTGAAATATTTAAGTAATAATTGCTAATATTGCTTGTAAAATGAATCATTATACCATTGAAAATATTGCCTCAATTATTGAAGGAACATTTGTTTTAAAAAGCAATGGAAACGATAAAATTGCGCATTTACTTTTCGATACACGAAAAATTATATTTGCCGAAACAAGCTTGTTTTTTGCGCTTAAGAGCAATAAAAATAATGGACATAAATATTTGTTAGATGCTTATGAAGCTGGCATTAGAAACTTCATAGTAAGTGAAACAATTGATGTTGCACCTTTTAAAAATGCCAATATCATTTTAGTTGAAAATACGCAATTAGCTTTACAAAGTTTAAGCACGCATCATCGCAATTTGTTTCATATTCCAGTAATTGGTATTACGGGTAGTAATGGAAAAACCATTGTGAAAGAATGGTTGTTTCAATTGTTTGCTAACCAACTAAATGTTTGTAAAAATCCTAAAAGTTATAACTCGCAAGTGGGAGTTCCGCTTAGTGTTTGGCAGTTAAATAACCAACATCAATTAGGGATTTTTGAAGCGGGTATTTCTGAAATAAACGAAATGCAAACACTTACTCAAATAATCAATCCAACTATTGGTTTGTTTAATTATTTGGGACATGCACACAGCGAAGGTTTTACCAATGATGAAGAAAAGTTAAACGAAAAATTACTGCTATTTACTCATGTAAAACAATTGGTTTTTTGTGTTGACCAACCTCTGGTAAATGAGGCTATTCAAAGTTTTGCTAATCATCATCACATCGATTTATTTTCATGGAGTAAAGCGGGTAATCAAGCTCATTTTCAGTTTGAAGTAAAAGAGCAAATACATGTTACTGAAATTAACTATAAGCAACATAAAATAATCATTCCGTTTACCGATGAAGCCAGTATTTGGAACGCGTGTAGCTGTTTGGCATTGGTGTTAATGGTGAATGATTTACAGCTGTTTGCTTTTAATTTTGATACCGTTTTAAGTCAATTTGAAAATCTGCTAGCAGTTGAAATGCGCTTGCAATTAAAGGAAGCTAACAATAACTGCATCGTAATAAACGATAGTTATAGCAACGATATTGATAGTTTAAAAATTGCTTTAAATTTTTTATTGCATCAAGGAAATGGATTAAACAAAACCCTTATTTTATCTGATATTTTTCAAAGTGGTTTAACTGATTTTGATTTATGTAATCAAATAAATGAGTTGATAAAAGTAAACCAAATAAGTAAGTTCATCAGCATTGGAAATATGTTTGAAAAGCATAAAGACTTATTTAAATTAAACACTCAATTTTACAGCAACACCCAATATTTTATTGATGCTTTCAGCAGTTTAACCTTTGAAAATGAAATTATTCTTTTAAAAGGTGCAAGGCAATTTGAGTTTGAAAAAATAAATGCTTTGCTCGAAAAACGTGTGCATGAAACTGTATTTGAAATCAACTTAAATGCATTGACCAATAACTTTAATGTGTACCGTAAATTGGTTGAACCAAAAACCAAAATTATGGCCATGGTAAAAGCGTTTAGTTACGGAACAGGTAGTTACGAAATAGCCAAAACATTGGCATTTAATCAGGTGGATTATTTTGCAGTAGCCTATGCTGATGAAGGCGTGGTATTGCGCAAAGCAGGAATTAAAACACCTATTATGGTGATGAATCCTGAAAAATCGAGCTTTGATTTGATTGTAAAATACAACTTAGAACCAGCCATTTATAATTTAAGTATCTTAAACGATTTAATAAAAGCCATCAACGGACAAGAAATTGGTATTCATATTGAGTTAGATTCAGGCATGAAACGATTGGGTTTTGATGAACCCCAATTGCAAGATTTGTTAAGTATTTTAGCTCAAAATAACCATATTCAAATAAAAAGTATTTTGTCGCACTTGGCAGCTAGCGAAGCTCATGAACACGATGCTTTTACACAAAACCAAATAGCTAAGTTTGATGCATTTTCGCAAAAAATAACAAATGAGTTTCCTTATAAAATTTTAAGACATATTTTAAATAGTAGCGGAATTGTGAGGTTTAAAAATGCACAGTTCGATATGGTTCGTTTGGGAATTGGTTTATACGGAATTGATCCTGCTTTGGAAGTTCAAAAACAACTCCAAGCCATCGGAAGTTTAAAAACGGTGATTTCACAAATTAGAAATATTAGTGTAGATGAAAGCATTGGTTATGGGCGAAGAGGCACGGTAAATAAGCCTTCACACATTGCGATAGTTGCCATTGGTTATGCTGATGGATTGGATAGAAAGTTAAGTAATGGCAATGGTTACATGATAGTAAATGGCAAAAAAGCGCCTATTATTGGCAGCATTTGTATGGATATGACCATGATAGATGTAACTGAAATTAATTGCCAAGAAGGCGATGAAGTAATAGTTTTTGGTGGCGAGTTAAGCATTGAAATTTTGGCTGAAAAACTAGGAACCATTCCTTACGAAATATTGACTTCTATTTCTCAACGTGTAAAGCGTGTGTATTACGCTGAATAATTTAAAACCATGAATTTACCCGAAATTACCCATCAAAATATTGCGCAGCTACTTAATAAAAAAAACATTATTAACGAAACTATAGCGCAAATTCAAAAAGATTTTGGGATGTATAATATCAATATTCAGTTTGATGGAAATACAGAAACTGCCTACGAGCAATTAATGAATGGTTTAACCATAGAGGTAAAACAATTATTAGCTAACGATAAAAGTAAACTACAATCTATTTTATATAGAATTGACCTTTCGGAAATGGCTATCAAAAAAGCACTTCAAGGTAATTTGTCCTATAACAATCAAACTCCAATTAGTAACGCTAGTATGACTAATTTTGAGAATCAACAACAAGTTATTGCTCACGAAATTATAGTACGTGAATTGAAAAAGGTTTTAACTAGAAACTATTTTAAAAATTTAGGGTAAAATGGGTTTAGATAGTGTTGAATTATTAATGGATGTGGAAGACACTCTTGGTATTGAGATTTCGAACTTAGAGGCAGAGAAAATAGATACTGTACAAGATTTTTATGATTGCGCTTGGAAGCATGTTTCAAACAAAAAACTTTCTATTGAAAAATGTTATACTCAAAGTGTATTTTATAAGATAAGACAAGCTATTGTTGAAAATATTAAAGTAGATAAGGCAAGTATTACACCTAAAACTAAAATTGCTGACATTATTCCATTTGAAAATAGAAGGAAAATTTGGCAACAACTAGAAGATACATTACAACTTAAATTACCGCAATTAGAGTTACGAAAACCCTATAATATTATTTTAAATGCTTTTGGAATAAAAACCATTTTAGGTTCTTTGCTAGTTGAATTGTTTATGGTGATTATTTATGATGCATCCTATTGGTTTTATGGTTATAGTTTAATTGCTATTTTGCTGACAAGCTTATTATCAAAAGCTTTTACTCCTTTTAGAACCAAATTTGTACCAAGTGATTTTGGAGAACTTACCAAAAATGTTTATGGGAAGAATTTTAAAGCAATTACCAATGAAAAAGGAATAACCAAAAACGACTTGGAAATTGTTATTAGGGAAATTATCAGTAACAAGATGGGAATTGATTTAGCTGAAATTACCCCCGAAAAAAGTTTAACAAGAGATTTAGGTATTGATTAACTATTTTCATAACACCATGAACACCATCACCATTTCTACCAATAAAAATCTATTGGATATAAACTTTATACATGCGTTTATAAGCAATACTTATTGGGCTAAAGGCAGAACTTTAGCGGAAGTTCAAACTTGTATTCACAATTCTTTTAACTTCGGCATTTATTTAAATAACCAACAAATAGGTTATGCACGTGTGGTTACCGATTATGTGGCTTTTGCTTATTTGATGGATGTGTTTATTACAGAACAATACCAAAAGCAAGGATATTCAACCCTGTTAATGGAGTTTATTTTAAACTGCCCTGAACTTAAAAGTGTAAAAGTTTGGCGTTTAGCAACTACTGATGCACATTATTTATACCAAAAATTTGGTTTTACTGCTTTAAAATCGCCAGAAAAAATGATGGAACGAATAGTTTAACCAACATCATTTTCCATTTAAAATAATTCATACCATTAATTAGGTGTAAGTTTATATTTTCGTTCCTTTAAAATTTGTAAAAAATTTATATGAAAATTAAACATTACTTATTGTTAACATCGGCAGTTTGTGCCCTCACTACCTCGGCTCAAGATGGTAAAAAGGCTAAAAAAAGTGCTAAAAAACCTGCAATTGACAAGGCGTCAATGGATTTAAGCGTAAAGCCAAATCAAAATTTTTACCAATATGCAAATGGAACTTGGCTTAAAAATAATCCTGTTCCTAGTACCGAAAGCAGATGGGGTAATTTTAACATTGTAGCCGAACGTAATAATGATATTTTACGAGGTATTTTAGAAGACTTAGCTGTAACTACCCACAAGGCAGGTTCTATTGAAGATAAAATTGCTACTTTTTATAAGCTTTATGTTGATACCAATAAACGTAAAATGGATAGATTAAGTGTTACTGAGCCTTTTTTGACTAAAATACAATCGGTATCAAATACTACTCAAATGTTTGTTCTTGCAGCCGAAATGCACAAGGTAGGTATTTCTACTTTGTTTAGGTTTGGTGTTTCGCAAGATGCCAAAAACAGTCAAGTTTATATTCCATATTTATCACAAGGTGGTCTTGGGTTACCCGATAAAGATTTTTACTTTAAAACGGACGAAAAATCGGTAAAAATTAGAAATGAGTATATAAACTATATTACTAAGGTTTTAAAAGTTTATGGTAAAGATACAATAGCACAAGTACGTGATGCGCAATTGATTTTAAAAATAGAAACCGATTTAGCCTCAGGTAGTTTAAATAGATTGGAAAGACGCGACCCTGATAAACAATACAACAAATATGTATTAAATGATCTTTACACTGAAATAAGTGCAGTTCCTTTAAAAAATTATATTGCTAAAACAGGCATTGCTTCGTTCGATAAATTGATTGTAGGTCAACCTAAGTTTTTCAATAACTTAAACGATTTACTTACCAAATACAGCATTGAAGATTGGAAAACTTACATGAGTTGGAGTTTTATGAATAATACCATTTCATTACTTACACCGGAGTTAGAGCAAATTCAGTTTAGCTTTTATGCCACCGTATTAAGCGGAACCAAAGAGCAAAAACCTTTATGGAAAAAAGCCATTGCAGCTTGTAATGGTGGTGTGGGCGAAATGTTAGGACAGTTATTTGTAAAACAAACATTTAGCCCAAATGCTAAAACGCAAGTAAATACCATGGTCTCTAATATTTCGGATGCTTTTGGAGTGCGTTTAAAAGGTTTGGCTTGGATGAGTGCCGAAACCAAAGAAAAAGCAAATGCTAAATTATTGAGCATTTCGCGCAAGTTTGGTTATCCTGATAAATGGACTGATTACACTACTTTAAATATTACCAATTCAAGTTATTTTGAAAATGTACTTGCAGCCAATGAGTTTGATTACAATGAAATGATTAACCGTTTGGGCAAACCAATTGATAAAACCGAGTGGGGCATGTTACCACAAACGGTAAATGCTTACTATAACCCAATTAATAACGAAATTGTGTTTCCAGCTGCTATTTTACAATCACCATTTTTTGATGAAAATGCCGATGCTGCTTTAAACTATGGTGCTATTGGTGCTGTAATAGGCCATGAAATTACACATGGTTTTGATGACCAAGGAAGCAAATACGATGCAAACGGAAACTTAAATAGTTGGTGGACAGAAAACGACAGAAAACAATTTGAAGCCAGAACTAACGTGTTGGTAGAACAGTTTAATAAATTTAAAGTAGGCGATAGTTTATATGTAAATGGTAAACTTACATTAGGCGAAAACATTGCCGATTTAGGTGGTTTAAGCATAGCTTACGATGCATTTAAATTGTACTTGAAGCAACATCCTGAAGAAAACGTAGTGAAAGATGGTTTTACACCTGAACAACGTTTCTTTATTGGGTTTGCGCAATTATGGAAAAACAATGCAAGGCCAGAAGCTATTCGCCAGTTGATATTAACCGATACACACTCGCCAGGAGAATTTAGGGTAAAAGGCCCGTTAAGCAATATGCCTACTTTTTACGAAGCATTTAAAGTAAAAGATGGTGACGAAATGTATATTAACGATGCTGGAAGAGCCGATATTTGGTAGGAGAGAGGTAAGTAATAAGTAATTGATAAAGGCAAGATTTTTAAAGAATCTTGCCTTTTTTATTGATAAACTAAACTAATTATTTAGTTGGTAAAAAGTATGTGAATAGTTTATTATTAAAATTAATTAGGTAAAAGCTGAATAATTATAAATTTGCTTGAATATTTTTAACTAAAACTGAATGATAAATAAAGCAGCAAAACCTTTTTTAAAATGGGCTGGTGGTAAAACACAGTTAATTAATGATTTTGAAAAATCATTGCCTAAAGAAATAATAAAGGATAAGTTTACTTATATAGAGCCTTTTGTGGGTAGTGGTGCTATTTTATTTTGGGTTTTAAATAATTATCCAAACTTAAAAAAGGCTTTAATAAACGATATAAATGAGGACTTAATTAATACTTACAGAGTTATTGCTTCCGGTCCAAAAGAACTTCTTTCATTATTAAAAATACTTCAAAACGAATTTCATAGTTTAGAAGGAATTGATGATAAGAAAAAAGAGTATTACTACGAAAAAAGGGAGTTATATAATTTAAGAAATACAGAAAAAAGTATGCAAGCTGCCTTGTTCATTTTTTTAAATAGAACCTGTTTTAATGGTTTGTATAGGGTAAATAGTAAAAATTTATACAATGTGCCAATGGGTTCATATAAAAAACCTACTATTTGCGATGACGCCAATATTTTAGCTGTTAGCGAAGCACTGCAAAAAGTGGAGATGTTAAGTGGTGATTTTGAGCAAACACTTGAATATGCAGGTAAAAACACATTATTCTATTTTGATCCACCTTACAAGCCTTTAAGCGAAACCTCTAGCTTTAACTCATATGCCAAAGATGATTTTAACGATTTAGAACAAATAAGGCTAAGAGATTTTTGTGCTACCCTAGATAAAAAAGGAACAAAATGGATATTGAGTAATTCGGATGTAAAAGGTAAAAATATAAATGATAACTTTTTTGATGAAATATATGCTGAATTCTATATTTCAAGAGTAAAGGCTAAAAGAAGTATCAATGCAAATCCAGAAAAAAGAGGCGAATTAAATGAGTTAATGATAACCAATTACCCGTTAGTAAATTATATTCCAGTTTTATCAACCAACAAAGAGGATCTTTTTGTGAGAAACTATGATAAACCTTATTGGACACCAAAAGATAAAGTTTCGTTAAGCGAAATAAAAATTGATAAAAGTTTAATGTCGTTTGATAATCCTATTTATGAATCTACCTTATCTGATATTATTGGAAATTTTGATTTGAATAATTGGATTCCAATTACAGTAAATAAAGATTTGTTTTTACTAGATGGACAGCATAGATTGGAGGCTGCTAAAAGAATGAAATTGGAATATATTGATGTTGTTATTCAAGACACTGAATTGTTAACAATTCCAACACCAAAGCAAAGACGTTCAAAAAAATTTAAACTATAATCCAATTTCAATAAATGGCAATTCTTCAATAAAATATTTACAACCAACGCTCTCTATATATTCAAAAACATCGTCATATTCTGGTTTATCAAACCATTTATTTAAAACGTAATAGTATTCAACTTTAAAATTTATAGGTTTTAAAAGTTTAAAATATTGTTTCCTTTTAAAGTCACAAGTTTGAAGTTTTTCATCTACAGAGCCAGAACCTGCTTGATATTTTTTTTCAATTATAAACATTGTATCTTTAACAAGTAAAGCTCCATCAGGTAATAGTTTTTTTGAAAGAATATCTTTATAATTTATGTTATGGTTTTTCAAAAAGTCATTATAAAAAGTATGTTTTTCATAATAATGAGCCACTAATTTTTCGTTTTTATAAACTTTATTTCCTTCAACGTTATAGTCTGGGTGATCATTCAACGCTTTTAACAAATCGGTCCTTCCTTCAAAATGTAATCCGTTTTTATTTGTGTTAGCTCCACCGCCAACTGTATTTGGTTTTTTTGCCATTATGTCTAAATTTCTTTCAATAATTCTGTAATTGTTATTTTGAATGATTTAGCAAGAATTTCAATATTTTTAAGCGAAATATTGCGTTCTCCTCTTTCTACCATTCCAATATAATTTTTATGAAAGCCGGTAGCATCAGCTAAGTCTTGTTGGCTCCATTTATTATTAATCCTCAAATCTTTAATCCGTTTTCCAAATTGTTTAAGAATGTCTGATTCCATTTTGTAAATAAGCATTAATGTCTGCTAAATAAAAACACACAATAAGTTGTTTTTTAAAGTGTAGTTTTTTAAATTCGAGGCATAATATTTTATAGATGAAGATTACTTATAAAGGGAAGAAGAAAAGTTTAGGAATAATTCAATCATTAGTTTCAATAATTGAAAATTTAAACGAAAATAAAAAATGGGTTTTTAACGGACTTACCGTTGAATTAGATGTAACTGTTGATTATTCAAATAAGAATGCTTTAATACGTTGGACAGATATTGATGAAGGGTTTAATGATAAACTTATCGTAAATTCGTTAGCTGAATTTGAGTTAAATTTTAAACTATCAAATGCTTAAACCATTTTTTAAATCTACCGACAATAACTTCAATCTCTTGCAAGGGGATTGCATGGAACTATTGCCTCAATTTGACCATAAGTTTGATATGGTGTTTGCAGACCCGCCTTATTTTTTATCAAACAATGGCTTATCAATTCAAAGTGGTAAAATAGTTAGTGTTAACAAAGGCAAGTGGGATAAATCGGAAGGTTTTGAATTTGTGAATGATTTTAACCGCAAATGGTTAAGTTTGGTTAGAGACAAAATGAAAGACAATGCCACCATTTGGATTAGTGGAACCATGCACAATATTTTTTCAATTGGTCAATTATTAACCGAACTAGATTTTAAAATACTGAATGTAATTACTTGGGAAAAGAACAATCCGCCTCCTAATTTTTCATGTAGGTTTTTTACGCATAGTACCGAGCAAATAATATGGGCAAGAAAAAAAGAAAAGGTGCCACATTATTTCAACTATGAATTAATGAAACAACTAAATGGCGATAAACAAATGAAAGATGTATGGAAACTACCTGCCATTGCACCTTGGGAGAAAAGCTGCGGTAAACATCCTACTCAAAAGCCTTTATCTGTTTTAACGCGTTTAATTTTAGCGTCCACTAAGCCTAATGCTTGGATTTTAGACCCATTTACTGGCAGTTCAACAACTGGAATTGCAGCAAACTTGGCCAATAGAAGATTTTTAGGTATAGACCAAGAAGAAGAGTTTTTAAACATTAGTAAAAACCGGAAATTAGAAATAGAAAACCATTCTATAGCTGAAAAATACAAACAAAAAATAAGTGGTTTTAATGATAAGAAAGAGCTACAATTATTTTTATTGGAAGAACCAAAAGAGGAATATGAAATTGAACTAAAGTTTTAGTTAACTACCAATTACTTTTTTATATTTTTTTGAAGTTCGTTTTCTACTTCATCATTAAAAATATTTTTGGCAATGATTTTCCCATTTGGATCGAGTAAAAAGTTAGCTGGAATGTTTTCTATTTTAAAACTATCTATTAAAGGGCTATCCCAACCTTTAAAATCGCATATTAAATAATTCCAAGGAACATTTTCGCGGGCTATAGCTATTTTATAAGTTTCTGGTTTTTGGTCAATGCTAATTTCAACCACATTGAATTTTTTACCATTCACAAATTTGTAATCCCTAAATTGGTTATAAGTTTTTACCAATTTTAAATGGCTTTTGAGCGAAGGTATATCCCAACTGGCCCAAAACTGAACCAAAGTATAACTGCCTTTTAAACTGCTCAGTTTAAAATCTCTGTTATTGTATAATTTGGCCGAAAAATCAGGAGCTTGGCTTCCTATGGAGAGTTCTTTATTATCAACTAAAAAACCACAAAACAGCAAAACCAAGCTTAGTGTAAAGCCATATTTTATGCCACGACTAATCAATGCGGGTAATATCTGCGCCAATGGCATTTAAACGAGTATCAATAAATTGATAACCTCTGTCTATTTGAACAATATTATTGATGGTTGAGGTTCCTTCGGCTGCTAAAGCTGCAATTAACATGGCCACACCTGCTCTAATATCGGGGCTGCTCATGGTAATGCCACGTAATTTTTGCTCACGGTTACTACCAATAACTACAGCTCTGTGTGGGTCGCATAAAATGATTTTAGCACCCATATCTATTAAATTATCTACAAAGAATAAACGACTTTCAAACATCCACTGATGAATTAAAACAGAACCTTTAGCTTGCGTAGCGGTAACCAAAGCAATTGAAATTAAATCAGGGGTAAAGGCTGGCCAAATACCATCTCTAATGGTTAACATAGAACCATTTATCAAACTTTCAATTTTGTACGAATCTTGTTTTGGAATAAAAATATCATCGCCTCTAAACTCCATTTGAATTCCCATTCTACCAAATATTTTTGGAATATTTCCTAACGAAGGAATAGAACAGTTTTTAATGGTAATTTCTGAATTAGTAGCAGCAGCTAATCCTATAAAACTTCCTATTTCAATCATATCAGGCAACATACGGTGCGTGCATCCACCAAGGCTATCCACACCTTCAATGGTTAATAAATTAGAACCCACACCAGTAATTTTAGCACCCATGCTGTTTAGCATTTTACAAAGCTGTTGCAAATAAGGTTCGCAAGCTGCATTATAAATTACCGTTTTACCTTTAGCTAAAACTGCTGCCATTAAAATATTGGCAGTTCCCGTAACCGATGCTTCATCAAGCACCATATAATCACCTTTTAAGTCTTTGGCATCAATGCTATAAAACTTTTCATCGTGGTTATAATCAAATCGTGCACCTAAAGCTTCAAAGCCTCTAAAGTGAGTATCTAAATGACGTCTTCCAATTTTATCGCCACCTGGTTCTGGAATAAATGCTTTTCCAAAACGGCCTAAAAGTGGCCCTATAATCATAACCGAACCGCGTAAACTAGCACCTTTCTTTTTAAACTCATCGCTTAATAAGTACTCCAAGTTAACATTATTGGCTATAAAAGAATAAGTATCTGTATTTAATTGCTCAACCACCACACCCATATCGGCCAATAGTTCAATCAATTTCATTACATCTCTGATATTTGGAATATTTTCAATGATTACTTTTTCCGATGTAATGAGCACTGCGCTTATAATTTGCAATGCTTCGTTTTTGGCTCCTTGTGGAATTAATTCGCCTTTTAGTTGCTTACCGCCTTTTACTTTAAATGATGACATTCTTTATTATTTTGATACGAAAATAGATTATAAAATGAGTTGTTGTAAAAAATGTTAGCCACAGCAAGCGTTAACTGAATAAAAAAATGTATAGTTTTATAGGGCTGATTATTTAATTGAAATTTACAGCCAGTTGCTAAAATCCAAATGCTTTGCCTACAGTTAAAACATTTAACTTGGCTTTTAAATTGCCATTTTTATTTTCCGTTTCAAGTATTTGTTGCGGCTGACCAATTGGTTCATCGCTCAAATCGAAAGTTCCAAAATGCATGGGAACAAGCATTTGAGCGCCCATTTCGTTTACTGCTTTAATGGCATCGGTTGGCGAAATATGGTTAGCTCCCATAAACCATTCAGGTTTAAATGCACCCACTCCAATTATGCAAACATCAATTTTGCCAAACATTTCACCAATTTCTTTCAAATGACTTCCATAACCTGTATCGCCACTAAAGAAAATGCGCTTGCCATTTGCTTCAATTACAAACGAACCCCACAAATGTTTATTGGTATCAGTTAAACCTCGTCTGCTCCAATGACGAGCAGGCATAAAATAAATTTTTATTTGCGTATTGTCAGTATCATATTGTTGGTACCAACCTGCTGTTTGGTATTTAGGTTTGTCAAGCATTTTATTAAGCCATTCTTCCATTTTTAGCCCCGTTAAAATAGGTGCATTTGGATTATTTTTATGAATTAATTGAATACTTTTTTCATCCAAATGGTCTCTATGGTCATGGCTTAGTAAAATATAATCAAGTCCTTTTATGATAGCGGGATCAAAAGGCATTGGAACTTTGCGTTTTAAAAATGTTCCTGGGCTTCCAAACACGGGGTCTGTTATCATACTAATGCCGTTTATTCTAATAAAAAAAGTAGCATGTCCAAGCCAAACTATTACATCATTTTTAGTATTTAAAAACGAAGTGTCGTTTTGCAATAAAGCCAATTGGAAAGTATCTCTTTTCTTAAATTCTTTTTGTGGATTGGTTTCGCGTTGCCATTGCCAAAGCTCACTAAATTTGGGATAAAACGGAAATTCATGGTTCATAAAAAGTCCTTTTTCATCTAAAGGATTTCCTTTCCATTTTGTGGTATCAATAATGGTATTTAAATTAGTATTGGTAGTAAAACTGGTAACTTTCATGTGTTGCGCTTGCGCCATAAGCGCTAAATTTGTTAGTATGATAAAAAAGTATTTTTTCAAGAAATTATTGTAATTAGTAGCGTTCGAATATCAGAATTGAGAATGTAAATGCAATTGCTTTTTTATAATAGGCAATAATTAATGTTTAAAAAGGATTTTTTATGGAATCATGCCAAAACATCAAATTATTATCAATTAACTTAGTTTTGATAAAACAATAAATTAGGCTAAACTTGCATACTTATTAATTTTTTTAAATGATACAACAATTAAGTGCAAGTAGGTCTGAAGTGATGCTTCATATTGGTAAAAACGTAGAGGAAATAAATAATGAATATTTAAAACCTGTAGAAACCAATTGGCAAGCATCTGAATTACTTCCATTAACATCAGATAAAACTTTTATAGCCGACTTGAAAACCATTCAAGAACAAGCTCAAAATTTGTCATACGATTTTTTAGCTGTTTTGGTAGCTGATACCATTACGGAAGAGGCTTTGCCTACTTACGAAACTTGGTTAGCAGGTGTACAAGGAATCAATCAATATGAAAATAATGGTTGGATGAAATGGTTACGCAGTTGGAGTGCCGAAGAAAATCGTCATGGCGATGCATTGAATCGTTATTTATACTTATGTGGTAGAATTGATATGCGCCAATTTGAGGCTTCTACTCAATATTTAATAGCCGATGGTTTTGATAATGGTGCTGCGAACGATCCTTACAAAAATTTTGTTTATACCAGTTTTCAAGAATTAGCTACTAATATTTCTCACCGCAGGGTGGCTAGTATGGCTAAACAAGAAGGAAATAATATTTTATCAAAATTATGTGGGTTAGTAGCAGCCGATGAAGCAAGACACGCCAAAGCATACAAAACCTTTGTAAGTAAAATATTTGAAATAGATACCAACGAAATGATGATGGCTTTTGAAGCCATGATGCGTAAAAAAATATTAATGCCTTCGCAATGTTTACGTCAGTTAGGCGAAGAAGTTGGGATTTTCTCTAACTTTAGTGATGCTGCCCAACGTTTGGGTGTTTATACCGCTCACGATTATATAGACATTATGCGTTCATTAATTGACGAGTGGAAAATTGAAGGATTAACAGGTTTGAAAGAAAATGGAGAAAAAGCGCGCGACTTTGTGATGGCTTTACCTGATAGAATGGCTAAAATAGCTGATAGAATTAAAATACCTGATACGGAATATAAATTCAATTGGATACTAGCATAAATTGAATCGCTTAAAATAAAAAAGCCTCAAAAAATATTTGTTTTTTGAGGCTTTTTTATTGATTAATAATTTATTGGCTTATCTTTTAAATGGTAAGTTTTTCATACTTAAACCAGCGCCTTGCATTTTATTCATGGTACGCATCATTTTGCGCATTTCTTCAAACTGTTTCAGCAATTGATTTACTTGTTGAATATCGGTTCCACTTCCTTCGGCTACTCGTTTTCTGCGGCTTCCATTAAGTATATCAGGAGTTCTGCGTTCAGCGGGTGTCATTGAGTTAATAATAGCTTCAATACCTTTAAATGCATCATCACTGATATCTATGTCTTTGATTGCTTTACTAACTCCAGGAATCATAGCCATCAAATCTTTCAGGTTACCCATTTTCTTTATTTGCTGAATTTGGCTATAAAAATCCTCAAACGTGAATTGGTCTTTTAGTAATTTCTTTTGGATTTTAGCAGCTTCTTCTTCATCAAAAACCGACTGAGCGCGTTCTACTAAAGTAACGATATCACCCATACCCAAAATACGTTGAGCCATCCTATCAGGGTGAAATACATCGAGGGCTTCCATTTTTTCGCCCATACCCACAAATTTGATAGGTTTTTCAACTACTGTTTTAATTGAAAGTGCAGCCCCACCACGTGTATCACCATCTAATTTGGTTAATATCACTCCAGTAAAATCTAATACATCGTTAAAAGCTTTTGCCGTATTTACTGCATCTTGACCTGTCATTGAATCAACAACAAACAAAATTTCTTGAGGTTGAACGGTGGCTTTAATATTGCCAATTTCAGCCATCATTTCTTCGTCAATACTTAATCGACCTGCAGTATCTATAATTAATATTTTGTGATTGCCATCTTTCGCAGCTTTTACTGCATTTTGAGCAATTTCAACTGGATTTTTGTTTTCCATTTCAAAGTACACAGGCACTTCAATTTGTTCACCTAATACTTTTAATTGTTCAATAGCCGCAGGACGGTAAACATCGGCAGCAGCTAGTAATACACTTTTTCCTTGTTTTTTAAAATAGCTAGCCAATTTTGCGGAGTGAGTGGTTTTACCACTTCCTTGCAAACCAGCCATTAATATGATACTAGGATTGCCACTCGTATTGATATTTTCGGTTTTACCACCTAAAAGCTCAGTTAATTCATCGCTTACAATTTTTACCAATAATTGGCCCGGGCTAATGGCAGTAAGCACATTTTGACCTAAAGCTTTTTCTTTAACTGTATCGGTAAATTGTTTAGCAATTTTGTAGTTAACATCGGCATCAATTAAGGCTTTACGAATTTCTTTAACCGTTTCGGCAACATTAATTTCTGTAATTTTGCCTTGTCCTTTTAGGTTTTTAAATGCTTTATCTAACTTACTACTTAAACTTTCAAACATGTGTATTGGAATTATTTTTTGATGCGCGAAGATAGGTTTTATTTAAAATTCAAAAAGCTAATAATTATAAAATTTTTCTGTTGAGTTGGAGGGCTAAAAAGCAAAAAAGCCGCATAAATGCAGCTTTTTTAAAATATGGTGTTGATTTAGGCTCCAATACAACTTTTTAAGTCGTGTACTTGGCTTTCCCAAAGTTGAATAGTATTTTTCTCATCGCCCTCTTCTGCATAATCAGTTATCACTAAAGCTACATCATCAGTAAGTTCATCTACATTGATGTCAAATTCTAAAAACTCATCCTTTTCAGTATTCATCCACTTAAACTTCATGCTTTTATTATTTACTTTTTTCAATAATTCAGCACTAGTTTCCTCACCATCCCATTTAAATTTATAGGTATTATTTCTAATATCTACATCGTTGCAAAACCATTGAGATAAACCGCTAGGGGTACTTATATAATTAAATAATAAAGCAGGCGATGCTTTTATAGGGAATTCAATTATTACTTGTTTACGAGCCATGAGTGAATGATTTTTTTGTTTTTGAACTTGAGCAAATATAATTTTTACTTTGACTTTACAAAGTTTATCCTAAAAAATTCTTAAACATTCCGCTAATACCACCTTTTTCTTCGTTGTTATTTTTATTTCCAAACATGTTTATAAGCATTCCACTTAAACCTCCACCACCTAAATTACTTAACATACTTTGTACATTAAATGAATCATCGTTAGGGTCGTTTATTTTAGAAATTAATTGGTTCATAACATTTGGAATCAATTCACTAGAAATATGGTTTGCATCTGTTTGGTTAACATTAAACTTACTTACTAAATTATTTCCTAAACCACTGATAATATTGGCTACAATAGGGTTATTGGTTAAATTCCCATTAGTTTTTAGAATATCTGATAAACCAGCAATATTTCCTTTTGAAACTTCAGCTTTTAATCCATTTATTATCGAATTTCCTGTTTCTGATATAGCAGCATCGTTGTGCTCATTTGCAATTGCTTGATTATTAACAATTAATTCTCCAGCATTTTCTTTTATTAAGTTTATTAAATTTTCAATCATAACGCTTCGAAACTATTTATTTTTTTTATGAATTAGTGTTATTTTTTTGTTTAAAGTAATTTTTTAGTTTTTCGGTAGTAAATGCATTTAAACAATTTTCTTTTGTTAAACCACCTTTTCGTCCTATTAAAGTTCCATAATACATGTCCTTTAATCCGTCAATACTGTGTGCATCAGGGTTTATACATAGTTTAATTCCCTTATTTAAAGCATAATCAATAAAACGCCAATCAAGGTCTAATCGGTAAGGATTGGCATTAATTTCTATGGCTACATTATTGGCTGCGCAAGCATCAATTATTTTATGGTGGTTAATTGGGTAACCTTCGCGTAATAATAATAACCTGCCAGTTGGATGTCCTAAAATAGTGGTATAAGGATTTTCAATAGCAGTTATTATTCTGCTCATGGCTTTTTCTTCGTTCATTTTTAAAATACTATGAACCGAAGCCACCACATAATCAAAAGTAGCCAAAACATCATTAGCGTAATCTAGTTGACCATTGTATAAAATATCGCATTCAATGCCTTTAAATACGGTGAATTTTGGGTTGCTTGCATTCAGTTTATCTACTTCTTCGTGCTGTGCGATGATGCGTTTTTCACTTAATCCATTGGCATAAAATGCAGCCTTGCTATGGTCTGCAATTCCAAAATAACTGTAACCCATTTTTTGACAAGCTTTGGCCATTTCTGCAATGGTATTTAATCCATCGCTCCAAGTTGAATGGTTGTGCAAAGCACCTTTTAAATCGCTGTATTCAATTAAAGTTGGAAGTTTATTTTGTTCGGCTAGCTTAACTTCATTGGTTCCTTCGCGCATTTCAGGCTCAATATACTGCAAGTTTATACTTTGATAAATGGCCTGTTCCGAATTAGCGTTTTTGTCAATAGCATTTAAATTTAACAACTTTAAATGTGCTTGACTGGCTGTTTTTTCAAATAATTCCCATGTAAATGCTGATGTATTACAAGCGTAAATTTGAATTGGGAATTGCTCATATTTCGCACTGAATCCTTTTTCGTTGGTAATTAAATCTGTTAAAGCATCTATTTGTACTAAACTATTTTCTAATGCATTTACATCATTGCTTGCTACTAATATTTCAATTTCATCAATTACTTCTAATTTTCTGCGCATGGCTCCACAAAGAGCAACATGGGTAAAACTGCTATTTTGCTCCAATAATTTCACTAAGTTTAAAGCAGCATTTTCAATTTTTGCATAATGAAATTTATTGGCACTAGCATACATAAACTCAATTTGATTGATTACGTTTTGCTGTGTTTTTAAACCAAAACCTTTGGCCTGTGCCAGCCTATTTTCTTTACAGGCATAAAGTAGTTCGCCTATTTCTTCTAATTCTAACTCTTTCCAAATAACAGCAATTTTTTTAGGTCCTATTCCTTTTATGCGCATCATTTGCATAATACCAGCAGGCGTTTGAGCTATTAATTCATTCAGTTCAGCAAAGCTTTCTGTTTTGTTTATTTCATCTATTTTAGCAGCTATTCCTTTACCAATTCCTTCTATTTTTTCTAATTCAGGAATGGTTAAACCCTCCAACGGATTTATCATTTTATCAATCCTAAAATAGGCATTGCTAAATTGTTTAATTTTAAAAGGATTGGCGCCATGCAGTTCACTTAAATCGGCAAAAAGCTTAAATAAATCGGCTATATCAGAGTTTGTCATTGGTATTTTGTTTTGTATAATTAGGTTTTATAAAGGCCATCCAAACATAAAAAAACATGGTTAAAATACCTGCTATAAAAAACAGTAGTGAAACCGATTTTGGTAAATCATTGTAAAAATCGCTCAGCATCCATGCGCTATTGGCACAAATCCAAAAAATAATGGCCACATTTACTATAATTAAATCTAATTTGTTTTTTGATAAATAAATTACGTAAAAAGCCATTGCCAACGTGGGTAAAATAAGCAAAGCGCCCGCTGTTTTGTACTCCATCATCCAACACATGTCTTTAAACAGCCAAAACACCACATGCAAATTTTCTGTCTTTCGTATTTTATCTATCATTTTTATTGTTTTGCCTTTGGCAATAATAATAAATCACATTATTTAATTGGCTAAAAAAGTAATTTAAAGTAACATAAAAAAAGCGCAGTCCAAAATGAATTTGAACTACGCTTAATGTTTAAAGTATTTTCTTTAAACTATTTCTTTTGTTTAATCAATTCGTTAATGGTTTTATTCCATTTTTCGGCTAATTGTAATTCAAGTGAAAGGCTTAAACTGTCGGTTTTATGGTTATAAAATGCTAAAACTATTTCTGGCAAATCTTTAGTTGAAATTACTAAATTTACTTGTTCTACTATTACCATTTTCTTATCATTATTATCAAAGGTTTTGGTAATTTTAGAAATTTTGGTTTTAGTAATTTGGTTAATTTTTATTGCTTGTTCTTCGCTGTTCTCTTTGGTTTGTTTAATAAAAAATAACTCGCTTTTTTCTTCATTTATACCAATGGCAGTGTTCAACCAATTATCGTATTCACCTACTTGGGTATTACTTTTTTGGGCTAAATCATTTAATAGTTTCAGGTATTTTTGTTTTACTTTTTTTGTTGAGTTATTCATCATTATAAAAGGAATAATGCATAATAATGCCAGTATTATTCCGGGTACTATTTGTACTAAATTCATGGTAATTTTTTGGGTTAAATTTTTTAAATAAATAACATACCGCTCTTATAAAAAGCAGGTATGAGCTAAAATAAAATATTTGATTTTATAAAAATCAAAACGAGTGATTAGCTTAAAATATTACCAAAAATGATGAAATGGATAAAAAATATCGGTTCTACTAAAAGTAACCAATATTTTTTTGGAGTAAAAGTTATATTGACTGTAATTGGTTTGAAGTTTTTGATTCCATAATTTAACCAATATGAAGAGGTTTGAAAATGGATTGTAATTAGTATTGCTTTGCTGAGATGGGGCTGTTTTGGAAAATAACTCACCATCGGTAGTTTGTAAAAAGTAGTCGGCAGTAAGTTTGGCGCAGGTAATAGCTGCCTTGGCTTGCTTTTGTGAATGCAGTTTAGTATTACTAGCAACAGCTAAATTAGAGTTTGAAGCAAACCCAAATATAATTATTGCAATTAGTACTCTGAAACATTTAATAATGCTATTCACGAGGCAAAAGTAATCAGTTTTTAATAATTTAACTTATTTTATTTAACCCAAATAGAATTGACTAAACAATTCTATTTGGGTTAAAGTATTAATTAAAATCCATCACCGTCAAGTAGGTTTCCTAGTCCACCTAATATACTACCTTGTTCTTTACCACCACGAGTTCCATATTGTAGGATTCTTCCAGCTAAACGACTTATTGGTAATGTTTGAATCCATACTTTACCTGGCCCACGCAAGGTTGCGTAAAATACCCCTTCTCCTCCAAAAAGAGTATTTTTTATTCCACCTACAAATTGAATATCATAGTCAACATCTTTTGTAAACGCAACAATACATCCGGTATCTATTTTCAGCATTTCACCAGGGAATAATTCTCGTTCTTCCACATGTCCACCAGCATGAACAAAACACATTCCATCTCCCTCTAGTTTTTGCATGATAAAACCTTCACCACCAAATAAACCTGTTCCTAATTTTTTTTGAAATTCAATAC
This sequence comes from Bacteroidota bacterium, assembly GCA_027491085.1. Taxonomy (GTDB): domain Bacteria; phylum Bacteroidota; class Bacteroidia; order UKL13-3; family UKL13-3; genus JAAFJM01. The sequence continues at coordinate 186,787 of JAIXWW010000021.1, forward strand.
CAACTGCCACACCTTTTGCTGCGCATAAAAATGAATCTTTCTGACAAATTATTCTACCACCTAAACGCATAAGATCTAAAGGAATAATTTTACCTGGATAAGGCGCTGCAAAAGTTACTTGCTTTTTTCCTTGACCCATATTGGTATAAGCAGTCATAAATAAACTTTCACCAGTAAGTAGTCGTTTACCAGCACTAAATAATTTGCCTAACATTCCTCCGTTATCTTGACTTCCATCTCCAAAAATAGTTTGCATTTGAACACCATCATTCATCATCATGAAGCTGCCAGGCTCTGCCATAACAGTTTCGTTGGGGTCTAATTCAATTTCTACACATTGCATTTCGCTACCAAATAAACGGTAGTCAATTTCATGATTGTTTGCCATAGTTTTATTTTATTAATTGATGCAATTATAAATTTATACATTCATAAATAGAAAAGTGTTTCCTAAATATTTTCACATTTATTTGTAAATAATTTTAAACGGAAATAAAAAAATGAAAACGGCAATTATTGCAGGCGCAACAGGATTAATTGGAAAGCAGTTATTATTCAATTTAATAGAAAGTGAGGCATACGATAAAATAATTGCTTTGGTTAGAAAGGAAATTCCTTTTCATTCACCAAAATTGATTCAAGTTATTGTTGACTTTGATAACCTACCATTAATAGCAGCTAATTTAAAAGCCGATGATGTATTTTGTTGTTTAGGAACCACCATTAGAAAAGCTGGTTCACAAGAAGTCTTTAAAAAAGTTGATTATGATTACTGTTTAAATTTAGCAAACGAAACATATAAAAATGAATCGAAAAACTTTTTTTTAGTATCGGCCTTAGGAGCTAATTCAAAATCTAAAATTTTTTATAATCAAGTGAAAGGTGAATTGGAAGAAGCCATTAGTAAGGTTGGTTTCAACTCCTTTTATATCTTTCGTCCTTCCTTGTTATTAGGCAATAGAAATGAATTTAGGTTAGGAGAAAAAATCATGCAAATTATTATGAAACCAATTTCAAAACTGATGTTTGGAAGTATGAAAAAATTTGCAGCAATTGAAAGTAAACAAGTAGCTAAAGTGATGTATTGGCTTGCAATTACAAACAACAAAACAGTAACTCAAATTATAAGTAATGAACAGATGTTGGATTTATAAATCAGCTATAATATATAAACTAAAATATAGAATTATAAAATCATTTTTCTAAGCATGTCCAAGGCCATCAAACTAGTTCTTAAAATAGTTCTTTCACGGTTATCACCCATGTTAAATTTTTTTGTTACTACTTCATTTTTACTTGCAATTGCAATCCATACAGTCCCAACAGGTTTTTCATCTGTGCCTCCATCAGGCCCTGCAATTCCGCTTGTTGCAATTGCATAATCAACACCAAATTTATTTAGAATTGCAGTAGACATTTGTTTGACACACTCTTCACTAACTGCACCATTATTTAATAAAGTGTCATTGGTTACATTTAGCTCTTGTTGTTTTATTTTATTATCATAGCTAATTATACTTCCAATAAAATATTTAGAGCTACCAGGTATAGAAGTTATTTGATGGGCAATAAAACCTCCTGTACAACTTTCAGCAGTAGCTAATGTTTTGTTTTTTTGCTTTAATAAATTTCCAACTACTTCACTTAAAGAATCATTGTTTTCACCAAAAATATATTCACCAATATGCTCATACATTTTATTACAAATTACATTAACTTCAGTAATTAAATTTTCTTCGTTATTACCATAGGCACTTAGTCTAAGTCTTACAGCACCAACTGATGGCAAGTATGCTAATTTTATATGGCTTGGTAATTCGTTCTCAATATCCTTAATTTTTTCTGCTAAAAAACTTTCACCAATTGAACAAGTTTGTAATGTTCTATGGTATATAAATGGTAGTTCAAATTTTTGTTTTAATAAAGGCGTTACTTCTTCTTCAAAAATAACTTTCATTTCAAATGGTACACCTGGTAGAGATATAAAAATTTTATTATTGATATCAAACCACATGCCTGGTGCGGTTCCACTTCTATTCCATAATGTTTTACAATTTGATGGTACTTGTGCTTGTTGTAAATTAATATCCAACATAGGCATTTTTCTTTGTCTAAAAATTCGTGTAACCCATTCAAGTACTTTCTCATCCGTAACTAATGATGTATTAAAATAATCACATAAAGTTTTCTTTGTAATATCATCTTTGGTAGGACCTAAACCACCTGTTAAAATTATTATATCACTGCGAAGTGAAGCATCATTTAAGCATGCTAATATTTGTTCTTTGTTATCACCACATGCAGTACGTTGATATAGGCTAATGCCTAATGAATTCAAGTGTTGGCCAATCCATGCACTATTTGTATCTATTACTTGACCTATTAATAATTCATCACCAATCGTTATAATTTCTGCCTTCATATTTATTTTATTTTATTCTCAACAACATTACTAAATATTTTTTTATAATGATTCTATAAATTAAAAAAAATATTTGCTACTTGATTAATATTTATGTATAATTTATACTACTATTTTATGCTAATATTTATGTTAATTTTTAAACATCAAAAGTTTAAGTAAAATGTTTTATCATCAATGAATAACTATAAATCTGTTTTATATAAATCGTTGAGAGTATAGTAAAATAAGGCGCTAGCAAAGATTGTGTTTTATTATTTGTTAAAAATTTTATGCTTACTCATCATGTCATGTAACTTTTTGTTTATAATAAGTTTATAAATTTTTTACGAGTTAATAACATAGTTTTATAACAACATGATTGTTCATAATGCCAATAAATAAAGGCTTCTTCAGTCATCATGTATATTTTGTTAACAGTAAATATTTTATATAAAGTATATTTATTTTTCAAATGAATATGTAAACACTTGACTTTTATATCATACATCATAACTTTGTTTTCGTAATCAAATTAAATAATTAACCAAATTATGGCAACAGCTAAAAAAACAACTAAGGCGGCTCCTAAAAAGGCAGCAGCAAAAAAAGCAGCTCCTAAAAAGGCAGCAGCTCCTAAAAAAGTAGCAGCAAAAAAAGCAGCTCCAAAGAAAGCAGCAGCTCCTAAAAAAGCAGCTCCAAAAAAGGTAGCAGCTCCTAAAAAAGCAGCAGCAAAAAAAGCGGCTCCTAAAAAAGCAGCAGCTCCAAAGAAGGCAGCAGTAAAAAAAGCAGCTCCTAAAAAAGCAGCAGCTCCAAAGAAAGCAGCGGTAAAAAAAGCAGCTCCTAAAAAAGCAGCAGCCAAAAAGAAATAGTAATTTTTACTTATTACTGAAAAGCCTTATCAAGTTATTTGATGAGGCTTTTTTATTTTATAAATGACTACTTTTGTTAAAAATTTATAATTATGATTATAGTTTTACATTCAAAAAATCCTAATCCACGCGATTATAAAAAAGTAGTAGATATACTAAATAATCATGGTGTGATAATAATTCCAACTGATACAATTTATGCCATTGCTTGTAAACTTGATAGTAAAAAAGCTATTGAACGTATGTGCAAAATAGTAGGTAAAAGACCAGATAAAGTAAATTTTTCTTTATTATGTTCAAGCCTTAGTCATCTTAGCGATTATACTACTGCTTTAGATAAATCAGTATTTAGGTTAATGAAAAATAATTTGCCAGGTGCATTTACCTTTATTTTGAAAGCAACAGGTAATGTTACTAAATATTTTGAAGGCAATAAAAAAACAATTGGTATTCGAGTTCCCAACAATATTATTGCTCAAACCTTGGTGGAGGAAATAGGAACACCACTTGTGGTTACATCTATTCATCATGATGATGAGATTATTGAATACATGACTGATCCCGAAGAAATTAACGATAAGTTTGGAAATTTAGTGGATGTAGTAGTTGATGGGGGAAATGGCGGAAACATTCCATCTACAATTATTGATTGTACCAATGATGAAATTGTATTGGTTAGAGAAGGTAAGGGTGTAATAAATGAATAGAAATTTATACTCACAACTTATACCATAGTATCAATTCTTACTTGAAATAGTTTATTTTTGAAGCCTATTAATTTTTTTGAAATTAATAAACTTATTAAATTGTTTTACCTACACTTATTAATTATAATTATTCAGTGTTTACTATATATTAATGATAAAAAGAATTTTTTTGGTTTTTGTATTTTGTTTTGGTCTTTTAATTTCTCAAAATGTTTATGCGCAAATTGGGTCATCACAGCCAGACAGTACAGAATTGGTTGATACTGAAGAAGAGGATGAGGAAGATGAAGAAGCTGTTGAATTTGATAGTGTAATAGTTGATAATAACGGTCCTTATTGGGATTTTTTAAGGCCCCGAAATTTTAGTTTTGATACAAGTCAAGCACCCGCAAATCAGTATTATAATTTTTGGGATACTGTTGTTATCAATCCATATAAACGTGATTTAAAATTAATGGATGATACCATAATTCTTCCATTAATAACTGATGGTTGTGGGTTCCATCCTCCTGCAATTGGAGATTTAAGTTCAACTTTTGGTTTTAGGCGTTGGGGTAGGAGAGCTAAGTTTCATTTTGGAGTAGATGTAAGAATGGATGTTGGAGACCCTGTTTATGCTGCGTTTGCTGGGGTTGTTAGAATTGCAAAACGAAGTGCTGATTATGGTTATATGGTTTTGATTAGGCATGACAATGGCTTAGAAACCCTTTACGCTCATTTTTCTCAACTCTTATCTTTTCCGGGTCAATATGTTAATGCAGGTGATATAATTGGTTTGGCAGGTAGTACTGGAAGGTCTACTGGGCCTCATTTGCATTTTGAGGTAAGGTTCAAGGGCGAAAAAATAAACCCGAATAAACTAGTGCATTTTCCAACTGGATCACTATTGTCGGATTCATTACAAATTGATAAAAGTTGTTTCAAGCATCTTTACGAGGTTAAAGCAGCTAAATTAAAACTTAAGACACCGAAATATATTAAGGCACGTAAAGGCGATACACTTTATAAAATAGCAAGAGAATATGGAATCTCTGTTAAGCGTCTTGCCCGATTGAATAAGCTGACTAAAAAGTCTAAAATTAAACGTGGGCGAAAAATTAGATTAAGGTAAGGGCATAAAAAAAGGTGGAGTATTTTTTACTCCACCTTTTTTTATTTTATTAAGCATTTGCAACTTCTAATTGTTGAACTTCTTCGGGCTTATTTATTAACTGTAGAGATAATTCACATGCCTTATTTACGCTAATTTTAACGTTTTTTCCTTTTAACCACTCTGACGTTAACTCATTATCATTTAAAACATTTAATAAATCAAATGAAGAAGCTAAAGTGTTTGATTTGTTAATGGCTTTTCCGTTTACGATTTCTAAGTTAAAAATATAACCTAATTTGTTTTTTGCTCCAGTAGATACAAACTCGTGTTTATAAATTTGAAGTTTTTGATCGCTATCAACTGTTTTTTTTAATAAAAGTCTAATAACGGGTAAATATTTTTTCCAAAGTTGCGTATAAACTCCAGCGTCTCTCATAAAAATGATGTATTAAGGTTTTGTAAATAAGAGTACAAATTTAGTTATTAATTTTACTCATGAAAGATATTTATTTAAAAATTAACATTTTGTATATTATAAATTGATTTTGAATCCGGACTTTAACAAAAATTTTTATTCCTACATTTAATATTTAAATATTTAATTAATTGATTTTTATTGTATTATGCTTTTGTTTTGTTTGTTATTTTTAATATAAATTGCCTTACAAAAAATAAATATAAAATTTAAAACTTACTTCATTTATTTTAATATATATTTGTATTATACAGTAAAACTTAAATTTTTAGGGAACAAAAATTTACTTTTTTAACTATCAGTTTGAATTTTACAAATAAGTTTATTTTATATGTTTAGAATCGTAAATTTTCTCAATCAACCCCTTGTGGTGTTAGATGCTACTAAACCTATATTTACTGTAGTTGAGGTTAATAATTCATATTTGAAATTTGTAAACAAGAATGAAATTGATTTTAATGAAAAAGGCTTTTTAGAAGTATTTTTAGATGATGAATTAAACCCAGAGTTTGTTTTACAATTATCAACCTCACTAGATAAAGTTGTTTTGTCATTAAAGCCTGATAACTTTATTCAAAAGTATTTGATAATTAACTCAACCACTCATAAAATAGAAACATATTACTGGAAAATTGATAATACTCCAGTACTAGATGATACCGGTAATTTAACGCATATAATCAACTCCATTGTAGATTTAACTCCAATTGAAAATACCAAAAATGAAATTAAACAATCGATAGTAGAAGCTGATAAAGGCAAGCAATTATTAGAAAAAGCAGAAGATGTTTCAAAGTTTGGTACTTGGGAATATGATTTAAAGTCTCAAAAAATATTGTGGAGTGATGGTGTTTACAAAATGTGTGGTTATGAACCTCAAAGCTTTGAAGTGAATTTTGAAAAAGGGTTCAATATTATCCATCCTGATGATAGACAAAAAGCTATCGAAGTTTTAGAAAATACGCTTAAAACTGGTGTTGACTATAATATTGAAAAACGCCTTCAACTTGAGTCGGGCGAAATTAAATACATTATTTCAAGAGCAAATTTAACAAATGACCAATTTGGTAATCCTGATAAATTATTTGGGGTTTTTCAAGATATAACCGATATAAAAATACAACAAGAGGAGTTAATTAAAATACAAACTAATCAAGAGACACTTATTAATAGTTCTACAGATTTAATTTGGTCAATAGATAAAAACTATTGCCTAATAGCTGCTAATAACGCTTGGCTGAAGTTAATGTTAACTTATTTTGGAACTCAAGTTAAAGTTGGTGATAGTGTATTAAACAATGGTCTTGGTGATTTCGAATACAATAAATGGAAAACGTATTACCAAAGATCTTTTAATGGAGAAACGTTTACTGTTAAAGAGCAAGGTATCAATCAAAATACTTTTAAAACAGACTATTCCACCATTACCATTACCCCCATGTATAGTGCTAGTGGCGATATATTTGGAGTGGCATGCTATTTAAAAGACATAACAGCCGAAACAGAAAATCTTATTGCATTAGAAAATACAAAGGCCGAGTTAAATAAAATAGTGAACTCATCGCTAGATATTATTTGTACTTTTAATGATAATGATGATTTTGTGAACGTAAATGCTTCGGTAGAAAAAATATTAGGTTTTAAGCCAGAAGAATTTATTGGAAAGAACTTTTCGGATTTTGTAAGTAAAGAAGATTTAAAGAAAACGGAAGAGGCTTCCAAAGCTATTATAAATGGAGCTAAAGTAACTAATTTTGAAAATTCGTTTATTGTAAAAATGGTTCTGTTATCCCGCTTTATTGGTCGGCCCAATGGGATGAAAAAGAAAAGTTAGTTTTTTGTGTAGCTCGTGATGCAACTGAATTATTAAAGGCTAATTCATTATTGCTTAAGCAAGAAAAGTATTATAGAACCTTGGTAGAAAATGGTTCTGATGGTATTGTTATTCTGAATTTAGATGGAACTGCTTCTTATGTTTCTCCTTCTATTAAGCAAGTTTTGGGGTATGAAGAAAATGAATCTGTAAATTTAAATATGTACGAACTTTTGCATCCTGATGATGTGGCTGATGCTACTTTGGTCATGGAGTTATGTTTGTCAAACCCAGGTAAACCTATTTATGGAAAACCGCTAAGAACAAAGCACAAGGACGGTTCTTATCGTTGGTTGGAGGCTACTATTACTAACCTTTTACACGATTCAGATATAAATGGAATTGTAGATAACTTTAGAGATGTAACTGATCAAAAAATTGCTGATGAGGAAATGAAACTTTTGATTGATAACACAGAAGAATCGTTTATCTTAATAAACAAAGAACTTGTTATTGTTTCGTTTAATAAGCAATTTGAAAGAAATTACCTAAATTTATTTGGTTTAGAAATTAAAAAAGGAGAATCTATATTAAATTATGCGCAACCTGATAGGCTAGAAGAGTTAAAAGCGGTTTACTCTAAAGTATTAAACGGTGACAAAGTTGAAGATGAAATATTTATAAATGATAAAATTTTTTCAATAACATATAAACCAGCAATCAATGAAGCAGGTCAATTAATTGGCATATTTGTAACAACTAGTGATATTACAGAAAAACGAAGGTTAGAGTTAAAAAAAAATAGAAGCAATTGAACAAGAATCTTTATTTGCTGCTATTGTAAACTCGTCAGATGATGCGATAATAAGTGAAAACTTGGATGGTATAATTACACAATGGAATCCTGGGGCACAACGTATTTTGGGTTATTACAAAAAAGAGGTAATAGGTAAACATATTTCTATTATTTTGCCTGAAAGGATAAAAGATGAGGAAACCCTTATTTTACAAAAAATTAAACAAGGTGAATATATAGAACATCACGAAACCAAACGAAAACGAAAAGACGGGGTTGAAATTGATATTTCACTAACTGTTTCACCTATTTACGATGTGAATGGAAGAATAATTGGTGCGTCAAAAACTGCGAGAGATATTACTGAAAAAAAACAAGCAGAGCATGCTTTGAAAGCTTCATTTATTGAACGTAATGTAATCCTCGAAAGTATATACGATGCTTTCTTTTCAATTGATAAAGAAGGTGTAGTTATTTATTGGAATAATAAAGCAGAAAAACTTTTAGGCAAGAATAGGGACGAAATTTTAGGCAAGAATATTTGGGAGGTTTTCAAGGATGCAAGCAATTCAATATTTTTTAAAAATTATCATAAAGCAATCATTGAAAATGAAACCCAACATTTTGAAGCATACTCCGAAGTATTGAAAGGATGGTTTGAGGTAAGTGCCTATCCTTCGGCTAATGGGCTCTCAGTTTATTTTACCGATATTACTGAAAAGAAAAAAACCATTCTTAAGCTTGAAGAGTCGGAAAAAAGATATAGCAATTTATTTTTACATAGCCCCCAGCCTATGTGTGTTTATGATCCTGAAAATTATAATATCATTCAAGCAAATTTAGCGGCATTTAACCATTATGGATATTCAGAGAAAGAATTATTTGATATGAAAATTTTCCAATTATTGCCTGCCGAAGATTTGGAAGAAGTAACAAAATCTATTAATTCAGAAGATGTTAAAGAGAATAATTATAGGGGTATTCAACGACATATCAAAAAATCGGGTGAAATAATTGATGTTGAAATTTATAGAAATACCATTGTAATCAATAATAAAGAATTTAGATTGATTGCGGCAGTTGATATAACAGAAAAACTAAAATACATTAGAGCAATTGAGGATCAAAACAAAAAATTACAAAATATTGCTTGGACTCAATCACATATTGTTCGTGCGCCACTAGCTAGGCTATTAGGTTTTGTAGACCATTTAAACGAATATCAATCCACCAATGAAGATTATTTGGAACTTATGAAACATTTTGTCAATTCAGCGAATGAATTAGATACGGTAATTAGAGAAATTGTATCAAATTCTGAATCGTTTAATCTTAATAATAAGAATTAACTTTATAACTTTTCAGCTTCAATTAATTAAAGAAGGAATATCTTCCATTGCCATTAATTTGTCAGTTATTTTCTTCTGATTTTCACAACTTTTTGGTATTGTTATTTAATATAATTTTCTATTTATTAACGTCATAAAACCACTTCGATAAATGTTTTTTAGTAACTCGCTTAAATATTTTTTTCGTAGGATGATGTTTTTTACTTTTAAATGATTGAACATTTTTATGAGAATTTATTTTCCTGTTATGGCCATAAAGAACATAATTTTTTTATGTGATTTTTACAACACTTGTTATGTGAAGTGTAAACATTACTTGAAATACTAAATCACCTTTGTGACAAGAAAACTTTTTCCGTTTTCATCCTACTCTTAAGGAAATAAATGCTATCACAATGAAAAAAAATATTCTTACAGCAATCCTTTTTATTATTTGCTGTCATTTTGCAATTTCACAAGTACCGCCACAAGCTTTCAAATACCAATCTATAGTTAGATCCAACAATGGAATCCCAATGGCAAATGCTACAATTCGGATAATGGCAATTATTCATGCAAACGCTATTAGTGGTCCAATATTATATCAAGAATCACACAATATAACCACTAATCAGTTTGGTTTAATAAATCTTGAAATTGGAAATGGAACTGTAGAAAGCGGAACTTTTTCAGCTATCTCTTGGGCTGTTGGAACAAATTGGATGGAAATACAAGCCAATTTTGGCAGTGGATTTATAGCAATGGGAGCATCGCAATTATTAAGTGTACCTTATGCACTTAATTGTGGCAATGGAATTGTTGGACCTACAGGTGCAACTGGTCCGCAAGGTTCCATAGGATTAACAGGTTTAACTGGAGCAATAGGAATTCAAGGTGTAAAAGGTGATTCAGGCGCAATAGGTAGGCAAGGTTCCATTGGCTTAACAGGTTTAACTGGAGCAATAGGAACACAAGGAATAAAAGGTGATTCAGGAGCAATTGGTCCTCAAGGTTCCATCGGCTTAACTGGTTTAACTGGAGCAACAGGAACACGAGGTATAAAAGGAGATTCAGGTGCAATTGGCCTGCAAGGTTCCATTGGACAAACAGGTTTAACTGGAGCAATCGGAACACAAGGTATAAAAGGTGATTCAGGAGCAATTGGTCCGCAAGGTTCAATTGGCTTAACAGGTTTAACTGGAGCAACAGGAACACCAGGTATAAAAGGAGATTCAGGTTCAATTGGTCCGCAAGGTTCCATTGGCTTAACAGGTTTAACTGGAGCAACAGGAATTCAAGGCGTAAAAGGTGATTCAGGTGCAATTGGTATTCAAGGTTCCATTGGACTGACAGGTTTAACTGGAGCAACAGGAATTCAAGGCGTAAAAGGTGATTCAGGTGCAATTGGTCCTCAAGGTTCCATCGGCTTAACTGGTTTAACTGGAGCAACAGGAATTCAAGGCGTAAAA
>JAIXWW010000016.1 GCA_027491085.1 Bacteroidota bacterium
AAGGTGATTCAGGTTCAACTGGTTCGCAAGGTTTCATTGGTCTTCCAGGTTTAACAGGCGCAAATGGAATTCAAGGAATAAAAGGTGATTCAGGTGCAATTGGTCCTCAAGGTTCCATTGGCTTAACAGGCTTAACTGGAGAAATCGGAACACAAGGAATAAAAGGTGATTCAGGAGCAACAGGTGCTCAAGGAATAATTGGAGCTACCGGAACAATCTTACAATTTGCCATGTTCTACGGCCTAACTGCTGGAACTGGAAACAGTATTGGAACTGATTATGCTGCAACAGTGGCCGTTAAAACAAGTGTTGGAACTGGCAGAGTTAACTTTCCACGTAATGGCCCAGCTATAGGAATTACTCGTTTAGATAACACTAGTTTTACATTGCCAAGCATTGGAACTTATGAAATTATTTTTCATGTAAATACTACTGAGCCGGGTCAATTACAACTCGAATTGAATAATGTTGATTTACCCGAAACAGTTGCGGTAAATATGAATCCCACTGCTGGTGGACACCCAATTATGGGTAATTTTTTTATCACGACTACTTCTATTAATTCTATATTGGCAGTAATTAATCCAATAGGAAATACACCCGCACTCACCATTACTCCAGCAAATGGAGCAAATACACACGCCAACACTCAGAGTATAACAATCAAAAAGATTAATTAACTTGATTTTTATTAAAAATTAGATAAACGTAAAAAAATCAAAATGAAAAAAACTTTTTTCTTTCTTAGCTTTCTATTGTTTTCTTTTATAAACCAACAATTAAAAGCACAATCATTTGCACGAGAAATAATTGGTTCGGCTGGAACATTTGCTACTTCGCCCTATGGCTCTATGGAATGGACCATAGGGGAGGTAATGATAGAAACCTTTGCGAGTTCGGATTATTACTTTACACAAGGATTTCATCAACCCAGTGTTGTTGCAATTGTTCCAAATCCTGATGATTTATTTATTCCAGAAGGTTTTTCGCCTAATAGCGATGGCATCAATGATTTTTTTATAGTTAGGGGAATTGAAAATTATCCAAATAATAAAATAGAAATTTTTAACCGTTGGGGACAAAAAGTTTTTGAAGAAAGTCCTTATACCAATAATTGGAACGGACACTCTCAATACGGCATAACCGTTGGTGGTGAAGAACTTCCAGTTGGCACCTATTTTTATTTACTTGATTTGGGTATTGGTTCTACTATTTTCAAAGGAACTATTTACCTGAATAGATAAATAGTTTAACAGTGTTATCAATAACCAAATTACTTTCCGATACAGAATTTACTAAAAATATTTTCTAATAAATCGTCAGTAGTTATATCACCAACTATTTCACCTAAATGGAAAATTGCTTTCCTGATATCAAACGCTAATAAATCGCCAGTTTGTTGCAAATCCATTCCCGTTAAAACATCTTGCAATGCGTTTGATGTATTTAACAAAGCTTCGTAATGGCGCATATTGGTTATGATTACATCGTTTTTTACTTCATCACCTCTCACTATATCAATCAATTTTTGGTTTAATTGCGCTAAATTTTCCTTTTGTAAGGTGCTTACATAAAGTGGTTTGTAAAGGCTATTTATATTGTTAAACGAATCTATAATTTGAGTTTTATTGGCTTCGTTTAGTAAATCTATTTTATTAGCTACCGGAATAATTACTGCTTGGTTTTTTACCAAAGCGTTTAATTCTGTTGCTAACTCAGCGCTAGTGGTGGTGCTGGCATCAAATAAATAAATGACAATGCTAGCTTTGTTAATACTTTCAAAAGTGCGTTCTATACCAATGGTTTCAATGGCATCGTTGGTGTTTTTTCTGATACCTGCAGTATCAATTAATCTAAATAAAATACCATCAATAATAAAAGTTTCTTCAATGGTATCGCGGGTGGTGCCTGCAATGGAACTTACGATGGCTCGTTCATCGTTAATTAAAGCATTTAGCAAGGTAGATTTTCCAGCATTTGGTTTACCAACTATAACCGTTGGAATGCCATTTTTAATAGCATTGCCATACTTAAACGATTGCAACAACGATTGCACCAAGTTTAAAATATTTTGTACCAAATCTTTTAACTGCGGCCTGCTAGCAAACTCCACATCTTCTTCGCCAAAATCTAATTCTAGCTCAATTAATGAAGCAAAATTTACCAAACGTTCTCTTAAATCTAAAATTTGGCTCGAAAATCCACCACGCATTTGGGTCATGGCCGTTTGATGGCTGGCTTCACTGTTACTTGCTATTAAATCGGCTACAGCTTCGGCTTGCGTTAAATCGAGTTTTTTATTTAAAAATGCACGCATGGTAAATTCGCCAGGTTTGGCCGAACGAGCACCTTGTTTTATAAGCGTTTGCAGTATTTGTTGTTGAATATAAGCTGAACCATGGCAGCTGATTTCTACCGTATTTTCGCCTGTGTACGATTTTGGTGCTACAAAAATAGTAGCCAAAACCTCATCAATTACTTTGATGTTTTCTGGATTACTGCTTTCTATAATTCTACCAAAATGAGCTGTATGCGATGCTTGTTGCGTTAAGTTTTTACCTTTAAAAACATTGTTAACTAACTCTATGGCATTGCTGCCACTTATTCTGATAACACCAATAGCACCAATACCTTCGGGAGTTGCCAATGCACAAATGGTATCGTTTAAATCGCTTCTTAAATAATTACTCATGAGTGGCAAAAGTAACTTTTTATTTGCGTAAAATGAGGCCCATTGTTACATAAAAAAAACGATGCATTATTTCAATACATCGTTTAATTTTTATTATTAATCAACAAATGCGTAGTAGTAATCTACCTCTAATTCATTGTTTACATGCCAAATGCCAGGAGTATTCCAAGCAATGCGGCCAGCTTCTTCTTTTTGATACCAAGAGTTTACCATTCCGGTTAAGGTTACAGTAGTTCCTGATACAGAAACATTGATATCGCTATCATCAACCGACCAACTGCGGCCAATTGCTTCTTCTACATCTTCTTGTTCAATAGCATCTTTACTTTCCGATTTTATTTTGATATTATTAGTTACACCTTTTACACCCGTTAAGTAATTAATGGCACTTTTAGCAGCTTCTTTTTGGTAATTCCAAGGTAATTCACCATCTAAAGTTACCCAACCCTCTTCAACTTTTACAGTTACTTTATCTTTCGGAACCGACCAATTTGAATTTAAAGCAGCAATCACTTCATTGGCTATTTCTAAACTGGTTTTGGTAAAAGTATGTGGAAACTTAATTTCAATTTTTTCTACCAATGCTTTTACACCAATAACTTTTTTAGCGGCATTTTCAGCCTCCATTTTTTTAGCATAGCTATCAACCACACCTGTAAGCGATACTACACCATCTTTAGCTGTAACACCAATTTCGGCTGCATGTAATAATGGTTCCCATTTAATGGCATTTTGAACATCCGATTGCAATTCTTGATTATTTTTCATTTTGAATTTTTTTATGTGATAACAGTATTGCTACCACGGTTCAAATGTGAATTGTTTGGGTAATTATAAACTTACACAATACTTTAAAATAATTACATCAATCAAATGATATGGAAGGTAGGTTGGGATTTTTCTTATTGCTCAATGTTTAGCTTTTGAGTAGCTTGTATTGGTAAATTTAATGTTTGTTGAAACACCAACCCCAAGCAAATATATCAATCAAAAATTGCTAAATAGCTAATGAAAAGGTAATAGTTAATTCAGGAAGATGCCTGCGGCATGACTGCGCGGGAATAGACAATGAGCAACAAGCAAAAGATCAATTGCCGTTTTCCCGAAAACTTTCAGGATTAGCCAACGGAAAAAGTAATAAGCAATTAATCAATTAACTGAGTTAACCCAATTAACTCTGTTAACCAATTCAACAGTTAACCAATTAAACAAACTAACAAAACACTATTCCCAAATCGGAAGTAAATTCCCCCTAGTATTGGCATATAGCGAAACACCTCTATATGTAATTTCAGCTACACCATCTTCAAATGGGCCAACATAATCATATTCTAATTTCAATACTAATTTACCTTCTCTATTGATGGCTCCCCAATTTTGTCCTTTTCTTACCGGGCATAAACCATTTACAAAATAGGCTACATCATCGTAATAGGCTTGCATCATTACCTCTCCTTTAGAGTTTATAAAACCATATTTACCTGATTGTTTAAATCCGGCAAAACCTTCACCATAAGGTCTGATTTCTTCAAATTTTGGTTCAAATTGTTTTTCTCCTTTTGTATTAATAAAACACGATTTACCTGTTATTTCTACTTCTGCAAAACCATTGTAAAACATACTGGCATAATCAAATTGAGCGGGAATTACAATTTCTCCATTGGTATTTACATAGCCAAATTTTCCATTATCAATAATTACAGCTAAGCCTTCATTAAACTTACCAATTTCAGTAAGTTCATTACATTTTTTTTCAAACTTATTGTTAATCAAATAGGTCATGATATTTTCCTTAACACGAGCTATTCCATTATCAAAATCTTCTGCATCGCGGTATATAAATTGACTTCCATAAGTTCCATCAGGTTTTAGATAAGCAAAACGATATGATAATGTTGAAATATCATAGCCAAATTTTTGTGTAATATCGTCAACCTGGCGACTAACGCGCGCTAAACCATTGTGAAAAGAGTTGGCTTCGTATATAAATGAATCTAATTTTAAAATGGTTTTTCCTGCACCATTCACATAACTCCAGCGTTTTTTAAAATTGCGCACAGCACAACTACCTTCATTATAAGTTGATATAAACTCATACAAACCTGTGTCAATTACACGCTTTTCGTTGATGTTAATTAAACATGGCATATTGCCTAAAGCCACTACTGCATGGCCTTCGTTAAATTCCATGGCAATGTCGTATTTGGGTGTAATTACCACTTTACCTTCTTGGTTCATGTAGCCCCATTTTTCTTTTAGTAAAATAGGAAATAATTTTTGTGCATGCGCACTAACAGTAAAAAGTAAAGCAATTATTATTGGAAAAATTATTCGTTTCATTCTATGCAATTATAGAAAATTAACAGAAACAATAATTAACATTTATTGCAACGATTGCATAGTAGCTTGGGCTTTTAACAAACATTCTTCATATTCTTGCTCTGCAATGCTATCAAAAGTAATGGCACCACCCACCATGATGTTTAAGTAATGATTAGCTTTATTGTATTGGATAGAGCGGATAACTACATTAAAATCAAAGTTACCTTCAGGCGTAAAATACCCAACAGCACCACTGTATAAGCCACGTTTGGTTTGCTCATATTGCTCAATTAATTCCATAGCCATTACTTTGGGTGCACCTGTCATGCTTCCCATAGGAAACGCATTTTTTATGGCATCAATTGGGTTAACATCATCTTTAATGGTGCTCGAAACAGTTGAAATCATTTGATGAACTTGCTGAAACGAGTAAATGCCGAAAAGCTCATCTACTTTTACACTTCCAGTTTTTGATGAATGGGCTAAATCATTTCTTACCAAATCTACAATCATCAAATTTTCAGCACGTTCTTTCTCTGAGTTTAACAACAATGCTTTCAATTCATTGTCTTTTTCTTTATCCAATAAATTGCGTTTTACAGTTCCTTTTATGGGTTGAGAAATGAGTTGATTATCTTTTTTGCATATAAATCTTTCAGGGCTAGCGCAAATAAGGTATTGGTCAAAATACTTTAAATAAGCACCAAAAGGAACTGGCGATTTAGCCTTTAGTTTTTGGTAAATTTCGGTTGGGTTTATATTGGCGTTGTCATCAAAAAACTCCATGCAATAATTTAACTCATACACATCGCCCTCTAAAATATGGTTCTTAATTTTTTCAATGTTTGCTAAATAGTTTTCCTTACTAATTCGTTGTTTTAAAGTACAAATTTTTTGATTACTTGTTTCTATATTTTTTCTATTGTTACTTGTTTGCAACCATTCTTCAAAACTATTAAACTGACTGCTTTTAAACATAATTTGGTGGTTTTTGTCAATAATTAACAAATGTTCTGGAACAAAAAAATACAAACTTGGGAATAGAATACCGTCAGTATGGTTGGATTGAAGTTTTTCTATTTGATTTTTTAAATCGTAAGTCAAATACCCAAAAATATAGTCGTTGGCATGAGTTTCTTTAAAAGCTTTAAGTTTTTCAAAGTCGTTTTGGTTATCGCCAGTAATGCTATATTTTACACCAGCAGCCATTATAAATTCAACATCATGCACACCAAAAGCATTGATGCTTTCATTGTTATCAAGCAGCAAACATACTTCTAATTGATTTGCCCAATCAATTGCTTTTTGTTTTATATTTTGTAGTTCAGTTGTATTCATTTTTTCGCTATTGTTGGTGTTTTAGCAAAGCGACACCAACAATCCAAAGCTATCTTTTCATTTTTATCGTTAACCATAAAACTAATACCTTTCATACAATACTTAACCTATTTTCAAGCCATCAAATAAACCATCTACTGCCTTAATTTCACCAACAGTAAATTTGTTAAAGTTGGTTAAGGTTTCTTGTAAATAATGATGCAATGATTTTAAAGTTTCTTGATTAAAAAACCCTGTTGCTTCTACAAATGCTTGTGCTACATTGTATTGAGGTAACATTTTTCCATCATCTATTTTTATACAAACACCTAATTTTTGCTCTGGTAAACTCATGCAAAATACACCTTCGGCACCTGTTTTTCCAATTATTTTTGGTGCTGTAATTTGCATCATATCGGTGCAATAACGCTTAGAACCCGCTACCATAAATGGATATTTGCCAACGGCTTCTATCATTATTTTACAAGCATTGGCTAACTTTTCGTCATAGTTATTACTTACCAAATTTTTAAACCCAATTGCTTGATTGATAACCGGAATAGAATAAATAGGAGCAGAGCAACCATCTAACGCAGTAACCATTTTAGCACGAGGGTATTCATATATTTTTGCTACATACTCTAAAATCAATTGCTGAATGGCATGATTTGGATTGATATAATCAGTAATTGGGGCATTTATTAATTGGCATAAAGCCAACATGCCTGCATGTTTTCCACTACAATTATTATGAATATGTTCAGGTTTTTTATCTTGTTTAATTAAAGCATTGGCTTCGTTTTTCGCGCTTGGGTATTGTGGTCCACAAAATAAATCATTGCGGTTTAAACCAATTTTAGCTAAAATACTTTCAACTGTATTTATATGCTCTTGTTCGGCATTATGCGAGCCACACATCACTGCAATTTCTTCTAAAGTAAATCCAAATTTTTCAATTCCCCCTAAAGCTATTAATGGTAAAACTTGAATGAATTTCATAGCGGATCTTGGGTAGCAAACTTGCTCCACATTACCTTTACTTAATATAACATCATTGTTTTCATTTACCATGCAAATAACTCCACGGTGAAAACTTTCTAATACATTGGCTCGGTATACTTCAACTAAAACAGGGTTTTGCATAATTTTTATTTGATGGCGCAAGCAAATAAAAAATATACAATTACAAAAAATAAACTGCTTATGTTTGTACACTTTTTATACATAATATGTTTACTGGAATTATAGAAACCATGGCTACTTTAGTTGAAAAACGAGTAGTTAACACCAATATAGATTTTTATTTTCATAGCCCAATTACCAACGAGTTGAAGGTAGATCAAAGTGTGGCTCATAATGGAGTTTGCTTAACGGTGGTTGAAATTAACCATTCGGTTTACAGGGTTACAGCTGTAGATGAAACTCTGCAAAAAACCAATTTAAAGCATTTAAAAGTAGGAGAGAAGGTAAACCTAGAACGTTGTATGCCAGCTCACGGCAGGTTTGATGGTCATATAGTTCAAGGCCATGTTGACGATACAGCCATTTGCTCCAAAATTGAAGATAAAAATGGTAGTTGGAACTTTTATTTTAAAATAAATCCCAAACAACAAAACTTATTAGTAAATAAAGGTTCTGTTTGTATAAATGGAGTAAGTTTAACTGTTGTTAATGCGCAAGAAGATTGGTTTAGTGTAACCATTATCCCATATACTTTTGAACATACTGTTTTTCATCAATTTAAAGAAGGTGATGAGGTAAATATTGAGTTCGATATTATTGGAAAATATATCAATAAAATGAACGGTATTATTGTCTAATTATAAAATATGCTTTTTAAAATTATGATGAAATTTAATAAAATAAATTTGAATGTTAAATCATTGGCATTGGCTTTATGTTTAGGTTTTTTCTTATTCAATATTATTGATAATAAAAGGTATCAAGGTGATATTATTCAAAATGATGTAATTCAATATTACAGTTATTTACCAGCTTATTTTATAGAAAATGATATAACACTTTCTTTTTTAGATCAACATAAAAAATTACCACCAAATAGTTATTGGCATTTAGTTGCTCCAAATGGAAAAAGGTATTTCAAAATGACCATGGGGGTGTCAATTCTTTACAGTCCATTTTTTTTAGTTTCTCATTTTTTCGCATTACATAACAGTGGTTCTCCGGCAGATGGTTATAGCCTTCCTTATAAAGTAGGACTAACTCTTTCAACATTGTTTTATGCTATGTTAGGACTTTGGTTGTTGCAAAAATTGTTATCTAATTATTACAATAAATATGTGGTAGGTATAGTGATTGTTGTTATTGGTATTGGAACAAATTTTTATAACTATGCTTCTAACAATGATTTGTTAATGAGTCATGTGTATTCATTTTTTTTATTTGCATTATTTTTAAATTTGATAGTATCTTGGTTTAAACAGCCTCGAATAATAACAGCCATTTTTTTAGGTTTAGTACTAGGATTAATTGCATTGGTTAGGCCAACTAATATCATAATTGGCCTTGCTTTAATTTTTTACGGTGTAAATAACTGGTCAGAATTAAAAATGCGATTCTCCTTTTATTTAAAGCATTTCCTACAAGTTATCATTATACTATTTTTTGCAATTATTGTTTGGGTTCCACAAATGATTTATTGGAAAATGCAGTTAGGTTCATACCTTTATTTTTCGTATGCAGGTGAATCTTTTTTTTGGAATAATCCTCATATTTTTGAAATTTTATTTGGTTTTAGAAAAGGTCTTTTTATTTACACACCTTTAATTATTCTGTCATATGTTGGAATATTATTTTGTTTTAAACAACTGAAATTATGGCGATTAACATTAATAACCTTTATACCTTTAAATATTTACATAATGAGTTGTTGGTGGTGTTGGTGGTATGGAGGTAGTTTTGGTCAGCGCCCAATGATTGATTCTTTCCCTTTATTGGCTATTCCAATGGCTGAACTTATAAGTACAATATTGAATAGAAGTAAATGGTTCATTGCCCCAATAGCTTTGATATTTAGTTTTTTTATTTACCTCAATATTTTTCAATCTTTTCAATATGAAAAAGGGTTAATTCATTATGATAGCATGAGTAAAGAGGCTTATTTCAAAATATTTTTAGAGAAAGACGCTAAGGCAGAGTTTGATTATTATAATTTACTGATTCCCACTGATTCTGAAAACGCACTAAAAGGTCTTCCTGAAAGAGACTTAAGAAAAAAATAAGTTATTCGACTAAAATTTTATCAGCTACTTGACCACTTAAAGTTATTGTTTGTTTATTGGTTTTTATCTTTAATAATCCGTCAAAAACTTCTCTGTCAATTATCTGTATAGTGGAGTAAAGTGTTAAACCTACTCTACTTAAATAACTTAAAAAGTCGCTTGATGAGTCGCTTACGGCCACAAATGTTATGGTTTTACCAACTTCAATGCTTGAAAGTTGTTTCAAAGTATTTTTAGGCAATTTTCCTTCTTTATCTGGAATTGGAGTTCCGTGTGGGTCAAACTTTGGATTGCTTAATATCAAATCCATTTTTTCAAAAAACGCAGGACTTTTTATATGTTCCACTTCTTCGGCTATATCGTGTACTTCTTCCCAACCAAAACCCATAATTTTTACCAAGAATAACTCTGTTAATCGGTGCTTCCTTATTACTTCTAGCGCATATTTTTGTCCTTTAGCCGTTAATATAAATCCTTTGTATTTTTGGTATTCAACCAATTCTTTTTCGGCTAATTTATTTACCATACTATTTATGGTAGGCAGCTTTACGTTCAGTTTTTCTGAAAGCTTACTAGCCGTTGCACCACTTTCGTGCTGGCTCAAATTATAAATGGCTTTTAAATAATTTTCTTCTGCTAAAGTTCGCATTTGCCAAAAGTAATATTAATATTTATAAAATAAATTTGTTAGATAAGTCTAACAAATTATATTTGCCAACCTAATAAAAATGAAAAGACCTATCTATTTTTACTTGTTAAGCATTATGCTAACTACTTTTTTCTATCAAACAAATGCGCAAAATATTGACTTTGAAGGAAAAGTAATGTGTGGTAAAAAGCCAGTGTCTTTTGCTGTGGTTAGTATAAAGGAACTGAAACAAGCTGCTCAAACCAGTCAAGATGGAAAATTTATTTTCAAAAATTTATCAAAAGATACCTTTTTATTAACTGTTAAGGCGCTTGGATTTTATCCAAAACAGGTGAAAATTATTGCTTCAAACTATAAAAATAAAGATTTAGAAATTGAAGTAATTGAAAACGAAAATACATTGAACGATGTGGTAGTTACTGGAACTTTAAAGGAAATAAGTAAAAAGGAAAGTACTGTTTCGGTGGAGGTTATTTCGCCAAAATTGTTTCAACAAAATCCAACTCCCAATATTTTTGAAGCTATTGGAATGGTAAATAGTGTTAGGCCACAACTAAATTGTAATGTATGCAATACGGGCGATATTCATATAAACGGTATGGAAGGTCCATATACCATGGTAATGATTGATGGCATGCCAATAGTTTCGGCCCTTTCAACAGTTTATGGCTTAATGGGAATTCCTAATTCAATTATTGAACGTGTCGAAATACAACGTGGTCCTGCTTCTACTTTATATGGTTCTGAAGCTGTAGGTGGTTTAATCAATATCATTACTAAAAATGCCAATAAAGCACCACGTTTAAGTATTGATTTCAATAACACTAGTTATTTAGAAAATAATTTAGATATAGCTTATAAATTGAAAATCAATTCTAAAGTTCAGTCGTTATTGAGCGCCAATGCTTTTTATTTTGATAAAATTTGGGATAATAACAACGATGGTTTTACCGATGTTACTTTGCAAAAACGTATTTCTATTTTTAATAAAACCAATTTTGAACGCAAGCAAAATAGGATTGCAAATATTGCAGCACGACTTTTTTACGAAGATAGATGGGGCGGACAAACCCAATGGACAACTGCATTTAGAGGTGGCGATAGCGTTTATGGTGAAAGTATTTACACCAAAAGATTAGAGTTATTGGGTAATTACCAATTGCCTTATTTTAAAGATAAAGTAGTTTTAAACAGTTCGTTTAATATCCACGACCAGAATTCGGTTTATGGTAAAACAGCTTATTTGGCTAAGCAAGTAATAGGTTTTAATCAAATTACTTACGATAAGTTAATTGCAGAAAAACATAATTTACTAGTTGGAGCAGCACTTCGCTATACTTTTTATGACGACAATACCGCTGTTACTCAAAATATTGATTCATCAAACAGCCCAAGTGTTACTTATTTGCCAGGTTTTTTTATTCAAGATGATTACAAAATAAACATCAAGAATAAAGTGCTTTTAGGTTTGCGATACGATATTAACTCAGTTCATGGTCATATTTTTTCTCCAAGATTCAACTATAAATTTTCGCCTAATATTAGTAACTCTTTTAGGTTGAGTTTAGGCAACGGTTATAGAGTAGTAAATCTTTTTAGTGAGGAACATGCAGCTTTAACTGGCGCAAGGCAAGTGGTAATTTTAAGCGAGCTTAAGCCCGAACAATCGTGGAATGTATCGGCTAATTATGTTAAAAACATGAGTGTTAAAAATGGTTTTATTAACCTAGACTTAAACCTGTTTTATACCTATTTTACCAACCGTATTGTTCCAGATTATTTAACTAATTCTAATCAAATAATATTTAATAATTTAAATGGATATGCTATAAACAGAGGTATTAACTTTAGTTTAGATGCTAATTTTAGCAATGGTTTCAAGGCAAATTTAGGCTTTACTTTGGTGGATGTTATTACAGTTAATAAAGATAGTTTGGGTAATGAAACAAAAAAAGGACAAATTCAAACCCCACCTTTAACGTTTAATTATGGAACTAATTATCATTTTAAAAAACAGAACGTTACTATTGATTTCACAGGAACTTTAACTAGTCCAATGTTATTGCCTGTTTTACCAAACGATTTTCGTCCTGCAGAGTCGCCATGGTTTGCTTTGGTCAATTTGCAAATAACCAAGGTGTTTAAAAACAATGTTTCGATTTACGTAGGGGCAAAAAACTTATTAAACTTTGTTCCTCAAAATCCTATCATGCGTCCATTTGATCCATTTGATAAACAAATAAATGTAAACAATCCAAACGGTTATACTTTTGACCCAAGTTATAATTATGCACCATTGCAAGGCATTAGAATTTTTGCTGGATTTCGTTTTATCCTTAAGTAATTTTATAACAAATTACATATTTAACATATTACTTTAAAAATTGATTAATTGGCACTATTTTCGCCAAGTAAAAAGTTGAAAATATTCAATATGAAAAAAATATTAAAAATTGTTGCAATTGTAATTGGGTTATTATTACTAACTGCAGTAGCACTTCCTTTTGTTTTTAAAAGTAAAATTGTAGGAATAGTAACCGAGGAAGTGAATAAAAATATCAATGCCAAAGTGAAATTTAGCGATGATATTGGTTTTAGCATTTTAAAATCGTTTCCTGATTTTACCTTAACCATGAAAAATATTGAAGTGGTTGGTATTGAAGACTTTGAGTTTGATACCTTATTTGCAGTCAATAAATTGGAAGTTTCAATGGATTTAATGAGTGTAATAAATGGTGGACAACTAAAAATCAGAAATGTATATTTAAATCAACCTCGTATTCATGCCATTGTATTGAGTAATGGCAAAGCTAATTGGGATATTGCTAAACCATCGGCCGATACTACAAAAACTGAAACAACTAGCGAACCAGCCAAATTTGATGTATTGCTAAAAAAACTTGAAATAGAAAATGCTTACATCAGTTACAATGATAAAGTTGGAAACATGAGTAGCGAAATAGATGGAATGAATTATACCTTAAACGGTGATTTTAACCAAGATATTTTCAGTATGAAACACGATTTAGACATAGCTAAATTGACTTATGCCATGGCTAATGTTAATTATTTAAGTAAGGTTCACACTACCTTTAAAGCTGAAATAGAAGCTAACCAAAAAGAAAATAAATATACTTTTAAAGACAATGAGTTTGGATTGAACGAATTGATATTTAAAATGGATGGTTTTGTGCAAATGGCAGGCAATGATATCAATATGGATTTGAAATATGCTGCTAAGAAAAATGATTTCAAAGATTTTTTATCTTTAATTCCTGCTATTTACAGTTCATCATTTAAAGATATTCAATCAAAAGGTAAA
Organism: Bacteroidota bacterium; assembly: GCA_027491085.1. GTDB lineage: Bacteria > Bacteroidota > Bacteroidia > UKL13-3 > UKL13-3 > JAAFJM01. The sequence goes on from JAIXWW010000016.1 coordinate 13,545, forward strand.
TTGGCTTTTGATGGTTTTGCAAAAGGAACTTTTAACGATAAACAATTGCCGGCATTTGCATTTAACTTAATGGTGGAACAAGGTTGGTTTAAATATCCGGCATTGCCTGCACCTGTCGAAAATGTTGGAATTGATTTCCATGTAACCAATACTGATGGAAACTTAGACCATACCATAATTAATTTAGCTAAAATGCACTTCGAATTACAAGGCGATCCTTTTGATGCTAAATTATTGGCCGAAAATCCAATGAAAGATCCATTTATTGATGCGCATTTAAAAGGTAAACTGAATTTGGATAATGTAGTAAAAATAGTGCCAATGCCAGCTGGAACTACACTTTCGGGTTTATTAACTTCTGATTTTGCTGCAAAAGGTAAAATTAGCGATATTGAAAATAAAAACTACGAAAACTTTAATGCTAGTGGAACCATTGCAGTTAATGGAATTAATTATAAATCAGCTGAATTGCCTCAAGGTATGAATTTAAGTACTGCCACTTTAGCTTTTAATCCCAAAACTGTTACGCTTACAAACTTTGATGCTAAAATTGGTAATAGCGATATGCAGATGAATGGCGATTTAAGCAACTTTTTCCCATACTTTTTTGGTAAAGGAACGTTGGTTGGAAACTTAAATTTTAAAAGTAATTTGATGGACGCCAATCAGTTTTTATCAAACAGCACTGATACAGCAACGGCTTCTTCGTCTTCAGGAGCTGATACAAGTGGAATGGCTGTAGTTGAAATTCCAGGAAATATTGATTTTACTTTAACCAGTTCGATAGCGAAATTACTTTACACCAATTATAATATTACCAATTTTAACGGAATGGTTAAAGTGGCTAATCAAAAACTTACTTTCAGTAAAGTTGCTTTAAATATCCTTGGAAGCAGTATGACAATGGATGGTTATTATGAAACTACAAATCCTAAAAAACCTACGGTTGAAATGGCCTTTGGAATTAAAAATTTAGATATTCCAACAGCATTTAAAACATTCAATACTGTTCAAAAAATAGCTCCAATTGCCGAAAAAATGACGGGTATTTTTAATACTTCAATATCTAAATTCACTACAGAATTAGATAGTAAAATGATGCCTATTTACGAAAAAACATACATTGCTGGCGATCTACAACTTAACAATGCTTCGGTTACCAATATTGAAGCATTTAATAAAGTAGCCGATGTGTTTAAACGTGATGAATGGAAAAAAGCTGAATTTAAAAATGTTGCTATTAAATATGAGGTTGTTGGCGGTAGGGTTAATACCAAGCCATTTAATGTTAAATTAGGTGGACAAACTTTAAATTTGAGTGGTTCAACTGGTTTAGATCAAACAATAGCTTATTTGGGAACAATAGCCATTCCTCGTAAGGATTTAGGAAGTGCCAATTCAGCCTTAGATGGTGTTTTAGCTCAATTAAATCAAAAAAGTGGGACCAATATTAAGTTAAACGAAATGGTAAATATTGGTTTAAAATTGGGAGGTACTTTCACTAAACCTACCGTAACTACCAACTTGGCTGATATTGTTAAAAATGAAGCTAGCAGCTTAAAAAATCAACTTTCAGATGAGTTAAATAAGAAGAAAAAGGAATTGGAAGAACAAGCTAAAGCCGAAATTGAAAAACAGAAAAAAGAATTAGAAACTAAGGCTAAAGCCGAAGCCGATAGATTGAAAAAAGAGGCTGAAGCTAAGGCTAAGGCGGAGGTTGATAAAGCCAAAAACAAATTGGAAGAAGAGGCTAAAAAGAAACTCAAAGGCTTGTTTGGTAATTAAATCTAAAATTGGAATTGTAAAAACAATTACAAATTTTAAGATGAAAGCGCTGCTATTTACGTTATAAATAGCAGCGCTTTTTTATTGTAAATAATTATTTGCATAGCAAACTATACACTATCCAAATCAATGTGATTATTGAATAATAAAAGCAATTTACATTTGACGTTTATTTAATTATCTAAAAATTTATAAATTTATGCTACAGAGCAATTTAGCTTTTATAAAATATTTAAAATGGAGTGCATTTGTATTGATTTTGTTTTTACAAAATAGTGCATTGGCTCAAAAAACGACTATTTACGAAGACGAATCAAGGATTTATCAGCGTGCCATAGAGCTTTTTGATAAAGAAAAGTATGCTGCGGCTCAAAAACACTTCAACATGTTTGCCGATAAAAGCAAGGATGAAGTTTACGTAGTTAATGCCAAATATTATGCAGCTACTTGCGCCATGGAATTGGCCAATAATGATGCACCTAAATTGCTGTCAACTATTATTAAAAATTATCCGCAATACGACAAAGCCGTTTTAGCCAAATACCAATTAGCTCGCCATTATTACAGAAATAAAGATTATAAAAAATCAGCTGCTTCGTTGACTGATTTTGATGATGAATATTTAGATGATAACCAGCAATTGGAGTATTATTTTATTAAAGGTTTTTGTAATTTTAAAATAGAAAATTTTGAGGAGTCACAAAAAGCATTTAAAAGAATTAAGGACCCAAAAACAAAATATTACGAAGCGGTAAATTATTATTATGGATATGTATGTTATCGTCAGGCCAATTACGATGAAGCTCTAGAACATTTTGGAAGAGTAAAAAACAATAAAACATTTGGTCCTTTGAGTAATGTATATGTAGCTCAAATTTATTTTGCTAAAAAAGATTATAGCCAAGTAATTAAATATTGTGATACAATTACTAATAAAGATGTAGCTATCGATGTAGCTGGTATGCTTGGTCAATCGCACTACATTCAAAAAAATTATGACAAGGCGTTACCCTATTTAATTAAATACATGAATGAAGCTCCTGCTATTCCTTCACGACATGATTTTTATAAATTAGCTTATTCGTATAAAGTAAATAACCAATACGATAAAGCCATTGAAAACTTTTTAAAAGTTACAGAGGAGAAGGACACCTTAACTCAATATTCCTTTTTTCAATTGGCTGAAAGTTATTTGGCAGTTGACAAAAAAAACAATGCTAGAACCGCATTTAGTAAATGTTTAACTTTAGGTTTTATTACTAAATTAAATGAAGAAGCACTATTTAATAATGCAAAATTAAGTTATGAAATTTCAACTAATAGCAATGCTTTAACTAGTTTAACTTCATTCATTGAAACATATCCCAAATCGCCATATATTACAGAGGCTAAAAGTTTAATTAGTAATTTATTGCTCACAAGTAAAAATTATAAAGAAGCTATAAAAATACTTGAAAGTATTGATGATAAGGACGATAAAGATTTAAATAATTTACAAAAAATATACTATTACAGAGCAGAAGAATTGTATTTGCAAAACGATTATAAAATGGCTGCAGAATATTTTTCTAAGGTAATAGCAGGAGGAAAATACAATTTACAAATGATAGGTTTAAGTCATTTTTGGTTAGCAGAAATTGCATATAAAGAAAATGATTTTAATGGATCTTCTGCTCAATTTAAAAAGGCGCAGCAAGTTGAAGAGTTAAAAACTACTCGTTTTTATAACACTTCTTTTTACAGTTTAGGATACGCATACCTCAAAGCAAATGATTATAAGAATGCTATTGAAAGTTTTAAAAAGTATTCCGAATTGGATGTGAAAATGTCAAATCCTGATATTTACACCGATGCAGTTACTCGCACAGCTGATTGTTATTTTGCAGAAGGTAGTTATGCCAAATCAATCGAATATTACAGTTTGGTTGTAAACAAAGATTTAAATGGAAGTGATTATTGTTTGTTTCAAAAAGCAATGATTCAAGGTGTAATAAAAAAATCGAATGATAAAATTAATACATTAGGACTATTAATCGAGCGATTTCCTAAATCCATTTTTATTGATGATGCGTTATTTGAACGAGCAGATGAACAACTTAAAAGTGGCAACTTACAAGATGCTTTAAAAGGATTTAACAATATCATTGATAATTATCCTAGAAGTACATTCATACGTAAAGCGTATTTAAATAAAGGACTTACCTTATTTAATTTAGCTAAAGATGAAGATGCTATTGCTACCATGAAAATATTATCGACCAATTACACTAATAGCGATGAGGCTCGTCAAGGTTTAGTGGTTTTGAAAAATATTTTAGTAAGTAAAGGTGAAAGCGATACCTATTTTGATTTTATTAAAAGTTTACCAAATATTATTGAGTCAGCGTCATCACAAGATTCTTTAACATATCAATCTGCGTTTAACAATTATAAAGCGGCTGTAGAATATTTTAGTAAAAAAGATTTTACAAGTGCTACTCGTGATTTTACAAAAGCTAGTAAAGGGTTTTTAAATTATTTAAATCGATTTGCTGGTGGCTATTTTACAGCCAAAGCATACTATTACAAAGCCGAAAGTGATAATGTCTTAAAAGCTTATGATGATGCTTTAGTAGGTTATGAATATACTGCCAATGCCATTAGAAGTGATTTTACTGAACGCAGTACTCGCCAAACAGCAGTTATTTATTATTTACGTAAAAATTATGAAAAAGCTTTTGAATATTATGCTGCATTGGAACGAATAGCTGGTAATAAAGATAATTTACAATTATCATTATTGGGTCAGTTGAGAGCAGCTATGATTATGAATAAAATGGATACTGCTACTCAAGTTTCGTTTAGATATGTTAACTCCGGAATTGCTACCAAAGAAGGTTTGTCTGATGCAAAGTTAAACATAGCAAGATTTTATATGGGGCGTAATAAGCCCGATAGTGCTTGGGCCGATTTCCAATATTTGCTGAAAGAAAACAAAGAAAAAGCTATAGGAGCTGAAGCTAATTACAATATTGCATTAATCCAGTATTTGAGAAAGGATTATAAAACGAGTACGAAAACCATTTTTGAATTGAACGATAATTTTGGAAATTATGAGTATTGGGTAGCTAAAGCTTTTATTTTATTAGCCGATAATTACGTTGCACAAAAAGATTATTTCCAAGCCAAAGCTACTTTACAAAGTATTATAGATGAATACAGCAAGGATGATCTAAAAATAATTGCTTTAGAAAAGTTGAAGAAAATTGAAGAAGACGAAGCCAAAGGAAAATTAGAACAGAAAAAGAAAGTGGATGAAAGGATAAAAAGCCGCGACTAATTTCTGAAAAGTCATTAATTTTTTAAAGCATAACTAAGTATGAAAAATATTAAATTTTATATAACATTTTTGATTTTAAATGGCGTTGCTTTAACGTCAATAGCCCAAAAAACTGAGCAAGACTCACTCGATGATGGACTAACGGTAAATATTAAATACGTACCTACTTTATCTGAATCAATAAAAATACCTGTTAATCCTAATCCAGAACAACCACAAAGCTTTAAGCCTACCTTTACCTATAAAGTTCCTGATTTAAGTACAGAAACCACTCCAACAATTTATACAATAAAACCAATTAGTTTAGGTAATGCTTTACTTCCCAAATTGCGCAATAATTATTTTAGGTTAGGGTTTGGAAATTATGCTACACCATTAGCCGAAGTATACGTAAATAGCATGCGCAATAAAACTTGGAATAATGGTGTTTTTTTTAAACATTTATCTAGCAATGGAGATAGGGAGTTTAATAATTTTAGTAACAATACATTGGCTGGACATAGCAAGCGTTTCTTTAATAATTCTGTTTTAAGTGTATCGGCATTGTACCATAGAAATGTGGTTTATAATTATGGTTTTTTACCAACGGTAAACAATGCCAAAGAAGACACATTGAAAAATATCTATAATTTGTTTGATTTAAATATTTCGTTGGAGAGTTTAAAAAGCGATACAATTTCACTTAAGTATAAATTTGATGTAAACTATTATTATCAAAGTAATAACTTTGATTTAGTAGAGCATAATTTTAAAATAGCTGGTAATTTAAGTAAAACCATTAGTGATATTCCTTTTACACTTTACACTGGAATTAATAGCATTAGTTATGTAAAAAACGCTAATACTTTGCAGCGAACAGCTTTTATTTTTAACCCACGTGTTAACCTAGAAGATGAAAACTATTATTTAAAAGCAGGTTTTAATTTTACTTATTTTTCTGATAGTATTGAGTCTAAAAACAACAGTCATTTTTATCCATTTGGTGAAGCTGCATACCATGTAGTTCCTAAAGTTTTAACTGTATTAGGAGGTGTTACAGGAAATTATAGTATCAATACTTTTAGAAGTATCAATGCGGAAAATCCTTTTGTGCGCAATTACAATTTTAAAAATACCAATAATCTATTTGAAATGTATGTTGGTTTAAAAGGACATATTGCCAAAGGATTAAATTATTCTTTGCAAGGATCAATTGCCAATATTGAAAACATGCTTTTTTATGTGCAAGATAACAGTAGTTTTCAGGAAATTTTTTATGATGAAGGCAAAATTACATTAAGTACATTTACTGCAGACTTGAGTTACCAAATTGGAGAAAAATGGAGATTGGCATTAATTGCTAAAGCCTATAATTACAGCATGAGTAAACTTCAGTTTGCTTACAGCCGTCCAAGTACCGAAATAAAGTTAAATACCAGTTATAATATTGGCGATAAGTTTATGCTTCGTGGAGATATATTCTTTATTGGACAAAGAACAGGTGGAGTTACAAACCCTACCTCGGGAAATAAAGATAATATGAGTGAAGTCAAACTAAATCCATTTGTAGACTTGAATTTGGGTATTGATTATAGGTATACCAAGAATGTATCTGTATTTTTAAACTTTAATAATATGGCTGCTGCGAGATATATGCGTTTTTCTAATTATGATGTTTATGGCTTTAATGCTATGGGAGGTGTAACCCTTACTTTTTAACATTCTATTTTTTTACAATTTGATAAAAACAAATATTAGAATATTTAGTTAATATTGTAACTATGCCAGTAGCAATTTCAAATGATGTTAAAATAAGTGTTGAAACCTATTATCAAAATGATAAGGTTAATAATGCGCATGGAAATCATATGTTTGCATACAGAATAGTTATTGAAAACAAAAGCGATTATACTATAAAATTAATTCGCAGACATTGGGATATAATAGATTCATATGAAGGCTTAAGTGAAGTGGACGGTGAGGGCGTAGTAGGAGAGCAACCTATCTTGGAGCCAAACGAAAAATATACTTATGTTTCTGGTTGTGCCTTAATTAGTGAATTTGGCAAAATGAGTGGTTTTTATGTTATGCAACGACAAATTGATGAGAAAGAATTCATAGTAAATATCCCAGAATTTCAATTGATTGTGCCATTTAAAAATAATTAATAATTTACATTAAACATGGTTCCTGGTTTTCCCATGTAAAATACATCTTTCAAGTCTGTATTTGACCAAATGTTTGTTTTCCTTACTTGAGATAAAAAATAGTTGAAATTTGTGGCTCTAACTGTCTTTATTTTTTCAGGTGCATATGGTTTAAAAAAATCTTCCCAATGTGTTAAAATTACTTTCTTTGGTTTAATTTGATTCAATAAATTTTGAGGATAGCAGTCGGTAAAATTAGCTGATGCAATTTGTAAAATGGCTAAATCGATTGGATGTTCTTTTAAAATCTCCTTGCTAACCTCACCATTATTTACCTCACAACCTGCACCCTTTATTAAAGTTCTAAAAGCTATTGTGTCACTTTGCATAATGTCCAAAATAAATGCATATGTATTACCTTCTTTAAATTGATTGGCATTTAATTTTTGGGTAGAGTTGATAAAATTATTAAAATAATTACTATCTGAATGACCCTTCATTAAATGTATTTTACCGAAATGTGGCGCATGACTTGATGGTATGATTAACATCCGCATATTGGGTTTAATATTTATCCATTTGGGATTTACTTCATTTTTAAAGACAAAACTATCTGCATTATTAAAAGTATAATTCACAATAAAATTTTTTACAATGGTTCTTGTTGAATTATCACCATAAATATTAATGTTTTTATTTACAAGTCCCTTTTCTAATAAATAAGCCAAATCTAGAAGGTGGTCGTAATGAGAATGTGAAATAAAAATACTATTTATGTCTTTGTAGTCAATGTTAAACCTATTGATTAAATTGGTTCCTTTATTGAAGTAGTTTTGGTTAAATTTTATTTTACCAAATGCAGTTTTAATTCCACTATTATTTGAAAAAAATGGATCTATAGCAATTACATCATTTTGATTTTTTATTAATAAATTTCCACATCCTAAATATTGGATTTGTAGTGTATTTTTATATTCATTATTCAATACCACATTTTGTATGGAATCATTTGAAAAAATACCTTGTTTTTCATATTTTTTTGGATAGTGAGGTACTGAGCAAGAAAATAATATAGTTAATAAAAAAAGTAAAATAGTATTTTTCATGTTTTGTTCAAATGTAAGTTAGGATTAGCGTAAAATATATACTTTTTATCGAGTTATGCTTTATGTGTCTGATAGATAGTTGGTTAAAAAAAGAAAAAAAGTATAACTAATTCATATTAATTCTTTTATTCGCATTATAAAAAAAGTAATAATTATGAGCATTCAATCAATGATGGAAGAAATGACCAAAACTAGTGAAAAATTGGTTAAAGGTTATGAAGTATTACAAGGCATTAAAGAAGTGGAAATTGCAACTACTCCCAAGGATTTAGTTTGGCAAAATGATTTAGTAAAATTGTATCATTACAAAAGGGATACACCTGCAAAAGTTAAAATTCCAGTTTTAGTTTCTTTTGCCATGATGAATAGACATGATGTTCTTGATTTGCAGCCAGATAGGAGTTTAATAAAAAAGTTATTAGATGAGGGACTCGATATTTATATCATGGATTGGGGTTATCCTAAACGTCAACACAAGTATTTAACAATGGAAGATTATATTGTTGAGTTTATGGGTGGTGCGGTTGATTTTATTCGTAAATCAACTAAAAATGATAAAATACATAAAATGGGAATTTGTCAAGGTGGAACTTTTAGTACCATTTATGCTGCCTTGTTTCCTGAAAAATTGAAATCATTAACTGTATATGTTACACCTTATGATTTTAGCGATAAAGGTGATTGCATGCTTTATAAGTGGACCAAGGATATTGATGTAGATGCGATGGTAGATAACCTTGGAATTATCCCGGCAGATATGCTTGGGGCAGGCTTTAGCTCGTTAAAACCTAGTATGGACATTAGTAAATATTTTGGCGTAATGGATATGCTTGAAGATGAAGCAAAATTGCTTAACTTCTTACGTATGGAAAAATGGAAAGCCGATTGTCCTGATTTAGCAGGTGAAATGTTTCGAAAGTATATAAAAGACCTATGGCAAGAAAATAAACTAATTAAAGGTGAGCTTGAGATAGGTGGACGTATTGTCAATTTGAAAAATGTTACAATGCCTTTTTTAAATATTTATGCAACAGAAGACAATATTATTCCTAATAATTCTACCATTCCAGTAAATGATTTGATAGGTTCAAAAGATAAAGAGTTATATGCTTTTCCTGGTGGACATATTGGAGTTTTTGTAGGAGCCAAGTCTCAAAAAGAATTAGCACCTAAAGTAGCAAAATGGGTTGCTGAAAAAAGCTAACCATAATTTGTAAAATTTGATTTTTGAATAAAAGCTGCTTCGAACCTTGTGTTCAAAGCAGCTTTTTTGTTGGATTATATATTTCTCGCATTTTTGTATAAGTCTGATTGATTGCCAACATTTATAAATCAATTAATCACAAAACAGCCTTTTAGAGGCGAACTTATGCTAGTAATTATTAGCTAATTCCAATAAAAGGCCCGTAGGGACGAGCATATTTTTACGCATCAATTTGCCAATTTATTGGACTTAAGTTTTTAGAAACCAAATAATCATTTGTTTTAGAAAAATGTTTGCAACCAAAAAATCCTCTTGAGGCCGAAAGTGGCGAAGGGTGAACTCCTTTTAAAACTAAATGTTTGTTTGGGTTAATAAATTCCATTTTATCGTGAGCATTTTTACCCCAAAGAATGAATACCACGTGTTCTTTTTGATTCGAAATGGTTTCAATTATTTTATTGGTAAACTGATGCCAACCAATTTTACTGTGTGAGTTTGCTTGGTCTTTTATTACCGTTAAACTTGTGTTGAGTAATAAAACACCTTGTTTGGCCCAATTATCAATATTCCCATGGTTGGGTATTTTAAAATGGTTTATGTCACTAGCCAATTCTTTATAAATATTTCGTAAGCTAGGTGGAACTTTTATTCCTTTATTTACCGAAAAACAAAGTCCATTGGCTTCTCTTTCGCCATGGTATGGATCTTGGCCTAAAATTACCACTTTAGTATTTTGTAGTGAAGTGAACTTAAAAGCTTCAAATATTTGGTTTTCGGGCGGAAAAATGATGTTTCCATTAGCTGAATCTAAGCTTATTTGAGCCTCTATTTTGTGGTAATAAGGCTTTGATGCTTCATGTTCAAATATGGGCAACCAGTCAGGTTGAATTTGATTAAAGTTCATTGGGATAAAACAAAAAAAGCCAAAACATTAAATTTTGGCTTTTTTATAAATATTTTGTAAGAAATATTATGCTTCAATAATAACAGTACGCTCAGTATTTGGCGATTTTACTTTTACTAATTGAGTATTCAATTTTATGCGTTGCACGCGTAAATGTGATTTGGTTTTATTTCTTCTGTCTTTTCTTTTTAATCGTGTAAACATGGTGGTCTATTTTTTATTGGCGCAAATATAATTTTATTTATCTTATTGTCAATTAAGTTTCAATATTTTTTTTACTCAAGTTCAAACTCTTTGACAATATTCCAGTTGTTTGATTTACAGTTAAATAATGTTATTTTATTTGCAATAAAATGAATGTTAAATGAATTTTCCTTCAAATCATTCCATATTTTATTTAATTTTCTAGTATTGTCAATGTCTATATCCAAAACAATTTTTGGTTCAAAATTATCATGGCTGTAGTTTTCAAAAACAATTTTATTGTGGATTTCCAGGTAATATTTTAAACTTCTTTGAAAATTAGAAATAGTTTCTTTTTCTGAAATTTTTAACGAGAAATCATTCGAAATCATTTCAAATGAAGAAAACTCTAATTCAAATGAAAAGGATTGTGAGGAATATTTTTTTAAGCTATCAACTAATAAAAACTCCTTTGTTTCGTCCCAATTAAATGGTTCAATTAACTTTACAAAAGGTAAATTATTATTATTAAATTTAATTTTATGCTTATTGAGTAATTGAGATTTAAAATTAATAATTCTTTCAATACAAGAATTGCTTGGTACTATTCCTATGCAATAATTATTTTGATCTATCATTTTGTTTCGTATGCAATATTTATTATTTTTTTAAACTTTGATTCAAAATTATTCAAATGGCTTTTATGCTTATTTAAGTTAATGAGTTGTGAATAAAACACACGTATTTTAAGGTTATGATGACTTAACTTGCCACTTTATTTTTACTTTAAATGAAGATTCACTTTATTTCAATTGGTGGTGCGGTTATGCACAATATGGCATTGGCTTTACATAACAAAGGTTATATGATTACGGGTAGTGATGATGAAATTTATGAGCCTGCAAAATCACGTTTGGATAAGTATGGCCTTTTACCAACAAAAATGGGTTGGGATACTAATAATATTCACGAAGGTTTAGATGCAATAATATTAGGAATGCATGCCCGCATAGATAATCCTGAATTGGTTAAAGCCAAGGAATTAGGTTTAAAAATATATTCATTTCCTGAATATATGTACGAACAAACCAAGGAAAAATTGAGAATTATCGTAGGCGGAAGTCACGGAAAAACTACTACCACTGCCATGATTTTGCATGTTTTGCAGAAATGCAATGTAGAGTTTGATTATTTGGTTGGAAGTAAACTTGATGGTTTTGAAACAATGGTAGGTTTATCAAATAGTTCTAAAATTGCTGTTTTTGAAGGCGATGAATATTTAACCTCAGCCATTGACTTAAGGCCTAAATTTCATGTTTATAAAGGTGATATTGGTATAATAACTGGTATAGCTTGGGATCATATTAATGTGTTTCCAACTTTTGAAAATTATATTGAACAATTTAAAATATTCGTTGAAGCATTGCCAGAAAATGGAAGTATTATATACAGCAAAAACGATCCTGAAGTTGAAAAATTGATAGGTGCCGCAAATATTAAAGCTAAAAAAATACCTTACGTAACTCCAAGTTTTGAAGTTAAAGGTGGTGTTGTTTATATAAAACCAAACCAAAATGAGGTGGCTTTAAAGTTTTTTGGAACACACAATTTACAAAATATGATGGCTGCCAAACACGCTTGCAATGCAGCAGGAGTTGGTGAAGAGCAATTTTATCAAGCTATTCAATCGTTTAAAGGAACTGCTAAAAGGCTTGAAACAATATTTGAGAATAATAATTCGCTAATTATAAGAGATTTTGCACACGCACCATCTAAATTAAAAGCTACTGTTAATGCCGTGCGTGAGTTAAATCCTGAAAGAAAACTAATTGCTGTTTATGAGTTGCATACATTTAGTAGTTTAAATAAAGATTTTTTACCCCAATACCATAATAGCATGCAAGCAGCAGATATAAAAGCTGTATTATTTAGCAAACATGCTTTAGAAATGAAGAAAATGCCAATGCTTAACGAAGCCGAAGTGGCCGCTGGTTTTGGTAATGATGTAAAAGTTTTTACAGATAAAAATGAATTAAGTAAATTTATTAAAAGCCATTACACTCAAAATGAAAACTTATTACTCATGAGTAGTGGTACTTTTGATGGAATGGATTTAAATTTTAATCAATAATTTATTCAACAATTCGTTATTAATTAAATGAAATGTAAAGTTATATTATTTTGTGGTGTCATGTTATTAGCCAATTATTTGGTTATAGCTCAGCAACATCCAATAAACAATATATGTAATTCAATTGAACAGAATTTACCAACACCTTGGGGTCCATTGCATGAAGGCGATGTTAACTTTAGCAAACGAGTAGTTAGAATTATAGATTTACGCGAAAAGCAAAATCAAGTTTTGATGCATCCTAAAAATGCACTTCCAGTTATACTTTATAATGCTATTAAATCTAAAAAATTAATTGCGTTTAAAAATGACAGTTGCACTAGTATTTATTCACCTGAAAAAGTACAAACTTTTGGAGTGGATACCCAGTTTGTGGAAACCCCCAATGTTAATAATCCCGAAGATTTAACGACTGACACCATAGTAACACCTTTTGACCCTTTGAGGCAAATATATAAACTTCGTATTGTTGAGGATTGGTATTACGATAAAAAACATAGTTCATTTAGGATAAGAATACTTTCTATTGCACCTGTTTATAAGTTAAAAATTGCAGGAGTTGAGCTATGGGATCAAGATTTATGTGTATTAAGGTATTATTACAATAATTTGGCTAAACCAAATGATGTAAGAAATTTACTGGCTAAAAAATGTATTTTTAATAGACAAAATGATGCAGCATTAATGAGTTTTGATGCATTTTTTGAAGGTCGGTATTTTTCTAGTTATGTAATTAAAGTAAGCAATCAATTTGATTTTTATATTAAAGATCAAGCAGAATATCGCGATAATGGGGTAGGAGCAATATTAGAAAATCAACTATTGCAAGATGAACTTATGAAAAGAGAGCATGACGAATATGACAACTAATCCATTTTAAAATCAAGTACAATTCCTTTTTGTTTTTCCCAAACCTTTCCATTCCAAATCATGTAATCGTAACTTCCATCAGGTACATAAGTTTCGTACATTCCAACATTATCAGGCTTTGGAGGTATGATATTTTCGTAAATTAATAATTTGCGTTTTTCTTCATAACGTAAAGTCATTGTTGCATTATTATTAAACTCCCAAATCATTCTATATAAAGGTTGTTTTGTTTTAATATCAAAAATAGGCGCGCCAAAGTATGGTTCGTTATCTTTAAAAAACAATACATCCATTATTTTTTTATTACTTTTATTGGTAGCACCATCCCAACCAAGTAAAGTGTAATAAGTTCCTTTTTGCGTTTGCGTTTTTAAAATCTTGTAGTAAATGGCTCCATACCAATGATCTGCATCTGTTTCTGCATAAAACACTTTATCAATACTGTCGCTTCTATCAATTAATGGAAAATAACTTGGCATATTGAACATCTTCTGCTCTCGCTTAATTTTGGTAGGATTCATTTGAATAACCCCAAAATTCCTAAAATGTTCATCATCGCTAGCCACATTCCAAGTCATTATTCTAAATAAATTGTCAGGCGATTTAATAATTGAAATATTTTTTAATGAATCAAAATTATAAAAGTATGAATTATTGGTTTTTAAAGTACGATCAAGTGTTCTGATAAAATTTTTACCTGAACTTATTCTAGTCATTTCATCAAGACTTGTTACCATATTTTGTGCCAAGCCATTCAGTCTTATTTCTGCATCTCGCAAGGTATCAAGAGTAAGAGAATCTAATTTTTGGGCACTCACATTTGCGCAAATAAAAAAGATTGTAATTGTACAAATAAGGTATTTCATATTCTGATATTTAACTAAGCCACAATTTTATTAATACACCCTTTAATCAAAAAACTTAACTATTTAGTTTTTGCTCTGCGGGCTCTTTCCTTTAAAATAAGATTTAATTCTCGCCCAGTTTGTCCAGCCACACTTGTATTTTCAGCAGCACGTCTAAATAAATAAGGCATCACAGCTTTTACTGGTCCATAAGGCAAATATTTTGCCACATTATAACCAGCATTGGCTAAATTATAGCTAAGGTTATCGCTCATACCATAAAGTTGGCTAAAATAAATCCGATTATCATTGTTCTTAATTTGACTATCTGACATTAATTGAGCTAAATACAGACTACTATTTTCGTTATGAGTACCAGCACAAATGCTAATTCTATCAATATAATCAATGCAATATGCTAAAGCTTCATTATAATCTATATCGCTTTTTTCTTTTGTAGGTTGAATGGGATCAATATAATTCAATTCTTTTGCCCTCGCCCTTTCCTTTTCCATATATGCACCACGAACTAATTTTACTCCTAAATAGTAGTTATTACTTATGGCTTGTTGGTGACTTTCCTTTAAAAAGGCCAACCTATCATGACGATATAACTGCAAAGTGTTAAATACAATTGCTTTTTCCTTATTGTATTTTTGCATCATTTGGGTTGCTAAATTATCAATAGCAATTTGAATCCAGGTTTCTTCAGCATCAATAAATAACCTAACATTATTTTCATAAGCTGTTTTACAAATAGAATCAATTCTATTAACTACCTTTTCAAATTCAACTTGTTCGTCTACATTTAGTGTAATATTGTTATTTAATTTTTCAAGTAGGGCAAAACGTGCAACACCAGTAACCTTAAAAACACAAAATGGTATTTTAGGATTATTTTTTGCTTTGTTAATCGTATCTATTGTTTCTTTACAAGTATAATCAAAGTCTTCTTCAGCCTCTTTGCCTTCTACAGAATAATCTAAAATTGTTCCAATACCAAATTTGTACAAATTATCAATTGCCAATTCACAGTCGTTAATATCTTCTCCTCCAACAAATTGCTTGTAAACAGTATGTTTAATTAATGGTTTTATAGGCAAATGGAGTGCAAAGGCTATTTCAACTAAGGGAGTTCCCATTTTTACTAACCAATTTATTCCAATTGCCTTGAATAGTAAATACGAAGTTCTTAACTCAGCATTATTTTTCGATTGGAATGCAATTTCTGTATTTGAAAAATCTAGTTGTAATATTTTATTAGTCATAAAATGCTTTTAAAAATAAAGTTTAATTTAGCAGCGCAATATTAAGTTTTTAGTTACAATGTTTTTACGCTACTGATGAAAGTTATTTACGATAAGAATTATAAAGTTTTTTTTGGTACAGATGTGTTAAGTCATTTGGCGCAAACCCTTATTGATAAGGCTTATAGCAGGGTTTTTGTTTTAGTTGATGAAAATACTGAAAAATATTGTTTGCCAATTTTAAAGCCATACCTAGAAAATTTTAGTTTGATAAAAATATTAAGCGGTGAACAAAATAAAAATTTAGCTACCGCTTCAATAATTTGGAATGAATTACAGCAAAATTTAGCCAATAGAAATACAGTATTGTTAAATTTAGGAGGTGGAACTCTGAGCGATTTAGGAGGTTTTTGCGCATCTACCTATAAACGAGGAATTGATTTTATTAATATACCTACCACTTTGTTGTCAATGGTAGATGCTTCAATAGGAGGTAAGCAAGGTGTAGATTTAAATAGTTATAAAAATTTAATCGGTGTATTTAAACACCCAGAACAAGTTTTTATCTATCCTCAATTTATTGATACGCTTATGGTTTCGGAGCAAAGAAATGGTTTGTCGGAAATTGTAAAACATGCCTTAATTGATGACAAAAAGTTTTTCGAAAAAATTCTAACCACACCTGAAATAAATTACACGCAATTAGATAAATGGATTGAGAAATCAGCAAAAATTAAAATCCAAATTGTAAACAAGGATCCGCATGAAAAAGGTTTACGAAAAGTTTTAAACTTTGGACATACCATTGGTCATGCAGTTGAAACTTTTAGTTTAATGACAGATTCAAAACCACTAAAACACGGAGAGGCTGTGGCTATTGGAATTATTTGCGAATCGTTTTTATCGTTTAAAACCATGAAATTAGATGGAGATGATTTTGAGAAAATTATCAAAGTTATTACCTCTAATTTTGAAAAATATTTTTCAAGTTGGAATATCGATGAATTACTCAAAATCATGCAAAACGATAAGAAAAACAATAATTCAGAAATAAATTTTACCTTACTGAAAAAGATTGGAAAACCAGTAATCGATTGTAATTGCACCAGTGAGTTGATAATTGAATCGTTGGACTTTTATAAAAATGTAGCATATAAGCATCTTTAAAATGTATATTTTACGATATAGCAATAAAGACTCTAATTCCTCTGTAACTGTAAATTTGACTGCTTCTAAAAGCGTTAGCAATAGAGCATTAATACTTCAAAAATTATTACCACTGCCGTTATTATTAAACAATATCTCCTTGGCCGATGATACAAGCTTAATGCTTAATGCGTTAACAATTACGGACAAGGAAATTAATTTGAATAATGCTGGAACTTGTATGCGTTTTTTAACGGCTTATTTTGCTAATAATATTGGTGAAACTATTACGCTTCAATGTGACGAACGTATGAAGCAAAGACCAATCAATGATTTAGTAAATGCTTTAAAAATGTTGGGAGCACAAATTATTTATCTTGAAAAAGAAGGGTTTCCTCCTCTTCAAATTACAGGGCAAAAACTAGTTGGAAAAACAATTGAAATAAATGCTTCAGAGAGTAGCCAGTTTATTACTGCCTTAATGTTAATTGGACCATTTATCCAAAATGGCTTAACCATTGAATTAAAAGGTAGTATTGCCTCATTTGATTATATAAAAATGACGTATTTGCTGATGCAAAGAATTGGATTAAATGTGTTTATTGAAAATAATTTAATCAAGATTTTACCATACAAAAATCAAAATACTTTAGCTGAATATAATATTGAAAACGATTGGAGTGGAGCTTCTTTTTGGTATTTAATAGCAACTTTAAATGATAGTTTATCTTTTAAGCTAAATAATTTAACCTTAGATAGCATTCAAGGTGATAAAATTACAGCTGAAATTTTTGAAGCGTTAGGTGTAAATACTGACTCGATAGAAGATGGTATTATTATTAAAAAAACAAAATCACCTCAAAATAACTTAGAGTTTAATTTGTTAAATTGTATTGATTTAGCACCTGCTTTATGTGTGGCTTGTGCTGCCTTAAATATCAATGCTACCATAAGTGGTCTACAAAATTTAAACATTAAAGAAAGTAATAGATTATTGGCCATAATAACAGAGTTAAATAAATTTGGCTATAATGCTATCAATAATGATGATACTATTTTTATAAAATCAGTTGAAACAATTGACTACGATAAGAGAGTAGAAATTAATACCTATAAAGACCATAGAATTGCTATGGCTTTTACACCACTAGCAATTTTATTTAGTAATATTTTTATTGATGAGATTGATGTTGTTTCAAAATCATACCCTGATTTTTTTAATGAAATAAATAAGGTCGGTATTACTTACTCTACTAAACTATAGCTAATAAGTACATTGCTTAATTCACTATTAAATGCAAGTTGTTTTGCAATATTTTTATCAATTTGAATAATGACATTTTTATCAGAACTATTATTTAAAGTACCTGTAATTCTAACGTACAATTTTTTATAATTTTCTGTACTTGTTATTAAAACCAATGTTCCTACTGGAATATTGGCATGATAAACACCAATTATATTATCATTATTTAGCAAGCATAATCCTTTTTCCTCTACATATTTTACTCTGTCGTTTCCTTCTGCTTTTTTTATTACCGTTTGATTTTCTGGACTAACAGAGTTAATGGCTAAATATGGTTTTCTTGCTCTTGCTAAGTTAACTATCAAATCTTGGCCTACACGTACTCTGTTTTGATATAGATTATTCCAATTGGCAATATCAGAAGGGGAAATTTTATATTTTTTAGCAATCGATTCTAATGTTTCACCTTCTTTTACTAAGTGAGTATAATTTACTTTAGTATCTCCAGCATTTGCATTAGCATGAACTTCATTTATTGCCATATTCTTGGCATTATCTTGTATTGTTTTTAAATTATTGGTATCAATTTTATTAGGTAATGAGTTAATAATATCTCCCCATTTAAACCTTTCCGATGTATCTTTTATTTGTGTTGTAACAATAGCTTTATCTTGAGGTATTTCTTTAACCTCACTAACCTCTTTATCTTTCTTAACTGATTGTTTAGTAATTATTGGTTCTTCTTTTTTATTAAGTTGGTCAATATTCAATCCAGTTAACTTAAATAAAATTTGTTTGGTGGTTGGTATCAATAGCAGCTGACCAGTTTTTACCTTATTTGTTTTTAAATTATTGGTAGCAATTATTTTGTTGCTTGTCGAATATTTTTCTTTAGCTATTCTAATCAAATCCTCTCCACTAATTACATTATGTTTTATATAATATTTTCCTAATTTTTTAATTACTTTTAAGTTACCAATCAGTATTTCTTCTGCATTATTATTTTCTGTAATAGTATTTTCACTCACTTCTTCATTTATTTCTTTTTCTTGCTTCTCAACAACTGTATTTTCTGACTTAACAGTAACTTCTTCGTTTTGCTGCTTTGTTTTGGTGGTATCAGTTGGCGTAATTTCTAAATTAGCAATAGTTTGAACAGGTATTTTTATTATTTTACCTGAAACTAAATCGCTATTTATCAAATTATTTCTAGTTTTAATATCACTAATTGTACAATTAAAGTACTGTGCTAAATTTTCAATTTTATCTCCAGTTCCAATCTTATAAACAACCAAACTATTTGCTCCTTTATATTCAGTCCTTAATTCTTGTCCAAATATTTTAGGTTTACCATTATTATTTTTTTGATTTGTTGTAATGTCATCGCCAAATTTTGGTAATGAATTTACCTCCACAGGGGCTTCTTTAACTGTATTTTTTGTTTGAGTCATAGAAACTCCTTCAGCAGGAACTTTTATTGATAAAACATCTTTTAAACGACCATTGGTTTGTTTATTTGCATCAATTAAATTTCGCTCTTTTATTTTAAATTTTAAAGCAATTGATTCCCAAGTATCTCCAGGTTTAACATTGTATATAATATAATCCTTCCCATTAATTTTTTGGGTTACATATTGCTCCGGTTGTTGTGCTTTTATTGTTAATGTTAAAGGCAGTATGAAAGCTAAAACGATTATAATATTCTTCATTTTTACGCTAATTTATTAAAAATCAAAAATACACTAATTAGTCTTATTAATTTGTAATCAGTAGGCTATTTATAGTCAATAATTGTGGATTGTCTATTTTGTGAGAAGCAGAAAAATATTACTGCCAGCAAATATTTCAAATTGTTTATATAAATTCTTTAGTTCGATTTTACTACTTTTTGTAAAAGCTAAATTTAGTCTTAAACATTTAAGTGAAACGTTTCAATGATACAGTAAAAGAACTACCAATACCAATGGTACTTTCTACTTTTATGGAACCGCCTTGCGCTTCAACAAACTCCTTGCTTATGGCTAGTCCTAAACCTGTTCCTTCTGATTTGTTGTTTGGAATTCTAAAGTATTTATCGAAAATTTTGTTGGTATATTCAGGCGCAATTCCTTGTCCATTATCGGTAATTATATAGTTTACCGATTGCTCCAAGGTTTCAATCTTCACAATAACTGAACTATTTTCTCCCGAATATCTTATGGCGTTTGACAACAAATTGGTTAAAACCCACGCTGTTTTTTCACTATCAGCCATTACATAAATAGGGGTTTCAGGAATGCTTTTTTGTAATTCTATTTTCTTTTGCTCTGCTTGGGTTTTTACTGCATCAAGGGCATATTGTAAAATAGATTGTGCTTCATTTTGGGCAATATTTAACTGAATATTACCACTTTCTACTTGGGTCATATTTAGCAATTCACCAGTAATTTTTAACAACCTATTGGTATCATCGTTAATGCTATTTAGTAAGCTTTTTTGTTCCTCATTTAGTAGTCCAACTTTGTTATTATCTAATAATTGTAAACTCATTTTTATAGCCGCTATAGGCGTTTTAAACTCATGCGATACAGTTGAAATAAAGTTGGTTTTAGCAAAATCTAGCTCTTTGTATTCAGTAACATTGCGTAATATAATTACATGTCCAATGGTTTTTTCTTCTTGTTCCCCTGTAGGCACAATAGTTATTTTAAAATTTTCCTTTTCAAAATAACTTTCCTTATTGTTAGCAAAAATTTTAAGTATTTTCTGTTTTTCGGAACTTTCAATTTCCAAATTTTTAATCAATAAGCGTATCAAATCGTTTTGCACAGCCAGTTTTAATGCATTGCAACCAATTAATTTTGATTCAGTTATTCCAATTATTTTGATGGCTTCTTCGTTAGCAAAAATAATATCCCAGTTTTCATCTAATCCAATAATTGGATCATTCATGTTGTTAATGAGCGTTTCAATGCGTTTTTTGCTCATCATGATTTTAGCTAAGTTACTTTCATTATACTCCTGTAACTTCTCTGCCATGGTATTAAACGATTGCGCCAATTCTTTAAATTCGCCATGATTATCAAAATGTATGCGCTCATCATAGTTTTCGGAAGCTATTTGCTTAATACTATCAGTAAGTCGTTTTATTGGATTAGCAATGTATGATGGGAAATTTATAAACAAGCCTAAAGCAATTATAAAACACAAAGTACTTGCAATTGCTATCCAAAATGTAGCTATTTCTGCTGTTTGTTTAGCCATTAAATTTTTCTTTTCAATGGCATTCATATTAACATCCATAACTTGGTAAATAAGTTGTCTCAACTTACTTTTTAGTTGCACGCTGTCAGGTTTCATTTTAATCAACTCAAATACATTGCGAACCATTTGAGTACTCTCTTTTTCGCCTTTTTCGGTAATATTGGCTTCTTGAAGTTTTAAATTTACTTCAAACGAATCAATAAAATTTACATTATTACTATCCAAATAAACCAACATTTTACCAGTATATTCTAAAGTATTGTAGTTGGCTCGCAATATATTTTCAGTATCGCTTTTTAGTAGATTTACATAACTTGCACTTACTGCACCAAGTATAATTATTAGTGCAAATAAAAGGCCTATTCCAAGCGTAAGTTTTGTTTTTATTTTGATCAAAGTAAATAATAACGAAATTTTGTTCAATATTCGATTTTATTATCCAAGATGAAAAATAAATTTACCTAATAATCATTCAAACAATTGAATGTTATAATCTAAATAACATGGCTAAAATAATTCTATCTTCAGATTTTACTAAATCAGGTCTCCAGTTTGGATCTAACGTAGAGGTTGTGAAACCTGTTTGGGAAGTAACACCACCTTTGCCAGCAAAGTAGGGCACACTTGATTCTCTATGAACATATTCTATTCTAAAAGTAATACATTGATTAGGCATAAAATCTATATTGGTTGAGTAATCAAAACCTTCAAATTTATCGCCAGGATTGGCACTAAAAGGAAACGCACCTTCAGTTTTTGTTGGATCATTAGGATTTGGTAGTGGACTTGCTTGGCCAGTTGGATACAATACCAAATACCTTCCTGGATTGGTCATATAACCACCTCCTACTGTCCAAGCAATTTTGTTTTTTGCAAACCAAATTCTGTTGTAAAACATAGCGCTTGCAAAATATTGTGCAGGTCCTTCTGTAGTATTTCCGTCTGTTAATCCGTTAACTCCTCCTCCTTTTTCAAACCCAAAATCACCTGTTAATGAAAAAGCCATTTTATTGATTCCTTTCGATTCAGGTTTATTTAAGTAACGTAATAACAAACTATTATCAGTATGAAAACGAACACGATCTTTAATGCCACCTGCATCAGTTCCATAATAGTTATTAGTTAATACTTTTAAATTGCTATTTGAACTCATGTAGGTAATATTTCCACCAATACCCGGCATGGCGTTAAACTTACCATAACTTTGCCAGCCATTAATAATCCAAGGTTCTATTTTCCAGTTTTTGTTTGGGTGAATTTGGAAACGAACCCCGTTAAAAAACCACGGAGTGTTGTCAGATGTAAATGAAGCTTGGTACTCCCAATTCTCTTGTTGGTAATAAGAATTTAAACCAATGTATGACATGAACATACCTGCATCTATATTGATTCCATTCCATTTGTCAAAATGATAACCTGCATAAGCCTCACTCAAATAACGGTAAACATCGGCTAGTTTGTACTGGCCTCTGTATGGACTTAAATCGTTACGAGGAACTACGATGGAACGAGTTCCAAATTGAGTCATAAAACGTGCTCTGGCATTTTTATAATTAAAGTCGCCACCAAAATGCAAAGCTGATAGTTGAACTTCATTATTACGGGCTAATGCAGTTGAGCCTACTACTGTGTTATCAATCGGATCATTGAACGCATAAGTGTAGTTTACATCCATCAAAACACTTGGGGTAAAAAAAGGCATGTTTTTAAATACTGACGAATCTCTTCTATCGTTTCCGTTTTGCCAAGAGGCATCTATTCCTTCAAATGGCTCTCCTTTTTGTTGCGCTTTGG
Source organism: Bacteroidota bacterium (assembly GCA_027491085.1). GTDB lineage: Bacteria > Bacteroidota > Bacteroidia > UKL13-3 > UKL13-3 > JAAFJM01. Next base: position 36,694 of record JAIXWW010000016.1, read on the forward strand.
CGCTTTGTGAGTTAATTAATTGTAGCGAAGTAAAAGTTAAAGCTACAAATACTACTTTGGTAATTTTCATTTATATTTATTTATTAAATAGTTGATTTGATAAGTGTTATAAGTACTATTGTACATTGATATTTCTTTTTGATAAAATTCAATATCGAGGTAATGGTGAAGCCTTTCATTTTCGGGAAAAGCTCGTTTTATGTTAATTATATTCAGTGGTAAAATGGAAGAGGATAAATTTTCACTAAAATAGTATTGTGGTTTAAGCACAAAATTTTTGTACCCGTAAGTTGGTTCCATAATCATATAAATAACTACTTTACCATTTTCCATTATTTGGTAATCTTGTTTGTCTAGATGGTTACATCTAAATGAACCTGTTTTATTGTTATAACTAAAAATACTATCTTTTTTAAAACAATATTTTACACCATTTTTATAGGCGATAATTGTGTTATTAAAAACAGTATTGCTCTGCAACTTACTTGCTCCACCATCTGGAAATATTTGGTTTTGAATAAAATCTAATTCAGTTTTGTAAACACCCCAGTGCTGCGCGACTAAAAAATTAACACAAAAAAATAAATAGAAACATAAGACACTTGTTTTCATAACTTATGTCTTTAAAGTTCAAACTATGTACCCAAAAGAAAAATAATTTTAAATGTACAGAATATTAATCTATTACAATTACTTTGATTGTTTTAAAACAAAAAACCCTATCGTTTTGATAGGGTAGTTATATCGTTTTGATAATATCAAACTATTTTGTATTCTTCTAATTTACGGTATAATGTAGTGATTGCAATACCTAGTAACTCTGCTGTTTTGGTTTTATTACCATTGGTATGGTTCAGAATTTTTCTAATATGTAATTGTTCTGCAGCAGACATTGAAAATGCTGAAATTCCTTTTTCGTTTAGTTTGTCAAGACTATTATTTTTGGTTTGAAAATCAAATGGTAAATTCTCCATTTTCCAATCTCCATTTTCCATCAATATGATACTTCGTTCAATTACATTTTTAAGTTCGCGAATATTACCATTCCATTCGTGAAGTTTTAAAGCATCTAAGCATTCAGAGGAAATACTGTTTATATTCTTTTTTGATTTGGTGGCAAAATGTAAAATAAAATGTTTGGCCAAATCTTCAATATCTGAAACCCTCTCGCGAAGTGCAGGTAATTGAATTTGAAAAACTGAAATCCTGTAAAATAAATCTTCCCTAAAATGACCTGCTTCTATTTCTTTTTGTAAATTTCTATTGGTAGCAGCAATAATTCTAACATTTATTTTAGTTGGTTTATTTTCGCCTACTTTTAAAAACTCTCCTGTTTCAATTACTCGTAGAAGTTTAGCTTGTAAATCAATTGCCATTTCTCCAATTTCATCTAAAAAAATGGTTCCATTACTGGCTTCTTCAAAAAGTCCTTTTTGATCTTTTGAAGCACCAGTAAAAGCTCCAGCTTTGTGCCCAAACATTTCGCTTTCTAATAAATCTTTGCTAAAAGCAGCACAATTAATAGCCACAAAATTTTGTTTATTTCGTTGACTTGCTTGATGAATTGCTTGCGCAAAAACTTCTTTTCCTGTTCCTGTTTCGCCAGTTAATAAAACTGTTGTATCTGTTTCGGCTACTTTTTTAGCTAGTAAAATGGCTTGTTGAATGGCCTTTGATTTTCCTATAATATTATCGAATGTGTATTTGTTTCCAAGCAGTTTTTCTAAATGCTGAACTCGTTTTCCTAACTCCACTTTTTCAATTGCTTTGTATAAAAGTGGAATGATTTTATTATTGTCGTCACCTTTAGTAATGTAATCAAACGCACCATTTTTAATGGCCTGTACACCATCAGGAATATTACCGTAGGCAGTTAATAAAATGATTTCAATTATTGGATATTGTTCTTTAATTTTTTTTGTTAATTCAACTCCACTTATATCAGGTAATTTTACATCGCAAAGCACAATATCAACATTTTCTTGATTGAGTTTTTTGTACGCACTTTTGCTATCTGCTGCCTGCAAAACTTCAAATCCCTCTAAACTTATTATGCGTGCAAGCAATTTCCTTAACTTTTCTTCATCATCAATGATTAATACTGTTCTCAAATTAATATTAATTTAGTAATAAGCAAATTTAGCATTATTAAAATTTATATTCATTTTTAATTATCATTATTTAACTTTATTATTGAATGGTTTTGTGAAAATAAATTGTGATAAAAAAGTTAGTTTTTAAATTTTTACCAAATACACAGCAACGAAGTTTAAATGTTTTTTTAAATATTTTTTATTCGTTTTTCTTAAAATTTGGGGTAGCAGCAAGTGGTATTTTATTAGTTCCAATTAATTTAAACTTCTTAGAAACAAAGGATTATGGTGTTTGGCTAACACTTTCATCAATTACTACTTGGTTTTATTTTTTTGATATAGGTTTGGCTAACGGATTTAGAAATAAATTCACTCAAGCTGTATCTGTTGATGATCACCTTTTGGCTCGTAAGTATTTGAGTACTACTTATGCTATTATTTGTATCATTTGTGCTAGCCTAATTGGTTTATTTGAAATTGTTAACTATTTTTTAAATTGGAATCATATTTTAAATACCAATATTGATGTTAATACCATTCAATTCTTAATTCAAATTACTTTTATAATGCTTTGTGGTAAAATGATTTTATCCATTTTAACAACTACTCTTGTGGCATTTCATAAAGTTGCAATTAGTAATACAATTGAGTTCATTACATCTTTAATGGTATTGTTAATTACTTATATTTTAAGCAAAACCACTGAAAGTAATATTGTTTTTATTGGTTTAATAAACAGCCTAATACCAATAATTTTACTTTTTACGGCTTCAGTTATTTTTTATAACACATTGTTAAAAGATTACAAACCGGCATTTTCATTTATAGATTTTAAATTGTCAAGATTTTTGTTTAGTAAAGGCATTCAATTCTTCTTAATACAATTAGCTGTAATGTTTATGTTTACCTCTAATAATATAATCATTTCACAGTTATTCGGACCTGAACAAGTTACCCCATTTAGTATTATTAATAAATACTTTTCAATTCCAATGATGGGTTTTGGAATTATTATCATGCCATTTTGGGCAAGTTTTGCTGATGCCTATTTTAAGAATGATATCAATTGGGTTAAGAACATGGTAAAAAAATTAATATACATTTGGCTAGCTTTAGCTTTGTGTTTGATAATTATGGTTTTACTGTTACCATTTGTTTTGGATATTTGGATAAAACGTCAACTTGAATATAATCAAGCATTGATTTGGTATTCGGCATTGTTTATTTTAATAAGCAGTTGGAGCAGCATTTTTTCTAATTTTATCAATGCAGTTGATAAAATTAGAGTTCAGTTTTTTGGGGCAATTTTACTTGTTTTTATTAATGTTCCGCTCTCTATTTTTTTATGTAAATATTTGAATATGGGTATAGAAGGAATTATGTTGTCATCTTGCATTTGCTTGCTTCCAGGTAGTATTTTAAGTCCTTATCAATATCATTTAATTATTAATAAAAAGGCCAAAGGAATTTGGGCAAAATAGGTTATAATTGCATTACAAAAATATTTTATGAGTATAAAAATTCCTGTTTATCAGCCATCTCTAAATGGTAATGAAAAGAAGTATGTAAATGAATGTATAGATTCTACATGGATTTCATCTAAAGGAAAATTTTTAGGTCAATTTGAAGAAAGATTTGCGTCTTATATAAATATAAAACATGCAACTGCTGTAAGTAATGGAACAGTAGCTATTCATTTAGCTTTGATTGCTCTTGGAATTGGTCCTGGAGATGAAGTAATTGTACCAACACTGACTTACATAGCTTCAGTTAATGCAATTGCATATACAGGCGCTACTCCAGTTTTTGTAGATAGCTTGCAAAGTACTTGGCAGCTTGATACAGAAGATGTAAAACGTAAAATCACATCAAAGACAAAGGCTATTATGGCCGTTCATTTGTATGGACATGCATGTAATATGGATGCCTTGCAATCAATTTGCAAAGAACACCATTTATTTCTTATAGAAGACTGTGCCGAGGCAATAGGTTCCACCTATAAAGGAAAACACGTAGGTACCTTTGGCGATATTTCAACCTTTAGTTTTTTTGGAAATAAAACCATTACAACTGGAGAAGGAGGTATGGTAGTCACTAATGATGAAACCTTAATGGATAGGGCAGTTCATTTTAAAGGTCAAGGACTAGCTAAACACCGCCAATATTGGCATGATGTTATTGGATATAATTACCGCATGACAAATATTTGCGCTGCAATAGGCTTGGCACAATTGGAACAAATAGATACATTTCTAGAACAAAAACGTCAAGTAGCACAATGGTATAAAAATAAAATTACCAATACCAATGTGCAATTCCATGAGCAAGATAAAGATGTTTACCATTCCTATTGGATGTGCTCAATTTTAGTAAATGATCCTGCTAAACGCGATGGTTTACGTGATGCATTAGCTCAAGAGGGAATTGAAACTCGTCCATTGTTTTATCCGGTTCATACCATGCCCATGTATAGTTTAAAATTTCAAAAATACCCTATCGCTGAAAATTTAGGATGGAGAGGTTTAAACTTACCAAGCTATCCAGCCTTAACAGAAAGTCAAATTGATAGTATTTGTACAATTATTAATAATTTTAAGTAAATGAATGTTATTTTTGGATCGGCTGGTTTTGCAAAAGAACTTGATTGGTTAATTTATGAAATAGCCGAAAAAACCAATATTGATTTTACTCCAAATTATTTTGTTAGCAAAAGCGATGTTGGCAGTACACTAAATGGTAAAAAAATAATTTCAGAAGGTGAATTTTTTAAGATTGTAGAAACAGGTATTTCAATAAATGTTTTTTTAGGAGTTGGAAGTCCAATTATCAAAGAAAAAATTTATGAAAATTTGAAGCATTTTAAAAATTTAAATTACCCTAATTTAATACATCCAAATGCTATTATGGATAAACGCGAGGGTATGCTAAAAATGGGATTTGGTAATGTTTTTTTTCCTAGTAGTGTTTTAACCACTTATATTACAATTGGTAATTTTGTGTTATTTTATCTTGATTGTAGTGTGGGGCACGATACCGAAATTGAAAGCTTTACTACCATTTCACCAGGTTGTCACATTTCTGGTAATGTAAAAATAGGTAAAACGGTATATTTTGGAACTGGAGCAGTTACAGTTGAAAAAATAGAAATCAAATCAAATTCAATTATTGGTGCTGGTGCCACAGTAACAAATTCAATTGTAGAACAAGGAACTTATGTAGGAACGCCTGCAAAAAAGATAAAGTAAAATGAAAATTGCAATATATGCGGAATACTTTATAGATTGGGGAGGTGGGATTGATTTTTTGCGTATAATTCTTAAAGGATTAAATAAAGTCAGTAAAAAATACAATTTAGAATTAGTGGTTTTTATACCCATTAAAACTAATTCAACCTTTACCGGATTAAAGTTAGGAATTAAGAAAATAATCAATACAGTATTAAGAAAAAAGAAATACCATATTGCCAATCATCAGTTCAATTTAGAACATGTAAAAAATGTCCTTTCTAATGAAGCAAATTTAACATTTGTAACCTTTAACCATTCAGAAAGTAATTTTATTGATGAATTAAAACATCATCAAATTGATGTAATAATACCATCATTTTCTAATTTAGGTAGTAGTTTTCCTTTTCCTTGGGTTGGTTATATTTACGACCTACAACATAAATATTATCCAAACTTTTTCACAATATCTGATATTCAAGGTAGGGACGAGTCGTTCAAACAAATTTTAAGTAATGCCAAGGCAGTTTTAGTAAATGGGCAAGCAGTAAAAAATGATATTGAAAAGTATTATCAAAAAACTGATAAGGTAGTTTCACTTCCTTTCTGCCCTCTTTATAATTCAGAATCAACTGAAATAAATTCCCTTGTAAATAAAGAACTTCCAAGTAAGTACTTTATTGTTTCTAATCAATTTTGGAAACATAAAGACCATAAAACTGTATTTAATGCTTTGGCAACATTTTACAAAAATGGAGGTGATAAAAATATCCATTTGATTTGTACTGGCGGGACACAAGACCCAAGAGATCCAAATTATTTTAGTGAATTGCAAGAGCTTATTGTAAGATTAAATATCAAAGAACAAATACATATTTTAGGTTATATTGAAAAAGAGGTTCAATTAAACTTAATGCTAAATTCAATTGCAGTTATTCAAGCTACTCTATTCGAAGGTGGTCCCGGAGGTGGTTCTATTTACGAAGCTGTAGCATACGGAATGCCATCAATTGTTAGTAATATTCCTATTAACAAAGAACTAATGGAAGAAAATCTGTTATTTTTTGATGCAGGAAATGCAGATGATTTAGCATTGAAAATGCAACAAGTATTAAGTTATAAAAAATTGCCCAATGAGGTTATTTTAGCCAATGCAGAAATTAATCAAAATAAACTTGGTGAAGCTTTATATAAAGCTATTTTGATGGCCACTAATTTTAAAAATTAATAGACTATGCAGCCATTAATAAGTGTAATAATTGTAACTTACAATGCTGATCAATATTTGCAAAATGCTATTGATAGCGTGGTTAATCAAATATATAAAAATATTGAGTTAATAATAATTGATGGTTCATCCACAGACCAAACATTAAATATTATTAAAAATAACGAAACCAATATTACGTTTTGGAAAACAGAAAAAGACTTAGGTATTTATGATGCAATGAATAAAGCTGTAAAATATTGTAAAGGAGATTTCTATTTGTTTTTAGGCGCAGATGATATTTTATATAACACCTTACATGAAGTAGTTTTAAGCATTACCGATTTAAACCATTTGTATTATGGCAATGTATATTTTGAAAAAAATAAAACTATTTATGATGGATATTTTAATGCTGCCAAAATTGTCGTAAAAAATATTTGTCATCAAGCTATATTGTATCCAAGAGTTGTTTTTGAAAAATATCAATACCAATTAAAATATAAAATTAGAGCAGATCATTATTTAAATCTACAATGCTTCGTAGATAAAAATATTCCATTTAAGTATGTAAACAAAACCATTGCTCAATTTAGTGCTGGCGGTACTAGCAGTGCTGCTATAGACCATGATTTTAACTTAGATAGAATGCCGTTCATTAAACAACATTTTGATATGAGAATTTATTTTTATTGTGTGTTAAGAAGTTTTTTAAGCAAATTATTGAACTAAATAGTAATGAATAATTTTGAATTTTTTTATTTGTTCTATAATCAACAGCCTTTATTTTGGTTTGCTTTTGCCTTGTGTGCTTGTGTATTTTATTTATTGTATAAGCCTTATGTAATAAGTATTTTAGATCCATTATTATTCTCAGCAATCATAACTTCATTTGGGGCATCTGTTGTACTTTTTATGTATTTTACAGGAGCAATTAAACCATTTTATTTAGCTAGTTATTTTGTTACTCAGTTTGCTTTTATACTCGGTATTTATTCGTTCAAACCCTTTAACTCCTTGAAAAATATATACCAAATAAAGAAGTTAAACATTCCCAATTCGACTTTATTACTCAAGTTTTTTTTTGTAATTAACTCCTTACTATTAATATTTTTTCAAATCCAGGTATTTATTGTTGCAGGTATTCCAATATTTGCTAATTCAAGATTAGATACTTTCTCTGGTGGCTCTGGTTTTGGAATTATAAGTAGGTTTATTGAGGTAACTCAAATATTTTCAAGCACATTACTTTTTTATTTGCTAATCAACAAAAATTTGAGGTTAGGTTTTTTTATGAAACTTTATACATACCTCTTCGCTATTTTACTAATAATTTTTGCTATTTTAAACGGAAGTAAAGGTGGTATTTTACTGGTTTTATATACTGCTTTTACTGCATGGATTTTTTCGTTCGATCAGTCAATCAATTTAAAAGTCTCACTTTTCATAAAAAAGTATAAGATTATTATTCTGTCAAGTACTATTTGTATAGCATTAACAGTTGTTTTCTTACAAACTAACAGTGATTTAAATTTAAATCCAATTGAAATTTTAGGAACTCGTTTTATTTTTGCAGGCGATGTTTTTTGGTATGCGTATCCTAATGATGTCATAATAAAGTTTAATAACTATAATGGAATAAAAGCATTATTTACCGATTTTATTGGTTTTTTTAGGTTTGAAAATTGGGATAAACTTACCGGACATTTTGGTGTTGACTTATTTAGTTACCATCATTTTTCAACTGCAACCTCCGGACCAAATGCAAGGCATAATGTATTTGGTTTACTTTATTTTGGTTTTTGGGGTTCAGCATTATTTTCTTTATTGATAGGAATTTTAGTAAGTGTTATACGTAATTTACTACCTGTCTACTTACCCAAAAGTTTTTTTTCAATGTGTGTTTTAAGCTATTTATTTATTAAAGTAGTTCCAGCTATGGATACTGATCCAATTTTGTGTTTTACCTATTTAAACAATTTATTTATTGTAACACCTATTTTACTATTTTTAGTTTTTATTGCATACAAATTTCTATTTAAATTAGTTCAATAGATGAATTTATCGGTAATTATACCATTCTATAAAAATACAGATTATTTGTTGCGTTTGCTTCAAAATTTGAGTGCGCATAAATCAGTTTTAAATAATGAACTGAACTATGAAGTAATTATTGTTATTGATTCTCCAGAAACAGATTTAGCTTCATTAAATGTATTACTTAATCAAGGTTTAGAGCCTAATTTTTTTAAACAGATTCAATTTATTAAAAATGAAAAGAATTTAGGTGTAGCTCAATCAAGAAATATTGGTATGGCTAATGCTCATGGTGATTGGCTGCATGTTGTGGATCAGGATGATGTATTTTGTGAAGATATTTATAGCCTCATAAATAACAAAAGTGCCGAAACAAACTTTATTTTAGTCAATGGTTATTTTAATTACAGTAAACCAACTTTTAGGCATAAAATTTATTATTTGAAACCAACCATAACTTTGAAAAACTTGATTGTTGATGATTTTATTCGCTCACCAGGTCAGGTTTTGTTCAGTAAAAGTTTAATTAAAAACACCATATTTAGGACAGCTCCTTGCCATAAAGGATGTGATGATAGGTTTTTTTGGATTGAGTTATTTGCCAATAATGCAATAGTTTTTTCATACATAAAAAAACCTTTTTATGTTGCAAATATTCACAGTGAAAACTTTAGTTTAGATTCAATGCAATTATATAGATGCAGTATTGAATTATGGGATTTAATAGATTTAACTAAACTCAATAATTACCAGAATTATATAAACAATAATAAGGCAACTCTTGACTATATTGTTAATGATAATAGAAATTTAAAAAGTACTGTTAGTTTCCTTAAATATAAGTTCAGACCTTACCGTTTGATTAGGTATTTTTATAAATATTTAAATAAATTTCTTCGTACTGTTTAGCCATTTTTAATGCGTTAAAATCTATAGATTTCTCTGATTTACTTGTTGTTTTATAGTTGTCAATTTGTTTGGCTAGTTCATTTACATCACCATAATTAAAAAATACAGCTTGAGTTTTTACCTCCTCAAAAATTTCTGTATGTTGAGGTATGTTTGATAAATAACAAAATAAACCACACATACCTGCTTCTAAAACGCTATTGGGCAATCCTTCTGAGCTTGATGCTGATATAAAAGCATCTGCTATCTTATAATATTCATGTGTATTGTCAACATTCCCAATAAATTCAATATTCAACCCTTTGGAAGCACTGATACATTGGTTTAATAGAGGCCCATTACCTAAAAAAATTAATTTACTATCCTTACCAATTGTACTCTTTTTAAATGCATTTATAATTGTTAATGGATCTTTTCTATTACTTAACGCACCAACACTTATAAAAATGGTATCATTATTTTTATAGCCTAGTTTTGTTCTTAATTCTGTTTTTTGTTTAGAATCTATTTTATGGAAAATGGTATTATCAATTCCGTTTTGAACTACGTTTATATTAGCAATTTGAGAAGAATAAACTTGTTTTAAACTATTTGAACACACTATTTTACTGTTAGCATTTTTAAATGCATTGAGTTCTTGATTGGCTATATAATTACCAATAATTTTTCCATAGGTGTCGGTATAGTTTTTATGGATATCTGCCTGAAGTGTGCTTACAATTTTATAATTGTTTAAGTATTTTATGGTACTTACTGTTCCCCTATAACTTATGGTTTGTATAATATCAGGGTTTATTTCATTTACTTTATTAATCAAGGCAGTTTTACCTTTAAAAATCCAATTGATTCTGTTTAGGCCTATACTTTCTATTTTAATAGGTAATTTTTTGAAACTACTCAAAAGCGATGAAGTTGGTTCTATAGATAAAGTAAGTATGTTAACATCAAATTTTTGATAATCGATGTTTTTACAGATGTTCAGAATAACATTTGTAAGTCCCGATTTTTCAAGAGTTGAGTTTATAATGAGTAGCTTAATTTTAGTATTCATTTACAATTAGTAAATTAGTTTAAATAATAGTTGGATCAGCCTCTTTGTTTTGAAGTAAATATTGTGTGTCTATGAAAAAATAAACAAAAAAAGTAGTACCATAATACATAATATTAGGATATAAGAAGAAGTGTATTAAAAATAATATATACAAAACTTGACTGTTTACTTTTAAACTTCGTTGACCAACTTTGAATAATATATAAAATGAAATAATTGCCCAAATACCATATTGGGCAAACAAATAAATAAAACCGTTGTGCGGAACTGCATACTGTGAAAAGTTTTCCCAACGAGAATTGAAATTCAACAGTCCCGGTCCATAAATAAAATAATTATCAAGTATCAATGCAACTCCCGATATCAATGAAAATTTTCTTTCTTCTGTGCTTTTTGACGATTGTGAAGAGTTTTCGCCATCAATAAATCGAGCTACAGATGATGAAGGATTATCTTTCATGTAATTAGTTATTTGATTCCATGAAGCCAATATACTGATTAGTGAAAGTCCAATGAATGTGAAAATTAGAATAAGTTTTTTTAAATTCAGGTTATTAAAAATAATAAATAGAAGCAAAAAAAGTATCATAATTAAGCTTTGCCTAGATCCTGAAAGATCTGTTAGGTAAAAACAAATTACACATAAAAGGGTAAACACAACTGTTTTAAAAACTGTTTTTGAATACCAGTATTTATAAATAATATAAAGGTATATACATAATATTCCAGAATAACAGCTACTATCAATTAAGGTTCCCGCTATTCTAGTTAACAATCTTTTTTCAATATTGCCAGTTGAAAGTATTAATGAAAATGCAAGTGGATTTGAATTTTCAAATAAACCTTGAATTGTAAGAATTAGAAATGAAGTGATACTAACTATAATAAACCATTTTTTTAGTTTTTCTAGGGACTTGTAATAACTAATTGTCCATGAAAAATAAAGTGAATAGATTATTATTCTGATTAAATCATTAAACGAAGGTGTTGATTTATTTAAAAGCCAATCTATAAAAAATAATGGAATAGAAATAAGTATTAAAAATATAGTACTCCAATTGTTAGTTAAGTTTACATACAATTGTTTATCAATATTTTTTATTGAATAATATAAACTAATTAAAAGGCATAATACAATAACCAAGTTGTTAGGAATACCCAATACACCACTTAATAAATATAAATTATTGAGCAGTATTATTCCTGTTAGTATATTGATTTTGCCTTGAATATTTAATTTCATTAAAACTAAATATTACCTTTTTAACCCTTTTAAATAAAATATGGTTAAAGAAAAGAATAGGAGTGTAGCACCAATAATGGCACCAACAATTCCATATATTACCTTAGACTTTATATGTTGTTCAAGTGGTAAAGTTGGTTCATCTATAACTTGAAGTATTGGTTTTTCTTGATCTAAATTAAATTTCGCAATCTCTTTATTTTTAACAACTTCAGCATACATTAAATTCAATATTTCATTATCTCTTTTTAATCTGTTTGATTTGATTTTCCCTCTGAATTTAAATACTCCAATCGACTGATCCATTGCTTCAGCTGCATCGCTTTCCGAACTATACATAGCAGTTTTGATAGAGTCAGCTCTATTTGATACTAATTCGTAATTGGCAAGTAAATTTTTGGTGATGGTTTCTATATAAAATGAACTTAGGTTTTTATAAATAGTTTCTATAAATATTTTTGAAAGCAACTCATCTTTACTTTTATAGCTAATAAGAATGATTCCACTAGATGATTGACTTACTAAAGATGACGATTTCTTTTTCACTGTTTCATATTGTAGGTCATTCGATTTTAAAATAAGTGATAAAATAATATCCATCGCTTTATTTTCATGGTAACTGAGCTTTTCAATATTTTTACTAGTAAAAGTACCGAAGTTACTTAGCGAGGTATCATTACTCCAAACCTTTTTTAGCGACATAATTTCTATGTATTTATCGGCTAAGGTAAAGTTGGTATTTGGGTAATTGGTTAAAAGAGATTGTCCTAATATTTTTTTTGTACCAATTAAAAACAATATACGCTCATCCGTTATGTTCATAGGGGAGGAGTTTAAGCTAAACTGGCTCGCTAGTGCTGCTAATGGATTCTGTGAATTACTTTTCCCATCGTTTATAATAAAACTAATTTTAGCTTCATATTTTGTTTTACTAATTATCGCTATGGCTATGCCTAAGGCCAAACCTAATACAATTGCCACTATCCAAAGAACTTTGTATTTTAATTGATAACTGATAAAGTTTTTCAGATTTTTAACTATATCCTCAAAGGCTATTTCTCTATTTTCCATTCAATTGATTTATTTAGAAAGTGAAACTATTAAAAAAACTAGAGTTGTTAATGTAGAAGCTATAGTTGTTACTTCTAAAACACTAACAGGTTTTCTTACTTCGCGCTTTGGAACAACTATTTCACAACCTGGCTTTACCTTTGGATATATCTTAACAAATAAGAAATTGTGAGTAGCTTTTACTGTGCCGTTTGCATAAACTATATATGACTTTCTTTTTAATGCTTTTGAAGAAAAACCCCCAGCATTCGAAACAAAGCCTCTAAGTGAATTAGCATTATTAATATTTACCTTTATTGGATACAATACTTCCCCACTTACTAATACAGTTTGCTTTTCATATGGAACTTTTAAAATATCACCATCTCTTAGAAGTAAATCTTCTTTTGAGCCTGGTTTTTTTAATATCTTAGAAACATTTATTCCAACTATATCATACAATGAGTTTTCTTCTTCATACACATCAAGTATTGAATTGGAGTCTTTACTTTGTTTTCTCAATGCTTTCAGTTTATTCTGATATATAATGGTAGTTGAATAATCTCTATTCTTTTTTCTTAATAAAATTATTCCGTCTTTAAATGCAGATGCAGTTAATCCACCACCTCTTTTAATGATATCTGATATTTTTTCATTGTTCCTTTCAATTGTATAGTTCCCTGGATAAAGCACTTCTCCTTCTATTGTTACATTTTTTTGTGGTTCGTAACCAGAAATAGCATAAATATTAACTATATCAAAAGGCTCTAATTCAAACTTTAAGTTTGAATTTTCTTTTAGTTCATTATTTAATTCAAAGCGTTTAATAATGGCTATTTCTGAATTAATTACTGTTTTATCAATATCAAATTTTCGTCTTGACACTTCAACTCTGGTAAGAGCAGCTGTTTCTTTAAATCCACCAGCTGCAATTATTAAATCCTCAATTTTCATGTTTTGTGCATAAGGATAGTCACCTGGTTTTAAAACTTCTCCATTAATAATTACACCGTAACTTTGTTTTAGTTCCAATTTTGAAGCAATTTGAATGATATCTTCACGTTCTAATCTGATGTCGGTAGCTAAATTATTTTTAATATCAGTTAGGTTTACCGACAGCATCATTAAACTATTGTCTTCTTTTAATCTATAAATAATAGCTCTTGTTAAAAAAGCATCTTCGGTTAAACCTTCTGCTTTTTCAATTAATTTTGTTACAGTTAAATTATTTTCAAGGGCATATACTCCTGGTCTAAATACAGCACCTTTAATTTGAACCCTATTTTCAAATCGTTCTAATAGCTTGTCTACAGTATATACATCTCCACTTTTTGGTGAAAACATATTTATTAACTCATTTTGAATATCGGCAACACTTTTTTGTTTCGAAGTATTTCTGGTAACTTTTATTTTTTCTTTAAAGGCTTCATTGGTAAATCCACCAGCATAGGTTATTAAATCTTTAAGTGTTTCGTTTTTTTGTATTTCAAAATATCCATTCCTTTTAACCTCACCTTTTATTTCTACTTTATTTTCAAATGGACTTATTTTTATTAAATCTTGGTCTTGAAGTCTAATATTTCCTTTTGCTTCCCCTTTCATTAAAAAATCATAGATATCCAAATTGGCAATAACTCTGTTATTTCTGATTACTTTAATATTTCTCATTGAACCATTTTTACTTGGTCCTCCTGAATGGTAAAGTGCATTGAAAACAGTTGAAAACGAAGATAAGGTGTATGTTCCTGGCATTGTAACCTCGCCCATAATAAGTACTTTAATGCTTCTAATATTACCTAGTGAAATATTCACTTTAGTTTCACCAGTATTTATTCTATCATAAATTTGTGAAAGCGATTTTGTTATACGCATTCTGGCTTGTTCAATGGTTAAACCCGAAACTTGCACTATGCCTGCAAGTGGAATTCTGATATTTCCATCAGGACTAATTTTTAAACTCATGCTTTCCTCCGAATAACCATAAATATCAATTATTAATTCATCATCAGGACCTAATTGATAATTTTGTGGTGTTGCTATTTTTAAGTTTGGTTCAAACGTTAGGTTTTTATTATTGAATAATTCAGAACCAAAGTTTTTATAATTATCATTTTCTGTTGTTTCCTTGAACTCATTACTGTTTTCATTTACTTTACGCAGTGAAGTAGTGATATTACTTTTTGTTTTTGAGGTAATTGAAAGATTATTGATACGCTCCTTAAGTTTATCAAATTCTAAACCAGACATTTTTCTTTTTTTAGTTTCAGCTTCAAGTTCTGTAATGCCAATTCCGTTACTTTGGGCTTTATTCCAAAAATCAGCTATTTGTTCATCACTTAATTGATCAATTTTTATTGTTGCAATATTTTGAAGGTTCAGCGTTTGCGAATTGACTTTATTAATTGAACCAAAGTAAACACTTAGTAATACAAAACAAAAGATATAAAGGGTATTTGATTTTTTCATTAAAACTTGATTTTTCTAAATAAGGTTGCAAAGTAATAGTTAATTATTAAAAATTAAATGGTACAATTACGGTAAACTAAAATTGGACTATTCTATTCTTATTATCAATGTTTTATGTTATTTTTTTTTATTTTCAGTAATATTTTTTTTATTGATTAGTAGATTATTGATAAGTTGTTGGTACTTTGAGCCATTAATTTAATTAATTCGTTGGTTGTAGGTAATATTTTTTATGGATAAGGTAAAGATAAATATTTTAGGTTTAAGTAGCGGACAAACAAGTGGTAGTTATACCTTAATATTAGGCGAAGATAAAGGTAACAGGAGATTGCCTATAGTAATAGGCAGTTTTGAAGCACAGGCAATTGCAATTGAAATTGAGAAAATTATTCCTTTCAGACCAATGACCCATGATTTGTTCTTGAGTTTCTTTAAGGAGTTTAGTATTGAACTGCTCGAAATTCAAATTTATAGTTTGCAAGAAGGTATATTCCATGCAAAATTAGTTTGTGAACAAATGGGAATAATCAAGGAAATTGAAGCTAGAACAAGCGACAGTATAGCTTTGGCTGTTCGATTTAAATGCCCAATTTATACTTTTGAAGATATATTAGAAGAGGCTGGAATTATTATAGATGATAGTGAAGAGCAAAATATATTTGATGATGAAATTGAGAATAAAATAAATATTGAAGTCAATAAGTCTAACGATATGAGTAAATTAGCTTTAGAAAAGTTACACCAATTACTAAATGAGGCTTTATCAGTTGAAGATTATGCACTTGCTGCAAAAATTAGAGATGAAATAGAATTAAGAAACAAATAACATCTTTAGTCAATAAATTTTTTATAAAATTACTTAAACATTTATGAATATAAAATTCCGTCTTATACTAATGAGTTTTCTCCAGTTTTTTGTTTGGGGAGCATGGCTAATTACTGTTGGAAATTATTGGTTTGCTACAAAGCAATGGAGCGGTTCTGAATTTGGTGCTATTTTTTCTACCTTAGGTTTATCATCTATTTTAATGCCTGCTTTAACGGGTATTATTGCCGATAAATTTATCAATGCAGAAAGATTGTATGGAATACTTCATATACTTGGCGGGTTGGCTTTATGTTATATACCCCAAGTTGATTCACCAACATCATTTTTCTGGGTTATATTCTTGGCTATGTTATGTTATATGCCAACCATTTCACTTTCAAATTCAATTGCTTATGCTATTTTAAAAAATAATAAATTTGATGTAGTGAAAGTATTTCCTCCTATTCGTGTTTGGGGAACTATTGGATTTATTATTGCTATGTGGATTACCAATATTTCTGGTAATAAAGCCTCTTCAAATATGTTTTACATAGCAGCTATAGCAGCTATTTCATTAGGTGTTTATTCATTTACTTTGCCTCAATGTCCACCTAAAAATTTGATATCAAGCAATTCAACTTTAGCCCAAAAGTTAGGATTGGATGCTTTTAAACTTTTTGGTACTTATAAAATTGCTTTGTTTCTTATATTCTCCATGTTTTTAGGTGCGGCCTTACAATTAACCAATATGTATGGTGATACCTTTTTATCGGATTTCTCTAAAATTCCTGAGTATAGTGATTCGTTTGTGGTTAAGTACTCAACCATTATTATGTCTATTTCTCAAATATCAGAAACCTTATTCATTTTAGCTATACCATTCTTTTTAAAGCGTTTTGGTATTAAACAGGTAATGCTTATTTCTATGGTAGCCTGGGTATTGAGGTTTGGTTTATTTGCATTTGGTGATCCTTCTGGTGGCTTATGGATGATTGTATTATCATGCATTGTTTACGGAATGGCCTTCGATTTTTTCAATATATCTGGCTCATTATTTATTGAAACCTCTACCGATTCCACAATTCGTTCAAGTGCACAAGGTTTGTTTATGATGATGACTAATGGATTTGGAGCAGTTTTAGGTAGCGCAGTAAGTGGTTTTTTAATTGATAAATATTTTACTATCAATGGTGTTAAAGATTGGCATTCCATTTGGATTTCGTTTGCAATTTATGCTTTAGTTATTGCTATTGCATTTACAGTATTATTTAAGCATAAACACAATCCTGAAGAATTAGAGAACGTAATCTAATATTACTGATTTATTTTTTTTACTATATCCCAAACTAAATCGGTTTCAAATCCTCTACTTACTAAGTATTTTGCTGTTTTATTGGCTTTTATTAAGTAGTTTTTATCTTTCAGTGCGTCATATTTAGCTAATGCTTCTTCTTTTAAGGTTTGTAAATAGTCATCAAAATCTATTTCTTTCATCCCTTGCTGAATGCAGTAATCTGAAACTTGTTTGAGTTTCAACTCTTGTTTAATTTTATTGCGGCCCCATTTTTTTACCCTAAACTTACCGCCTGCAAATGCTTTTGCAAATCGTTCCTCATTCAAATAGTTTTGAATAATTAACTCTGCTATTACTTGTTCTGCATCATTATAAAACACGCCATATTCCGCTAGTTTATTTTTTACTTCATAATGGCTTCGTTCTTGGTAAGCGCAGTAACTAGCTAATTTTAACAGTGCTTGTTTAGGTGTAAGTTTAATTTCTTTTTTCTGCATTTAAAGTATTAATGTTTTTACAAAAATATATTACAATTAGCTATATTTAATCAAAACCAATTATTAGTTTTGAACGCATGCACAAAAACCGTAAATCTTTGTTGTTATTATTTTTTGCCAATGGAATTAGTGGTTTTGCTCAAGGAGTGAGTATGCTATCCATTCCGTGGTATTTTGCTAAAAATAATAATACACAAGTATTTAATTATTCATATGCTGCACTAACATTTTTTATAATGTTTTTTGGATTATATGCAGGAACTTTGGTTGATAAATTTAGTAGAAAGAATAATTTTTTAGTTACATCATTGGTATGTGGTATGCTTATTTTTTTTATTGCATTGATTGGATATTTAAATAATGGCTTACCCAGTTATTTGGTAATAAGTGTTTTTGCTATTACCATGCTTAATTACAATATACATTATCCAACTTTATATGCATTTGGGCAAGAAATTTCAAGTCCAGAACAATATAACAAAGTAAATTCTAATATTGAAATTGTTGGTCAATCTACTTCCATTTTGTCAGGTGGGTTTGCCGCCATTTTACTCGATGGTTTTAATTTTAGTTTAGGCACTTATAATATGGTGGTTATGCCTTGGCAAATTTACGATGTGTTTATGATGGATGCCATTACCTATTTTATTGCCGCATTTTTAATTTTTTTAATTCCTTATTCGCCAATAAAAAAAATAAATGAATACAGTACATCTATATTTCAAAGATTAAAAATTGGTTTTGATTATTTGAAAGAAAACAAGAACGTGTTTATTTTTGGTGTGGGGAGTTACATGGTATTTGCCATGCTTTTAGTTGAAATTCATGCTGTTTTGCCTACTTATATCAAACAGCATCTACATGCAAAAGGTAATGTATTTGCTTTAGCTGATACCATTTATGCTGTTGGAGCGCTTAGCGCAGGATTTTTCATAAATAAATTGTTTAAAAAAACTGCCATTCTAAAGGCAATTATTATGCTTACCTTTTTAACTGTTGGAATTTTTATTGCCGCATTTTTAAGTAAAAGTGTATTGGTGATTTATATTGTAAGTATTATTTTAGGGTTTTGTAATGCCGGAATTAGGGTACTCAGATTGACTTATATGTTTACTATTATTCCTAATCAAATAATGGGTAGGGTAGGGAGTATTTTCAATTTAATCAATGTACTCACGCGAAGTATTTTTATTTTTATTTTTTCGCAAGTATTTTTTTCTGAAAGCAATAACATTGTTTATGCTTATGCAATAATGGGTGTGTTTTTATTTATATCGGGTTTAGCATTATATGGAGTAAGGCAAAATTTGAAAACGGAATAGAAAACCAATTGTCAAAAAAACATCATTTAGGAGAGTTTAAGTATTTTTTTAGACTATTATATTTTAAAAATACTTATATTTGACATAATAAAAAACTTGGTATAACATTTGATAAATCAAATTATAATTATAAAACAAAAATAAAGACAAAATGAAAAAGTTAATCATTACCGCATTTGTAGCTGTTGCTAGTTTAATGAGTGTTAACGCAATTGCACAATCAACCACTACGCCAGGAACTATTCCTGCTGCGCAAGAAAATCCAAACCAAGCTGATATTACTTTTGAAAAAGAAACTCATGATTTTGGTTCAATTCCACAAGGAGTTCCAGCTTCTTTTACTTATGTATTTAAAAATACTGGTAAAGAGCCTTTAATTATTACTAATGCTGCTGCTGGCTGTGGTTGTACTACTCCAGAATGGACAAAAGAACCTATCAAACCAGGTCAAAAAGGTTATGTAAAAGCTACTTATAATGCAGCATCTCCTGGTACATTTAATAAAAATGTAACTGTTATGAGTAATGCAAAAAAATCAAGTGTGATTTTGTACTTAAAAGGCGAAGTAAAACCTACTGAAGCGCCAAAACAATAATTAAACTAATTTTATTTAGAAAGCCCGATTCGAATTTTCGAATCGGGCTTTTTTATTATTGCTAATACTAATTTTTCTAGGTATTTATTCTTCTAAAATACTTTTTAATACCAATAAACTACTATCCATATCTTTAGGAAAGTTTTTTTCTGCCAAAGGGATAAATATATTCATTGGATATTTTAACTCACCTGAATTGCTCATTGAAACCTTTGTTTGGTTATTAGGTAAAAATGTTAATTCCATATTGATATTGGCAGTAGTAGTCATAGGTTTAGTGAATCTAATCTGAGTTTCTATCCATTTTCCTTCAACTAGTTTCATAATTTCTTTCTCACCTTTACCTGCTTTATTATTTCCACTCCACGAAATAATAAACCCTTCTGTTCCATCTGTTCCTGTATATTCCCAGTTTCTGTTTGGGTCGGCTTGAGCCCATTTATTAAACTTGTCTTGGTTTTTTAAAAGTTTTAAAAAGTCATATACCTTTTGTGGAGGTGCATTAATCGTAATTTCTCGTATTACATAGTGTTCCTTTTTCATGAAAAACGCAGCAACCAATGTAATGGCTATGAGGCTAATAATGAATAGCAGAATGAAGAATAGGATAGTCATATTTCGTTATTTTATTTGTTTGGTAATATGATAAAGAAGGCAAATGAATGCTTAAATTCTCGTATTTAAAAGATAGCTAAAGATTTATTTGCTAAGCAGACAGTAACTAACTTTATAATAAGAGTCAAACAAGAAAAATAAGAGGCAGGTATTTTTAAAACCTTGATTAGGTTGAAATTTGTTATTAATTGATTTCTATATTTTTAAATGATAAAAGTATACATTTTTATTTATATGTTTGTACTACATCATTCAAATCAATGGTATGAAATCAACGAAAAGTTTATCTTACAAATTATTATTGCTTTTATTATTAACATGCAATATACCATTAATGGCTGCAAGACCGAGTGCCTTTAACTCTGATCTTCCAATACTTTATGCTGCAGTGGCTGGATTATTATTTCTTATAGTAGAATTCAGGAAATTGGTAAACATGCTAAAAAATGTTACTCATAAAATAATTAATTCAGCAAAAAAGTAGTAAAAAAAAAGTTTTATAAAAAGACCGCGTTTTAGTCAATTGCAAAACGGGTATAATAGCCAGTGCCATTAAATTCGCGTTTACGAGGATGGGCTTTACATTCATCGCTGCAAGCTCCTTCCATTTCTTCAGCGCAAGTATCGCACATGTTAAACTGAATATTACACTCCACATTAGCACAATTTAAATTACGCGGAGCAGGTTCTCCACATTTTAAACATTTAGATATTACTGTTGGGTTCACCTCATTAACAGGAACGCTAACACGTCCATCAAACACATAAAGCACGCCATCAAAGTCTTTTCCGCCTGTTTCTTTAGCATATCCAATAATGCCATTGTGTAATTGATACACATCTTTAAAACCTTCTTTAATTAAAAGAGCTGAAGCTTTTTCGCACTTAATACCGCCTGTGCAGCAAGTAATTACCTTTTTATCTTTGTATCTTTCAAGTTCAGCTATTTTTTCAGGAAACTCCCTAAAATTCTCTATATCAAGCGTAATGGAGTTTTTAAATTTACCTAAGCGTGTTTCGTAATTACTTCTTACATCAATAATTACCACATCTTCTTGGTCTTTTAAGTTTAAAAACTCCTCCCCTTTGAGGTGTTTGCCTGTTTCTTTGGTTGGGTCAATATAATTGGGGTCGCGTAAGCCGCTGTGTACTATTTCGGTTTTATAACGGCAGTGCATGCGCTGAAAAGTATGTTCGGCTACTTCGTCAATTTTAAATTCTGTTTTTTCAAAACGCGGATCAGCCTTTAAATCGGCCATATATTGCTCGCAAGCTTGTCGTGTGCCACTAATGGTTCCATTTATACCTTCGTGGGCTATATAAATTCTACCACGAATTTTCAAGCTTTTGCAATAAGCCAAATGTTGAGGTGCATAGGTTTCGGCATCCTCTATTCGTGTGTAATGATAATATGCTAATACTAAATAATTTAATGGTTCACTCATAACAAGCCGCAAATATAAAATTTTTTAACAGAGTAAAAACGTTAGAATTGGCAGTAATTTTTTTAAGGAAAATCAATTTTTGGGTTTTGTACCGATTTTCTTAATAACTCTTTATAAATGGTTACTACTTTTTGTCTGGTTTAAAATTGCAGTGCTAGGGTCCCATACTGGCAGTAAGGAACAAATGTAATCTAGTTATTTATTAACTAAGTATTAGACGTGACAATTTTTAAAAACCTGTCACTTCTTTTTGTGAGGATAAACCTTGTTAATAAAAACAAAAACCTGTGAATTTTTATAATATATTTTAAATTACTTAGACTAAATTAATAAAATTGTAGGACTTATAAATCTTCATTAATAAATTAATTAGTCCTTGTTTTTAATTCAGCGAAGCGACACCAATAAGAAATAATATACCAAACTTTTGATGCATACTAGTAAACATGCATTGGCCTTAAATTAACTTTTCAATTTCAATTACTGGTATAGCTTTAATTTCTGTATGTTTATTCAAGTGTATAAATTTCCTCCACCTTAAATTTTATATTTGGGTTGAGTAAAGTTAATCGATAAATCAAGTTAAAATTTTATTTTGTAGTAAGCTAAAACTTGACTTAAACCATTTATTTTTTAGGCATTAAAAAGTAGATAAAATTCATGAGTAAGCTATAGAATTTGTTCCTATCCCTTTGATCAAAAAGTTAATCAAAAAAAAGTAAATTGTAATTTAATGGTTATCAAATATTTTTATTCTAACTTAATTTACTATTATTGTATTTGGAGCATAGTAAATATATGGAGAAACCAAGTTTTCACAAAAGAGAGTCAGAACGTTTAGAGAGCCTTAAATCATACTTTGTATTAGATACTGAATCGGAGGAAGAAATAGACAGTTTAACTCAACTAGCATCAGAAATTTGTGAAACCCCAATTTCTTTAGTCAGTTTAATAGATGAAGACAGGCAATGGTTTAAATCGAAGATTGGTATAGATGTAAATGAGGCTAGTAGAGATTTAGCATTTTGCGCACATGCCATAAACGAAACAGACGAATTACTTGTTATTGAAGATGCAAGAACAGATAAACGTTTTTTTGATAATCCATTTGTTACAAATACTCCTTCAGTAATTTTTTATGCTGGAGTTGTTTTAAAAAGCGATCAAAATCTTCCTTTAGGTACCTTATGTGTAATTGACCATGCACCAAGAAAATTAAGTGATAAACAAATTGGTTCACTTAAAATAATTTCAAAGCAAATTATGAACTTGCTTAATTATAAGAAAAGCATTCGTAAGCAAGAAGAATTAAGGGTCCGATTATTACAAAAGAATCACGAACTTGAAAGTTTTGCTTCTATTGCTGCCCACGATTTAAAATCGCCATTAGCAAATATTATGAGTGCAGCTACTATATTTTCCGAAACGTATGCTTCACAATTAGACTCCCAAGGAAAACTACTTATTGATTCCATTGAAAAGAGTGGTGAGCGACTGATATTATTAATTGATGGCTTGTTAAAGTTTTCAAAAATTGATGATGTACGTTTATTGGAAAAATCCAAAGTAAACCTAAACGAAGTTATTACTGATTTTACAACACTAATTGGCAATGGTGGTAATTTGATTATTTCATTAAAATCGGAATTAAATGCCATTGAAACTTATTCCATATTACTCGATCAAATACTCATCAATTTATTCACCAATTCTTTAAAATATTGCGATAAAAAAATAACAGAAATTGAACTTTTTGTAACCGAAAATTCAAGCCATTATTTATTTATTGTAAAAGACAATGGTCCTGGAATTGATGAAAAATACCAAGGTAAAATTTTCAATTTATTTCAAACGGCTTCCTTACACGACCAATATGGAAATAAAGGAAATGGAATTGGGTTAGCCACAGTAAAAAAAATTATTGAAAAACTTGGAGGTACAATCCAGGTAGAATCACAAGTAGGCAAAGGGGCTGAATTTCATTTTTCTATTTCTAAATACAATTAGGCCAATTTATCATTGCAAATAAGGTTCATTGTAACCATTTGCCCTTGTGGTATTTTAGCGAAGCGACACCAACAAGAAGTAATGGAATATTATTAATCAAAATGGTAATTATGTTTACTCCCTATAATTATTTTATGATGATTTACCTTATAATTTTCAATTTTTAAAACATTATAACGAGTTGTTTTAATTAATATATGCAATTGGAGATACATTTGTTGTTTGTGAAGCTTCGCTAAACACCAACAACGTCAGAACACCTATTAAAATTGAATTTTCAGCAGTTATTTGTTTTGAAATGCGCAAGGCATAGTTTTCTATGGTTTCATTATTTAAAGGGTCAATCCATTTAATATATGTAGCATTATTATTTTTAAAATTTAGGTTTTGAAATATGCGCTCATCAGCTCCTAAACCACTGAATAAAAACAACTCTTTAGACTGCCACATTAATTATTTATAAACTTGTAAAACAGGCAAAGCCTTATTATTAAAATTCCAAAATGCTTGGTTCTCGTAACTTGAACCATCTTTGGCTTGGTTACCTTTAAAACTAACATAATCTCCTCCCCAATAACAAAATCCAAGGGCATTAGGAGTTGATTTAGTTAAATTCAAAATGGCTTGCAAATACTCTTTTTGTCCTTGCTCAGTAGCTGTAAACTGAGGTAATATTTGAGTGCTATCTCCAATAATATTGTTCGTCCAATCGTTATAACCAAAGGTAAATGGATAAGAAGTTTCAGCTATAACTACAGGTTTTTTAAATAAGGTATTTAAGTTTATCAAATTGGTCTGTAAAGTATCTAATCCTTTGCCGTGCCAAGTGGGGTAATAAGAAATTCCAATCAAATCATAGTCAACTGTTTTTATTTGGCTAAAAAACCATTCGGCATTTTTATAACCTGCATGATGAATCATAATTTTACAGTTAGTATTAACATCGCGTACAGCTTTAGTTCCACTTTGCAGCAATTGCACCATTTGGTTCATATAATTAGTGCTTCCTTCTGGCCATAAAAAACCATTGTTAATTTCGTTCCCTATTTGAATATAATCAGGGTTAATACTGGTAACAATTGTTTTGGTAAAATAATACACACTGTCTTTTAATCGACTAAAATTGATATTGCTCCAAGCTATTGGTTTGGTTTGCACTCCCGGGTCAGCCCAAGTATCTGAATAATGCACTGTAAGCCACACTTTCATGTTTAAATGTTTTACTTCATCGGCAAATGCTTTTACCTCAGCTAAGTTACTGTGTCCGTTAGTTGGATTATTCCAAATACGCAACCTAATGGTATTTACGCCTGCATTTTTTAAGGTTAGCAGCATATCTTCCTTTATATTTTCAACATTGTAAAACGATAAATTGGTGTTTCTAATTTCAGGAATAAAGGAGGCATCTACACCTTTAATAAATAGAGGAGGAGCGGAGGTGTTATTTGAAATGTTATTTTTAGTGCAATTCAAATTAAAAAGTGCCAGTATAAAAATGTAATAAGGATACTTCTTCATGGTTTTCGGTGCAGTGTCTATTATAAACAAATAAACAGTTTTTCTCTTAATAATTAGATAAGTAATAAATCTGTTTTTATATTTTTTTTGTACACTATAATAAAGCGCTATGATAAAACGATTTACAGCCATATTTAAAACAGAAGACAGAATTTTTGGACTTGACTTGATGCGTTTTTTCGCTATCATATTGGTTATTCTTGGGCATTCAAGGTGGATGACTGCTAGTTTTCCTAAGCCATTACGAGCAGTTTTATATGGCAGTGGAATTTTAGGTGTTGAATTGTTTTTTGTATTAAGTGGATTTTTAATAGGTGGAATCTTATTAAAGCAATTTGAAAAAAATAATTACTCACTGAACTTTGGTGATATTAAGAATTTTTGGATGCGCAGATGGCTAAGAACCCTTCCTAACTATTATTTTATATTGCTTGTATACATAGCATTATACTTTAATGAAATTCCAGATATAATATGGCGTTATTTCTTTTTCCTTCAAAATATTTGGAACACACCCCCAAATTTTTTTGAAGAATCATGGAGCTTATGTATTGAAGAACTTTCGTATTTAATTTCGCCTTTAATTTTGGCATTGGCAGCTTATTTATTTAAAAGCGCTAAAAATATTAATAAATCAATTTTTGTTTGGGTAAGTATTTTTTTAATCATAATTATAACAATTCTCAGGGCCTATTACTCCGTATTTTTTTTACATGAAGGTTATAAATGGTCTCACGATTTTAGAGAAGTTGGATTAATAAGACTTGATGCCATTTATTTTGGATTTATTGTGGCATTCATAGCTTCCAAGCATAGTGAATTTTATGAAAAAACTAAGGTATTTACATTTATTATCGGAGTAATAGGTATTGCTGCTTTAATGGTTTTTCAAAAAAATCTTACTGAGGTAAACCCCAATTTATTCTTAAATACTTTTTTTACTTCATTTTTAAGTATTGCCATAGCTTTGACCATTCCATTTTTAGCAAGTATAAAAACATTTAAATTTCAGTTTATTGCCAAGCCCGTAACCGCTGTTTCTATTATTTCTTATTCATTATACTTAATAAATAATGGGGTAGTGGCTGCTATGTTTTTTAAGAGCAGTAATGGTGGTGAAGGATGGACCACTTCGTTTGCACTTAGCATGTATATTTTATATTGGTTTTTGTGTTTACTTATTTCAACTTTAATTTTTGTATTTTTTGAAAAACCAATGACTGATTTAAGAAATAGATTTAAGTAGTTTCTTTAATTGGTTTATGTATTTCTATTTCAGGTTTCTCATCATTTTTAATAGATAAAACTATATTTGCATTTTGCTTGTAAAAATAAATGCGCGTATTACTAACCACCTTAAATGCCAAATATATACATATTAATCTAGCCATCAGATTATTATACGAACTTAACAAAAAAGACCACGAAGGACTTGAATGGAAAGAGTTTACCATTAAAGAACCTAAAGATGGTGTGGCTGATTTTTGTAAAGACTTTGATGTAGTGGCATTTAGCTGTTATATTTGGAATATTACACAAACTTTGGCGGTAGCGCGATTAATCAAAACGCTTAATCCAAATACTAAAATACTATTGGGCGGACCCGAAGTGAGTTATGAATACAATGATTTAATTACACTTCCTGAGGTTGATTATATAATCACGGGCGAAGGCGAAACTCCTTTTAAAGCATTTTTAGAGGCATTTCCAAATGTAGAAAATGTGCCCAATTTGGTGTTTGAAAAAGAAGGAAAAGTAAAGGAAAACTTGCCGGCACCCATGTTTGATTTGATTCATTACACCAACTTTAATCCATACATAAACGATAAGCCCGAAGACCTTTACAATAAAGTTTGTTATGTAGAAACCAGCAGAGGATGCCCTTATAAATGCGAGTTTTGTTTGGCCAGTTTAGATAATAAAGTTCGTACTTTACCCATTGCCGATATAAAAGCAAATTTGCTTTATTTAATGCAACATGGCCGAGTAATTAAGTTTTTAGACAGAACTTTCAATGTAAAAAAGGATTTTACAATTGATATGTTTGAGTTTATTTTGGCTAACCATAGACCCGAAAATGTATTCCAATTTGAGATTACTGCCGATATTGTTCATCCTGATATTGTGGCTTTTATTCAGGAAAAAGTACCCAAAGGATTATTTAGGTTTGAAATTGGTATACAAACAGTAAACCAACAAGCTAATTTACAAGTTAGCAGAAAACAAAATTTTGATAAAACCAGTGCTGTTATTAAAAAATTAGATAACAAAATAGAAATGCACTTGGATTTAATAGTTGGCTTGCCTTTAGACTATTGGAACGATATAAAATACAGTATTGAAGAGGTTTTTAAACTGTTTCCACCAGAATTGCAATTGGGCTTTTTAAAGTTTTTAAAAGGCACGCCCATGCGCCATAAATACAAGGAACACGATTACGAATTTGACCCACTTCCGCCTTATCAAATTATAAAAAGTAAGTATTTGACCGAGGATGAATTGACTAAAATAACCATTTTAGAAGAAGCGTTAGAAATTTATTGGAATAAAAAACGTGCTTCACATACGTTAAAATATGTAGCGCTCAATTATAGCATTTTTGACTTTTTATTAGGTTTAGGAACACTTTTTATTAGTAAAAGTAATTTCCACAAACACTCGTTAACCGATATTTATCAAATTATTGATGAATATGTAAAAACCAATTTTGCTAACGATACAATCCTGCAAGAATTAATAGCTATTGATTATTATTTGCAACCAAATATTAAACCTAAAACTCAGTTTTTAGAAGAAATAGACCGTTCAGAAAAAACGGCTATCATAAACCAATTAAAGTTAAATCACCATAAATACCGTTTTATAATTGTGCCAATTAGTTTTGATTTTGAAATTTGGCAACAAACCGAAATAATTGAACCTAAAAATACTCCAATTATTTTTCAATATAATGGAGTTACCAAGGCCGAGCTAATTACTATGCAAAGTTCAAAGCAATTAATAGCTTAATCTGCTATCGTAAATTGTTTATTTTCGGCAGTATAAACTTCACCATTCGATAATTTTATAATTGCTTTAAACTTAAGTTGTTTATTTATTTCAGGTGCTGTTTTGAGTGAAATTTCTAATCCTGTATCTTTTATAAATGAGGTATCAGTAGCTAAAAAGGTATTTAAATCTTGTTTGTTGTTATAAGTAATATTTTCAAACAAATCGTTTATGGTATCGTTTGCCAAATGGGTAGCATCAAAATCGTTTAAAGTAATAATACTGAGATTACTTATTTTTTCGTTTTTAGCTCCTAATCTGCCACTTTGAACGCAAGTACAAGCATTTAATGTACTAAAAAATGAAATACTATTTGAATAGTTACAAGCAGCTAAATAATCCACTTTAAAATTTAAGGCAATGCTCGACAAATTACTAAAACTAACCGTTTCGTTAACTAAAATTGGATCAGCACAGCAGGTTCCGCGCTTTTTGTAAGAAATAATTTCCAATCCATTAATATCAAAATATTCGCCCAAAAAAGGACCACAGCCGCAGTCATCCCTATAGCCTTCTCGACAATTTTGAAAAGAAAAACCTATTGAAAACAAAAAAAGGAAGGCTATTTTAGGAAAACGCATTTATCATTCAATTATTAATTCAATAATAATTGCTTTTAATAATAATTACAACAAATATTTCTTTTCAATTACGTTTCTGTGGTGAATTTCGTGTCCTAAAAGCATGTAAGCAATGCTGCGCGGGCTACAAGGATTGTTATTGGCCATGCCCATATTATCCCAAGCTTTATTCGAAATTGATTTTAAGATTTCAACAGTAGCACCTCTTACCATTGAAAATTCGCGTACCATATCCATGATATTGCGTCTATCGGCCATGCTATTCTCCGCAAAAATGTTTTGATCAAAACCTGCTAATGCAACCTCAGGATTACGCGCAATTGATAAAATACGGTATTGAAAAATACGCTCACAATCAATAATATGTTGAAAAACCTCCTTTACTGTCCATTTATTGGCTTCGTATTTATAAAGTAAAGTTTCTTCATCTAAACTGGTTAATACATCAATAGTATCCATGCTTTCTTGATACAATTCGTTGTACAATTCATCGGTTTTTACAAGGTTAACGTATTGAGCTATATAGGCAGGAAATAACGATAAATCGGGTTTTGAAATATTCATGTTTTTAAAATTTTATGGATTCAAAACTAAATTAATTTTATGGAATGTAACATCAGGCTTTTTCAAAACTTTTGTTATGTTTTTTTAAATATCTCTAAAAAATCTAATTAGTTGGCTTAAAATAATGAAATAAATTCAAAAAACATTTTGTTGTTCAATTAATTACAATTATTATTGCGGGCTTTTTTAAGCGAAAGGAGATCAAATAAATTGACAAAAAACACAAACAACACAACTAACTTGCCAGATTTTGACTGGGAAATGGACAACGCTGGTTTTGGTGATTACAACCAAAACGAACGTGAGCAAATGGCTGCTGCTTACGAAAAAACTCTTTCAGCCATCACAGAAAAAGAAATTGTAAAAGGTACAGTAGTAGGTTTTACAGACAAAGAAGTAGTATTAAACATTGGATTTAAATCTGACGGTTTAGTAGCTAGAACAGAATTCAGAGATTTACCAGATTTAAAAGTTGGTGACGAGGTTGAAGTTTTGTTAGAAACAAAAGAAGATGCTTTGGGTCAATTAATTTTGAGTCGTAAGAAAGCAGTAAGTGAGCGCGCATGGGATAATATCATGAAAGCACACGAAAATGACGAAATTGTTAATGGTTACGTTAAAACTCGTACCAAAGGCGGTTTAGTAGTAGAAGTTTTAGGTATGGATACTTTCTTACCTGGTTCTCAAATTGATACTAAACCAATAAAAGATTATGATGTTTATGTAGGACAAACAATGCCATTTAAAGTGGTAAAAGTTAACTCTATTTTCAAAAATGTAGTTATCTCACATAAAGTATTAATCGAAGAAGATATTGAAGCACAAAAATCTGACATTTTATCTAGATTAGAAAAAGGCCAAGTATTAGAAGGTACTGTTAAAAACATGACTTCATTTGGTGTGTTCATTGATTTAGGTGGTGTTGATGGTTTATTACATATCACTGATATTTCTTGGGGCCGCGTAAATCACCCTGAAGAAGTATTACAATTAGATCAAAAAATTAACGTAGTAGTTGTTGATTTTGACGATGAGAAAAAACGTATTTCATTAGGCTTAAAACAATTACAAGCACATCCTTGGGATAGCTTAAACACTGAATTAGTAGTAGGTGGTAAAGTTACAGGTAAAATTGTAAACATAGCTGATTACGGTGCTTTCTTAGAAATTGCTCCTGGTGTTGAAGGTTTAATTCACGTAAGTGAAATGAGCTGGAGCCAACATTTACGTAACCCATCTGACTTTATGAAGATTGGTGACGAAATGGAGGCTGTTATTTTAACTCTTGAAAAAGAAGAGCGTAAAATGAGCTTAGGTATTAAACAATTAAAAACTGATCCTTGGGTTGATATTGCTAACAAATACCCTGTTGGTAGCAAACACAAAGGTATTGTTCGTAATATGACTAACTACGGTTTATTCGTAGAATTAGAAGAAGGTGTTGATGGTTTAGTTCACGTAAGTGACTTAAGCTGGACCAAGAAAATCAAACATCCAAACGAGTTTGTGAAAAAAGACCAAGAATTAGACGTATTGGTATTAGAAGTTGATAACGAAAACCATCGTTTAAGCTTAGGCCACAAACAGTTAGATGAAAACCCTTGGGATGCTTTCGAAACTTTATTTGCTTTAGGTTCAGTTCATGAAGGTACTATTTTAAAAGTTGAAGAGAAAAGCGCTACCATTGCTTTACCTTACGGTGTAGAAGGTTACGCTCCAATTAAACAACTTTACAAAGAAGACAAGAAAACTGCTAAAGAAGACGAAGTTTTACAATTCCGTGTTACTGAGTTTAACAAAGAAAACAAACGTATCGTTTTATCACACACTGCCGTTTGGAAAAACGATGTAGAAGTGAAACAGGTTGACGAAAGAAAATCGAAAAACGAAGAAAAAGAAAAAGCTACTAAAGCAGCTAAGAAAAACAACGATAGCAACGAAAAATCAACGTTTGCTGACGTAGAAGGTTTAGCGGCTTTAAAAGAACAATTAGAAAATAAATAGTCTGATTGTAGCTTTTAGCTAATATTTAAAAACCTGCTTAATTTAATTTAAGCAGGTTTTTTTGTGAAGAACTAAGTGAGTTTCGACAAACAATTAGGCGTTATTCGAGAATTTATTTAATGTATCTATTTAAAGGATGTTTTCCAGCATAAACTACTTTATAAACTACAATAGTGTTTCCTTCAATTTCATAAATTATATGGTAAGGAAATGGTCTTAAAAGAACTTGTCTAAAATCTTTGTATTTTTTTGATGAATAAAAGGTTCTTTTTCCAATGATTCCAATTGCTTTTCCAAACAACTAATAAATCTCTGTCCTAAGTTTAATTGAACATTTTCGTAGTATAAAATGATTTCTAAAATATCGTCTTTAGCCGATTCCTTAATTACAATTTCAAAATTCATTTTTCAAACTATTCTTAGCTAGTTTCTTAACTTCTGCAAAAGAATACGACTTACTTTTACCTGCTTGATGCAGCTGTTTTAATGAATCTAATTCTATTTGCAAATTATCATCTATTTCCAAGCTGAACTCTTGCGATTTCTGACTTAGTAACAAGCTTATTGCTTTCAAGAATTCTGTATCATCAATAAGTTCAATGGCTTGATGCATTTTTTCTTTTAATAATATCGTATCCATATTTGTTTACCTTCTATACAAATATATAAAACTTATTTTCAACTTAACATATCATCCATAAAAAAACTATTTATCTTAAAAAAGGTTAATTTTACGCTTACAGATTGGTTATTACTCCAACTTTAGACAAACTAACCACTGATAACATAATCCTAATGCTTTAAGCATCTTCTAGGTTAGGACTAATCACCCCCTTGCAGGTGTTTGAGCGCAGCGGAATTTTTATCCTAAGTCCCTACCAATCTAATGGTGTATTTATGCCATAACAATCATTGGCATAAAGTTGTCTTTATTTATTCCAGTTAATATTTACCAATATTTCGTTTCTTCTATTAACTAATTGAAATGGAGGATTATAACCTAAATATGAAAAGTTACCATAATAACTGATTTGTTTTTCAAGTAATTGCTTTTTTAGTTTTTCGGTGTACTCTTTTATTTTTGAATCGGAAGCAAAACCACTAAATTTAATAACAGCAACATAAACACTTTCGGTTTCCTTGATTGTAATAGTAGAATCGTTAGGATTGGGCAAATTTTTGCTATTGTAATTTTTGGGCATTACAAAACTCATGGTTGATTGTGTATTGTTTATGTCCATGTAAACTGGAGCTGTCATTGCAATATTTTTATTTTCTTTATTACCACCAAAAATATAATTAGCCAGTTTTCTAAAACCTGAACTCCCTAAATCTTTATAAGTTTTGGCATTTGAATTAATGGAGGCAATAGTAGCAGAAGGGTAAAATCGCACTTCAAAACTATCGTAAACTTTTATTACTTGGTAAGGTTGCTCTTCCACATTGGTTTTTGCAAAAGCTTTATAAGCAATAAATGCCACAATAATTAAAACCGATATTAAACTAAAATATACTTTCATACGAAAAGCAACATTTTAAAAATTATTTAGTTTTATTTTATCAATCAATTGAAAATGAGCATCAATTTAATAAGAGTAATTTTTATTTAAACTTTAATAAAGTAAGCACTGGTAAATGGTCAGATGGATAATAAGCTCCATTATTATCTGTAATAATTTGGTAGTTTATTTTTTCAAAATAATTGTTGAAGAAAACAAAATCAATGCGTTTGCAAATACCTCCATTTACTTTAAAGCCTGTAAAAGTGCAGTTATCTTTTTGTTTGGTATAACTATCGGTAAATGGTATTATTTTATTTTTAGCAATGGTTTTATAAGCTTTGCTGCATGGTTCACTATTGAAATCGCCAGCTAAAACTATTGGCTTGTTGTTAGCCACTTCATTCATTTTAGCTAAAATAAGTTTATCACTTTCTTTCCTTGCTTTTTTCCCTATATGGTCAAAATGGGTATTGAACACAAAAAACACTTTGTGGGTTGTTTTATCTTCAAACTGAGCCCAACTGCAAATACGTGTGATAGCTGCATCCCAACCTTTACTTGCCACCACATTAGGCGTTGGCGATAACCAAAATGTTCCCGATGAAACCAATTGATACAAACTGTTTTTATAAAAAATAGGAGAATACTCTCCTGCTTCTTTGCCATCATCGCGCCCAACGCCAACATAGCTATATTCTGGCAACATGGATTTTAAATCAACCAATTGATTATGCAACACTTCCTGAAAACACCAAATATTGGCATTGTATTGATTTAATAAAATTCTAAATTTTTCTTTACGTAAAGGCCAAGCATTAATGCCATCTGCTTGCGTATTCAAACGGATATTGTAAGTAATTAACTTAATTTCTTGTGCATTTGTTTGGCATACAAACCAAATTAAAAACGCCAAAAGACCAATGCTTTTTTTCATAAAACGAATATTATTAGTTTAACAAAATTAACCAACCAACTCTCCTATGCAATCAAATTTATCGAAAACAGTATCTAAATGAGGTGCATCGGCTAACTCGGGCGTTAAATCCTGACCTGCCCAATGCTCATAATGTTTGCCATTGCGCCAAAGTCGGCTTTTGGTGACATCGTAAATTTTACCTTTATAAGCCACCCAAATTTCGTCTTTATCTTGCCCATTGCGCAAAGCCAATTGACTTTTGGTGTAAGTATGCATTTAAAGTTTATTTAGCTTTTAAAAGAGTTTCATTAATGGTATGTGTCCATTTTACAATGCCACCTTTATCGTAACAGGTAATTTGAACCGAACGGTTGCCACGAGCTCCAGTAATTTTGATATCACAATAATTGTTTTCGGCTACTAAAGTATTTTGAACCCTGAATGGATTTTCAGCTTCTTTGGTTTTTAAAATATTACTTGGACCTGCAGTTAAAGCAGAACTTGTTAGATCGTACATAGGATAGCTACAAATATAATCAGGCTGCGAGTTTGATTCATATTTTAATAACTCAGTATGATGTCTATCGCCAGTTAAAAACATAACGCCACTTATTTTTTGCTCTGCAATAAATTTAATAATTTCTGCACGCTCGCGTTTGTATAAGTTAAATGATTCTTTATTGGTTTCGGTATTTAAAAACTGACCGCCAACCACTATAAACTTAAATGTGGCAGCACTGTGTTTCAATTTGTTTTTTAGCCAACTTAACTGCGCTTCGCCCAATTGAGTTTTGGTCTTATACTTTTCTTCGTCCAATTCGCTTTCATCTCTAAAAGTTCTATCATCCAACATAAAAAACTCAGCATCACTTTGTCTAAAGCTAAAGTAAATGCCTTTTCCACCTTCGCCATAAGTTTTATTACCCCAATAATTCACAAAACATTCTTTGCTAACATCTTTTAAATCGAAAGTTTTGTTGGCATCGTTTTCACCAAAATCGTGGTCATCCCAAATGGCATAATTATTTTGACGACTTAAAAACTTTTGTAAACTAACATCGCTGCGAGTATGTAAATAACGGTATTTAATACCGCTAGCACTGCTAAAATCAGCCTCGCGGGTGTAAGTGTTATCTCCAAGCCAAAGCATAAAATCAGCACGTTGCTCAGCCATTTTACTAAAAATATCGCTTACTTGCCCGTACGGTTTACCTGGTCTATCGTAAGCGCTATCGTTAATATAAGTGCACGAACCTACTAAAAAGTTCAAGTCAAAAGCATCTTCTTTGCTCCATTCGGCCCAAGTTTTTTTGGTTTTAAAACGTAAATCGTAAGGAAAATTGACCAATTTTTTATCTAAATAAATTTCGTAAGTATAAGCAGTGTTTTGTTTTAAATCGGTTAACACAAACTTGGAAATCCAAGGCGTGCAAAGATTTTCGCTTTTATTGGTTAATGTCATTTCACCTTCTGATAAACCGTTAATTTCGGCATATTTTAAGGTTACAGTTTTGTTACAACTGGTTTGAATCCAAACCAAACATTCGCGTTGCTCGGCATAACCTAACATAGGACCAGCAACAACCTTAGCCGCATTTACACTTTTGGCTTGAGCCAATAAATAATTGCTTAGTAATAAGCACAACACATATAAAACAAATTTTTTCATGGTTATAAAATTTGGAGTAGTTTTTACACAAAAAGAGCTTCCACAATTGCGTATGGAAGCTCTTTTAAAATATTTAATTAAATTGATTAATAATTGTTCAACATCATAGGCATCACCAACATCAAAATGTCTTCGCCATCTTCGCTTTCGGCTGGCGAAATAACACCTGCTCTGTTTGGTTGACTCATTTCTAAAGTCATATTGCTTGCTTCAATGGCACCAATAATTTCGCCTAAATATTTTGAGTTGAATCCTATTTCTAAATCTTCGCCTTCGTAGTTAGCAGCCAATTTTTCAACACCTTCGTTTTCGTAATCAATGTCTTCTGAGCTAATGGTTAACTCGCTGCCTACAAATTTTAAACGAATTTGGTAAGTAGTTTTGTTTGAAGTAATTGAAATACGTTTAACAGCCGATTGGAATTCACCTTTATCAATTGTTAATTTATTAGGATTTTCAACAGGAATAACTGCTTTGTAATCAGGGTATTTTTCGTCAATTAAACGACAGATTAAACTGAAGTCGCTAAATGAGAAGAATGCATTTGATTTATTGAAATTAACTTTTACTTCGCTCAAATCAGCCGGTAACGAGTTTTTTAACAAGTTCAACGCTTTTTTAGGCATAATAAAACTTTCTTCTACACCTGGTCTAACATCGGTGCGGGTATAACGTACCAAGCGGTTAGCATCAGTAGCTACAAAAGTGATGCTTTTTTCAAATAATTGAACATAAACACCAGTTAAGTTTAAACGTAACTCATCGTTACTGGTAGCAAATACAGTTTTGCTTATAGCTTTTTGTAACACACGGCTAGGAATGGTAAAAGTTTGATCGCTATCTACCTCAGGGTTTTTGGGAAACTCTTCGCCATTTTGAACTGTTAATTTAAATTTACCAGTAGCGTATTTAATTTCCATAGAGCCTTTTTCTAAATTAATAGAAAAAGCCAAAGGTTGATCAGGCAATTGTTTTAACAATTCGATAGTAGTTTTTGAAGGAACCGCTACAGAAATTTCCTCACTAGCATCAACCTTAATGCTGGTGGTCATGGTGGTTTCTAAATCGGTAGATGAAATGGTTAAATTTCCATCTTTTATATCAAATAAAAAATTATTCAATATTGGGATAATTGGTTTGGCAACAATTACTCCATCAATCATTGATAAATGCTTTAAAAGCGTGCTACTATTTACTATAAATTTCATACTTTTCGTAAAGGTTCAAATTTATGCTAGCAAGCCATGTTACAAAACACAAGTTATGCACAAAGTTAGTCGAATTGTTGAGTGGTTGGATGGTTTATTGGTTGAATTGTTAGATGGTTGAATTGTTACATTGTTGTTCTGGTTTATTGGTTGGATGGTCAGAATGTAATGCGATTTGGTTATATACTATCTTAATCTGCTTACCTTTCAAGATTTATTGATATTTTGCTCAAGGAACTAACTCTAAACTTTTTTTAAGTATATTTATTATAATAATTGTAAAAGTCTAAACCAGAATAAATGAAATTAATTACTTGGAATTGTCAAGGTGGATTTAGAAATAAATTCAATTTTATTTTGACTCATCTTCCTGATATTTTAGTTGTTCAAGAATGTGAACATTTAGATAAATTATTGAGTTTTACAAATGATAAAGTCAAAGACTTTTTATGGTTTGGTCATAATAAAAACAAAGGTGTTGGTGTGTTTTCATTTGGGAATTATCAGTTTAAATTATTAAAGGAATATAACCCTGATTTTAAAACGATAGTTCCAATTCTAGTTTCTGATAAACAAACCGATTTTATGCTTTATGCAATTTGTG
Source organism: Bacteroidota bacterium (assembly GCA_027491085.1). Classification (GTDB taxonomy): domain Bacteria; phylum Bacteroidota; class Bacteroidia; order UKL13-3; family UKL13-3; genus JAAFJM01. The sequence continues at coordinate 74,171 of JAIXWW010000016.1, forward strand.
CAAACAATCCAAGTGATAAGAATAATCAGTACATTAAACAGGTTTGGAAAGCTATTAATTATTACGATGAATTACTTCAAAATAATATTCCTTCAATTCTAATTGGTGATTTTAATAGCAACAAAATTTGGGATAGAAAAAGTAGAATTGGAAATCACTCAGATGTAGTGAGTTTTCTAGAAAAAAAAGAAACACAAAGTTCCTATCATCATCATTTTACAGAAGAACAAGGTAAGGAAAGTCAACCGACTTTTTATCTTTACAGACATCAAAACAAACCATACCATATTGATTACTGTTTTGCTTCGAAAGAGTTTATTAATAAAATTGAAAGTGTTAGTGTTGGAAAATATGAAGAATGGATTGCATTAAGTGACCATATGCCTATTACAACAGTTTTTAAATAAAAAATTAGAAAAATTAAGCATAATAAGAGAGGAAAATTACTTCGATTACACTTCGCATAATCGTCCTTTTGTATTCAAGAAAGATTTTAATAGCTAAGTTGGTTGCCACACCAAGAATACCGCTTAAGCGGTACTACGGAATGACTTGAGTTTTATTAGAATTTCTGCGTTCATCTGCGGAATCTGCGGGAAACAGTGCTTCGAACTTTTGGCACTTCGAACTTCGCACTTTAAAAAACTTTCTTCCCGCTACTTACTAAGTTAGAGGTAGCTTTTACCAGTAGTTTATTGCGTTTATAAATATAACCTTCAATATTTATTACACTGATTCCTTTGCGAATAACTTTGGCTTCTACAGTAATTTCATCGCCTGCTAAAGCAAACGACAAAAAATCTAAATTAAGGCTTACTGTAGAAAAAAACACTTCGTTTCCAAGGCTATAAACGGTCATTCCCATTACATCATCAATTAAAGTAGCGGCCATGCCACCGTGCAAGGTTTTGGCTGGATTTAGCCAAGTATCTAATACTTTAAATGTAATTTTTAAATGACCTTCTTCGGCATAAATTAACGTGCCATCTATCCAACGACTAACCGCTCCAAGGCCTTCATCGTTGGTACTTTTACCAATACAGTTTTTTAAGTTTGCTAAATTTATATTCATGCTTGTTTAGCAAAATTTATCGTAAAGTTCTAATAAAATGCCATCTTTTAAACCAGCATTTGGAGCATGAATTTTTTCAATATTACACCAATTTAAGATACGTAAGTAAATATCAGCCGAAACATCAATTATATCTGCCCTATCAGGATTGAGTTTTAAATTATCCATGCGCTCAATGATGCTCATTTTACTTACTTTTCTATGAAAATCTTTCAACTGTTCCCGTGTAAAATATTCAGGATTAGCTGGGTTTAGCATCACGGAAATCTTGTTAATAGTTCCGCTAGTTACAACTGCCTCTAAATCGGGTATTTCATCTGTTTTGTGTTTTACCCAACTTTCAATAGTAGCCCAAGTTTTTTCATTAACAGCGCCATCAACCATGCGTACGGTACCAATATTAAAGCTAGCCGAATTAATGGTTTTACCGTTTTTAATTACTGCCAATTCTGTACTTCCACCGCCTACATCAATGGTTAAATAATTGGTATTGGGTTTAAAATATTCTTTAATGGAGCGCAAAATAATTTCGCTTTCGCGCACACCTGAAATGATATTGATTTTTAAACCACATTTATCGTAAATTTTTTCAGCAATTTTTTGTCCATTTTCAGCCTCGCGCATGGCACTTGTAGCACAAGCCATATAATGATCAACCTCAAAAGCTTCAAGCATTAACTTAAAGGCTTGCATGGCTTGTTTAAAAATTTTTCGTTTGCTTTTGCTAATCCATTGTTTTTTAAAGGCATCATCGCCCAAACGAATAGGAACGCGCACAAACTCAACTTTTTTAAATATGTCTTTATCGTTTGGGTTTTCGTTTACACGAACTATTTGTAACCTAACGGCATTGGAACCAATATCAATAGCGGCTAATTTCATTTTTTGTGATTGAAGGATTAGAATCCCGATTTATCGGGAGAAAAATTAAAAGATTGGAAAATTAGAAAATTGAATTATTGAATAAGTAAATCATATTCAATTTCTACTCTCCAGTAAATACTGGTTTTCTTTTTTCAATAAATGCTTTTACACCTTCTTTATTATCTTTACTACGACCGGCTATTTCTTGGCAATAAGCCTCATATTCAAGCATGGTATCTAAGTCGCTTTGGAACGATTTATTCAACATTTTTTTCATTAAACCAATGGCTTTGGTAGGAGCATTGGCATAATAATCAGTTAGTTTTTTAACTTCTTCATCTAACTCTTCGGGCTTACAAACACGGTTTACCATGCCCCAATCAAAAGCTTGTTGAGCAGAAACTTTACTTCCCATAGTACTTAATTCAAAAGCACGAGCCGAACCAACCAAACGAGGTAAGAAATACGATGAACCAGAATCTAACACCAAACCTACATTGATAAATACTTCGATTAACGAAGCATTTTCGCTAGCTACAATCATATCGCTGGCTAAGGCCAACGAACAACCTGCACCCGCAGCTACACCATTTAACCTGCAAATAACAGGAATTGGTAAATTACGAATGGCTTTTATCATTGGGTTATAACGTTTGTCAATACTTTCGCGTAAACTACGGTTTTCAGCACCAGCTATCGATTTTAAATCTTGACCGCTGCAAAAAGCTTTTCCCGCTCCAGTTAAAACCAACACACGAATGGTTTTATCTTTAGCACATTTTTTCAAAGCATCAATTACATCAAAACTTTGTTGTTCGTTAAACGCATTGAAAACATCTGGTCTATTGAGTGTTAAGGTAGCCACTCCATTATTAACCTCAAATAAAATTGTTTCGTAACTCATGGTTCAATGCTAATAAATTTTAGGCTAAAATTTTATGATTTAATTAAAATAATTATTTTTTAACTATCAGTCAGTTGGATAGGATTGGAAAATGAAATGTATTCAAGTTTTAGTTTTTGATTGTTTTTAGCAATGAGTTTGATTCAGAAATAAAATACCTTTTTTAAAAATAAAAGCTATTTTTTTCGATAAGGCTTTGTTAATCAAATCAGTGTTAAATAATTCTCAAAATGGCCAAGATGCAAAGTATTTTTTTACTTCTTAAATGAATAGTTGTGCAGTTTATTAGTTTGTAAAAGTGTATACGATAAATACATTTGTAAAAGTAATAACCCCAATAATTTTCTGTGATTTCAACTAGTTCTTTATGCAAAAAAACTGAAAGAAATAGTTGGTTATTGTTGACTTTATTGTGAAATTATAACCTAAAAAAGATTGATATGAATGAAATTATATGTCCTAATTGCCAAAAGGCTTTTAAAGTAGATGAAGCAGGTTTTGCTGATATTGTTAAACAAGTTAAGGATTCTAAATTTGATGAAGAGTTACAAAATAGATTAAACCTTGCAGAAAAAGAGAAAGAAAGTGCTATCAAACTTGTAGAGGCTAATTTAAAAAATTCATTACAAATTGAACTTTCTAATAAGGATAAAGAAATTGCACTTATCAAAGCCAACAATGAAAAGTTATTGTCGGAACAACTTGCAGAAAAAGAAAACATGCTAATTTTATTGAATGCAAAACTTCAAAATGCAGAAAGTGAAAAGAAACATTCTGTGGCAGAAGCCATTCAGAAATTGGAAAAAGAAAAGGATGAAAAAGACCGAGAAATTTTTCAACTAAAAGCAAATAGTGAACTCAAGTTATCGGAAAAATTAGCTGAAAAGGAAACTTTAGTTGCTGAAATGATATCCAAACTAGAGAAGGCTGAAATTGAAAAAAAATTATTAGTTACCGAAGCTATTCAAAAAATAGAAAAAGAAAGAGATGAGTTGGCCAATAACGTTAGACTTAAGGAAACTGAAAAACAACTGTTGGAAAAATCATTAAGTGAAAAATTTACAGCCGAACTAAAGGCTAAAGATGACATCATAAAACACAAAGACGAAGAAATAGCACTTCGCAAGGACATGAAGTTAAAACTTTCGACTAAAATGTTAGGCGAAACTCTTGAACAACACTGCGAAATTGAATTTAATAAACTTCGAGCTACTGCATTTCAAAAGGCATATTTTGAAAAAGATAATGATTCAAAATCGGGAAGTAAAGGTGATTATATTTATAAAGAAAACGATGATTTAGGAAATGAAATCATTTCAATCATGTTTGAAATGAAAAATGAAGGAGATGAAACTGCGACCAAGAAAAAAAATGAAGACTTTTTAAAAGAATTGGATAAGGATAGAATAGAAAAAAAATGCGAGTATGCAGTTCTTGTATCTCTTTTGGAGGCCGATAACGAATTATATAACGGAGGAATTTTTGATGTCTCACACAAATATGAAAAAATGTACATTATTAGACCACAGTTTTTTATACCCATCATTACGCTTTTAAGAAATGCCGCCATGAATTCAATGAAAGCTAAGGCGGAATTAGCAATTGTAAAAAGTCAAAATATTGATATTACAAATTTCGAGGAAAATATAAATGCATTTAAGGTAGGTTTTGCGAAAAACTACGATTTGGCAAGTAGGCAATTTAAAACTGCCATTGATGAAATTGATAAAACCATGGATCATCTGCAAAAAACAAAGGATGCACTTCTTTCATCTGTTAACAATTTAAGACTTGCTAATAATAAAGCGGAAGATTTAACTATCAAAAAATTGACTCGAGGAAATCCTACCATGACCGCAAAATTTGAAGAATTGAATAAAAAATTGGATTGAAACTAAATAACCTGAAAGTGTTTGGATTCAATAGTTGAAAGCATAAAATTATCCATCAATTATTTTTTGTTAAGGCAACTAATTATTGATATTACAAAAGAAGAAATTGCGATAGCAAAAGACAGAAAAATAGAAGAGTATTAAATAGAAAAATTATTAATGGCAGAAAAATTTGAATTAGAAACTATTCAATTGGACAAGGTTTCGGTGCATCAGGTAGGGAATAAAACCAATAACGAAGATTTGATTATATCTCAGGATTTGTTGGATTTAAGCGATGGAAAATTGAAAGATTTATTGATGAAATTTTTTGTATCATCTTTCAATAATCCGGAATTTTATAATTTCAGTTTTAGCAATAATGATTTTACATTAAATCCTATTTATAATTATGCTTTACAAATGTTTGATCATGGTAATTCGTTTCATATCAATAGCGTCAATATTGCCAAGCATTTATATGAACTTTCAGTTCATCCTCAAATAAAAAGCGGTGATTTGTTTATTGCTTATTTTCCCAATATTCAGGTAGAAGATGAAGATGTGGATGCTATTGGAATTTTTAAGTCGGAAAACAAATATGACTTTCTACAATTGAACCAAACAAATAATGTTTTTGATGTAAGTTATAACGATGGGATTAACATAGATAAGTTGGACAAAGGTTGCTTAATATTTAACACCAATGCCAATCAAGGTTATAAAGTTTGTATAATTGATAAAGGAAATAAAGGCAGCGAAGCACAATATTGGAAAGATAGTTTTTTACAACTAAAACCTTGCAGCAATAATTATAACCACACCAAGGAGTTTATGAATATTGCCAAAAACTTTGTGACCAAACAATTGAACGAAGAATTTGAAGTTACCAAAGCAGATCAAATTGATTACTTGAACCGCTCTGTTGATTATTTTAAAACCAATGATACTTTTGACAAGCAAGAATTTGAACAAGCAGTTTTTAAAGATGAAGGCGTAATAGAATCGTTCCGCACCTTTGATGAAGCATACCGTATGAGCAATGAATTGGATATTTCCGATAGTTTTGACATATCGAGCCAAGCAGTAAAAAAACAAGCGAGGATATTTAAAAGCGTGCTTAAATTGGATAAGAATTTCCATATTTACATTCATGGAAACCGTGAATTAATTGAGCAAGGGTTAGAACCTGATGGACGAAAGTTTTATAAAATTTATTTTAAAGAAGAAGAATAGGTATTTTTAAAGTATTAGTTATCAGTTGGTAAAATATTTTTTACCATAAATTGTAACAAAAAATATGATAGGGCGTATTAAGCTACATAAAATAAAAAATACCAATATGAAAAAGATAATTTTAGCAGCGTCAATAGCCGTTTTAACATTGATGGCAAATGCGCAAACCAAAGTAACATTGCCAAGTTTTACTAAAATAGTAGTACCAGCTAATTTTGAAGTTAAACTTCAACAAAGCGAAAAAAATGAAGTTTCTTATCAAAACGCAGATTCAAAAAATACCAATATTTCTGCATTAGAAAAAGGAGCAACAGTAAGTAACAATACTCTAAATTTTGATTTAGCTTCATTTGGAAGTAATATTCCGGTTGAGGTTATCGTTTATGTAAATTCAATAGAAGAAATAAAACTTGAATCGAATGCTACCATGAAAATGAGTGGAGATAGTGCCATTAAATCAAAATATTTAAAAATTTCGGCTGATGGTGCTACAAAAATAGATTTACTTTTAGATGTTGAAAAATTAGAAGCTAAGATTAATGGAGCTAGTAAGTTAAGTATTGATGGTAAAGTAACTGAAGGTAACTTAGAAGCTACTGGCGCATCAAAAATAGATGCAATGGGAACAGCTTTTGAAAACGCAGTAGCCGAAGCAAGTGGCGCTTCAAAAATACTAGTAACCGTAAAAAACAATTTAAAAGCCGAAGCAACTGGTTTTTCTAAAATTGAATATACAGGCAATCCTAAAAATGTTGAAAAACAAGTGTCTGGAGGTTCTAAAGTAGAACAAGTAAATGACGATGGCGAAGATGGAAAAGTTGAAATTTCAATTGGAGCTAAAAAGGGTAAAAAAGGTAAACACAAAAAACATAGTACTGAAATGGAAACTGCTTTTGGTGGTATAGAAATTGGTGTTAGCTCGTTTGTAACTCCTGATTTTAATACTACACTTGCAGCATCAAACAAAAACTTAGAAACAAATATTGGTAGCTCATGGCGTTTTGCTTTAAACTTTGGTGATTGGGATTTACCCATTGTAAAAGGCCGTTTAGCATTAACTACAGGTTTAGGATTAAGCTTTGATCATTATGGTTTTAAAAACAAAGATTTGATTTTAAGTGCTAATACTCAACAATTGAGTTTTGATTCAGCAGCAGCTACATTAAATACCAATCGTTTATATCAATTTAATTTTACATTGCCATTATTAGTTAAGTATAATTCAAGTTACAATAAGCATGATAAAAGATTTTATACTGCCTTTGGGGTAATGATAAAGTATGCAGCTGTTAACCATATAAAAACAGAATATGATAAAAACAGTGTTAATTACGAAACAGTGGCAAGTGGCGATTATTTTGTAAATCGCTTAGGAGCAGATGCTACAGTTAGAATTGGTTATGGTGCAGTAAGCGTATTTGCTAATTACGGTTTGATTCCTTTATTTGATACAAATAAAATAGCAGATACCAGAACAGCTCAAGCAGGATTAGCATTAAACTTCTAATAATGTCATCAAAAAATATTTTAAAACTGCCTCAAACCAGAGGCAGTTTTTTTTGTTACCATAATTACTATTTGGCAGATAAATCTTTAAAAAATTAACGGCAAGATTATTGACCATATTAATTACACAAATACACTAAAATAGGTTTGGATATCCAACAAATAAATACCATAAATAGTAGTAATAATTTGACTTTCAATAGTGATGAATATGAATTATTACTTAAAAACTTGGATATAATACCTACTTCCGATTTTTTACTAACTACTGTCAATTTTTGGAATAATGCCAATACCGTGCAGTTATTTGAATTAGAAAATGCCATTTTGCTAGTATTGTTTAATCCCCCTTTTGGCGATGCTTTTTCTCATTTATTGGCAAATAATTTAACTGATAATTTGTTAAAAATAGCCAAACAAAAAACCAAAGATTTAGGAATAGCAAAGTTGAAAATTAGCTATTCTCAAAGTGATTGTGAGCAAGATTTTATAAGTAATTTGATTCCTGAAACAGATGAGTTTGAATACATTTATAATTTAAATGATTTAGCCCAATTACAAGGTAGCAAATACAAAAAACAACGCAATGCTTATGCAAAAGCTTTAAAAGAAAACAATGAACTTAGGATTGAAATAGCCAATTTAGCTCAAATTGAAAATAAAGAGGAATTAAAGCAGTTTTGTAAAGATTGCATGCAAATAAAATCGGATAGAAACCATTCCGATGAACCTAATTTGCAAAGAGAATGGTTGGCTTTTCAAAAGTGTATTGATTTAAGCAGTAACTTAAATTTAAAAATAATAAAACTTTATGCCAATCAAAAATTAAGCGGTTTGCTAATTTACGAAGAGTTTAATAAGGAGTGGATAGTAGGTCATTTTTTTAAAACTTTTTTGGGTTTAGGCATGTATTTGTTAAATCAACTGAGTGTAGCCTTATCAGGACAAGGTTTTAAATACTTTAATTTTCAGGAAGATAGAGGAGTGGAGAGTTTACGTTATTTTAAACAACAGCTAAATCCTGCTTTTCAGTTAAAAACTTATAGTATTGCACTGTAAATGAATCAACTTCTAAACAGACTATTGTTGTTTTTAACAGGAGCAACCACTTTTACTGTAATTAACTACAGTTTCGATTTTGTATTGTACCCGTTTGCCTTATACAAATTAGGTGTTGTGGTAGGTTTTTTTACCATGATGTTATTGTCGTTTTTATTTTGCTGGGGTTATTTTATTATTTACGATTACCTCAAACGTGATTTTTTAGGCATAGAATTTTCGAAAGAAAAAATGAGCAGCATAATAGCAAGTGAAGATAGTGTTGGGTTAAAATTGCTGTTAGTAAGGATATTGCGCAAAAGCCGAGCTTTATTATTCGTTTTTTTATCTATTTACTTCGATCCATTTGTAGCTGTAGCTTTTGAGCGCAAAGGTAATTTTGCCTATAATGGCTTAAGTGCCCGTGATTGGCGTTTATTCATATTGAGTTTAATTATTAGCAATGGTTTTTGGTCAACAACCGTGTTTGCAGGGTTGTCATTCTTTGAGTTTTTATATAAAATATTATTAAGTTGGTGGAATGGTTAGACTATCATTAAAAAGTTAATTTCTCCCAAAATCTCTAAATCATCTTATCAACATAGTATATAAAAATCATTAGCCATTGTATTTATTTTATTTTACGTTTGAATGTTATTAATCCCCTAAGTGGAGAGCATTTTAAAAGTATGAAAATAGGTATATTTTTTGGTGGCAATAGCCGCGAGCGCGAGGTAAGTTTTGCAGGTGGACGCACCGTTTATGATAATTTAGATAAAACGCTTTTTGAAGCCATTCCCATTTTTGTGGATAGCTTTAACAACTTTGTTTTACTTGATTGGGAGTATATTTACAAAGGTTCTATCCGTGATTTTTACCCACCTGTTTCTGTTTTAAAAAACCAAAAAACCGAGGTTCAGGTATATGCCGAAAATTTGGCCGCTGCTCATGAGGATAATGGTAAATCATTAATAAAAAAATTAGGAAAAACCATTAAACCTGAAGAGTTAAAAGGGTTGATTGATTTTGCTTTTTTAGCTTTACATGGCGCCAATGGTGAAGATGGAACAATACAAGGTTTATTGGAGTTTATGGATATTCCTTACAGTGGTTCGGGCATTATGCCCAGTGCTTTGGGAATGAACAAACGCTTGCAAAAACAATTAATGAAAAGTGCAGGAATGAATGTTCCTAAATATTTTTCGTTTACCAAAAACCAATTGCCTGATATAAAAAATATTTATAAAAAAGTAATCAATGAAGTTGGTTTTCCATTTGTAATAAAGCCTGCTAATCAAGGCAGTTCGGTGGGTGTGTCGGTAATTAGTGCCGATAATTTTGAGCAATTTGAAAACGCGGTTTTAAAGTCGTTTTTTATACAACATGTGTCGGCTAATGAATGGATAAACTTAGACCAAAAAGCTAAAACACAATTCATTCAAAAAATTACTGATGTAAAAGAAGGAATTGGTTTACCAGCCATAGTTACTATTAATGGTCAAAAAGAATTAATTTATAACCCTGATGATTTGTGGGAATTATTTAGTTCTCAGTTTTTAGTACCTAGTTCTCAGTTAAAGAGTAAAATTAAATCAACCAATCAACCAATCAACAATTCAACAATTCTTTTGGAAAGCATTTACTCTGAAACGGAATGTTTAATTGAATCATTTATTGAGGGCAGAGAGTTTAGTTGCATTGTATTAAAAAATGAAGATGGAACCGCAGTAGCATTACCTCCAACCGAAATAGTTAAAGGCAAAGAAGTATATGATTACCGCAGTAAATATTTACCAGGTTTAAGTAGAAAAATTACCCCAATTGATATTGCTGAAAGCAAAATAGATGAAATTAGAAAAGTATGCGAGCAGTTGTTTACCTTCTTTAATTTTCATGTTTATGCTCGTATTGATGGATTTATAAACAACCAAGGTGAGTTGTTTTTAAACGACCCAAATACTACTAGTGGTATGATGCCTTCTAGTTTCTTTTTTCATCAAGCTGCCGAAATTGGTTTAAATCCATCTCAATTTTTAACCTATATCATTCGTACCTCATTAGCTGAAAGAGCCTATTCGCAACAAGTTCATTTCCATCATATCGAATTGTTGAATCATTTAGATGCAAAAATTGCTAGCAATAAAAAACAAAAAAGCACTAAAAAACGCGTAGCGGTGTTCATGGGTGGATACTCAACTGAACGACATATTTCAGTTGAAAGTGGAAGAAATATTTATGAAAAATTAGCTTCATCGGCTAAATACCAGCCTTTTCCGGTTTTTGTAACAGGCAATGACAGCGCACACGAACTTTGGTTATTGCCAGTGAATGTAATGCTAAAAGACAATGCTGACGATATAAAAGAAAAATTGAGCAGTTATAAACGCTTGCCAATTATGGAAAAAATTATTGCTGAATGCAAACCTATTATTGATAAATATGGCAATGCAGAAAGTCAATTATTTGCTCCTAAAAAAATTGAATACAAAGATTTGAAAAAATTGGCCGATGCAGTGTTTATCGCATTACATGGTCGTCCGGGTGAAGATGGAACAGTTCAAACTTATTTAAACAAACTAAAAATTCCTTACAATGGTAGTGGGGTTGAAAGCAGCCGAATTACCATTAACAAATACGATACCAACGAATTGCTTAAAAAGCATAAAATACTGGTTGCTGAACATATGTTGGTTCAGCAAAAAGATTGGAAAAAAAATGTAGATGAGGTTATAAAAAAGGTGGAAACTATTGGTTATCCATTAATTGCAAAGCCAGCTGATGATGGCTGTAGCAGTGCTGTTAAAAAAATTAAAAACCGCCAAGATTTGATCAATTACGCGGAAGGAGTTTTCCGTCCGCTAGAAATAATGGAAGCCGAATTAGCCGAAAGATTGGGTTTGAAACCAAAAGAAGAGTTTCCAATGAAAGCTTATTTTTTAGTAGAAAAATTTGTTGAAAAAGGAAATGCCAAACACTTCTTAGAAGTTACCGGAGGCTTAATTACACATTTTAAAGGCAGTAAATTAATTTATGAAATGTTTGAACCTAGCGAAACATTGGCCGAAGGCGAAATATTATCGTTAGAGGAAAAGTTTTTAGCCGGACAAGGTCAAAATATTACACCAAGTAGGTTTAGTAAAAATGCAAAAGCACAAGCTGAAATAAGTAAAAAAGTACAAGAGGTATTAAAGAAAACTGCTAAAGTGCTAAATGTAGAAGGTTACTGCCGCATTGATGCTTTTGTTAGAATTTACGATAAAAATAGGGTAGAGGTAGTAATTATTGAAATTAACTCATTGCCAGGCATGACTCCCGCAACGGCTATTTTCCATCAAAGTGCTTTAAACAATTACAAACCTTACGAGTTTATTGATAGTATATTAGAATTTGGCGCAGCCAAAATGGGAGTGAAATAACATGAATATAGCTGATATTAGAACTGATTATACTTTAATAAGTTTTGACGAAAAAGACTTGTTAGCCAATGCTTTTGAGCAATTTGAAATTTGGTTTGATGAAGCCATAAAAGCAGAGGTATTAGAACCCAATGCCATGACTTTAGCAACCATTAGCCCTAGCGGATTTCCGTCAGCGCGTATTGTGCTTTTAAAAGGAATTGAAGCAAATGGATTGGAATTTTTTACCAATTACCAAAGTAATAAAGGCAACGATATAGATAGTAATAACAAGGTAGCTTTGGTGTTTTTTTGGCCTGAATTGCAACGCCAAGTGCGCGTGGTTGGTACTGCTCAAAAAATGTCGGACGAAAAATCAGATTTGTACTTCAATAGTCGTCCTTTGGGTAGTAGAATTGGTGCTCATGCATCGCCACAAAGCAAGGTAATTCCTAATAGAGTGCTTTTGGAAGAAAGTGTAAAAAAAATGGAAGCTTTATTCAGCGAAGAACCACTTTTACGTCCAATAAACTGGGGTGGTTATGTTGTAAATCCAATTAGTTTCGAGTTTTGGCAAGGCCGCAGCAGCAGGCTACATGATAGGTTTATCTATACATTACAAATCGATAATAACTGGAAAATAGAGCGATTAGCACCTTAAGTATTTGGTGATTTCTTGATTTGGAGATTTGGGGATTGATGAATTGATTAATTGATGAATTGCTTTTTGGGTCCGATGAGTCTATTGAATTGTTAGCTATTCCCAAAATACCAATAATACTCAGCTTACAATATGATAATTGCATAATCAATTCATCTTTAAATCAACAAATTTGTTTAACAACATATATAACACCTATATTTGCCAAGTTTTTTAAAAAAAGTTTAAATGGCTGATAAACAGAAAATAGTATATATTACTCGTAGAGAGCGTTTTAATGCTGCTCATAAATTGTATAATCCTAATTGGACACCTCAAGAAAACGAAGATTTTTTTGGCAAGTGTTCTAATAAATATTACCACGGACATAACTTTGAATTGTTTGTTACTGTTAAGGGAATTGCTAGTTTAGAAACTGGTATGGTAATAGATTTAAAAAAAAAAAAAAAAATAGTTAAAGAAGAAATTATTGAAAAAATTGACCATAGAAATTTAAACGAAGATGTAGATTTTATGAAAGGAATTATTCCTTCTATCGAAAATATCATTGTTGAAATATGGAATATTTTAGAAGAAAAGCTAGGCAAAGGAGCGCTTCATTACATAAAACTTACCGAAACTGAAAATAACTACGTAGAATATTACGGAGAATAATATTCAACTTTAAAATTACTAAAACATGAAAAACGCATACGTATTTCCAGGCCAAGGTGCTCAATTTGTGGGCATGGGCAAAGATTTATATGACAACAATGCTGATGCAAAAGCATTGTTTGAAAGAGCTAACGAAATTTTAGGCTTCCGTATTACAGACATAATGTTTAATGGAACTGACGAAGATTTAAAACAAACCAAAGTAACCCAACCTGCTGTTTTTTTACATTCAGTAATAAAAGCTTTAAGTTTAGGCGAAAGCTTTAAACCAGATATGGTTGCAGGTCACAGTTTAGGTGAGTTTTCGGCATTGGTAGCTAATAAAACATTAAATTTTGACGATGCTTTGCGTTTGGTTTATGCTAGAGCTATGGCCATGCAAAAAGCATGCGAATTGCAACCATCAACTATGGCTGCGGTTTTAGGTTTAGACGATGCTAAAGTAGAAGAAATTTGTGCTTCAATAACTGATGATGTAGTGGTAGCTGCAAACTATAATTGTCCAGGCCAATTAGTAATTTCTGGTTCGGTTGAAGGTATTAACAAGGCTTGTGAATTATTAAAAGCTGCTGGAGCAAAACGCGCATTGGTTTTACAAGTAGGTGGTGCTTTTCACTCTCCACTAATGGAACCTGCTCGCCAAGAATTAGCTGAAGCTATTTTAAATACTCAGTTTAATGAGCCAATTTGCCCAATTTACCAAAACTATGTGGCTAAAGCTGTTAGTAGTGTAGAAGAAATCAAAACCAATTTAGTAGCACAATTAACTGCTCCAGTTAAGTGGACTCAATCGGTTTTAGCCATGGTAAATGATGGTGCTACTAACTTTTTCGAGTGTGGCCCGGGTACAGTTTTACAAGGATTGGTTAAAAAAATATCTAAAGAAACTGCTGCTCAGAGCGTTTAGTTTTTTTTGTTCTAAATAGTAAAGGCTTTTAAACATATATTTGTTTAAAAGCCTTTGTTGTATTAATTTTGCATTATATTTTAATTATTTTATAAATGCATTTGGTTGGTTTTAAAAAACTATCAATTTTATCTTTGTTTGTTTTTTTATTTACAACATATATTATTGGTCAAGATTTAGATGGAGTTAGATTAGGTTTTGGAGTAGGTTCTTCGATTTATTGGGGTTCTCAAATGGATAACAAAATTGAAACCAATACACTAGGAAAAAGTGAAATAAATAATGGCTTTAATTTACAAGTCTATAAATCCTTTGATAATAAAAATGAATTCGGTATTAGGTTTTTGAGTTCCGAATTATGGTCATTTAAATCAAATAATCAACTTGCGTTAAATAATCAGTTTAAGGAGTTATCATTCCTATACCAACGAAGTTTAAATCAAAATGTAAAGTTAAACAATGCCCCGTTTACTATCAATGCTCTTGCGGGTGTAGGTATACTTTATTATTCTGCTACTTTTTATACAATAACCGATAATAATTTTAATAATTTTAGCAGTATAGGTGCAGGAGATAAAGCAGTTTCCGATCCTTCTTTGTTAATTAAAGAAAAAGTACCTGCCATATCAGGTATAATTGGTTTAAATATCGGTTTTAAACTCAGTCCGAGGTTACTTTTATATTTTGAAAACTCATTTTCTTTAAGTTTAGATAATAGGTTTACTGGAAACCTCAGTTTAAAGTCAAAAGTTCCCAATAATGGTTTTACTTACCATGCTTTTTCGTTATATTTAAATTGGGGTAATCAAAAAGGAAGAATTGGATGTCCTAAATTTTAATTGAAAGCCTATTTTGTATTAAATAGCATTATTCATACCTTCGAATATGGAATATTTGCTAATTTATATTACTATTGTGCTAAACAGTTAAATGATGATTCCTTTTAATAAGAAAGCATATATATTTTTATTTTTAATTAATTTTCCTGTTAGTTTGTTTTCTCAGATGCTGAACAATGTGAGGATTGGTGTTGGGGTTGGAGAGAGTATCTATTGGGGAACACAAATGGATAATACCATAAGTACAAATACTTTTGGTGTAAGTGAAATTAATCCTGGCTATAGTTTTCAAACCTTTTTTTCCTTTGATAAAAAACAAGAGATAGGAATTCGTTATTTAAGTACTGAACTTTGGTCGTTTAAATCAGATAATAAACTGGCTTTTAACGCTAAAGTGGATGAATATTCTTTAGTCTATCAGCGTAGTTTAAATAATAATATTGATTTTAAATCGCGTGCTAATTTTACTTATAATTTAGTTCTAGGTGTAGGGATTTTATACTATAGATCTGTATTCTATATTGTAGATCCCAATAGTGGTGAATTAAAACCATTTAGCAGTGTTGGAAAAGGAGCTATTGATGTATCTTCAGGTTTAAGAGTAATTCAGCAAATCCCTTCCATTTCTGGTTTAGTTGGATTTAATATTGGATACAAAATATCCGAAAAATTCAGTTTGTATTTCGAGAATTCATTTACATTGAGTGCATCCAATAAAATTACAGGTAATTTATTACTAAGGTCAGAGATTCCGGCCAATGGTTATACCTTTAGTTCACTTTCCTTATTTTATAATTTAAGTTCTAAGTATAGTCAACTTAGCTGTCCTAAGTTTTAGCAATAATTTTATTGCTATAAATTAATTATTGATTTAACACTCATCAAAACTTTTGTTAGTAAATTATTTGCCAATATTATTATTGCAATATTTAGCATTGCATACTCTAAGTTAAGAGTAATAAATAGCTTTCAAAGGAGGCATTAATTCATCATTTTTAATTAAAGACAAAGCGGCTTTAACATAAAAATATAAATTGTGCTTATAATATTGGTATTTATGCTTTCCTATTACATTTTGATATCTAGTTAGCATTGTAATAGTTGTAGTTTAATTACATAAAAAAAGCTGTCCTTTAGAGACAGCTTCTTTTTTATAGATTGAGTATTAGTTATAAACCAATAATACGTTTCCATAATGATTTTTTAGGTTTTTCTATGTCATCGCCATAGGTACCATAACTTGAGTATGCACCATATCCATAACCATAACCGTATCCATAACCATAACCATATCCGTATCCATATCCGTAACCATTACCATATCCATATCCATAAATAGGGGCAAAGTTTACATCATTGAATACAATTCCAATATTTGTATTTTTATCACTGTTATACAAGTCGTTGATTAGATTCAAATAATTTTTACGACTTACTTTTTGACGAACAATGTATAAGTTTAAGTCAGCATGTCTCATCAAATCTAAACCATCGGCAACTAAACCAACAGGAGGCGTATCTAATAAGATGAAATCATATTTTTCCTTCATTATTTCCAAAAGTTCACCAAACTCATCGCTCATTAATAATTCTGATGGATTTGGAGGTGTTGGACCCGCTGTAATAATATCGAGGGTAGATAAGTTGGTTTTTTGTATTATTTCATCAACCGATGCCTTTCCAATTAAATAGTTTGTTAAACCAACAGAGTTGTTTAAGTTAAAATCTTGGAAAATTTTTGGCTTTCTTAAATCCACACCAATTAGCAATGTTCTAGCACCACCAATAGCAATAACAGAAGCTAAATTCATTGACAAAAATGTTTTACCCTCACCACTCACTGTAGAGGTTACTAGTATTACCTTTTTATCTTTTTTACTAATTAAGTAATTTAAATTACTCCTTAAATTTCTGAAAGATTCAGAAATACTTGCTTTTGGACTGTTAGCAATTACTAAGGCGCTATTACTTGAGTTGTGAATAATATTTCCAACTAAAGGTATTTTAGTAGCTAATTGCAATTGTTGGTGATTGATAATTGAAGTACTAAAAAACTCAATTACAAAAATTACAATTAATGGAATAATTAATCCAATGGCTAATGCTAAAGAATAAATGGTAGAAGTTTTCGGGTAAATTTTACCAACAATAATTGCTTTATCAATAACTCTGTTGTCAGCCACAACCGATGCACCTGCTATACCAGCTTCTGCTCTTTTTTCAAGTAAATAAGTATATAACTTATCACTGATATTGAACTTTCTATTGATATTCAAAAATTGTCTTTCTGTTATAGGTAAGGTATTAAGTTCCTTTTCTACTGCATTAATTTGGGTAGTAATATCATTTATCATTATGGTTGATTGATTCTTAATATTATTTAAGTTCTCAATAAGCGATAATTTGATATTTTTTATGTTCTGTTCAATTTCAACAAGAGCTGGGTTGGCATCTTTAAAACTATTTTCGTAAGTAATTTTTTTAGTATAAAGTTCAGCTAATTTAATAATCAAAGAATTTAAAAGAGGATCAGCTATGTTCATTGAACTAGGTGCTATAACCTCTTTAAAGTTTTTATTTTTATAAATATAATCGTATAAATAAGAGTAATACTTAAATTTAGATTGTTCAATGGATTTTTGATTATCTAGGTTACTCAATTTAACCATAATCATTTTACCCTCATCACCTATGTTTATTAGTTTATTATTAGATTTAAAAGCAAGTAAATTACTTTCAATATTTTTTAAAGTGTCTTGTAAATCATTCAACTGAATATTGATAAAACGAATGGTATTTTTCGAAATTTGTTCTTTTTCGATTAACCCTTGTTCAATATAAGTATTACAAATAGCATCAATAAAGGCAATATCTTTTTCTGGATAGCTACTTTCCTTGGTTATTTCTACTATTGACGATTGTTTGTTTATTGTTTTTACATTCAAACTATTGGTAAATTTTAAAACCAAATTTTTTTTACTATTTAATAGAATGTGGTAAATATTGTCTCTATAACTGAAGATTAATGGATCTAGAACCACTAATTTAAATTTCAAATTTTCATAAATAATTTCTTGATTAATATCAAATATTTTTTTTTCGATTTTTGAATTTACGTTTTCAACTTGTTCTTCATCAAAAGGCACTAAAACCTTTCCTGCCTTACCATTTGAAGATACTTCAACTTTATTTCCCGATAAAAATTTAATATATATTGGTGTTTCGTATGTTTGAAAATGTATAGAATCAAGCTGAATCAAAAATGGTAGATTTTCAAACAATTCTGTCTTTTTTTTTTTTTTTTCCACAAAATAAGAAACTCTAAAATTTAATCTATTTAAAGTCTGCTCCACCAAACTTCTTGATTTTAAAATACCAATTTCATTTTCTAAATTCTTAGATTGCATTAACAAAGATGAACCTTGTAAAAAACTTTCTGCTCCATCGAAGCTTGATCTATTTTTGTCTTTTATTAATAATGAAGCCTTAAGTGAATATTTAGGAGTAGTATACCTATTTACTAAAAAACCTACAATAAGAGATATGGCTAAACTTACAATAAAAAAAGGTAAAAAAGCCATGAATTTACCGAAAATTATTTTTAAATTTAAAGAATTATCTGCAAAATTGGTTTGCTGTGCTTCTGTATTTTTTTTGTCCATTTTATTTTTTTATAATTAGGTAAGTATTAAGTGCTAATACTAAAGTGGTTAATAAAGGTGTAATAGTACTCAATGAATTTTGGAAATTACTAAAATTACCTATAGACCTTGATTTAAGCGGTTCTATATATATTACATCATTTGGCCTTAATAAATAATAAGGTGAGTTTATTATATCGGCTTGCGTTAAATCTATTTTATAAATTTGTACACCTTCCAAATTTTGTCTAATTAAAGTTACTGTTTTTCTGTTTGCTACTGTTGTCAAATCACCGCATAAAGCAATTGCATCTAAAATAGTAACTTGATTTGTTAAACCACTAAATCTTCCTGGTCTTACTACCTCACCTAATACAGTAAATGGCATTTCTGTCATTTGAACAACTAGGTGAAAAACCTTAAAGTATTTGCTAATTTCTATTTCTATTTTCTCTTTTGCCTCATTTATAGATAAGCCACTTATTTTTACTTTACCAATTATTGGCAAGTTAACTTCACCGTTTAAATCAATTGAATAGCCTACGAAATAGAATGAATTACCAATACCATTTGATTGCTGAATCATTTGAGTATTATTCGAAGGACGCGAAAATGCTTTGGTTACAGTTTCATCTTGAGACGTTAAATTTATAAACACTACATCATTTGGCTGAAGTTTATAAATTGTTCTGTTTAAATGGTAAGCACTTTTGGTAGTATCTGAGTTAGTAGTGGTTTTTGCATTTTGAAGCAAAACGTACTTCTTATTTGAAACGCACGAACTCAAAAGAGCTATGCCTAGAACTCCGATTGAAATTAATTTATTTATTTTCATTTTACTTTTTTTCCTGTAGTGGTTTGTAAATCTACTTGTTAGTTTTACACCATAATTTTTTAAGATTGCAAATTTAACTTTTATAACCATATTTAAAAGTTGTTACACAAACTTAACAGATAAAAATGTGTTTCATAGTTCAATTAATAAATATACAAATTGATAATTAGTGTTTTGAGTTATATTAAAACTAGGTTTAATGGATTAAATTCAGGTATGATTAGATTTTTATTTTTGATAAAGAAAATCAATATTAATTTGCTCAAATAATAAAGAACTAAAATAATACAATGAATAAAATAGCATTTATAACTGGTGCTTCGGCAGGAATAGGAGAGGCCACTGCACATATACTAGCTTCAAACGGATATGATTTAATACTGAATGCACGCAGGAAAGATAGAATTGAAAAATTGGCCATTGATTTAAAAAACCAATTTGGGGTTAATTGCCATTGTTTGGTTTTTGATGTGCGCTTGCATACAGAAGTAAAAAATGCCATTGAAAGTTTACCGCTTGAATGGCAAAATATAGATGTATTGGTTAATAATGCTGGTTTGGCAAGTGGATTAGCACCTATTTATGATGGTGATTTGAACGATTGGGAAGCCATGATTGATACCAATGTAAAAGGATTATTATATGTTTCTAAATACATACTCCCAATTCTCAAAAACAAAGGCAGTGGACATGTAATAAATATTGGTTCCATAGCAGGTAAAGAGGTTTATGCCAATGGCAATGTGTATTGTGCTACCAAACATGCAGTAGATGCTTTGAGCAAAGGAATGCGTATTGAGTTAGCTTCTTTTGGTGTGAAGGTAACAGCTATTCATCCAGGCGCGGTAGAAACTGAGTTTTCCATAGTTAGGTTTCATGGCGATGAAGAAAAAGCCAAGAAAGTATATGAAGGTTTTGAAAATTTAGTAGCTGCCGATATTGCCGAAGCCATTTGGTTTTGCTTGAACAGACCATTTAGGGTTAATATAAACGAATTGATAATTATGCCTACTGCACAGCCTGTAGCCAGTATTATCAATAGAAAGTAAGGTTTAATAAGTTTTAAAGTATAAAAAAAGCCCGATTTACATTGTAAATCGGGCTTTTTAGTTTTTTGGACAGTCTCATTTAACCTAATGTTTGGCGATAGAATTTATATTGACAGAAAAAAAATTCCTTTATACAGTTAGTTAAACAAGTACCCCTTTACACACTTTTTTGGACAGTCTCGGATTGACAAATGTGCATAACGAATTGACAAGCCTGTAAAAGGGATTGACATGCATGCAAAAGACATTGACATGCTTGCAAAGGGGATTGACAAACGTGCATAACTAATAGACAAGACTTCAAAAGGGATTGACATCCGTACAAAACGAATAAACATGCATGCAAAGGACATTGACAAACGTGCAAAACGAATTGACAAGCCTGCAAAAGGGATTGACATGCGTGCAAAGGACATTGACATACTTGCAAAACGAATTGACATGCTTACAAAGGATATTTTGTCCGAGGTTGGTATCCTTACCAACCTCTAGTTGTGTTTATGCATCACAAAATTTGATGATGGCCTTCCACAGTTGTGTTTGTGCGTTGCAAAATTTGATGATGGCATCCCACATTTGTGTTTATGCATCACAAAATTTGATGATGTACTTCCACAGTTGTGTTTATGCATTGCAAAATTTGATGATGGCCTTCTACAGTTGAGTTTATGCATTGCAAAAATTTATGATGACCTTCCACAGTTGTGTTTATTCATTGCAAAATTTTACCATGTACTTCCACAGTTATGTTTATACATCACAAAATTTTATGATGGCTTTCCACGGTTGTGTTTGTTTATTGCAAAATTTGATGATGGCTTTCCACGATTGTGTTTATGCATTGCAAAATTTGATGATGGCCTTCTAGAGCCAGAATCCATCCAAAAAAGTAACAAAATATCAACAAAAAGGCTAAATGCCAATTACTTATTTATCAATAGTTCTAATAACTAGAAACTTATACTATAGTCTAAGTTTCATATTGTAAGTTCACTTTTAGTCTATGTTTTAAAGCGTGCTTTTAAAATAAGTTGCGAGTTATGGACATTTCTGAAAAAGTAGGAATTAGGATAAAAAGTATAAGAAAAGAGTTGAAAATAACTCAAGAAAAACTTGCAGAGAAGGCTGATTTAGATACTACATATATAAGCGAAGTTGAAAATGGTAAGCGCAATATTACCATAGTAAGTCTTCAAAAAATATTGGTTGCTTTAGACCAAACTTTTGTTTCATTTTTTGATAGTGAGGTATTTGGATAAATGGGAAAAGAATTAACTTTTATTGACCTTTTTGCGGGGCTTGGTGGGTTTCATTTAGCTTTAGAAGAATTAGGTCATAAATGCGTTTTTGCAAGTGAGATAAATGAGGACTTACGTAAATTGTATAAAATTAATCATGAAATTGAATGCTCTGGCGATATTAATGCAGTGGAAGTTAATGATATTCCTAAACATGATATTATTTGCGCTGGATTTCCATGTCAACCATTTTCTAAAGCAGGAAAACAAAACGGACTTGAAGATTTAAATAATGGAAATTTTTTTAATCGTATTATGGAAATAGCTGATTTTCATAAACCAGAATTTATTTTTCTAGAAAATGTTCCAAATCTTAAAGGACATGATGATGGTAACACATGGGAATATATTTATAATAAACTTACCTTGAAATATGATGTTAAGGAAAAGGTAATGTCACCGCACAAGTTTGGTGTTCCTCAACATCGCTCAAGAATTTATATTGTGTGCCGTTTAAAATCAAAAGGGGGGCTAAAAGATTTCGAATTTCCAGAAGGAAATTTTAATGGGACTCTTTCAATAAAATCAATTACCGAAAAGAAACCTAAAGAATATACTGTAATAAAGCCAACATCTTTAAATCATATAAAAGTTTGGCAAGAGTTCCTTGATAATTTAGATCCAATAGAAGTTCCAAGGTTTCCTATTTGGGCTATGGAGTTTGGAGCAACATACCCCTTTGAAAATAAAGCACCTATCCATTTAGCAGCAAGCGAATTGAAAAAATTCAATGGTAAATTTGGACAAAAAATTAGCGGGCATTCATTTGATGAATTACTAGAATGTTTACCAGTTTATTCTAAAATAGACCAGTTGGAATTTCCACATTGGAAAAAATATTATATCAGAGCTAATCGTGAATTTTATTTAAAACATAAAAAATGGTTAGACAATTGGATTCCAAAAGTCATTGATTTTGAAAACAGCCACCAAAAGTTTGAGTGGAATTGTGGGAATAAAGTACCACTAATTATTGAGGACAAAATACTACAATTTAGACCTTCAGGAATAAGAGTTAAAATGCCTAATTTTTCACCTGCATTAGTATTGACATCAACCCAAATACCAATATTTCCTTGGTTAGGAAGATATATGACTCCTAGAGAAGCCTCTCGTCTTCAATGTATGGATGGATTAAAGGAACTCCCAAGTACAACTTCTAAATCATTTAGAGCATTTGGAAATGCTGTTAATGTCTGTGTTGTTAAAAATATAGCCCAAAATCTTTTTAAATAGTTATGAGTAATATAAATTCAGTTTCAATCAAAATACAAACAGGGGTTTACGGACAATTTCGTAATTTAAATAACCGAGTTTGGTTTGCACTTGGAGAGTATGTAGACAATGCTGTTCAAAGTTTTGAGAATAATAAAGATCGTTTAAGGAAGGTTAATAAAGGTAAATATCAATTTGAAGTAAGAATAAATATTGACTGGGAAAATAATTACATTAAAATATTTGACAATGCCGCTGGCATAGATTCAAAAAATTTCCATAGAGCTTTTGAGCCAGCTAATATTCCTATAGACAATACCGGTTTACATGAGTTTGGCATGGGTATGAAGACTGCTTCTATTTGGCTTGCCGATTTTTGGAGTGTGAGAACAGCAGCAATAGATGAAGAAGAGGAAAGGTTTGTTGAGTTTGATTTGAAAAAGGTTTTAGAAGAGGAAAAGGAGGTTTTGACAGTTAATAATTCTGTAAAGTCAAAATCAACCCATTTTACCGAACTTGTTTTACAAAACTTATCAAAGAATTCGCCATCTGTTATGCAAATGGATAAAATAAGAAGACATTTGGGCAGTATTTACAGAAAGTTCATAAGAAAAGGAGAAATGAACCTTTATATAAATGATGAACTACTTATTTACGAAGAACCTGAAATATTGAAAGCCCCTTTTTATAACAATCCAAACGGTAAAAGAATAGAATGGAAAAAGGAAATAAATTTTTCGTTAGGTAAATATAAAGTAAATGGATTCATTGCTATATTAAATACGATGAGCACTAATGAAGTTAATGGTTTATCTCTTTTTAGACGAGGAAGAGTTATAGAAGGTAGTCATGACGAAAAATATAGGCCAAAAGTAATTTGTGGACAAATGGGTTCACCTAGATACAAGCGTATTTTTGGTGAGTTAGAGTTAGAAGGGTTTGCTGTGAGTTTTAACAAAGGAAGTTTTCAAGAACAAGAAGATTTGGAAGCATTAATGGAAGCATTACAATCAGAAATTTCATCAAAAGAATTTGATTTATATACCCAAGCAGAAAAGTATATTAAAGAGAAAACTCAAAGTGATAATACGAAAGTTGCAAAAAACATAGTTAGTAGTTTAAAAAAAACAACTAAGCAAATCAACCTTAAGGAAAAGGTTGAAACCTCACTTAAAGAAATTGATAATAAAAGTATTGCTAGCCAAAACGAAAAATTAATTAGAAAAGCAAAGACATTAGATTCACACGAGGACATAATTGATATTAAGGATGAAAAATATAAATTGAAAGTTGAACTTATAACTGAGCCATCAATAACGGACTTGTACTCTATGCAGATTGAAAATGATGAACTATTTGCAAAAAAAATAACGTACAAAATTAATCTTGCTCATCCCTTTTTTATGAGATTCGAACGACTCAAAAATGAAGAAGATTATCAACCAATAATATCAATTATAAGGTCTTTGGTTTTAGCCGAAGTTATAGCTCCATCGCAAGGCACAAAAAATGCTGGAAATGTTAGAATAAATTTCAATCATTTTCTAAGAAATATTTAAGTTATGAGTGAAACAATTAGAATAATTCAACCAACCGATTCAAACTTTCCAATAGTTGAAGGCGCAAGAACTAGAGATTTAATTAATCGTTTGACTAAACTAGATTCTGATGAAAGGTATAATCTGATAAATGAAACGACAGAAATTCTTTCGCAATGTGTAAACCCAGTAAACACAATCGGTAGTACAACAGGCATTGCTATCGGGTATGTTCAAAGTGGTAAAACAATGTCATTTACTACCTTAACTGCATTAGCTCTTGACAATGGCTTCCGTATTGTAATTTATTTTGCAGGAATAAAGGTTAATTTACTAGAGCAAACGACAAAACGTTTAAAAAAAGACCTTCATACAGATGGCGACAATGCAAGATTTTTTAAAGTATACCAAAGTCCATCCGTTAATGATAATGTTCATGGTAAAATTCAAAGTGCATTAAGGTTAAATCATAAGCCAGCTATTCTGATAACCGTATTAAAGCATTACAAGCACATTGATGAACTTACTAAAATATTCAAAACAGCTGAAGTAAGAGAAGAATTAGGAAACAATGGTGTTTTAATTATTGATGATGAAGCAGACCAAGCAAGTTTAAATACTTATTCAAGAAAGAACAGCAAAACCGAAGATTGGGAAGATGATGAATTTAGTTCGACATATTCAAGTATTCTTAATTTAAGAGCATCGCTTTCAAATCATTCATATATTCAATATACAGCAACACCTCAAGGTCCATTATTGATAAACATAATGGATTTGCTTTCACCTAAATTCCATGTTGTATTAACCCCTGGAAAGTCATATACTGGTGGAAGGACTTTTTTTGAGGATAACACAGACTTAATATTTACAATACCTGATACAGAAGTATACCATCATAAACATAACCAACTTACAGAATGTCCTCAAAGTTTAATAGATGCTTTACAATTGTTTTTAATGGGCGTTGCTATTACTGTAAATATTCAAGGAAAAGAAAATTTCCTTTCAATGATGATTCATGCTGATAGAGAGCAGGATGCAAGTAAGCAGTTTTATGATTGGGTTAAAAAAGTAATTGGTATTTGGGCGGAAAGGTTAAACCTACCTGATACTGACCCAAGTAAAATTGAACTCGTAAATGAATTTAAAGAAAATTATACTGAAGCAGTAAGAAGAATTGTCAATCCCCCAGGTTTTGATTTGGTTATTCAAGAGGTATTGCAAGCGATACTTGATACAAACATGGAACTAGTAATACAAGGTTCAAGAGAAATTGATTGGAGCAATGCTTCGTCTCATATTTTGGTTGGTGCTGATATGCTTAATAGGGGCTATACTGTTGAAGGATTGTCAGTTTCATATATGCCTCGATATAGTATCGGCAAATCAAACGCAGACACAATACAGCAACGTTGTAGGTTTTTTGGTTACAAATTAAACTATCTTGAGTGTTGTAGAGTTTTTCTTCCAAATGATTCTATTATTGAATATAGAGAATATGTGGAGCATGAAGAAATCATGCGAACGAACCTTAAAGAAAATACACTTGCTCAACTTGAGCAGTTGTTAGTTTTAAGTAGCACATTGAATCCAACGAGAAACAACATTTTATCATCGGAATTGATAAAACAAAAAATGAACGGTTGGAGGCAGTTAAATGCTTTGCAACACATTGAAGAAAACTATTCTTTTGTTTCTAAATTTCTGAATTCACAATCATTTAAAAATTTTAAAGATTATAGAACAAATGACCGAAATCATAGATACGTAAAACTAGAAATAAGTAAAGTAATCGAATTTTTAAAGGATTTTAAAATAGCCAATATGCCTGATGCTTTGCGTAAATCATCCACTATTCAGTATTTAAGATACTTAGCAGACAATAAAGGTATAAAAGAAGCATATGTGTTTGAAATGAGTTTTGGAGTATCAGAGGGAAGAAATAGAAGTTTGATAGATGACAATGGAAATTTGAAGATTAATAATATTTTTTCAGGTCCAGACCCAAAAGGATTTGAAGTATATCCTGGTGATAAGGGAATAAAGTTTGAGAATTCACTATGTATACAAATTCATAAAATTAGAATAAAAGGAGATACACTTTCTGTTAAATGGGGCGGTCAATTATTATACACTTTAGGTATTTATTATCCAGAAGATTTTGCTCATTCATTTGTTGGTATTAAAAAGTAAAATGAACTCAATTTTTAAAATATTCCATGAACTTAAAAAACAAACGTCAGATAATGATGACAGTTTTAAGGTTGGTTCGCTGCCATTTATCAAAAATCATAAGATAGGTATTTCTCAAATCGAACAACCGATGTTTTTTATTAAATGTGAAGATTCGGTAAACGTGAAATCAATAGACAGCAATCTTGAATTTATATCAGTTCAATTTAATAGAAAGTGCCAACTTAAAGCCAATAAAAATAAAATTGAGGAAGATTTATATTGTATAATTTCGTTAAAAACTGACTCAATTGAATTGCAAGAATATTTTTTAGAAATAGTTTATCTAATTATAAAAAATCTGACGGACAAACCATTGATAAAAGATTTGAAAATTGAGGTGGATAAACTTATAAACTTGTTTGCCAAATTTTCAAATCCACCAGTTAAAACTATACAAGGTTTGTGGGCTGAACTTCTCGTAATTGAACAATCAAGTGACCCAGATTACCTGATTCGAGGATGGCATAGTTCTAAAAATGATAAATTTGATTTTAATGATGGGTTGGATAAATTAGAAGTAAAAAGTACTTCAAAAAGTAGAAGAATTCATAACTTTTCAATTGAACAACTTAATCCGAATAAAAATTCAAGTTTGATTATCGCATCTATTTTTGCTGTAGAAACTGGGTTAGGTAAAAATATATTTGGATTGATAGAATTAATTGAAAAAAGAATAAAAGATAAAGAATTGTATTTTCGTTTAAATGAAATTATTGCTCAAACACTAGGGAAAGATTTTGAGAAATCATTTGATGTATTCTATGATTACCAACTTGCTGTTGATTCTATCAAATATTATTACAGTGAAATTGTTCCTACAATTAATTCTAAATGTATTCCCACACAAATAACAAACGTTAGATTTGATTGTGATTTAACAGACATTCCTCACTTGAAATCTTGTAAGAATAAATCGCTATTACATAGTTCACTTTTCAAAAGGTAATTAATGATATGAGAAAAATATTAGCAAAAGAATTAAAGATAAAATTCATTGAAACATTAAGTAATTTGGAGAAGTTTAGTTATGAAGAAGGGAATCCATTTCTTATTAAAATAGGCACAAAACGTTTCTTTGTATTTTTGAAAAATTTATCACCTGCATATTTCAAAAACTCACCTGATGTTACAAGAGTTCAGTTGCCATACAGCGAACATTTTTCAAAAATATTTAAAGCAGATATTCCTTTTATCATACTAGGATATGATGTTGACAATGACACTATAGTTTGTTGGAATCCAAAAAATGTTAAACAGCGACTGAATGCCAAGAATAATGTTTCATTATACTCACGTGAATCTTTACAAAAAAAGGTTAAACCTAATGAATTTAAGTCTGGTTACCTTTCAAATGGGGAAAAAATTATTATTTTTAAACGAGTTAATTTGACAATTTTTTTTGATAATATTTCAACTCTTTTTAAAGAACAAAAAGTAGAAAATGAAGATATACCTTTAAATATACTAAATGAACCTTTGATAGAAAATATTACTGATAAACTAATTGAACTTACTGATAAATCCCTAATCATTGAAATAAAACCGTTACTTAAGAAAAATAAAGTTTTAGAGGCTGTTGAGGTTTGTATGTTATTTTACAAAGGCAAATACAAAACCATGACATTTAAAGATTGGTTTGATTTGGTAAAATTAAAATATAAAGAAATTTCAAATGGCAACTCGTAACCTCTGGACACGTGAAGAATTGATACTGGCTTTCAATTTATATTTGAAATTGCCATTTGGTAAGATGCATTCTCGCACGCCTGAAATTGTAGCTTTAGCTAACTTAATTGGTAGAACAGCCAATTCTATAGCAATTAGGCTTACCAATTTTGCTGCTTGTGACCCATTTCATCAAAACCGTGGTGTAAAAGGTATGGATGGAGGTAAAAAACAATGCCAACCTATATGGGATGAATTTGCTAATAACCGAGAAACACTCATATTTGAAAGTGAACGCATACTGGCTGAAAAAGAAAATCAAACCATAGATGATAAATTTATTTCCATACTAGATGACATAAAAGACTTAAAAGGTGAAGTAAGGTTAAGGGAAGTAAAAACACGTGTTAATCAAAATTTTTTCAGGCAGTTAGTTTTAGCAAATTATAGTTCTAAATGTGCCCTAACAGGTATTGATATTCCTGAACTTTTATTTGCTAGTCATATTATACCTTGGTCAAAAAATGAACAAGAAAGATTGAATCCTGAAAATGGTATTTGTCTTTCTGCTTTATACGATAAAGCTTTTGATAAAGGCTTGATTGGAATAAATGAAAAGCATGAGGTTATTATTTCTAAAGATTTGAAACAAAACCAAAATAAGGAATTTTATAAAACTTATTTTTCATGTTTTGAAAATACTAAAATTAAATTACCAGAAAGATTCTTACCTAATAAAACCTTCTTACAATATCATTTAGATGAAATTTTTTCTTTAAGAAATAAGTAAAAACTCTCACTTTCAATTCTCAATCACTTTAAAAATATAGTTTAACCACGCCTAAAAAAACTTGTCCTAGTTCAATGTTTGGTTTATAAAATGGTTGCACCTTTGTACGGTAAAATAACTGCTACTTATTAAGTAAGAAAAAAGATTAACTTACCAAAAAATAGGGCAGTGGTTATAAATTAATTACCACCTAAAATTTACCACAATGGAAAATATAATATTGCATAAAGCCGATACCAGAGGCAATGCCGACCACGGATGGCTAAAAAGTAAACATACTTTTAGTTTTGCTAATTACTATAACCCCGATAGAATGCACTTTGGTGTGTTAAGGGTTTTAAACGATGACAGTGTAGAGGGTGGAATGGGTTTTGGAACGCACCCCCACGATAATATGGAAATTATTAGTATTCCACTAGAGGGCGATTTACAGCACAAAGACAGCATGAACAATGTGGCTGTAATAAAAAGTGGCGATATACAAGTAATGAGTGCCGGAACTGGCATTTACCACAGTGAGTACAATAAGAACCATGATAAATTGGTTAAGTTTTTACAAATTTGGGTGTTTCCAAACAAAAAAAATGTAACCCCACGTTACGACCAAATTACCTTGAACTTAGCCGATAGGCACAATAATTTACAACAAATACTCTCGCCTAATCAAGACGATGCAGGTGTTTGGATTCACCAAGATGCTTGGTTTAGTTTAGGGAAATTCGACAAAGATTTTTCGGTACAATACCAAACCAAACGCAAAGAAAATGGGGTGTATATTTTTGTGTTGAAAGGTGATTTAACCATTAATAATATAACTGTAAATACCAGAGATGGAATTGGAATAACCAATACTGAAAATATTGATATCAAAGCTTTAACACAAGATGCTGAAATATTGGTAATGGATGTTCCAATGACAGTAGCTTAGATTTTAGTGGATAGACCATAGTCGATAGTCAATAGGCAATGAGCAATTGACAATAAGCAATAAGCCTTGATTAATATGCAATACAACAATTCATCAGTTAAACAATTAACCAATTAAACAGCTCAACAATCAAACAATTCATCAGTTAACCAATTCATCAGTTAACCAATTAAACAGTTAACCACCCAACAATCTAACAATCCAACAATTTAACAATCCAACAATAAAAAATTATGACAACAACAAAATGGGCATTAGACCCAACACATTCAGAAATTGGCTTTAAAGTAAAACACATGATGTTTACTAACGTTTCAGGAAACTTTACTAGTTTTAATGTTACAGCCGAAACCAGTGGTGATGATTTTGCAGGTGCAAAAATCGAATTTACTGCCGACACCGCATCGGTTAACACTAACAACGAACAAAGAGATGGTCACTTAAAAAGTGGTGATTTTTTTGATGCAGAAACGTTCCCAAAAATTTCGTTTTCTGCAACAAGCTACACGCAAGTTAGTGGCAGCGATTACGAATTAGTAGGAAATTTAACCATTAAAGATGTAACTAAATCGGTAACTTTAAATGTAGAAAACGGTGGTTTAATGAAAGATCCTTGGGGTAATTTAAAAGCTGGTTTTACTATTACTGGTAAAATTAACAGAAACGACTTTGGCTTAGTTTGGAATGCTGCATTAGAAACAGGTGGAGTTTTAGTAAGCGAAGAAGTTAAAATTAATTGCGAAATTCAATTAGTTAAACAAGCATAATGAGTGTGTCAAATTCAGAAACAGCCATTATTAGCGCTATCAAAAATAGATGGAGTGGGCGCAGTTTTTCGGAACAAGCCATTGCTAAAAATGATTTATTAACCATTATAGAGGCAGGTACTTGGGCTTTTAGTGCCATGAACGAACAGCCTTGGCAAGTTATTGCAGCGCATAAAGGAACCGAAACTTATAATAAAATTTTGTCGACCTTAATGCCTGGCAATACACCTTGGGCGCAGCATGCAGCAGCATTTATTTTAAGCATAACACGTACTACTTTAAGTAACGATTTTGTAACTGCTAACAGCTCTGCTGAGCACGACTTAGGAGCATTTAATGCTACTATGGCTATTCAAGCAAGCGCTATGGGCATAATAACTCATCCAATGGGTGGTTTTGATAGAGCTAAGGCAAAAGAAATTTTTAACTTAACCGATACGCAAAAGCCAATGGCTGTAATAGCTTTGGGGTATTTGGATAGTGCAGAAAAACTACCTGAACCCTATAAAACCAGAGAGCTTTCGCCAAGAGTAAGGAAACCAATAAATGAAATAATTTTAGGTCATGAATAAATTAAATATTTTGGTAATTGGCAGACACCCACAAATAACCAAAACCTTGTTTACATTGGTAAATAAAATGGAGAATTGTGTTGGGTTTTCGGCTTTAACCGATGAAGATGCCATTAAAATATTTAATGAAAATAACATTGACTTGGTATTATTAAGCAGTGGCATACCCGAAGAAAGTGAACAACTAATTAGGAGTATCTTCACTGATAAAAACCCTAACATTAAGATAATTCAACATTATGGCGGTGGTAGTGGTTTGCTTAGTAATGAAATTATGGAGGCTATGTATATAAAATAGGGGAGTTTCATCCTGTTTAATTATTGCGCTTTCAGCAAATAAAAAGGCTATCCATTTAATTTGGTAGCCTTTTTTTATTGTCACATTGAGCCGATACCGATATCTATCTATAGAAATGTTTTGAAAAAGGAAAAATTTTTCAAAAAGTTAATATAAAATGACGTTGGGTCATACAGTAGGAATCTCTTTTAAATGGCAATTAAGTTAGCTAATGGATAATGATTTTTATAATTTCTTTCTGCCTAACTTACAGTTTTGTAAAGGTGTCGTAATGGTTAGCAATTAAAAGAGAACATTTAACAAGTGTATTTTTGAATTAAATGAATTTGACGCCACATAGTAATTTTTTAAGATAAAATTGTGTTAATGTTTTTTATTCCTAAATTTTTCATATTATTGTTTTAGTAAAAAATAATAAAAAATGAAAAAACAAATAATTTTGAGTGCTATTGCACTTACACTATTTTTCTCAAATTGCTCAAAAGAAGAGTCAAAAACAACTACTTCAACCGCTGATAATAGCTTGAAAGTGGAGCAAAAAAACACCTCTTTAATCAATAAATTTACAGGTACAAACTGTTATTATTGTGGCGATTGGGGTTGGACTTTAATGGAAGAATTAATTAAAAATCATGCAAGTGATGCAATAGTGGTTGGAACTTACAGTCAAAATAGTTTTGCTAAATTATTTGTATCGAAAATTGCAACAGATTGGGATAAAAACATTCCAGTAACCCAAGGTTATCCAACATTTTCGGCTAATTTAGTTGATAGTTGGTTATTACCTGTAGCCGATGCAGTGGATAATAATATTGAAGCAGGAGTTACTGCGCATAATCAAGCAGCAGTAGTTGCTAATACTGCACATACTTCAAAAATTGAAGGTTCAAATATGGTAGTAAATACCACTACTCAGTTTTTTGCAGAAGCTAATGGTGAATACCAAATTGGTGTGTATGTAATAGAAAATGGTGTAATTGGTAACCAATCTGGCCCTAACGGTGGTGCAAATGCTTCGCATCATAATGTAATCAGAGCTGGAAATGGTTCATGGGGTGAAGCTTTAGCAACTGGTACAGTAGCTAAAGATACTAAGATTTCAAAAACTACAACCATTGCGCTTGATCCTACTTGGAAAACAGCAGATTTATCAGTATTTACTGTAATTTGGAAGAAAAATGGAACTAAATGGGCTTTTGTAAACGCTCACAAATAATCAAATAATAACTTACTTAATAAGGGCAAATGTTTTATATATTTGCCCTTTTTTATTGCAAAAAATTTAACAAAAAATATATGGCCTTACCTAACATTTATGAACAAGAAACTACCAATACTATTTTAGGTAGATTAGAAAAATTAACATCACAAACGGTACCTCAATGGGGTAAAATGAACGCAGCACAAATGCTTGCGCACCTGAATGTAGCTTACGATATGGATAACGGTAAAATAGAAACAAAAACTCCAGCATTGGTAAAGTTTATGTTGAGGTTGTTTTTAAAACCAGTTTTGGTTAATGAAAAACCATATAAAACCAATTCTAGAACTGCACCTGCATTTATTATAAATTCTGAAAAAGATTTTGAAATAGAAAAACAAAAACTGATTGCTAATATTAAAGAAACACAAGCTAAAGGTCCATCGTTTTACGAAGGAAGAGAAAGTGCCTCGGTAGGTAAATTAACAGCTATTGAATGGAATAATATGTATTACAAGCACCTGAACCATCATTTCACTCAATTTGGTATTTAATTAATCAAATAATAATTAATGACTGAATCGTTTGCAACATTTGTTGATGTAATTTTACCTTTATATGTTCCTAAGCTATACACATACCGTGTAGCTGAAGACATGACTGGACAAATTGTATTGGGCAAACGTGTGTCGGTTCAGTTTGGAAAAAGCAAAGTATATGCGGCTATCATTGCCAATATACATAGCACTCCACCCAAAGATTATGTAGCCAAATACATCCTTTCTGTTTTGGATGATGAGGCCATTATTTACCCTCAACAATTAAAATTTTGGCAATGGATTAGCGATTATTATTTATGCAATATGGGTGATGTAATGCAAGCCGCATTGCCATCTATGTTAAAACTGCAAAGTGCCAGTAAAATAATTGCTAATCCTGATTTTGACAACAATATAGAACTTGATGATAGAGAGTTCTTGGTTATGGAAGCATTGGCAGTTCAGCATGAACTAACTATTGATAATATACAGCAAATATTAAATGTAAAAAATGCTTTACCCATTATAAAAAGCTTAGTAATTAAAGAAGCCATTATTATAAATGAAGATTTAAAAACTAAGTATAAAGAAAAATTGGTAAGTTGCTTAAAGCTTACTCCTGCTTATCAAAACAATGAAGATAATTTAAGAATACTGTTTGATTTATTGGCAAAAAAAGAAAAACAACTCAATGTATTGATGTTGTATTTGCATTTAAAACAAAATAAGCCACATGTGCTGAAAGCAGAATTATTAAAGCATCCAGAAAGCAGTGCTTCGGCTATACAAACGCTCATTAAAAATGGTGTTTTTGAAGAGTTTGAACTGGCAGTTGACAGGCTTCAGTTTGATGAACATCAAGTAGAAACTTTTGCTTTAAATGAATACCAAGAAAAGGCATTAAACCAAATAAACGAACAGTTTTTAACCAAAGATGTAGTGCTTCTAAAAGGTGTTACCTCAAGTGGAAAAACGCATGTATACGTTCGGTTAATTGAGCAAACATTGAATCAAGGAAAGCAAGTTTTATACTTATTGCCCGAAATTGCTATTACCTCTCAAATTATTCACCGAATTAGGAAATATTTTGGTGAAAAATGTGTGGCTTTTCACAATAAAATTGGCGATAACGAGCGTGTAGAAATTTGGAATAAAGTTAAAAGTGGTGAAATAAAAATAGTGATTGGTGCCAGGAGTGCCATATTTTTACCTTTTGCCAATTTAGGTTTAACCATAGTAGACGAAGAGCATGAAACTACTTTTAAACAAAGTGAACCTGCACCAAGATATCATGCCCGTGATTCAGCTGTGGTACTGAATAAAATATACAATGCCAAGTTGATTTTAGGAAGTGCTACTCCTAGTTTTGAAAGTTACTTTAATGCAAAACAAGGTAGGTTTGGTTTGGTAAATTTAGATAAACGCCATGGTGAAATAGAGTTACCACAAATTATAACCGCAAATATTGCTGACGAACGCAAAACGAAGGTTATTCAAGGCAATTTTACTACCATTTTGGTAAATGAAATAAAGCAAACCTTGGCTAAAAATGAACAGGTTATTTTGTTTCAAAACCGCAGAGGATATAGTCCGGTTTATGAATGCGATAACTGTCAGTGGGTTCCTAAATGTCAAAATTGTGATATCAGTTTAACTTACCACAAATTTATTGATTCTTTAAAATGCCATTACTGTGGTTTTACTCAAAAGTTGCCAGATACATGTTCGGCTTGTGGCAGCCATACTTTAAGTTTTAAAGGATTTGGTACCGAAAAAATAGAAGATGAATTGGCTATTTTGTTTCCAACTGCCCGTGTATCTCGGTTTGACCAAGATAGTACCAAAGGTAAAAATGGACATGAAAGCATTATAAAAGATTTTGCGGAACATAAGTTCGATATCATGGTTGGAACGCAAATGGTTACCAAAGGACTTGATTTTGAAAATGTAACCTTGGTTGGAGTTATCAATGCCGATCAGTTATTGTTTTTCCCAGATTTTAGGGCCAATGAAAGGGCTTTTCAATTAATAGAACAAGTGAGTGGCAGGGGAGGCCGTAGGCAAAAACAGGGGAGGGTAGTTATTCAAAGTAGTTCTCCAAATCATCCAGTTATTTTGTCGGTTATTAACCACGATTTTGAATCGTTATATAACCGCGAAATACAAGACAGAGCTCAATTTTTATTTCCACCTTTTCAGCGAATTATAAAAATAAGTTTACGCCATAAAGATTATAAAGTAAGTGAAGATGCTGCCAATCAATTGCATTTATTAATGTACACCACTTTTGGCGATAACTTGTTAGGGCCCGCCAATCCTTACGTAAGCCGAATTAGGAATTATTATATCAAGGAGTTTTTGGTTAAAATAGATAGAAACGATAGTCGATTGGCATCGCTCAAAAAATTTATAAAACAACAAATTGCTAAACTTTACGAAAACAAAATATACAGCCAATTAATTGTACAAATAGATGTAGATGCATTGTAAAATTCATTATTTGATTACTTAGTCCAAAAAGCAAGTTGGATATTTTTGTAAACAAATTATTTTTATATGTTAATAATATGAAATAGAATTTTGGAAAACTGACTTGCATGCTTATTATATATTACTATATTTGCAGCCCTTTAAAGGAAAAACAAAACGATTCCGTAGCTCAGCTGGTAGAGCATTACACTTTTAATGTAGGGGTCCTGGGTTCGAATCCCAGCGGGATCACTGAGAAAGACTCAAGAAAATTTAAAACCATTCACTATCAATTAGTTGAATGGTTTTTTCTTTTAAATACCCTTGACTTTTTCCGTTCTAGCACGGTATTTGTTTACTAAATGTTTGCCAACCAAATAAAATGTTTGCCAAATGAAAATAACATACAAATTTTACCAACGAACAGATAGCGATAAAAATAAGTCTTATCCAATTTATCTTCAAATTACGCTTAACAGGAAAACAACTAAAAGAGCTATAGGCTATAGTTGTAAAGAAAGTGAGTGGAAAAGTGAAACTGGAACAGCAAGATATAACCATGCCATTAACACTAAAATAAATTCTCTTACACAAAACATAACGGATTTACAGTATAAAATTGAAAAAGATGGTGCAAATTATACTTTGGCAGAAGTTGCCGATATTGTTTTTGGTGTTGTTTCCTTAACTGTTACTATTTGCGATTTTTTTAAATCTTATAAAGAAAGTGCATTGGAAGTTAAACGAATAAGCAAAGATACTGCAAAGCATTACGATACATGCCGAGCAGCTTTAGAAGAGTTTATTTTTAATAAATATGGTCCCAAGGATATTAACATAAAAAAAATTGATTATGCATTTATAGAAGAGTTTGATAGGTTTTTGCATAAAAAAGGAATTGGTCTAAATACCATTAATGGTAACTACCATAAAAAGTTAAAAACGGTTTTTCTTTATGCTGAAAAACAAGAACTTATTACTAGCAATCCTTATGCTAAGTTTAAAATGAAATTTACTCCTACACATAGGGACTTTTTAACCATTGAAGAACTTGAAAAGTTGAAATCATTTAACCTTGAAAACTATAGTTTTGAAAAGGTAAGAGACATTTTTCTTTTTTCTTGTTACACAGGTTTGCGATTTAGTGATGCTTTAGATTTATCAATGGAGCAAATAAGAAGCAATGAAAATACCAGCTTTATATACAGAGAACAAATAAAAACAGGTGAAAGTATTAATATTCCTTTGGTTCCTGAGGCGATGCAAATAATTGAAAAGTATAATGATAATGAAAATAGGGTGGTTAAAAATAAAGTATTACCACATATCAGCAATCAAAACTTCAATTTATATTTAAAATCTATAGCTGGAATAGTAGGATTAAATAAAAAATTGACTCACCATGTGGCTCGACATACATTTGCTACTTTCTTATTAAATAAAAGTGTGTCATTAGAGGTAGTTTCAAGCTTATTAGGACATACTAATATAAGAACAACACAAGTGTATGCCAAAATGCAAAATAATACTGTAGAGGAGCAAGTATTAAAAGCTTTTGCAAACAATCCCAAATTAACTAAGTAGGAGAGAAGTAATATGGAAAACCCATTCGAAATTATTTTAGAAAAACTCAATAAAATAGAGGAAGAGTTAGCAATAATTTAAGCAAGGCTGTAAATTTGTTTAAAAATTAAACAGACATTTTGCCTTTGAATTAATAAATATATACTCAATGAATGGTGGTATTTTGATTTGAATACCACCTCAAAAATAGGTAAAAATTCTAATTGTGTAATTCAATGGGCAATACTTATGACAATTACAGGTTGGTTCCAATTTCCAATTTTTACTATTCATTGAGCATTGGATTACAATTAAAATTTTAGTTTTATTAGGCAAAATATTCAGTATTATACATCTCTTAGCCTCAGTAAAACATGTATATTCCAGAAAATTTCGCTTAATTTATAATCTGCTTTATTTTGATCTTTGTATGGAAATGAAGGAGCATAAGGACCAGGAAACGCAGTAATAATATTCAAATCGTCTTCTACTTTTTCTATTACCACACAAAACTTATTTGTAACTTGTAATTCGGAAACTAAGGCCACCTCCACCATAAAACCATTCCTGTTTTCTTTAATAATAGTTTTGATGTCTACCTCTTTTTTATTTGCAATTCCAGTGTTTCCAATATCCCCTAGATGATCGCAGTTAAAAACATGAGTTTCCCTGCCGTTTAATTGAATTATTATTTCACTCGAATTATTGTTATTTATATAATTTAACAATTCAATTGGACTAGCAAAAACATCTTTATAAAAAATGCTTCCACCATCTTTTGAATTAGTAAAATGAATATTTAAATGCGCTAACCTTTCCTTGTTAAGCTTGTACATTTTTAGTTGCTTTATTTTTTACTCTATTTACTATTTTTTCATATAATCTTGGAAACAAAAAGGCTAATACACCTAGAGCCAATGATAAAACCAACAAAGAAAAAATACTGTAAAAAACAATTATTGACATACCTGATGATTTTTGAAAATTATCTAATACTGATATGATTGGCTCAATTGCAGAAATAGACGACAATGCTGAAATTACCCCCAAAAGAATTGCTTGTCTTTTATCTTGATCTTCTTGAATTTTTGTAGCCAAACTGTTCAAGCGACTTTCAAAATGTTCAATTTCATCATCTATACCCATTGCATTTCTCATTTTATTGAAAAAAATATTAGGTAAGAAATTATAGGAAATATGCTTGAAATTGTAATCTGATAAAAATTGTTGAAATTCATCTCGTATCTTTTTAGGATCTGTTTTATAAGTTGCATTAAATTTAAACAAATTATATCGAACAAATAAATTGAAAATGTATATTGAAAAATAAATACGATTAAAGGTATTTTGAGTCATCAAATCTTTTTCATCTTTAACCTCTGCAGGATATAAATTATTTCCAATTATTGTAAATGAATCTAGTAATGCAAGGCCTTTATAATTATTAAAGGCACTAATACTATCTTGCATTAATTCATCATAATATTGCTTTGATGGAGCGAAGTATCCATAATCTACTATACTTCCAATTTTAGAACGTGTTGCAATATCAAACAATAAAAAATCACGATTATAATATGAATCTTCTTCTTTTTCCAATACATCAATAATGGAATAAACTTTAAATTTTGATCCACTAAATTTATCAGTTTCTATTTTTTTACCTCGTAATTCTATTCCACCTAAGACATTTATTGAAATCCATTCATGAAATGCAATTTCTTTTTTATTGTTTTCTTGTATTTCAATATCAAATGAACCTGCACAATATGTTATATCTGAAAGGGTGTTAAAATCTTTTTCAATTAACTTGAAAGTGATTGAAAATATACCCGTGCTGCTATTTTTAAAAAAATAAAGCTCTGGGTTAATAACTAATGCTGGTATTAATTTATCACCTTTTATAAAATTAAACTGAAATTCTTTTTTAAGATATTTTGGTGTTGAAGTTTTTTTATCATTTTTTTCATCAGAAAAAAACAATTCAGCAAATTCAGCATAATAATAATCCCTTATATAAGTTTTATCCTTTTCAATTTTATCTTTTTCAATTACATTTCTTCCCATAATTGGCAAATGTTCATAGCCCATTTGCTTAAATGTATGAATATCTTTTTTATTATAAGAAAATACACCAACTACTTTTATAAGCGCGGCATTTAGGGTTGGAAGTTTCGATTGCATAGATTTTTTTTAAAAATTGTAAAACTCAATATTATATTTCAAAATTAATACAACAAATGCATTTTCGATTTATTTATCCAGCCTGCTTGATTTGCATATTTCACAAAAAATATTTTTAAATCAGCCTGATTGGAATATTTCACAAAATAAACAATCTTGTCTGCTTGATTGGAATATTGGGTGAAATACCATTTACCTTCATTTTTGCTAATTTGATTTTGATAAGGTACTTTATACACTTTTAAGTCTGCTTGATTCTCATATTCAGCTACAAATACTTTAATACTTGCTTGATTTTGATTTGCTGCCGAAAACACTTTTTGTGCAGTTATTTTATTTACTCCTATAATGGAAAATAATAAAGTTAAATAAATAGTCTTTTTCATAATAATATTTTTGCTTTTCTGATTTAGTCCTTTTTGTAAAATTAGATTATAATCTCCGTTTTATTATTTTATCAAATCCTCTTTAAAATGCTCATAAATCATTACCATTGCCAAGGTATCCAATTCACAGTATTTCAGTAAAGCATTGGTAATTTCAGCTCTTTCTCTCTCCAACATATCTTGGTATTGTAACTTGGCATATGCTGTTAAAGCAGCTCCACCATCAGCAATTCCATCAATTTCTGATAGATTTTCTTGTAGTTCTAATTCTGTCCAACCTTCAAAAACAGGTGGCAACATTTTATATGGGTTTACAACTTCATTTTTTTCTGTTTTTAACCAAATATGATTGGCATCAAAATTTTTACTTGTTAAATTTAAAGAACCAATTGCTTGGCTGTATTTTTGTTTTAAATAATCACTTGAATTCAATGCAGCTGGCAAAACCGCTTTAATAGAATTAGAACCTTTTGTGTGTGGATTATAATAATACTCTTTTACAATTTTGTTTAAATCGACCATATTACGTTCTCCTTCCCATTTTTCAACACTATCTTTTGTAGAATTGGTAATAGTTTTTAAAAATTTAATTAGTTCTCCTTTATCTGCTTCATTGCTTTCATTTAGTTGCAAAATAATGGCATTTAAAACGGAGTTTTCATGGGTTGCAAAACGGAAAATAGTTCCATTATCATTTTCTAATGATTTTTTTAATGCTCTGGCAAAAATGAAATTAGGAAACTCACCAGGGGTATTGCTTATAAATTCAGATTTATGTTCAATGGTTCTATCTTCATAATAAATATGATGGGAGAATTGAAAAGCAACTTGCTCATATGGTTTTCTGCCAGCTGTAAAAGGTAATGCCACGGTGCTTGTTTCAAAATCTATGAAGTGTAATGGGAAATTCCATTTAGCCATTTCGGTATTTAAACCTTCCTTTTCTACATATATTGAATTATCATTATCTCTTGCTTTTTCTATTTGAATCCATTGTCTTTCACCTGATGAAATTTTATCGGTAAGCACTTCAATTTTTAAATCATCTTCTGTAAGGTCTTCCATAAAAAGACGATTGGATTCCATCAAATCTTTCCCTCTGAAATTCCAAACTTCCATAGCGTTAGGCCTTAAAAAATCATCATCCGACCAATTGTGTTGTTTTTTAATACAATATTCAAATCCAGATAACTTTCCTTCTTGTTTCTCTTCTAAACTGGCTTTGAATTCACATTTTTTACAAGCACTAAATTTTGTTTCCCAATTGATATAATGCGAATCTAAATAGGAATTCTTGAACAACTTTAATGCTTCGTGGAAACCTTGATTATCATGGTATTTATATTGGTCACCTATAATAGCATTAACAATAGTATTCACGTTAATTTCGGATAAAACCGATTCGCCAATTTCCTCAATACTACTTACTTTTTTGATAATATCTGTTCTAGGATTTCCGTTTGCTGGAACTCTAAATAATTGATTTAATCCATCTTTTGAGGCTTTTTTAGTTTTATCAGCCATCATAAAATAGGCCTCAAATTGAAAATTAGGATAAGTTAACGAGGCAATATGCTTTTGGAAAGCCAAATCAAACAAATAGGGCTTCCAACCTCTAACTAATCCACCACGACTTCCAACAAAAATATTTTCCTCATTAGGATCAAATGATTTTGCCTTAACCTCGATTAACTTAATGCGATTACCTTCTTTTACTAAAATATCCGTTCTAATAAAGAAATTATCTATCAAAAATGCCGCTTCGTATATCACCACATTTTCTAACAATAGTGCTTCTTGAGTTAACTGAAATGCTTTTTCGTATTCGTAATTCTCCGTATTAATAAAAATTCCTTCTGGATAATGCATTCTTGCTAACTCCTCCACCTGAAAACCACCCGAAGCCAATGCTTTTAAAAATGGGTTTTCACTTTTTCGATTAGCATATTCATCTTTGCCTGTAAAAAACAATTTGTTAGGGCATTCAAGCCCCAACTTAAAACGTGATTTTGAAAGTACTTTCATAGTTATTTTTTTTTAAAATTACATTATTCAATTCGCCAATTTACATCGCCTAATTCAGCACTTCCATACATTTTTATATCCAAAGTGCTTCCAAAAATACTTTTTTCTAATATTAGAGAATAACTATCCATTCCCATGCACTCTTCAGCCACAGAAGCATCAAAACATTTAGATAAAAAAGCCTGCATTTCCTGATGTTGGCTATCTGAAATTTCAATTATTATTTTTTTCATTTTTTTAATTAGGGATTTGTAATAGTACTTTATCAATCCTTAGTATTAATGTTTATTGGCTTACACTTTATAATTGTTATTTATTAAATTTATCATAACATTTTTTCAGAATAGAAGCCTTTATTTTATATCTTTTAAGTATTTATGTAACGGATTGCTTTTATCTAAATTATTCATAAAATTATCAAGATAATACCTAGATCTTAATCTAGAAATTTTTCTATTATCAAAAGCTGTTCCTGCTAATTTTGTTAAGTTTATAGGCTTCGGTAAGATGTTTAATGATTTATATTCAACGTTCAATACAAAACCAGGTTTTTGAGCTTTAGTTATAATTTCATTTGAATTCCAAGCACTCAT
This sequence comes from Bacteroidota bacterium, assembly GCA_027491085.1. Classification (GTDB taxonomy): domain Bacteria; phylum Bacteroidota; class Bacteroidia; order UKL13-3; family UKL13-3; genus JAAFJM01. Next base: position 116,912 of record JAIXWW010000016.1, read on the forward strand.
ATAATGATGGTTTGAAAAATGGCGAGTATCAAAAAAAGGTGCAGAATTAAATTGAGATTCGACTTTTTTAAGCCAGTTTATTTTTTGTAACTCTTTTCTTATAGTTTCAATTTCATGATTTTGAAGTTGCCTAACATTATAAATATTACCATAATGGAAATAATCACCATTATCATCTCTATAAACTAATATAATTAATTCAGCAACGTCTGGGAAATTTGAACGTCTATAACACTCCAAATAGCCTAAATTTAATGCTTTTATTTGTTCGTCATTGTTCCATTCTTCATAACCATAACGGTATGAGCTTATGCCATTTTTAAATTCTACAGCATTTTTGATTGTTGAGTTAGACGGTGACACCCAATTATTGGTGTTAAAGATAATCCTAGCAATTGTTTTCATATGTGTAATTTTATAATTTATTAACTCTTTCCAAAAACTTCTCCTCGGTCATTTTCCCTTGCTCCACTTTTTCTGCCCAACTCAAAACATCTTCTCGGTCGTTCTCATCTGCAATTTCATTGATCCATTCTTGCACATTATGGCTTGCCCTTTCAAATTCTTTTTCGAATTTTGCGGCTATGTTCAAGGCCCATTGGATGTTTAATGAGCTGTTGAGTCTTTCAATTAGTTCATTAGATGGTTTATTAAAAAATATTTCATTAAGCGCATAAGCTTGCAAAACAGTTTCAATACTATTTGAATCATTCATAATTAGAGGCAAGAACTCAAATAAACATTCCTTATTAGCATCATTCACATTTATATTTTCAGCCAAACCTTTTAAATAATAGTCATACGTTTCCTCATTTTGCAATTTGCTCAATTGTTCAAGTGCTTTTTTCCAACCCAATTGTTCTTTTGTTTTATTTGCAATAGTCTTCCAACATTCTTGTCGTGTGTCAATTTGATGAATTTCTAATCCTGTTTTTTCTGCTTGTTGCCATTGGCCATTATAAGCTAGTTCAATCGTAATATCATGAAGTGCTGAGCATTTATAATAATCATCATCGATGTCTTTAATATATTTAAATGCCATTTCTGATTTACCCTGTTTGTACAGATTTATTGATAAATCACACAATACTTTAGCAACATGTATTTGATTTATATCTTTTATTAAACTGAAAGCTTCAAGCATCAAAGCATCTGCTTCTAGCTTCATATTTTTAGAAGCAAAATCTGCAGCAATTGTTGTTAAACTACTTATCTTATATTCTTTACTTATGATTTGTTTAGTAAAGTCAAATGATTCGTTAATTTTATTTTGTTTTAATAATTCAAGACATATTTCAAACTTAATTGGTCCTTCATGCCATACTTCTGCTTGATTCGAAAGCTGAATAGCTTCATTTATCAATATAGATGAAAATTCTAAATTCCCTTGATTAAACAATTCAGTTGAAATTTCAAGTATTTCAATACATTTAATGTATGTTTCATCAGTTGAACGAGCATTAAACAGCGCTTTTTCAATAATAGTTAAAGCTTCTTCATGTTTATTACTTAAAAATAAATTTTTTGCTACTTTACAAAGTGGACCTGCATCTTCTAACTTTTCCGAATTGTTTAAAATTTCTTTAAAGATTAAATCTGATTTATATTCTGAATTATTTTGTTCAAAACCTTGACTTATTTCAAATAATTTTTGATTTTTTAATAATTCATCAAAATTTAAGGTTTGTAATCTAAGGCATTCAAATAATAATGAAACGGCATCATTATACTTGTTTTGTTTAGCAAATTTAGTTAATAATTTACTAGTCAAAACTTTCTTTAAAAAACCATCAGATTTATTTTGAATAAATTTGACTATGTCATTTATTACGGAATCAGCTAAATCTGTTTTTTCTCGTTCATATAATATTGAGGATATTGAAATTAAACTGGTTATTTTTAAAGGTTCAGATTTTATACTTTGAATTCCTATTAATAATTTTTCAGTTTCTATATATTTTGCAATTTCAATGAAAATTTGGCTCTGAATTGTACTTTGCCATTGGTATATTCCTTCTTCTATTTCTTCTGATAATTTATATGCTTTTTCATAGAAAGTTTTTGCTTCTTCTATTAAACCTTGTTTATTAAGTTCCTTAAATATTTTAATTAAAGACTTGCACTTTTCTTCTGAATCTGTAATTTCCTTGGTTAAGCCAATTGCTTTGTTCAAAAGTGCAATTGAGTCGTCTATTTTTTGTTGTTTAAATAATTCAGTTGAAATTTTTGAAAATGACTCAACTTTTTCACTCATCAAAATAATCTCCTCTGCAATTTCCATTGCATTAACTATTTTTTTTTCAGCTTCTGAAATATTTCCTATTAAAAACTCTTTAGTAGAGATTTTACTTAACAAAACACTTTCCCATAAATCATCATCTAATTCAGGACTCATCTCAATACCTTTTTGAAATAAATTTATTGACCTATTAAATTCACCTATGTCAACTAATTTAAGAGCAATTGTTATTAAATGTTTTCTTAACTCTGAGCCTTCATCTATAAGAGTTGAACAATCCAACAATAGATTTATTTGATCTATACTAATTGTTTCCTTTTCAGTCAACCATTGTATACCAAACCATTTTGTTTTCTTGTATATTATCTTATAATCCAATCCCAATTCAGCCCATTCACAAGCCATTTGAAAAACCAAATAGCTAGAGAAAAAATCATTCCAATTCAACACAGAATGGTCAATAGGTATATTCTCGTCTAAATGCTTCAGCAATTTTTCAATTGCCGCTTTTCTAAATGGTTTATCCTTGCTTTCTAGCAAGGTCAATTCCATCAAACATAGCATGTAAAGTATGAACTTACGTTCTAAACCTTCTTTGTCATTTGTGCCAAATGCTTCTATGCGCTGCAGGGCAAAGTCTATCTCGCCATTTGCTATTATTTCAAGAATCCTTGGGGCATCATTGTCTTCTTCGTATTTTAAATCAACCAAACACAAAGCGGCTTCTAATAATGTATCTTGATTTTTCAATTCTGCTGATTTTTCAATAGCCAATTGCATGAGCTTGTTTGAAGCCTTGAAATGTCTTAATACTTTCTTTTGTGCAATCAAATATGCTTTGTCTTCAATTAATTTGAGCAAAGTTTCATGGTGAATTGCTTTCTGGCTTTCACACAAATGAACTGCATAAAACTCCAAAGCATAACGCTGTTCCCAAGTACCTTCTAGTTCTTTCCAGGAAGCACAGTAATTTATAATCTGTTCGTTGGCTTCAGTAATTTTAAAAGATTTTTCTTTGAATAAATATTCTCTGAAGCTTTCATGGAATATTTGGTAATCCAGAACATTTTCAGTTAACGGATTTTCAATCAATACCTCTTTAAGTGTGCTACCAATGCGCTGTAGCTTTGCCTCTCCAAGTTTATTAATTAACCCAATATGAGCGAAACTCAAATAATCTTTTGCTGCAGCAAAGGTGTATAGGCTGTCTAATAATGCATCTCCATCAACTGAATCTTGCGCATACCTAAATAAAATGGCTTTGTAATACTCATCTATTTCTTTTGGAAGTGCATTGATATCGTTCAAACCAATACTCTTGTTTGCAATGGCATCACATAATAATTTTAAATAAAGTGGATTGCCTTGTGAGCGTTGTTGGATTGCCTCAATCCAAGCACTGTCTTTTTCAATTTCATATTTATTGGCAACCTCATAAATCATGGCACGGATATCTTCTTTGCCCAAGCCACTCAACTCTATTTTCAAATGGTGTTCAATGGGCAAATTCCCCCATAACTCGTCTATGCTTTTATGTCCTCCAGGGCGTGATCCATAAATAAAAAGGATGTTTTGGAAATTCTCTTTGGGTAAATATTGTATGATATTTTCTTCTACGCCTTCATCCAAACCGTCTATTAAAAAAAGTATTTTGGTACCCTTGCAATGCTCAGCCCATAAACGCCATTTCGTAAATAGCTGGTTTTGTAAATCAAAAACCATTTTACCTTCTGCCCTAATCTCTCTGGCTTTTGGAAATAATTCATCCGTTTTTTTTATGAGGTACTCAAGTAAAACCTCCGGTTTGGCTTGTTGCGTTCCTCTACGAATAAAATATTCAATTACTTGGATGTCTTTACAAGAGTCGTGTAAACGAAGGTCTTTAAAGAATTGAGCAATTAATGCAGATTTGCCAATACCAGGATTGCCTTGAATAGAACAATAACCTTTTTGTTTTTCTACAACAAAATTTAACAATTGCTTTCGTTCTGCTGTCCTACCCTTGAAGGTTTCTGTAAGCTCTTCTATGCGTTGCTGAAATTCATTTGCTCCAGTTTTTTTCCATTCATTAATTGGTATGTATTGATGAAATTCATTGAGGAATTCTTTTTCTCTATAATGTTTCCCCAATGGATAATTGAGCAAGCCAATTTTGTCATTTTTGAGGTCATTAAAAAAGGCAAATGAGGCCTGAGTTTGCTCATTTCTATAAAGTAATAATGGATGTAAAGAGAGCTTTTGCTGCTTGTAATTCAACATTACTTTATTGTCTTCTACTTCTAAATAAGAATGATGAAGCCAATTCAATACAAGCAATTGCGTTAAAAAAGGTTCAAATTTCTGAATATCCTCTGCACATTTTTCATCAGATGGAGTTGCACCATGCGCATAGCTATTTCTCAAGGCAATTACATCGTCAAAATTTGATTGCCTATTTTTTTTATCCGCTTTTAATTGGATTAATACTTCCTTGTTGAATTGAGGAAATTCTAATTTTGCATTGAGCAACCCACTGCTTAGTTCATTGTCAGATAAAACAAAATCCAAAGGAAGTTCATCAAGCATCCATTGATAGGATGCCAGCTGAAGTTCTGTAAACAAAACCCTACTAAACAATTGCCAAGTTCCTAATGATGGGGTTCTTAAACCCTGTGCCAACAACCCTTTGGCAACATCACTTAAATTGTTGTAGGCTACATACTCTGAAACTATAACCACCGTATGCATTTTAATGATAGACTCAAAAAGGTCTATCATGCGGTGAACCTTACGGAATGCTTGCATTTCCGTTAAGTATAAGTTATACAAACTACCAATTTGTGGGTGCGATATACTTAAATCTTTTTCAGACATGGCTTTGGGTTAATAATATTAAATAGCCCTATAAAAAATAATGTTGATAGAAATAATTTTTAAAATATTTTAAACCAAACTTTTCAAAATTCATTAATTGAGGTTTATCTTCTATTTTCTTACATTCTATTTCTTTGAAAGTTTCTTTGAATCTATTTTTATTTACCTCTCCCTTGTATGTTTTGAAATTTCCAGATTGAATGTCATTTTTTACGAAAGAAAAAACAATTAGAGTATCTTTTTCAGAATCATCTACTTTAATAAACTTGTAAGGAACCATCAACCTTAATTTGGAATTCTTCATCTCTATAATTATTTTAGAATTAAATTTTACACTTGGTGTAAAATCATAGATTCCTTCAATTTCTGATAACTTCTTACCCGAATGTTTAATAGGAATATTTGTTCCAAAATCTCTGGCGTCTTTATTATAGATATAATCAAAACTGTAAATATAATTTTTAATGTATATTCTTTCATTTGCTGTTACTAAAATGGGCTTAGCGCTATGTCGCCAAAGTGATCCAACCATCATATTTTGTTGATAATATTGATTTTTCCATGTATAGTATTTTGAACCTTTTTCAATAAATAATTTATATATTCTGATCGGCTTGATTTGTTTCTCGAGTATAAATATTTGATTTCCTGATTTAACATTAGCCTCGTACGAACCTTTAAAAAAATTATTTGTCAAATAATTTTTTTTGTTAATTATAAAATTATTGTAGCGGTCTTGTGCAATTTTGAAATTATTTACATATTCCTTGTTAAAGGAATTTACATCTTTACTAACGTCTAATTTAAATTTATATAGAATTATCGAATGTATAAATAAACCTGTAAAAATAAAAAAAATAGAAAAGTAGAAATTTCTAATATAAATATTAAAAATTAAGCTAATAATTAAAAATGTTACTGCTATAAATGTATGAAAAGCTAAAAGTTCTAATGAAAACCCATTTAAACATAAACAAATAAAAAACAAACCAATTAAACCAATACAAAATGTTATTAAAGAATAAACAAATAATAAATTACTCTTAATTTTCAAAAAATCATTTTCTGATACTTTTGATTTATTTACTGTCTTAAGTATTTTTTCTGAAATGGTGAATTTTTTGTTGTTATAATTATCAACTGAATTATAAATCTTAAGAGTATCTTCAATGTTTGAAATCATTTGGGATTCACATATATCTATAAAATCGTATTTCAAAAGTTTTTCAAAAGTTTTCTTAGATATATCAAGTTCGTCATTTATTGTAGATGATAAGACTTTTTTCAATAAATCTAATTCATATTGATCTGAAGGTTTTTTTCCATCATAATAAGATTTATCAAAATTTTTGTCAAAATAAATTTTATAAACCTCGCCATAGAATTTAAAAACTACTTCATTATACTTGTTTTCTAAAAAAATTATTCTCGAAGCAATAAGTTTCGTGTTGTTATCATTTATAAAACTAAAAAAAGTAGTTATTTGGTTATAAAATGGGCTAGAATTTATAGATTTAAAGTAATCTTCTTTGAATCTTTCTTCCCTCAAATCAAAAATGATTTTTTGAATGTTAAAACTAGCATTTTTAGCTTTTAGGGAATCAAACCCTGAGTATGGATTATTTAAATAAATATTTTGTGATATGTTTATAAAGTTTGAGGTTACTTCATAATAATTATCTAAAGTTTTGTATCCATCACATTCAACACATATAACTTCACCAGAACCCGAACAATTATAACATGACTCCTTTCCACTTCCACTGCAATTATAACAAGTAATATATCCATTTGAACACCTTGTGCATGGATTAACCCCCCTTCCAGAACATGAATTACATATTTCAATTATTTTCTTTTCACCATAGCCCGATTCTTTTGTTCCTTTACCCGAACACCAAAAACACTTAGTTTCACCTTTTCCATAACAATTCCCGCATTGATTTTCACCTCTTCCTGAACAACTTTTACAAGTTATATCACCTGAGCCATTACATCTAGAACATCTAATTTTTCCAAATTGATTACATGTTGGACAGCCACTTGCAAAATGACTTTCTTCAATTTCATAGATGTCAACAAAATTTTTAAAATCATCTTCAAATTTTAAAGAATAATCCCAAACATTAAATTGTAAAACATCTTTATTTCCTATTAAAACACCAGAATCATTTGGAACCCTAATTTTATTAATTGAACGTGTTTCTGTAAAATTTTCCAATAAACTTGTATAATAAGTACATTCACTTGCACTTACAATCTCTATTTTACCTTCTTGCAAGTAATCATCATCAAAATCAAACTTCTTTATATTTGATAGAATTGCGCTAAGAATATCTGGAAAATCCGATTGTTTTTTTTCTGGTTTTAACGAGAGGATTTCTATTAATTTATTTTCCATTTGAAATAAAATATTACAGTAATTTATAAAATTAATTTATGATTTTTTATTGAGTTTTTCGGTTAATTGATTCTCATTACTCACTAATATATCATATTCAAGAGTATTGCTATTTGGCTCTGATCCTATTACTTCAACTTTTTTAAGATAGTCAAGAATCAATTCAGCTTCACCATATGAAAGATTTAATTTTCTTTGAAGCAATATACGACTAGCAATTTTATTCATAATAATTAATTTTCCTGCTTTCATGGCAAGCTCATCTATTTCATTATCAAAAGATTTTCTTTTTAATAAGGTAACACCTTTAGAATTAACAAATTTTATAGCATTGTAATCCGTTTCGTAAAACTCATCGTCAATTTCATTATTATATCTATCAGCATCTTCATCAACTTCTTCATTAATTTTTTCATTTAATTCAATAATAGAAGAATTTGTATCAAATTTGATTTTTTGGATATATTTATCTATTATTGATTGACAATCCAATAAAAATTTTACTTCATACGGACTATTATTTGTTTTTTGGGAATTTAAATGAGGTAAAAGAACTTTAGTAGTTTTTATTAAGTCAAAACTTATGTTAATGAAATCAATTAATTTTTTTGAATCTATTCTTGCAATTTCATTAATTTTCATTTCAATATTTAAACTTATGTCTGAACAAATTTTCTGAACATTAATTGATAATTTTATTTTATCATTAATTCCCTTATCTATATTAGATTTCAGCTTTTTTAGTAAGATTTTATGAGAAATTATTTTTATTGATTTTTCACTTGTGTAATCAGTATCAATTTTAGAATTTAATTGATTTATTTCTTTTAGCTTTTCATCTTGTAAAACTAAATTTCTGCTTTCAGTTTCAATCATATTCTCTAATTCACCGAGTAAATCTATTAATTGCAAAAATTCATTATATTTTTCTCTAAAATCTGATGTCAATAATATTTCATAATTAGAATTTTCACTAATCTCTATTTTTATTGTTTTAAGAATCAATAGTAATGATTTTTTATAGTTTTGATCAAATTCAACATTTTCAGTTTTATTGTATTGTACTTTATTTAAAGTTTCAAATTCATTTTTAATTTCAACTAATTTATTTTGCAGAATATCAAGAATTGAAGTATTGATCGGACTAAATTCTTCGCTTGCTACTGCTAATGCGACAGGCTCAAAATATTGACTATTTATGAATTCTTTAATTATAACTAATGATTCATCTAATCTATTAATACTACAATATAATTTTGAAAGTTTAAATTTAGTTACAATTTCAGTCTTTATATCCAAATCTTTATTAACAATTTTATTTAACACATCAATAGATTTTTCATTTTCTTCATTAATGGAATATAATGTTGCAAGATTGTCTAGAATAAAAACTTCCGTTGTTTTCAATCTGTCAATTGTTACTTCCTCGTAATATGAAAAATCTTCTTGAACTAGCTTTGCAGCCATTTCAAAATTTAATATCGACTCTTTTAAATTATCTAATCTTAAATTGACAAAACCCAAATTAATATATGCTTCTATATTCAACGGGTTTTCCTGTAAACTTTTTTTAAATTGTCCTATTGCTTCATTATTTTGATTGATTTTATATAAAACAAATCCCTGTTTATTAAATTCTGCAGATTTTGTTGCACCAGAAAATTTAACAAGTTTAATTAGTTCATCTAATTTTTTATCTACATTAAACAAATACCATTTTATTTCATTTAAATTTTCTAATAAATTTATCTCTAAAGATTCAATACTAGACTCAAGTGTTTTAAATCCATTTTGTATATTATCTTGAATTGATAAAAGAGTATTATTAACAAGTTTCAACGCATCTGTAGTAACCTTTGTTTGATGAACAATGGAAGCCACGGTTGCAACCTGAGCTGCTATTATCCATCCTTGGCGTCTTTTAATTGATTCCAGAGTAGATAATTGGTCTATCTGCATACTTGACTCTAACATATTGCTAGTATTTCTAATTCCAAGGTATTTGTTTGATAATGACATATTCTTTTCTTTATTATATTAATTAATAAAACATATTAGTATTTGTTTGCTTTCTCTAGTATATAGTTACTGAAATACTTCTAAATACTTCTATACATTTCCAAATACTTGTTTCTTACTTCCAGTGCTTTCCTTATATTGGTAAATAATTGTAAACTGTTTTCAGCGCCACTTACTGCATCTACCAAAATACTATTCTCTTCTGCACTGGCATTGGCACAAATAAAATCAAGTTCTTCATCAGTTACATTAAATAACATCACAAACAAATCATCAACAAGTTCAAGAGCACCGTGTTTCCCTGGCACATTATACCTAACGCATTTCAATACTTCTGGTCTTAATATTTTCATTTTTTTCGATTTTGGAAAAAGTATTAAATTTTAATTACTTTCCAAATAAATTCTCCAAAAAGTCAAAACTTTTCCAAAAAATATTGTCTTTTGCCTTTGTTAATTTTGCTTTTTCTATTTTGCGTATAAATAATAAGGTTTAATTATTGATGAAATATTATTGGAATTTAACTTCAAAAGATTTGGTTTATTCTAACATTTAAATATTTGAAATTAAGCAAATACAACCCCAATAAGTATGTCAAACCTTAACATCCTAATTTATGTAACTTCCTCCCTTCCCAAACAATTTCGTTTTGAAAATCAGTCAATCGGGTTGAAGTGTATATAAATTAAGTATTGAATCATATTAAAAAAACTATTTTAGCGAGGTAATTATTCAATACATGTCAATAGACAAAAAACAACAGTTAGAATCACAACTTTGGAACATCGCGAATACCCTTCGAGGAAAAATGGATGCCGATGATTTCAGGGATTATATATTAGGCTTTATCTTTTATAAATACCTCAGTGAAAAAATGGAGGATTATGCCAACACAGTTTTAAAGCCTGATAATATTGCTTACAGTGAAGTAGAAAATCATCCACAAAGCACAGCATTATTAACAGCTGTTAAAGAAGAAGCTTTGGACAAATTGGGCTATTTTTTAAAGCCTTCAGAATTGTTTGTAGAAATTGCACACAGAGGGAATGCTGAAGGCAAAAGCAAGTTTATATTAGATGACCTTGCTAAGGTGCTTACTTCTATTGAGCAAAGCACCATGGGCAGCGAAAGTGAAGAAGATTTTGGAAACCTATTTGAAGATTTAGATTTAACAAGTAGCAAGCTTGGTAAAAGTGAAACCGACAAAAACGAATTAATAGTAAAAGTGCTTTCGCACTTAAATGAAATAGATTTTGATTTAAAAAATACCGAAAGCGATGTATTAGGCGATGCATACGAATACTTGATTGGTAAATTTGCCAGTGGTGCTGGTAAAAAAGCAGGTGAGTTTTATACGCCACAGCAAGTAAGTAGCGTGTTGGCTCAATTGGTTACAGTAGGAAAAACTAAATTGAAAAGTGTTTACGATCCAACTTGTGGCTCTGGTTCTTTGTTGCTGCGAGTAGCTAAAGAAGTAAATGAAGTAGCTGCTTTTTACGGACAAGAAAGTAACCCTACCACTTATAACTTATGCCGAATGAATATGATTATGCATGATGTGCATTACAAAAAGTTTGACATAAAAAATGAAGATACTTTGGAGCGACCGCAACATATTGACGACCGCTTTGAAGCCATTGTAGCTAATCCTCCTTTTAGTGCCGAGTGGAGCGCAAGTCCTTTGTTTATGAGTGACGACCGTTATGCACCTTATGGACGTTTGGCACCTAAAGGAACGGCCGATTTTGCTTTTGTGCAACACATGATTCACCAATTGGCCGATAACGGAACCATGGCTTGTGTATTGCCACATGGTGTATTGTTTCGTGGTGGTGCAGAAGGCCATATACGCGAGTATTTAATAAAAGATAAAAACCAGTTGGATGCCGTAATAGGATTACCTGCCAATATTTTTTACGGAACAAGTATTCCTACTTGCATTTTGGTATTGAAGAAAGATAGGCACAAAGATGCTGAACGAAGTAAAAATGTCTTGTTTATTGATGCCAGCCAACATTTTGAAAAAGTAAAAACACAAAATGTATTGCGCACTGATGACATTACTAAAATTATTACAGCCTATAAGGAACGAAAAAACGATGACAAATACAGCCACGTTGCTTTGTTAAGCGAAATAGCCGAAAACGATTACAACCTAAACATACCACGTTATGTAGATACCTTTGAGGAAGAAGAAGCGGTTGATTTAAAAACGGTTTCTATTGAATTGAAGAATTTAGAAAAAGACATTCAAACCACCGATGAAACCATTGCAGCTTTTTGCAAGGAATTGGGAATTGATACACCGTTTTAATTATGGACGCAGAAGTATTACATAAGATAAAAACACTTTCTCCTAAATTGAGGTTTAAGGGGTTTGATGTAGATTGGAAAATTGATTCATTAACTAAATTGTATACAAACATTGTTGTTGGATTTGTGGGCACTATAACAAATGACTATTGTGATAAGGAAATAGGCGTTCAATTTATCAGAACTCTCAATGTAAAAGATGGTTGGTTTAGTAATGCTGGATTACAATATGTGACAAAGGAATTTCATCAGAAAAACAAAAAATCTCAAGTAAAAAATGGGGATATTCTCATAGCAAGAGTTGGAGCAAATATGGGATTGGTATGTGAAATAACTGGCATAATAGGTGAAGCCAATTCAGCAAATGTTATTATTATTAAGAATCAGCAGAATCTTTCTTCTAGTTTTTATGCTTCATATTTGACTTCTCCTAGAGGACAAAAACAAATTCAAAGTAAAGGAGCTGGAGGAGCACAAGAGGTTTTAAATATTTCTGTTGCAAAAACAATCAAAGTTCCTGTACTACCCTTCCCTGAACAACAAAAAATTGCAAATTTTTTATCAACAGTAGATGAAAAGATACAACAACTTACCCGCAAAAAAGAATTGTTGGAAAAATACAAAAAAGGCGTGATGCAACAGATCTTCTCTGGTAAATTGAGGTTTAAAGATGAAAAAGGAAAAGAGTTTTCTAAGTGGGAAGAGAAAAGGTTGGGGGATGTTTTAGATTATATTCAACCAACTAAGTATTTAGTGACAAGCACTGAATATGATGATTCTTATTTAACTCCTGTTCTTACAGCAGGTAAAACTTTTATTTTGGGTTATACCAATGAAACAAACGATATTTACAATGAGAATCTTCCAGTAATTTTATTTGATGATTTTACAACAGCAACTCAATTTGTTGATTTCCCTTTTAAAGCAAAATCTTCTGCGATGAAAATCTTAGCTCCCAAAGAAGGCGAAGTCATAGGTTATATATACGAAGCTATGCGATTAATTAAGTTTGAAATTGGAGGTCATGGTCGACACTGGATTTCACAATATGCCTTATTAAATATTCCTTACCCTTGTATCGAAGAACAAAAAAAGATAGCCGATTATTTATCCAATATTGATAACAAAATAGAAAGCGTAACCAAACAAATAACCCAAACCCAAACCTTTAAAAAAGGCTTGTTGCAGCAAATGTTTGTATAATGGTGTCTGAACTGTGGTTTTTGTGATTGATTTGATTTATATGATTAAGAATAAGTAAGTCAAAGTAATCACAAGAATCAAATAAATCATAGTTCAGACAATGGGCAACTCAGCTTTTAAATAATTATTTACTAAATTTGAAATTTGCAGCTTAAAATGAATGAAATAATTATATACCAAACCAGCGATAAACAAACAGAAATCCTTGTTAATTTTGATAGTGACACCGTTTGGTTAACTCAGCAACAGATGGCTTCTTTATTTGAACAAACCAAGCAAAATGTAAGTTTACATATTAGTAACATATTCAAGGAAAAGGAATTAAGCAAAGTATCAGTTGTCAAGGAATCCTTGACAACTGCCGCAGATGGTAAAAAATATAAAACTCAATATTACAATCTTGATGTTATCATATCAGTTGGTTATAGGGTAAAATCTAAACAAGGGACTCAATTTCGCCAATGGGCTACACAACGTTTAAAAGATTATTTGGTAAAAGGCTATGCCATCAATGAGCAAAAACTAAAAGCATCGCAAGAACAGTTAAGTACTTTAAAACAAAGTATTCAATTACTCGAAAATGTGGTTAACAGAACACAGCTTACTTCCGATGAAGCAATAGGTTTATTAAAAGTAGTAACTGAATATTCCCATGCTTTGGATTTGTTGGATCAATACGACCATCAATGCTTAACCATTCCCGAAACAAAGCATGAAACACTTCAAAAAATAACATACCAAGAAGCTATTGAGCAAATAGGGCTTTGGCGAAATAAACAAAAGGCAGGAAAGCTTTTTGGAAACGAAAAAGACCAATCATTTAACAGTTCGTTGGAAACCATTTATCAAACATTTGATGGAGTGGATTTGTACCCAAGTGCCAAAGAAAAAGCAGCAAACTTGTTGTATTTTATCGTTAAAAATCATTCTTTTTCAGATGGTAACAAACGCATTGCGGCAGGATTATTCATTTACTTTTTAGATAAAAATAAAATTTTATACAATCAGGATGGTAGTAAAATAATACCCGATAATGCATTAGTAGCCATTACCATTATGATTGCTGAAAGTAAAACCGAAGAAAAAGATATGATGATAAAATTAATTGTAAACTTAATAGCAGCAAATTAAGATGAGTCACCAAAGCGAAGCCATATTAGAAAACAACTTAATGAAGCAATTGGTTGGTTTGGGTTATGAATCAGTAAAAATTCATGATGGCGAAGCCTTGGTTGATAACCTGAAAACACAACTAGAGATATTTAATAAAACCACATTTTCAGCAAAGGAGTTTGATTCCATTTTAAACCATTTGGCCAAAGGAAATGTATTTGACAAAGCAAAAACTTTAAGAGATCGTTTTCCAATAAAAAGAGAAAACAACGAAACATTTCGCATTCGCTTCTTTGACAATGAAAATTGGAATAACAATAAATACCAAGTTACCAATCAAGTTCAACATCAGGGTTCATTTTTAAACCGCTATGATGTTACTTTGTTGGTAAATGGTTTGCCGTTGGTACAAATAGAGCTTAAGCGAACAGGTATTGAGATAAAAGAAGCTTTCAATCAAATTAACCGTTATCAGCGTCATTCGTTTTGGAGCAATCATGGTTTGTTTCAATACGTTCAATTATTTGTAATTAGCAACGGAGTAAATACAAAATACTTAGCCAATAATAGGATGCAATCTGTAAAGCAAACTTTTTATTGGGCAGATGCCAATAATAAAAATATAACTGGCCTAACTGAGTTTGCGCAAGCATTTTTAAATATAGACCATTTAGGTAAAATGATTTCGCATTATGTGGTAATGAACGAAACTTTTAAGAACATGATGGTTTTGCGTCCTTATCAGTATTATGCAACAGAGGCCATCATAAATCAAGTAAAAACCAGTAACGAAAATGGCTATATTTGGCATACTACAGGTTCAGGTAAAACACTCACTTCATTCAAGGCAAGTCAAATTATCATGGATTTGTCCGAAGTGCATAAAGTGGTATTTGTGGTAGATAGAAAAGATTTGGACTATCAAACCATGTTGGAGTTCAACGCCTTTAAAAAAGACAGTGTTGATGTTACTGATAATACAGCTTCATTAGTTAAGCAATTAACTGATGATACAAAGTTGGTGCTTACCACCATTCAGAAATTAAATAATGCCATTACCAAACATCATTACGAAACAAAATTAGGGAACTTACAAGACAAAAAAATTGTATTCATTTTTGATGAGTGTCACCGTTCTCAATTTGGTGAAACACACGATAGAATTATTACATATTTTAAAAAAGCACAACTGTTTGGTTTTACTGGAACACCCATTTTTGCAGCCAATGCCAGCAAAAATGAATTAGGAAAACGAACCACTAAAGATTTATTTGGCACATGCTTACACAAATATGTGATTACAGATGCCATTCGCGATCAAAATGTGCTGAGATTTGGAATTGAATACATTGGTAAGTATAAACAAAAAGGCAACACTTTTATTGATATAGAAGTGGAAGATATTGATAAAATGGAAGTTTTTAATGATGAAAAACGCTTGTCAAAAATAGCAGATTACATCATTGCTTACCATGGTCACAAAACATTTAACAAAGATTACTCAGCTATATTTGCGGTTAGCAGCATTGCAAACGCAATAAAATATTACGACATTTTAAAGAAGAAAAAAGAAGCTGGAGAACATAATTTGCGCATAGCTACCATTTTTACTTATGGAGCCAATGAAGAAGATGAGGATGCACAAGATTATTTACCTGAAGATGAGTTGGAATATACCATGGCAGCAGAGCCAAAGTATGCGAGTATTTCAAGTCATACGAGGGATAAATTAGAATCATATATAGCAGATTATAACACCATGTATGGCACTAATTTTTCAACTAAAGATAGCAAAGAATTTGAAAATTATTTCAAAGACATCAGCAAACGTTTAAAAGAAAGAGAAAAAGAAGCTGCCAAGGATGAAGACAGGCTTGATATTTTATTGGTGGTAAGTATGTTTCTTACTGGCTTTGATGCAAAGAAAGTAAACACGATGTATATTGATAAAAACTTGAAACATCATGGCGTTATACAAGCATATTCAAGAACCAATAGAATTTTAGGAGAACAAAAATCACAAGGCAATATTTTATGTTTCCGTAACTTAAAAAAAGCAACCGATGAAGCCATTACTTTGTTCTCGAATAAAGAGGCCATTGAAGAGATTATTTTACCTCCTTATGAATCCATTGCAAAGAAATTTAAAGAAGCTTTAAAAACATTGCTCACCCTTGTTCCAACCTATCAACACGTAGATGAATTAGAAAGTGAAGAAGATGAACTAGCTTTTATTCAGGCGTTTAGGGCATTGTTACGAGCAAAAAATGTTTTAGAATCATACACCGATTTTAGTTGGGATGATTTGGGAATAGATGAACAAACTTTTGAAAACTACAAAAGCAAGTATTTAGATTTATACGATAAAGTAAAGACCAATGAAGCCAAGCAAAAAACATCCATTTTAGATGATATTGACTTTGAATTGGAACTTATCCATAGAGACTTAATCAATGTGGCTTATATTATTAAGTTATTAGCAAAACTAAAAGATGCTAAAACCACTGAATCACAAAAGCAGAAAAAAGCCATCATGGATTTACTAGGTGGTGATATTGAATTAAGAAGTAAGCGCGAACTGATACAAAAATTCATTGAAGAAAACTTGCCTCAAATCGATAATTCCGACAATATCCAAGATGAATTTGAAAAATACTGGCAAGAGCAAAAAGTATTGGCTCTAAACGCACTTTGTGAAGAAGAGCAACTAGACAAAGCTCAGTTTAAAGCATTGATAGAAGCCTATATTTTTAGTGGCCAAGACCCTTTAAGAGATGAAGTTTTAAAATGTTTGGGTGGTCGCCCTAGTATTCTACAAGCTCGCGAAATAGGCGAAAGAATTATATTCAAAATGAAGGAATATATTGAAATTTTTGAACAAGGAATGGTGGCGTAAAAGTGATGTAATTGCGAAATTTGATTTTGTATGTAATTTTATGTCCATAATTTCAATTAAAATTCTAACGATTACCACACTAACCCTCAAAAACTGTAAATCTATTACAGTATTAATTAAATAATATGTAAACTTTTTTTTAGTATGAGTCAGTGTAATATTTGCGCATGAGTTGCGCACTGCGCAAAATGCGCAACTATATGCGCAAACACTATTCATTTATTGAATATTTAGTTACTACTTAAAGCAGCTAAATATTATTTAAAAAGCAGCTAAATATTCAATAAATAGTAACTAAATATTGAATCATTAGCAGCTAATTAATCGTTATTGTTTGTAAAAAGCAGAATAGCAGTTTGAAGTTGGATAATGCTCCATATATTGTGTAATACACGATTATAAAGGCCTTAAATTCGTAACAATCCATAACTTTCATTTGCAACAATTCGCAAGTATACGAGCTTTTGAATATTTAGTTACTAAATATTGCAGCTAAATATTCAATAATTAGTAACTGTATATTGAATAATTCAGCTAAATAATCGTTATTGTTTGCAAAAAGCAGGTATGCTTATAAAATAGCTAGTTCAAGCTGGATTTTATACCATATCTTGTGTAATACACGATTATATAGGCCTTAAATTCGTAATAATCCGTAACTTTCATTCGCAACAATTCGTATGATTCGCAACAATTCGCAACAATTCGTAACTTTCATTCGCAATAATTCGTAAGTATAAGAGACACCTATAAAATATTGCATATTTAGTTACTATTCAGTTACTAAATATTGCAGCTAATTAATACAGAAATTGTATTTCAGGGGTTGTTATTTTGTTAAATCTAATTGGGTAAAAGTGGCTAAGGCTTTCGGTCTTAAAGAAATCCCTTTTCCTTCAAAATGGCGGTTTCAAATTCAACACTTTCGGCTTCTTCATTGACATCACCACCAATTAGTGTATATATGTATATTTCTTCTTCATTATGGTATTCCACGAACGAGAGAGAAATACTAAATGCAGCATTTTTTCCAAACTCAAAATCTCGCGGTGCCGCAAACTCTAAAAAGTATTTAGTTTTTTCTAAACCTTCCAATCTTTCCCAGTAATATTTTTCTGCGTCTGCTTTACATTTCAATAAATCGACACCTTCAAATAACTTTTCATGGCATATCGGTTCGTTTTTACCTTCGTCCATGCGAAATGTTGTAACAAATTCTTCTACCAAATAATAATAACTTGGTTCTTTAGTCACAAGATTCTTATTTACAAATTCTATCATTTTTTTTTAAATTGTCAATGTATTGCGATATGGTCATTGAATTAAATCCATTAATAACCTGTTACCTTAATTCGTGTTTCTCCGTTATAAATAATTTGGTTTCTTCCTTTGTTTTCAGTTAATTTACCAGTTACACATACTTTTCTATTTGATAAATACCCAGGATGAATTATGCCATATTTTTCTTTATGGTCAGTTTCAATTACAATTGTTAATTTTTGATAAGGAAATGGCTTTCCTAAAAAAATGTAATAAATTGGAGCAGAACCTTTTGAAATATTAAAGGAAGCAACACTGTCGCAAATAGTTACAACTTTATTAAGATTTGAAGACAGGCTATCAATGGAAATTAAGTTTTGGCAAAAAATTAGATTGAACTTAAAAAGTACAATTGCAATGGTAATTAAGTTTTTCAATTCAATATTTATTACACAATATTAATAATACTAGTGAATAAATTTACTATTTGTAATGAATAAATTTATTCAACTTTAAATGACTTGTCCTTATATAAGTATACTCAAAAATTTAATTCTATGCAGTTAATTATGCCAAATTAATCTGCTATTACCAATAAGTATGCATCAGTTCAATTATACATGCGCAACAATGCGCAAACTTTGTAAAAATTAATACATTGGTTCAGCTTTTAAATCAATTTCACATTTACTAAATAGCCTATAGTCAACATTAGGGTTAAGCCAATCTTGCTCGTTCTCTTTTGTTAAAATTACTGGCATTCTTTTTTTAGTATTATGTACTTCAGCCATTAATTCGTTAGCCGCTGTAGTTACCATAGAGTACGTATTTATGACCTCTCCAGTTAACTTATTAGTCCATGAGCTGTAAATACCTGCAAAGGCAAATAATTCCTCATTAGGCAAGGTTATTAAATATTGTAGTTTATCTTTTCCCGCTGGGTCTAACCATTTCCATTCATAAAAACCATCAACTACAATTAAACAGCGATTCTTAATGTAATTTCGATAGGAAGGTTTTTCCTCGAGTGATTCAATACGTGCATTTAAGGTGTTTTTTCTAAAGCTTTCATCTTTTGCCCAACTTGGAATTAAACCCCATGAATAAAGTTGAATATTCTTCTTCTTCGTATTTGTAATAATTGGAGTTAATGGGTTTGTAAATCCGTTAAATCTATCAGAGTTAATAGGTAAATCACCTATAGGTAATAAATTAAACCTGTTCTCTAATGTTTGGGCATCTGTAGTTTGTTTAGAATAATAGCACATTGTTTTCTAATTAAAAATCTCAAATTTAGTTGCATCTGATATCTTATCACTTTCTAAAAGTGAACTCCTAACCGACATTAATTCTTCAAAAGTTTCAAAATCAATTATTTTACTTTCAATATCTATAAGTTCTGATGGTGCATTATCAATATCAGCCCCTACGTAATAAGCTAAATACTCTAATTGAAATGGTCTTAATTTATCAAATTTAAATTCAAAATCTACACCTTCAACAAGTTCAGCTTTGTCTTTAGTTTTATTATGTAAAATGTAAGTTTCGTTACAACTTCCATAATATTTTACGCATAAATTGTGGGATACATCATTAATAACTGTGCTGATGTCTTTTGGTTTATTACTAGTTTCCCATTCATTAAGAAAATTTTCATAGCTTTCATGGTCAACTTCAATAAAGTCTTTTAGCCCATTTAGGGGAATAAATAAGTTATTTGTCATATCGGGGTAGTATTAAAAAAAAATATATAAAATAAGTGAATTATGCTTTTATCATTAATAATTCATCTATTCTAGTTGTATATCTTGGAGAAAGTTTTTCTTGTTTCATCTTCCAAGCCCTACCGATGTCTTGTGATGCTAATTTCACTTTGGTCACACCAATTGTTTTATTTACATTGTCAATAGCCTTCATGAGTGAAATGTGCTTAGGGTTACTGTTTTCAAACATGTTAAGCTGTTTTTGTGATTCAGGCGTAATTTCCATAACTATAACACCAGTTTTCTTGAATAAATATCCTTTTTTGTAAATCTTACTCAATGCGTTGGTGGCAAATTTTGAAAGCTCGATATTCGAATTAGTTGGATAGGGAAGTTTTATTAAAATATTTTTACTGTATTGTTCAAGGTCTTTTCTGTGGTAATTAGTCAATAAAAAAACCATCATAGCGTTACAGTAAGAATTTTGTTTTCTGAGTTTTTCAGCACAATTTACAGCATAAGAAGAAACACGTTCTTTGATGTAATTGTAATCGTCATAGTTCTTATCAAATGAACGAGTGCATGCAATGTTCTTTTTATCAACCAATGCATCATCTAGGTCTAAACAAGGGATTCCAAGCAGTTCATTATAAAGCCTTAGACCAACTATACTCATATGCTTTTTAATCCAATCTGCTTGCAATAAAGTAAATTGGTAAGCATTTTTAACCCCAATTGCTTGCAAGCGTTTAGCATGTTGTCGGCCAATACCCCAAACATCCTCAATAGGAAGCCATTTTAGGGCTTTAATTCGCTTTTCCTCATTGTCAATCACATATACATTGCCTGTTTTTTCAGGGAATTTTTTTGCTATTTTATTAGCTACTTTAGACAATGATTTTGTATGAGCAAAACCAACTGAAACAGGTATTCCAGTACCTTTTGTTACTTTATATCGTATGTCCTTCCCAATTGTATTGTAATCAAAGAAAGCATCAAAGCCATCAAATTTTAAAAATGCTTCATCAATACTATAAACTTCAATATCAGGTGAAAATTCAGCTAATAAATCCATAACCCTACTACTCATATCACCATATAGCGCATAATTAGAAGAAAATACGTGGATATTTTCCTTTTCAAATAACTCTTTGTATTCAAAAGCAACTGCGCCCATAGGTACACCAAGCTTTTTAGCTTCGTTACTACGTGCTATTACACAACCATCATTGTTTGATAAAACAACAATAGGCTTACCTCTTAACTTTGGTTGAAATGTTCTCTCACACGAGGCGTAAAAGTTATTACAATCTATTAAAGCGAACATGGTTAATGACGTTGAATTGAAAATGTTACTATTCCCCAAATTTCAAAGTCATTATATTCAGTAATTTTTATGGGTTGAAATTTTTCATTTTCTGGCATCAGCCAAATTCCTTCTTTGTTTACTTTTAGACGTTTTAAAACAAATTCACCATCAATAATACATACCGCTATTTTGCCATCTGTAGGCTCCAACGATTTATCAATGATTAATATGTCTTTGTCAGAAATTCCAGCACCTTGCATTGAATACCCATCAACAACAGCAATAAATGTTGTTGATTCCTTTTTGATAAGGTATTTATTAAGGTCAATTTTATTGTCTAAAAAATCAGCAGCTGGTGAAGGGAAACCAGCACTAACACTTCCATCCATTAATGGTAATTCAAGTTCTGTTTCAGTATCAGCTTGATAAATTTTGAAACCTGACTTTGTTTTTAGTTGCTTGTTTTTCAATGTTTTTAGCTTGTATTAAATCCATTCAAAAAATAGCTAACGCTTGTGAATGGAGAGAAACAAATTTATCCAATTGTATTCAAGTTGGTTTCAAAATGATTGTAAATAAATGTATCAATTTAGAATTGAGGCCATAAAATTACCAACCGTTATTAATTAATTCAGTAGTATTATTTTTTAACTGCGTAACTATGCTCAAACAGTAAAATTTATTGAATATTTAGTTACTATTTATTGTAACTAAGTTGACGATTCGCAATAATTCGCAACTTTGATTCGCAACAATTCGCAACAATTCGCAACCAACTTAACCATGGGCAAGGTTCTTAACTATATAAGAAAACAGGATAATTAATTAAATATTTAGCTACTAATAATTGAAGCTAAGTAATATGTTTACAGTATATTATACATTTTTGATTGTCTTTTTAACTGGTTACAGGAGGTCAGTTCAATTTACCAGTTTAGATGGTAATCTATACGAATTAGCTCATTCGCAACAATTCGCAACAATTCGTAACATTCGCAACAATTCGTAACAAACTTAACCATTTGGCTTAACCTAAAATAGGTTTACACATAAAGCGTAAAACATGTATTATAAATCATTGTAAACTAGATTCAGGAATAGGTATCAACTGTAAACCTATTGCAGTATTAATTGGATTGTATGTAAACTTTTTTCAGGAGTAATTAATTATTAAAGAGGAATATTTAGCTACCAATGATGTAAGTAATTATTAAATTAATTGTTTTCAAAAGAGCAGTTTAATAATTTTTATAAATGAAGGGGAGTAGCTATGAATTGGAATGGTTTAAGTAGATACACCGAGCGTATTCAAGCTAAAAATAAAATTGTCGTAAGAAAAATTCACTTATTTCTTTGTATTGTATTGATTTATAGTGACTAAACAGAGTTTTTAGTCACGACAAATTACGACAAGTGGTTTTTAATATACTTATTTTCAGGTATTTATATTTTAAAAAGCAGGACAAAATTTGTCTTTTGTTTGAGACAATTAATGTCCTACTTTTTGATTTTATTGTTATTAATAATCAGACAGTTATAATAAGTTTGTCTGAATTTGTCAGAAGAAATTAAAGGGTTAAATTGCTGTATTATAATGTTTTGCATAACTATTGATGGGGGGAATAATTAGTTCAAGACATTAGTTAATATTAGCACCAAATATTTTAGTATATTTAATCATCCATTTCTTTAAATCCCTCTCCATTTGCTTGGCTAAAGCGGGGTCGGATTTAGGCTTCTGGTTTGCGTATACAATTTTTGCCATTTTTAAATTAGATAAATTGCCTTGCTTAAAAAGTTTTGCAGCAAGAATTACTTCCTGTGGAGCAACGTTGGAACTCTTGACTTTTTCATAAGCTAAAATTGCTTCTTTATTATAGTATTCTCCAAGCTCAATGGCTCTTTTCATTACATTCAAGCCTGTGTATTCCTTGTCATTAAAGTAAGGATTAAGCTTTTCATTAACAATTTGAGCGTCTAAGCATTTATCAGACACGGCTAAAATACCACAAAACCTTAATACATATTCCTTTATTTTACCTAAAATACTTGAAGCAGTATCTTTTTCATCAATATCCTGCATTATATTAATACTATCAATCTTTGAATTGACCCAGTTTTCATAAAGTTCCGATGCCTCTTTACTTATAATAACCATTTTAGGAATAAGGTCATGCTTATCAACTTTAAGACTATGATAAATCGTTTTGATACTTTCATAATGATACCAATCTGTTTTATAAGGCATTTGAAATGTGGGGTTGGGTTTTGCAATTAAATCTTCATGATGAGTTGCAAATAACAACCTAAAAATAAAACCACTAGTGTCCCTGTTATTATCGAAAAACTTTGGTAATACTTTATGTTGTGTTCCACCAATAATATTTACAAATGGTCTTCTATTAACAGATTTTACTTTTCCAGCTCTAATAGAGGTGTAAGGAGTGCAATTCCAAGTGCTTAAATAAAATTGCTCATCCGTACCTTCTTTTTTGCTTAGTTGGTTTAATCCATTAATCCACTCTAAAAGTTCATCAGCGTGTTTTACTATACCCTTAGGATTATCAGGTAGAATACTTTTGGTTAAAGTCGGTATATGCACATCACGAATAACTAATGTATCTAATTTTACATCCTTTAATTGGCCTTCATTTAAGCCACTACATTTTTTATCCCATTCAACGTCAAAAGCATCTTGTATATCAAATATTGGCTCGTAAATTTTCTTAATTGCTAAACTTTTACCACAACTCGATATACCAATTAAACCAGCCCAAACGACCAAGAAAAGACAATCAATTCCATTCGTACTTACTACATAACTAGTTCCAATAGCTGTGCTGTAAGCAGAAAGTAGGGTAGTGCCAATAAAACTTGGTGGAATATCATAACCATCTTTACTACAAAGGAAATTAATGTAACTCTTTATATTTGGATGAAAAACATGCAGAGGAAAGGGATTTTCGATACGATTTCTTCTAACAATCTCTGATTGTATATCCAAATTAGAGTATGTACTTAAGTCATTCTTTGACTTAATAAAATTTTCAAAATTTAAATTTTTCATACGCTAAAAAGGGGTTTTAGTAAAGGGAGTTTCAGGCCAATGCTCAACTTTATTTGAATCAAATGTAAAATTCTTAAGAAATTGATTGGTAGAATCAGATGCTTTTACAGTACAATCTTTACGAATATCAAAACATCGTAATTCGAGTTCATGGGCTATGTTTAGAATAGGCTGATAAAGTTCGCTTTGATTAGGATAATTAATATTTAAGAATTGAACTGCTTCGTCCAAAATTTCTAAAGGATCGGAATCAAAAGGAAGTAAACTATTTTTAAAATATTTTAAATCCTCTAAAAGCCCTAAAGGCAAAGAATTGTTTTGCAGTAACAGATGCAATTGTTCTAGTAATTGATTGTGAATACTAAGTTGCGCTAATAGCAATGCGTGATACTCTAAATTGGATGTGTTTGAATTAAATAAAGTTAAATCAATCAAATGTTTACTAATTATGGTATACCTTTCCATTTCAGAATCCTTAGTAGCTTTAATTTCAATAAGCATTTGTTTGCTCAGACTAATTTGATCAATAGGCTTACTATTTTCATGTAAATACTGAAGAGCACTAAAAACAACTTTGTTTCTGTTTCCAAAATCTGTTCTAAGTAAATACTTTTGAATTTTACTAAAGTTGTTTTGTTCCTGTATGCAGGAACTAAGGACAACACACTCAATTCTATGTTTTAATGAGCGAATTTTGAGGCTATGAATTTCTTTCATTATACTCTGCCCCCCTCAGAAACTAGTTTTTGCAGTTCATCAACTGAATAAAAAACTTTTGAACCTACTTTAGTAAACTTTAACTGACCAGATCTTCTCATTAGCCAGAACCAAGTTCCTTTTTTACCAACCAACTTCATGGCCTCTTTTTCGGTAATGTGATTCAGTGATTCTGAACCTATACCTTTTTTTGATTGTGATAATGCAAGAATTTCACTTAGCATTTTTTCGATTGCCTCAAGTCTTTCATAAGGCACCATAACGAATCCTTGTTCGTTTCTTTGGTTTAAATTGTGTTTTGTCATTATTATTTATAAATTAACACCACAAGATTAAATATGAAGGGAAACGAAATTTTTTCAAGAATTGGTAGGGGGGGGTATGTTTCTTGAAAAAAAAATGTTTTAAGAAATACAGAGTACCTGTTCCGCTATTCTAATTTGCTTTTGAAGTAAAGATTGCTTACTAGAATTTTCGTTGGTTTTAAAAAATTCCTCTTCTTTTATAGGTGAAATTGCAAGAGGGTGTTCAAACAAGACTAAAATTTCATGCATTAACAACATTTTATTTCGTTGCTTTATTGTTGTCATATTTTCAAAAACTTCTTTTGTTTTATCAAACTTAAATAATTCAATTATGTCAATTTGTTCAATAAACTCAGCAAATTCCATAAGAATCCCACTACTCAAAGAATTGTTAAATACTTTATCATCTAGTTCTTGATATTTCCCAACAATGGTAAGTAGGTTGTTGATCATATCAGGTGTAAGGAATACGTTTAAAAAATTATTGTTTATTTGAGAAATAGCCTTTTTACCAGTAAAATCGTTGACATCCTTCATTTTTAAATCCCAAAAAGTCGAAGCGTTTTTAAGTGAACCAACAAAATTTAAGATTATATCATTAACTTGATTTTTAAAATCAGAATTTAAACCGTCATAGATGTTTTTTAGAATAGTTAGTACGTAGTAATCAAAAAACTCGGAGTAAATTTTTTGTATATCATAAAAATTGGTCTCTTTGATTTGATTTTTTCTGTTAAAATAATAAATCAATTCATAAAGTTTATTCCATTTCTTCCTGTCAATTATATATTTATCAGTTAGTTGTTCATAAAATTTATAGATTAAATCTCCGATAATAATATTTTCAGGTGTATTCAACATTTTAATATTTTGAATTTGATGAGCAAAAGCAAATGCCTTAATAGCTAAATCACTAAATCCAAAAGGTTTGAATTTAAACGCTTCTGCAAATGTTTTTTGTAGTGAATTGACTTGCTCAAAAGACTCCATTTCATTTTGAGGGATTTCCTCAATCAATGATTCATCAATATTATCTAGGTCAATTTTTTCAAATAATTCATCAAGTTTGTTTTTATTATCCATGTGCAATCAAAGTTTAAACAGAATCAGTAATTATTGTCGAATATTTGATTCTGTATTATTGTAATTATTATTTAAATTGCAATTTAATTAATAGACCTATTAGATTTATCGGTTTCTGATTTTTCAGTGTCTAATATTTTGGATTAATTTCAGGATTAAAAATAGCTTCTATGACTATTTATGCCTTTAAAATTATTTGTTTTAGCTTAAAATTAGTCTGTAAATGTTTGCCAAACGTTTGCCAAATAAGTTAATGTGTACATTAAATTATTGATTTGTATGTTACTATATACACATAAAGCGCCCCAGCGGGATCACAAAAAGCTCTGAAGAAATTCAGAGCTTTTTTTATGCTCCAAAACATAATAGTTTAAATTGGGTTGATTTTTGAAATATTTCCGTATAAATATCAAAACGTTTTTGAGTTTCATAAAAACAAAAAAAGCATAACGAAATTTGTTTTCATTATGCTTCTTACAATACGCTTTTATTAGTTTTTAAAATCGTTTTTACTTACTGTTTGTATTATTCAACTAATTTACCATCCTCTCTTGGGCCACGTAAATGAATAACTAAACCATTTAAAAAATTACGTAAAATTTGGTCACCACAATCCATGTATTTAGGGTGGTCCTCCTTGCGAAAAAGTGCACCTAATTCACTCTCAGAAATTTTAAAATCTACTAACTTTAATATTTCTATTATATCAGTATTTTTCAATTGTAGTGCTACCCTTAGCTTTTTTAATATATCGTTATTGCTCATGTTTTTTCTGTTTTAAAAATTAGTAAATTAATTTGCCCATTTTATGCCTAAAGTATCTTTTGGTATTGATAAATATACAGCTTCTTTAGCCATCAATCCTTTAAGTATTACTGTATGTGTTTCATTACTTGCCCCAATTTTAACTTCCTGTTTAACGGCTTTTTTGTCATCGAGTTTATAAACAAAACTTTTAGTTCCTTCAGTATGCACACATTCTATAGGAATACTCAACACATTTTTTAAGGTATTGGTTGAAATACTGTTGGAAGTGGTCATAGCTGGTCTCAATGAAGTATCGATTGAAGTAACATCAATTACAACTTCAAATACTTTTGCTTCACTATTGGGTTTTTGTTCACCAATACTAGCTACTGATTTAACAATACCTTGTAGTTTTTTACCTGTTTGAGCATCAAGCCCAATATTAACCAATTGATTAGTTTTAACTTTTTGAATATCTACTTCATTAATATATGTTATACTTTCCATTGTTCTTAAATCGGGTAAATTTGCCACTGTTGGATCCCAAGTATTAACAGTGCTTCCAACTATTTTTTTCTTTCCATCCCATTCTTTTGCATAAATTACCATTCCACTTTTAGGTGCAGTAATGGTAAATTGAGCTAAAGTAGTAGTTAGTTCCGATAATCTATTTTGCGCCTTAGTTAATTCACTTCCTATAATCTGCATTTTGGTAACGCTTTGTTGTTGCTTAGTTTTATAGTTTTCCTTTTTCTGGTCGTAGTTTCTAATAGCTTTTTCATATTCAATTTCGGCTTGACGCAAAACAGCTGGTGGCTCATAAATAGATTGTTCTTTAGTTAGTTTTCTTTCTTCTACTGCGTATTTTAAGTTAAATAATTCATCTCTGGCATCGCGCATGGTTAAGGTTGTATCAAGTTGAGTAGATTTAAATTCAGATTGTTTTTTTTGTACATTCAACTGTTCTTCATTAATTTTATTCATAATCTCAGTTTTATCTAACTCAGCTACAAATTCTCCCTCTTTTACTACAGTTCCTTCGGCAATTAAATTACTAATTTTGACTTGCCAAATTCCTACTTGTCGTAAGGCACTTGGAGCTGAAATTTCAGTATAATTTTTTGCACGTAACTCACCAGTATTTAAAACAGTTACATCAAAACTTCCCTCTTCTACCAAAACCATTATTTGATTTTCATCTACCTTTTTTATTACCACCCAATAAATGGTAGCCATCGCTATTAATACAGCTAATGCTATAAATTTTCCTCTATGTTTTTTCATTTATGATTACTTAACTGGTTGTTTAATTGTTTTTATATTATTTTTAATCGTTTCAAATACTTGAATAGTATTTTTATCCATTAAATGTTTAAGCGTATCATATTTTTGTTCCAATTCATTATATCTTTTTAGAGTTTGCATCATTACTTTTTGAGTATACTCTGTATTGGTATCAAAAATATTAGAATGAAGTTGAATTGCAGTATCGTTAAAACTGAGTGCAGGATTAGAAGGGTCTGTAATATTAAATAGGTTGGTATCGCCATACAATACTTCAACATAATGTTTATTCACTCTTAATAAAGAATCAGAGAACTCTTTAAATAAAACCATTTCATTCTTTATTTTTTGCTGTTTCGTTTCGCATGAATAAATGGAAACAATCATAGCAATTACCAAAATATTTCTAAACTGCATATTTTTATTTAATATTTGTTACAATAAATGTAATTAAATTTAATTTTAAAAGAAATAGTTTTAAATTGAAGTAACTCATTGAATTTTATTGTAATTTTTATTACCTATATTTCATTAAATTTTATGTTTCACAAGGTTTTTGAATCAAATTTTATTGCTAACTTTTATTGTTAAGAAATTATTACTTCACTGAAATTCGTTGCAATAAACATGAGCAATTTATAAAATTTACTTATTTAAAATGTGTATAAAATTGGTATCAAAATCAGGTAAATAGAAATGAATATATCTGTTATTAACAGTTAACTAACACTATCTTTTTTATGTGTATATCATTTTTCAATTTGGGTACTAGAACATTTTAACACATTTTTGGGAGATAAGTATTAAATAAAAGTAAAATTAAGCATGGCGGATATAGTTGCAAATAGAAAGAAAAGAACACTGACAAATGCTCAAATTTTTGAGACGGGAAAATTACCACCACAAGCACCCGAATTAGAACAAGCAGTTTTAGGTGCTTTACTTTTAGAAAAAGATGCCATTAATATTGTTGCAGAAGTTTTAAAACCAGATAGCTTTTATGACCCCAAACATAAAAATATATATGAGGCTATTTTAAATTTATGGCAAAATGGAAGTGCAGTAGATATTTTAACTGTTAGCCATGAACTTAAAAAGAAAGGTAATATAGAAATGTCTGGAGGCGCATACTATGTTACATCATTAACTAATCGAGTAGCAAGTGCGGCTAATATAGAATACCACTCGCGTATCATTGCGCAAAAATTTTTACAACGTGAGTTGATTAGAATAAGTGGTGAAATTGGAACTGAAGCTTATGAAGATGGCACAGATGCCTTTGAATTGTTAGATAGCGCTGAACGAAAACTATTTGAAGTTTCGCAAGGAAACATTAAAAAGGATTACCGTAATATTAGTAGCGTAATGCAAGAAGCTATTAATGAAATTGATGAGTTAAGAGGAAAAGAAGGTGGATTAACAGGCATTCCTTCTGGATTTAGTAAGTTAGATAGGGTAACTTCAGGATTTCAAAAATCTGATTTAATAATTATTGCTGCCCGTCCTGGTATGGGTAAAACTGCATTTGTATTGAGTGTTGCGCGTAATGCTTGTTTATCAAATACCGAAACTCCAAGGGCTGTAGCTATTTTTTCACTAGAAATGAGTTCTAAGCAATTGGCAAATCGTATGATAAGTGCAGAAGCTGAAATAGAATCAGACAAGTTGAAAAAAGGAATTTTAGCAGACCACGAATGGCAGCAGTTAAATTCTAAAATAGCTAAGTTAAGCGAAGCCCCAATATTTATTGATGATACACCTGCTATCTCAGTATTTGAGCTACGTGCAAAATGTAGAAGGTTAAAACAACAGAATAATATTCAAATGATTATTATAGATTATTTGCAACTCATGCGTGGTGATGATTCTAATAATAAAAATGGTAATCGTGAGCAAGAAGTAAGTTATATTTCAAGAAGTTTAAAGGCTTTAGCAAAAGAACTTGATGTACCTGTTTTGGCTTTAGCTCAGTTAAGTCGTCAAAGTGAAAAACGTGGAGGAGGAGGGAGTGCTTCACCAGGAACAGGAACTGGTAGGCCTATTCTTTCCGATTTACGTGAATCAGGTTCTATTGAGCAAGATGCAGATATGGTAATGTTTATTTACCGTCCGCAATACTATAAATTAACCGAATGGGATGATGGAACTCCTTGTGCAGATGAAGCAGAAATAATGGTAGCTAAGCATAGGAATGGAGAACTACATGACGTTAGACTAAGATTTATTGGTAAGTACACTAAATTTGCCGATAAAACCGACTTTGATAATTATGCAATTCCAGACTATAATGATAATAATGGCAATAATGGAACAATTACGGTTAGTTCAAGTATTAATTGGGATAGCGATGTAGATGATGAGGGGCCAATTACATTTAATGGAGATGCTCCTTTCTAATTTTGAAGTGGCTGTTTTTATTTAATTAAACAGCCACTTTTTATTTAAAATTCTTCAATTAAAATACCCATTTTACCCATTTGATAATCTCGCATGGCCTGCATTATTTCTGATTGAGTGTTCATTACAAAAGGGCCGTAAGTAGCAATAGGTTCATTAATTGCTTCCATATCAAAAACCAAAAGTCTAGTTGGTTTATCAAAATTTACGGTTAGCTCGGTTGTTTCATTATCGATAATTACTAAGTGAGAACCGTTAACTAGATTTCCTTCTGCATTAAATGCTTCATCCAAATTGTAAATAGCATGTTCATAGCCTTTGGTAAATTGAAAAGTATGGCTTGCTTTTCCAGCGCTATGTACCTCTAAAATGGTCATAGGACTTTGCATTTCACTAAATCCTTGAATTTGACCGTATTTTCCAGCAACTACTTTAATGGTTAAATTTTGTTCTTCAATAACTGGGATTTCATGTTTATTCAATGCAAAATATTTAGGCTGTTCTTGTTTGTATTTAGCAGGTGAATTAATCCAAATTTGAATAATTTCTTGCACACCGCCTTTGGCTGCAAATTCAGCAGATGGTCTTTCGCTATGAATAATTCCTTTTCCAGCATTCATCCATTGAACACCACCAGCCTCCACAATTGAATTATGACCTCTCGAATCTCTGTGATTTACATTTCCTTCAAATATAAAAGTAACTGGTGCAAAACCAGTATGTGGATGAGGACCAACTCCAACATCGCCAGGTTTAGAATCGGCAGGAATTGTTGATTTGTGATGGTGGATTAGTAATAACGGACCAATGTTATTTATTAATCCATTTGGTAGTGGCTGTCGTAATGGGATTCCGCCCATTTCTACCCAATCTGCTGCAATAATGTTTTTTATAGAATTCATTTTAATTTATTATTTGTTTGTAAACAAAAATAAACTTAAACATATAAATAAAAGTTAATCTATAACAATAAATTAATTAGTAGTGTTGTGATTGATTTGACCATATTTGAGCACTATCTGGAACTTCATGAATAATTACCATTGAATGCCCGTGTCCAAAAATCCCTAAATGTCTTGCTGCCCTCTCTGATACATCTATAATTCTTTTCTTATGAAAAGGACCTCTGTCATTTATTCTTACTATAACCCAACGCCCATTTTTAGGATTAGATACTTTAACTTTGGTATTAAATGGAAGTGTTCTGTGAGCAGCAGTAAGTTCTCTTCTTTTATATCGTTCACCATTAGCTGTTTTTCGTTTTTCAAACTTACGAGCATAATAACTTGCGTATCCTTTTTGGGTGAATAAATGCAAGGTGGTGTCTTTAACCTCATTTTGGGCTAATAGCCTGGTAAAAGACAATATTAAAAGGGTTGTAAAAAAGATTGTAAAAATATTTTTTTGCATTTTTCAACTGCAATATAGCATTTATAGTAAAATATAAAAATTACTTTTATTACTCATTTTAAAAATTAACAATTAAGTTAAAATAACATTCAATTAGAAACCAAATACTTGAAATTAAATTTTAAAAAAAGGTTGTTTTTGTTTTTTAAATTTATACATTTGCAGCCCATCAAACAAAAAATGTTTGATTAATACATGGTGGTTTTAGCTCAGTTGGTTAGAGCGCCTGATTGTGGTTCAGGAGGTCGTGGGTTCGAGCCCCATATTCCACCCCAAATAAAAAAGGTTTTATACATAGTATAAAACCTTTTTTCATTTCAGAAATTTTAAATTACTTTCCTTCAAAAACAGGTTTACGTTTTTCAACAAAGGCTTTCATACCTTCTTTTTGATCTTCAGAGGCAAAACACATGTAAAAGTTTTTGCGTTCAAAATATAAACCTTCTTGTAAGCCACTGTCAAAAGCTTTTAATACACTTTCCTTAGCCAAACGAATGGCTATTGGACTTTGAATTGTAATTTCTTTTGCCATTTTAACAGCTTCTTCTAAATACAATTCAGTTGGCACTACGCGATTGATCAATCCAGCACTTAATGCTTCTTCAGCACTAATAAATTTGCCTGTTAATACCATTTCCATGGCCAATGCTTTGCCAACAGCTTTAGTTAAACGTTGAGTTCCTCCTGCACCAGGCATAATGCCCAATTTTATTTCAGGTTGACCAAATTTTGCCGTTTCGCTGGCTACTACCATATCGCAAGTCATTACCAACTCGCAGCCACCGCCTAAAGCAAAACCGCTCACTGCAGCTATAATTGGCTTTTTTGTTTTTCTAATTTGATCCCAAGTTTCAAACTGGTCAATTTTTAATAAATCAATGGCATTTTTGCTTTCCATTTGCTTTATATCGGCACCAGCCGCAAAAGCTTGCTCATTTCCAGTAATGATTATACAACGCACATCGTCATTATCGTCTAATTGTTGTAAAGCTTTTTTCAGCTCTAACATCAATTGTAAATTCAATGCATTTAATTCCTTTGGTCTATTTAATTGAATTAAAGCAATGTGCTTATCGTAATTGGGGTTTACTAATATAAATTCAAATTCCATATATTTTTATTGTTGAGTTGTGAGTTGTTGGACTATTATATTGCTAAATTTTCTATTGCTAATTGATTATTCCTTAACCTCTTCTATAGCATCAACCTGGTCTTTGGGTGCTGATTGTTCAGCAAATTCTTTTTGAAACAATAATATCAATACAAAACCAACACTTATTGTTGCATCAGCCACGTTAAATACGGGTCTGAAAAATTCAAAAGTTTCACCACCCCAAATAGGTAACCATTTAGGAAAAGTACCATGAAGAATGGGGAAATAAAGCATGTCAACTACCGAACCATGAAACCAAGAAGCATAACCACCATCGGCAGGTAAAAAAATAGCTAAACTCCAATAATCGCTTTTTGAAAACAATACACCATAAAATACAGAATCAATAATATTACCCAAAGCGCCTACTAAAATCATAGTCCAACTAATAGTATATCCCAAATGAGATTTGGCTTTTATCAACCCATTAATATAATATACTATTACTCCACAAAAAATAATACGGAATAATGTAAGGATAATTTTACCCCAGTCGCCTCCAAACTCAATACCAAAGGCCATTCCATAGTTTTCAAGGAAATGAAGTTTAAACCAATTTCCAGCCACATTTACTTCTTCACTCAAGTTAAAATGCGTTTTTATATAAATTTTGCTCCATTGGTCAATAATTAATAATATTATTCCAATAGCAATTGGGTAAACGACATGTTTGTTTTTCATTATTTGCTTAAAAAAATAGAGACGCAATAATAATTACGTCTCTATTAATTTTTATATATTTTTTAAAAATTTATTTATATTGTTGAAGCTTTGCTTCCATACTTAAAGTAGTATGAGGAACAGCTCTTAAACGCTCTTTAGCAATTAATTTGCCTGTTACTTTACAAATACCATAAGTTTTATTCTCAATACGAGATAATGCATTATCTAAGTTTTCAATAAACTTACGTTGACGAGCTGCTAATTGACTTAATTGCTCTTTTTCACTACTCGATTGTCCATCTTCTAGAGTTTGATAACTACTATCAGTATCATTTCCACCATTTGCATTAGGATTTTGCATTTGATCTAATAAATTAGCTAATTCAGCTTTAGCCGAAGCCATTTTTTTAACAATGATATCTTTAAACTCAGCTAAATCTGAATCGCTATATCGTTTGGCTTCAGTAGCCATTTCCAACTGTTTCATTTCTGGACGGTATGGAGCTGGTTCTTGTATATCTTTAGCTTGTTTTTTCTCAACTTTTGGTTTTGCTATCGGAGTAACTTTTTTAGCTACTACTTTTTTGCTAATAGGTTTATTAACCAAAACCGATTTCTTAGAAACTTTTTTAGCAACTACAGCTGGTTTTGTAGGTTTTGCAGCTACTTTAGTTTTTGTTGCAACTACTGCTTTAGTAGTTTTAGCTTTTGCTTTGGTAACTACAACTGGCTTAGCAGCTACTTTCTTAACTACTTTAGTTACTTTTTTTGCTACTGGTTTCGATACAGTTTTAACTACTTTTTTAGCTACAACTTTTGAAACTTTTGTAGCCACTTTTTTACTTGCAACTACTGCCTTTTTTGCAACTTTTTTAGCTACTACTTTTTTAACAGCTGCTTTTTTTAATACTACTGCTTTTTTAGCAGCAACTTTCTTTGCTGGCGTTGTTACTTTTTTAGCAGTTGCTTTTTTAGCTACTACTTTTTTTACTGCTTTAGCAGGAGTTAATTTTTTAACCACTTTTGCTGCTTTTTTAGGGGCAACTTTGGTAACAGCTTTTTTTACCACTTTTTTGGGAGCGGCTTTTTTAACTACCTTTTTTACTGCTTTAGCTGGTAATGCTTTTTTAGCTGGAGTAACTTTTTTGGCAACAGCTTTTTTGGCTACTTGCTTTTTCACAACTTTTTTAACTGCTTTTTTTGCAGCAGCTTTTTTCACAACTTTTTTTGCCATTATAATTTAAGCTTTTATTATTTTTACTTTTACAAGGTTTTCGTTTATATCTATATCAACTCCATCTGTCACATTTTCAACTACTTGTATAGAACTCGCTAAAATTTCGTTGCAAATATATGAATTATAAGCAGATAACGATGCGTTTGTATAAACATTGTCAGCTATTTGAACATTTATTTTATCCATAACAGCTAAGCCAGATTCTTTTCTCAATGTTTGTAATTTACTAATCACTTCGCGTGCTATTCCTTCGTTTAGCAAGGCTTCGTCCATTTCAATATCTAAGGCTACAGTAATCTTACCTTCATTAGCAACCTTATATCCTGTAATTTCCTTCGATAAAATTTCCACATCTGTTAGTAAAATTTCGAATGTTTCACCTTCAATTTCAAGGTTTAACGCTCCATTTTGCTCCAATTCTTGAATTTTATTTTGGTCAAAAGCGGTTATAGCAGCAGCAACATCTTTCATTTTTGCTCCAACTTTTTTACCCAAAGTCTTAAAGTTAGGTTTAATTGATTTATCAATTGCATCAATATATTCTAACTCCTTAACGTTTACTTCGGCCAAAATCAGGTCTTTAACATGCGTAATTTCATCTTTTATCCTTTGGTCAACAACAGGAATTAAAATACGTTGTAATGGCTGACGAACTTTAATATTTTCTTTTTTCCTGATTGATAAAACCAACGATGAAATGCGCTGTGCATAATCCATTTGCTCTTCAAGAATTAAATCAATTAATTGGCTATCAGCTATTTTTAAATTTGTTAAATGGACTGATTGTAAGGTGTTTTTACCTGATTCAATTAAGCTTTCGTTTAAGTTACGATACAACCAATCAGCAAAAAATGGAGCAACACTGCTCATTAACTGACTAACAGTTTCTAAACACTCGTATAAAGTTTCGTAAGCTGCTTTTTTCTCATCATTCATTTCGCCTTTCCAAAAACGTCTGCGGCTAAGGCGTACATACCAATTTGAAAGATGGTCGCCCACAAATTCTTCAATAGCTCTGGCAGCAGGAGTTGGATCGTAATCATCCATTTTCTCGCTCACTAATTTTATCAAGCTATTTAGTTTACTAATAATCCAACGATCAAGTTCTGTGCGTTCTTTTACAGCAACTATATTGCCACTATCGTACACAAAACCGTCAATATTAGCATATATAGCAAAAAACGAATAGGTATTGTATAGAGTTCCAAAAAACTTTCGCTGACTTTCGCCTATTCCCTCTAAATCAAATTTTAAGTTATCCCAAGGATCGTTATTGCTAATCATGTACCAACGTGTTGCATCAGCACCATATTTAGCAATGGTAGTAAATGGATCAACTACATTGCCCAAACGCTTACTCATTTTTTGGCCATTTTTATCTAAAACTAAACCATTTGCAATTACATTTTTAAAGGCAATTCCTGGGTTTCCAGTTTTTTGATTAAATGCTTTTATTTCGTCTGAACAATCGTCCAGTAAAACTGCTAAAGCATGCAAAGTAAAGAACCAACCACGCGTTTGATCAACACCTTCTGCAATATAATCTGCTGGGTAAGCTGATTCAAATTGGGCTTTGGCTTCATCGGTTGAATCTTTACCCATAAAATTCC
Source organism: Bacteroidota bacterium (assembly GCA_027491085.1). Lineage (GTDB taxonomy): Bacteria > Bacteroidota > Bacteroidia > UKL13-3 > UKL13-3 > JAAFJM01. Next base: position 153,894 of record JAIXWW010000016.1, read on the forward strand.
ATTGGGCATAAGGCATGGCACCGCTATCAAACCAAACATCAATCAAATCTGCTTCACGTTTCATTGGTTTTCCTGAATCAGAAACCAAAACTATTTCATCAACAAATGGCTTATGTAAGTCTATCTCTAAATTCGAATCTCGAATTTCGAATTTCGAATTTTGGTTAAACCCTGCTTTTACCGCTTTTTCAAATTCAGCAGTTAATTCAGTTTTTGAACCAATGCATTTTTCTTCTAATCCATCTTCGGTTCTCCAAATTGGTAGCGGAGTTCCCCAATAACGCGAACGAGATAAATTCCAATCAACCAAGTTTTCTAACCAATTTCCAAATCTTCCAGTTCCAGTACTTGCTGGTTTCCAGTTTATTTTGGCATTGTTTTCAACCAATTTATCTTTAACAGTCGTGGTTTTAATAAACCAACTTTCTAACGGATAATATAAAATTGGCTTATCAGTTCTCCAACAATGAGGATAAGTATGGTCGTATTTTTCTTTTTTAAATAACTTATTTTCGTTTTGAAGTTTTAAGGTAATACGCTCATCTACGCTTAAATAGTTGAGTTTGCTGGTATCTTTTATAAAACCTTGTAATTTGTCTTTTTGCAAAGCCAAAGCAGCTTCTTTTTCAGTTTCGGTTAAATAAGCTTCTTTTACATATTCTTCGCCATAAAGGAACAAATCATCCTTAACTTCAGCTAAAAACTTACCACGTTTGTCAACTAAAGTTAATGAACCAATACCATTTTGTTGCGCTACCCTGAAATCGTCTGCCCCAAAACTTGGCGCAATATGTACAATACCAGTTCCATCTTCAGTGGTAACAAAATCACCAGTAATTACTTCAAAGCTTTTTCCATTTTCTACCTTAATTCCATCAAATGGCAATAGTTGCTCGTATTTGGTACCTGCTAAATCTTTGCCTTTATATTCGGCTAAAATTTGATAAGGAACCAATTTATCGCCTGCTTTGTAGTCTTCAAATTTTAAATCGGCTTGTTCAGGTTTAAAGTATTTTGCAACTAAGTTTTTAGCTAAAATTACATTTACCACTTCATGGCTAAATTGGTTGATGGTTTTTACCAACACATAATCAATTTTGGGGCCTACGGCCAATGCTGTGTTCGATGGCAACGTCCAAGGTGTAGTTGTCCAAGCAAGGAAATAGCTTCTGATGCGTTCATTTTCTGACAAATTAGTCAAAAAATCGGTATCAAGTATCTTAAACATGGCCACTGCGGTCATGTCTTTTACATCTTTATAAGTTCCAGGTTGGTTTAATTCGTGCGAACTTAAACCAGTTCCCGCAGCAGGCGAGTATGGCTGAATGGTATAACCTTTATACAAATAACCTTTGTTGTGCAGCTGTTTTAAACACCACCAAAGGCTTTCGATATAACTATTTTCGTATGTAATGTATGGGTCATTCAAGTCAACCCAGTAGCCAATGCGTGTAGTAAGTTCATTCCACACATCAGTATATTTCATTACATCTTTGCGGCATGCTTCGTTATAATCTTCTATCGAAATGGTTTTACCAATATCTTCTTTGGTAATGCCCATGGCTTTTTCCACCTGTAATTCTACAGGTAAACCATGCGTATCCCAACCAGCTTTACGCTTTACTTGAAAACCCTTTAAAGTATTGTATCTGCAAAAAATATCTTTGATTGCCCTACTCATAACATGATGAATACCAGGCATTCCATTTGCACTTGGTGGCCCTTCGTAAAACACAAATGGCTTTGCACTTTTACGATTTGCTACACTTTTTTCAAATATTTTTTCATCGGCCCAAAACTTTAATATTTCTTGCTCAAAAGCAGGAAAATCAAGTTTTTTATATTCTTTGTATTTGGTCATTTTGTTATAAAAAATTGTATAAAAACCCAATAGGGATTTTTAAAAGTGGCGCGAAAATAACGTTTGATAAACCAAATATCAAGTATGCTTGAAAATTAGCACAATAAGTGCAGAAAATGTGTGTATGAATGAAACCTACCAAAGCAATTTTGCTTGGTAAGATTTAAATACAGAGTCTTGGGAAATTATAGTGAATTTCTCAGCAATTGCTTGTGAAATGATTATTCTATCAAAAGGGTCTCGATGGTTTAAAGGTAGTACTGATAAAACCATTAAATGATCAAAATTAATATTAAGTATCTCAATATGATTTCTCTTTAAATATTCTGCCAACTCGTTAAATTCAAAATTTAATTCTAATTTACCTAACTGAAGTTTAATAGTAATTTCCCAGAGACTCGCAATACTTAAATAGCATTTCTTATTTATATCCAGAATTTTAACTAACGCCTTTTTAGATAACTGCTCATCGCCTGAAAGAAACCAAAGAAAAGTATGAGTATCTAATAAAAAAGCCATTACATATAGTTTTCAAATTCAACTAATGGATTATCAAAATCTTGACTTATCTTTACTTTTCCCTTTGCAAAACCAAACTGACGTTGCTTCAATTGATTTGAACTTTCTGCCTTCAATTTTATTGTTTTAACAAAATCAGCTACTTCCTTTTGGAGTTCTTTTGGAAGTTTTTTTATAGCGGTATTGAGTGCATTGATTGTCATATCACAAACATAAGAAAATTAGTATTAAAGAAAAATATACTTCTTGAATATTTCCTTTATAAATAAAAAGCCACTACAACTTGGTTGTAATGGCTTGTAAAATATTGAATAGCTAATTTTAAAAAGTTAAACTAAAACCTAAAGTTGGTAAGAAAGGTAATTGATTGATTCTTTTATAATTAAGCACATCAAAATAAAATATATTTTCACGGTTATATACATTGGTAGCTGCAGCTGTTATGTTTAAAACTGAAGTTTTGCTAATGTTGAATTTACGGGATAATGAAAGATCTAAACGATGAAAATATGGTAAACGACCTGTATTAATTTGATCATAGTAAACACCTAAATTTCCATTTTGTACCAATGGATTTGTGCTAATTCCTCCTGCATAATTAAGTTTTTCGTACAAACCTTGGGTTTGTGTAAATGGAAAACCTGAACCAAAATTCCAACGTAAGTTAGCTGTCCAAGCAGTTGGATTTTTTTTATTACCCCAACTTTGGTTCACCACTATGTTAAAATTATGTCGTCTGTCAAAATGTGGTATGTAGTCCTTTCCCATTCCACCTTGTTCAATTGATACTCCATCATTTCTAGTAACATAGGTTAATGAATATACTGCCCAAATATTTAATTTTCGGGTTTCGTATTTCAAAGTAGCATCAGCACCATAGCTTAATCCTTGTTCGGCTATATAATCCAATCTTTGTAATTCTGGTCTATTCGCATTTGTAATGTTGTTTTCAAAAATTTTATACCTATTAATGCTAATTATTTGATTAAAGTTTTTATAAAATGCTTCACTATTTAAATTTAGTTTATGTTTTGGTGTATTTATAATATCAAGTTCAAACCCAAATGCGGTATGCCATGCTTTTTGTAAACGGCTGGTATTATTTGCTAATGAACCATTTCTAGAAATACCGTCAGGATTAGATAAAAAACCATAAAATAAATTTACCACATCTTGATCGCTGACAGCACTGATTAAATTTTGAGAGTACAATCCAGCTGCTCCTTTAAACCTTAAACTGGAATTGGCATTGTATTTAACTCCAATTCTAGGCTCAAAGCTACTTTCAGACAATGATGCATAATATACCATTCTGATTCCGGGTTCAATTACCAAACGACTTCCAATTACTTTCTTATACTTAACGTATCCTGATGCTTCGGTGTTACTATTTTCCTGATCAATATTACGACCTGTTGAATTTAAATATTTATATATTGTATTGAATCCAACTACTTCAAATCCATATTTTAAATCGTCTTTACCAAAAAAATTAGTGAAGCTAAATAAAGTGTTGAAACTGTTAATTCCACTCGAACGAGGTCTGCCATTAGACTCGGTTAAGTTTATTAAGTAATTAGAATAACCTCCAGCAATATTAATTATAGTACTACTTCCATCAGGAATAATTAATAAATTTCCCCCTAAACCAACATTGTTCCAATTGTATTTTAATTTGTTAAATTCTGAGTTATCATCAAACCTAAAACCAAAAAAGCTAGCTTTACTTCCATTTGCACCAGTAAATGAATATTTTCCAAATAAATCATTAAATGAATATGGTAAACCATTTTCAGGATCAGCATTTTTATATAAAATTGGTGCAGTTTTGTCTAAATAAGAAGTTTTGTATGAAATAATATAAGATGAAGATCCACCACCTTCAGTGTATTTAGTTAGAGGAGCTTCAATATGAAATTTGGCAGTAATAGGATTGATACTAATTTTACCCGAAAAATCTTTTTTATTTCCATCTCTTGTACTTACGTCAATTACACCTGAAATTCTGCCTCCATGCTGAACATTGTATCCTCCTGCACTTACATCAGCAGTTTTAATTAAATCAGCATCAAAAATACTAAACAAACCAATAGAGTGAAAAGGGTTATAAATAATCATCCCGTCAAGCATTACTTTATTCATTACTGGAGAACCTCCGCGAATATAAAGCTGTCCGCCTTGGTCACCACTAAAGTTAACCCCAGGTAATACTTGTAAGTATTGCACCAAATCAGGTTCACCACCAAAAGTAGGAAGGCGAGATAATTCTTTTTGTGTAATTACATTGGTAGATATATTGACGTTTTCTCTGGCTTTTTCTTTTTCACCACTGATTGTAACCTCATTTAGTTGATTTTTCTTTTTGGTTACATTAAAGTTAAGCTGAATTGGTTCTTCATCGTTTACATCTATGGTTTGATTTTGTATTTCATAACCTATAAAAGCAAAACGAACATTGTATTTGGCAAAAGGAATTTTGGTTACTACATAAATTCCATTGTTATCGGTTTGCACAATGATTGGTTTCTTAACACTCACTTCATTGTTTGGAGTAATTTCAGTTAACTTTATATTACACGAAATGATAGGTTCACCATTATCTTTATCAACTACCAAACCTTTAATTCTACCTTGCTGAGCAAGCAATTGCATGCTAAAAATTACCGCTATAAAACTTAAAATATATTGTTTTTTCATTTTTTAAAAAGTGTGGCGAATATAAAACTATAAGCCATTGCAAAAAGTCATTTATTTATAATATTAATAATGTTGTTAAATTCGTAGAAAAAATCATACATGAAAATTACTAAAAATATAGTCATATTTTTTTCTTTAATGGTTGTATTCACCTCGTGTGGCGATAGTTGGAAAAACTATATTAGCACCGAGGTTGATTTAGAAATGGGTAAATCAGCTCAAAACCAATATGATGCCATTTATGCTGACCAAATTTTAAACGAAAAAGAAAATAAAGAATTATACAGAAGCATCAATTTAATAATAGAACGTATTTTAAAATCGGGTAAGGTTATCCATGCTGATGATTTTAAATGGGAATTGAAAATAATAAACGACACAGTTTTAAATGCCTTTTGTTTGCCTGGTGGTAAAATTTATGTATACACTGGTTTAATAAATTACCTAGATAATGAAGCACAGTTAGCAGGTGTATTAGGTCACGAAATTGCTCATGCAGACAAGCGACATTCAATTGATAATATGGCCAAGCAACTTGGCCTTTCGTCTGTAGTAAGTTTAGTTTTTGGAGATGGAAGCGGTGTAATTAATATTGCTCAAAGTTTAATTGGTTTAAAATTTAATAGGGATAATGAGGCGCAGGCAGACGAATTCTCAATAAACTACTTATATAATACAGTTTATGATGCCAGTGAAGCAAATGGTTTTTTTGAAAAGTTGCAAAAAGATAATCATACAGAAGAGGAGCTAGATTTTTTGAGTACACATCCAGCTCCCGAAAACAGGAAGGAAAAAATGCTAAATCATTGGCGTGAACTTGGCGGTAAAAAAGGGAATAAATTTGAGGAGAATTATTTAATAATAAAAAAATTATTACCTAAAAAAGGTTCAGAAAAATGGTAAAAGTAACGTTATTACAGTTAGGTAAAACACATTTTAGTTTTGTAAATGAGGGGTTTAGTGAGTTCTCAAAACGGTTGACACACTATTGTAAATTTGAAAATAAAATTTTTGAATTACCTACTAAACTAAAAAGCAAAGATATCATTCAAACTAAAAAGGCAGAGGCAGAAATAATTTTAAAACAATTAAAATCAACCGACTTTGTAATTTTATTGGATGAAAATGGAAAAATGTATAACTCAATTCAACTTGCTAACTACATTGAAAATTTAAGTATTCAGCAAAGTAGTTTGGTCTTCATAATTGGTGGTGCTTATGGTTTTGACGAAACTATTTATTATAGGGCTAATGCAAAGTTGTCATTATCTGCATTTACTTTTTCTCATCAACTTATTAGATTAATTTTTATTGAACAATTATACAGGTGTTTCACCATTATTAAAGGCGAACCTTATCATCATCAATAGTAATATTTAGGTAATTTTTAAGATTTCATTGATAAATTTTTATTGCATTTGTAGAATACATAACTAAATTTGATAATAAATTAATAAATAAAATAATATGAAAAAGTTTTTAATAGTAGCTGCATTCGCAGCAATTTCTTTTGCTAGTAAAGCGCAAAATGTAAGTCCTAAATCAGAAGTTTTGGTTTCAACTCCACCTACAGAGGTAGTTTCAGGAAATCCTGAGGATGAAAAACCTGCTAAAGCAGAAACTAAGAAAGAAAAAAAATCATGTTGTGCTGACAAAAAATCAGCGGCAAAAAGTTGTGATAAAAAAGAGGAGAAAAAAGCTTGTTGTGGAGATAAGAAAAAAGACAAAAGCTGCGATAAAGAAAAAAAAGAGTCTAAAGAAAAAGTAGAGGAAACTAAGTAGTTAAACATTACAAAAAAGCCTAATTTGATTTGTCAAATTAGGCTTTTTTGTTTTTAAGGAAAAACTAATCATAATGTAATACTGTCGAATACGTATTTTAAATATATTTGCCAAGTGAACGCAAAAACATTCTTATTCTTATTTTTAGTAGTATTTTATAAATATACAAAAGCAGGTTCTATAATTACCAATATAACATCACTTCCTTCATTTGGAAATGTATACCCATTCAATAGTTCATCAAGTTTAAATTATACGGTTTCTGGAACTTCACTTACAGCCCCAATCGTAATTGCTGCTTCAACAGCCTTTGAAGTATCGTTAAATTATAATTATGGTTATGGTAATAAAATAATTTTAGCTCCATTGTCTGGAGCAGTAGCCAATACAAAAATATTTGTTCGCTTTAGTCCTTCATTGGTAGCAAGTTATCCAAGTACTTCAAACGCAATATTAAATAGTAGTATTGGTTCTGTCTCGGTTAGTGTTTCAGTTAGCGGAACATGTATAGCAACAACAGTTCCATCAGGTGTAAACACCTATTTTAACAGCATTGGTAATGTTAGGGGTGCAGCATTAAAAACTGCACTTTATAATAAAATTTCAGTGGGAACTACCTCTGTTAGTTATACTCCTGGTGTTTGGAATGCATACGCTACTACTGATGTACAGCCAAATGGAAAAGTTTGGGATATATACAGTACAAGACTAGATCAAGCTTCTCCATATGAATATACATTGGTGAGTAATCAATGTGGTACATATTCTGTAGAAGGTAATTGTTATAATCGAGAACACTCATTTCCACAAAGTTGGTTCAATTCAGCAAGTCCTATGGTAACCGAGCTAAACCATGTATTTGCTTCTGATGGAAAAGTTAATGGCATGAGAAATAACTATCCATATGGATATGTAACAAATGCTACTTATACAAGTCTTTATGGCGGGAAATTAGGAACTAGTGCCAATAATTTTGGCTATACAGGAGTTGTTTTTGAACCAATTGATGAATATAAAGGTGACTTAGCAAGAGGTTATTTTTTTATGGCTACAAGGTATGAAAACCTAATTGCTTCTTGGATTTCAAATGCTGGTGCTACTGATATATTAGCAGGAAATAATTATCCTGTTTTTTTGCCTTGGCAATTAAGTGTACTATTAAGTTGGCATAATCTTGACCCAGTAAGTGATAAGGAAATAAAAAGAAATAATGCTATAGCTGCAATTCAAGGAAATAGGAATCCATTCATTGACAGTCCACAATATGCTCAAAGAATATGGGGCGGTGCAATTCACAATGAACCTACTATCGCATCAACTGATTTTTCATATACAAATAATGGAACAAATACAGTAAACTTAAGTTGGAAAACGGGTAATGGTGTAAGAAGATTAGTTATTTGTAAGGCAGGAAGTGCAGTTAATTCTTTACCTATAGATACTTTGGCTTATACCGCTAATTCAGTTTTTGGAAGTGGTTCTAATATTGGAAATAATTGTTTTGTGGTATACAATGGAACGGGTAGTTCTTGCAATGTTACAGGTTTAAATAATACTACCAATTATTACTTTGCAATTGTTGAATATAATGGAGTTTCAAACATATCTAATTACAATACATCAACTTACTTTAATAGTGGAATTGTGTCTTTACCAGTAAAATGGTTGTCATTTAATGCCGCATTTGTAAATCCTGCCAATGTGCTAATAAATTGGAAAACTGCAAGTGAAGTTAATAACAATAAATTTGAAGTAGAAAAAAGTTACGATGGCATTAATTGGATAAAAATTAGTGAAGTTAAAGGTGCGGGAAATAGCAATAGTGTAAAAACATATTCTGTTACAGATGAAATAGGTTCAATTATTTCAAATAGCATTTTATACTACAGAATCAAACAAATTGATTTTGATGGTAATTTCAGTTATAGTAAAGTTGAAAAAGTCACAAAAATTACAAGTGAAAAAGTAGTGGTAAGTCCAAATCCATTTACTAATTTTTTAAACATTAACTTATTTTCAGAAACAGGTTCTAGTGCCAATATTACGTTATTAAATAATTGGGGTTCTAAGGTAATGAGTTATGAAGCCAACCTTGTTGTAGGAGATAACCTAATTGAAATTCCTGAGGTACAAAAACTATCAAATGGTATATACATTATTCAAATTGAATCAGGATCAACCATTCAATCGTTTAAGTGTATAAAAAATTAAAACAGAGGAAACTTGTACTTTTTCGTAATTTTATAACTTAATTGTAAAAAATTATAACATTTATTTTCAGGGATAAAATTTTATTTGTATTACAAATTAGCAAAAGTTAATTATAAATAATACGCTCATGAAAATAAAAAAAAATGTAGCCATTAGCGAATCTGGATTTATATTCAATCCAACTACAGGTGATTCGTTTAGCACTAATCCAATTGGATTAGAAATAATAAGAATGCTAAAGGACGAAAAGGGTAAAGATGATATCAGAAAAGCTATTTTAAGTAAATACAATGCTGATGAATCTACTTTTGAAAAAGATTATTACGATTTTGTAATGATGCTTCAAAATAATCAAGTGGGTGACGAGGGGGAATAGTAATAAATTTAATATATACTATGAAACCTAAAATAACAGTCGCAGTATCTGGACTTAATAATATTGATAGTCCAGGACCAGGAATACCCGTAATTCGTGCTTTAAAAGAAAGTAAAGATTTTGATGTTAATATAATTGGACTAAGTTATGAAACACTTGAGCCAGGTTTGTACATGCACGATTTAGTGAACAAGTCATATCAAATACCATTACCAAGTGCAGGAATTGATTCATTGATGGAACGTTTAAGTTACATCAATAACCAGGAAAATGTAGATGTAGTAATACCTAATTTTGATGCTGAATTAGCTAATTTCATGAAACTTGAGCAAAGGTTAAAAACAGAACTAGGAATTAGCATGTTTTTACCAACTCAGGAACAGTTTGACGAAAGACACAAAGCCAATTTATATGAATTTGGACAAAAACATGGAGTAAGTGTTCCTTACAGTAAAATGATGTTTAGTACCAATGAAATAAATGCCATAGCCACTGAATTTTCATATCCAATGGTGGTTAAAGGAAAGTTTTATGAGGCTTATATTGCTTACAATCCTGAACAAGTAGCTAATTATTTTAATAAATTAAGTGCTAAATGGGGTTTACCTATTATTATTCAAGAATATGTATTTGGAAGTGAAGTAAATGTTACTGCACTAGGCGATGGACAAGGAAATGCAATTAGTGCAGTACCTATGAGAAAATTGTTTATTACCGATAAAGGTAAAGCTTGGGCAGGTATTTCATTAGATGATGATGAATTAGTAAATATTGCTAAAAATGTAATTTCTTCATCAAAATGGAGAGGTGGAATGGAGCTAGAGTTTATTAAAACTGCTGAAAACAAATACTATTTACTTGAAATAAATCCACGTTTTCCAGCTTGGGTATATTTAGCTGCAGGTTGTGGCCATAATCAGCCAGAGGCATTGGTTAAATTAGCTTTAAATAAATCAGTTGTACCTTTTGGCAATTACGATATTGGTAAAATGTTTATTAGGTATTCTTATGATATGATTGTTGACCTAAAGGAATTTGAGCAAATTTCAACAATAGGTGAACTTTAAAATTAGCTGCTAGCCATTAGTTTCTGACCTCTAGCTAAAAAATGTTATAGTTATGAATCAAAATTACCAGCCAGCTGCAAAAAAATAAACAAAAATTGCCAAAGGCTAGCCACCAGCAGCCAAAGGCCTAAAAAATATAAATCAATGGAAAAAATTAGATATGAAAGACCAGTCATTAAAAAGTTAAATACTGGCGTAATGAACAAGTACGGTACTCGTACAGAATATACTCCATTTACAAATATTGATGGAGCCAAAGTTAAAGATTTAATAGCCGAATTTGGTTCTCCATTGTTTGTTATGAGTGAGCAAACAATTCGCAAAACTTATAAAGATGCGGTTCGTGCTTTTACAACACGTTACCCTAAAGTACAATTTGCTTGGAGTTACAAAACTCACTACAATAATGCAATTTGTAATGTGTTTCATCAAGAAGGAAGTTGGTCGGAAGTTGTTTCTGGATTTGAGTATAATAAAGCGTTATTAAACGGTGTTCCAGGAAATAAAATTATATTCAATGGTCCTGATAAAACCGATGAGGATTTAATCCTAGCCATTAATAATGAATCAATGATTCATATTGATCATCTAGATGAACTTTATAGAATTATAGAATTAACTGAAGAACTAAAAAAACGTCCTAAAGTTGCTATAAGGGTAAATATGGATACTGGTGTTTATCCTATGTGGGATAGGTTTGGATTTAATTATGAAAGTGGACAAGCATGGGATGCTATTAATAAAATTATCTTAACTGATAAAATGGACTTAATAGGTTTGCATTCACATATTGGTACTTTTATGTTAACACCAAGTGCTTATGCGGTGGCTGCTACCAAGCTTTCTGATTTAGCTTTCCATATTAAAGCCAAGTTTGGAAAAAATATTTCTTACATTGATATGGGAGGTGGATTTGCATCTCGCAATACTTTAAAAGGATCATATCTAATGGGTGCTGATACTGTTCCTACCTTTGATGATTATGCAGAAGCAATTTGTTCAGCATTATTAAATTCTGATTACAGTAAAGATGAATTGCCTTTATTGATTTTAGAAAGCGGCCGTTCATTGGTTGATGATGCAGGTTATTTATTAGGAACTGTTTTAGCAAATAAACGCCTTAGTGATGGACGTAAAGCTACCATAATGGATTTTGGTGTAAATTTATTATTTACCTCATTTTGGTACGAACATAAAATATCGCCAGCTCAAGAGTTTAGTCATTATACCGAAGATTCTGTTATTTATGGTCCATTGTGCATGAATATTGATGTAATTAGAGAAAATGTAACTTTACCACCAATGAAAAAAGGTGATAATGTGGTTGTACATACAGTTGGTGCATATAACATGACTCAGTGGATGCAGTTTATTTCAATGAGACCAAATGTGGTAATTATAGATATGGAAGGAAAACCACATTTAATTAGAAAAAAAGAAACGTTAGAATACATGAATAGTTTAGAGGTAACACCTGCCTATTTAAATGAATTTAAGTTGTAAGTTTTTTTAGGTAATAAATCACAAAAGATGTTGAACTTTTTTATTAAGTTCGACATCTTTTTTATGAAGGACTGTTTCTATTAAGAGAGAAATATTAATACAAAACGAATGTCTTTTTTATTTTAATCGTCAAACTAAAAGTTGAATAAAGCCAAGCTATCATATTATTTTAATTTACATACCCAAGGATTAGTAAACAGTTACTCTCAACTATTTTTAGCTGATAGTTATTGGCTTGCTTCATTGGTTATTTTGGCCTCTTTTATAAATGTTTATGTTGGTTTGTTTGGCTTATTATCAGTTGTTCTAACTAATTTTTTTGCCAATATTTTAAATTATAATCATCATTATATTCAAAAAGGTTATTATGGTTTTAATAGTCTATTGGTTGGTTTGTTTATAGGTTATACTTATGCACCCAGTTGGCAATTGTTAATATTTTCAGCCTTCACTAGTTTTTTATGTTTCGTTTTAACCATTGTTATTGCAGGACTTCAAGCTAATAAAAAATTACCATTTTTGAGTTTACCATTTCTATTTACGGTTTGGTTAATAATTTTAGCAACTCCACATTTTACATCACTCATAGACAGCGATAGCAGTATTTTTATTTACAATGACTTAATGAAACTTGGAGGGAGTGATATGGTGAATGCATATCACTTCTACAATAATATTGAATTGCCTCAAATCATTGATGTATATTTAAAATCATTAGGGGCAATTATTTTTCAATATAATATTGTTGCAGGTGTTTTAATCGTTATTGGCTTATTAATTTTCTCCCGAATTGCATTTATGCTTTCGGTAGTAGGTTTTTTGAGTGGATACTATTTTTTTATTTTATTGCAAGGTAATATTGGACTCATTAGCTACACCTATATAGGCTTCAATTTTATTTTAGCAGCAATTGCCATTGGCGGGTATTTTTTATTATCTAACTTGTATTCATTTTTATTGGTAATTGTTGCCGCGCCAATAATTTCAATGATAATTGCAGCTTCAGCTACTATTTTAGGTTCTTTTGGATTACCTGTTTTGTCATTACCTTTCAATTTAATGGTTATAATGGTTCTTTACTTTTTATACAATAGAGTAAAGGCCGATAAACTAAAATTAACTCAAGTTCAATTATTTTCTCCAGAAAAAAATTTGTACAGATACCTAAATGAAAAAGCAAGGTATAATGATGAGGTATATTTAAAAATAGGTTTACCATTTTATGGAGAATGGTATATTTCGCAAGGACAAAATGGAAATATTACCCATAAAAATGAATATCAATATGCTTGGGATTTTGTTATTAAGGATGATGAATTAAAAACCTTTAGATTACCTGGAACTAATTTAGAAGATTATTATTGTTACTCGCTACCCGTTTTGGCTCCTGCAGATGGGTATGTAGTTGATATTATTGATGGTATTGATGATAATTTAATAGGTGATGTTAATTTACAACAAAATTGGGGTAACACTATAATTATTAAACATGCAGAATTTCTGTACAGTAAAATTAGCCACATCAAAAAAGAAAGTTTCAAAGTGGCCATTAATGATTATGTTTATAAAGGTCAGGTTTTGGCAAGTAATGGAAGTTCGGGTCGTTCTCCGGAGCCTCATGTTCATTTTCAGCTCCAGAGTACAGCAGTTTTAGCCGCAACTACTATAAAATATCCTCTAAGTAATTATATAATAAAGGAGGGTAATAAATACGTTTATTACAGTAATGGAATTCCGAAAGAGAATGATATTGTAGCTAATGCAACAATTAATTCACTACTGAAAAGTGCCTTTTACTTAATACCAGGTAAAAAATTGAATTGGGATTTAAAGTTAGAAAACGGAAAATCAGAGTTAGTAAAATGGGAAGTATTTACCGATATTAATAATTACTCTTATTTGTATTGTTACAATACTAAATCAACAGCTTGGTTTTGTATTGATAGTCATCAATTTTATTTCACTTCATTTGAAGGCAATAAAAACAGCTTGCTATACAGTTTTTATATCAATGCCCATAAAATATTGTTTAGCTATTATCAGGATATGGTTATAAGTGATTCATTGCCAATATATGATGTTTTTAAACCAATGAATAGGCTTGCAAATGATTTTATTTTACCTTTCAAAAATTTACTTAAAGCAGAATACAGGTTAACCTATTTTTCAATTGATGACTATATGTATACAAGAAATATTGTTTTACAAAGCAATATTAATCTAAAATCTACCTTTATGGTAAATAAACATTTAACAGGTACAATTACCTTGGTAGATGCCAAAATACAACAATTTGAATCAACCATTAATGGTGTTAAATTTAAAGCAATATGCGAAGTTTTATAATAATAATAATGTTTTTGTGCTTTAATCCAATTTGGGCTAAAGAGGTAAATTTAATGAATAATAGTTTCAAAAAACCTGCAGGAATAATGCGGTTAGGAAAAACTAATTTATTTAATCAAATTTATGTAGAGTCAGGGGTTAAATGGAGTAGTAATATGGATACTATTGGTAATTTACATGCTGGTTTGATTGGTTTGCAACATCAACTAGGAAAAAAGCTTACTCTTTTCCATAATTATTATTATTTGAGTCAAGATAATTTTTGGGGAAATGTAAGCCAAGGAGGCTATTACGCCAATTTAGAATACAAATTTAATAATAAGTTTAAAATGGGTTTTGCTGGTTCTTATTTGAATAGTAGGGTTCGCATTTCTGAAAATTCCCTTTTGGGTATTACAACAAATCAAATAATTAATAATAACAATTATTTAGGTTTATTACATGCAACTGTAGCCATAAAAAAATTATATCTAAAACCTTCAATTGCATACAGCAATCTTAATTATTTATCAGAAAAACAAGATCAATTACAAGTAGGAGGGGAAGTATTATTTGATTTAAAAAATGATGAAAGATTGGTTTTTGGACTAGGTCTATATCATTTTACAAATAATTCTAATCTAAGTACATTTTATAAACCTTCAATCAGTTTTGCTGTTTCGGATGAGGTTTATATAAGCGCTGATTATTTTTATACTAATCAAGTAAATTACAGTGACCAAAATGGGTTTGTAATTTATAATTCAACAGATAAATCTTATGACAGAACAAACATTAATATAAGATACGAATTTGCCAATAATTTATATATGTTTGGCGTGTATCAATTTGAAAGAAAGCAAGATCATTTATCAAAAACAGATTATCATTTTAACTCCATTTTTTTAGGAATCAAATACAACTTATAATATGAAAAAAATAATTTTATCACTTTTTATTACTTTAACTTTTATTGGCTTTGCAAATGCTCAAGATGATAAAGTTAAAACCGCTTTCGCCTCTAGCTTAGGATTTGAAAAAAAAAGTAATTACACCTCTGCCATAAGTAAAATGATTGAAGTTTACAGTCCGTCATCATACGAAATAAATCTTCGACTAGGTTGGCTTAACTATTGTGCTGGTTTACAAAAAGAATCAAAACAATACTACAAGATAGCCATGGAATTAATGCCTTTTTCGCTTGAAGCAAAGTTTGGTTATATTTATCCATTATCAGTTTTGAACGAATGGGATGAAGTGGTATTTCAATACCAAGCTATTTTAAAATTAGACCCCAATAATAGCTTTGCTCTATATGCATTAGGTATGATTTATTACAATGGAAAACTATATGAAAAAGCGCATAAATGTTTTACATTATTGGTTAATTTATATCCATTTACTTACGATGGTTTGCACATGTTAGCATGGACAAATTACAGGTTGAGTAAACCTAAAGAGGCAAAACAATTGTTTAATAGGGTTTTGTTAATAGCACCAAATGATACTTCGTCACTAGAAGGTTTGTCGTTAATTAAATAACATAAAAGAGTATAAGTTTTACAAAAGAGCCGTTTTTACGGCTCTTTTTGCTTAGGAGTTCTACCTAATAAATGGGAGAAACCGGTATGTATGTTTTGTATAATTGTAATAGTCAGGAAACTTCTTTTGTAATAGCCTTTCTTCATACTTTGATTTGAAATAAAATAGTATGAAAAGTATAATTGCTATGCCTATCTTTAATAAACCATGTGAATAAAGTGCATAGAAAAAAGTAGTTAATATTATACCTGTATAAATTGGATGTCTTATAGTTTTATAAACTCCAGTTTTTATTAATTCACCATTTTGTTTTGGTGTAGGAAAAGGGGTTAAATTTTTGTTGAGTAATAGCAAGGAAATCACAATTAATAAAATGCCAATTAGAGTGATAATTAAAAAGAAATTCTCTGCTATTTTGCTATTGTATTTTAATTGATAGGCAGGAGTAGGTATTAAATAAAATAGGAATAATACTAATTGTGCGCTAACAAAAAAAATATCTTTTTTAGAAATGTTATTCATTCAGTGATTTTTAACAATTTACTTTTATTCCAACCAAGTTTTATAAATTTTATTCAATTATTTTAGTCATCTAAATACAATAACATCTTTAGGTACTAATTAGCTGGCTATATATTAATTTTTGACTGTTTGTTGAATCTCATTTTGTCATTAAAAAAATAAGTAGGCGTTTACCTTTTCGCTTATTCTTAATTTAAAATGTTGAAATAAATTCAACTATAACGTTTAATCCCATCATATTAAATCTTCTATTTTTTCAAATACTTCCTTCGTTTGTAAAAACTCTTTGGTGTATTGATAAGCAAATAAAAATATTTCTTCAGCTTTCTTCACCTCAAATAAACCATATTTACTCATTTCGGGTGGTTCAATAAATAAATCGCATAAGTGTATTTTATCATATACTGTTTTACTCATAGCTAAGTGAAAACTTCTATCCAAAATATCTTTCATATGAAAATTTTCGGCTTTTAAACTCATTTCATTGGTATGCACACCAATAATAAAATCACACTTTCCAATAACTGGCTCAACAGGTAAATTATTTAAAATTCCTCCATCTAAATATAATGTATCATTATACTTTATTGGTTCAAATACCATTGGCAAACAAGATGATGCTAAAAGTGCTTTTGATATACTTCCACTTGTGAAATATTTTGATTTACCTTTAATAATATCAGTAGCAGTAATACAAATTGGTATGGGTAGTTTTTCGATTAAATTTTGTTTGAAATGGGTTTTGTAAATTTTTTCAAACGATTGCATTTTAAATAAACCAGATTTATTTAATAACAAATTAGAAAAGCTAAAGAAATTACCTTCTAATGCTATTTCAATAATTTCTTCAGGATTAAAACCAGCAGCATAAAAAGCCGCTACAATTGCACCTGCGCTTGTTCCTGAAATAATACTTGGAATAATATCTACCTCCTCTAAGGCCTTAATTACTCCTAGATGTGCAAATCCTCTTGCTCCTCCACCAGACAAAACCAAGCCAAATTTCCCCATCAACTAAATAAATTTAAAAACGAATCTTTAAAAAATAATTTATCTTGAAAAGTTATTGATTAACTTTAACTGCTGTAAATTTATAGTCCACACTCGCAGGATCTGGAAAAATAACGTTTTTAATTCCGTTTAATTCCTTTTCATTTAGTATATTTATTTCATACATAGTAAATACATTTAAATTTTCGCCTTCAAAAGTAAGTTTATCTCCTGTAATTTCACCTTCAAAACGTTTTACCGTACTCCAACCTTTAGTATTACCAGATAGCACATTTAAAATAACCCTGTTACTTTCATGCTTAATTTTCCATTTTTCCTTAATTACCTTTTCGGTATGGCGCTTGTTATTAATTTTATGTACTTTAAAAGTTACTTCCCAATCGCCACATAGATCAAGCATTTTTATGTAAGGATCTTTAAACTGATGGGGAACATCAGCATTAATTTCACCGCTATTACTAGGTGTTTCATCGCAGCTTGCTAAAAAGGTAAACATGGAAAATAGGAGTAGGTATTTTTTCATTTCAAATTCATTTTTTTTAATATCTAGACTTTACAATAATATAAAAAAATCTAAAACCTACATATACTTTTTGTAAATTTTATACTACAAAAAAAGGCCACTTTAAAAAAGTGGCCTTTGATATTAAACAAACATTTGGTTGATTATAAATGCATTCTGTTTTTCTTTTCTAATAAACGTTCTTGTGTTTCTACGTTATCAGGATCAGGTAAGCAGCAATCAACAGGGCAAACAGCAGCACATTGAGGCTCCTCATGGAAACCAACACACTCTGTACATTTACCTGTTACAATATAATAAGTATCGTCTGATTTAGGAGCAAAACGTGCACTTGCTTCAACAGTTTCGCCATCAATATCAACACTTCCACTTAAACTATTTCCATCTTTCCAAGCCCACTCAGCTCCCGATTCGTAAATTGCATTGTTTGGACATTCAGGTTCGCATGCACCGCAGTTGATGCATTCGTCAGTTATCATTATTGCCATAATATGTTATAAATTAATTTTTGTTTTTTTCTATTGTATTTAACTACTGCAAGATTAGTTTTGTTCTCTCAAATCTAAAAATAGAATCGTTCTAAATAACATGACTTTTCAACAACGTGTACAAGCTTTTATTCAACTAGGAAATTTTTTACAAGATGCTGCTAATAATGCGCATAAGGCCATAGTTGAAGCCTACTTATATAATAATTGGTTTACCGAAGAAAGCCAACGACTAGCTTTACAAGCTTGGGCCGATGCTTTAAGTGAGCATAAGTTGAACCAATGGATTGAAAAATATGATTTTGAAAAACCAGTAAACGAAAAAACAGTAGCCATAGTAATGGCCGGTAATATTCCTTTAGTTGGTTTACATGATTTAATTTGTGTGTTGCTTTGCGGTCATAAAGCCATAGTTAAATTAAGTAGCGATGATAAAATTTTACCTAAATTTATAGTTGCCGCATTAATGCAAATTGAACCTGCTTTTGCCGATAAAATTAAATTGCTTAAAGACGATGAAAAATTAGAAAGTAATTATGATGCTGTAATCGCTACAGGTAGCAATAATAGCAACCGTTATTTTGAATATTATTTTAGTAAGTTTCCTAATATTTTGCGCAAAAATCGCAACAGTGTAGCAGTTTTAACTGGCCACGAAACCGATGAAGAAATGAAACTTTTAGCCAAAGATATTTTTACTTATTTTGGTTTAGGTTGTCGAAATGTAAGCAAATTATACTTACCAAAAGGTTTTGATATGGCTTTGTTTTTTGAAAATACACACGATTACGATGAGTATTTAAAACACAATAAATATGGTAATAACTTAATGTACCATAAATCAATTTGGTTATTGAATCAAGATGATTTTTTAGAAAATGGACTGATTAATTTAAAAGAAGATAAGGCCATGGCATCGCCTTTGGCAAGTTTATTTTACGAGTATTACGAAAGTTTAGATGAAGTAAAGGCTACTCTTGAAGCGCGTAAAGATGAAATACAATGTGTGGTAAGTAAAATAGATTTAGGTTATAATATTCCATTTGGAAAAACCCAACAACCAGAACTTTGGGATTATGCTGATAATGTTGATACAATAGCATTTTTGCTGAATTTATAATAAAATAGAAAAGCCTATCCAAATTTATTCGGATAGGCTTTTTGCTTAATATATGCTATTTATTTTTTGAACCAATTATTTAATAGCTACAGCCATTTTTTCTACTTTGTTTTCTACTTTTTTAAGTTCAATGGTTAAAATACCATCTTCCATTTTTGCATCAATTTGGGTTTTGTCAATGCTTTCGCTTAAGTGGAAACTGCGTTTAAATTTACCCTCAAACGACTCAATGGTGTGGAATTTACGCGTATCGTTTTCTTTTCTAAAGCCGCGTTCACCACTAATTACAAGGGTGTTTTTTACTATTTCTACATTCACATTTTCTTTTTTCACTCCTGGCAATTGCACATGTAAAGTAAAGTTGTGCTCATCTTCGGTAATGTCAACTCTTGGAGTGAAGTGAACATCGCGCTCAAACTTGCCTAAGTTGTGGTTAAAAATGGTATCAACAGTGTTGAAAAATTGAGAAGGTACTGAGTTTTCAATAAAGAACTCGCGAGCTGGATTTAATTTTAAAAATTTCATATTGTTTGTTATTTAATTGTTTTTTTGATTGATACTTTCTAATAATCAAAAAGTTTTCCAATTGAATTTTAAAGACAATATGGCTTATTAGTTGTGTTATTAAATAAAATTGATTGAATATAGAAGACATTATGGCTTTTATTTGATTTTATAAATGTCAAGTTAGTAAAATGGTTGTTGAACTTCTCGAAACGAAAAGGTAAAATCACAATAAATTTGTTAGTTAGAATACCAAGCTAATGAGGTAAAAAAATGCGTAAGGGGTAGCAGCGGAAATCCTTTTTGGCGAAGCAAGAAGCAAAAAAGATTGTAGCGAATGACCCGACCCGCTGAATGGACTTATGCATTGGACGCGGGTTACGCCCAAACAATGTTAGTTCCCTAATGGTAATATTATTTCAAAAACAGTCCCTTCGTTTTCTTTGCTGGTAAAGCTAATTTTTCCACCTGCTGCTTCAATCATGTTTTTTACCATTGGTAAACCCAAGCCCATACCATAAATTTTAGTGCTGAAATAAGGAGTGAAAATTTTATCAGCATCGGCTTTGCCTATACCTTTTCCGTTATCGCTTATGTGTATTTTTACTTGTGTTCCATCTATTGTTGCACTAATATCAATTAGGCCTTTTTTATCATCAGGAATGGCTTGCGATGCATTTTTTATTAAGTTGGTAAAAGTTCTATTTAAATAATTATTGTCAAAATGAACATAAAGGTCTTCGGGTATTTGATTGATAATTTTAATATTGTCATCGTTATGATGGAGGTCAATAATGGGTTGTAAAGCATCTTTTAAAAGTATGTTTTCAAACTCAGGAGTTGGCATTTTAGCGTAATTACTAAACTCGCTTGCCAAATCGTTCAATACATCAATTTGAGTAATTATGGTTTTACTTACCTTATGAAAAGTTTCTTCTAGTTTTGGGTGTTGGTCTTTCCAAGCTCGTTGCAAATGTTGTACACTTAACTTCATGGGCGTAAGTGGATTTTTTATTTCATGGGCTATTTGCCTAGCAATATCTCTCCACGCGCCTTCACGTTCACTTTGAGCGAGTTTATTGGCACTTTCCTCTAGCTTATCAATCATTAAATTATATTGCTTCACCAAGTC
This sequence comes from Bacteroidota bacterium, assembly GCA_027491085.1. Classification (GTDB taxonomy): domain Bacteria; phylum Bacteroidota; class Bacteroidia; order UKL13-3; family UKL13-3; genus JAAFJM01. Next base: position 175,077 of record JAIXWW010000016.1, read on the forward strand.
GCCTATTTCATCTTTTCTATTCCATAAAATAGGTTCGTTTTTCTTTCCTAGATTGGTAGTGCTTAATTGTTTTTGGATTAAAATAAGCGGGTAAGAAATATTGTGAGAAATGATATAAGCAATGATTCCAATTACAATAAATAACAATGCATATAAGTTGATAAACCCAACCACAATGCTCGAAATTTCGCTTAATAAATCTGCTCGTTTGCTAAAGTAAGGTAGTTGTGCATAACCTATTAAATCGTTTTCGTTTTTATAAATTGGAACATAAGCGGCTATGTAGCTAAAATCGGCAATGCGTTCCGCTTGGCTAAACTGCGATTCTTTTAAAGAATACAAATGGTAATACGCGGTTGGATTAATTAAATCGGCTATAACACCTTCGTCAAAAACCTTACTAATACTACTAGCTACCAATTTTCCATTTAAGTTATAAATACTAATATCGGTATCGTAAAAATCGGCCAATTGGTTTAAGTAAGCCTTGGTTTCGTTTTGCTTATTTTTTATAATATAATCGCTGGCTTCGCCTTGAAGTGTATTAACCACACTGCGTATTTTTCGACTTAGTTTTTCGTTTTGTTTGGTATTGTATTCTGATTGTATAAAACTTATGGTTACATAAGCAGTAATGCTTAAAGTAATAAATACAATTAAAATAATAGATACTTGAATTCGGGTTCTAATCAAAACCACATCGGGATCTTTGATAAATAAAAACCTATTGATAAAATGCTTCACAAAGCGGTAAGCCTTTGATTTGATTAACTTGTAGCCCTTTAAAAATCTTGAATTTACCAATGCATAAATTGATAAAGAGAAAATAAGCAACAACGTAAAAAAGGTAAAAATAAGCGAAAATAAACCCAATGGTTCATAAAAGGTATCGTCTTTTTTACTTACTATAACCGTTAATTGGTTGTCGTTTTTATATTGTAAATGTTCAAATCCATTTTCAATAAAATGAGTAAACTGTTCTTGTTCGGTAGTTTTACTATTGATGGTTCGGTAAGGGTAATTACCGCTTTGGCTAACTAAGGCATTGTTTTTATAAATGGCATAACTGTAATCAAATTTTTTAAAACCAATGGTATTGCTGGTTCCTTCTATTTGGAGTTCTTCAAATCGGTTTTCATCTTGTATCAGTTTTGGCTGCAATTGTATAAATACATAACCCAATTTTTCATTGCCATTTTTAACTAAAAACTTCGATAAATAGCCTTTTAAAAAGCTATTTGTTTTTAAATATTTAAAGTTTTTATCAATGGTTTCAATTGATTGGTTGTAGTAAATTTCGTTGAGTTGGTTAAACGAAATATTGTTGCGTTCGTTCAAATGATTGCCTGCCGAATCAAAATCGTAAATGGCTACTTCGTATTTACTTAAATAACCCGTAAAGTATAGCTGACGCAATGTTTTTTTAAACTGCGATTTAGATGCCATTTCGTTTAAAAAGTAATATTTTACTTGTTTATCGTTCGAAATTTTCTTTTCAATATCGCGTAAAAAATATTCGGTATTGATATCGTTTTGTGAGATTAATTTACCGGCATACAGCTTTCTGTTTTCAATGTCTTTTAAGCTTGAAAAATAATTAACCGAATAACTAGTGGCAAACGAAATTAAAATAACCAAGATAAAAAAATGTTGGAAGCGATTGGCTTTTGAAACAAAATAGTTAAAGGCTACAAAGGCTAAAATTAAACATGATGAACCTAAGTAAAAAATATGTTGTCTACCAAAAACAAGATTGATTATGAGAGGATGGATTACAAAATAAATTATTAGTAAAATGCCTAATAAAACCCATTTGTTAAACTCATTTTGCCTAATGTATAAAAAAGTATTTTTTATAGAAATATGAATTACTACAAATAAAATAACACCAATTAACAACCCATAAAAACTAAATTGACTCAATAGGTACACGTTTTTTAAACTGAACGAAATTTGCGAATCGAATACCAAGCTTTTAATACTATCAATGCCTGAATCAATTGAAATAATAGTAATGAGTAATAAGAAAACCAGTTTGAAATATTTTAGGTAAACATTGTTTTCTGATTTATTTAAAATACGTTTGGTGTCAATTAAAACCACAAACCACAAAGCCATCAGTGCCACAATTAAAAAATCCCCAAGCGAAGGAATGATATCACTTGATGCATAAATAATAGGGCTGAAAAGTGGTTTGCTATATAAGTATGAAGGTAATTGGTAAATGAGCAACAGTTTTTTAGCTGCAAACATTACTGCAAAATAAAATACTGTTCCAAGAGCTATATTTAATTGCAACAAGTAATTGCAAAGCAAATGGAAACAAACACAAAATATAGTGATAGTTACAATTGATAGCAATATAAGCCATGTATTATCTAGCCAATCCTTGCTAAAAATTTCGACTGAAAAAAGGTATTTACCACTTACATCTTTTATATCGGAAAATCCTTTTAATGGTTGTGGGCTAATAATTCCATTATCTAAAAAGGTTAATTCATTATTGAATTTGTTACTTAAATATTGATTTTTGTAATTATAACCTTCATAAATATTGTAAAATATTATAAAATGAAAACTACCACTAGCCTTGCTATAAGCAAGATAAGAACCATTATTATTTACAATAAAACTCAGGCCTTCTTTAAATTTATAATTAAACTTTTGTGCATTGATTATGTTACTAGTCCATGAAATAAGTGTATCGTTTTTAAACAATTGAATAATGCAATTTTCTTTTTGTGCCAAAGAGTTCACATTGAGCCAATTTTTTTCATAATTGGTGGTATCAAGGAGAAGTTGCTGGAATGTTCTTACACATGTAAGTTCCTTTCCTCTTATAATTTGTTGTAATTGTTGATAGGTATCTTGCTGTTGTTGTGGGGTGTTTTTTAAATAGCGTTGTTCCGCTAAAAATGACAACTGTAGAAGTACAATCGAAATTAGAAACTGAATAAAATTTTTTCTTAGTTTATAATCTTTTAACACTTTTCTTATGGCTGCTTTAACATTTACAATAGTACATATTTTATTTTAACTAAAATATGTAAGCAATTTGTAAAGTAATATAAAGTTTGTAAACTGTTTTTATATTTAATTTTAAATACTTTATTTGTATCTATAAATAATTTTGAACTACTTATCACATTACTTTATTGATAATAAGCAAGGTAATAACTACTTCAATAGTGCGTTATTTTTACCTGATTTTGCTCGTAATGTTGCCCGAGGTTTTGATAGTGAAGTACATGGTTTAACATTACCTGAAATTCAATTACAATTAGGATGTAAAGCTCATTTAAAAGCTGATAAGTTGTTTCACCCGTCAACGTTTTTTAAAAAGTATAGCGATATAATTAACCACGAATTGCAGCAATTTGAACCATTGGCGCATATCAATAGGAAATGGTTTTTAGCTCATATTTTAATGGAAATGATGATAGATAGACTTTTGGTGAAGTTTTTTCCAACAGTTTGCCATTCATTTTACCATGATTTAAACCAAATTGATACTAAAATATTGCATCAATTCGTTTTACGTTTTTCAAATAAAAGTATTGAACCATTTATTAAACAATTTGACCATTTTTGTGAAGTACGATACTTGTTTGGATATGCAGTTGATGATAGTTTTGTATATTCAGTAGCAAGGGTTTTTAAATATGGTTCGGGTATCGAAATGACCATGAGTGATAAGTTATTTTTAAAAAAATTGATAAATAATTTAGAACAAATTCATTTTAATGACCCAATGATTATATTAGCAGAATTAAAACAAGTGTTTAGTGGATGATAGGTTGATAAGTTAATTGGTTGATGAGTGACTGAGTTAATAGGGTGATTGGTTAGTGGGGTATAAATTTAATAACTTAAAACTTGTAATTAGAACTTTTAGTATGCCAGAAACAAAATAATAACGAATGAAAAGAATAGTATATTTTATAATTACTTTAGTTTTTTGCGAAGCTAGTTTTGCGCAGTTAAAATATAGTAATGAGTTTTTGAACATTGGAGTTGGCGCTCGTAATTTAGGTTTGGCAGGCGCTTCTGTGGCAGCTGTTAGCGATGTTACTGCGGGTTATTACAATCCTGCGGCTTTGTTAAACATGAAAGATAAATTTCAATTAATTGGAATGCGCAACAGCCAATTTGCGGGTATTTTAACCCACGATTATTTGGCAGGTGCTTTTAGGTTAAGTGAAAAATCGGTTGCTGCTATTTCTATCATTCGCTCAGGAGTTGACAATATTCCCAATACTTTATATTTGGTTAATAGCAATGGCCAAGTTGATTATACCAAAATATCGAGTTTTTCGGCTGTTGATTACGCTTTTATTGGCAGTTATGCTACCGAAACTAAATTTATTGAGCATTTGCAATTAGGTGGTAATGTTAAAATAATACGTAGGGTTATAGGTGAATTTGCCAATGCTTGGGGTTTTGGAATTGATGCAAGTGCCATGTATAAACTAAAACGTTTTAGGTTTGGCGTTATGTTGCGCGATGTTACCACTACTTTTAATGCTTGGAATTATACTTTTAGCGAAGCCGATAAAGCTCAATTATTGAGTACAGGAAATGCACTACCAACCAATAATTTAGAATTAACTTTGCCAAAATTAACTTTAGGAACCAGCTATAGTTATGTAAAAAATTGGTTCTCGGTATTGGGTAGTTTGGAGTTTGATGTAAATACAGATGGACAAAGAAATACCTTTATTTCTAGCAAATATTTAAACCTTGATCCGCGTTTTGGAACAGAGTTAGGCTATAAACAAGTAATTTTTGTAAGAGGTGGTTTAAACAATTTTCAAAAAGTGAAAAATGTAGATGGAAGTAATTCTTATAATATGTCGCCAGCATTAGGTGTTGGTTTAAAATTGAATAAAATACAAATTGATTATGCCTTAGGCAATGCATTTAACTCAGGACTTATTGGTGCCAGCAATATAGTTTCGCTTAAGTTAATGATTAGATAAAATACTATATGAAAATACGTAATAGCAGGAAACCAAAACTAATAGAACGCAATGCTGAAAAAAGCGATTTTGACGAAATCATTGCGCTCTCCAAAATATGTTTTCCTGATAACGATCCTTGGTCGTATGAAATGCTAGAAAGCCAATACAAGATTTTTCCTGAAGGCATGCAAGTAATTACTTTTGAAGGGAAAATAGTTGGTTCGGCAACCAGTTTAATAGTAAGTTGGGATGAATACGATGATGACCATGCTTGGAAAGAAATTTGTGATAACGGTTTTATAACCAATCACGATGAAGAAGGCGATACCCTTTACGGAATTGAGGTAATGGTGCACCCAAACTACCAAGGTTTAAAAATTGGTAGAAGGCTTTATGAAATGCGCAGGAATTTATGTGAAGATAAAAACCTGATGCGCATTTTAATAGGAGGTAGGGTTCCTAATTACCACAAACATTCAGAAGAATTTGGTATCAGAGCTTACGTAAAACGTGTAGTTGAAAAGAAAATAAAAGATCCTGTAGTCACTTTTCAGTTGGCACAAGGTTATACCATTCAGCGTATTATTAAGGATTATTTACCCGAAGATAAAGAAAGCGAAGGATACGGACTTTTATTAGAATGGGTAAACTTAGATTACCAAGCTGAAACACGCGAGCGAAGTGTGTTGATGAAAAAAGTGCGCATTTGTTGTATTCAATACGAATTGCGTAAGATAACTTCGTTTAAACAATTTGCGCAGCAATGCGAGTATTTTACCGATGTGGCAAGTAATTACAAATCGGATTTTGCTTTGTTTCCAGAGCTATTTACTACACAACTTTTATCGCTACACGAGTATAAAAGTATGAGCCCTGAAGACAGTATTAGAAAGCTGGATGATTATACCGAAGATTATATAAACCTATTTTCTCGTTTGGCTTTAGAGTATAATATCAACATCATAGCAGGTACACATTTACAAGTAGAAAACGACCATTTATACAATATTTCGTACTTGTTTAAGCGTGATGGAACTTACGAAAAACAGTACAAAATTCACATTACTTCAAACGAAGCAAAGTGGTGGGGAGTTAGACCTGGAAACGAAATAAAAGTATTTAATACCGATTGTGGTAAAGTGGCAATTAATGTTTGTTACGATGTAGAGTTTCCTGAAATGGCTCGCATAGCTTGTAATAAAGGAGCTAAAATACTTTTTGTACCGTTTAGTACCGATGAAAAACATGGCCATTTGCGCGTAAAATTATGTGCACAAGCACGTGCCATTGAAAACCAAATTATAGTGGCTACAGCAGGAACTGTGGGAAATATTCCTTCGGTTGATAATATGGATATTAACTATGCACAATCGGGTATTTATACACCAAGCGATTTTGCTTTTCCACCCGATGCTATAGCTGGTGAAGCAAGCACCAATATTGAAACTGTAGTTATTGCCGATTTGGATTTGGCTGCCATAGAACGTGCTAGAAACACAGGAACTGTGCTAAACTGGAAAGATAGACGTATGGATATGTACGAAGTGTTAGAAAAATAATTAATAAGCAGTTAATAAAAATACCCCAAGTAGTTTAAACTAATTGGGGTATTTTTATTATAGGTGACTCATTATTTACATGATACCTGCAATAATTTGTTCAATTTTAATTCCTTCCGCTTCCGCGCGGTAATTTTTTATCATTCTATGACGTAAAATATTTACCGCTACCGCTTTTACATTTTCTATATCAGGAGAATATTTTCCATGTAACAACGCATGTGCTTTAGCACCAATAATTAAAAATTGTCCGGCACGTGGACCTGCACCAAAATCAATATATTTTTTTATTTCTTCAGTTGCAAAACTACTTTGTGGTCGTGTTTTACTTACCAATTTAACAGCATAATCAATAACATTGTCAGCTACTGGTGTTTTGCGCACCAAATCTTGAAAGGCTAAAATTTCAGTACCGTGAATTATTTTATTCAACTGAACTTTATGATTGCTAGTGGTTGCTTTTATGATATCTACTTCTTCTTCAAAACTAGGATAATCAAGAAATACATTAAACATAAAACGATCTAATTGTGCTTCAGGTAATGCATAAGTTCCTTCTTGTTCTATGGGATTTTGAGTAGCTAATACAAAAAAAGGATTTGGTAATTGGTGCAATTTTCCGTTGATAGTTACTGTTTTTTCTTGCATAGCTTCTAGCAATGCAGCCTGTGTTTTAGGTGGTGTACGATTTATTTCATCTGCTAAAATTATATTTGCAAATATAGGACCATGCAAAAATTGAAACTCACGTTTTTCGTTCAATATTTCACTTCCAGTAATATCACTTGGCATTAAATCAGGTGTAAACTGAATGCGGTTAAAACTTAAGTCTAATACTTCACTTAATGTTTTAACCAATAATGTTTTGGCTAATCCAGGTAAGCCAATCATTAAGGTATGTCCGTTACTAAAAATTGAAATAAGTAAGGCTTCTACAATACTATTTTGCCCAACAATTACTTTACTAATTTCTTTTTTTAATTCAGTATATTTTTGGTGTAAAGCATTAGCTGCTTCAACATCGTTTTGATATAACATATTGTAATGGTGTTAAATTATTGATTTTTACTTTCCCATGATTGTAAACTTGGACAAGTTTTATATTCATCAGCAACTTGAACATAAAATTGTTTTCTATTCTTTTCAATCCAACGTGCTAAAGTCTTTTGTTTTTTATCTTCCTCAGCAGCTATCTGCATTTTTTGATAATCATCTTTTAAATTAGCTATGTGCGGTTTGCTTTCAGACTTTAAATAAATTATTCTCCAAACTTTAACAACTTCACCTTGTGCATTTTGAATGGTAGTTAATTCCGAATTACTCATATCGCCAGGTTTCAAATTTTGAATTATTAAAAAAATATCTTTTGGTAATTCATCTATTGGAATTTTGGTATTACCATTTTGTGGGTTAGATAAAAAGCCACCTCTTGCACCTGTACGTTTTTCGGTACTAAATTTTTTAGCGGCTTCGGTAAAAGATATAGAATCTAATTTTATTAAATTTATGATGGAATCTATTTTTACTCTTGAATCTTCAATATCTGCTTTGTAAATCTGTGGTTTAATAAGTACATGTCTCGCATGAACTTCTTCTCCGCGCCTTTTAATTGGTTGAATAATATGATAGCCAAATTTTGTTTCCACTATTTTTGAAATACTATCTTGTGGGGTCTTAAAAGCAGCAGCCTCAAACTCGGGAACCATCATTCCGCGACCAAAAAAACCTAAATCACCACCTTGAACAGCACTTCCTTTATCATCACTATATATTTTAGCAATCGTTCTAAAGTTATCGCCATTAATTAATCTAGTACGTAACTCTGAAATTTTTTGGTAAGCAATGTCTTTTGCTTCTTTCGAAACTTTAGGTTCTATAATAATTTGAGCAACCTCCACTTCCGAACTATAATAAGGTAAACTATCCTTGTCAATTGCGTTAAAATAGGTTTTAATATCTGTAGGGGAAACTTTGATATCTTTCAATATTTTTTGCTGCATTTCCTGCATTAACAAACTTGTCTTAATTTTATCACGGTAGTTTTGTTTTATTTCGGAAATGCTTTTACCATAAAATTCTTCTAATCCCTTTTCCCCACCAAATTGACGTGCAAAATACTGAATTCTTTGTTCCAACTCACCGTCAATACGTTCATCCGTTAATGGTAAACTGTCAATTTCGGCTTTTGTTGAAAGCAATTTTTCAGTAAGTTTTTGTTTTAAAATATCACATCTAATTGTATCGCTTCTTTTATCAGGATATTCTTTTAAGAATTGTTGATACTCAAATTCTATTTCGGAATGTAATATTATTTTATCAGCAAACACACCAACAATACCATCAATTGTTTCGCCACTTCCAGGTTGGGCAGTAACTATATTTGCCAAAACTATAAAGGCAAAAAGAAATAAAAACTTACTTAATTTGAACACGCTGATTTAATTTATTTAACCAATTTTAAAGCTATAAAGCTATTTGAAACAAGATTCAAATAGCTTTATAGAATGTATTTTTTATAATAATATAGTTTAGAACAAACCTTTCACTGTTTCTTCGTTAACTACAATATTGTATTTGTTTCTTAACTCTTTAATCCAATCTTTTTCCAATTGGTTTTGATATTCGCTTGTAGCAATACCTTTTGCTTCTTTTAACGTTTTAACTTCACTATTTACTACACCACTTACAAAATAAAATTTAAAACTTCCATCAGTGTTAGTAATATCTACTATTCCTTTTTTATCCCAAAGTTTATCAGCAGTAGCATCTGAACGCTCACTTTTTATTTCTTTACTACTGATAGTTCCTGCCACTTTTTTATTTAACTTAGCAAATATTTCTGCTTCGGTTTTTCCTTTGTTAAACATTTTAACAGCTTCGGCTTTGGTTTTTTCATTTAAGCAAGTGTATGTTTTATAAACAACTCTATCTTTCCATTTGTAATTGTTTTTGTTGTTTTCATAAAACTTTTCTAATCCAATCGTATCACTTACCGCTTTACTCCATACTTTCTTATCAGTTAAGTCAAATAATAAAATACCGTCATTATACTCTTGCATTACGTTTCTAAAGTCTTCATATTTCGTATCTAAAATTGATTCTTCATAAGAGATACATTTATTATCAGCCCAACTACGGAACATGTTTTGAGCAGCCATTTGAGCAGATGCTTTTTCTAAAGGCTGTTGGTTTGCTGCTAAATATTCAGCAAAATCTTTAACAGTGTAGGTAGCAGTACCGATTGTAAATAATGGATTTTTATTGGTTTTACCTTCATCGTAAGTCCAATTTCCACTGATAAAACTCGAGTCTAAAGTAGCAGTAAATGCTTTTAAATTAGCTAAATTTTCTTTGTAGTTATTTTCTTTTTTAACACGCGCTATTACTGCAGCCTTAGAGCTTTCAGAACGTGAATCTTTGTTAGTTTTTTGTTTAATAACATCTTGAACATCTTTATATTCTCCTAAAGGACGTTTTTCAATTAACTTAATAATATGAAATCCGAAATTTGTTTTAAAAGGTTTAGATACTTCGTCTATTTTTAAAGAAAATGCAGTTTCTTTAAATTCTTCAGGATAACCACTTAAACTTGCCATCCAATTCATTTCACCTTTGTTTTTTGCACTACCTTCATCTTGGCTATAATTTTCAGCTAAAGTGCCAAAGTTTTCACCTTTTTTGATCATTTCATAAATTGAATCAATTTTGTTCTGTGCGTCTTGAACTTGTTCAGCAGTTGCTTCGTATTGATTTCTGATCATGATGTGGGCTAATTTTACCTCGCCTCTTGCCGCTCTTTTATCGTTAACCTTTAAAATGTGGTAACCAAATTGTGTACGGAAAGGCATTGAGATTTCACCTTTAGCAGTTTTGTAAGATTGATTTTCGAAAGGATATACCATTTGAAAAACAGTGTACCAACCTAGTTTACCACCCATTTTTTTTGCAGATGGGTCTTCAGAATATTTACTTGCTAATGAATCAAAGTTTTCGCCTTTAAGTGCACGTTTTCTTAAATCTATTAATTTAGTGTAAGCAGCTAGAGTATCTGCTGGACTTGCATTTTCGTTACAAAATAATAAAATATGGCTACCATTAATTTCCGTTTTCATACGTTGGTATGCCTCTTGCATCAAAGTTTCACTTACTTTTTTATCAGTCAAATATGGATTGCTTAACTGTTTTCTGTATCCAGCTAATTCAGTAATAAAATTATTGTTTGTATCTAATTTTAAAGCCTTTGCTTCCTTTACTTTTAATTTAAAATTGATATATAAATCCAAGTATTCGCGAACTTCTTTTTCGTTTAATTTATCTTTACTAGTTTTGTTTTTATAGAGTAAACGTTCAAATTCATTTTGGTATACAGTGTCAGTTCCATAAATAAAAACCACTGGATTGGGCTTATCCGCTGGAGCTAATTTTACTGCTGGGGCTAAAGCCTTTTTGCCTTTTTGAGCAAAAATTTGATTGTTAATTGATAATACTAAAATTGATAATGCTAATGATGCAATCTTCTTCATATATTTTTCTATTTTCTTTTTGATTAAAAGGATTGCAAAAATATAAATTTAAAGCATGCTCACAAGTTTTTAATAGTATTTATAAAACTCTATTTTGTTTATTTTTAGGTAATTGTAAAAATTACTATTTTCAAACAAAATTTAATTTTATTTGCAAGCTGTGGAAATAGCTGTAACCCTCTTACTTTTTTGCTTTGTTTGTTTGCAATTTACCTTGTTATTTTCAATATTGAATTTACCTAAACAAGCCAGATTTTTCAGGAATGATGAAGGTTTACCTAATATTTCCATATTGATTGCTGCACGAAATGAAGAAAAAAATATTATCAATTGCTTAAAATCACTCGAGTTATTGGATTATCCCAAAAATAAATTAGAAATCATTATTGGCAACGATCAATCAACTGATAGAACAGCAGAGTTAATAAGTGAATTTACCCAAAACAAATATTATTTTAAAACCATTGAAATAACTGAAAACCTTGGAAATGCAAAGGCTAAAGCCAATGTTTTGGCACATTTGTTTAACCAAAGTATTGGCCAAATTATTTTTGTAACTGACGCTGATATTCAAGTAAAACCAACTTGGGTTAAAAGTATCTTGCCTTATTTTGAAAACCGAGAGGTAGGCATTGTTTCAGGAACTACTGTAGTAAACGGAACAACTTTATTTGGCAAAATGCAAAGCATTGATTGGCTTTATTTTTCAGGTTTGCTTTCTGCATTTGATAATTTGGGTTTAAAAAGTACAGCAGTTGGCAATAACATGGCACTAACTAAAATAGCCTACGAGGCCACAGGAGGTTATTCCTCATTGAATTTTAGCGTTACAGAAGATTTGGCACTTTTTACCGCAGTAACCCAAAAAGGATTTAAAGCAATAAATTTGCTTGAAACAAATAATTTAAATTTTTCAAAGCAGCAGGATTCATTCCAAAACTTTTTACATCAACGTAAGCGCTGGCTTATAGGTGCACAAGACTTAAATTTAAAATGGAAAATGCTTTTTGCATTAATGGGTTTATTTTACCCATGTTTACTTGTGCTTTTATTTTTTAGTTATAAAAATGCAATTGCTCTTTTGATTTGCAAATTTTTAATTCAAACGGGTATTTCAATTTTAGTTTCAAAAAGACTGCAAATAAAAACCAATATTTTTCATTTAATTTTATTCGAAATATACTCCATAATAAGCACCTTTGCCATAACTATTTTTTATGTTTTACCCATTAAAATGAATTGGAAAGAGCGTAATTATTAAACAAAAGAACACATTTCAAATGATCTATATACAACAATTTACATTTAACGTTTTTCAAGAAAACACTTACATACTTTATGATGAAACCAATGAAGCCATTATAATTGATGCTGGATGTATGAAAGCCGATGAGCAAAAAACATTGGTTAATTTTATGGAGGATAAGCAATTAAAACCTGTAAAATTAGTAAATACGCATTGTCATATCGACCATGTTTTGGGCAATGAATTTGTACTTATTAAATACAATATTCCATTGTATTTGCATAAAGATGAACTCATTACTTACAAAGAAACCAAGCGTTGGACTTTGATGTTCAACATGCCTGACTTGTTCATTCCAGAAAATGTAAATTTTATAGATGAAACTTCTGAAATTACGTTTGGTAACTCCACATTAAGTTGCCTTTTGGTACCGGGGCATTCCATTGCAAGCGTTGCATTTTACTGTAAAGAGCAAAACTTTTTAATTGGTGGTGATGTGATTTTTTACATGAGTATTGGAAGAACCGATTTGCCAGGAGGCGATTTAACCACATTATTACAAAGTATTAGCACAAAAGTATTTACCTTGCCCAACGAAACGATCATATACAGTGGACATGGAGAGCCAACCACCGTAGGTTTTGAAAAACAACACAATCCGTACACTAAAAACTTAACATCATGATTCAATACATAATAGTAGGAATTTTATTTGTAGCAGCCATATTTTTTATGGTTTACAAATTTGTAAGAACAACTAAAAAAAGTAATTGTGGTGAAGGAAACTGTGGCTGTAAATAAATTGAATTTACTACTTAAAAAAATAAATTTGCTAGAAGCTAGTTGCTAGAAGCCAGCAGCAATTAAAAAAATGAAACTGAATACGAATAAATACGAAACCACGTTAATGGTTAGGCCTGACGATATAGATATGAATAACCATGTGCATAGCAGTAAATATATGGATTATGTGCTTTTTGCACGTTACGATCAAATGCACCGCTGTTACAAAATGAGCTTGGACGAATTTATAAAAGAGGGTTATGGTTGGGTTATAAAAAGTACTCAATTAGAATTTAAACGTTCGTTGGTTTTAGGCGATACATGCAAAATCTACACTTGGCTTGAAAACATGGAAGGCAGCAGCTGTAAAGTGAATTTCGAAATAGTAAAAGCAAATGGCAAAGAAAGTTGTACTGGTCATTTTATTTACACCATGGTAAATTTAAATACTGGCCGTTCAGAAAAAGTACCTCAATGGATTATTGACCGTTATTCAATAGCAGATTAATACAAAAAATAGTTAATGAAATACATTTTATATATAGTTTTTATAAGCATAATAATTGGTAGCTGTCGTAAAGATGATGTTTTTACCAATGCGCCTGTTTCACTTAATTTTAGTACCGATTCGGTTAATTTTGACACCATTTTTAGTTTAAAAGACAGCGGTGTAATTGGCACTCCAAGGTCCGTAACATTGAGGTTAATAGTTACCAATCCAAACGAAAATGCTGTAAAAACCAGTATTCAAATGGAAGGAAACCAATATGGTTTATTTAAACTAAATGCCGATGGTATTCCAGGTTCTGGCAATTTACAAAAAATTGATAATTTAGAAATTAGAGGGAAAGACAGTATTTATGTTTTTATTCAAACTTATATCAATCCTGATTTAACCAACGAGTTTCAAGTAACTGATAATATTTTATTTAACACCAACGGAAATTTACAAAAAGTTGTGGCTTTAACTTATGCCATGAATGCCAATTATTTTAAAAACGATACCATTTCAGTTAATGAAACATGGCAAGGTTCAAAACCTTATGTAATTTACGATGATTTGTTTATTAAACCTGGTGTTACTCTAACCATTAATCCGGGTGTAAAAATACATAGCCATAATAACTCCACCATTTATGTTTGGGGAACTTTAAAAATATTAGGAACCACCGATAATCCAATAGTTTTGCAAGGAGATAGGCTAGGGGTGGATTATAGTGAAGTTCCAAATCAATGGAATGGTATTCATTTTTTGCAAAGTAGCGTTAACAATAAAATTCAAGGTGCAATCATTAAAAATGGTTTTGTAGGAGTTAGGGTTGATTCAGTTTCATTAAATGGAAATCCTAAATTGGAATTATCACAAACAATTATTCAAGATATGGGAGCAGTAGGTTTATTAAGCTACTCGTCTTATATCAAAGCCGATAATAATTTAATCAGTGATTGTGGGCAGTACACATTTTTGGGAGACTTGGGTGGACGTTATGATTTTACATTCAATACCTTTGTAGCAATTGGTAGCTCCGCTGCCAGAAAAAATGCCACTTTTACCATTACCAATACACCATACAGAAATCAAAGTGGTGCTATTATTATGGCATTTCCATTAAGTTATAATTTACGAAATAATATAATTTGGGGAAGTAATGAAGATGAAATTAATTTTGTAAGAGATGAACAAGGAGTAACTTTAAACACAAATGTTAAAAACAATAATATCAAAAGTACTTTATTCAGAGATGAGTTAATTCAATCTACGCTCAAAATTGATAAAAACCAAGTCAATTACGACCCGCTTTTTGTTGATTATACCAAGAAAAATTATAAGCTAAAAGGTGGCTCAATATGTACTGGGGCTGCCGAAACTGGAACTGGTTTTACAGTGGATTTGGCTGGTAAATTTAGAAGTTTTAGCCCTACTATTGGTGCTTATGAACCTGAGTAAATTTATAAGCTTTGTGTCAAATAAATTGGTGTATTAAAATATATAATTAGGATTTTATTTTATTAAAAAACCTATAGCTGAAATAGAAAAAAAAATAAAAAGTTATCGATTCAATAAAAAGTAAAAGGGACTATATTTATAAATATAGTCCCTTTTATTATAAGCTATTCAGCGTATTTATTCCTTTATGAACTTTATGGTTTGATGGTTATTTATAATAAGTTGGTAAATTCCATTTTGAAGACTTTCAACATTTAACTCGTTTGTGTTTTGATTTAAATTTCCTTCTAAAATTACTTTACCAATATTGTTTATAATAAGATAATTACCATATGTTTTATTGGGCTTAAAATCTATATTTAAAGTATGTTTTACCGGGTTTGGATATATTGTTATAGCATTGTTTGGCAATTCACTTTTTATACCTGTATTAGTTAAACCCAAATAGTTTGATAAGTAAGGATAAAAATTTAACGTTTGTAATTTTTGATTAACAGTAACTACACTTTTACTAAAAAATTCATTGCTAATAAAATACTTCAAACCATTGTTGGTAGCTATTCCCTCTACTTGGTGAAATGCTAAATTCAAGTTTATTTTACGTTTGTTTCCACTAAAAAAATTACTTGATTCATAGTCGTAAAGCAGTATGGTAAATGGTTGTAAAAGGGTGTTGTAACCACAAAGTACAACCAATTTTTTGTTGGAAAAATTGATGGTATCTATTTTTAAATTGTTGTTTAAAATGCTGCTTTTTTCAATTCTTAAAATTTTTAAATTGGTTCTATTTCCGCTGCCGTTATTGCCAAAATCGCCTACATACAAATAGTTTTCATCTTGGGATATTTCTTCCCAATCAATATTGGCTGTTCCAGTAAGGTTGTAACTATTAGTTATTGAGCCATTTGTAGTATCAATGGCATAAATTTTTAAATCATCATTATCGTTATGGGTAAAAAGTAAATTGTTCCAAAATGTTAACCCCGATGTTTCTAATAATTGCGAAGGTAAATTACTGCTGCTCACTACATCGGCTGTGGTAGCATTATAAGTGCAAGTTCCATTGTTTTTAGTAGCATTGGCATTGTAATTATTGGCTAAAGGGTCGGTGCAGCCCAAAACCTGCGCATTGATTTTTATTGAAATAATCAAACAGGTGCTAATAAGTAAAAATCTCGTTTTCATTGGTTTTGAATTAATTATCAAAAATAAATATTAAAAGCAAAAAAAGTAATTTTATTGTGGCAACAAATCAAATTGTAAGTAGTTCAATTAAGCAATAAACCTTATAATTGCACTTCGATTTTTTAAGACTAAGATGAACTTTATTGAAGAACTAAAATGGCGCGGCATGTTACACGATGTAATGCCTGGAACAGAAGAATTACTGAGTAAACAAGTTACGCGCGGATATATAGGTTTTGACCCAACTGCTGATAGTTTGCATGTGGGACATTTAACCCAAATAATGACATTGATTCATTTTCAGCGTTCGGGTCATCAACCAGTGGCTTTGGTGGGCGGTGCTACTGGTATGGTTGGCGATCCATCGGGTAAAAGCGATGAACGTAATTTACTTTCAGAAAATATTTTGCGCCATAACGAAGATTGTTTGAAAAAACAATTGAGCCATTTTTTAGACTTTAATGCGGGTGAAAATGGAGCCATTTTAGTAAATAATTACGATTGGTTTAAAGGCATTACTTTCCTTGATTTTATTCGCGATATTGGAAAGCACATTACTGTAAACTACATGATGGCTAAAGATTCGGTTAAAAAACGTTTGGAAGGCGATACCGGAATGAGTTTTACTGAGTTTACCTACCAATTGGTACAAGGCTACGATTTTTACTATTTATGGAAAAACTTAAACTGCCAAGTGCAAATGGGCGGTAGCGACCAATGGGGAAATATAGTTACGGGTACAGAATTAATTAGGCGTAAAGATGCTGGCGAGGCTTATGCCATGACCACGCAATTAATTAAAAAAGCAGATGGTACTAAGTTCGGAAAAACCGAAAGTGGTGCAGTATGGTTAGATAGGAAAAAAACTTCACCTTACAAGTTTTACCAATTTTGGTTAAATGCCAGCGATAGCGATGCAGCTACTTGGATTTATATTTTTACTTTATTAACCAAAGAAGAAATAGAAAATTTAAAAGAAGAACATGCTAAAGCACCACATTTACGCATTTTACAAAAGGCATTAGCCAAAGAAATTACCATAAGAACGCATAGCGAAACTGATTACAACACAGCTGTAGAAGCATCCAATATTTTGTTTGGAAACGCTACTGCCGAAGCTTTTGCGCAATTAGATGAAGAAACCTTTTTAGATATATTTTCGGGTGTGCCTCAATTTACCATTGCTAAAACTGATTTAGAAAATGGCTTAAATGTGGTAGAATTATTGGCTGAAAAAGCAGCAGTATTTCCATCAAAGGGAGAAGCTAGAAAAATGATTGCAGGTGGAGGAGTGAGCATAAATAAAACTAAAGTGGAAAACGATACAGAAGCTATTTCTACCAATCATTTAATAAATAACAAATTCTTAATTGCTCAAAAAGGTAAAAAGAACTATTTTTTAATAACGGTGAGTTAATAGGCAATTGACAATAAGCAATACAACAAAGAGATTGCTTAGTTCCTCGCAATGACGTCCTAACTGACAAATCAATCCAACAATTTAACAATTGTAACAACGAACAACAATCAACCAAAATGAAAACCATAACACCCAAAGAGCTTCCATTAGCTGAGTTTCACAATGCTTTGTTAACTGCCATTGCGCCTCGTCCTATTTGTTTTGCAAGTACTATAGATGCAGCAGGTAATCCTAATTTAAGTCCTTTTAGTTTCTTTAATATTTTTGGTTCAAATCCAACTACGTTGATATTTTCGCCTGCTCGCAGGGTGCGCGATAATACCATTAAACATACTTTGGAAAACGTAATGGCTACTAAAGAAGTGGTAATAAATGTGGTTAATTACAATATGGTGCAACAAATGAGTTTAGCTAGTTGCGAGTATCCAAAGGGTGTCAATGAGTTTGAAAAAGCGGGTTTTACAGCTATTCAATCAGAAAAAGTAAAACCATTTAGGGTAAAAGAAAGTCCGGTGCAGTTTGAGTGTAAAGTTCGCGATATTATTGAAACGGGCAATGAAGGTGGTGCTGGAAATTTGGTGATAGCTGAAATTATTTTGATGCATATTGATGAATCGTTATTGACCATTGATGGTAAAATTGATCAGCATAAAATGGATTTGGTGGGTCGTTTGGGTAGTGATTGGTATGTTAGAGCCAATGGTGATGCTTTGTTTGAAGTACCAAAACCTAATAAAAACTTAGGAATGGGAGTTGATAATTTACCTGAAGCTATTAGATTAAGTAAGGTACTTACTGGTAATGATTTAGGATTGCTAGCCAATGAGCAAACCATGCCTGATGCTGATAGTGCTGAAATTTATAAACGCATGAATAAAGAAGTTATGGAAATTCATAACCGTTATGCGCACGATTTAGAGCATCTTCAATTGGAATTACACCGTTATGCGCATCATTTATTGCTTCAAAACAAAGTAACTGATGCTTGGAAAGTTTTGTTAGGGTAGTATTGAGCAATCTTGTTGGTGTCGCTCCGCTAAAACACCAACAAGGGCGGGAGTAGCTGATGCTTGGAAAGTTTTGTGCAGCCGTTGTTGGTGTTTAGCGAAGCGTCACCAACAACAAATGTATTACCTCTAATGGCACTTCTTTATTTAAAACAACTCGTTGTAATGTGTTAAAAAGTGAAAATTATGCGGTAAATTATTGTAAAATAATTCCGAGGAGTAGTGATAATTGCCATTTTGATGGATGATATTCCATTTCTCATGATAAGGATTATTGTGAATATAATTTAGTTTTTGAATAAGCACTTCTTTACTAAATAATTGAATGCTCAAAGGGTTTCTTTCCCAGATTTGATATTTTCTATCCTTTGCACTTACTTTAAACTTTTCTAAAACCAATGGATGATTAATAGTTAAATCCGCTTTTATCTGTTGTGCAGTATATTTCATAAAACTTTGTTGAATCTTATCTAAACTGTATTTACTATTTATTTGCCATATCAAATGAATATGATTTGGCATAATGACAAATCCATAAACTTTAACTTTATTTTGGTTACATAAAAACGCTAAACTATCAATAATTATCTGTTTGTATTTATCTAGTTTTAGTAAATGTTTCCATTCTAAAATAGTGGCAGTGTAAAAAAAGGGATAATTCATGTTTGAAATTATATTCAAATTACTAAGATTCTTGTTGGTGCCGCTACGCTAAAACACCAACAAGGGCGAAAGTTTTGTTAGGGTAGTAAAGTGCTATTCTTTTTGGTGCCGCTACGCTAAAACACTAAAAAGGGTTAAAAGCTAAAACTTACTCAACTATAAACTTTTTTGAAGTATTACTTCCTAAGTTATCAATATTGATAAAATAAGTGCCTTTTGTTAAGTGTTCAATGTTTATGGTTTGTGTTGGTTTGTTTAATACCACTTTTTGAACTTCTTTTCCATTTATATCGTAAATAATGGCAATGGTATTCAATAATTTTTCACTTATTTCAATATTGATTTGGTGTTTGGTAGGGTTGGGGTAAAGTATAAAACCTGTTTCTTTTTTGGTTGTGTTTTTTAAGCCAACTTTATAATCGTAAACACCAATAGCATACATTCCTTTTTCAATTTTATTAACAGTAAATCTGCCAGTTTTATCGGTTTTGCTGCCACCAGTTAATTGGGTATAATTGGGATGTATAACCCAACCATTGGTATTAGGAGCTTTGTATAAAAGTACTAAACTATCTTCATTGGTAAATGGTAAAGTATAATCTAAATAGCCAGCATTTGGATTGGTAGGAGTGGTGCCATCATAACTTAAGTATATTTGTCCCTTTAATTTATTTGCATCAAAATAACCATCCAAATTCCAATAGCGATAATTATGTATTCTTATTCCTTTTGGTGCTAATTCGTATTGCGAAGCACCTACCCAATATTGCTCAGCTAAAATAATTGCCGAATCACTATTTTGTTGCACGTTAAGGTTCAATAACGCGTTGGCAAATACTTTTAGTCCTGTTCCTTTAATGGTTTCTAAATTATAAGTTCTTGCCAAAGGCAGTTCATTGTTTTCGTTAACCAATAAAAATTCTGGAAAAAAATCATAAGGTACTCTAATCAATAATTGTTGCTCATAGGTATTGATAGAATCGGTGTAAATAAAGGTTTCTCCTTTATTGTTAAACAAAGTTATTTTATATGGAATATGGCTATAGGTAATATTGTTACCACGGCTGTGTTGTCTTAAAGTAACTTCTACAAAGTTAGCAGCATTGCCTACAAAAATGCGGTATTGGCTAGCTACAATGGCAGCACTACCGGCAGTAAATACCCATTCGTTAAAGAATGAAGTTAAGTTTTTATTGGTAAATTTTTGAAATTCGTTTCTAAGTTGAATAGAGTTGCTTGGTTGAAATTTATATTTAGTTAAGTAACTATTGCAAGCTTGGTAAAAGGCCGAATCGCCCATGTAATAACGCAATGCGGCAACAGTTAAAGCCCCTTTTTTATATACATGGTCGCCATAAGTTACTTTATGCGGAATTTGATTTAATACTAAAAATCCTCCATCTCTTATATGTGCAGAACGCATTACATAAAGTAGCTTTTCATTCATATCAGCATAATAAGTTTGTTTGTTGTACATTAATTCTAAAAATAAAGCTTCGCAAAAACTAGCCCAACCTTCGTTAAGCCACATTTCGCTTGCATTTTCGCAAGTTACCATATCGCCCCACCACATGTGGCTCAATTCGTGAGCCATTAATGTTTCGTAATTTAAAGTGCCATCCACTCCAAATAATGGATAGGTAATACAAGTGGCATGTTCCATGGCACCTCCATCAAAAGGAACCATAACATAACCTGCTCTATCAAAAGGATAAGGAGCAAATTTTTCTTCAAAAAACTGTAACGCTTTATTTAAGTTAACCATGCTTGCCTTTACCTTAACTGTATCTTTAGTTTGTGCAGCAAGTATTACCTCAAAGTTTTTGATTTTACCTTGGTAAGTAAATTTTACTGGTGTGTATGTGCTAACAGCTACACATGCCAAATAAGTTGGAATAGGCTGGTTTAACTGCCAATGCCAAGTTAAAGAATTATTGCTGTTAATAGTAGTTGGCTGTGGTATTCCATTGCAAACCGCCATGTAATTACTGTCGGTAGTAATATGGAAATCGTAAGTGCTTCTATCTGTAAAATTATCTACACATGGAAACCAAGCACGGCCATAATTATGCGGATTTACAGTAAACCCAACACCCATATTAAAGGCGTAATTACCTGTAAAATAAAATCCGCCCCAACTAGCATCTTTGGTTGGCATACCTTTATAAAATATATTGAGTTTAACTATATCATTTTTATTGGCAGGTGTGCCTAGGTTTACAAAAACTTGTGAATCGTTTTGCGTAAAATTTGTTTTATTTTTATTGATTAAAATGGAATCGACTTTTAGTATGGCTAAATCAAACCAAGCTGTACTTAAATTATTTTGTAATGCTTGAATAGTAATTTCCGCATTGCCTCCAATGGTTTTTAAGCTTAAGTTTTGAATATTTAAGTGAATGGAATAGTTCAATACATCAAACTGAGTATTTCTGTTATCTTGTCCAAAAGCAGTTTGAACCAATAATAGCAAACTGAATAGCGTAGCTAAACCTATTTTTTTCATGTTCAATAATACAAAAACCAAATTTGATATAAAGTAATTTTTTTACAGTGAAGTAGAAGATGATTGAAATTTGAGTGCTATCCATGGTTGTTGTCCTCTGAGCAATTTAAAAACTGTTTCTTGCTTTTTTTTGGAAACGAGGTAAAATCAAAAGGAATAAATTATCTTACATTGAAATTTTTTATCTTCATACTTTTTGATTTGCCCAAAAAGTATCCAAAAACGCTAGATAATAAAAAGCGATCCACCCTCATCCCGAAAGCTTTCAGGATGATTAACCACGAATGTGTCTGCGGAGCACTGAACCGCCACTTTTGCCAAACCCGTGTTAGCGGTTCTTTTATTTGTCAACTTGTAATTTGTTTCAACCATTCTGCAATCACTTTTGGTTTTATGTCGTCTGCTTTTTTTATTTTTATATGTTTCAAAGTATTTCCATCTCCTTCTAATAAGTTGTCAGTGTCTTTGATTTTGTCTATGTTATAAAAGCCGAGTGTTATATGCTTTTTCGCAAATCTCAAATATGCAAAATCTTTACCATTATTAAATACTGGCATATTCCACTTTATTTCTTCGGAAACATTGTCAACTGTGTCGTGAATGAGTTTTCGTAATTCATTAAGAACAGCAATTTGTTCTACAGTTGCATTGTTAAAGTAATCCGAAACTTTCTTGTTAATGTTCATAGGATTAATTTATGATTTCAAGTTCTTGTCCTTTTTGCGGCTGACCATCAAGAATAGGCATTGCTGTCATAATTAGTTCACGTACACCTTCAACTTTTAGTGAGTTGTCGTGGTCTTCATTGCTATCCCAGATTTCTGTTATGTAAACAGAATTGGCATCTGTTTCATCAAGTGCGACAGCATACAATTGACAACCTTTTGCAGTAGCCATAAGTTTTGAAGCTTTGATTAAGATTTCAGCAAGGGCTTGTCTTTGGCCATCTTTTGCTGTCAATTTGCCTTGTAATAAATATTTGTTCATAACTATTATTTTATTGTTTAACTGTGTCTTTTTAGCTGCCGCATAACGTTTTTGGGCTTGGCGAAGGTGGGGTTTAGAAAGTACTAAAGTTCAAATTTAGTACAAAAGTTTATAGAAACTACAAATGTTCAAATTAGCACTAGAGCCCCACTTTTGCCAAACCCTTGTTAGTGGTAGTGGTTTTCGTTCGTTCGTCATTTTGAAAGTTTTAATATTTTAAATGCTCCTTGTCCTACTATGAAAAACACAATTGTTCCAACGATAAGGTCAGGATATTTTGAGTTTGTCAAGTAAACAAGTCCACCTGCTATAATTACACCAAGATTTACGATTACGTCATTGGATGTGAAAATCATACTCGCTTGCATATGTGCTTCTTTACTTTTGCTTTTTTGCAGTAAATACAAGCAAAGTCCGTTACCGATAAGTGCAAGAATTGAAATAATTATCATTGTCTGAAATGCTGGAATTGTTTCTGTTCCAATAAATCGTCTAATTACTTCAATGAAACCGAAAACGGCAAGTGTTAATTGAAAATAACCTGCTGATTTTGCGATGTTCTTTTTTCGTGTTATTGTTCCACCAACTGCAAAAAGTGCAAGTCCATAAACGATGCTGTCGGCAAGCATATCCAAACTGTCTGCCACAAGTCCCATTGAATTAGAAATAAAACCTGTCGATAGTTCAAGAGCAAAAAAGACAAAGTTAATGGCTAAAACTTGCCATAGCAATTTTCTCTCTCGGTCTGTGTTGTCCGTTGTTGCTGTGTAATTGTCTGCCGAAACGCTGTCAATAAGCGATGTGTCAAACTTTAAGTTCTCAAGTCGCTGAAAAATTTGGTCGTGGTTGTCAGTGTGAAAAACGGTCAATTGTCTGTTTGTAATATCAAACTCCAACGAGTTGATGTTTGTCAAGTCGGCAAGTTTCATCCGTATCATTTGTTCTTCGGATGGACAGTCCATTTTTGATATTTTGAATGTCGTTTTTTTCATTGCTGTCATTGTCGGTTGGGGTCGTCCTACCATTACCACTAACGGTTTGCTGCTACAAGAAGTTGGCGATTTTTACCACAAATGTTCATACGAAGAACGAATGTTTGACTAACCACAAATCTGTCATACGAGGCACTGAACCGCCAATTTCTTGTAGGTGCTGTTAGGTGCTGGCGTTCTGTCCACCGTGCTTGTAAACCATTGTCTTTGTTGAGTTGTCGTGTCATTGAGTCTCGGCTGTGCGTTGCGATTTTTATTTTTGAAGCGTTGGAAATTTTTTAAAAACAATTTTTCTTTTGGGTCGGATTTGCAAGCTCTATTAAAAACTTTGGTCGTGTGCTGGGTTGTGCGGTTTTTAATTGTGCTTGCAAATTGCGTTGGGGTTAATAATTCAAAGTTAGTCCAATGCCAAAACCCATGTCGCTGTCGTAATGGGTTCTTACGCCCATATTTTTATTTACAATGTAACGAAAATCAACCATAAATTCTTTGTCTGTGTTTACCATAAAACCTGCTCGAAGTCGTTTGGTAATGGGTATATCTTCTCGCATTAACTGAAAGCGAATATTTCCGTCTTGATACACTTCTGCTTGTGCTATTATTAGCATTGGTAAAGTATAATTTACACCTAAACTTATTTGTGTTCTGTTGTCTTTAGTATTGGTTTGTCCAAAGAGATTTTTTTCAACTTCATTGTGTCCTAATTTCCTATAACGCCAGTCAAAACCAATAAATGGCATTAGCCACTGCATTTTTCCAATGTACCGTCCAAAGTGAGTTTCAGTTTCATAGCCATGTATGTCATGGTAACCTAAACGCCATTCTGAACCAATGCTCCAACGTGTATTTTGTAGCATAAACATACCATCGTTTCCGTTTGTAGCAAAGTCATTTTCTGCCATAAAATGAGGTTTTCTATCATCTGCAAAAAGTTTGCGTTGTGCTAATTTAGGATTTGGAATTAATGGATTGGGGGCCTGGTTTTCATAGGTAAAAACTCTTCCCATTCCGCTCATCATGTGATAAAGTATATGGCAATGAAAAAACCAATCGCCTTCTACATTTGCATTGAATTCTAATGTATCGGTTTCCATTGGCATAATGTCCACTATATTTTTTAATGGTGCATTTTCCCCTTGTCCGTTCAGCAAACGAAAGTCGTGTCCGTGCAAGTGCATTGGGTGTCGCATCATTGAGCCGTTGTAAATAACAATTCTTATATTTTCACCTTTCTTAATCAATATTTTATCGGTTTCAGAAACCACTTTATTATCCAAACTCCAAACATAGCGGTTCATATTTCCAGTAAGTTCAAAACGCAATTCTCTAACTGGTGCATCTTTGGGAAGTTCAGTTTTGGTTGGCGATTTAAGCATTGCGTAATTTAATGTAACAATATCAGCCAAAGCATTTGCATTGTAACGATTGGGGTCGTTAACACTTTGTTTTGGTTTGCTTTCGCCAGTAATTTCTGGATACATAACCACATTCATATCCATTTGATTGAGGCTCATACTCATCCCCATATCGTCAAGTTCGCCATTCATTTTCATCATATCGTTCATCATCTTCATTCCTTCAAAATATTTTAATCGTGGCTGTGGTGATTTTAGTTGTTTGATGCCATTACCAAAATAGTATGATGCAGATTTTGTGCGGTCTTCGGTTGTGGCTAAAAATTCATACGCTGTATTATCTGCTGGAATAGTAATAATTACATCATAGGTTTCAGATACGGCAATAATTAATCTATCTACTTCTACTGGTTCTACATCGTTTCCATCGTTAGCAACGACTGTAATTTTACCACCTGCATAAGTAAGCCAAAAGTAGGAGGATGCTCCACCATTAGAAATACGAAGTCGAACTTTGTCGCCTGCTTTCAATTGTTTTCCATCAAAGTTTTTAATTTCAGAAATTGGGTTGCCATTCATTAAAACTTTGTCATAGTAAACATCGCTTACATCCATTGCCAACATTCGTTTCCATTCGTTTTTAAGTTTAGTTTTAAAATGTCCTGCTTTTATGGCTTCTGCATAGCTTTGAGTTGCATTTTTTTTGATAGCGAACCAGTCAGTTGCGTTGTGCAACATTCGGTGTATGTTTTCGGGTTTGTAATCAGTCCACTCGCTTAAAACAATAGGAACGGTCGGCAAATCGTCAATTCCTTTTCGGAATGTTTTATCGTCTGGTTTTTTCAGCATTACAAAGTTGCCGTACATTCCTATTTGTTCTTGTAATCCTGAATGCGAATGATACCAATGCGTACCATTTTGTATAATTGGAAATTTGTAAATATGGGTAGTGTTTGGCTTAATTGGCATTTGGGTAAGATTAGGAACGCCATCTTCTTTATTGGGTAAAAACAGTCCGTGCCAATGCAAAGAAGTTTCTTCTTGTAGCAAATTATGAACATAAATTTCAGCCGTATCTCCTTCGGTAAAAGTTAGCGTAGGCATTGGAATTTGTCCATTTACTGCAATGGCTCGTTTTTCTTTTCCTGTGAAATTTACAATGGTGTCTTTTACAGAAAGGTCGTAACGAACTGTTTTTTGAGCATATAATATTTGAGTTGTTGATAGTAATAATGCTATCGGCAGCAGTTTTTTATAAATAGTTTTCTGAATATCCATTTTAATAGTTTCATTTGATTAAATCATTGTGATTATCATAATGGCACTCATTGTAATCATTAAGGCATCTTCAATAATGGTAACGGTACTCATGGGCAAATTGAAAACAGCACCCAAACAAGCACATTGAATTTTCTTTTTGTTCAATACACTTTGTAAAACACCAATGATGCTGATACTCATTACAATTAAGGTAGTTAGGTTTGTAATAAACGGATTGAAATTAATGGTGTAAGCAATTGCCAAACCCAACTCAACAAAGGCATAAGCATAAGCCCAAATAGGAATTCGCCTTGCCAAGACATCATACATTAAATAACTTTCGGCAAAACCTTTTAGGTTGAGTAATTTGAAAAACGAAAACACCAAAAAGAAACCTGCCATAAAATGTTGCATCCATTGCATTGTATCAAAATGATGGTTGGTAAATTGTATTAAAACTGTTACCAAGGTTATGTAAAAAAATATGAGCAAAATTGGTTTATACGTTTCTAACCAACCCTTGGTTTGCTCGGC
>JAIXWW010000012.1 GCA_027491085.1 Bacteroidota bacterium
ACCACTAAATCCAAATTTCAATTTTTCTTTCGCACATCCCAACGCCACTCGGGCCGAAAAATTAAAATTTCGCGCATTTAGTGGACATCCACCCACACCACTTTTTCCGCTCCTTTTTATTGAGTTGATTTGAAATCCACAACAATCGTCACTGCGAGGAACGAAGCAGTCTCAAGCGATAGGAGAAAAAGGTTAATTAGGCTAATGGAGTTGATAAGTATTAAACAACTAAGTACTTCGAACTTTAAACTTCGAACAAATTAAGCACCAGCAACAAACGTCACTGCAAGGCATAGCCTGTCCCGCCAAAGCGGGAAAGCAGTCTCAAGCGATAAGTGGAGTTTGATTAAGTTAATTAGTTTCCCAAAAGCTAATGGTGTGAGTGGTAAATACCAAAACATTCCTAAGTAACACTCCAGCGGTATTCTTATATCAAATAATTTCAGTTAATGGCATACAAAGCAAAAAAAAGCTTCCAATTGGAAGCTTTTATATTTATTATTTCACTGGAGTTTCAGTTTTTTTCTTTTTGGCAGCTTTAGTATTAATAAACTGCGTATCGTAAAAGGTTTTAACTTTTTCGGTGTCGGTAATATTCAATTTAATCAATTCCAACAGTACCAAATGCATTTGAATAGACAAAGCATACCGGAAACTGCGGCCATCTTCGCTACCTTCCTTTACATCACCTTTTTGACCTAGTTGTGATTGGCGCACACTTACAAAACTATCATGCAATGTAAGTGCCTTGGTTCTAAATGTTTTATCCAATTCATTATTGGCATTGCAAGCCTCACTTAAGCGTTTCAAAATGGTTTCGGCATTGGTTTTATTGAGTGCTGCATATTCAGTTTTACCATTCGGAAACAAGGCATTGAATGCTTCCGGCTTTTTACGTTTCCAACTAAATACTTCATCGTACAAATCATCCACAAATAAATCTACTTCTTGCAATACATCGTTAACCGACATTGTTTTGCCTTTTTTAGCCGTTTTCGAAGTTTCTTGCTTACTTAGCCAATCCCTAAAGTTTTGGTAAGGTACAGTTAATAAATTAATTAAATCAGTGTAAAGGCCATCTTTATTGGCAGCTTCCAAAAATTTCAAGTGGCTTAATACTAATAATCCAAACTCTTCATTGGGTCTCCTTGAGTTGGCAAAGGGATTTTCTAATTGATTGTTTATCATATTTTTTTGAAATTGATTTCAACAATAAACGATAGCCCATTTTAATTAGTATGTAAAAAATAAAAAAAATTAGGATATAACTCGCATCATGTTGCAACGAATAAAATAATGTTAATATATAGCTCGCATCGCAATGCAATGAATAAAACAACGTTGTTATATAACTCACATCGTAATGTAATGAATAAAATAACGTTATTATATAACTCGCATCGTAATGCAATGGACAAAATAATGTTAATATATAATACACATCATGATGCAATGAATAAAATAACGTTTTGGCATGTATATTTAAACAAAAAATCCCAAAGCGAAGCAGTGGGATTTTTTTGTATTATTGTAACCCATAAATCTTAGTCTTATAATTGACTACAAAAGTTGACATAAAAAAAATAATACGGTTTTCCATTTCTAACCTTGGTGCAGAAAATGGAGCTTCTACTTTTGAGCATATTTGTAGGCATTTTGCAAATGCGCGCATTTGTAAAAACATTTTACCTTCCACTGGACCAGTGCAAGCTGGAGGAGACCAAGGGAGAGATTTTGAAACATTTTTTACTTATATTAAAGAGACTACTGAAAATGAAACGAATTCAGCTACATTAACAAATGAAACGATCGTTTTTGCTTGTTCTTTAGAAAAAAATCCGGGTAAAAAAAATGGTAAAATTATTAGTGATGTAAAATCAATCATTCATCAGGGTAAAAAACCTAATAGAATTTATTTCTTTAGTGGAGAGGATATTCCAACTGCAAAAAGACATAGTATAATTAAACAAGTCGATGAACAATACTCTATACCGCTTGAGATTATTGATGCAAACGCACTCTCGGAACAATTAGCTTGCGATGAATTATTATGGATTGCAAATAAATATCTAGATTTACCAAATACAATTATCCCAAAAGAGCAATTATCTAATACTTCGGAAGAATCAAATTATACTAAACTTAAAAAAAATTATCCTTTTACAAAGTTTTATATTAAACGCTATATAACCGATAGAATATATTTTGACGAATCGAGTAATTATTATGCCAATAAGATATTATCACCAGAAAATATTGCTAATAGTGAATACAGTTATAATGAACCTGAAACAAATGAAGGAACATTTATTGAACTAATTGAATTAGGAAAACAAAAGCACTTTGTTTTATTGTCCGTTGCTGGTTATGGTAAATCTAATGAACTTGAATATATAGCACATTATTTTAGTAATCCAGAAAAGGATTTTTATCCTATCAAAATTTCTTTAAATACAATTATTAATCAAAGTATTGAAGATTTCCTTTCAATTGAATGTAATCAATGGGAAAAAATTCCTAAAGAAAATTTATTGATAATTTTAGATGGATTAGATGAAGTAAACGCTACAATAATATTTGATGTATTTAAGAGAATTCAAAATTTTGGAACTAAACACCAAGAATCAACAATAATAGTTTCATGCAGAAATAACTTTTACACTCCAGGAACAGATACGGAAAATGGGTCAATTAAAGGCTTCAAAAGTGTTTATCTCAATGATATTAATTATTACAATATTGTTAAATATGTCAAAGAAAATTTGAATAATGATTATCTGAATTTTTTTGAGGAGGTAACTAAAAAGAAGAAGGCTGATTTACTGAAAAATCCTTTCTATTTGATAAATTTGGTAAAATATTTTAGTAAAAACAATTTACTTCCAAGTTCTTCGAGTGATGTACTTAAATTTATAATTGAACTAAAAGTAGCTAGAGATAAAAAACATTTTGAAAAAACGATTCCTCTATTCGATTTAGCTCAAACTGATATTTTTAAAGTTGCAGAAAAAATTGCCATTTTCAATCAATGTGTAGGTAAAAACTATACTACTGAAGAAGAGTTATCAAAGATTGAAAATGATACAAATATACTTAGGTTTTTAAATCATTCATTTATTGTTACAAAAGACCTAGAAAACTCAAATAGAAGACAATTTGAACATAACAATTTTCAAGAGTATTTGGCTGCCAAATATTTATCAAGACTAAAGCTTGAAGAAATTAAGCAGTTTATAACCTTTAAACCTGACTATAAAAAAATAAAACCTTATTGGCTTAATACGTTAACACATTTATTAAATATTTTAGAGAATGATAAAATCAAATTTCTAGCACTTTTAAAGTGGCTTTTAGAGATTGACTCTAAAGTCCTTATATTACTAGAGGTAGAAAGTATTAATAGTAATATTAGAGAGCAAATTTTTATAACAATACTCAACAGTTCAATTGAGAAGCGGTTGAGTTTGTATGGAGAAGATTTTAGTTTTGAGGAGTTAATGCGTTTTTCTGGAGGATCTAAGTTAATTGTCGACTTTTTATTAGAAAAAACAAAAACTGTAAAATACAAAAACAATTTAATTGATTGTATTGAACTGATTGCCAATATTAAGAATCCATTTGATTATGAAGAAAAAATAATTGAATTATTTATTCAAATACTTAAAAGAGAAGATCATTATGATATAGTTTATCACACCTTAAATACAATTGCAAAATTAAGCCTATATAATGATGTTAAATTTATAAATCAAATAATTGATCAATACAGCAAATCAAAAAGTTCTCATAAAAGAAGTGGTCTTTTTGAATTAATACTAAAAGCCCCAAATTCGGAAGAATTAACACTTCGGTTTATTCGATTAACAAACATATTATATAAAGAAAGTGAAGTATATGTTAATGAATCAACTGAAAAAGTTCATGACCAAGAACCTCAAATTTATAACGAAAATGAGAAACTCAATAAATGTTTTAGAAAAATAATTTCGAAAGAAGGACTGATAGAATTAGTAACTTATTTTACTAAAAATAGAACGCAATTTCGATTTGAAAAATTGGATAAAACACCTGAAATAATCATTGAAAATTTAATTGAAATAGGAAATGATGAAGAAATATTTGGGATAGTAGTGGATTGGTTTAAACTAATAGCAAGGGGTCACGAAAATGTCGCTACTTCATTGTTAAAAACATATTTTACAAGAACAAATACCACAATGAAGGCATTTAAACTTTTATTGAGTGATGATTCAGACAATAAAAATGGTGTTTGGTCTTCTTGTTATTTAGTTGATAAAGATGCTATAGACTTGATAATATCTAGTTATAAACTAAATAAGATTCAAGACGATACAATGTACACTTTAAGGGCTGGTATTGGATTATACAATAAAGAGATGTTTGAAATTTTTTATTCAGAAATAAACAAAGCACTTAATGACAGATTCATTTACCCGCCACAAAGAGATTACGAAAAAGAAAGAATTGACAGAATAAAGGAAGATATTTTTCTTCTTTTTAATAAAAAAGAATTTGAAAGAAAAGCCGATGAATTATTTGCAAAACATGGTAAACAGTTAAATAAAGACATGCTTTGGGAAATAAAAAAATCAAAACAAAATGAGGAAGAACTTGAAGAAAATATCGTTATAAACACTTTCAGACAAATAGCAGATGAACATTTTGTAACGAAAGACTTATTAGAATTTTATGTTTTGAATGAAAATAGTTGGATTTGGTTTAAATTGGAAAAAACATATGCCTTCATAACGGACAAAAACAACAATTTTCTTCTGGCTGAGCATATTGAATGGGTGAAAAACTGGTGTTATGAAAATATTCACAAGGCGGATTTTATTAATTCAGTAGTATACCATGATAATGGTAGTTATACATTTCAATATATGGAATGGTATTTATTTAATTTCTATTTTTGCCTTGAAATAGATTTTCCAAAGCAAAAAATGATTGACATGTTAAGTTATGGGAGGTTCAATGAACTTATAACAGGCGCAATAGATAAAGAATCAAAGCTATTTAAGCAATTATCGAATGAGGATGTAAAACGAAAAGTAATTTCTTATTTTAAAAATAAGAATAAAAATTTGCATTTATTACGAGGATATATTAAATTAATAGAAGTGTATAGTTTTGAAGAGGGAAAAGTGTTTTTGATTGATGAAATCAAAAATAATAATTTAGATGAGTGGGATAAAATAAATGCTTTAAAAGTTTATCTTAAGATTGGAGGAGCCGCGAACCACTTAATTCCTTTAGTAAACAATTTGAATTTTAAAGAGGAATGGAATTGGACATTATTAGAAATATTATCAAAGATAAAATCAGTAAAAGCACTTGATAAACTCAGAGAAGAAACTAATTTAAATGAAGAAAATTGGATTCAAATTTCTAAAGCATTATTGAAATTTAAAGATAAACTAGGTTTAAAAATTGTATATAACAGATTATTGAATAAAAATTCTCTTCCATATGATTATAGTTTACCAATAGATGATATTGTAAAGATAAATTATACAGAAACATCGGAATTTTTATA
Organism: Bacteroidota bacterium; assembly: GCA_027491085.1. Classification (GTDB taxonomy): domain Bacteria; phylum Bacteroidota; class Bacteroidia; order UKL13-3; family UKL13-3; genus JAAFJM01. Next base: position 5,558 of record JAIXWW010000012.1, read on the forward strand.
TGGCATACTTAAATTTGTTTATACCAAAAACTATAAATTCGGTAAATTCCACAGAATTGATGAACAGGTTTTCAGATGTTTTGAAGCGTATATAAATTCGAATGACGAACTCTTCCATCTAATAAATAATAAAATATCTCTTGAAATACTGCCAAATGCTGTAGAAGATGAAAAGAAAGGAAATCTAAATTTTTATTTACTTAGACTAGAAAAGTCATATTATACCAATAAAAAAGACTACACAAATGTTGATGAAATTATTGAACTAATAATTAAATAAATTTTATATACATTGCAGAAAACAAATCTAATTACTTAAATACTTAAATAAGTTCGAATGGAATTTGGACTCGATGTAAATACAAGAACAAGGGTAAGACCAAGTCGCCAACAACGGGCCATTTGTCAATGTTGTGAAGAAGAATTAATTGCTAAATGTGGCAATTTCAGAGTACATCATTGGGCACATAAAAATTCTCATTGTGATAGTTGGTGGGAGCCTGAAACTGAATGGCATAGGAACTGGAAAAATAAGTTTCCTGCGGAATGGCGCGAGTCAATAAAGTATGATACCATTAGTAACGAAAAACACATTGCTGATATTTATAATCCAAATAACGACTTAGTTATTGAATTCCAAAATTCACCTATTTCTCTTGATGAACTTCGTTCAAGAGAATCGTTTTATAATAAATTGATTTGGGTAGTGAATGCTGAAAATGCAGTTATAAAAACTACTTCCATTCAATCAATAAGCGAGGAAGCTAATACAATGCTAGAAGAAATTTTAAATGAAACAATGAATGATTTTATCAAAATACCTTCTGAAATTGTTTCACTTCTAAATAACCAAAAAGATAAAATCTTAAGCGAAATGAAAGAGGGTTTTTACAAACAAGAACTCAAAGAACTTAAATATCATTTCAATACTCAATTTGATATAGTGGCACAAAAAATACAAGAAGGTAAAATCATACATATTGTTGGAGAAGCACCAACTAAAGTTAAAGAAAATTTATTTAGACCAATTGTTAATAAGGCAGTTCAATATATAGATAATTTTATCAATAAAAATGAATATCTTGATCAAAATAACCAATACTTAAACTACGAATGGAAAAGAAGAAAAAAGGTTTGGAACTATTCTAAAAAGCCCGTTTTTTTAGATACAGGAGAGGAACTTCTTTGGCTACAATCAGATACAATATTAAAAAAAACTCCATATTCGAAATTCCTAACTAAATACAGTATTAATATTTAATATCATCATCAATACTTCTGTTTTTCAGGAATAACTCCTCTTACTCCACCTCTTGGTTCTGTTACATCACCTTTGTATCTTGGAATTAAATGGATGTGAACATGAGGAACGGTTTGTCCTGCTGCTTCATTTATATTTATTCCAATATTGAATCCATCAGGATTAAATTGTTTTGTCAAAATTTCTTTTGCTTTGTTGAGCATGTACCAACAAGCAGCTTGTTCTTTAAACGAAAGTTCAAAATAATCCGAGCAATGTTTTTTGGGAATAATTAATGCATGACCATTATTAACAGGAAATTTATCGAATATGGCATAAGCGGTTGCCGATTCTAATATCAATTCTCTTTCAGCATCAGGATTGCAAAAAGGGCAATCAAGATGATTTATTTTGCTTATTTGATTGAAATGCTGGTATTCATATATTTCACAATTTTCGTTTTTGAAAATTGATTGGTAATTCAAAACTACATTGCATTGATAAGTTGGTTTTTGATGTATTTTGTGGGTTCTGAAACCTTCGTATTGCAAATCTCTTCTTACTGCAAAATATGCTTTTCCAGTTGGCTTTAAGAGTTGTGATATTTCCATCAATACATTTGCCTGCTCTTCTTGCATCAATACATTTAGGACATAAAAACAAATGATGGTGTCAAACTTTTCTGTTGGATAATTAGGGAAATAATGTTTGTCGTAGCCAACCACATTTATTCCTTTTGAATTTAATAACTCTACATCTTTACCAAAGCCACAACCAAAATCTAACACATTGCCTACCAATAAACTTTTGTTCAATAAAAGTTTTGCAGGAAAAGAAAGCGTTTCTCTTTCTTTTGCCGTTAAATGATTGTATTGATTTAACTTTAGATTTTCCATTCTTGATAACCACGATTAGCAATTAAATAATCACAACTGCTTTTTAGTTGTTTTATTGCAGCATGCTGCCAATCTGAATTTAAATTATTTCCTAAAAGTGCAACTCTTATTTCTTTTTGAAATCTTTGAGATTGATATTCATTTATCAAATCCCAATAATGAATAATTTCTGCTTTTCTACTTTCAATAAAAGCAGAAGAAGGAATTTTATCTCGTTTCTGATTATTGGTTTTTGGTCTTGATGGAAGCAGATTCCACAAGTCATTGTTTTTCCAAACGGCAAAAGGAATAACATGGTCAACATCATAACTTGTAATTTTTTCTCCAGTCCAAACACATTCAACAAATTTTTGCTTTGCTAAAATATCTTCATAGAATTTTTTTGAAGCTTTTATTTCTCTTTCAGTAATTGGGCTTTTCAAAACTTCATTCACCACTTTTTCAATTGATAATTTTTTATCAGAAGCATTTACAGAAAACTCTGCCCACTTAAAAAGAATAGCATCTTGTCCATTTATAAAACTGCCTAAAACTTTAAAAGCCTCGTAATAATCAAAGGGAATTGAAAACGAACCAGAGGTATTTATTAAAAACTCTAAATCAATTTCAGTTGTATTTCTTTTTGCATTACCTGATTCAAATTGAAATATTGAATAGTAATCATTGCTGATAGAACGACCAATATATTTCATTGGCATGGTGGTAATTGTTACTTTTAATTTTTTTGCTAGTGCAAAAAAGTCTGCTTGAAGATTTTTAGGAATTCCTTTGTTTTTTAAATCATTATAAAAAGCTGACAAACCGCCAATGGTTTGGTATTCAGTAATAATTTTCTTTAATTGAGTTTCGAAAGCAAGATTAGTTTCTCCATTGATTTGAGGTATGTTGATAGATGATTCCAATATTGGATAGTAATACATCAACCATTTTTCAATTAGCAAACCTATTGGAAAATGAACTCTATCATTTGAAATGGTAATGTATGGAGAATTATCTTGAATAATATCAATTACGCCTCGCAAAAGAGCAAACTTATAAGTTGTTGCCTTACTATCTCTTTCAATAATTTTACTGATATTTTGGAAAACTTCGTATTGCATTTAACTCTTTAATTTTTTTTGTAAATTTCTCTATTAGTTTTTCCTTAAGTTCTTGAATTATCTTTTCTAATGAAAATTATTATTTCATACAAATTAATTCAATTTTTACCTTTTATTACAAACGAAGGATATAATTTATTAACCTTTTATGCAATTAGTTCTAATTTTTCAATTCTTAGTTCGAAGTACTTAGTAATTAGTTTTTATGGATTGTGTCAGTCCCATTTAGCTTTAAGTTTGGGTTATGGTAGCGAAAATAATGTGCGGGAAAATCTGCGTTAATCTGCGACATCTGCGGGAAAGTTTATTAGTTTTTAGTTTTTAGTTCGAAATGCTCGTTAACTAATTTAACTTATTAACTGTATTAACCTAATCAACTCAATTAACCAATCAACCAATCAACTTACAATAAACAAGCATTAGAAAACATCCCCCTTACCCCCTTTTCATGCGCACAAAGGCTATTTCACAAGGGGGAATTGTTCCCGCACTTTTTTGATACATCATGTTAATCATTTAAATCAAATAAATCAAGGTCTGACAGAATGCGGGAAAATCTGCGTTAATCTTTGGCAACTGCGGGAAAGGTTTCCAACCCCAACCATTCAAAATTTTTTACTTTATCAATACCTTTTAAAGTTTAAATTCGCTCCAACTGAAATATGCAAAGCAATTACGAAGTATTAATTCAAAAATTAGAAGCGTTTATACGCAAGTATTATAAAAACCAATTGATAAAAGGGGCTATATTTTTTATAACAGCCTTTGTGTCGAGCTATATATTAATTGCCACTTTAGAGTATTTTGGTAGGTATAACTCCACCATTAGGGCGGTAATATTTTTTACCTTTTTGGCTTTTACTATTTTTTGTTTGGTAAAATATATATTAGTACCTATCGCAGGTATTTTTAAATTACGCAAAACCATTAATTATGAACAAGCATCGCTTATAATTGGAACGCATTTCTCAAATGTAAGCGATAGTTTATTAAATACTTTACAACTTAAAAACACAGCCAATAACCAAGTAGATAATAGCTTATTAATTGCAGCTATTGAGCAAAAAACCAGTCAGTTAAATCCTGTCCCTTTTCAAAAAGCTATTAATTTTAAAGCCAATCTAAAATATTTAAAATTTGCTTTGGTGCCTTTGGCAATTATAGTGTTACTTAGTTTTGTAAAACCCGATATTTTAAGCGATGGTGGTAAACGAATTTTGCAATACAATACTGCATTTGCGCCTGTGGCACCTTTTACTTTTACTATTGAAAATACTGATTTAAATGCTGAACAGTTTACCGATTTTGATTTACAAGTTAAAGTAAGTGGAAAGCAAATTCCTGATGAGGTTTTTATAGCCATAGATGGCAATAGTTATAAGTTACAAAAATCTGATAAAACCCATTTTACTTATAGTTTTAAAAATATTCAAAAAACCACTGTTTTTAACTTACAAGCCGATGAATTTAGCAGTAAAGATTATACATTAGATGTGGTGGCTAAACCCATTATTTTAGGTTATCAAGTTAAATGTACTTATCCTGTTTATGTGGGTAAACGCAGTGAGGTATTGAATAATCCTACGGATTTTACTGTACCTGCGGGAACTGTGTTAACATGGTTATTTACTAGCAAACAAACCAGTAAAATAGAGTTAGGTTTTGATAATAAAATTGCTGAAGCAAAAATGGAAGATGATGGACATTTTTCGTTTAATAAAAAAGTGTTTTTAAGCCAAAATTATTTTATAAAAAATAGCAATTTAACCAAGGCCAAAGGCGATTCGATGAATTATAATTTAACCGTAATTCCCGATGCATATCCAACCATTAGTATTGATGAAAAAAGTGATTCAGTTACTGGCAAACAAATCTATTTTATTGGCGATGGCAGCGATGATTATGGATTAACCAAACTTACTTTTAACTACCATTTTATTAATAGCGAAAACAAAGAAAAGGTCAATAAAACAGTGGTAAAGCCTATTGCCATTGATAAAACCCAAAACCCAATTAGGTTTAATTATTATATAAATTTAAGCGAAACAGGTTTGGAACCTGGAGATGAATTGGAATATTATTTTGAACTTTGGGATAATGATGGTGTATTTGGTGCTAAATCCATCAAGTCGAAAACTGTGGTTTTTAAAGCCGCAAGCAATAAGGAAATGAAAGAACAAAGCAGCAAAAATGCGGAAGCCATGAAGGATAAAATGGAAGATGCATTGAAAGAGGCCAAAGAACTGCAAAAAGATTTGAAGCAATTGCAACAAAAAATGCTTGAAAAGCGCGAATTAACTTGGGAAGAAAAACGCAAAGCAGAAAGTATTTTAAAGCAACAACAAGAATTACAAAAGAAAATTGAAGACTTAAATAAAGAGTTTAAGTTGAACAATCAGCGCGAGCAAGAGTACAAAAAAGAGGCAGAGAATATTTTGCAAAAACAGCAACAAATTGAAAAAATGTACAATGAGTTGATGAACGATGAAATGAAACAATTGATTAAAAAAGTGGAGGATATGATGAAACTTCAAAACAAAGATCAATTGAAACAGCAAATGGAAAATATGCAGTTGAATAACAAGGATGTGGAGAAGGAATTGGATAAAATGCTGGAAATGTACAAGGAATTGGAGTTGGAGAAAAAAATGGATGAAGCTACCAAAAACTTGGAAGATTTAGCCAAAAAGCAAGAAGATTTGGAGCAAAAAACCGATGATAAAAACAGCAATTCAGAGGATTTAAAAAAGCAACAAGATGAGTTGAATAAACAATTTGATGAAATAAAAAAAGACCTGAAAGACATTGAAAAACAAAACAATGAGTTAGAAGATAAACAAGAACTAGCCGATACCAAAGAGGAAGAAAAAAGCATAGAAAAAGACATGCAAGAAAGCAGCGAGGATTTGAAAAGCGGCAAACAAAAACAAGCCAAAAAGAAACAAAAACAAGCTGCAGAAAAAATGAAGGAAATGGCTGAAAAAATAAAGCAAAAGAAAAGTGATCAAGAAGCTGAACAGGCCGAAATTGACATCAATGCTTTGCGCGAAATTATTGAAAATTTAGTGGAGTTAAGTAAACAGCAAGAGGCTTTAATGGTTAAGTTTAAGGATATAAATGGTTATAATCCGCAGTTTGTACAATTGGGGCAAGACCAACGAAATTTAAAAGAAAATGCCAAAATTATTGAAGATAGTTTAACAGCCTTGAGTAAACGTGTAGCTGAAATCAGTTCGTTTATTGATAAAGAAGTTACCAAAATGAATTTCCAAATGGATAAAGCTACTACTAATTTTGGAACGCGTAATATTCCTCAAATTAGAACAAGCCAACAAACTGCCATGACCCACATGAACAACTTAGCCGTAATGCTGAGTGATGTGTTAAAACAAATGCAACAAGAACAGGAAGGAAAAGAACAAGAAGGAAAAGGCGAAAAAAGCGGAAAGAAAAAAGGCAAAGGCCAAGGTAAGGGAAAAGGAGAAGGCAGTGGCAAAAAAAGCATGAGTCAACTTAAAAAAATGCAAGAAGAGTTGAACAAACAATTGCGCGAAGGCATGAATAAAAATGGCAATGATAAAGGCAATAAACCGGGACAAAAACCTGGTGAAGGACAAGGAATGGGAAGTGAAGGTTTTGCTAGAATGGCTGCGCAACAAATGGCAATTAGACAACAATTGCAAAAAATGTTAAGTCAAATGGATGCTAAAGAAAAAGAAGGTTTGGGAGGCAGTGGCAAATTGCAAGAAATGCAAAAACAAATGGAACAAACCGAAAAAGAATTGTTTAATAAAAGATTGACTCAAGAAACTATAAATAGACAGCAAGATATTTTAACGCGTTTGTTAGAAAGCGAAAAGGCTGAAAAGAAACAAGAGCAAGATAAAAAACGCGAGGCCGAACAAAGCAAAGAAAAAGTCCGTAATGCACCACCGCCTGTTTTTAATAATTATATTGATAAAAAGAACAAGGAAGCTGAAATTTTAAAAACTGTTCCTTCCGAACTAAAACCATATTACAAAACCAAAGCTAATCAATACTTGAAAAAAGCAAGTTGATTTTTGAGTTGTGAATTGTGATTTGTGAGGTGTGAGGTGTGATATGTGAAATGTAAGATGTGAGATGTGAATTATGGTTTTTGATTAATAATTCAATGTTGTTTAATTAAGCATTTTATTTTAATAGAAAAACATTTAGTCCGAAAGCTTTCAGACTAAGTGCATTTATGTTATTTAAACTGTTTTCGTTAATGATATAATTTATGGACTAGGAATTTTATTCCATTAACGATGTGCGTTGGGTCGGCAAAAAAGCGGGCCAGCCCAAGCCTTGTGCGTGGAAGCATTTTTTTGCCTTGATTTTTTGTTTCTTTTTCATCTAAGGAAAAAGAAAGCAGAAAAATATAACTTAGTTTTTGAGGGATGACTAAGCACTGAATCACGCCAGGCGTGAAAAAACTAAGAACTACAGTTTCAAAATTTCATTTACCCCCACCCCTTTTTCGGTTTGATGTACCGAGCACATTTCGTTAAATGGATCGTGTTCAAAATATAGTAAATAATTGTTTTCAGCAGCGGTATTTAGTATGGAAACTTTTTCTTTCATGGTATCTAACGGACGAACATCATAACCCATTACATAAGGTGTTGGTATATGCGCCATGGTTGGAATTACATCGGCTAGATAAATCAGTTTAGTATCTTTATATGGCACAATTGGATGCATCATATTATTGGTATGGCCAATGGTATAAAGTAAGTCAATGTCAGTATGGAATTTTTCGCCTGCATTAAGTAACTTTAATTGACCGCTTTCTTCAATTGGCAAAATATTTTCCTTTAAAAAACTGGCTTTTTCGCGCGGATTTGGAGCAATGGCTTCTTGCCAATGTGCATCAGCAATCCAATAAGTGGCATTTTTAAAAGTAGTTTCGTATTTGGTTCCATCATTATTCCATTTGATGCTTCCACCACAATGGTCAAAATGTAGGTGTGTTAACACCATATCGGTAATATCGTTTACACTAAAACCGTGAGCAGCTAACGATTTTTCTAAAGTAAAATCGCCATGCATATAATAATGACCAAAGAATTTATCATCTTGTTTATTGCCCATTCCATTATCAATTAACATAAGCCTGTTCCCATCTTCAATTAACAAGCAGCGCATGGCTAAGCTAATCATATTGTTTTCATCGGCAGGGTTTAGTTTATTCCAAATTGATTTAGGAACAACGCCAAACATGGCTCCTCCGTCTAATTTAAATCTCCCTGTTTCTATTGAATATAATTTCATGTTTGTTTAAAGTTTATAGTTGTTTGTTTTTTTTGCCAGCAGCTAGCTGCCAGTAGCCAGAAATTCTTCGATGGTGACTGAATTTTGTAAATTGTGATCTCCGCTTGCGGTTCGGCAAAGGGAATTTAAATGTGCACCATTATTTAGTTTTTTACCAAAATCGTAAGCAATACTACGAATATAAGTTCCTTTACTGCAATTTATTTTAAAATAAACCAAAGGCAATTCAATAGCTGTAATCTCAAAGTTATGAATGGTAATTGGCCTTGGATTTAATTCTATTTCCTGACCTTTTCTTGCTGCATCATACGCTCTTTGTCCATCTTTTTTTATGGCTGAAAATACGGGAGGTAATTGCATTTGTTCACCAACAAAACTTTTAGCTGTAGCTTCAATCATTTCATTGTTAATTCCGCTAATATCAAAGGTTTCGCTTATTTCCGTTTCTTTATCGTAACTGGGTGTGGTTGCTCCTAAAAATATGCTGCCTGTATATTCCTTTTCAGTAGCCATGTATTGGTCAATATTTTTGGTTTCTTTTCCAATACAAATAATTAATAAGCCGGTAGCCAATGGATCTAAGGTACCGGCATGACCTACTTTTATTTTCTTTTTGCCCACATTATTGGCTTTTAAAGTTTCAATATGAAACTTGGTAATGGCATACCTTAATTTATTAACTACCTGAAAACTGGTCCATCCTAAAGGTTTGTTTACCAAAACTACATCTTGCAATGGATTAATAGAAACAATTGTTTTACTTTCTTGCATCAAATATTTTTTATTTTATAAATGTTTCAATCTTTCCTCTAATTCAATAATATCAACAATTAAAACCTCGCGGGCTTTACTGCCTTTAAACGGACCCACAATACCTGCCTTTTCTAATTGATCAATCAATCTTCCTGCACGGTTATAGCCTAAGTTTAGTTTACGTTGTAATAATGAAGTTGACCCTTGTTGACTTGAAACGATTAAGTGAGCTGCTTCATTAAAAAGTTCATCTTTATCTTTGCTATCAAACATTTCACCTCCACCAAAATCTTCGCCTTCCACGCTGTATAAAGGTAATAAGTATGGTTCATTTCCATTTTGACTACCAATAAAATCTGCAATTCTTTCCACTTCAGGTGTATCAACAAATGCACATTGAATACGAACCAAATCATTACCATTGCTAAATAACATATCACCTTTACCAATTAATTGATCGGCACCATTTGCATCTAAAATAGTTCTTGAGTCAATTTTTTGCGAAACCCTAAATGCTAATCTTGCAGGGAAATTGGCTTTAATGGTACCTGTAATAATATTTACCGAAGGACGTTGAGTAGCTAAAATTAAGTGAATTCCAATCGCACGCGCTAACTGAGCCAAGCGAGCAATTGGTAACTCTACTTCTTTACCTGCCGTCATCATTAAATCAGCTAACTCATCAATAACTACTACTATATAAGGTAAAAAACGATGCGCTAATTTATCGGTTGGAACCAAACGCCTACTTAAAAATTTTGCATTGTATTCTTTTAAGTTCCTAACTTGTGCATCTTTCAGTAAATCGTAACGCTCATCCATTTCTTTACATAATGAATTCAGCGTATTTACCACCAATTTAGTATCAGTAATAATTGCATCTGCATCACCAGGAATTTTAGCTAAGAAATGGCGTTCTATGGTTTTGTATATATTTAACTCTACCTTTTTAGGATCAACCAATACAAACTTAATTTGAGATGGATGTTTTTTATACAATAACGAAACCAAAATGGCATTTAAACCAACCGACTTACCCTGACCCGTAGCACCTGCCATTAATAAATGCGGCATTTTAGCTAAATCGGCTACAAACACTTCATTAGAAATGGTTTTTCCGAAAGCTATTGGTAAATCCATATCAGAATTGATGAACTTAGCCGATGAAATTAAACTGCGCATGGGCACCATAGCCGGATTAGAATTTGGCACTTCAATACCAATTGTTCCTTTTCCAGGAATTGGTGCAATAATCCTAATTCCTAAAGCAGCTAAACTCAAGGCAATATCATCTTCTAAATTTTTAATTTTAGCAATTCTAACTCCATCTTGCGGAATAATTTCGTATAGAGTAACAGTTGGTCCAACGGTTGCTGATATTTTTTTAATTCCAATACTATAATTTTTAAGCGTTTCCTCAATCATCCGAGTTTTTTCGCTCAACTCATTGGTATCCATTTTCGATTTATTTTCGCCATAATCGGTTAATAAATCAATGGTTGGAAACTTGTAACCGCTAAATTCTAAAGTTGGATCGTAAGCTTCATCTATGCCAAAATGTTTTTTATGAGTTGGCAAAACTTCCTCTTCTTCTTCAGGTAAATCTTTTACTTCTAAAATTAAACCACTATCGGTTTTTAAAGGTTGTTCTAAAGGTTCTACCTGCTTTGCAATGATTGGAGGTTCAACAAATGCGGGAATTTCGGGAGCTTGTTCATCAGTTGGAAACTCGTCAATAACCGAAGTTTTTAAATCTTCCATTGGACGTTCCACCATAATAAAATCCTCTTCATTTAGAGGTGGTAAATCTAAATTATCGGCCAAGGTTATGGAACCTTCAACTATATTGGTTTTTAATTTTTCTTCCTCCTTTTCAGATTGATTTGCAGCTAAACCATTTTCAAAAATATGCTCCGATTTTAACTTCACACCGGGGTGATAAAACTCTATATTAAATATTGCAACTGCAAAAACTAAAATATAAGCTAATAAAAACAAAGTGGTACCAATACTTCCTAATAAATTTTGCAAATAAATTATTCCAAAATGGCCAAATACACCACCTAAAATTTGATATGATTGATTAAATACAAAACCCAATAACAACGAAAGCCAAATAACAGCAAAAAATGAATACCTTAACGTTTTAAAAATAGGTATAGGCTGAAGTTTGGTTAATAAATAAATACCAATAGATGTAAAAATTAAACAAAAAGCAAAAGAGGCTATTCCAAATCCTTTGTAAAAAAATACAAACCCAAGCCAAGCGCCTAACATGCCCAATGCATTTTGCGCTGATTGTTCATCGGCTAATTGAAAAAAACCAAATGTCATGGTTTTAACCAAGCTTTGGTCGGCTTGCCAAGTTAGCAAAAACGACAAACCTGCAATCAATAAAAACAACGAAAATAAAATCATGGTTATGCCCAACGATTTTAAAAAACGTTCATCATTTAAAAATGAAAACAACTTTAAAGAACCTTTAGTAGGGTTCTTAGTTGGTTTTTCTTTTTGTTCATCAGGCTCAGTAAAATCATTTACATCACCAAATAATATTTTATTTTCCTTAATTTTTTTTGCCATTTTAACTAAACGAAAATAAGATTATACATACTAATTTTTAAAGGTTTTTTCTAAACAAAAACTATTTGTTTGTATAATAATTGTATCAACTTTTTGATACAGTTGGCTAAATATTGGTTTGTATTTTTTTACTAATATATAATTATTGGATAGTTGATGGTTTTACACATGGAGGTTTTAATTTATTTTGACTAAAAGGTTGGTGAAAACATCAATAATAGGCAAGATTGGGTCATTCCGAAGGAATCTTCCTTCCTACCTTATACCATTGAATTCAACAATAAATTTTATGTAATTCAACGATTGTTTAAGTCAAGGAAGATTCCTATGGAATGACTATTTATTTTTGTTTTTGCCATTGGTTGGTGCTAGATTAGAAGTTGTGACGTACATAACAACTTCACAAATTGTATTGGTGAGCAAATAAATCGAGTACAAAATAAGTTGTTATTCGTTCATATTTATCTCTCAATCAAAGCCATACACTTGTTTTTTGTCTAAAACTAATAGTTCCGCCTTTTGTCCTGTTTCGTTGATATTATTTATTACTTCATCACCAATTATTTTTGCTTTACTAAAAGAAATTTCTTTATTGAAAGTCATCTGTATGCCTGGTTCCTCGAATGAATAGCTGAATTCGTCTTGTCCAACTTGGTAGTACTGCCAACCATTTTTTATTATCTTTCTCCATTCAATCGAGTTTGGAGTCATTATTTTATCAAAGTCGGAAAATAAATTGATATCACCTATAATTAAGAATTCAAAGTCCTGACCAGTCCAACTTGTTCTGTCAATAATAATCGGTGGATGGTCAACGGGTTTTAACACTGCACCAAGCCTTAGTTTATTTTTTATGAATTTAAATAATCTCATAGGTTATGTGACTTAGCATTACAAATTTTTTATAAACAACACTGATCTTTTCCAGCTTTATTTAACAAAAGTATTCTTTCATTTTACAAATGCAATTGACTTAGGATAGTGAATACTTTTTTCAAGGACGGTTTTTATGGAAAGGAGATGCCTTCTGCATGACGAATTTTGGTATTTAAAAATATAAGTACTAACCCAAACTTTCCCCCATAAAAAACCTCCAAGTTTTTACACTTGGAGGTTTTTTTTATTGCCAAAGGCTAATTTAATTACTCTACAGGAGGAACATCATCACCTAAATCTTCGTCTTCCTCTTTAGCCAATTCATCTTCTTCTTTCTCTAATTGATCATCTGAAGATATTGGATTTATCACTGCATCATCCATGGCTCTATCAATAATAGTATTCAATAACTCTGAACCTTCGCTTGGTGGAATAACAGCTAAAGGATTTCCGTTTTCATCTAACTCTACAGTTACAATTGGATTTCCATTTTCATCTAACTCCTCTTCATCACCAGGTATGTAGTTAATTTTAGCTACCGATGCTATTTCATCTTTATCTCCGATGTTAATTAAGCGCACACCTTGCGTTACACGTCCTAATACACGTAAATCTTTCATGCTTAAACGTATAGTAATACCGCTTTTGTTAATAATCATAACATCCATAGTATCATCTACATCTTTAATAGCAACTAGTTTACCTGTTTTATCGGTAACATTCATAGCCATTACACCTTTTCCACCACGGTTAGTAATACGGTAATCTTCTACTTCGCTGCGTTTACCCATTCCATTTTCAGAAACAACTAACACATTGGTTACTTTAGGATCTTCAATAGAAACCATTCCAACAACTTCATCACCATCAGCTAAACGAATAGCTCTTACTCCAGTAGCACTTCTTCCCATTGGGCGAACTGTACTTTCATTGAAACGAATGGCTTTTCCTTCTCTACTTGCTATAATAATTTCGCAAGTACCGTTGGTTAATCTGGCTTCTACTAAATGATCGCCTTCGCGCACATTCATTGAGTTGATACCATTTGCCCTTGGGCGACTATAAGCCTCTAAAGTTGTTTTCTTAATAGTACCTTGTTGAGTAACCATAATTACATTCATTTGATTGATGTAATCAGGATCGCTTAAGCTCTTCACATTTAAGAATGCTTTTACTTTATCGTCAACCGGAATATTAATTAAATTTTGAATAGCACGTCCTTTGGTAGCTTTTTCGCCTTCTGGAATTTCGTAAACACGTAACCAGAAACAACGTCCTTGCTCGGTAAATAACAATAAATAATTGTGGTTAGTAGCCATGAAAATGTGCTCCACAAAATCTTCTTGTCTCTTAGCTACTCCCCTACTTCCTCGTCCACCGCGGGCTTGGGTGCGGTATTCACTTAACGAAGTACGTTTAACATAACCCAAATGCGAAATAGTAATTACCACTTCTTCATCTGGAATTAAATCTTCCATACTCATTTCATTACCCACCATTTCAATTACACTACGTCTGTCATCGCCATATTTATCGCGCATTTCAGCTAGTTCATCTTTAATAATTTGGTAACGTAAAGTTTCGTTATTCAAAATTTCGTTTAAGTAAGCAATGGTTTTCATTAACTCATCGTACTCAGCTTTTATTTTATCACGTTCAAGTCCTGTTAAACGTTGCAAACGCATATCTAAGATAGCTTTTGCTTGAATTTCAGAAAGCTTAAATGTTTCAATTAAACCATTTTTAGCTTCATCAGGAGTTTGCGAATCACGAATTAACTTAATAACTTGGTCTAAATGATCCAAGGCTATTAATAAACCTTCTAAAATATGTGCACGTTTTTCGGCTTCAGCTAATTCGTATTGTGTTCTACGAACAACCACATCGTGTCTATGTGCCACAAAATGCTCAATTAAACCTTTTAAGTTTAGCATTTCAGGACGGCCTTTAACTAAGCAAACATTGTTTACACTGAACGAAGTTTGTAATTGAGTAAATTTAAATAATTTATTTAAAACTACATTTGGAACTGCATCACGTTTTAAATCGTAAACAATGCGCATACCATCTCTATCACTCTCATCGCGCACATCGCTAATGCCTTCAATTACTTTTTCGTTAACTAAATCAGCAGTTTGTTTAATTAAAGTTGATTTATTTACTTGATAAGGAATTTCGTTAACAACAATTTGGTCTTTACCCGTTTTACTGGTTTCAAAAACTGCTTTAGCACGCATTACAATTCTACCACGACCAGTTTCAAAAGCATCTTTAACACCTTCGTAACCGTAAATAATACCGCCTGTAGGAAAATCAGGTGCTTTAATAAACTTCATTAACTCAGGAATGGTAATTTCCCTGTTGTCGATATAGGCTATAATACCGTTAATTGCCTCGGTTAAATTATGAGGAGCCATGTTAGTGGCCATACCTACCGCAATTCCTGATGCACCATTTACTAATAAATGAGGAATTTTAGCTGGCAATACAGTTGGCTCTTGCAAACTATCATCAAAGTTAGGACGAAAATCAACCGTATCTTTTTCAATATCATTTAGAAGCTCTTCAGCTATTTTCTTTAAACGTGCTTCAGTATAACGCATGGCAGCAGGTGGATCTCCATCTACCGAGCCAAAGTTACCTTGTCCGTCAACTAAAGTGTAACGCATACTCCAATCTTGAGCCATACGCACCATGGTATCGTAAACCGATGAATCACCATGTGGATGGTATTTACCTAAAACCTCACCCACAATACGCGCTGATTTTTTATGCGGACGATTAGAGGCTAAACCTAAATCGGTCATTCCGTACAAAACCCTGCGGTGTACTGGTTTTAATCCATCGCGCACATCAGGTAATGCGCGGCTAACAATAACCGACATCGAATAATCGATGTAAGCGGTTTTCATTTCATCTTCAATGTTAATGGGTATAATTCTGTCTTCTGCCATTTTATATTGTTTAAAACTACCTGTTTTATAATTATTTAATAATAAATGTTATTTAATAATTACAAAAACCGATAACATTCAAATATATGCTATTTTAGATTGTTTACAGCTATAAAATACCCACAATTTTTAGTTAAAATGTGGATTGTTTTAACTCATCAAAAAAGCCCTTTAAAACTGACGTTTTAAAGGGCTTTTTAAAATTTAGAAATTCGGAAATCAATCAATTTCCAAATCTCTAAATCAATAAATTAATTAGTCGTTTGCTTTTACCTCAGTAACTTTATAACCTAATTTTTTCAAAGGTTCAGTTACTTTATCTCTATCGCCTACCACTACTATAACTAACTTATCAGGGTTAATTATTTCGTTAGCTAATTGTTTTACTTCATCTTTGGTTAAAGCGTTTAAAATAGCTTTTTGACGAGCTTGGTAATCTGCTGGTAAGTTTCTATCAGCAATTCCACTTAAAAATCCTGCTTTATCGCCATTAGATTCGTATTTCAAAGCATCACTCTGACCAATTGATGATTTAATAAATGCTAACTCTCCATCATCAATTCCATTTTCGCGTAATAATTTTATTTCTTTAATAATTTCACGAACTGAACTATCGGTAGAACTAGCACGAACACCAGCTGAAGTAGCCCAAATTCCATTAAAATCATTTCCACTAACACGGCTGTAAATACCATAAGTAAAACCTTTGTCTTCGCGTAAATTTAAATTTAAACGGCTATTAAAGTTTCCACCTAATACAAAGTTCATTAAGTTTGATTTGTAGAATTTACCTTCCCAATCGTATGGTAATGCTGGAGTTCCAACAAATATTTGCGATTGAGGAGCTTTGTATTTATCAACTAAATAAATTTGAGTTTGTTCTACAGCAGGAGGAGCAGGTAATGTAGGTAATACTACATTTTTTTTGCCCCAACTTTTTAAGAATCCTAATTTTGTTAATACTTCTTCTTGGCTTAAATCGCCAATAACTACTACTGTAGCAAAATCAGGTGCATAATATTTGTCGTAATAATTTTGAACATCTTTAATACTGAAACTTTTAATTGATTTGGTAGTTCCACTTGCAGGTACTCCTTGAATAGAGTTTTTACCATACATTAATCTTGCAAAAACTACGTTACCCGCAAATGAAGCGCTTTGTAAACTTTGTTCAACATTTTGATAGGTTTGGTTTGAGATACGTTTGTAGTCATCTGCATTAAATTTAGGGTGCAATAAAGCATCTTCAAAAATTTTCAACATAGCATCTAAATCTTTCTTTTGACAACCTAAGCTTGCGAATGTGGCATCAAAACCAGCACTAAATCCGAATCCGCCACCTAATTTTTTAGTTGCCGCATCTAATTGCTCACCAGTCATACTTTGTGTTGCCTCACCCATCATACTAGCAGTTAAACTAGCTAATCCAGTTTTACCTGGCTCTAATACCATATTACCACCTTTCATTTTTATAGTAATATCTATATTAGGAGTTTCAGTAGAGCGAGTACCAATAATCTTAATTCCGTTAGGTAAAGTAGTTTGCCAATAAGTTGGCACTGTTACATTTTTAGCAGGTGTTGGTGCTGGATGTATACTTCTATCAAAATTATCTTTTGGTTTGTTATAACTTAATCCTTTATACTCCAAATCGTTACTACCTTTTTCCATTTCAGGATCCTTGTGTACATACTCTTGTTTATTGGCAGCATTTAAATCTTTAGGGAACACGCGTACTTTTACAAAGTTTTGGCTAGTTTTTGAATTCACATTATAAATGTATTTTCTAAACACACGCATTACATCTTCTTTAGTTACTTTTTTGTAACGCGCCAATTCTTCGGTTAAATTATATGATTTACCGTAGTGAATATATTGGAAAAACATAAGTAATGAAGAACGACCTTGAACACTTTCCATTGCTCCGATTAAAGAGTTTTCAATTTGTGCGTAGGCAGCAGTAATTTCTTCGTCTGTAACACCTTTAGCATTAAATTCAGAAAAAGTTTCCATCAATAATTTTTCTTCATTGTCTTCACTACCCGGGAAAGTATATAAATCAACTACAAATTCACCTGCTAATTCTGAACCAGAGTTATAAGAAATTGCTTGAGCTACTTTTTCTGGTTTTTCGAAATTACGGTAGAAAATAGAATTTTTTCCTTGACTCAATATTCCACCTAAAAAATCCAATGCAGGCTCATCAGGATGATATTGAGCTACTGTAGGCCAAGTATATTCATTTAAAGGGAAAAATACTTTATCAGGGTAGTTAACATATTTATTATCCGCTAATCTGAATGGTTCAACACGCTGTTTGCGTACTTCAGGTCCTTTTGGAATTGGGCCAAAATATTTTTCTACCAATTTAATTGCTTCTTGTGGATTAACATCACCACTGATAATTAATGAAGCATTATTAGGTGCATACCAACGCATAAAGAAATTTTTCACGTCATCAATGGTAGCATTATCCAAATCGCGCAAATAACCAATAACTGGCCAGCTGTATGGATGTTCCATTGGATACATATTTTGGTCACGAATTTCGCTTACTTTACCGTAAGGTACGTTATCTACGTTTTGACCTTTTTCATTTTTTACTGTTGAGCGTTGAACTTCAAATTTTTTGCTAGTTAATGAGTCTAGTAAGAAACCCATTCTATCAGATTCTAACCAAAGTGCTTGCTCCAAGTAGTTTGAAGGAACAGTTTCAAAATAGGTAGTCCTATCGCGTGTAGTATTACCATTCATTTGCCCACCGGCAGCAGACACCATTTTAAAATGTTCTTCATCTTTTACATGCTCTGACCCTTGAAACAACATGTGCTCAAATAAATGGGCAAATCCTGACTTTCCTGCTGCCTCACGAGCAGAACCTACGTGGTAAGTAACCTCAACGTGAACCAAAGGATCAGAATGATCTTCGTGAATAATTAGCGTTAAACCATTAGGAAGCTTATATTTTTCGTAAGCTATTTTTAATTCGCCTGGTTTGGCATCAACCTTTTCAACCAAAACTGTTCCAGTTGTAGCTGCAGGCTGAGTTTGGGCAATTAAGTTGGTGTTTAATCCTAAACTAATTGCTAATCCAGCTAGTAAAAAGTGTTTTTTCATGTTTGTATTAAAATAATTTGTTTGCAATATGAATAATTTACTAAACAATTAAACAACAAAAATTGCTCAATGGCTTAATTACTAATTAAACGGCTGATTACTACAATCAATTCAAAATACACACCTTGTGGATGAAATACTAAATTTATGTTTTTGTTTTTTAAGTATATGGTTTACTTTCGCACACTTTAAAACTAATAATTGCACTTTAAAAAATGAATAAAAAATTTATAACCATTGTAGCTTTAGTAGCTTTAGCAGCAGCTAGTCGTTTTTTACCTTTTGCTCCTAATTTTTCGCCAATGGGCGCAGTAGCTTTGTTTTCAGGTGCATTTATAGCAAATAGATATTTGGCAGTGGCATTGCCTCTTTTAGCTTTATTTATAAGTGATTTTTTTATAGGATTTTATGGTGCAGGAATGATTCCTGTATACATTGCAACAGCATTATTTAGTGTAATTGGAATGTTAGTTACCAATAAGAATAATCCTATTTCGATTATTGGTTCATCGTTATTAGGTTCAATATTATTTTTCTTAATTACCAATTTTGTATTTGTTTATACTGCAGATAATACATTATACCCTCATACATTTGCTGGTGTGCTAGAAAGTTATTTTGGAGCAATTCCTTTTTTCAAAAACTCGGTTAAAGGTGATGTATTGTATACAACAGTATTATTTGGTTCGTTTTACTTATTAAGTATTAACGTTCCTTTCTTAAAAGAAGAAAAAGCATAATAAAATATTACCAAAAGCCTATAATTATCAAATCCTGCCCATAATAGGGCAGGATTTTTTTTTGCAGCTACATTAATAAATTATTATCATCACATCTTGTTTATTATACATTTTAACCTTTTTTGTTTCTTTGTTGTTTAAATAATAGTAAAAAAACCAACAATTATTATTGTTTATTTGAACTAAACAAAACTTATCAAAGTTTTATATGATAAAATCTTACAAAGGCTATTTATTTAAAGACAGAGAAATTAGTTGGCTATACTTTAACGAACGTGTATTGCAGGAAGCCGAAAATCCGGCAACCCCGTTAATGGAAAGACTAAAGTTTTTAGCAATTTTTTCATCAAACTTAGATGAATTTTTTAGGGTGCGAGTGGCACAATTAAGAAGAGTGCAAAGAGTAAATGGCAAAAAACCAATTAGTGATGTGCAAAATAGTCCTGACGAAATTTTGGAAGCCATTCAATTAAAAGTTCAAACATTACAAGACCGTTTTAATAAAAATTATCAAAACAGTATTTTGCCTAGCTTAGCTAGTAAAAAAATATTTTTGGTAAATGATGATCAAATAAATGACGACCAAAAACAACAAGTAAAAGAGTATTTTAAAGCCAATATTATCAATTTACTTTTTCCAATAATTATTGATGATTTGAGACATACTCCACACTTAAGAGACCGATCGATATACTTGGCTGTTAGGTTAAGTGACAGTAAAAATATTTTAAACCCAAAGCACGCCATTATTGAAGTTCCTGTTGGTATTTTAAATCGTTTTTATCAATTACCAACTAATGAAAATGGGAACTTTATTATTTGCCTTGAAGACATTATAAAATTAAACCTTAGTCGAATTTTCCAACAATTTGATTACGATACTTACGAAGCCTATATTATTAAAATAACCCGCGATGCTGAGTTTACATTAGATGCAGATGATAGAGATTATACTGTAACTTTGCTTGATAAAATTCAAAAAAGTTTAAAACAACGTTCACGAGGAGTGCCAACTAGATTTGTTTATGATGCAGCCATGCCAAAACAAATGCTTGAACTATTTGCAAAAAAACTAGAACTAAAAAATGTAAACATGGTTGCGGGTGGTAAGTACCATAACTTTAAAGATTTTATGGACTTTCCAAAAGTAGGTAGTTCAGATGATTACTACGAAAATTTACCTGCACTTGGTGTTAAAGAACTTGATAAAGCAAAAAATTTATTTGATGTAATAGCCAAACATGATGTTTTATTACATCACCCTTACCAATCATTTGATTACTTAATTAGGTTATTGCGAGAGGCAGCTATTGACCCAAATGTTCATACCATTAAAATTACACTTTATCGAGTAGCCAAGCACAGTAATGTAGTTAATGCTTTAATAAATGCTATAAAAAATGGAAAGATTGTTATTGTATTAATGGAGTTACAAGCAAGATTTGATGAAGAATCAAACATTTATTGGACCAATCAATTACAAGAAGCTGGTGCACATGTGCATTTTGGAAAACCAGGACAAAAAGTTCACACCAAGTTTTGTTTAATTTACAGAAAAGAGAATAACCACACTGTGAAATATGCTCATCTTTCTACCGGGAATTACAACGGAATGACAAGCAGAATATACAGTGATTTTGCCATTTTCACCAAGGATGAAAGACTAACGAGTGAGTTAGAAATGATAAGTGACCAATTGTTTTTAAACTTAAAACGTGGAATTTACAAACATTTATTGGTGGCTCCCGACAATATGAAACGTAGGTTTTTGGAGATGATTGATACAGAAACCGCCAATAAAAAAGCGGGTAAACCTGCATACATCATTGCCAAAATGAATAGTTTGGTGGATAATGATGTGATCAAAAAACTTTATGATGCTAGCCGTGCAGGAGTGAAAATACAATTAATTGTTCGTGGAGTTTGTTCGTTAGTTCCGCGTGTAAATGGGCTAAGCGAAAATATTGAGGTAATAAGCATTATTGATAGATTTTTAGAGCACTCACGTGTTTATATTTTTGGAAATAATGGCAATGAACAAATGTATTTGGCCAGTGCGGATTGGATGAGTAGAAACTTAAACAATAGAATTGAATGTGGTTTTCCTATTTACAATCCCGAAATTAGACAAACTATTAAAACCATTATTAATATGCAATTAGCTGATAATTGCAAAGCTCGAAAAATAAATGAGCATGGCGAAAACGATTTTCAACAAAGCGATTGTAAAGATAAAAACAGAAGCCAAATAGCCACTTATAATTACCTTAAAGAACTTTAAAAATATAGCTATTTAGATGCTCAAAAAAATAAAAATAACCAAACTAAATCAATATAGCGGACATAAAGATTGTATTTATTCTTTATCCAAATCAATTAACGAAAATTGTTTTTATTCTGGTGCAGGCGAGGGTTATGTGGTAGAGTGGGATTTTGAAAATAAGGTTGATGGAAAACTGATTTGTCAAGTTCCAAGACCAGTTTATAGTTTATTATTGCTTCAGAAGAAAAAGCAATTGTTAATTGGCTCAGCTCAAGGTAATTTGCATGTAGTTGATTTAAACGTAAATAAAGAAATTAAAAATATTGAAGCGCATACACTTGGCATTTACGATATAAAACTTTTTAATGATACTTTTATAACAACAGGTGGTGATGGTAAAATAAATGTATTTAATGTTGAAGATTTTACACTTTTAAAAACCATTCAGGCCAGTAATAAAAGTGCTAGAACAATTGCCATCAATCCAATATTAAATCACATAGCTATTGGTTTTTCTGACCACTCAATTAGAATTTACAATGCAACTAGTTTTGAGTTAATCCAAACATTAAACCATCACGTTAACTCGGTTTTTGCCTTGAGTTATTGCAATAAAAATAAACATTTATTAAGCGGAGGACGCGATGTATTTTTAAAGTTTTATGATGCAGAAAACAACTATGAATTGATAAAGGATGTTCCTGCTCATAACTTACATATCAATGCCATTCAGTTTAATCCAAATGGCAATTTATTCGCAACCGTAAGCATGGACAAAACACTTAAAATATGGGATGCTGAAACATTTGACCTTTTGAAAGTAATAGATAAAGCAAGAAATGAAGCACATGTTACTTCTATCAATAAAGTACTTTGGATTAACGATACACAGCTTTTAACAGGAAGTGATGATAAACAAATAATGCATTGGCAAGTGGAGTTAGAATAGTTACATTAACTATTGCAAGAACAATAGTTAATGTTTAAATATGTAAACCAGTTGTTTGGTTTCAAAAAACTCACCTTCAAAAAAAGAATTCAAATCAGCTGTTTGTACATTTAACTTGGCATTCAATCGTTTGAGTTCTTTGATTTCCTCTTTTAAATCACCACCTTTTAAAAGTAAATAACCGTTTAGTTTAGCGTTAAAACAGTTGTCATCAATATAATCTTGTGTCCAACGATAAAGCGATTCCATTGGAGCTACTGCCCTACTCACAATAAAATGAAATTCTTCTTTTAAATTTTCAACTCGACCCACCACAAAATCAGTATTTTTTAACCCAATAGCATTCGAAATTTCTTCAGCTACTTTAATTTTTTTACCAATTGAGTCGCATAAAGTAAATTCTGTATTAGGAAACATAATGGCCAGCGGAATACCAGGAAATCCGCCACCTGTACCTATATCAAGCACTTTGGTACCATTTTCAAATTGCACGTATTTAGCTATTGCTAAACTATGCAAAACATGCTTTTCATAAAGGGATTCAATGTCTTTACGCGACACCACATTAATTTTACTATTCCAATCTACATATAAATCATACAATTGTTTGAATTGGTTGATTTGTAACTCAGTTAAATCGGGGAAATATTTAGTTATAATTTCGAAGTTCAAATTCTCTAATAATTTAGGGTTGCAAAATAGTTATTTAAATTGTTTCTGTTTTAAAATAAAACCCAAAATATTCCACTTATAAAAATTACCAAACATTTTATCAATGGAATGACTTTATTTGAAATCTAAAATTATAAAACATGTTAATTGAAGTAAGTAATTTAAACAAAAGCTACGCCAATCATCAAGCGCTTAAAAATGTGAGTATAAATATTCCCAAGCAAAGTATTTTTGGACTACTCGGCCCTAATGGCGCTGGTAAAACGAGTTTAATCAGAATTCTTACTCAAATTACCCAAGCCGATTCAGGTACCATCATTTTTGATGGTGAAAAATTACAAGAAAAACATATTTATCAAATAGGCTACTTACCTGAAGAAAGAGGCCTTTATAAAAAAATGCTAATAGGCGAACAGTTGCTTTATTTTGCAGAATTAAAAGGATTAAGTAAGGCGGATGCTAAAAAAAGAGTTAAATATTGGGTAAATAAATTTGAAATAAAAGACTGGCTGAATAAAAAAGTAGAAGAATTATCGAAAGGAATGCAGCAAAAAGTGCAATTTATTGCCAGTATATTACACCATCCAAAGCTCATTATTTTAGACGAGCCTTTTAGTGGCTTTGACCCACAAAATGCACAATTACTTGTGGAAGAAATTCTTAAGCTTAGAGACGAAGGAAGTACAATTATTTTTTCAACTCACAGAATGGATACCGTAGAAAAACTTTGTGACGATATAGCCATGATTAATAAAAGTGAAGTGGTTTTGAGTGGCAACAAGACTGCCATCAAACAAAGTTTTAGTTTAGACGAATATAGCATCCAGTTCAATGGAAACTTGGAGGCATCAAGCAATTATGAAATAATTAGCCAACATCAAAATGAGGCTGTTATTAAGATAATTGGATCTAAACAAGATACCATTCATGCTTTAAATACCCAATTAGAACTGATTTCGTTTATGCCACAAATTGCTAGTATGGAAGATATTTTTATAAAAATGGTAAATAAAAACTAGTGAACTAAGTATTAATTGAATTGTTTACCATTTTCCTAAATCCAAATATTAGGAAAGTTTAATTGATTTATTAAGCCGAAATGAGGATTATACTACAATCAACTTTTATTTAGCTTACCTTTGCACCATGCAAAATAATTTTAATGCAATTCATGCTAAAACATTGGCTAATCTTTCTATCGAAAGTTTTAACGATATGCAATTAGCAGTTTTAGAAAAAGCAGGAACTAGTAAAAATTTAATGATTATAGCGCCCACAGGTTCTGGCAAAACACTGTCGTTTTTAATTCCAGTGCTTAATACTTTACAAGCCGATAAAAAAGGGGTTCAAGCTTTAATTGTTACTCCTTCGCGCGAGTTAGCTATTCAAATAGAAACAGTTTTTAAAAATATGAAGACCAACTTTAAAGCAACTTGCTGTTATGGAGGTCATTCGTTTAAAATTGAACAAAATAGTTTGAGCGAAGCGCCAGCGGTAATAATTGGAACACCCGGTCGTTTGGCCGATCATATTGAACGCCACTCGTTCGACCCTTCAACCATTCATTATGTGGTTTTAGATGAGTTTGATAAATCCTTACAAATGGGTTTTCAGGAACAGTTAAAAACCATTTTCTTTTCGCTTAATAAAAACCAAAGCCATATTTTAACTTCGGCCACTAGGCTTGATGAATTGCCTAAGTTTTTACCTTTTTTAAGTGTAGAAACTTTAGATTTTCAGCATAAAGAAGCAGAATCGAAATTGAAGTTAAACTTAGTAAAAACCGAAAGTACCGAAAAAGTAGAAACCTTAATGCGCTTAATTGCAGGGTTTAACCAAGAGGTTTGTTTGGTATTTTGTAACCATAAAGATGCAGTGAATAGAATTAGTGGTGTGCTTGATAAATACCGTTTTGCTCATGGCGTATTTCATGGTGATTTAGAACAAATTGACCGTGAAAAGAATTTAATTAAATTTAGAGGTGGTGCTTGTAATGTGTTAATTGCAACAGATTTGGCCGCTCGTGGATTAGATATTCCAGAAATTAAACATGTAGTTCATTACCAAATGCCAGTTCATTTAGAAGAATTTATTCACAGAAATGGGCGCACAGCGCGCATGCATGCCGATGGAGAAGCTTATTTAATTTTGGCCGAAGACGAAACTTTGCCAATTTATATGCATAAGAAAGATTTTAAGGAAATTTCGCTTCCTGAAGAAATGAAATTACCTGCACCACCCACTTTTGAATGTATTTACATAAGTGCAGGCAAAAAAGATAAAATTAGCAAAGGCGATATAGCAGGTTTGTTTATGAAAAAAGGCGATTTAACCACCGAAGATTTAGGTTTAATTACCATTTTAGACCATTCATCTTACGTTGCTATCAATCGTAAAAAAGTGCGCGATGTATTGGCTAAAGTTAAAAACGAAAAGCTAAAGAAAATTAAAGTAAAAATTGAAGAAGCCTCTTAAAAGATAACTGTTGGAGCAGACTTGTTGGGCAGACCTACGTGTCTATCCTTTAAATTCCCTAAAATAAAAAAAAGCGCTGAATTATTAAATTCAGCGCTTTTTTTATGAGTTCAAGTTTCTATTTATAGCTTCACTATTTTTTTCGTAACCTTAGTTTTGTCGTTATGAAATGCTATGAAATATTGACCTGCAGGTAACTTAGCTATATCAATATCCAATACATCTTTTCTAAAAGTATTTTCAACTAATAATACTACAGCACCAGTAATATCGTGTATTTTAACTGTTTCAACTTGAGTAGCATTTTCTACAAAAAAATTAGTGGTTGCAGGATTTGGATAAATACTTAAATTGTTGCTTGATAATACATTTGAAACACTGGTTGGTTTAGTAACCCTAACAAAAATTTTATACCAATCGCTGTTATTCGGACCAACAACTAATATTTTATGCAATCCACCAGTAGAGTTTACTTTTATTTCACCTCCTTTTTTCGTTAAATCTACAAATCCTTCATTTAAAGAATAACCATTTATTTCAAAAATGGTATTGCACTCACTGTTTTTTGCAACTTGAAATTTGATGCTATCCATATCAGAATCTACATCAACATAAATTACACCATTAGAAACAGTATAGTTTAACGTTTTCCAGATATTATTTTTACCTGCAAAATTTAACTGAAGGTTGCAATCTGAGGCAATTAAAACCTTGCCGATTGTAACAAAAACCAACGCTAAAAATAAGTTTTTCATACCGTTTATAAAATTTATCTAATAACAAATAAAGTAAATTATTTTGAAAAAACTAATAATAGTTTCATTTTTTATTAAAATAAATTTCGCACATAGTGTTTTGCAAAAAGTACATTTAAAGACAGTTGCAAAATAAATCAGGTAATTTCCTTAATCAAATGATTGAGTAGGACGAGCCGAAATATCACGAATAGCTTCGTAATCGGCTTCGCTGATATCGTTAAAGAAGTAATTGATTGGATTTACTTTTTTTGTTCCTTTTTCTACCTCATAATGTAAATGAGGCGCAGTTGAGGTTCCTGTATTTCCTACATAACCAATCAATTCTCCACGTTTTACTTTTTGACGTTCATAAACTTCGATGCTGCTTAAATGACCATACAAACTTTTATAACCAAAACCATGATTAATTACAATATGATTGCCATATCCTCTGCCTTCATATTTGGCGAAACTAACAATGCCATTGCCTGTAGCATACACAGGTGTTCTGGTTGGTGCAGTAAAATCAATTCCAGAGTGGAATTTAGTGGTTTTATAAATAGGGTGAATTCTATAACCAAAACCTGATGCGATACGTTTTAAATCTTTATTGGCAATAGGCTGAATGGCTGGTATAGAAGCTAAAAACTCTTGTTTGCTATCTGCTAATTTTTTCAATTCGTCAAACGATTTTGATTGCATAGCAACCAAACTGGTAATATTTTCAACTTTGTGGTTTAAATCGTTAATTACCTCAGCATCGTCAAAACCTTCGGCTAGTTTATATTTTCTATCGTTAGGATTAAATTTGGGCTTAAAACTGATAGGATCGGCCTCAAAAATGGTTCTATAAATTTGTGCATCTCTATCTTGTAATTCGCCAAGTACCATACTTAGTTCGTTTACTCGAGTTTGTAATCTGCGTAATTGATCTTTGTATTGTCTATTTTCTCGCTGTAAAATTTTTTCTTTTGGCGAGTCAATAAAACTGTAAAGCGCTAATACCATAATGGCTCCAGAAACCAATGACGCTGATAAAAAGCCAAATACGCGCCAAATTACCGTGGTAAAACTGGTGCGAACTTTTTCAAAGTCGAGTTTATTTGGATTGTAAAAGTATTTTATCTTTGCCACGCTTTTAGTTATGAATAAAAAATATTTATATTGAAACCTTGTTTCAGCTATTGATATTTTAAAATTAGCAAGAGGCGAAAATATTAATTTAAACCAATTTTTTAGCATTTACATCATAGATTTTTGTAACTCACATGACATCAGGAGAAATACGTAACCAATTTTTAAAATTTTTTGAAGGAAAAGGCCATACCATTGTTCCTTCGGCACCCATTGTAGTAAAAAACGACCCAACCTTAATGTTTACCAATGCCGGTATGAACCAATTTAAAGATTGGTTTTTGGGTAATGAAACTCCAAAGTACAAACGTGTGGTTGATACACAAAAATGTTTGCGTGTAAGTGGAAAGCATAACGATTTAGAGGAAGTGGGTGTAGATACTTACCACCATACCATGTTTGAAATGTTGGGTAATTGGAGCTTTGGCGATTACTTTAAAAAGGAAGCCATTGAATGGGCTTGGGAACTTTTGGTTGATGTTTATAAATTACCTAAAGATAGATTGTACGTTACCGTTTTTGAAGGCGATGCAAAAGAAGGTTTGGCCTTTGACCAAGAGGCTTTTGATAATTGGAAACTTTGGATTGCTGAAAACCGAATTTTAAACGGAAATAAAAAAGATAATTTTTGGGAAATGGGCGATACAGGTCCATGTGGTCCTTGCTCTGAAATTCATATTGACTTACGCCCTGATGCTGAACGTGCTTTGGTAGATGGAAAAACTTTGGTAAATAATGACGATCCACAAGTGATTGAAATTTGGAACAATGTGTTCATGGAATTTAACCGCAAGGCAGATGGCAGTTTAGAAAAATTACCTGCACAACATGTAGATACAGGAATGGGTTTTGAACGTTTGGTACGCGCCATTGAAGGTAAAACCAGTAATTACGATACCGATGTATTTGTGCCAACCATTCAGTTTATTGAAAAACACTCGAATGTAAAATACCAATTTAGCGATAGCAAACAAGACATTGCCATGCGTGTAATGGCCGATCATATTCGTGCCATAAGCTTTGCTATTGCCGATGGACAATTGCCAAGCAACAATGGCGCAGGTTATGTAATACGCAGAATTTTGCGCAGGGCTGTACGTTACCAATACCAATTCTTGGGCATCAAAGAACCATTCATGTGTCAATTGGCATTGTTGATTGCTGATAGCTTTAAAAATGTTTTCCCTGAATTGCATGCCCAAAAAGATTTTGTATTTAAAGTAATTCAAGAGGAAGAGGTTAGTTTCTTGAAAACACTTGCAATAGGGATAAACAAGGTTGAAATTGAATTATCTGAGAAAACAACTCATTCAAATGGAGTTACAACAGGCTGGATTACTCAACAGCATGACATTACAGAAGAATACAAAAAAAGTAATGAAGGTAAAAGCTTAAATGGAAATTTCGTTTTTGAACTTTATGATACATTTGGATTCCCAATTGATTTAACCAGATTACTTGCAAATGAGCACGGCTGGGGCATTGATGAAAAAGGTTTTGAAGAAGAACTTCAAAAACAAAAAGCACGTTCACGCAAAGCAACCGAATTAACAACAGATGATTGGGTAGAGACGTTGCATGCAACGTCTTTGCAACAAACCCAAACCATTTTCCTTGGTTACGACCAAACCGAAGCTGAAATTCAAATTATAAGATACCGCAAAGTAAAAGCCAAAGGAAAAGAAAGTTATCAATTGGTATTTAACCAAACGCCTTTTTATCCTGAAGGTGGAGGGCAAATTGGAGATACAGGTTTTATTAGCAATGCCAACGAAAAAATTGCCATTGTTGATACTAAAAAGGAAAACAATTTAATCATTCATTTTACTGAATCGTTACCCGAAAATGTGGAAGCCCTATTTACCGCTTCGGTTGATACAACTAAACGTAAACTAACTGAAAATAACCACTCAGCTACGCATTTATTACACGCTGCATTGCGTCAAGTTTTGGGCACGCATGTGGCACAAAAAGGTAGTTTGGTAAATAACGCTAATTTGCGTTTTGACTTCTCGCATTTCTCGGCTATGACCAAAGAAGAAATTGCACAAGTAGAACAAATTGTAAACCAAAAAATACGCGAAAACATCAGTTTAGATGAACGCAGAAATGTACCTATTGAAGAAGCTCAAACAATGGGAGCCATGATGCTTTTTGGCGAAAAATATGGCGATTCAGTGCGTGTAATTACTTTTGATGATAAATACAGCCGCGAACTTTGCGGAGGAACGCACGTAAGAGCTACTGGCCAAATTGGTTTATTTAAAATAGTAAGTGAAGCTGCGGTAGCTGCAGGTGTACGAAGGATTGAAGCCATAACAGCTGATGCAGCTCAACAATTGGTTGACAGTTGGCAGTTAACAGTTGATAGCTTAAGTAAAACATTAAACTCAAAAGATATTGTAAAATCTGTGGAGCAATTAATGACTGAAAAAGCAGATTTGTTGAAGAAGTTAGAAGTTTTTGAAAATGAAAAAACAGTTGCTTTAAAGAATGAATTGAAAGGGAAAATCGTATCAAAAGAATCAACCAATCAACTTATTCTACTAATCACCATTTCAAATGCAGAGCAATTGAAAAACCTTTCTTTCCAACTAAAAAACGAAGTGGAGAATTTGTTCTGTGTATTGGGTTGCTTGTTAAACGAAAAACCAATGTTGAGTGTAATTATCAGCGATAACTTGGTAAAAGAAAAAGGTTTAAATGCAGGTAACATTATCAAAGAATTGGCAAAAGAAATAAAAGGAGGTGGCGGAGGCCAACCATTTTATGCTACTGCTGGCGGAAATGATGTAAACGGTTTACAAGCTGCAATTGAGAAAGCTAAGTTATTGGTTTAGAAAAATCTTAAAATTGCTTTATTCTCGGAATTAAGGCAAGTTTTGAATTCCACTGATAGCTTATTACAAGTTTGTAGAAGTAAATTTATTCATGAGATATTCGCTTTTCAAATATAACTTGAGTCCGATAGTATTCGATTAGATTACTATTGGACTCATGATAACGAATAGCTACACTTTATACTTTTCTTTCAAACCATCCACTACCATGGCTACTGCAGGACAGATGGTGGTATTTAGTTGGGTGATTTTTAGTTTTTGTAAAATATTTCGTTGTTGGGTATGTGGAAACTCGCGGCAAGCATTTGGTCTATCGCTATAAACCGAACAGTATTTATCAGTACCTAAAAACGGACAAGGCATTTGTTTAAATACATAGTCATTGTCTTCATCTATACGCAAATAATTTTCGGCAAAAATACTTGGCTTTTGTTTTAAACTTTTAGCCAATCTATCAATGTCTTTATTTAACAGCAAGGGTCCAGTAGATGCACAGCAGTTGGCACATTCCAAGCAATCAATTTCATCAAAAGCATCGTCATGCAATTGATTGGTGGTTTGATCTAAATCTTTAGGAGCTAATTTTTTTAGTTTTTCTAAAAACTTTTTGTTTTCGTTTTTATTTTTTTTAGCTCTATCAATAATTTTTACGTAATCAATATGCATTTAAAAACTAAACTTGGGTTTGATGTAATACTTTTTTATTTTTTACAAGTCTATCTTTGTCAAAAAACCAACCCCATTTACCAAAATAGTAAATAGCCGATTTTACATGATACAGCAGCAGTTTTTTGCTTTTATACGATCCCTTTTCGTAGTTATGAATTATTGAAACCGAAGGTAAATAAATGGCATCAAACTTATTGCTGATTCGCCTGCTTAAGTCGGTATCTTCAAGGTACATAAAAAAATTTTCGTCAAACAAACCTACTTGCTTAAAAACTTGGTGAGGTATAAGCATAAAACAACCCGAAAGGTTATTTAAATGCATGGGTTTATGGTAATCTTTGTTTTTTAACTCGTATTGCTTCAATTTGTTTTTAAATAATTGCGCTAAAGTTTTGGGTACAAAACGCCTAAAAATTAAATCGAATGGCGTGGGTAAAAGCTTACATAAATGCTGAATTTGTCCATCAGGATACAATACTTTTGGCATCAATAAACCCGTGTTTGGATTTTGATTTAAATACGCAATGGCATTTTCAATACAATCTTTATTGATAACCACATCAGGATTTACTACCAAATGATAAGGTGCTAAATTTTGAGCAAATTGAATGGCTTTGTTATGCGCTTTTCCGTATCCTAAATTGGCATTGTTAAATATATAATGGCCATTATTTTCTTCCACAAAAAGCTGTAATTGATTGGTTTCCGAATTATCGCTAACTATCAATTTTACAGGTACCTTTATTTGTTTAATACTATTGATTAATGGCAATAAATCATCAGGCTTACTATGGTAAACTACTAACGAAATGGTAAGTTGATATGGAAACTGATGGCTCAACAGCAATTATAATTGATCCATTAAATTAGTAGAACCAATTGGGCGCTTTACTGTGTAACCCTCGCCAAATGTAACATTGATTAATCTACCAAATTCGCGCGCGCGACCTTCTACATATTTCATAAAATCTAAACTTGAAATTGGTGTTTCAGGTTCCGTGTTATTGGGGTCGTAAAATTGACTACTGAAAGCTTTTATTGACTCCATTTTTTTGTCGAAATAAGGAGTAATATCTACCACAATATCTGGTTTCATTAACCTATCTTGAATATAATGGTAAATTTGTTTGGGGCGCCAAGCTTCTTGTTTTACACCATTGTGATAGGTTTCAATTTTTATCAATCCACTTAAAAAAGCTGCTTCGCTTACTAAATCAGCTCCTTTACCGTGGTCGGTATGCCTATCGCTTTCGGCATTACATAATATAATTTCTGGTTGATATTGGCGTATTTTTTCAATTACTCTTGTTAATGAATCGCGGTTTTTCTGAAAAAAACCATCTGCTAATCGTAAATTATCGCGTACTGAAATGCCTAAAATTTTGGCTGAGTTAGCTGCTTCAATGGCTCTTAATTCGGCTGAACCTCTGGTACCAAGTTCGCCTTGGGTTAAATCAACTATACCTACTTTGTACCCCAAATGTATATGATGCAATATGGTTCCGCTACAAGCCAATTCTGTATCATCAGGATGGGCGGCAAAGCAAAGTAAATCGAGTTTTTCCATAGGGCGAAAATACTTTTATTTTTGTAATAATAAAGGTAACGATTTGCAAAAAATGCTTTCGGATTTACGTTTGGCGTAATTGTTTGTATGTTAAAGTTTAAGACCACTTTGCGTTAGGGATAGCAGTGTAAATCCTTTTTGGGCAGAGGTTAAGTTGAGGTAAAAAAGATTGGAACGAATAGCCCGCTCGAACGCCCAAGGTTTGGTTGAGGGGTTGATGGGTTAATTGAGTTGATTGGGTTGATAGAGTTAATTAAGTTTATTGAGTTGATAGGTGTGGTGGTGTAAATTGCTTGATTAAAGAGGAATACTTAAGTATTTTATTTAATTGATATTAGTTTCGTCCTATAAAAAAAGAGCTCCGCTCAACAACCGAAGACATTGAGCGAAGTTCGAAAATTTTCAGACGAATTTGTACTCCTTTAACTTAACTTCAGCATTCAAAATGCAGCATTCGTAATTCGTAATTCATAATTCAACATTCATAATTCCTAAAGCGTTCCTCTGCGGGCTTGTTCAGCTTCTATTGATTCGAACAGGGCTTGGAAATTTCCTTTACCAAAACTTTTGGCACCTTTGCGTTGAATAATTTCAAAAAACAAGGTAGGTCTATCTTCCACTGGTTTGGTAAAAATTTGAAGCAAATAACCTTCTTCATCTCTATCAACCATAATTCCCCATTTTTTTAGCTCGTTTAAATCCTCGGCTATCACCCCTACTCTATCGGCTACGGTATCGTAATATGTGCCGGGAACGTATAAAAACTCTACTCCACGTTTGCGCATTTCGGAAATGGTAAACACAATATCATCGGTAGCTACGGCTATATGCTGGCAACCTGGACCTCTGTAAAAATCTAAATACTCCTCTACTTGACTTTTCTTTTTACCTAAAGCAGGTTCGTTAATTGGGAATTTTATGTAACCATTGCCATTGCTCATTACTTTACTCATTAAAGCCGTGTATTCGGTTGAAATATCTTTATCATCGAAGGTAACCAAATTGGCAAAACCCATTACATTGGCATAAAAATCAGACCAAGTGTTCATGGCACCAAGCTCCACATTTCCTACCATGTGGTCAATGTATTTTAAACCGCAGGTTCCCGGCTCATAGCCTGTTTCTAAAGCTTCGTAGCCCGGTAAAAAAATGCCATTATAATCTTTACGTTCTACAAAAATATGAACTGTATCGCCATAAGTATGAATTCCGCTCATGCGCACTTTTCCATTTTTATCTTCAATGGTTTGCGGTTGCATATAAGGTTTTGCACCTCTAATAGTGGTTTGTTCAAAGGCATCATAAGCATCGTTAACCCATAAAGCAATAATTTTTACACCATCGCCATGTTGTTGTAAATGTTTGGCCATTTCGGTGTCAGGGTTAAAAGGTGTGGTTAATACCAACCTGATTTTACCTTGTTGCAATACATAAGAAGTTCTATCGCGCAAACCAGTTTCAAGTCCGGCATAAGCCAAATCTTTAAACCCAAAAGCAGTTTTATAATAGTGGGCTGCTTGTTTGGCATTGCCAACATAAAGCTCCACATAATCGGTTCCGTTAATAGTTAAAAAATCTTGCGCTTCGGTAAAAATTTTACTGGTTGAATAATTAAAATTTTCAACATTAGTTAAATCATTCATATAGTTTTTTGTTTTTGTTTTAAAAATAAAATGCAGTTAAACAGTTACAGGGTTGGTATTATTTTGTTGAACCCAACTTTGGTAATACTCCTGAAACTCTAATTCCATGGCTTCTTTGGTAATTTTTACTGGATTAAATGGATCAATCATTACTGCTAATTCGTTGGTAGCTGTTTTACCAATACTGCGCTCAATAGCACCCGGATGTGGACCATGAGGCAAACCACCTGGATGTAAAGTAATTTGACCTTTTTGAATATTATTACGGCTCATAAAATCGCCATCTACGTAGTACAATAACTCATCGCTATCTACATTGCTATGATGATAAGGAGCAGGAATGGCTTGTGGATGGTAATCGTAAAGGCGAGGCACAAACGAGCAAATTACAAAATTGCGGCCTTGGAAAGTTTGATGAATAGGTGGCGGCATGTGAATACGGCCTGTAATTGGTTCAAAATTAAATATAGAGAAGGCATATGGATAACAGCATCCATCCCAACCTACCAAATCAAAAGGATGGTTTTCGTAAACGTAAGGATAAATTAATCCACGTTTTTTTATTTTTACCAAAAACTCCCCTTCTTCATCGTGGGTTTCCATGTTAACAGGACCACGTAAATCGCGCTCGCAAAAAGGCGAATGCTCTAAATACTGACCATATTTGTTTTTATACCTATCGGGCGTTTCAATTGGCCCATGCGATTCTACAATTAAAATACGGTTTTCATCAGTAGCAAATTCTAGTTGATAAATGGTACCACGCGGAATAATTACATAATCGCCATACGCAAATTCAATATTGCCATACATGGTTTTTAAAATTCCTTCGCCTTTGTGTATAAATATCATTTCATCTGCATCGGCATTTTTATAAAAATAACCTTTGGTGCCTTCAATGGGAGCGGCTACGCCAATGGTCATGTCATCGTTTACAAATAATGTTTTACGGCTATCTAAATAATCTAACTCGGGAGTAGCATTAAAACCCATATAACTGCGCGATTGTAAATTATCTTCAATGGCTACTTGTGGGCGAACAGAATAGGGTGCGCCTTTTTCTTTAACACGGGTAGGCGGATATAAATGGTAAACCAATGACGACATACCCGAAAAACCTTCGGTTCCAAATAGTTCTTCGTGGTATAATTTTCCGTTAGGTTGGCGAAACACCACATGGCGTTTTTCTGGAATTAATCCAACTTGTTTATATATAGGCATATGCTTAGTTTTAAGTTGGTCAAAACTATTTTCAAAGCAGGCGTTTTAAAACGACAGCCATCAATATGCAGCATGATATTTTGAATTTAAATTACTGACTTGGGTCAATTGAAGGAAGAAGATAAAAGGGTTTGAAATTGCAGGCGAGGAGGCATACAATGTTAGGAATAGCATCCAAAAGAATACTATTAGTTAATACTGCTCGTACCAATTAAATTTTTCCTGCACAATTTTTGATTTTTCTTTTTTGAGGTAATCCATAAAAGCAAGTGAAACGGGTGAATGCTTTTTACCTTTTAACCAAATTAAAAACCAAGTGGTTTTGATAGGTAAACCTTTAATTGGAATAATTTGCAATTCATCACTATGTAACTCGTTTTTGATTCCAATAAGTGGCATAATAGAATAACCCAAACCAGCAACAAGGGCTTGTTTAACAGCTTCATTGGAAGTTAGCTCCATCTTTTTTAGCACCTCAATATCATTTTTAACAAAAAAACTTTCCATGGATTGTCTTGTGCCAGAACCCTTTTCTCTGAATATTAGCGGCAAATCTTTAAATATTTCTTTTGCAGAAATTCCTTTTTTAAACTTTTGTTGACCATTACCAACCAAATACAATTTATTTTGGAGTAAATCCATTTTTTCAATATTGAGTTTATCAGGTAAAATAGAAACCAAAGCAAAATCCACTTCATTGTTTTCTAAACTTTCAATTACTTTACTTTTGTTTGTTACATCCATCAACAATTCAACACCAGTGTGTTGCTTCATAAAATCTGCTAAATACTGAGGCATCACATATTTTCCTGTTGAGACCACAGATATTTTCAACCTTCCAGCTAATTGACCTTTATAAGCCAAAGTTTTGTAATTAATGGCATACACTTGATTGATGATGTTCTCCGCGGCTTGTGCAATCTCATGCCCAAAATCGGTAACATAAATCTTTCTTCCCACCACTTCTGTAAGAGGAATATCAAATTGATCTTGAAAGTTTTTAAGTTGAATAGAAACTGCAGGCTGCGTTAAATGCAGTTCCTCTGAGGCTCTCGTTACACTTTGTGTTTGCACTACTTTCAAAAAAATCTGTAATTGATTTAAAGTATAATTCATAAATTATTTTTATGTATAATATTACAAAGATAAATAAAAACTTATGCATAAGAATGTTCAATTTCGCATCAAAAAAATAAACGAAACCAACAAATTAGAAGTTTTGGTTTTAAGAAAAGTAATTGATTCAAAAAATAATCATAAAAGTAGAAAAAATAATTTTTAGGTAAACAATGAATTTCATTACATTAAAATCAAGTTTATATCTTGTCATCACATCTACTTTTATAATCATGGCATTTATAATTAATGATGCTGTAGATAGCCAATTTTTAGCCTCTTTGAGTATTATATCAGGGGCTTATGCCAACAAAAGTCTTTCAGCAAGTAGTAATGCAGAATAATAAAATAATGTTCAAAGGAAGGAAACTATTAATAGCAACTAAACACGAAAAGGAAAAAGTAATTGCACCAATATTAGAAAAAGAAATGGGTGTAAAGTGTTTTGTTATTAATAATTTTGATACGGATGAACTAGGTACTTTTACTGGAGAGGTTGAAAGAAAAGACGACCCTATAATAACTGCCAGAAAAAAATGCTTAATGGCTATGGAATTAACAAATTGTGATTTGGCAGTTGCAAGTGAAGGTTCTTTTGGCCAACATCCCACTATTTATTTTGTACCTGCCGATGATGAGTTTTTAGTATTTATTGATAAAAAAAATGATTTAGAAATTATTGTTAGAGAGCTAAGTACAGAAACTAATTTTAATGGTGCAGAAATTAAAACAGAAACGGAACTCAATGAATTTTCTGCTAAAGCAAATTTCCCAACACACGGATTAATTCTGAGAAAATCAAAGGACGATTTTAGCAACATTGTAAAAGGAATAAACAATTTAGAGCAGTTAAATAATACTTTTTACAATCTCATTGGGGATTACGGAACAGCCTATATAGAAACCGATATGCGAGCCATGTATAATCCAACAAGGATGAAAGTAATTGAACAAGCTGCTGTAAAACTTGCTGAAAAAGTAAATTCGTTATGCCCTAATTGCAAATTTCCTGGATATGGAATCACAGATTCACAACAAGGATTGCCATGTGAAATATGTAAATTTCCAACACGAAGTATTTTAAGCCACATTTATTCCTGCAAAAAATGCTCTTTCACCAATACCAAACAATACCCTAATGGTAAAAAAACTGAAAACCCTATGAATTGTGACATTTGTAATCCATGACTGAATCAAAAATAAAAAAACATAAATTAATTAATCAATGAACTTACAACTACTAATAGATAATATTACAAATCCTGCATTACTGTTTTTTGTATTAGGCGTTTTAGCTGTTTACTTAAAAAGCGATTTAGAAATCCCATCTAATTCTTCAAAATTTATTTCATTATACCTCTTATTTGCAATTGGCTTTAAGGGTGGACAAGAATTATCTCATGAGGCATTTACAATGGAAATTGGATGGTCAATGTTATTCGGAATATTTATTTCCTTAATGATTCCGCTTTATACATTCTTCATACTTAAAAGAAAATTAAATGTGTTTGATGCAGGTGCTATTGCTGCAGCCTATGGGTCGGTGAGTGCGGTAACATTTGTTACAGCAGTTTCTTACCTTGAATCTCAACAATTAGCACTTCATGGACACATGGTTGCTATTATGGCTTTAATGGAATCGCCAGCAATTATAATTGGATTAGTTTTAATCTCATTATTTAATAATGACGAGTCAAATAAAATTAACAAAAGTAGTGTAATAAAACATTCATTTACCAATGGAAGTGTATTACTAATTCTTGGTAGTTTAATTATTGGATACATAGCCAATGCCAAGCAAGCCGAAGGAATAAAACCATTTACAAACGACCTTTTTAAAGGATTTCTGGCTATATTTCTTTTAGATATGGGTATTACAAGTGGTAAAAAACTTAAAGCATTTTTCTCATTTGGTTGGTTCCCTGTTATTTTTGCAATTATAATCCCATTAGTTAATGGTTCTATCATAGCCATTTTAAGTTCATATGTTACACCAGATATAACCAATCGTTTTATTTTTGCCGTTTTAGCGGCCAGTGCCTCTTACATTGCAGTTCCTGCTGCTATGAAAATTTCAGTTCCACAATCAAATCCTGGACTTCTTTTACCAATGGCACTTGCAGTAACCTTTCCTGTAAATATTACAATTGGAATGCCTATTTATTTTCTTCTAGTACAAAATACTTAATAAATAATTGTTATTAACGCAACGTATTAACTATAACTATGGCAGCTTTAAAAGGCTGCCATAGTTGTAATTGTTATAAACAGAAATTTTATCTTAATTGCAGGAAATATTTTTTTCATATCTCCTTTTATCAATATCAAAGAAATTTCAAAATGAGGAAATTATTAGCGACAATAACAATTTTGTGGATTGCAAATATTTCGTTTGGACAGACCATTCTTTCAGGAGAATATAATGTTGGTTTAAATCTAGCTTACGACAGTATTACAAATAAACTGACTGGGTATTTTGAAAATTAAACCGGTTATGACGAAGAAACAAGAAGCCCGAGATTTTCTTGCATATTTTATATTCATGGTAAAATTACTGGTAGTCAATTTACAATTGAAACATATTCCCCCAATGATACTAGTGATATTATAAAAGGAAATATTAACATAATTAACAGCAAGACAGCTAGTATAAAATTATTAGAAGACCATGGAGGATGTTGGAATGTTCAACATTTTGCAGATGAGTATGTGAAATTCAATTTGGAAAAACAAAATGCTTGGTGTCAAATTCGGTATGTAACCACTAATAAAACTTATTTTTACTCAAACAATTCATTTGAAAAAAGGAAAAAATATTACCTAATTAAAAACGATATAGTATACATTGAAAAAATACTCAATGATTGGGCATATTGTTCATTTAGTGGCAAAAACATTATTAAAGGTTGGATAAGAACAGCTGACTTGAATAAAATATAAAAAACGTTGAATAAAAAATTGCACTGTATTCAGCTATTTCCTTTTTTAAAATTCGATTTAATAAGATCCTTAATTCAAAAAAAAGTATAGACTTAAAAGTATTCTCATTTTAACTTTTTGGGACATTAATTTAAACCCATTATCCAAAATATTCAATAGGAAGGCTAGTCTACTATTAGTTGATTAACTTCAATCACATTCCCCGCTTCTAAATCGTTTAAATGAATACTTCCAATTCTGACTCTGAATAGCCGTAAAGTAGGAAAACCTACAGCCGCAGTCATTTTTCGAACTTGCCTAAATTTACCTTCGTTTATAGTTATAGAAACCCAGCAAGTTGGACCATGCCTATCGTCTCTGATTTTTTTTACTCTTGGCTTAAAATTAGGCGATTGATCCAAAACAAATACCTTACAAGGTAATGTAGTATATTTTTCACTTCGATTACTAATTTCAACTCCATTTATTAATTTATCAACGGCCTCTTGAGTAATTAAACCATCTAGTTGAACGTAGTATTCTTTTTCTATTTTTTTACTTCTTACCAACTCACTTACCTTACCATCGGTTGTTAATAATAATAAGCCTTCACTATCTTCATCCAATCGGCCAATAGCCATAGTACCTGATGGAAAAGGAAACAATTCGCCTAAAAATTTTTTCTTTTTAACGTTTTCTACAAACTGGCTCATATAGCCAAATGGTTTGTGTATTATAAAATGCCTATGCATTCTTTTAAATATGTTTTAAAGGAGTTAACAAATCATCTAAGCCATTCAACTTTATTTCATAAATGGTTTCCAATTGAACGCCTAATTTACCTTTTGGAAATCCTTGTCGTTTTATCCATTCTAAATAATATATTGGCATATTACAAAGTAAAGTATCCTTATATTTACCATAAGGCATTTTGGTACGCACTAAACTCAGTAATATTTCTTTGTGATTATAATCTACCATTTGATAGTTCCTTGCTAAGAATTATTGGAATTATTTACAAATGTAATGATAAATTTAGTTCCAACATTTTCTATACTATTCACTTTAATAGAACCACCTAGGGCAATAATTTGAGATTTTACTAAATATAAGCCTATTCCCTTACTATCAGCATGGTTATGAAATTTTTGGTACAAGCCAAATATTTTGTCTTTTACTTTTTGTTCATTAAAACCAATTCCATTATCCTCAAAAGTTAGTTCAATTTTATTATTAACTAATTTTGTACTTATTTTTATAATTGGATTTCTAGAGGGGTGAGCGTACTTAATTGCGTTGGTTGTTAGGTTTAAAAAAATACTTTCTAAATAACTTTTATTAAACATTAATGAGTCAATTTCCTCTAAATTTAATTCAAATGTAGTATTATTAAGTAATGACTTAATAGAATTAGTAACATTACCT
The DNA here is from genome assembly GCA_027491085.1 of Bacteroidota bacterium. Lineage (GTDB taxonomy): Bacteria > Bacteroidota > Bacteroidia > UKL13-3 > UKL13-3 > JAAFJM01. Next base: position 46,742 of record JAIXWW010000012.1, read on the forward strand.
AACACTTCTTTTATGTTTAATTTTTCTAACTCTAAATTGGTATTTTCTTTTATAATTAAAATTTTAATTAAATCATTTAAGGTTTCGTTTAAATGAATAGTTGATATTTTAAAACCTTCAATTAATTGTACTGTAGTTTCATCAGAAATAAGTGAAGTGTCAATTAAATCAGCAATTGACAATAAGTTAGTCAATGGCGAACGCATATTGTGAGAGGTAATGTATGAAAATTGCTTCAACTCGTTGTTACTTCTTGTTAATTCATTAATTAACTCTTTTCGCTCCTCCTCCATTTTTTTACGTTCTGTAACATCTTTGGCCACACCAAATACCAATTTCTCATTGTCAATAGGAATAGTAGTCCAATTAAGCCATTTTACCTCTCCTGTGGCAGTTACATACCTGTTTTCAAAATTAACTATCGTATTACCTTCATGAATATTTTTTCTTATATTTAAAGTTTGTTCTCTATCGTCAGGATGAACAAAATTGATCAATGGTTCGCTTAATAACTTTTCGTTAGGATAGTTTAAAAATTTACTAACAGTTCCATTTATTTTTTTAAAATAACCATCATAACCTGCAATACAAATTAAATCAGGTGAAATATTAAAGAACATATTTAGTTCATTTTCTGATTTATTTTTTTGAATATATGCTCCAATTTGATGACTAATAGTATTTAATAAATTATTATTAACTAAACTTGATTGAAGTTCGGTTTTAGAAAAAAAGGCAAAAATGGCTATTACTTCATTATTGTAAAAAATTGGTATTCCAACTACACTTTTTAAGCCTAAACTTTTTGCTACGTTTTTTCTATTTAACGTTGATTGATAAACATTAGGCCAAACAACAATCTTCTCTTCTTGCAAAGTTACACCTGCTATACCATTTCCTTTTAAAATCTCAAAATACTCAATACTTTGATACATTAAATCCATCTCTGAATTTGAGCTCCAAAATGATCTGAATAACATTTTCGCCTTATCAATATTGATGGACCAAGCTTCAGCATAATCAAATTCAAAATATTGGCAAATAATTTCAAGTGTATTTGTAAATGCGTCTTTTAAATACTCGTACTCATTAATTGATTTTATCGTTTTATACAATATTTCTTTCTCTTCTTCCGACTTTTTACGAGCTGTAATGTCTCTTTGAATAGAAATCCAGTGAGTGTATTCACCTTTCTCATTTGTAATAGGAACTGCAGAAAAATCTATCCAAAATAAAGTACCATCTTTTTTATAATTAATTATTTCAAATTGGAATTTTTCGAATTTTTGTTTTTTTATTTCAATTTGATTTACAACTTCCTTATTGGTTAATGGGCCATAAAAAATTCCAGTGTTACAGTTTAATAATTCTGCATTATTATAACCTGTCATTTTACAAAAAGCGTCATTTACATATATAATTTCTGTATTTAACGTGCTTTTATTGGTAATTTTACTTATCAAAACACCATCATTGGCATTGGTTATAATAGAAGCATATAGTTTGAGTTTTTGGCTTTCATTGGTTAATTCAGTAACATCCTGCATTGCTCCAATTATCCTAGTGGTAATCCCTTTTTTATCTTTTAGTAAAATAGCTTTATCAATTACATGAGCAAATTCATTATTAAATTTTTTGTATTGGTATGTTTCGCTCCAAGTAGTTATTTCACTATTTTCAATTGCATGTAACAAACTTTTGGTAACCCTATCCTTATCATCAGGATGAACTAATTCTTCCCACTTTTTATAGTCCATTACTATATTGTGGCTATTGTATCCGAATAGTTTTTCAAAACCTTCACCTAAATAGTATTTATTTTGTTTTAAATCCAAATCCCAAATGGCATCAACGGTGGCTTTGGTAGCATAATCAAAACGTTCATTACTTGCTAGTAACTCGCGCTCCACTTTTTGTTTAGCCAAGGTATTTCTAATAGACATGATGGCAAAACATAAATGATTAGATATTCGATTTAAAATTTCTAATTCGTTATCATCGAATGAGTTTTCCTTTGAGGAATAAAAATTGATGGATGCTAATATATTGTTATCATAATTTAATGGAAAGGAAGCAACTGAGTTGAAGCCATATTTTTCAATAGCATTTTTCCATGGTTTAAAGGCCCCTGATAAATCAATATTATTGAACACCATGGATTTGTTATTATTCATAGCCATACCAACAGGCCCTTTATTTAACTCTTCATCCTTTAAATCGATTACAATTTCGTTTAAATAATTAATAGCAGTACCAGCCCAAGCTATTGGACTTACATTCATTTGTTTCTTATTACTCTTTATTGCATTACCAACCCATATAAGGTCATATTCGCCATTTTCGGCAATAATTTTACAAATATTTAAAAGTAATTCTCTTTCGTTTTTGGTTTGCAAAATTTCTTCATTTACCAAATTTAATAAATAAAGTTCCCTATTTGACTTTGCCAGTGCACTCTTTGACTTATTTAAATTTGTAACATCACGTGAATGAATTAATACGCCAACCTGAATATTTTCATTATTATAAATAGGTGCAAGTGTTACCTCAAAATAAGTAATTTCATTTTGAATTATTACCTTCTTCTGAAATACAAATTTTTCACCGTTAAGAGCTCTTTTTGCATGTCCATAAAGGTCATCATTATTTAACGATGCTAATTGATCAAATATATTTTTACCAATTTCTAAAGTTACCCCTTCGGCAAATAATGCCATTTTTTCAAAAGCATTATTAAATGCAGTTAACTTAAACTCCATATCTACTGAGTAAATAATGTCGGATAAGTTGTTAATTAAAGCCAACAAATTTCCAAAATAAATAGTATTTGACTTGGTACTTTTTGCCATTTGCAATTCGTACTCAAGCCTTTTTATTTCTGCAATTAACGCATTATTATCAGTTGCATTATTTGTTTCGGAGTCCATTTCTTTACAATGATATAAAAAATTTTCAATTATTTACCAAAAGAAAAGGCTACATCTATTAATAAATGTAGCCTTTTCTTAGATTATTCAAATAAAATTTAATTACTTATTCAGTTATGTTAAATTTAATTCTTGTTTTATTTCCATCTTCATGGTAAAGTACAATGAAATAATTGCCAGTTTTTACCTGATGACAATTTACCTCTATTGTTTTTTGACCTTGATTGATGTTAATACTAGCATCTACGGTTCTTCCTAAAATATCAAATATTTCTATTTTTACATTGTTAGAAAACTCTTTGTACCCAATAGTAAAGTTACCTTTATTAGGATTTGGATACAAAATAAACCCATTGCTACTATTTTTAACATTTTCAGTAATACTTGTATTTGACTTATCCGTATTTTCTAACTGAAAAATAGTTGGATTAAACACAGTAACTGGTAATGCAATATTTAAACAACCTGAGTTTTTAACTTGTACTAACATAGTCATGGTATCGCGACAATTATCGTTGCCTACTGCTACTAACTGAACAGTGTAATTTCCAATAGCATTGTAGTGTTTGTTAAAAATAAATGTATTTACCGAATCAACTGTTCCGTCACCAAAATTCCAATAGTATTTACTGTTATAACCAGCACCTAAGAATGATGATGTATTATTAAAGTTAAAACTATTTCCTGTTAAACATTGGATAGGATTATCTGTAGTAAACGATGCACTTGAACCTTTTGAACTTGCAGGTACAAAAACCTGTGCTGATGCAGTACTAAAGCATCCTGCATTGTTCGATACGGTTAATGTAGCAGTAAAAAATCCTGTACTTGCATAACCTTTGTTTGGATTAGCTTGAGTTGATGTATTACCATCGCCAAAGTTCCATAGGTAGCTATTTGCATTTCCTGTGCTTGTATTTACAAACTTAATTTTGTTCGAGCAAATACAATTACAATTGGTATTGTTAAAATAGAACGATGCATTTAAAGGACTATTATTAGCGTTAACAGTAACGGTATCAACAAAAGTAGTTGAACAGCCAGTTAAATTTGTTGCCTCAAGTGTAACTATGTAGTCTCCATTATTGGTAAATGTATGCGAAACAATATTTCCAACTGCAGTATCTACTGAAGCTAAGGCATCGTTAAATTTCCATTTAAATGAATTACCGTTCACAGTATTCGTAGTAAATAATACTGTTCTTGAACAAGTACTTGCAGTGAAGTTAAACATACCTGCAGGTGGTGTTTGAATCAATATAAATTTACTTACTGAATCTACACATACACCATTTGAAACTACTAATTTTAACTCATGGTAACCAGCAGAAGGGTTAGCAATATTTACCCAAGGATTGATACTTACCAAATTTCCATCAAAATACCAACTACGCAAGTATGAATTTGCCGAAGTATCGTTACCAGAAATAGCATTGTTACAAGTACCAATGGTATGAATAAATCCTGCTTTTGGAAGAGCTACGTTTTGACCAGCAGGTGCTTTAACTTGCATGGTGTAAGTAGTTAAACAATTATCGCCATTTGAAGCAGTTAAAGTTACTGTGTAAATTCCAGCAGTACTGTAAACCTTAATTGGGTTTGAAACATAAGCAATTGGTGAACCATCGCCAAAATTCCAATTAAATTCAGACGCTCCGGTGGTTAAGTTTTTAAAGCGAATTGCTCCTGAACATGCCACTGTATCGTATCCAAATAATGCAACTGGTAATTGACCAACTGATGCAATAATTGTTTTTGATGCATAATCTTGACAGCCATTTGAACCAATAGCAGTTAAGCTTACATTATACCAATTTTGATTATTATAAGTATGGCTAAACATTAAGTCAGAGGTACGAGAATTACTGTTATCTCCAAAATCCCATATACATGCTACTGCGTTGCTAGAAGTATTATTTATTGCTAAGGTCATGCCGCAATTAGTAAAACCAGTAAACAATGCTTTAGGCGAAGGAAGTATTTCAATAGTTTGGTAAGCAGTATCTTTACAACCATTTGAACCTGTCGCAATTAAACGTATCGTATAAATACCAGACGAATCGAAATGTTTGTTGTAAATAAATGTGTTTACATTATTAGTAGTTCCATCACCAAAATCCCACTCGTATTGAGGAATCCAACCATTGCCTACAAAGTAAGAGGTATTGTTAAATTCAAAGCTATTGTTAGCTAAACACGATTGAGAGGCATTAGGGCTAAATGAAGCTATAGGACCAGTTGAACTCGTTAATACATTAACAGTTTTCACAATGGTATCGTAGCAGTTGGTGGCAGATTTAGCTACCAACATAACTTGATAAGTTCCTGCAGCGCCAAAACTTTTGCTTGCATTGGTGCTATTTACAGTAGAACCATCGCTAAATATCCATTGGTATGAAACAGCATTAGTTGATGTATTGATAAATGAATATCTGTTTACACAAGTACTCGATAAATTATTGATTGTAAAATTAGCTGTTGGATTGGTTCCTACTGAATTTACATTAACAGTTGTAGTTAATGAATCTTTACAGCCTTCAATTGTTTGAGCTATTAATTTTACTTGGTAACTACCGTCCACTGCATATGTATAAACTGGATTTTGTAAATTACTTGTATCACTTAATGAAGAGTTCACACCAAAATCCCATTTGTATTCAGTTGTTCCTACTGAGAAATTACTAAATTTAACAGTTTTACTACATCCAATTGAATAAGCACTAAATATGGCTATTGGATTTGGTAAAATAGTAATGTTTTGACTAAATGTATCAGCGCATAAACCACCATTTTTAGCTATTAAAATTACTCTTTGTTTACCAGGAGCAAATGTTCTGCTAAAATTGTTCATAGAGTTTGTACAATAGCTATGACCATTTTCAAAAATCCACTCATAGTTATTAGCATTTATTGAATTATTTTTAAATTCAACAACACCATTACATTTATTAGTATAAGTAAATGCTGCAGTTGGATTACCAACGTAAACCGATTTTGAAATTGAATCTTTACAACCATAAGAGTTGGTGGTAACTAATTTAATAAAATAAGTTCCATTTGCACCATAACTTTTTGTTGAATTGGTTCCATTATATGACGTTAAATCGCCAAATGACCAAGTATTGTTTTCAATACTATCAGCATTTGTCACTGTAGAATCGGTAAATTCAAAACTATTTTGGGCTAAACATTGAACAGCATTGTTTATAATGAAATTAGCTACTGGAAATGGTCTAACAATTTTTGCAATTACATTACTGCCTACAAAATCGCCACAACCTACACTTCTCGACATACGAATGTAATATCTAGTTTGAGAGATTGTACCTGGATCGTAGGTAGCTGAATTAGCACCTGAAATTAATACCCATCCATTAGAACCTGTGTTAGTAGTTTCATTGTTTAGGTTATAATACCATTGGTACTCTAAGTTTCCAAATCCACCTGTAGGTGAAGTGATATTGGTTATCAAACTTGGATTAAACGTTCCACAAAAATCTTCAGTTGAACCAATGGTTCCACCACTAGCAAGGGTATTTGTTACCACAATATTTTTGGTAATAGAGTCAATACAACCATTACTTGTGCTAGTAACTAATTTTACAGCATAGTTACCTACTGCACTGTATACTTTAGTTGGACTAACTGATGATGAAGTAGTATTATCACCAAAATTCCAGCTACTATTGAATGTTCCGCTACCTATGGTAGTTGAATTATTAAATGTAAATGTATTGGTTCCTAAACACATTAATGTATCAGTTGGTGTAAAGTTAGCAGTTGGCTTAGCATAAGTTATTACATTAATAGTATTTGATAAACTTGAGTTACAACCCGCATTATCGTAAGTTACTACATGGTAAGTTCCTGAAACATTATTGGTAACAAGTGTTTGGTTGGTTTCTCCAATTAAAGCCACATTATCTTTAAACCACTGGTAAGCAAAAGCCGGAGAACTGGTTAAAGTAATATTGGTGCCATTTTCGCATCTTCCGCCACCGTTTCCAGTTCCGTTTCCGCTAATGGTTGGGGTTGCAACATCACATCTATAACCCACATCAATAGTTGGGTTATGTTGGTTAATTCCACCACCAATTAAATTCATTACAATAGCATTGCTTAAACCAGTTGATATGTTAGGGTCGCTATTGCCATTTGTTCCTGCTGAACCATTTTGAGTAGTTAATACTTTAGTACTAACTCCTGTAGGGAATTGTACTTTGTAAGTTCCAACTACATCAATTACAAAATTATAATAACCTGGATTTCCTGAACCATCGTTAGCTGTAATAGTTGAGTCAATAACCACATAAGTACTTCCGCTAGTATTTTTTAATAAGTAAACTTTTTGTCCGTTAATTCCATTTGATGCAGGCTCATCTTGTGAACCATTTTTATTGTCATCAAACCAAACATAATTACCTAACGAACCTTTGATATAGTAACCAGCATCAATGGTGTTGTTATCTTTATCAACACCAGAACCACTTGTATTGATGGTTACTAAACCGCTGTTTCCTGTTCCTGAATTAGCATCACTATTTCCATTCACTTGCGAAGCTTGGTTTACATTAGGCGTAACTAAAAATTCGCTGTAATCAGTTTGGAAATTTACATAGTATTTCCCTGATTTTAACTCAACAAATTTATAATAACCTGGGTTACCATTAAAATCATTAGCTGAAAAAGTTGAGTCTAATAAAACATCATCTCCACCACCCATTACACTGTCAGGGCCAGTTCCGTATAAATAAATTTTCACACCATTTATTCCGTTAGCAGCAGCTTCATCTTGCAAACCATTTTTGTTGCCATCAAACCAAACATAGTTACCAATTGAACCTAAAACAGGAGCACAACTAGTTACCATACCAACTTGATTTGGAGCAGCAGGCAATAATCTACCTGTAGTTCCTGCCATATCAGCTCTACTTACTTGGTAGTAAATAGTATTATTCATGATAATGTTTGATGGCGTACCAATTGGTACACGCATTGGCCATGAAAACACAATACTATCTAAAGCAGGCAAATTAGCATTTCTTACAATTTTGATTGCTTTTACGCTAGTAATATCCATTGGTGGTGTTAATGTCCAATTGGGAGCATTACAACTTGGCATATTTACAGCTGGCACAAAATCAGCATAACAAGGATTGCTAACCGTGTTATAGTAAACAGTCGAATTAGGATCGCTTAAGGTAACAGGGCCTACCAAATTTGGAAACCATTGAGAACCTCTTGTATCACCTATAAATGGAAATACATCAATTAAAGTTAAATCTTTTGCAGAGATATTTCCTTGGTTTTTAACTGTTATTTTATAATTTACTAAACCACCTTCTTGGGTAGTAGCATTAGTTGGGTAATAAACAAAGCTAGTATCACAACCATTTTGACCTTTATAGGCCACTAAAGCTATATTAGTAACAACTGTTACATTTGTGCTTGAGTTTACACCATTAGGAAATAATGCGTTACTACTTGTAATATAAATTTTATTTGGAATGGTGTTAGCAGGTGTACCCGGTTTAATTTCTGCTTTAAAATTAATGGTATATGTTGCACCAGCATTTAAAGTTCCTAGGTTCCAAATTAAAATATTGCCATTCACTGTTGGGTTAATAGTAACACTGTTAATTACTACACTTCCTGAACCAGCTACATAATTTAGTCTTGAGTCTAAAGTATCGTAAACATATACGTTTTGTGCATTTACATTACCACCTAACTGAATACTAAATCTGTAATTAATAGTATCGCTCGCTCTTAAGCTTGAGCTTGAATTGGTAATTGATTTGTTTGGTGTATTAAATACAGGTTTTGGAATAAAAATTTCAGCAACTCCATTACAATTTGAGTAATTAGTAGCCACACCATTGTAATAATATTTACCAGTTGAATTATTGGTAATTAATGTACCGTCATCACCAGGATTTGAAGGATTATAAGTTGTTCCTTCTGTAATAGCTGAACCATCTTTAGCACCTAAAGCTGTACTTCTTACATTTCCACTATATGTTAAACTTTGGCTTCCTCCAATTGGTAAATCACCGTAAATAACAAAGTTCACATCTGTTAAATATTCACCAGAAGGTAAGGTAATATTTACACTCATATCATTAGTAACAATATAAGTTCCTTTTAAAGTGTAACTGCTATTTAGGTTTGTTTTGTATCTTAATTGAACCGTGTCGCGGCTAGTTCTTGCCAATCCATCAACTAATTTACCAATTGAAATGGTATTTACATCTACACTTTTATCAATGGTGTAAGTCAAAATTACAGAGTCTAATTGAGTATTACCTGTATTAGCCCAACCATTTGAAAATGAGTTACCACTAGTTCCTGAAAGTACATGTTTATTTAACCAACTTGCAGTAGCTGCTGTAATTCCACCTCCACTACAAACTGCCGAAGCCGCTGGTGCTGCCAAGCCAAAACATACGTTTCCACTTTTGATAGATGATGTGCTGCTTCCTAACGGTAATGTAGGAATACTACCTGATAAATAGGCTCTATTACAAACAGTATTACCTAAAGCAAATGATGAGTTAGGATGCTTTACACTTACATAAGCTGAACTAGAATAATTGGTGTTAAAAACACCACTTGTCCATGTCCAAGTTATAGTTCTATCTGAAGGGTTGTAAACTGGCGCGTTTGAACCACTGAATGAAGTAGCTTCCACAAATTCAACACCTGCTGCTAAGGTATCAACTAAAATTGGGTTAGTTAAAGTTAATGCAGCACTGCTACTTCCTGAGTTGCTAATGTTTAACTTATAAATGGTTAAATCGTTGATTGCTCCACCTGAATTTTTAACTTTTCCAATTGAAAAATTATTGGCAGCTATAGCATTTACATTTATTGTATCACTGTATGTAGGACTTACACTCAATGAATTAGAAAATGTAACTTTTGTAAAAATATCTGGAGCATAACCATTAGGCGTATTTCCATTTGAATATTTCAACGATAACTGAATTTGTCCAGTTGCACCAGCAGGTAATGGATTAATATAAGTTATGGTAACTGTATTACTTGAACTATTGTAAGTAGCACTAGTAACTTGTGAAGTTGGATAACTTATAGAGCTACTAAATGGAGAATTACTTATTGGAGCCACATTGGAAGGCAAATTAATGGTTGCCACCACATTTTGACCACTTGTAGTATTTCCAGCAGTAGAATAATTGATAGTGTAAATAAAGGTATTACCAGTGTTTACCGAGGCCAGATTACTTGAACCAGTTATTTGAAACAAATATTGTGCATTGGCAACACTGCCAATTAACAATAATAGCACAATAAGTAAATATTGCACTTTGGTTGTTTTTGTTTGGTTGTTTAAATTATTTTTCAAAATTTATTTATTTAAATATTTGTAATTAATTAGTTACATAATTTTAATACCGAATAGGATACAAAACCTTCTGAGTCAATACCAACATATAATTTGCAAGCCGAATTGCTATTACCTAAATTATATTGATATATAACATTTGAAACTTTTACATCAGGTACTCCTAGTAAAAAAACTAATTCAGTTTCAGTCATTGCATATTCGCCAATAAAATGTTGGCCAATATCTGCAACTCCTGAGGCAGGAGTTTTAGGAATTACCAAACCTTCTAGTTTTTTAAACTCGGTAAGTCTTGCTGTTCCAACTTTTGCTTTGAATGCATCACTGTTTACTTTGTCATTTTCAGTAATTTTAAAATTACCCGCATTTACCTGCGCATTTGCCAAATTAGCCAGTAAAAGAAAAGCAATCCAAATAAAGAACTGCTTCTTTATTAAACTTTTCCCATTTTGGTTTTGATTTATCATCTTATTTATCATACTTTTTATTTTTTTTAATAATTTATAAAGGTTATAATTTTTTTTATGTACTAATCAAATCAAAAAATTAGATTCTGATAATTAGCATTTTACGAATAATCAAAATTATAATTGGTTTGAAAATAGACTACCTCAATTCTTGATTGGTTCTTAAATCTGTGGTGTTTTCTTAGTGCTTTTTTGTTCATAATTTTTATGGTTTACCCATACCAATGTCAAAACTGTGCCTATAACATACTTACAAAGAACTTGGTGCTATTTTGGTTGTTTATTACATCCAAGTAGCGTTATTTTTATTTTAATGGTTTTAATCAACTTGATTTATTCTTCACAAACACTCCCATTTTTGGAACTAAAATCCAAAATAGAACTAGTTATTTACAAAAAACATCAAAACAACTGAAATACAGGTAGTTAAAAATTTTCATATTAACCATTTTTATATTAATCAATTATTTTAATGATTTTATAATATCAAATGTATTTTGGCTATTAGTTTTAACCGCCTAATAAATGTTAGGTAGATTTATTTATGGTACGATTGGCGATATTTTTATTTTGGAAGCGCAACGCTTATTAACATACTTATACACACCTTTAAATAGTCGAAAATGCAATAAAAGCGAGTATTACCGCCACTTATCATCTGAAAATATATAAATACATATCAAAAAAATAAAGTTATTTTATCTTCTGTCTAAATAACTAGAAAGTGATAAAATAGCTTTTCACTTTTTATTAATGAATAAATATCCAAAATTAAACTAGAACAACTTAAAGGGAAATATTAAAATTTTATATTATTTGAAATATTTATAGTTATTTGTCCATTTAAAATAAAGTAAAATAAATATGCTTAATTGGTCAATTAATCAAATAAAACTAGGCTTAAAATATGCCTGGAAAATATCAAGAAATACAAGTGACTTTAAAATAAACAGCATTATTACATGTAATGATGAACACCATAGTGGAAAAGGAGAAGCAGCACCCAATATTAGATACAATGAAACACCTGAAGTTCTTTTAAACAGCTTTGAAGAATTTTTAAGTGCCGGAGCTAATGAAATAAAAAACGCTGTTGATTTATCCATTTTACTCCATAAAATAAATGCACCAAATGCTTTAAGATTTGGAATTGAGCAGGCTTATATTCACTTTTTATGTGCTCAAAGAAATGAATCTATTTATGATTTTCTGAAAATAGACAAACCTTTAAAAACGAACACATGTTACACACTTCCAATAATGGAACCATCAAGCATTATTAAGTTTTTCAATGAAAACAACTTAAATCGTTTTGCATATTTAAAAATTAAAATTAGTGTTGATGGTGCTTTGGATGAAATAAAAACATTGTCTTCTATTTATAAAAAACCAATTTTAATTGATGCAAACGAAGCTTGGAAAGACCCAGATGCATTAATCAATTTTACGCATAACTTAAAGGGAATAAATATTGGAATGATAGAACAACCCATGCATAGTAGCATGATTAATGAATACAAATATGTTAAACCAAGGGTAACATTGCCCTTAATGGCCGATGAGAGTTTTTGCTCTCAAGTTGATTTTAAAGAACTAAAACTTCAGTTTGATGCAGTAAACATGAAATTAATGAAAGCAGGAGGGTATTTGAATGGTTTAAGATTAATTTATGAAGCTAAGAAATATGGCTTTAAAACAATGGTGGGATGCATGGTAGAAACCACTTTGGGAATGAGTGGAGCTTATGCATTTTCTGGATTATGTAATCTGGCAGATTTAGACGGGTACATGTTAATAGAAAACGAGCCTTTTAAATTACTAAGTGAGGAAAATGGCGAAGTATACTTAAACCAATAAAGAGGCTTATGGTAACTTCCAAAGGCCTCTTTATTGGTTAATTTTTTATAAGTACTATTCAGTAAAAGCACCCATAGCACTGAATTTTTCAATTCTAGTTGAAATTAAACTTTCCGGTGATTGTTTACCAAGTTCTGCAAGCATTCGGTCTATTTCGATCTTCATTGTTTGATATGCCTCGGTTGGGTTTTCATGAGCACCACCTAAAGGCTCACTTATAATTCCATCAATTAATTTATTTTTAAGCATATCGTTGGCAGTAAGTTTTAATGCATCAGCTGCTTTTTCTTTGTGCTCCCAACTACGCCATAAAATAGAAGAACAGCTTTCAGGCGAAATAACCGAATACCAGGTATTTTCCATCATCATTACTCTATCACCAACACCAATACCCAAAGCTCCACCACTCGCTCCCTCACCTATAATTATACTAATAACAGGAACCTTTAGCACACTCATTTCTAATAAGTTTTTTGCAATTGCTTCCCCCTGCCCTCTTTCCTCTGCTTCTAATCCGGGTGAAGCACCTGGAGTATCAATAAAAGTAATGATAGGCTTATTCAGCTTTTCAGCTAATTTCATTAAACGCAAAGCCTTTCTGTATCCCTCAGGATTTGGCATACCGAAATTTCTATATTGACGTTGTTTAGTATTTCGACCTTTTTGATGCCCAATTACCATAACGGTTTTACCATTGATTGAGGCAAAACCTCCTATCATAGCTTTATCGTCTTTCACGTTTCTATCACCATGCATTTCTACAAAGTTTTCAAAACAATTCTCTACATAATCTAATGTGTATGGACGATCAGGATGTCGACTTATTTGTACACGCTGCCAACCATTTAAATTACTATACAACTCTTTTTTTGTAGTTATAATTTTTTCTTCTAATTCTTTAACAGAAGCGCTAACATCAATCTTTCCTTTGTCTGCTACCTCTTTTACCTTTTTTAATTGATCTTCTAAATCTTGTATTGGTTTCTCAAAATCGAAATGTGCCATACTGCAATAATACTAAGGCTGAACTAAGTTTTAATAAAATAATTTTATTTAGCTGTTTATCAGTGCATATTTTATAATAAGTTACTTTTTTCTGTGTAGCACTTGACAAATCGATTAATCGCTCTATATTTGCACCACTTTAAAACGAAGAAATGTTTTAAAAGTTCTTTAAAAAACGGTGTGGTAGTTCAGTTGGTTAGAATACCTGCCTGTCACGCAGGGGGTCGCGGGTTCGAGTCCCGTCCGCACCGCATTTTGGTTTCGTAGCTCAATTGAATAGAGCATCTCACTACGGATGAGAAGGTTCAAGGTTTGAATCCTTGCGAGACCACGAGAAGTTATTAAAAGGCTTGTAAACAAATAGTTTACAAGCCTTTTTTATTATTGGGGTAAACAAATCCCTTTGTTGTTAAATTTCTTCCAATCTCTTCCCTCTCAGAATTAAAATTTATGATTCATAAATATTACGCTAAAAGTTCAGCTTATTTTAAAGTTGTTTTCTAGCAATTTGTTTCAAAACCTCTCCGTTAAACATCTTGTATTTTTTTTTGTGATTTTAGCTTGATATAACATGAAAAATAATAAGACAATTTATTATTGTAATTCATGTTAAGGAATTAACTCAAATAAATTTCCATTATTAGTAAATTGTAACAACCCATATTTTTTCTTTTTAAATATTAATGACTCTTTTAATACGTTTGATATTATTGTTACTGTATCATATTGTTTATTTAGAATATTTACCGAAACAGGTGTATTAGATGTTTTAATAAACCCTATTGAATTTTCATTTGTGTATATTGTATTGTTTATTGAAATTGCGAAATTGTCATAAAAAGCACTATTAATGTAATAATTTAAATAAAAATTATCACCAAATAAACTATCGGTAAATTGCATAAATTTTTGTTCTAAAGGTATTTTTGTAGGGCATTCTTCTTGAGTATAAGTGTAATTATAATTAGTTTGTAAACCATAATTATAGAAAATTATTGTATCTTTTTTATTTCTAAGGAATTTAACACTTTTATAGTTTTCGTATGGAAAAAGCAGCTTTTGAAAATCTAAATCTAATGTTTCAGTTCTTCCAGTTGTTTCTTCACATTTAGAACACGCGTAAAAAAAAGTAATAATTATTATTAAATAAGTAAGTTTTATTATTTTCATAATTTTTTAGTGTTAATTCTTAGTTGTTCTTATATTGTTTTAGCTCCTGGTGTTCTAACTAAAATAAAATTCGGGCATGGTTCATAGGGCTTGAATATTTAAATAAGTTTAAATTTTAAATGTCTTTTATATATTTTCCAAACTTATAACTAAACCAAAATGCCACAAATTAAATAATTATTTCAACACCAGGCCAAAAATTGATTTTTTCTACCTTACTTTATAAATAATTTACATTAAAATAATCTTCTACAAGCTCATCAATCTAATATTCTAATAAAGGTTTTTTCCATTAACAAATATACCTAATTGAACCCAAACGAATCATCAAAAAACAAAAAAGGCCAATAATCAAATTATCAGCCTTTTTGTTGAAATAGTATAAATTATATTATCCAACTACTTTTACATTTACAGCGTTTAAGCCTTTTTTGCCTCTTTCACTTTCGTATTCAACTTTGTCGGTTTCTCTAATCTTGTCGATTAAACCTGATGAATGTACAAAAATGTCTTCTCCGCCATTAGTTGGTACAATAAATCCAAATCCTTTTGTTTCGTTAAAAAACTTAACTGTTCCTTCTTGCATTGTGTTATTATTTTAAAAATTAAGTTGGCAAAATAGTAAACTATTTAAATAAAAAAAGCCTGTAATAAAAATTACAGGCTTTTTTGGGGTTTAATTAAAAAAAATATAATTAAGCAACTTGAACACGTACTGCGTTCATGCCTTTTTTTCCTCTTTCTTCTTCAAAAGTTACTTTGTCATTTTCTCTGATTCTGTCTATCAAACCTGATGAATGTACGAAAATATCTTCTCCACCGTTAGCTGGTGAAATAAAACCAAATCCTTTTGTTTCGTTAAAAAACTTAACTGTTCCTTCTTGCATTGTCTTGTTGTAATTAATTGTAAATAAATTGTTGTAATAAAAAAAGCAGTTGTTTGTAACCTGCTTTTTTTTGAATTAAAATTAGAATATTATCTAGTAACCTGCACTCTTACAGCGTTGATACCTTTTTTTCCTCTTTCTGTTTCAAATTGTACTTTGTCATTTTCTTGAATTCTATCAATTAAACCTGATGAATGTACGAAAATGTCTTCACGTCCTTCTGATGGAGTGATAAATCCGAAGCCTTTTGTTTCATCAAAAAACTTCACTGTTCCTTCTTGCATTGTATTAAATTATTAAATATGAAGGCGCAAGGTAACCTTAATTAATTCACAAACAAGTTATTTTATTTTTAAATCAAATATAGTTTATCCATTTTGGTTCATGTTAAGAATGGCTTTTTATTGATTTAATAGACAATTATTTACCAAAAGTATATAATTATTTTGAATTAAATTTTTTAAAACAATTTGCTTGTTTCAATTTTGTAAATCTCTATGAAAATTAAAAGGTCAATTATTGTCATTTGCTTAGTATTATTTTGTTTTTTAAAAATAAATGCGCAATTCCTATTCACTGAAAGTTTTGTATTGATTCCTATAGATACTCAAAAACATTATGCAGGAACTATTTCAGGTAGTTTTAGTTCGCAAACACAAAAAGAAACAGTAAATCAACTCGCTGCTCGAGCTGAGCTTGCCATGCGTTTAAAAGGTCATCATGTTTTAACGGTAGCCAATAATTTACAAATAATAACCAATG
This sequence comes from Bacteroidota bacterium, assembly GCA_027491085.1. Lineage (GTDB taxonomy): Bacteria > Bacteroidota > Bacteroidia > UKL13-3 > UKL13-3 > JAAFJM01. The sequence goes on from JAIXWW010000012.1 coordinate 63,183, forward strand.
GTAACCAAACCATTTTAAGTGGAGGATATTTATTTGCAAGGTTTAGGCAAGATATTTCTCGCAGTTTGTATCCAGAGTATTATGCCCAATACCAATGGCTTGAATCAAGAGGATTAGAACAAAAATTTGCAATTACTGCCAACTTGCGAAAACGAATTTACAGAGATGAAAAATTAACTTTAGCCACAGCTGCAGGCTTTATGTTTGAATATGAAAAATGGAATTTTGAAGGAGTAAAAACTGAAAATATACCCATTAATACCAATCCAAGAGAAAGGTTTAACCCAAGGTTTAACTGGTATTTTAGTTATGAGCAATTTATCAGCGACCAAATAGTTATCAATAGTGGATTGTATTATTTTTTAAGAACTAGTTTTGATCAATCATTACCTAGAATAGGTTTTCATGGAAGATTTGGCTATAAAATTACCAAAAACCTAAGGTATAATTTAAACTTAAGATCCATGTACGATTATGAACCAATAGTTCCTGTATCCAAACTTTGGTATACCTTTAATAACGAATTGGTTTATAATTTTTAGTTAATTAATTTATGAATAGGTAGGTAATAATTTTCTTAATCTTTAAAAAATGGATACAAACATAAAAAAATATGTTTGGTTAAGTAAATTCTATAAAAATCAAACACAAAACACTAATATTGCACTGAATGGAAAATATACGCAATTTTTGTATTATTGCTCATATCGATCACGGTAAGAGCACATTAGCAGATAGACTTTTAGAATATACTCAAACTACCAGTAAAAGGGAAATGCAAGCACAGTTGCTTGACAATATGGATTTAGAGCGTGAAAGAGGGATAACCATAAAAAGTCACGCTATTCAAATGAAGTACGAATTGGATGGTAAAAAATACATTTTAAACTTAATTGACACTCCAGGACACGTTGATTTTAGCTATGAGGTATCTCGTTCCATTGCAGCATGCGATGGTGCTTTATTAATTGTAGACTCAAGTCAAGGAATTCAAGCTCAAACCATTTCAAACTTATATTTAGCTATTGAACAAGGACTGGAAATTATTCCAATATTAAATAAGATAGATTTGCCTAGCTCAATGCCTGAAGAAGTGAGCGATCAAATAATTGATTTAATTGGTTGCGATTACGAAGATATTTTAAGAGCAAGTGGAAAAACTGGTCAAGGTGTGCATGATATATTAAAAGCTGTTGTTAATAGAGTTCCTGCACCAAAAGGAAATGAAAACGCACCCTTAAAAGCACTTATTTTTGATTCTGTATTTAATTCTTTTAGAGGAATTATTGCTTATTTCAGAATTTTAGATGGTGTAATTAAAAAAGGCGATAAGGTAAAATTTATGGCCACTGGAAAAGAATATTTTGCTGATGAAGTTGGTATTCTTGGTTTAGATATGGAACCAAGAAGCGAAGTAAAGGCTGGAGATGTTGGATATATAATTTCAGGAATTAAAGAAGCCCGCGAAGTAAAAGTGGGTGATACTTTAACAACCGTTTTAAACCCTACTGCAGAAATTATTCATGGTTTTGAAGATGTAAAACCTATGGTTTTTGCTGGTATTTATCCAGTTGATACGGATGATTTTGAAGAATTACGCGAAAGTATGTACAAACTTCAATTAAACGATGCTTCACTTACGTTTGAACCTGAAAGTTCAGCTGCATTAGGTTTTGGTTTCCGTTGTGGTTTCCTAGGAATGCTGCACATGGAAATTATTCAAGAGCGTTTAGAACGTGAATTTAAAATGACTGTTATTACTACAGTTCCTAACGTAAGTTACCATGCGTATACTAAAAAAGGTGATTTAATTGTAGTTAATAATCCAAGTGATTTACCCGATCCAAATCATATTGAATATGTTGAAGAACCATTTATTGCAGCAACCATTATTAGCAGTGCTGAGTTTGTAGGGCCAATTATGGGTTTATGTTTAGGAAAACGAGGTATGCTAAAAAGCCAAGTTTACTTAACTATGGATAGGGTTGAAATGAAATTTGATATGCCTTTAGCTGAAGTTGTTTTCGACTTTTTTGATAAATTGAAAACCATTTCAAAAGGTTATGCTTCATTCGATTATCATCCAATTGGATACGTGCAAAGCGATTTAGTGAAACTAGATATTTTATTAGCGAAAGATAATGTTGATGCACTTTCAGCTATTATTCATCGCGATAGAGCTTACGATTGGGGTAAAAAGATTTGCGAAAAATTAAAAGAATTGATTCCTCGTCATCAATTTGAAATTCCGGTGCAAGCTAGTATTGGTGCTAAAGTTATTGCGCGTGAAACTATTAAAGCATTGCGTAAAGATGTTACTGCAAAATGTTATGGTGGTGATATATCGCGTAAACGTAAATTATTAGAAAAACAAAAAGAAGGTAAAAAACGTATGCGCCAAGTTGGTAGTGTTGAAATTCCGCAATCAGCATTCATGGCCGTTTTGAAACTTGATTAATTATTGTGGCAACTGGCGGCTGGCTTCTAGCCGCTAGTCTTTCATTATTAGATGGAAGGTTATGACATAATAAAGAAATTTAATATTCTACAGAAAATCAATTAACCAATACATTATAAATAAAAGCCAGAAGCTAAGGGTCAGAGGCAAAAAGCAAAAAAACATGGTAAAAACAAACTTCATAGATTGGGGATTAATTGATTATCAAGAGGCTTGGGATAAGCAAGAAGTTTTATTGAAACAAAAAGTAGATATTAAACTTGCTGAAAGAGATGTGCCCGATAATGAAAAAACCAACATTACCAATGAATTGATTTTTTGCCAACATCCTCATGTTTATACTTTAGGTAAAAGTGGTTCTCTTGATAATTTATTATTAGATGAAACTGGTTTACAACAGGCCGAGGCTACATTTTATAAAATAAATAGAGGTGGTGATATAACTTACCACGGCCCTGGTCAATTAGTAGCTTACCCCATCATTGATTTAGAACAATTTTTTACAGATATACATAAATACTTGCGTTATTTAGAAGAAGCAGTAATTAATACAATTGCTCAATATGGAATTAAAGGTGGCCGCTACGAAGGTTATACAGGTGTTTGGATAGATGCAGAAAAACCAACTGCCAGAAAAATTTGCGCTATGGGTGTACGTTGCAGCCGTTGGATAACCATGCATGGAATAGCATTGAATGTAAACACAGATTTAGGTTATTTTAAAAATATTGTTCCCTGCGGAATTGACGATAAAGATGTAACAAGTATAGCCAGAGAAGTTGGGCACGATGTTGATTTTAACGAAGTAAGTAAAATCTTGAAACAAGAAATTGCCAAACAGTTTGATATGGAATTAATGTAATTTTATAAAAAGCAATTTCTCAAAACATCCTTAATACTTTCGTAAGTATATAAAGTTTCAATATCACTTTTAGTAAAATTTTGCCATTCTACTTTTGTTATATCTTCCTCCGTTTGAGGTACTAAATTTTGGCTAAAATTAGTGTTCATTTTATACCAATAAGTGCGCTTTAAAATGTGTTTCTCTTTAAAAAAATAAGTGTGATAACTTTTGCATACCAAATTTTCAATGGTTAATCCTGTTACAGCGCACTCCTCCTCCACTTCCCTAACAGCCGCAATTTTAGGTATTTCGCCTACTTCAATTTTTCCCTTAGGTAAATCCCAAACACCTAATCGCTCAATTAAAAGTAATTGGTTTTTACTATTAAATACCAACCCACCTGCTGCTTCAATTATTTTAAAATGTTTGGCAAATTTGTTAAACACCAATTCTTCATCATTACATTTAAAAACAACTCCACTAAACTGATTTGCAAATACTTCAGCTATTTTAGTTTCAAACAATTTTTCTTCAAAATCAAAACTAGGAAAAGAATTATCAGTAAAAGCCGAATTTGCTATAATGAATGGTTTATCGTTTATAAAAATTTTATACATTTGCCCAATATGAATTTAAGTGAAAATACTGCCGCAAAAGTAGCGGAATACTTGTTACAAATAAACGCAATTAAATTAAAACCAAACGAACCTTTTACGTGGGCTAGTGGTTGGAAAAGCCCAATTTATTGCGATAATAGAGTTTCACTTTCGCATCCTGAAGCACGTAATTTTATAAAAAAAGCATTGGGACAAATCATTAAAGAGCAATTTTCTGATGTGGAGGCAATAATAGGTGTAGCAACCGCAGGCATAGCTCCAGGTGCTTTAGCTGCTGATGAGTTAAATTTGCCGTTTGGTTATGTGCGTTCTGAGGCTAAAAAACACGGAATGGGCAAACAAATTGAAGGCGATATTGCTCCAAATACCAAAGTTGTAGTTATTGAAGATTTAGTTAGTACAGGTAAAAGTAGCTTACAAGTTGTAGAAACACTTAAAACTTATGGTTGCCAAGTATTAGGAATGGCTAGTATTTTTACTTATAGCTTTGATGAGGCACAAAATGCTTTTGATAATGCTGACTGCAAATATGTTTCGTTAAGCAATTATCAAACATTAATTCAAATTGCTATTGATAAAGGAATAGTTTTACCTGAGCAATTAGCTTTACTTAACGATTGGCGTAAAAGTCCATCAACTTGGAATCAATAACTAAATTTGTGCCAATGAAATTTTCGAAAAATCCTTTAAAAACTACTTATGCAGTTTGGTTTGGTTTATGGACAGTGTTTTCGTTTACTGTGTTATATCCATTTATTAGATATGCTTTAAGCAACCCTAAACGTTACCCTTTGGGTCATAAAATTCGTAGATTTTGGGGCAAAATACTTTTAACTACTGGTTTTGTAAAAATAACTCAAATAGTTGAAGAACCATTTGACACCACTAAACCTTATATTATTTGCCCTAATCATACCTCGCAGTTAGATATTGTGACTTTAACTGTAAAATTAAACCAATTAGATTTTAGTTTTATGGCTAAAAAAGAATTAGAGGAAATTCCAGTTTTTGGTATTTGGTTCAGAACCATTGATATAGCAGTGGATAGAAAAAATCCTCGAAAAGCAGCTGAAGCTTATATAAAAGCTACTAAATTTTTTGAAAGTGGTAGAAGCTTAGTTATTTTTCCTGAGGGAACCATCTCAAACCAAGTGCCTAAATTGATAAAATTTAAGGATGGACCATTCAGGTTAGCCATTGAAAAACAAATAGATATATTGCCAGTTACCATTGTTGGAAACAATAATATTTTGCCAGATCAAGGAGTTTTTGAAGGAAAACCAGGACATGGATTTCAAATAATTCATAAACCAATTTCAACCAAAGGAATGACTTTGGAAAATCTTGATGAATTAAAAAACCAAGTTTATAACATAATAAACAATAAATTAGCCGAATACAATTATGGAAATTAATAACGAAATCATTGATAAATTAGCTGATTTAGCTAAACTTGATTTTACCGAAACAGAAAAAGTAGCTTTGCAAAAAGATATGACTCAAATTATATCTTTTTTCGAAAAAATGAACGAGGTAAATACCGATAATGTTGAGCCATTGATATTTATGAATAGCCACGAAAATGTATTGCGTAACGATGAACCTAAACACGAAATCACACATCAAGAAGCGTTATTAAATGCACCTGATAAAGATTCGGATTACTTTAGAGTTCCTAAGTTTTTAGATAAATAACACCTTGTTTTCCCTTCTATCATAATAAGGAATAACTATAAGTAATAATTTATTTTATTGCATCAAAACCAAAATAAAAAAGCATGGCTAATTTAGTAATTGATATAAATGGAATAGGAAAAACCTATAAAATTGGTGAAGTAGTAGTTAATGCCTTAGTAAGTGTAGATTTAAAAATAGCCCGAGGTGAATATGTGGCTTTAATGGGTCCTTCCGGCTCAGGAAAATCTACCTTAATGAATATTTTGGGCTGTTTAGATACGCCAAGCCGAGGAAGTTATAAATTGAACGGTACAGATGTGAGCCACATGACAGACAATGAATTAGCCGAAATAAGAAACAAAGAAATTGGATTTATTTTTCAAACTTTTAACTTATTGGCTCGCAATAGTTCGTTAGAAAATGTAGCATTGCCTTTGGTATATGCAGGGATTGGAAAAACAGAAAGATTAGCAAAAGCTAAGCAAGCATTAGAAAGCGTTGGTTTAGGCGAGCGAGTTGAACACAAACCAAACGAATTAAGTGGTGGACAGCGCCAAAGAGTAGCCATTGCAAGGGCATTGGTAAACTCACCTGCTATTATTTTGGCCGATGAACCAACAGGAAATTTAGATACCAAAACAAGTCATGAAATTATGGACTTGCTAGAGGAAATACACCAAAAGGGAAATACTGTAATTATAGTAACTCACGAAGAAGATATTGCCAAAAGAGCTAAACGTATAGTTAGACTAAGGGATGGTGTAATAGAAAGCGATAATATTAGCTAAAGTTTACAGCTAAAATAAAAGTCATTTTCAAATTGAGTCTTTAAATCTGTTTCCGTTTTAAATAACCCAAATACACTAGCTCCACTTCCGCTCATGCTAGCATAAATAGCACCATTTTCGTAAAGCTTTTCCTTTATTAAACCAATACTTGGATGATGTTTAAAAACCGATTTTTCAAAATCGTTTTCAATTAATCCATTCCAATTTTCAATAGGATTTTTAATTAACTCTTTTAAAGATATTGAACCTTCGCCTCTTTTATAAACATTGGCAAAAGCCTCAGCCGTACTTACATGAATGTTAGGTTTAACTAATACAAAAAAATAACCATTCAAATCAATGTTGATTGGCTCTAAAACCTCGCCTCTTCCTGTGGCATAACTTGGTTTATTTTCAATAAAAAAAGCACAATCGCTACCTAAAATAGCTGCATAATTTTCAAGCTGCTTGTTGGATAAATTTAGTTTTAAACTATTATTTAATAATTTTAAAGCAAAAGCAGCATTACTACTTCCACCGCCCAAACCAGCTCCCATTGGTATATTTTTTAATAAATAAAAATCAACTGCTTTCAGTTTAAAATCATCAGATAATAAACGATATGCCTTTACAATTAAATTATTCTCCAAACTTCCATCAATAGTTAAACCAAAAGATTTAAATGAAACCGAGTTAAATAAATTACTATCATTTTCAATTAACTCTATAGAATCAGCCAAAGGAATTGGATAAAAAACAGTTTCTAGGTTATGAAAACCATCTTCGCGTTTATTAATAATATGAAGTCCTAAATTTATTTTACAATTCGAAAATGCAATCATATTTTATTTGATTATTCGTTTATCAATATCCATTTTAACTATATTTTCAATAGTTAGTTTTGAAAAATCTTTATGCAAAGGATTAATTAATACATTAAATTCTATTGGCATTACTGCTGAAGGAACTTTTATTCCAACAGAAGTATTTCCTTTTAACCAACTATCACCAATTCGCTTTAAAACATCTGGAGCAGGAACATCTTGCCAATTTTCAGGCATTTCATTTATTGTTAATTGTTCAAGCTTTACCTTGCTATCAAGTTTTAGAGTTAACAAGCTTGTCTGAACCGTTTTTGCTATTCCACTTGCATTACAAATAAACTCAAGCATACATAACGATGGAGAACAGGCCGTATAAAGCATTGCATTGCCTACATTATTCCATCTTCCTCCATATAATTTTGCTCCATATCCACTTATATCATTTATATAAGTTTCAAGCCCAAATCTAAATAATTGCATTATGAAAATACGCCATGTTCAATTCTACCTAATACATCTGAAACCATTTTTACACCAAAACTGGTATCTAATAAATCTAAAGGTTTTTGATTACCCAAAGCATAATTTGGTGTTTGAAACCATTGCTTAACAGCCTCCTCATCAATAAAAATTTTATGTGCTTTGCTGTAAACATTAGCCATTTCTATAGTTTGCTCCGATGTATAAATATCTAAAGGAGCGTTATCTTTTATACGCTGAAAATTACGAGCGCTCATATGTAATAACTCACAAATTTTTTCTTGAGTTATACCAAATTTAGCAGCCATATTAGTAACGGCTTGTTTTAAAATACCATTTCTAGTAAGAGTAACCAAATCCATTTCATTTTGAAAATTAGATGCTAAATTTAAAATAGATTGCATTGAGTTTTGTGTAGTATAACCGCCTGCTAGTGCTTCTTCAACAAGCATAGAAACTGGCTCTGTGCTAGCATATACTTTATTTACTCTTGTTGATTTATACGTTTTTCCCATGCACAACATTACGACATTTTTTCAATATTTTAAAATTTTTGTCGTATTATTTCATTTTTTCTCTCTTTTGTAAAAATTTTAACAGTATTTGATCAAGGTTATTTTCAATATAAGCCTCTACAAAATCAACTTTTAGTTGGGCACATTTAAGTTTTATTTCTTCTTTAAAATCGGCTACTAATTTTTTATAATCATCGGCCACCAAATTTGAATGAAGTTTTAGTTGTTCATTGGTTTCGCTATCAATAAAAATATACGGACGTTTGGCAAAATCAAATTCCATTTCTAATTTTTTATCAGCCACATGAAAAATAATTACTTCATGTTTATTGTATTTTAAATGTTGAATAGATTCAAATATTTTTTCCAAATTATCATTGCTAAACATATCAGTAAAAATGATAACCAAGGAACGTTTATGAATAGTTTCAGCAATATGATGTAACCCTACTGCTAAATTACTTCCTACATTTTTATTTTTGGCTTCAACAAGTTTATTCAACTCGTTAAAAATCATTTTAATATGAACAGAACCTGATTTGGCTTGAGATTGGAAAGAAACCTCATTATCAATTACATTTAACCCAACTGCATCGCGTTGCTTTTTGAGCATGTAAGTAATACAAGCCGAGGCATAAGCAGCAAATTGAATTTTAGTAATCCCTTCGTTTGGAAAATACATGGATGAAGAATCATCAATAACCAAATAACATCTTAAATTTGTTTCTTCTTCATAACGTTTGGTGTAAAGCTTTTCAGTTTTCCCAAATAATTTCCAATCAATATGTTTAATGCTTTCGCCTTTATTGTATTGCCTATGCTCTGCAAACTCCACACTAAAGCCATGAAACGGACTTTTATGCAAACCTGTTATAAAACCTTCTACTACTTGTTTTGCAAGTAGCTCAAGATTGCCGGTCTGAAGTAAATTATATTCTGTTATCTTATTTTCCAAAGTGTGTAAAAATAAAAAATCCCTTCAATAATTTTGAAGGGATTTAATAATTTATATTTTTTAAATATTAAGCAAGTTGAGCATCTAATTTGCCAGCCAAAATATGTTTTGGAACTGCTCCTACTTGTTTATCTACTAATTTACCATCTTTAAAGTATAACAAAGCTGGAATACTCATAATACCATAATCTGTAGCAATTTTTGGGTTAAAGTCAACATTAACTTTACCAATTAATGCTTTTCCTTCGTATTCTTTATGTAATTCATCCACAACTGGACCTACCATGCGGCAAGGACCACACCATTCTGCCCAAAAATCTACTAATACTGGAACTGAAGATTTTAAAACTAACTCTTCAAAGTTTGCGTCATTTATTTCTACTGCCATAATTTTATTTATAATTATTGATATATTTTGATTGTGCAATTTAAAACCCAATTTATAAAATGCAAACAATTTGTCAGTTCATTTTATAAATCAAGGTGTTATTATTTTTTTAGTTTAATTTATAAGTTAATCCCAATTCATCAAAAGTTTGGAGCATTTCATTGGTTATAGAAACCTTGTATTTGCTCGATCTCATACTAATGGCTAACTGTTCTTTCCTATTGGTTATTATAAAATTAAGCAAAGCTGATCCAGAATTGTTTTTAATTTTTTCATAAATTATAGAAACTAAATTGTCATTCAAATCATCCAATTCTATTTCTAAGTTAACCGTTTTAAAATACTTCTCTCTTATTTCAGGAAGCATTTCTATTGAGTTTATCTTAAATTCAAAATCATCTTCTTTGCCCCATCTATTATCAACCCTTCCTTTAATAAATAAGTAATAACCAGGCTCTAAAAACTTTTTATAATTCAAATAATTTTCGCCAAATAATGGCATTTCAAAGGTTCCAGTTAAATCTTCAAAAACAAAACTACCAAATGGTTTACCCATTTTACTAATTCTATGATTTACGGATGCAACTACGCCTATAATTTTTATTTCGGTTATTCCTTTTAATGGTTTTAAATCTTTTAACTCACTCAGTGGATGAGAAGACAATTTGTCTATTTCTATCTTAAACGGATCAAGTGGATGGCCTGACAAATAGATACCAATTACCTCCTTTTCTTTTTTCAGCTGCTCCATTAAACTCCAAGTTTCAGCCGCAGGAATGGTTGGTTCTGGTAAACTTACCGACACACCACCTCCAAATAAACTCTGTTGATTATTACTTTCGTTAGCTTGCGCAGCATTTCCAAAACGAATAGATTTTTCAATAATATTTGATTCATCAACTAATGAAAAATATTGAGCTCTATGGGTTCCTTCAAAACAATCAAACGCGCCTCCGTAAGCCAAACCTTCGAGCGTTTTTTTATTTACGGCTCTTAAGTTTACACGTTTTGTTAAATCAAAAATACTTTTATAAGGACCATTTTTTTTGCGCTCTGCGATAATTTCTTCAACAGCAGCCTCACCTACTCCTTTTATAGCTCCTAACCCAAAACGTAATTCGCCTTCTTTATTAACCGAAAAAGTAACTTCCGATTTATTTACATCAGGACCAAAAATATTCAAACCCATACGCTTACACTCTTCCATAAAAAACGATATTTGGTCAATATCGCCCGAAGCATTATCAAGCGTGGCAGCCATAAATTCTTCAGGATAATGAGTTTTTAAATAAGCAGTATGAAAAGCTACATAAGCATAACAAACCGAATGCGATTTATTAAATGCATATTGAGCAAATGCTTCCCAATCTTTCCAAATTTTTTCTAAAACTTCAGCCGGATGCCCATTTGCAGTAGCTCCATCTAAAAACTTACCCTTCATTTTATCAAGGGTTTTACGGTCTTTTTTACCCATTGCTTTACGCAAAGTATCGGCATCGCCTTTGGTAAAATTGCCAATTTTTTGCGAAAGCAACATTACTTGCTCTTGAAATACAGTTACCCCATAAGTTGGTTCCAAATATTCCTGCATTTCAGGTAAATCAAATTCAATTTTTTCGGTTCCATGTTTCCTGGCAATATAAGTTGGAATATAAGCAATTGGACCCGGACGATACAAAGCATTCATAGCCACCAAATCGTCAAACTTGTCGGGTTTTAAATCCTTTAAATGCTTTTGCATTCCGGCACTTTCAAACTGAAACACGCCATTGGTATCACCTTTTTGGAAAATAGTTTCGTATGTTTTTTGATCATCTAATGGAATTTCATCTAGTAAAATTTCTACGCCATGATTTTCTTTTATAAAACGCAGTGCATTTTTTAAAATGGTTAAATTCTTTAAACCTAAAAAATCCATTTTAATTACACCAGCATCTTCAATTACTTTTCCTTCAAATTGGGTTACCAATAAATCAGAATCTTTGGCTACTGCCACCGGAATTAAATCAGTTAAATCGCAAGGCGCAATAATTAAACCCGCTGCATGTACACCTGTTCCACGAACCGAACCTTCTAACTTTTCAGCTTCTTTTAAAACTCGCGATTGCAAGTCGTTTCCATCATAAAGCAACCTCAATTTCTTTACATTTTCTAAATCATCACCCTCTAAGCCTTCTTTTTCTTTTAAACTTTTTTCACCTTCTAAAGGTGCTTTTAAAAGCCTTCCAAGGTTAATACCAGGTTTTGAAGGAACCAATTTAGCCAAAGCATTTGCATCGGCCAAAGGTAAATCTAACACGCGCGAAACATCTTTGATACTAGATTTTGCAGCCATTGTACCATAAGTTACAATCTGCGCCACTTGGTTTCGTCCGTATTTTTGAATTACATAATCAATTACCTTTTGTCTTCCCTCATCATCAAAATCGGTATCAATATCGGGTAATGACTTTCTATCAGGATTTAAAAACCGTTCAAAAAGTAATTCATATTTTATAGGGTCGATATTGGTAATACCAATACAAAAAGCCACCACACTGCCAGCAGCCGAACCACGGCCAGGACCAATAAAAACACCTAAATCTCTACCTGCTTTTATAAAATCCATTACAATTAAAAAATACCCAACAAAACCCATGGTTTCGATGGTATGTAATTCAAAATTGATCCGTTCTTCGATGGCTGGCGTTAACTCCGAGTAACGTTGGCGTGCTCCTTCGTATGTTAAATGTCGTAAATACTGATCTTGGGTTTGAAATTGAGTTGGAATTTCAAAATTAGGTAATAACACATCTCGCTTTAAATCGAGTGTTTCTATTTTACCAACAATTTCGTTTGTGTTATCAATGGCTTGAGGAATATCGCTGAAAAGCGTGCTCATTTCCTCTGTAGTTTTAAAATAAAATTGGTCGTTTGCAAATGCAAATCTTCGGCCTTTTATACTTACATCATCATCAGAAAAATCTTTTAAAGTAGGTGTGCTTTGCAATGAACCTGTATTGATACAAAGCAAAATATCGTGCGCATTAGCATCTTGTTGATCAACATAATGAGAATCGTTTGAGGCAATAACTTTAACATTATACTTAGCCGCAAACTTCATCAACACTTCATTTACCTCATTTTGCTCTTTAATATCATGGCGTTGCATTTCTATATAGTAATCTTCGCCAAATAAATCGAGCCACCACTTAAATTCTTTTTCGCCTTCGGCCTCGCCTTTTTTCAAGATGGTTTGTGGCACCATAGCACCCAAACAACAAGTAGTAGCAATTAATCCTTTGTGATGTTTTAAAATAAGTTCCTTATCAATTCGAGGATATTTACCATACATGCCCTCCATGTAGCCAAGTGAACAAAGTTTGATTAAATTCTTATATCCTTCAGCATTTTTGGCTAAAAGCAATTGATGATTGCGTTTGTCTTTATCCTCTTTAGTAAATATTTTTTTTTTTTTTTTTGGCACCACATAAAACTCGCAACCAACTATGGGTTTCACTTTTAATGAACCATCATCGTTTTTATGCTTGTATGCTTCGGCCACAAATTGAAACGCACCAAACATATTACCATGATCAGTAATAGCAATAGCAGGCATATTATCTTTAGCTGCTTTTTTATATAAATTACCAATTTCGGCTGCTCCATCGAGCAACGAAAATTGGGTATGAACGTGTAAGTGAGAAAACTGCATTTTACTTAAATAGTTTGCCAATTTACACTAACATTTACAAGTAAAACATATTGTTGAAAAAGATAAAATAAACCAATTGATTTTATTGAACTTCCACAAAAGTTATCAACGAACAAAAATTTTAATAAAGTTATACCTTATTGAAATTTATTTTTAGTTTAATTTTTACTCAATAAATTATTTAAAACAAGAAATATTTTTTTACATAAAAAAAATTATTAAGTTCACACAACAAAATCAAATAACATTGTTATCAATAATATGAAAGGTCATTTATTTTCAAAATATATTCCCAACCAAAATCAAGGCTCCTTATTCGATCAATTGCTCAATTTGTTTTTACAAATGATGCAATATACCAATGGCGATGTGGCTGAAACCCTTGAATGGATGAACGAGGTAGATAGAGAGCATCATTTTACCAATAACGAATATGGAATGGGTAATTTTATTCAAGACCTTAAGGATAAAGGTTATGTAAAAGATAATCCAGCAGAAGGAACGCTTGATCCAACTAGTAAAACCAATCAAACCATCAGAAAAAAGAGTTTAGAGGAAGTTTTTGGTAAACTAAAAAAAGGTGGACGAGGAAACCATAAAACCAAATTTACAGGCCAAGGCGATGAAGCCAATAGCGATACCCGTAAATTTAACTTTGGCGATTCTATAGATCAAATTGATATTACAGCCAGTTTGCACAATGCCCAAGTAAATCATGGCATTGAAATATTTAATTTAACTGAAGATGATTTAGAAATTAGAGAACGTGATTTTAAAACGCAAACATCCACTGTATTAATGATTGACATAAGCCATAGTATGATTTTGTATGGTGAAGACCGCATAACGCCAGCTAAAAAAGTAGCTATGGCATTGGCGGAATTGATTAAAACTAAATATCCAAAAGATACTCTAGATATCATAGTTTTTGGAAACGATGCATGGCCAATTGAAATCAAGGATTTACCTTATTTACAAGTTGGGCCTTATCATACCAATACTTACGCAGGTTTAGAGCTAGCCATGGATATTTTACGCAGAAGAAAAAATGCCAACAAACAAATATTTATGATTACAGATGGCAAACCAACTTGTTTAAAAGAAGGTAATGGCTATTACCAAAATAGTTTTGGACTAGATAGAAAAGTAATCAATAAAACTCTTACCATGGCAGCGCAAGCAAGAAGGGTAAACATTCCAATTACTACTTTTATGATTGCAAGCGACCCTTATTTACAACAATTTGTTAGAGAGTTTACTCAAGTTAACAATGGCAAAGCCTACTATAGTGGACTCAATGGCTTAGGCGATTTTGTGTTTGAAGACTTTGAACGTGGCCGCAGGAAAGTTGTTAAATAGTTTATTATCAAATTTAAATTGATCAAAAATGTATAATAAAATTTCGCTTATTTTATTGCTAATTTTAGGAGTTTTTACTTTTAAAATAAATGCACAAACCATTCAGGATGATTTTGAAGGAAATGGAAATGTTACCACTTGGTTTGGCGATAACTGTGGTTTAAATACAAGCTTGAATAATCCATTTAAGGGTGGGTTAAACAATAGCAATAAAGTATTAGAATACAATGATAACGGTGGTCAATATGCGAATATAAGATTTGACGTTGCCAAAAATTTAAACTTATTGGATTCTAGTACATTCACATTGTTAATTTATGTTCCATCAAGTTCAATAACTGGAAGTAGTAATAACCAAATTTCATTAAAATTACAAGATGGAAATTTACCCGCACCATGGTCAACTCAGTGCGAAATTATTAAACCTCTTGTATTGGATAGTTGGCAAATAGTTAGCTTTAATTTTGCTAAAGATACTTACATTAATTTAAATCCAAATTCATTGCCTCCAACCAAAAGACAAGATTTTAACCGAGTATTACTGCAAGTAAATGGAGAAAATAACATCAACCAAGTAATTGCTTATATTGACAATTTTTATTTTTATTCCAACGATTCTATTAAGCAAAGTAAATACAATACATTGGTTTGGTTTGATGAGTTTAATAATAATGGAGACCTCGATTCAAGCAAATGGTTTAAGCAAACAAAATTACCTAATGGCGAAAATTGGTATAATGGAGAAATTCAGCATTACACCAATCAATTATCAAACTCATTCGTGGAAGATGGAAACTTAAAGATTGTGGCAAAAAAAGAGAATTTTACAGACCAAGGTCAAACTAAATTATATACCTCTGCTAGGTTAAATTCAAAATTTGCATTTACCTATGGAAGAGTAGAGATTAAGGCAAAACTACCAACGGGTGTAGGAACGTGGCCTGCCATTTGGATGCTTGGAAAAAATATTAATGAACCTGGTGCATATTGGGACAATAAAGGATTTGGAACCCAAAATTGGCCTGATTGTGGCGAAATAGATATAATGGAACATTGGGGCGATAACCAAAATTTTGTTCAAAGTGCCATGCACACTCCTTCGAGTTTTGGAAATACAATAAACAAAGGTGGTAGAATAATTTCAACTGTTTCTTCAGCATTTCATGTTTATTCATTGGAATGGAGTCCTGATAAAATGGATTTTGCGGTTGATGGAATAATACATTATACTTATAAACCTTCGGTATTTAACAACTCAACTTGGCCATTTAATGTAGCGCAATACTTAATATTAAACATTGCCATCCAACCAAATATAGCTGCTAATTTTACCCAAAGTGCCATGGATATTGATTACGTAAGAATATACCAAGAAAAAACAACAGGTTTAGCTACTATAAATAATAATGTTCAAATCAACTTTTTTCCAAACCCTGTAAACAACGAATTAAACATTGATTTATTAGGTAATTTCAATGAAAATACGACCTTGAAAATAAGCAATATTGTAGGCGAAACGATTTATACAAAAGAAGTATTTGTAAATGGAAATAATTTACAAGTAAACAATTTATCCCATTTAAAACAAGGAGTTTACTTCACTACATTTACTTTAAATCAACAAAACTATCAGTTTAAATTTATCAAAAACTAACTTAGAAAATATACAACCATAGCTATAAAAATAAAATAGCTAGAAGCAAAAAATAAAAATGAAAAATATAGCAGAATTAAAAGCAAGCGGATACAAACCCAAAAGTGTAAAACAAGAAATGCGTGATAACTTAATTGCATTTTTAAAAGGAGGAAAAAATCCTTTCGAAGGCATTCAAGGTTATGACGAAACGGTATTACCACAATTACAAACAGCCATTTTATCACAACACAATATTATTCTATTGGGACTACGTGGTCAGGCAAAAACACGTATTGCCCGATTGATGTTAAACCTTTTGGATGAATACATTCCGGTAGTAGAAGGCTCAGAAATAAACGATGATCCTTTGGAACCATTAAGCCGCTATGCCATTGATTTAATAGCAGAAAAAGGAGATAAAACACCTATAACTTGGATGCACCGCAACGACAGATATACTGAAAAGTTAGCTACACCCGATGTAAGCGTAGCCGATTTAATTGGCGATGTGGACCCTATTAAAGCAGCTACTTTAAAGTTACATTATAATGATGAACGAGTAATCCATTTTGGATTAATTCCGCGCAGTCACCGTTGTATTTTTGTGATTAACGAATTGCCCGATTTACAAGCTCGTATTCAAGTATCTTTATTCAATATTTTGCAAGAAGGCGATATGCAAATACGTGGTTTTAAATTACGTTTACCTTTGGATGTGCAATTTGTATTTACTGCTAATCCAGAAGATTATACCAACCGTGGCAGTATTGTTACTCCTTTAAAAGACAGGATTGATAGCCAAATTTTAACGCATTATCCTAAAACTTTAGAAATATCTAAAACCATTACGCAACAAGAAGCAGCCATTAAACCAGAACAAAGAGCAGCTATTACTTCCAATGAGTTATTGAATAATTTAATTGAACAAATAGCCATGGAAGCTCGCCAAAGCGAATTGGTTGATCAAAAAAGCGGGGTATCGGCTAGGTTAACCATTAGTGCTATGGAAAACTTATACAGTGCTGCCGAGCGCAGAATGTTATTGAATGGTGAAAAGAATACGCATTTACGTATAGCAGATTTATTTGCTGTGTTGCCAAGTATTACTGGTAAAGTAGAATTGGTATATGAAGGCGAACTAGAAGGTGCAAATAATGTAGCCCAAAACTTAATTGGTAAGGCTATTCGTACTTTATTTAGTGAGCAATTTGCAAATCCTGAAAAGGTAAAAAAATCGAAGAAACCAAATCCTTATGCGGAGATTATCAATTGGTTTAATGATGGTGATATGATTAGTATTTTATCAACTGCTTCTAACCAATTATACGAAAGCGAATTGTTAAAAGTAAAAGGTTTGAAAGAAATAGTTAAAACCACTTTAGGCAAAAGCAGCAAAGCCGATGAGTTATTAATGATGGAATTTGTGCTTCATGGCCTTTCGGAATTTAGTCAATTAAGCAAACACCAACTGAACAGTGGCTTTGAGTTTAAAGACTTAATGAGCAGCATGTTTAACATGGGTAGCCGAGCCGAAGACGAAATTTAAATCTATAAAAAAACACGAGTTTCGGCTCGTGTTTTTTGTTTTATAAGTGAATAAATTAATGTATTAAAATTATCTCTGCCAGCTATATAAAATACCTAACGAAAGTATTTGCGAACGTTGCCAATCTTTGTCTTGATCGTAATCGTAAAGTACTACAGCTTGTAAATTGGTATTGATGTATTTATTTACCTTCATGGTAAAGTTAATATCAAAACGCTGAACAATGGCACCTACTTTATCAAATTTGATATAATCCCAGTTGGTAGCAGAGCGAAACTTCAAATTAACATTTTTCATAACGTCTCTATCAAAATTGATAATGGCTTGCAATACCGCCTGATTTCTAATTTTATCACCAGATTTTTCCAAACCATAAGCTTTAATTGCAGAAAGTTTATCGTCTAATACAAACGTTTGACGCAAAGTCCCAATACCCAATCGTCCCCAAAAATATGGAACTGGCTTGTACTCCACCCCTAAAGAGGAAGTTAAATAAGCGGGAGCCATAAATAATGAAACCAATGAATCACCACCATCGCTTTTTTTACCATATAAATAACCTTCTTGAAATTGTGTTTGAAAATTGCTTGAAACGAATAAATCCCAATGTTTGGCAATTTTTCTACCCGCTTTCAAATCATAAAAAATTCTATCAGCGTTTTTGGTAGTTTGCTTACCGTTATTTAAAAAACCTAATTGTAATTGTAAATCGCTGTTAATGCTCCATTTAGGACCTTGGTATTTGCTTAATATATTTAAAAAACCGCCATAAGAAATGGAACTAATACCCCCACCCTTCCAATTATCAGAAAAAGAAGATTGTGTAATATTTAAGCCTGTTTGCGCACTATGCGTCCATTTTATTTTAGGTATTATTTGAACTTTAGAAGAATCAGCAGTTTGTGCAAAGGCATTAATTGAGGTAAAAGCGGTAATGAGTAGAATTATTTTTTTCATAAATTTAATTTTCACAAAAATAAAAATCTACAAAATAGTTTTTTGCTAATTAAATAACACGTAATTTAAAATGTTGTCTAATTTGTTCAGTTCTAAAATATACCAATCCAATAAAAAACAAATCTACCGTTTGTTGCACTTTTGAATGTTGTTTAATTTCCTCCCAAGCCTTTGTCATTCCTGGGCTCCAGTAAATATCATCGAAAATAAAAACTGAATCGTTATGAGCATAAGGTAATGCTTTTTCAAAGTATTTCATGGTAGCTTCGTAAGTGTGATTGCCATCTACAAAAAAAACATCCACATTTTTATATCTGTTTAAAACAGGCTCAAGTTGTTCATTAAAGTTACCTTCAACAGAATGGATATAATCACTTAATTTTAAAACATTAAACTGCTCATTGGCAATTTGCTTGATGTCTGAAGAACCTTCGATAGTAGTAAAATTAACCTCTTTGGGTTCAAAATTTTGTTTTAAGGCTGATGCAATATAACTGCTTGTAACACCTAATGAAGTACCTAGCTCAATGATATTTTTATATTTATATTTAGATACAATTCTATGAATAATTTGAGCAATTCTAGCCGGTTTTAAATGTGTTTTAGCAATGCTTCTAATCGATTTTTCAATATTTTTAGAAAGTAAATTACTACCGGCACCTAAATCGGTATAAGTTATGATACTATTATTTTCAAGCAATTGACTTCTAATATTTTCAATTTCATTGAATGCTGTAAGGTCTTTTTGTTTCTTAATACAAGTTTGATACAAAGTAAAAACAAAAGGAGAATGCAGCACATCTATTAAAGTAGCTGTGAAATAGTGTTTTATAAAATGTTTGAGGTAATGAAATTTCAAATTTTAATATTTTATGCCAAAGGTAAATTAAACTCAAAAAATCATTCAAACAATAAATCAACACTATAGTAAATCAGGTAATTATGTTATTAATTTACACCGTTATTACCTATTGAACACATGAAAACCTTTATTTCAAAGTCGCCCAAAATTACCATTGCCGCATTTGTAGCCCTTTTTGTAGGAATTATTTGGCTTATAAAAGCCGAGCCATTAACCAAACGTAAAAATACCAATCCAGCATTTGGTGCTTACATTTCTGCTTTTAGCCCGAGTATTATTAAACGTAACGATGCTTTTGTGGTTAAACTTACCAAGGCCATTACCGACAGTAGTATTTTATTAAATCCTAAAAAACTATTCGACATAAGCCCATCGGTAGAAGGAACGGTTGAAATGTTAGATGCATTTACCATTCAATACAAACCAAAGGAATTATTGAAACGCGAAACAGAATATGAAATCAAGTTTTACTTAAATGAAATCATTAAAGATGTACCCGCGGATTTATCTGTATTTGAATTTTATAGCGAAACGGTTAAACAATCGTTTGAAGTAAAAAGTACGCACTTGGTAGCCTTAGATGCCAATAATTACAAATATATTAGCCTTAAAGGCAAGATTTTTACTGCTGATTTTGAAGAAGAAAAAGTATTAGAACAATTGATAACAGTGGGCAAAGGTAGCAATGCTTATCATGTAAAATGGTTACATAATACCGATGGTGTAACACATGAATTTACAGTAGATAGTATTGAAAGATTAAACGCTGCTTACGACATCAGTGTTAGTTATGATGGAAAAGTAATTGATTCTGATAACAAAGGTTCAATAAAAATAGAAATTCCTGCAATTGGCGATTTTAAAGCACTTTCGGCCGAAGCAGAAAATGGTGATGAACAATTTATTAGTTTGTTTTTTTCTGACCCAATTGAGCCAAACCAAGATTTAACTGGATTAATTACCATTGCCGATAATGAAGATTTACGCTTTACCGTTTTTGGAAATCAAGTAAAAATATATTCAGATAGCAAGTTTATTGGCGCTAAAAACATTTACATAAATGCTGGAATACTTAATACGTTAGGTAATAAATTACTCATTGCTAATTCTTATTCGGTAACATTTAATAACGAATTACCTGCGGTAAACTTAATAGGTAAAGGTGTAATAATGCCTGATGGTAATAAATTTTTATTGCCATTTGAAGCCATTAACCTAAGTGCAATTGACATTACGATTGTTAAAATTTTCGAGCAAAATATTCCACAATTTTTACAAGTAAATACCCTTGATGGGGTGAACGAATTACGCAGAGTTGGAGTTCCAATTATCAAACGTAAAGTGCTTTTAGGTAAAAATAAATTAACCGATTTAAACAGAACCAACCGTTTTGCATTAGACCTTGCACAAGTAATGAAAACTGAGCCTGGCGCTATTTATAATGTTGAAATAAGTTTTAAAAAAGAATACAGTTTATATAGCTGCGCAAAAGATACCAATGTAAATTACAGCAACACCACTCCAGAAGACGAAAACCTAGAGACAACTGCCGTGTGGGATGAAAGTGAATCGCAAAACAGTTATGAATACGATGAATATTATCGGCCTGAGGATTACGATTGGGATGAACGTGATAACCCTTGTCACAATAGTTATTACAACCGCCAACGTTGGGTAAGCCGTAATTTATTATCGAGTAATATTGGTTTAATTGCCAAACGAGGAAGCAATGGCATGTTGTTTATTTCGGCTAACGATATTAAAACTACCAATCCATTAACGGGTGTAAAATTATCTATTTTAAATTTCCAGCAAATAGAAATAGCTGAAGCTACTACAGATGGACAAGGTTGGGCCACTGTAAAAGTAAATCAAAAACCATTTTTATTAATTGCCGCTTATAATAATCAAAAAGCATATTTGCGTTTAGATGAAAGCACAGCATTAAACCTAAGTCGATTTGATATTGGCGGAAAACCATTAATGCGTGGCATAAAAGGATTTTTATATGGAGAACGAGGTGTATGGCGACCTGGAGACAGTTTGTTCTTTAACTTTATTTTAGATGATAAAGGTAAAACTTTACCAATTGATGTACCTGTTGCATTTGAATTATACAATCCTCAAGGACAAATACATCGCAGGATTATTAACAGTAAAAATATCAATGGCTTTTATAATTTTACCACTACTACCGATGACAATGCACCAACAGGAAATTGGTTAGCTAAAGTTAAAATTGGAAATGTGGTTTTTGAAAAAAATGTAAGAATAGAAACTGTTGTTCCTAATAGGTTAAAAATAAATTTATCGTTCAACGATAAATTACTTACCAAAGGAAATGAATTAAATGGAACCTTAAGTTCTACTTGGCTTCATGGAGCCATAGCAAGTAACTTTAACGCCACAGTAGATGCTACTTTTAGCGTTAGCGATTTTAAATTTAAAGGATTTGAAAACTATAATTTTATTGATGAAACCAAAAAATTAAATGCGGAGACTGAGCGTATTTTTGATGGTCAATTAAATGCTGATGGAGTTGCTAAAATTGGCGGAAGTATGCAAGCAGGCGAAAATGCTCCAGGTATGTTAAACGTTAACTTTTTAACCAAAGTATTTGAACCAGGCGGTGGATTTAGCACTGATAGATTCAACGAAAATTACCATCCTTATAATGAATATATTGGTTTAAAATTACCTGATTTGGCTAATCCATACGATTATTACGAAACCAATAGTCCTTTAAAAATTGATTTAGCTTGTTTAAATAAAAATGGAAGTATTGTTTATGGTTCAAGCAATGTAAATATCAAAGTTTATAAAATTGAATACCGTTGGTGGTGGGATAGATCGGATGAGGATTTAAGTGATTTTGCCAATAGCCAATACAATAACTTAATTAAAGACGAAAACATTAGCATTAGCAATGGAAGAGGAAGTTATAATGTAACTGTTAATTATCCAGACTGGGGCCGTTATATGGTTATAGCAACCAATTTAAAAACCAACCATAGCAGCACACAAACCTTTTATTTAGATTGGCCAAATTCATATAGCCGAAGCAATAGAGGTAATTCGCAAGAAGCTACTATGCTATCGTTTAGTACCAATAAAAACGATTATAAAGTAGGCGATGAAGTGGTTTTAAAAATACCTAGTAGTGCCAATGGAAGAGCATTAATTAGTATTGAAAATGGAACCGAAGTAGTTAAAACTTATTGGAGTAATTTAACCAAAGGCGAAACTGAATTTAAATTTACTGCTACCAAACAAATGCTTCCAAATGCTTTTGTCCATGTAAGTTTATTACAGCCACATGCGCAGGTTAATAACGATTTACCTATCCGTTTATATGGTATCAAACCAATAAATGTAAGCGATGCAGAAACCGTTTTAAAACCAGTTATTAAAGCACCTGAAGTTTTACGTCCTGATGAAAAACAAAGCATTGAAATAAGTGAAGCAAATGGACGTGCCATGACCTACACAGTAGCTATAGTGGATGAAGGTTTATTAGATTTAACTCGATTTAAAACACCAAATCCGCACGATGATTTTTATGCAAGAGAAGCACTTGGCGTGCAAACCAACGATTTATATGACTTTATAATGAATGCTTTTAGCTTACAAATGGATAAAGTTTTAACTATAGGTGGTGACGAAGGAATTAACAAAAAACGCAAAGACAATAAAGCCAATCGCTTTAAGCCCATTGTTAAGTTTATTGGACCATTTTATTTACCAAAAGGTAAAAAAGAAAACCTATCATTTGTATTACCAACTTATTATGGCTCGGTTAGAATAATGGTAATTGCTGGGCAAGATGGCGCTTATGGGAGCACTGAAAAGGCCGTTCCTGTAAGAAAACCTTTAATGATGTTGGCTTCATTACCGCGCGTGTTAGGAATTAATGAAACGGTAAAACTTCCTGTAAGTTTATTTGCCATGGAAAGCAAAATAAAAAATGCGCAAGTAAGTGTACAAGTAAATAATTTATTGAGCGTGCAAGGTGCTAGTACCAAAACAGTTTACTTTAAAAAACCAGGAGAAGAAATGGTTGATTTTGAGTTAAACATAAAATCGGTAACTGGTATAGGCCGTATTACTTTAAAAGCTAGCAATGGTTCACAAAGTATCAGCGAAGAAATTGAAATTGACATCAGAAATCCAAACCCAGTAATAACCGATGTTAAAGAAGGAATAACTGAACCAAACGGAAACTATTCAGCTAGCATTAAACCCATTGGCGCAAGCAATATAAGCAATGCTACAGTAGAGGTTTCAAGCATCCCTCCTATTAATTTAAGCAAGCGTTTAGATTATTTAATTCAATACCCGCATGGTTGTATTGAACAAACTACTTCATCTGTTTTTCCTCAATTGGTTTTAAATAAATTGATTGAATTAAATACCATTAAAGCTAAAAATATTGAAGCCAATATTAAACGTGGTATTGATCGTATCAAATTATTCCAAACCAGTGATGGTGGTTTTGCATATTGGCCAGGACAAGGTGTGAGCGATGAATGGGGAACCAATTATGCAGGTCATTTTTTAGTAGAAGCACAAAAAAATGGTTATGCAGTTCCTAATAGTTTATTGGGCAATTGGAAACAGTTTCAAAAACGTTTGGCTCAAAACTATAGCCAAACTGTGCAAAGCAACGACATTGTTCAATCATACAGATTATACACTTTAGCGCTTTGTGGTGCTGCCGAAATTGGTGCCATGAATAGGTTAAAGGAATCGAAAAATTTAAATAATATTAGTAAATGGAGTTTAGCAGCATCGTATGCTTTGGTTGGTCAAAAAGAGGTAGCAGAGCAATTGATTAAAAACTTGCCAATAAATGTTACCAGTTATAGCGAAATGAATTTTAGTTATGGAAGCGATGAGCGCGATGATGCCATTATTTTACAAACTTTAAATTTACTGAATAAACAAACAATGGCATTACAAAAAGCCATTCAAATTAGCCGCAACTTAAGCAGCAACGAATGGTTAAGTACACAAACTACCGCTTATTGTTTATTAGCCATGTCGGATTACAGCAATAGCACCACAGCTGGCAAATCGTTAAACTATGACATAACCATAAATGGAGTAAAACAAAATGTAAATAGTAAATCGTTTATTTTCCAAAGTAATGTAAACTTCACCGGTCGCAATGCAGTAAATATCAGTGTAAAAAACAACCTACCTAAGAGCTTGTTTGTACGCATTATAAACAAAGGTCAGCCAATTACCGACCAAGTAACCGATGCTGAAAACAACTTACAAATGCAGGTGCAATACAAAGATTTGAAAGGAAATGTAATTAACCCAACTGTAATGGACCAAGGAACCGATTTTGTATGCGAGGTAAAAGTAAGCAACAGAAGCAATATGGGTAATTATGAGCAAATGGCATTAAGTACTATTTTCCCTAGTGGTTGGCAAATTCACAATGCACGTTTGTTTGGCGAAAACCCAATGTTTGCTTCAAGCGCAAGCCAATACCAAGATATAAAAGACGATAGGGTTTACACTTACTTTAATATCAATAACCAACAAACTTTAACTTATTACTTTGTATTAAATGCCAGTTATTTAGGTAAATTTTACTTACCACCTGTTAATTGCGAAGCCATGTACAATGGCAATATTTATGCTCGCAAAAAAGGAACTTGGGTAACAGTAGTTAGTAAAAGAAAAATAATTTGGTAGGATAACAAATTCCGAAGCCATCGCTTAAAGCGATGGCTTCGGTTGTTAAATAGTTTGCTTATGTTCGGTATTTTCACCGACCATTTTCATAAATATGATTAAATTCAAATATTCGATTCAAAAACAAAAAGTCATGCTGTAAGCATCTCCTTGGCTTTATCTAATTGCTTTCCATTAGCTATAACATTAGCCCTCTGTTTTACTAACCAATCAAATTGGAGTGATTGGTGAGGATACCAACCATGGACAAAATAAAAAAGCTAAACAAAAATATACTTCCACAGATATCCAAATAGATCTCGGAATTTGGCAGGCTTAAGCACATGGTTTATTAAAAATTAAGATATTTGACTTACAAAAATAGTTAGTGATAACATCAATAATAGTCAATATATTCGTTTAATTAATTTTTGAATTTAAACCCTTGGACTTTAAAACAATAAGAAATATTTATGGGAGCTAAAAATACCAATAATAATAAAAACTTTTTTGAGTTACTCATCAATACAAATCCAGATCTAATTTGCAGGTATTCATTAAACAAAGAAATTGAATTTATTAATGATACCATCTTTACAATGACTGGAATAAAACCGGAGAGTTTTATCAATAAGTCAATTTATGATTTTGGATATCCAGCTGATTTTATGAATGCCTTTGAAAAAGGATTTGATGATTGTGTAAATTCCAAAACCATTATCAAAATAATTGTATGCCCTGAGGTTGGTCCACTTGCAAATCAATATTTCGACATACAGTTTGTTCCAATACTTAATGAAACAAACGCATACCCAAATATCATTGGGGTCTTTTCGGTTTCTAGGAACATAACTGAGCAAAAAAAACTTGAATTATTACAAGCTCAACAAATTGAAGAATTAAATATTTTATCTCAACGCATCATTAGTAAAGCCAATAAACTGCAAAACTTTGCATACATTGTTTCTCATAATTTAAGAACACCTGCAAATGGATTGTTGGCACTTACAAATATGTTTGAAAACGTTGACACTAGAGAGGAGGAACTGCAAATTATTAGTATGCTTAATACTTCTTCCAAGAGTTTGTGCGAAACGATAGAAGACCTTAGTGAAACGGTAAAAATCAATCAGAATATAAATATAAAAATAGAAGAATTATTTTTTACGAATATTGTAAATCATATCAAAGATAGCCTTGCATCATTGCTACTAGAATCAGGTACAAGTATTATAGCCGATTTTACTAAATGTCCAAAAGTACAGTATCACAAAGTATATTTAGAAAGCATATTACACAACTTAATAACCAATGCTATAAAATATAGAGATAAACAAAGAAAGCCTATGATAGGCCTTAAAACAACTATTGAAAAGGATGGAAAAATAAAATTGAGTTGCAGTGATAATGGTTTAGGAATAAACCTTGCTGCAAATAGTGAAAAGATATTTGGATTACATAAAACGTTTCACGGTAATAAAGATGCCAGAGGTGTTGGATTGTTTATTACCAAAACCCAAATTGAGGCAATGGGGGGTAGAATTGAGGTAGAAAGCGAAGTGGGTGTTGGAACTACTTTTCATATTTACTTCAATCAAGAACATTTGGATAAAAATACTGTAAACGATATTTAAAGCAGACTTAAAATTAAAATAAAGGCCGCTACTGAAGATGGGATAGTTCCCTAATATTACCAAAATTTTTAGCATAAAAACGATGTTGAAGTTCATAACTTTGATATCGTTTTTTTGTTTCAAAATACAACTAACCTCAATTCTTATTTATATATGGCTGAACCTTTAAAAAATTTATACAACCAAACTTTTATAATTAATTTGGCTCATCAAATAGCTAAAAATTATGCAGCTTTTGATATTGATTTATTTACCAAATTGGTGTTTGATAAACATTGGGAACAAAAAGAATTGAAGCAACGCATGAGGCATATTTCAGAATGTATGCACCAAACTTTGCCATTAAGTTATAAGGACCAAGTTAACATTTTAATGCAAACTGCGCCAAATTTTGGTGGATTTACAGCCATGTTTTTTCCTGATTTTATAGAAGTTTATGGTCAAGATGATTTAAAAACTTCGGTTAAAGCATTGGAACATTTTACCCAATTTTCGAGTAGTGAATTTGCTGTTAGGCCGTTTATAATTAAATACCCTAATGAAATGCTGAAACAACATTTGGTTTGGAGTAAACATAAAAACCATCATGTGAGGCGTTTGGCTAGCGAAGGCATTAGGCCACGATTACCTTGGGCTATGGCATTACCCATTTTTAAAAGTGACCCCTTTCCTATTTTAGGTATTCTAAATAATTTAATGACAGATGAATCGGAATATGTAAGGCGAAGTGTGGCCAATTGTATCAACGATATTTCGAAAGATAATCCTGATACAGTAATTGAATTAATAAACCAATGGAAAGACCATTCAGATGAAACCAATTGGATATTAAAACATGCAAGCCGTGGATTATTGAAAAAAGGAAATGCCACTGTTTTAAAGGCATTTGGGTTAAATGACGAGCATAAAGTTAATCTTGTAAACCTTGATATTGATAAAACAAAATTAGCCATTGGCGATAGTTTCAACTTTAATTTTAGTGTGGCTTTATTAGAAAAACAGGCTACTAATATTAGGCTTGAATACCAAATTTATTATATGAAAGCAAATGGGAAACAGTTACCTAAAATATTTCAAATAGGAACTTACCAGTTAAAACCAAATGAACCTTTTGAGGTTAAAAAGAAACATAGTTTTGCTAACTTAACTACGCGTAAACATTATGCAGGAAAACATGTCATTGCCATTACTGCTAATGGTAACGAAATAGGAAGGTTAGAATTTGAATTGCTTTAAAAAATCAACTATCAAAAAGACATTAACATTGTTAAAATCAAGAGTATTAACGAAAAAAATTCTACATAAAAAACCACGGTAGTTTAAAAATTTGTAATACTACTAACCAATCAAGAAAAGAAATTATAAAAATCATTATTCCATTAGCGATGTGCGTTGGGTCGGCAAAAAAGCGGGCCAGCCCTAGCCTGCGCGTGGAAGCATTTTTTTGCCTTGATTTTTTGTTTCTTTTTCCTTAGATGAAAAAGAAAGCAGAAAAAAAGAAATAACCTATCAATTAGCTAACTTGGTTACTAACTAAAGGAGATTCCTACTGAATGACCCAACTAATCATTTTTTTCTTTTGTTCTCAGCACTCGCTCGCATATTGCGAGCTTGAGTTTAAAAGGCGTCTCGTCATTTTTTGAATTTATGAAATCAGCCGGAGGCTTACCAAAACATCCAATCGCAGGATACGAGCGAATGCGATGAAAAGAAGAAAAAACTTTTGAAGTTTGTATTAACTATTTGCTCTTGTAAATAACCTTTCCAGATTTGATAATTGTCCAAATATTATTTTCAAGAATTAATTCAAAGATGCTTAACTCAGTTTTTAGCGCATAACCATTTTCTGTTTTATCCAAAACCAAATTTTCTGTTTCATTGGCCATAAATAATTCGGCTTTTGTGCTATCAGTGCTAAATATAACTGATGCAGTAATGATTGCCGAAGAATCTTCATGATTAATAGGTAATAATTGAAGGGTATTTTCCCATGGTCTAATGCACTCATTTTTAATAACCGACCAAGTATACTGCCCTTGCAGCCATGTGCATCTGCATCATTACCTACTATGTGAGTTGTATCTGATGCACCTAAAGAATTACTATTGCTAACTGAACTATTGCAACTACCCATTAACAAAACATTTGCAAAAACAATCAATAAATTTTTCATTTTGTATAATAATATTTTGAATAGATTATGCATCTAAAAGTGCTTGAATATCGAACTTTTTCATTTTAAAAAACGCTTGCATCACCTTATTTGCTTTTTCAGGATTATTCATCAGCGAACCTAAAATTTGGGGAACAATTTGCCATGAAACACCAAATTGATCTTTTAACCAACCACACATACTTTCTTGTCCGCCCATGGTTAACTTTTCCCAGTAAAAATCTATTTCCTCTTGGTTAGCACAATCAACCACTAACGAAAATCCTTCGTTAAAATCAAATTCATGATTTCCGGGTCCATCCATTGCTGCAAATAGTTTATTATTCAGTTCAAAATGACCAAATTTTACATTACCTACTGGTTGAACTTCGTTTTCAGCATACAATTGTAATGGGTTTATTTTTGAATTTGGGAATATAGAAGTATAGTATTCAATGGCTGCTTTTGCTTTTCCAAACTGATTATTTGAGAATAAAAACGAAGGGATAATTTTTGGCATACCTGAAGGAAAATCGCCAAGCATTAGTTGCCAAGTTAAACCAAATTTATCTTTAACCCACCCATATTTAGGGCTCCAAGGATAAGTATCAAGTGGCATTAAAGCACTTCCACCATCGCTTAACTTTTGCCATAAAGTATCTACTTCTTCATTTGAAGAACAGTTTACAAAAAAAGAAATAGAAGGATTTATTTTAAACACAGGTCCACCATTTAAAGCCATTGTTTTTTGTCCTTCTAAATCAAATATAACCACCATAGGGTTTTCGGATGTTATACTTGAATTATTAAATACTGAACAGTAAAAACTAGCTGCTTCTTTAGCTTGACCATCAAACCATAAGCATGGGTAAATTAAATTTGACATAATGAGTGAGTATGAGTAAATTTTGTTAATGCAAAAACGGCAATAAACTATTCCTAAACAAGTAAAATAATTAAGGAAGACGCTCGGAATTAGTAATAATTTATTACAAAGTAAATTAAATAAAATGGTCGTCTTTTATTGTTCTTCCTTATTAAAAGCAAGCACATTGGCATAAAGCATAACTTCTTCGTATTGCCTTAGGTTATGTATTACTTTATAAAAATAGTTTTCGGTCATTTAAATATTTTCTTTTAAGTATGCTTCCAGCTTAAGTTTGGTAGTTTCTTTCAAACTTAAGTTGATGTTTTGTTTTGGAGCAATAATAATTTTTTGAAAAGCAAAATAGTGAATATTGTTTCAGTAAGTTTATTATAAAAAGACGTGACAGATTTTTAAACTTGTCACGTCTTT
Organism: Bacteroidota bacterium; assembly: GCA_027491085.1. GTDB lineage: Bacteria > Bacteroidota > Bacteroidia > UKL13-3 > UKL13-3 > JAAFJM01. Next base: position 93,530 of record JAIXWW010000012.1, read on the forward strand.
TGACGCTAATTTTAGGCTTGGCAGCCTTCAGAAATGTTATTTCTTTAAATTATTTTCATAAATGCTTATCCACTCTTCCATGCTCATTTTAGTCATCAATTCTCCAATTAATTCATAGGGTATATCGTCCATCTTTTTAAATCGGATACAACTTTTGCCCATATCTAGTTTTTGCTTGGTATGTTTTGGGAATTCGGCCACAAACCAATCATGTAATTCGGGTTTACTATATATACCCATGTGGTAAAAATTAATGGAGCTTTTTTGAGAGGCTAAACCCGCAAAAGGCAATGGTTCAATAGGTTTGCAATGGTAACCTGCCGGATATATAGCATGCGGAATTATATAACCCAATCCGCCATAACTAATGCCTGCTTCAAAACCTTTAGGTAAATTTTTTACAATAACATTGTGCAGTTTATTAAATGGTTCAGCCCTTTCTGGAGGTAGGCTAATCAAAATATCGTTTACAGTTTTTCCGGTAGCTTTCATGTATTATTTGGTTGTTTTTAGGTTCAATAATTGTTTGATAGAAATTAAGTGCCCCAATAGCACAATGAGTACTATAAAGGTAGGCAACCAACTGAATGGAAAATATAAAATGGCTATATTAGGTTGGTCAAAAGCAAATTTTTGAACAGGAGTTGGTGCCGAAAATAAAGCGTTTAATACAATATTGATTAAAAGCCCAAGGCAAACAAAATTCCAAATTAACAGCAATGGTCGGTTTACACTTTTTTCTCTATATCCTAAATAAGCTATGATGGGGGCAGTTATACCAGCTAGTATATCAAAATTTCTGCCTTCAAAAGTCATTAGTTCAGGAATGGTTTTGTTAATAAACAACCAAAACAAAACTACTTCAACAGGCACTCTTACTATATTTAAATGCGTTAAGTTTTTTAAGGGTAAACTCGCTATAAACTGTTTACCTTTTTTAGTAGTAAACAAGAGTAATATGGCTAAAAAAGCGGGTAAAATTCCTAATAATATTATTTTAGGTGGCAATGAATAAGTATTGGTATTGTACACATTTTGTAAGCTCAAAACAGCTTGAATAATTAACCAACCAATTAAACCTAAAGCTATAACATTGGCTTTTTTTCTAGTTTCTTCTTGGCTTGCATTTTTAATGGCATTAACAAACAAAAGCAAAGTTGTAATTGTGGTTAATGCAAATATTATTGAAATATAATAGGGTAAATTGGCTAACATTTAATGTTTTTTTTATAAAAGCAATAATATAAATTTTAACTTAAAATAATATGTAACATTCAATCGTAAAAAATATTGGCTTTAGCCAATTAAAAAATAAAATGCCTATAAATCAAATTACCGTTGTCCCGAAAGCTTTCGGGATAAACCAACGGAAAAAGTAAATTCAAATCCTTTAAATAGATTATTCTGATTGAAAAATCCGAACCAGCGCATCGACAATTATCAGTAAACGAACAACGGTAAACAATCCAACAATACAACAATTCAACTAATCTCCAAATCACTAAATAAAATAAAAAGCTAATAACATGTTGAAAACAGCCTTGTTTAAAGCAGTAATTTGCAGCCGTGGATTATTTAAGTTTGTTAAACCCAAGTCAGCGCGCAGCTGTTGAAAATACTAAAGGGCCTGTTATGATTGTAGCAGGTGCAGGTTCTGGAAAAACGCGCGTGCTTACTTATCGTATTGCTCATATTTTAAAAGAAGGTGTAGATGCCTTTAATATTTTATCGCTCACCTTTACCAATAAAGCCAGTAAAGAAATGCGCGAACGCATTCATTCAGTAGTGGGTAGCGAAGCTCGTAACCTTTGGATGGGTACATTTCATAGTATTTTTGCACGCATTTTACGTGTAGAAAGTGAGCGCATTGGTTATCCTCGTAATTTTACTATTTACGATACTGATGATGCCAAAAGTTTACTCAAAACCATTATTAAAGAATTAGGACAAGACGATAAATTATATAAACCTGCGGGAGTTTTAGGCCGAATTTCAGCAGCTAAAAATGCTCTAGTTAATGCTGGAGAATACATGGCAAACGATGAAAATACCTCGTTTGACGAAAGCAGCGGAAGACCCATGTTTGGAAAAATTTTTCAAATGTATCAAGACCGTTGTTTCAAAGCCAGTGCCATGGATTTTGATGATTTATTACTTAAAACTTTCGAATTATTTAAAAATCATCCCGATGTATTGCATAAATACCAACACCAGTTTAAATACATCATGGTGGATGAGTTTCAAGATACCAACCAAGCACAGTATGCCATTATAAAAAAACTAGCAGCAGTTCATCAAAACATAGCTGTGGTAGGCGATGATGCACAAAGTATTTATGCTTTTAGGGGTGCAACTATTGCCAATATATTGGGCTTTCAGCGCGATTTTAGCGATACCCAAGTTTTTAAATTAGAGCAAAATTACCGCAGTTCTCAAACCATTGTAGAGGCAGCCGGAGGATTGATTAAATTAAACAAAGACCAAATTCCTAAAAAGGTATTTACAACTAATGATGTTGGTGAAAAAATTAAAGTATTACGTGCTTTAACCGATAATGAAGAAGGCCGTATGGTGGCAAGTTCTATTTTTCAAGAAAAAATGAACTCACATGTGGCCAATAAGGATTTTGCCATTTTATACCGAACCAACGCACAAAGTCGCTCTTTGGAAGAGGCTTTGCGCAAAATGAATATTCCTTATCGCATTTATGGTGGATTGAGTTTTTACCATAGAAAAGAGATAAAAGATATTTTGGCTTATTTGCGTTTGGTGTTAAATACCAACGATGAAGAAGCTTTAAAACGCGTAATTAACTATCCTGCCCGTGGAATTGGTAAAACTACCATGGATAAAGTAATGATAGTTGCTTCGGAAAATAATATCAGTTTATTTGAAACTTTAGAGCGTGCACGTGAGTTTCAAATAAAAGGCTACGAAGTTTTGGGCGATTTTGTGTTAATGATTCGTAGTTTCCAAACCATGCTAAAAAAACCTGCCTACGATGTAGCCATGCATGTAGCCAAGCAAACGGGTTTATTAAAATCACTTTATGAAGATAAAACGGTAGAAGGAATTGCTCGTTATGAAAATATGGAGGAATTATTGAATGGTTTAAAAGAGTTCAGTGTAGACGATAGTGTGGATGAAGATGGAGTTCAAAAATATGGCATTTTAGAAGAGTACATGGCTGATATTGCCCTATTAACTGATTCGGATAATGAAGATCCAAACGATAACGATAAAGTTACCATGATGACCATTCATGCTTCAAAAGGTTTGGAATTTAAAAATGTGTATATTGTAGGTTTAGAGGAAAATCTTTTTCCATCTCAGTTGTCGCTCAATAGCCGCCAAGAGTTAGAAGAAGAGAGAAGATTATTTTATGTGGCCATAACACGTGCCATGAATAAATTAACACTTTCGTTTGCTAGCAGTAGGTTTAAATTTGGAAATATTACCAATCCAGAACCAAGCCGTTTTTTAAGTGAGTTAGATCCTAAGTTTTTACAATTTGATGCATTGTTTAGCAAAGGCAATAGCAATGTGCAAAGTAAACCTACCGTACAAACCTCCAGGTTTGGCAAACCACTTTCGCCAACAGCTAAAACTCGACCAAGCACTGTAGGTCAAAGGTTTAATACACCAACCAAGCCCGCAGCAGCACCGCCACCGGCAGTGGACCCAAATTTTGTGGGTGATGACACCAAAAATATTCAAGTCCAACAACGTGTTGAACATCAAAGATTTGGGTTTGGAACGGTGGTAAGTTTAGATGGAATTGGTGACAATAGAAAAGCTGAAATTGAATTTGAAAAAAAAAAAAAAAAAATGATCGTTTTAAAATTTGCCAAACTAAAATTACTTTAGACCTTTAAAATAAGTTTTCCACCACTTTATGAGCTGTTTATCATAGTTTATAGAAATGCTATCCACTTTTTGAAAAATAATGTTGATAGCTAACAATGGTTTATTTAGATTGCGACATTATATTTGAATAACAAAAAGTAATAAATGCATTCAGAAGTTAATATATGGTCATTAGTTAAAAGTTTATTGTTCAGACACAACTGTGTAATCATTCCAAATTTGGGTGGATTTTTAGCGCACCAACAAAGTGCTGCTATTGACCCAGTTTCGATGTTGATAAGCCCTCCATACAAACACGTAACTTTTAACGCACAACTTACCTTAAACGATGGTTTATTAGCAACTAAGATCGCAGATTATTTAAACATCAACTATAGCGATGCCATAAAAATTATTGATGAAGAAGTGAGTAACTTCCATATTACATTGAAGAATAACAAACAATTTTCAATTGTAGGATTAGGTAGTTTTGAACTTAATTTAAGTAATAATTTAATATTTACCCCAGACAAAAAAGCTAATTTTCTTATCAACTCTTTTGGATTAGAAGCAATTAGATTAAAGTCAATAAGTGAAACTAAGTCCACCAAAATTATTCATCATGTTGAACCATTAATTGCAACGGATACAAATTCAATTGAAGAAAAAGGATTTGTTAACAAACCACGCAAACGCAAAGGAAATGGTTTAATGTTTACAGCCATAGGTTCTATTTTGATTATGGTTTTAGCATTAAATGCATACATATTCTTACAAGAAGGTAATCTAACACCAATTAGAAATAAGTTTGATGAATTGAACTTAGGAGTAAAAATAAAATCAGTAATAAATCAGTTTAGTAATTCTACCACTAATACAAGCGAAGCAGATGTTAAAGTAATTCCTGCAATCACTAAAAAAATTGAGGTAAATTCAGATTCTGTTACGCTAAATAATGACAGTTTAACACACACTCCTAAAACAGAACTCATTTCAACTAGTAATTTAGAACCTAATATTACAGGTAATTACTACATAGTTGCAGGTGCTTTTAAAAGTATAAAAAAGGCTAACAAACTGCTTAAAGCATTAAATAATGAAGGGTTTACTAATGCTGAAATAATTGAAAAACCAAATGCTTCTGCTAAAAAGATAAAATTTTATGTTACCTACAATAAATTTTCTAGTTTTAATGAAAGCACTTTAGAGTTGAGTAAAATTAATGAATCAGAAAATCCTGATGCATGGATTTTTGAAGCTAAATAATTTAATAAAATCTCTATTTTCTTCTTTTTCTTTTCGTTATTATTGCGATAAATGAGCGCAGTAGAAACTACAGATAACGATAATATTACCTTTAACCTTGCCAGTGATTTAGTAAAAAATACTAATATTAGCTTGTTTTTAACTGGTAAAGCCGGTACTGGTAAAACTACTTTCTTAAAGCATATCCAAAACACATGCCATAAACGAATGGTTATTGTTGCCCCTACAGGAGTAGCAGCCATTAATGCGGGTGGTGTTACCATGCATTCGTTTTTTCAATTGCCTTTTTTACCTTTTATTAAAGAAGCTAATCATGGTTTTGGACAAGTAGAATGTGTAAACAGGTATACTCATTTTAAAAATGTAAAATTTAACCGCGAAAAAATTGATTTACTAAACGAACTCGACCTCTTAATTATTGATGAGGTAAGTATGTTGCGCGTTGATATGGTTGATTGTATTGACGAAACACTGAAATATTACAGAAGAAATCAATTGCCTTTTGGTGGTGTCCAAGTTTTATTTATTGGCGACATGTTTCAGCTTCCACCAGTTACCAGCGATAATGAGTGGACACTTTTAAGTCAATATTATAAAAGTCCTTTCTTTTTTAGTTCTGAAGTATATCAACAGTTAAACCCTGCGCATTTAGAGCTAAATAAAATTTACCGACAGAAAGAAGAACGTTTTATTAATTTGCTTAATAATATCAGGCATAATAATATGGATGATTACGATTTTGAATTACTTCAAGAACGTTATGATCCGGAAGCTGCAAGGTATGTAGATGGTTTAATTACCTTAACTACTCATAACAGAACTGCTGATAATATCAACCAACAAAAGTTGGCCGAAATTGAAGCAGAATCAATTGTATTTGAAGGTGAGATAAATGGTGATTTTAACGAAAAATCGTTGCCAGCCGAAAAATCATTGGAGTTAAAAGAAGGCGCTCAAATTATGTTTATTAAAAACGATATTGAGAAACGCTATTTTAATGGCAAATTGGCTAAAATCAAAAGCATTGCCAAAGATGAAATAATAGTTGAGTTTGAAAGTGGTACCGAACTTAAAATTGAGCGCGAAACTTGGCGAAATATTAGGTATAATTTAAACAGAGACGAAAACCAAATAGAAGAAGAAGAAATTGGCAGTTTTAAGCAATTTCCCATTAGATTAGCTTGGGCTATAACCATTCACAAAAGTCAAGGTTTAACCTTTGATAGATTAGCAATTGATGCAGGTGCTTCATTTGCAGCAGGGCAAGTTTATGTGGCTTTAAGTAGGTGCAGAACTTTTGATGGATTGACACTTTTAAGCCGTATTTACCAGAACAGCATTTTAAGCGATGATAGAATTGTTCAGTTTTCGCTAAAACAATCGAGTGAGCAAGCTTTAATGGATGGATTGGATAATGCTAAGTTTGAATATGGATTAAGCCAACTTTACAAAACTTTTGATTTGCGCAAAGTGGTACAGGAATATACGCTTTTTGAGGCATTTACTGCCACCAAACAAATTCCTGATAAAGAAGAAACTTTGCAGCATTTAAATGCCATCATCAGGAATTTAAATGAACATAGAATTGTGGCAGATAAATTCAAAATTAGGGTGGAGGAAATTATTAAACAAAACCCAATTGATGCCAATTTGCTTAGCGAAAGAGTAAAAAGCGCAAAGACGTATTTTGCTAAAAAAATATTGGATGATGCTTTTAAACCTTTGCAAAGCATAGAAACGAATTTAAAACCAAAACAAAAAACAAAGCAGTTTATTACCAATTTACAAAAAGTAAAATCGTTTACTTGGAAACGTATTCATGATATAGAAACTGCCACTTTGGGTTCGTTCGATATAAGCATTGAGGCAATTGACAAGCCAAACGATATTGCCGAAACCATTAATCAAAAGGTAGTTAAAGTAAACTCGAAGGAAGAAACTTTAAAACTTTATAATGAGGGCAAAACCATAGAAGAAATAGCAGCATTCAGAGGAATGGCTGTTTCTACAATTGGCGGTCATTTAGCTCATTATGTTGATTTAGGTGAGTTAAATGCACTTGATTTTGTAAGTGAAGAAACAATTGCTTTGGTAAAAAAGCTATTAGATGAAGGAAAAGAACGATTTGGTGAGTTGAAAGCTGAATTGCCAGCAGAAGTTACTTTTGACCAAATTAGAATGGCAGTAGCACACTTAAAGAAATAACCAAATACTTTATGATTCTAAGTTTTTATTAATTTCATGGATTACTTTATCCAATTCTAAGGTTGTTTGTTTCAATAAATCTATAGAGGTTAAATTAACAGGGTCATTTATTTCTTCAAAATTAAACAACTTAATAATTCCAAGTATGTTTGCTACTGGTTTTCTAACCACATGATTTATTGTAAAAAGATGGTTTTTAAGCTTTTCATTGGTTTCCTCTAAAGTCAATGTTCTTTCCTTAACTTTTTCGTTTAAACCTACATTTAAAATTTCAATTTCCAACTTCGCTTTTTCTAAATCGTTATAAGCAACTTGAAGTTTTTTTCTGCTTTTAGAAATAAAGAAAATAGCTACAAAAACAATAACTAAGACTAAAAAAATTAAACCAATTACCTGTTTGTGAAAATTTAATTTTTCTTGATTAAACAATTCCCTTTTAGCTTGCTCATGCTTTAAAATACGTTCTTTACTTTCATATTCAAACTTACTTTTTAATTGAATAATTTGTTTCTGTATTTCTATGTTTTGCAAGCTATCATCATAAGATATTCTGTTTTCTAATGCACTAAGTGCAAGATCATTCTTATTAATTTTTTTATAGTAATCATAAAGATCGTTATAACAATTTGCTATTTGTAACTTATTTCCTAAAGCTTTTGATTTTTTTAACGAATTAGTTAAAAAAAGTAACGACTTTTCAAATTGATTTAGTTCTTTATAAACAATTGAAAGGTTACGTAAAGTCTCTGAAATACCATTTTCATCACCTATAACTTTTTTTATTGCTAATGAGCGTTCCAAGTATACTTTAGCCTCTTCAAATAATTTTAAATATGTTTTAGCAATTCCAATATTTTCTAAACTAAATGCCTTTCCAATATTATCCCCTAATTCATTTTGAATTTTCAATGCTTTCTCATTGATAAGAATTGATTCATTGAAATTATCTTGTAATATATAAATACTTGCTATGTTATTTAAGGTACTAGCTACTCCAAGCCTATCATTCAGTTCTTGAAAAATCTTGAGTGATTTCTGATAATTTTCTAACGAAAATTTTTTATCACCAATATTTTTATAAATAATGGCAATATTTCCTAAGCTATTGGCTATTGCTTTTTTATCACCAAGTCTTTCCTTTATTTCTAGTGATTTGAAATGATAGTCTAATGCTTTTTTATAATCCCCTAAATTTTTATAGATTATTCCAAAGCCATTGTATATTTTACTTATTACTTTCTCTGCATTTACTTTTTTAGCAATTAATAATGATTCCTCATATAATTTTATTGCCTCATTAAAATCACCTTTCGACACCAATCCCATCGCTAAAATACGCATTGCTTCAGCCAAACCTTTATTGTATTTGGCTATTTTACAATTTTCAATATTTTGATTAGCAATTGCTATTGTACTATCTGGATTAACAGAGTTATATAATGCGGCTATTTCATTGGTTTTTATTAAATAGTTAGTATCCTTAGTAAAATTACTATTATGCTTAAGCTGTAGAATAACAAATTTTAAACTATCTATTTTTTGAATTTGAGCATTTGCCCTAAAACTAATAAACAGGATAAAAAAATATAGGATAAAACTTCTAATCATTCCAATGAGTTAATTGTAAAGTTCAAAATATTCGGCAGAAAGTTTTTCAATATTGATTGGAATAACACCAACTTCTTCGCAAACCAAACCACCTGCCAGGTTTGAAATTACTGCAACTTGTTCCATTGACATATTCAAAGCCAAACAAAGTGAGGCCACACTAATTACAGTATCTCCTGCACCACTAACATCGGCTATCTTACGTAAATGGGCTGGTACATAATTAAATTCACTACCGTTGGTAATCATAACACCATTTTCACTTAAGGTTACAAACAGATATTTAATATTCATTTTCAACATTAAGTTTTGGCATATTTGCTCAAATTCAGGTTTGTTTTGTAACGAAAAATGGGTATTTATACCTTCACGCAACTCCTTTAAATTGGGCTTAAATAAAGTTACGTTGTTGTAATAATTAAAGTTCCTTTTTTTAGGGTCAACTACTGTAGGAATACCCAATTGATTGGCTTTATTGGTAACGCTTTTAATTAAACTTTCGGTTATCACTCCTTTATCATAATCTTCAAAGATTACAATTTTTGCTTGAGGTAATAACTCTTCAATTTTTGCAACTAAAGCGTTGGTTTGTATTAAATTTAGAGGCTCAGAGTTTTCATTATCAATTCGCAGCATCTGATGGTTTTGGCTAATTACCCTGGTTTTTACAGTTGTAATTCTATCAATATCTTTTAAAATGCCGGCTGAATTAATATTACTTTTAATTAATAATTCAATCAGTTCATTTCCCTCTGCATCATTACCAATGGTTGAACACAAAATAGGTTTCGCACCAAGTGAAGCCAAATTTAGAGCCACATTTGCTGCACCTCCCAAGCGACTTTCTTTTTTGTTAACTGCAACTATTGGAACGGGTGCCTCGGGAGAAATACGCTCCACATTTCCGAACAAATAAGCATCTATCATAACATCACCAATAACAAGTACTGGTATGTCTTTAAATTGATTAATTAAATTATTAAAATCTCCCATTAATGCTAATAAAAGTTATTTTAGTTTTGAAAGTGCTTCTTTAATTCGTTTAATGGCTTCAACTAATTTTTCATCACTAGTGGCATAACTAAATCTTACACACTCAGGTGCGCCAAAGCTATCCCCTCCTACTATGCTCACATTTGCATTATGCAAAATATACATACATAAATCTTCACAATTATTAATAACTGTAGCTCCATCCGATTTGCCAAAATAGCTACTAACATCAGGAAAAACATAAAATGCACCACCTGGAATATTAAGCTTAAAACCTTCAATTTCTTTCATTAAACCAAGTACTAAATCTCTTCGTCTGTGAAAGGCTTTAGTCATTTCTAAAGTAGGTTCTAAACTGCCTTGCAGTGCGGCAAGTGCAGCACGTTGTGCTATTGAATTAGCACCACTCGTAAATTGACCTTGCAATTTTTCGCAAGCTTGTGCAATTAATTTTGGAGCACCAATATATCCTAAACGCCAGCCTGTCATAGCAAAGCCTTTACTCATACCATTAATAGTTATAACTCTATCTTTTATAAAATCAAATTGACCAATGCTTTCGTGCTTACCAATAAAGTTTATGTGCTCATATATTTCATCAGAAATGATGTAAATATTTGGGTATTTTTCAAACATTTTAGCAATGCTATAAAGTTCGTCTTTAGTAAAAACAGAACCTGTAGGATTACAAGGCGATGAAAAAATAAATGCTTTGGTTTTAGGAGTAATGGCTGCTTCTATTTGTGAAACAGTTGGCTTGTAATCTTGAGTTACATTACTATGAACATAAACAGGAACACCCTCACTTAGTTTAACCATTTCAGAATAGCTAACCCAAAATGGAGTTGGGATAATCACTTCATCTCCAGCATTAAGTAAACTTAATAATACATTTATTATTGACTGTTTAGCACCTGTTGAAACTACAATTTGATCAGCAGGATAATCCAAACCATTTTCACGTTTAAACTTTTCACTAATAGCTTGGCGTAAATCTAAATAACCAACCACAGGAGTATAAAAAGTAAAACCATCATCAATGGCTTTTTTAGCTGCATCTTTAATATGTTGAGGTGTTTGGAAATCAGGTTCACCTAAACTCAAATTAATTACATCTTTGCCTTGTGCTTGAAGCTCGCGGCTTAACTTAGCCATACGTAAAGTATTCGACTCTACAATTCTATTTAATCGGCTTGCTAGTTCTATCATGTATTTAAATTAATTATAAAGGGCGAAAATAACTTTTTATCAATAGTTTGTTACTGATAAAAATAAGTATTCATGAACCTTTGCATAATTTAGTGTAATTTTAAAAATATTGAATTTATTCACCTAAAAATCAATGATTAATTTTTAGGAAATAATTGTACCGTCCAATCTAATTTTGCCATTTTTTTCTCTAAATCAGAAATTTTAGACTGAAGTACATCTATTTTATCCTTTATTTTTAAAATTTTATTTTGCATTTTTTGAACATTATTAGCAGCATCAATTGATTTTTCGGTAAGTTTAGCATCTTTTTGGTCATCATTATTACTAACTACTTTATTTGCAGCTTTTAAAGAATTTTTTTGCGCTTTTTCTGTGTTCTCCTTTAGGTCGTTTAATTGAATTTCAAGCTTAACTAACTTTATTTTTTGTTCATTAATTTTTGCAGCCAAATTTATTGCATCTTTTTGCTTTTCAAGGTCATTTAAATTTTGTGCATTCAGTTTTACTAAACCTAGTAAAAAAACTACAGTGTAAAAGGCTATTTTTTTCATATTTTCTCGTTCGACTTATTGTTCGAAATTAGAACTAAAAAGTTAGAAAATAAAAGGCATAATAATTGAGTACTGAATTTTGCTAAACATTTTTAGCTTTGTAAAATGAAAAATATGAAAGGAATTTCTCTTTGGGTTATAGTATTTTTACTAAGTAGTTGTGGAATATATAGCCATACTGGTGCAAGTGTTCCTCCTGATGCTCAAACAGTTTCAGTAGCTTATATTACCAATATGGCAAGCATTGTAAACCCACTTTTAAGTCAGAATATGGCTGAAAAATTGCGTCAAAAATTTGTTAATGAAACACCTTTAAAGTTAACTCAATCAGATGGTGACTTAACCTTTTCGGGAAAAATTTTAACTTATGATATAAAGCCAGCTGCAATCCAAGGAAATCAAACCAATGCATTAAACCGATTAACTATAAGTATTGAGGTGGTTTTTGAAAATAAGAAAGCTGTTGATAAAAATTTTACTAAAACATTTACCAATAACATTGACTTTGACGCAGTAGATAATTTCCAAGCAAGAGAATCAGAACTATCTGGTAAAGTGACAGATATGCTAGTACAAGACATTTTTAATGCTGCATTTATCAACTGGTAAATAATTTATAAAACACCAAAAGTAATTACATAAATATTTTTAAAAGAAATTTTTACTATTTTGCTAAGGTTAATCATTGAAACAATAAGTAGTGAACAAAGCCGAATTTACAGATTTAATTAAAAATCCCGAAAAGCTGGGTAGCGAACATATTGAAACGCTAAAAAAAATTGTAACTGACTATCCATACTTTAGTACAGCACATATTTTATTGGCAAAGGCTTTGCTTAATATAAATCATTACGAATATGAAAAACAATTAAAACACACCGCACTCATAGTAGGCGATAGGTCTGTTTTACATCAGTTTTTATATAATGATAACCTCGATTTAGGAAACGAGCAAGAGCTTTTTAATGTACCTATTGAATTAAAAGTTGAAAAGGTATCGAAACCTGATTTTGAAATTGGAAAAGAAGAACAAGATGCTTTATTAAATGAAGCACAACAAATACTAGGAATAAAAGAAGATAACTCAAACGATATAATTAATGAAGAATTAGTCAACGAAAAAATTGAATCAAACAATGATCATATTTTAGAAACTAATTCACCCTTAACTGAAAATATAAAACCTGAATTATTAAATGAAGTATTAAATAATAACTTAGGTGAAACAACTTCAGGTGAAGAAAACCTACTAACTTTTACTGAAAATATTACTGAAAGTGTAATTGAAAGCAAGGATGAACAAATAGAAAACATATTCCACAATACTGAAATTGAACATGATCAAAATACAATTACAGAATTGAATAATGAAAGTGTTAATAATATTGATTCAGATTTCCAACTAACTGAAACTGAAGGGACTTTGGTCAGATTTACGCTTGAAGATAATTTCTTACCTGACTTTGATGAGGCAAGTTTATTTATTGAAGAACAAAACATTGAAACTATAACTAAATCGGTTTTACCACAAATCTCATCTACCAATGAAAAGTATAATGAATTATTGGAAGAGGAAACTTCAATAGATAGCCTAACTGATGAATTTGAATTTAAGCCAACAGAGGTCAAAATTGAAAGTGTAGATGAACAACTTTCAACTTTTGATGAAATAGAAAGTCAAACTAACAATTTTGAAAAAGAAGTAATTAATGATTTACTTGAAGATTCAAATAACAATGAAATAATATTAACTGAAAATGATAATTCTATTCAGAATGAATTGAATATTGAAAATACAGAAGTACAGTATTCAACCTTCGATAATTTAATTGGTAATAATACAGAAGAAGATATTATTGATAAATCAGTTGAAGCAGAAAATAATAATGAATTATTAGTAAATAACGATGATTCTATTCGGAATGAATTAAATATTGAAAACACGGAAGAAAAGCGTTCAACTATTGATAATTTAATTGATAATAATCCTGAGTTAGAAAAACTTGATGAATTAGTTGAAGTAGAAAATAATAGTAAAATATTAGAAGATAATGATGATTCTATTCAGAATGAATTAAATATTGGAAACACGGAAGAATTACTTCCAACTTTGGATAATATTAATATCAACAATGATAAAACAGAATCAGAAATTACAAATGTTTTAATTGAAGAAGTAAATAGTAATGAGGGTTTAACAGAATTAGAATCAATTTCAGAAAGTGAAAGTGAAAGCCATAATTTTATAGATTGGTTAACCAAAAATAAATCGGATAATACCAATTCATTAGTTGAACTTCCAATAAATAAAACTCCAGAAATCATTAATTACGAAGACGTAGAGTTCAATGAGAAGATAATTCAAATATTAAAAACAAAAGCTGAATTTGACCTAAGTAAAAACATTAATCATGAACTAACTTTAGCTAATGAATTAACAATAGGTAATGATAAAAAAACTGAGACTACTGAGATAATTACAACTGATAAGGAAGAAATCGTTGAACCAGTTGAAATAGCAACTCCTGGCATTGTTTATCCAGATATAGCAGCCAATGACGAAGAAAAAATAATAATACCAAGCAACGAAGATGAAGTATATGAAGAAATAGAATCATTTTCGACCCAATTGGGTTCTTTAGAAAATAAAGAAGCAAAAGAAACCGAAAATGATATCAATTTATCTTCATTATCCGAAACATTTATTCCTGAAATATATACTGGTGAAGTACCTTCTATTTTACCTGACTTTGAAGCTTTAAATAAGATTGATCAAATAGAAGAAGAAATAAATAAACCTGAAACTTTTATAAAGTATGATAAAAAAGAAGGTTTAATTCCAGACTACAATATTCCTGTTTTTGAACCGAAACTTACTCCAGAAAAAGAAGTAGAAAATGAAGAAGAGATAGAGGAAGCAACTGAGGAAGTTTTTCCTGTTTTTAACACTACACCTATAAACGAAGTTGATTTTGAAGCGGTATTTAGTAATGCTTTTGAACCATTACCTCCAAAAATAGAGGTAAAAGAGTTGGTTGAAAATAAATTACCAGAAACTGAAAACACCAATAAAGCTAAACAAGATGTAGAGAGTATTTTGGACAAATTTATGCGCGAAAATCCAAGTATTACTAGACCAAAATCTGAATTTTTTAATCCTGTTAATGTTGCTAAACTGAGTGTGGAAGAAAAAGATGAAATTGTAAGTGAAACATTAGCAAGTATTTACCTAAAACAAGGTTTAATAAAAAAGGCAATTTTAACTTATGAAAAATTAAGTTTGATATATCCACATAAAATTACTTATTTTGCAGCCCTAATAAATAAAATAAAAACAGAACACAATATAAACTAAAACTATGGTATTTTTTTTAATCTTAATCATTATCGTTTGCGTATTACTAACTTTGGTAGTATTAATTCAAAATCCTAAAGGTGGCGGAATAGCTGCTAATTTTACAGCTCCTAACCAAATAATGGGTGCAAACAGAAGTACAGATGTAGTAGAAAAAGCTACATGGATTTTAGCTATAGCTTTAATTGTATTAAGTTTAGCGTCTAACTTTGCTCGTCCTACAGGCGAACAAGAGTCTACAGGAACTGAAAGCAGATTAAAAACTGAAGAAATGACTACAACAGCTCCAGTTGCTCCTGCTCAACCACAACAACAAGCTGAACCAACTAGTGTAGATACAACCAAAAAATAATTTATAAAAATATTCAAAAAACCCGCCTCATTTATTTGATGCGGGTTTTTTTATGTCTAATTCATAAATTAGGAAATGTAAATAGGCTTTCAGTTCCAGATAAAACAAATAATAAATTGTTTTACGATTTATTTTGACCTTAATCATTTATATAAATACTTTGTAAAAAAGTACATTTGACAAAAAATTTCAAAAAAACATTCACATGCAAATAGATACAAACCACAAAGACGAATTTGTTTACAGACATAATTCGCCAATGAGAAAAGATACTGAAGCAATGCTTAAAACCATTGGCGTTAGCTCGGTTGACCAACTGATTGATGAAACCATTCCAGCTCATATTCGCCTAAAAGAGCGTATGAAACTGCCTGCTGCTTTAACTGAAATGGAATTGCTAAGCATGTTGAAACAGATTTCGGAAAAAAACTTAATTTATAAAAACTTTATTGGTCAAGGTTACTATGGAACCCACACACCAAACGTAGTTTTGCGTAACATTTTCGAAAATCCAAATTGGTACACAGCCTACACTCCTTACCAACCAGAAATTGCACAAGGTCGTTTAGAAGCATTGTTAAATTATCAAACCATGGTTATTGATTTAACCGGAATGGAAATAGCAAATGCAAGTTTATTAGACGAGGCAACTGCTGCAGCTGAAGCTATGCACTTATTGCATGCAGAAACTAAAAACGAAAACGCTCATAAATTCTTTGTTTCTGAGTTATGTTTCAAACAAACCATTGATGTATTAATTACACGTGCCGAACCAACTGGTATTGAAATAGTTGTTGGTAATCACGAAACAGTAAAATTAGATAATACTTATTTTGGTGCATTGATTCAATACCCAGCTAGCAATGGTGAAGTAATTGATTATTCAACATTTATGGCTACTGCTAAACAAAATGGTATTTTGGTTACTGTTGCTGCTGATATTTTAAGTTTAACTTTATTAACCCCTCCAGGCGAATGGGGAGCTGATGTTGTAGTTGGTTCCTCTCAACGTTTTGGTGTGCCAATGGGTTATGGTGGACCACATGCTGGATTTTTTGCTACTAAAGATGCTTACAAACGCCAAATGCCAGGTCGTTTAATTGGTGTATCAATTGATAGCCAAGGAAACTCAGCTTTGCGTATGGCTTTACAAACACGTGAACAACATATTAAACGTGAAAAAGCTACTTCAAACATTTGTACAGCACAGGTATTATTGTCAATCATGGCAAGTATGTATGGTGTTTACCATGGCCCTAAAGGTTTGAAAGGAATAGCAGGTAGAGTTCATGGTTTAACCAATGCTTTGGCAAATGGATTAAATGCAAATGGTTTTACGGTAATTAATAAAAACTATTTTGATACCATTACAGTGGCAGTTGGCAATGCTGATGCTACTATGTCTAATTGCGTTAAAGCAGAAATCAATATCAATAAAATAAACGATTCACATGTATCTATTTCAATTGACGAAACACATACAGCGCAAGATATTATTGAATTATTGAATTGCTTAACTGGTAAATCGCTTGAGGTTTCAATTCCAACAAATATTGATTTAAATGTACCTGCATCGTTAGCACGTACAAGCGACTACATGACTCACTCTGTGTTTAACTCACACCATAGCGAGCATGAAATGTTGCGTTATATCAAACTTTTAGAAAGTAAAGATTTATCGCTTTGCGAAAGTATGATTGCATTAGGAAGTTGTACTATGAAATTAAATGCAACAGCCGAAATGATTCCTGTAACTTACGCTGGTTTCAGTGTTTTACATCCATTTATTCCGCGTAATCAAGCAACCGGTTACACACAAATTTTTGATGAATTAACTGAATATTTAAAACAAGTAACTGGTTTCGCTGGAATTTCATTACAACCAAATGCTGGCGCTCAAGGTGAATATGCTGGTTTAATGACAATCAGAGAGTATTTTAAAGCAAAAGGCGAAAGTCACAGAAATATTGCTTTAATTCCATCATCGGCTCATGGTACAAACCCTGCGAGTGCGGTAATGGCTGGTATGAAAGTAATTGTAACCAAAACTTTAGAAAACGGTTACATTGATATTGAAGATATTAGAGCAAAAGCTGCTGAACACAAAGATAATTTGGCTTGTTTAATGGTTACTTATCCATCAACTTACGGTGTTTTTGAAGAAGGTATTATTGATATTTGTAATATCATTCACGAAAACGGTGGACAAGTATATATGGATGGTGCAAATATGAACGCACAAGTTGGTTTAACCAGCCCTGCTAATATTGGTGCCGATGTTTGCCATTTGAATTTACATAAGACTTTCTGTATTCCTCACGGTGGTGGTGGACCTGGCATGGGCCCAATTGGTGTAGCTGCTCATTTAGCTCCATTTTTACCTGGCCATGCTGTAGTTGATATGGAAGGTGGAAATCAATCAATGCATGCAGTTAGCGCTGCTCCTTGGGGTAGTGCTTCTATCCTTTTGATTTCTTATGCATATATTAGAATGATGGGAACTGAAGGTTTAGAATTAGCTACTAAATATGCTATTTTAAATGCAAACTATATTAAAGCTCGTTTAGAAAAACATTACCAAATTTTATACGTAGGTTCAAAAGGCCGTTGTGCTCACGAAATGATTTTAGATACACGTGTATTTAAACAGGCTTCAGGAGTAGAAGTAGCTGATATTGCAAAACGTTTAATGGATTATGGTTTCCATGCACCAACCATTTCGTTCCCTGTAGCTGGAACCGTTATGATTGAGCCAACTGAAAGTGAAGCTAAACATGAGTTAGATCGTTTCTGCGATGCCATGATTTCAATTAGAGAAGAAGTAGCAGCCATTGAAAATGGTACTGCCGACAAAGCTGATAATGTATTGAAAAACGCACCTCATACAGCTAGCATGGTTACTGCCGATGAATGGAAACATGGTTACAGCCGTCAACAAGCTGCTTTCCCACTTCCATTTGTAAGAGCAGCTAAGTTTTGGCCAAGTGTAGGTAGAATTAACGATACCTATGGTGATAGAAACTTAGTTTGTGCTTGTATTCCTACAGAAGCTTATGCTTCGCAAGACAGCAACTAAATAAAAAACATTAGTGTTATAACTATTAAATAAAAGCTCCGAAATATTTCGGGGCTTTTATTTTGTAAACTTATTTTTAGAAAATTAAAATGCTTTTTCAAAAAATCGATTATCATAATTTCTAAAAATTATGTCTTAACAATTACCTTTACCATTCAATAATATATTAATAAAAACAACTAAAATTACTTGTTTTGCCAATAGTTTTCACAAAAAATATAACCAATGACATAATATTAGGATTATGGAAAATAACGGAACCAAAATCTTTTTTCGTTGAAAAACTTGGCACCCATTTAATCGATAAGTCTAAACCAATAAATCCATCAGAAAATGTAGGATTACATTGGTTTGCAAGTAGATTTTTGCTACAACAATTATTCAATGCATCTAGTATTGAAATTCATAAAGATGAAAACAATAAACCAACTTTATTCATTGACAATGAAAAATACTTTATTAGTATTTCTCACTCATTCGAGTATGTTGGGATTATGTTTAGTAAGTTTCATGAAATAGGATTTGATATTGAAAAAATAGATGCCAGAATAGAGCGTGTGGCTCATAAATTCTTAAATGAAAATGAAAAAATATTTGCACAAAACATTACTTCAAAAACCCTAATTTGGAGCGGAAAAGAAACTGTTTATAAATGGTATAGCAAAAAGGAACTTGATTTTAAATTGCACATGGAAATGCAATCATTTACTGAAAAAAATGAAGGTGAATTTATTTGTATACTTAATAAAAATGAACTCAAGATAGAAATACCCGTTAATTATTTCCTTATTGATAATTATGTATTCACGTTTTGCTTCCAATAAAATTATAATCTTAATTAAATAACAAACATGTTAGAAAATATAGAACACATAGGAATAGCTGTAAAAAATGCCGAAGAAAGCATGAAACTATTTAACGCATTGCTAAATACTAAACCTTACAAAGAAGAGGCAGTAATGAGTGAAAATGTGAGAACAATTTTTTATAAAACTGGTGAAACCAAGATAGAACTTTTAGAATCAAATAGCAATGACAGTGCAATAGCCAAGTTTATAGAAAAAAAGGGGGAAGGAATACACCATATTGCTTTTGCTGTAAAGGATATTTACGCTGAAATAGAAAGACTAAAAACTGAAGGATTTGTATTTGTGAATGAAACTCCTAAAAAAGGTGCGGATAATAAATTAATTGTTTTTTTACACCCTAAAAGTAGCAATGGTGTTTTAATAGAACTTTGTCAGGAAATTATTTAACAAAACTAACCTAAAAAAAGATAGCCTTTATTTAAATGGGCTATCTTTTTCTTTTGCAATGGTATTATACACCAAATTATCTAGTATTCTTGGAACAAATTTTTGAAGTAAAAAACTCAGTTTACCTTGTAAAGTGAGCACTTGTTCAGCTTTTTTAGTTTTAATCATATTTAGAATATAATCTGCCACTGCTTCAGCCGACATCAGTTTACTTTCGTCAAAAGGACTTTCTGCTTGGCTTTTAGCATCTTTATTTAGTGCTGCATTTCTAATATTGGAAGCGGTATAACCGGGGCGCATAACACCTACATGTAAGCCTGTTTTCAAGTTTTCAATGCGTAACGATTCCATAAACCCTTCCATAGCAAATTTACTTGCGCTATATCCAGTTCTACCAGGTAAACCTTTAAAACCAGCTACAGAACTAATACCAATTACGCTTCCTTTTTGAGCTAACAAATAAGGCATGGCATATTTGGTACAATAAACTGTTCCCCAAAAATTAATATCCATTACTTGTTTTAAAACCGCCAAATCTAAATCGACAAACAATGCACGCATACTAATTCCTGCATTATTTATCAATATATCAATGGTTTTGAATTGAGCTACAGTTTGGTTAATTAATTCTTTACAATCAACTTCCAAACTTACATCGCATTTAACCAAAAGTGCTTGTGCGCCTAATGCTTCGCAACTTTGTTTTACGTGGTTCAGCCTATCAATAGAACGAGCGGCCAAAACCACTTTTGCTCCTTGTTTGGCAAATGCATAAGCACACGCCTCCCCTATTCCTGACGAAGCTCCTGTGATGATAACTACTTTATTCTTCAAATTTTGAATGTTGGATTTTGAATGTTGAATTGAAATATGAACTCATTATTTTGAAATAGATAATCATTCAAAACTCAACATTCATAATTCAACATTTCGTTACTATTTCCAAATAATGGGTGTTCCAAATGCTGGAATAAAAGGAAAATCTGGCTCAATTCCATCTAATGCTTCTTCAATGGCATCTTCTAAATACGCTTGAGTTACCATGTTTTCATTTTCCCAAGCATCATCAATTGCACCTTTGTAAACTAGCTCACGTTTTGCATTGAATAAAAATACTTCAGGATTGGTTTGAGCTCCAAATTGTTTAGCTACTTCTTGTGTATCATCTTTTAAATACAAAAAGTTTATTTTATCTAGACCAAATTTGTAAGCAGCTTTGGTCATGTGCTCCAAACTATCTTCAGGCGATTTAACACTATCGTTGCTATTAATTCCAACAATTCCTAAATTATCTTCTTCGTATTTCGCAAATAATTTAATTAATCGTTGGCTATATGATTGCGATATTTCTGAACTATCACAAGTAAAAATTACTACCAATGCATATTTATCGGCATACTCAAAGCTTGAGTGTTTTTTATTGTCAAAACCAGTTAGGTTGAATTCGGGTAACTTATCTCCTATTTGTAACATATTTATAAGGGTATTTAGGTTTATTTATTGTTGAAATTTAATGTTCAATTATACTAAAATTAGTTACAATTTCTCTAACCAAAAATTTAACATTTTGGTGTATAAATGTAAACGTGTTTTGCCTCCACTAATTCCGTGGTTTTTATTTGGATAATACTCTGAATCGAAAACAATATTTTTCTTAATCATTGCATCTACCATTTCTACTGCATTTTGAAAATGTACATTATCATCGGCAGTTCCATGTATAATTAAATAGTTTCCTTTAATTTTCTCTACATGGCTTAACGGTGAGTTTTCATCATAATTTTTACCATTTTCTTGCGGAGTGCGCATGTAACGCTCTGTGTATATATTATCGTAAAAGCGCCAATTAGTTACTGGTGCTACTGCTATAGCCGATTTAAATACATCAGCACCTCTACTAATAGCCAAACTAGCCATATAACCTCCAAAACTCCAACCCCAAAAACCAATTCGTTTTGAATCAACATAACTTAGTTTACCTAATTCGCTTGCCAAGAATATTTGGTCTTCAATTTCGTATTTACCCAAATTTAAATAGGTACATTTTTTAAATGCTTCGCCTTTAAAACCGGTTCCACGAGCATCGGCACAAAAAACAATATAACCTTTATTGGCCAATACTTGGTAAAAATAATAGTTACTTCCCATCCATCTATCCACGGCTAACTGATGGCCAGGGCCATTATATGCATACATAATAACTGGATATTTTTTATTGGGGTCAAAGTTTTCTGGTTTAATAATAAAAGCATTTAAATCATCGCCAATAGCATTTTTTACAGGCATAAATTGTGCTTTAGCTATTTCAAAACCAGCTAATTTAGTATTTAATTTTTCGTTACTTTCTAGCGTACGTAGTTGATTGCCTGCAGCAGTATGAATGGTATAAACTGGAGGGGTGTTTATATTGCTCCAAGTATTTAAAAAGTATGATAAACTGCTGTTAAATGTTGGGCTATTCCAACCATGTTTAGTAGTTAAATTCTTTTTGTTTTTACCATTTAAACCAATGCTATAAACAAAACGTTCGGCTGACAAATTTTTACTTACTTTACCTTCTATAAATTCAGGACTTGAATAAAAAATGGTTTTTGTTTTTTCATCAATGCCATAAAATGCATCCACATCAAAATTACCATTGGTTATTTGTTTTACCAATTTACCTTTCAAATCGTATTGATATAAATGGTTGTAACCATTACGTTCACTAGTAATAATAAATGTTTTGTTATCGTTTAAAAAAGTTAAGTTATCGGTAATTTCAACATAGTATTTATTTTCTTCGGTATAAATTACACTTGATTTTCCAGTACTGGTATTTGCCAATAATATTTCTAATTTGTTTTGTAAGCGGTTTAAGCGCTGGATAGCCAATACATTATTGTCTTTGGTAAATTGAATACGAGGAATATAAATGTCGGCCTCTTTACCGATTTCCATTTCAGCATTTAACTCTGAACGTAAATCATAAACCAAAATACCGATGGTAGAGTTAGCCTCGCCTGCTTTTGGGTATTTAAACTTGGTTTGAGTTGGGTATAATTTGCCATACATGGTCATTTCAAACTCTTTAACTTTACTTTCGTCAAAACGGTAAAAAGCTATTTTATCGCTATTGGGGCTCCAAGCAAATCCTTTCCAAATGGCAAACTCCTCTTCGTAAACCCAATCAGTTGCACCATTAATAATATTATTGAATTTACCATCGGTAGTAATGGTTTCTTCTTTGTTTAAAAACAAATCGTAGTAAAATAAATTGTTGTCTTTTACATAAGCCAATTTATTGCCATCGGGTGAGAAAGTGGCATTCATTACCTTAAAAGTAAAAGGTTGAGTCAGCTTTTTATTTTTTATATCGTACACAAAAATATTGGCTTGGGTAGAATGGCGGTATAAACTTTCGGTATTGCTGGTAAATAAAATTTTATTTTCATCAGCACTAAACTCAAAATTATCAAAGACCAAAATACCACCATTAAATAATAAATCAATATGTTTTACAATGGTATCTACCAAATTGCCATTGGCAAATTCGTAACGCAATATATTGGCATCGTTATCTAAATTGCAATAATAGCGGCTATCGTTAAGCGAGGTGAAACCACTAACACCCGCCATTTGAAAAGAGCCTTTAGCATAAATATCGTCCATGCTAATTGGTTTTTTATTTTGCGCAATTACTGCTACTGAAAAAAGAAATAAGACTGCTAAAAACAGTGTGTTTTTTCTAGCAAAATACGTTGGAGTAAGTGTATGTTTCATGTTTGGTTTGGTTTAAAATAAAATAATGCCTTTTAAAATTTTAACTCTTTTAAATAATTAGGCATATTTTATGTTTGCTGCAAATAAACACAAGCATTTTAAAAAAACTAAATACTTTTATGGAAATGGTAACAATTCTGTATCTGTATAATTAAAATCAAATAATTTTAAATTTATGAAAACCATCAAAAACGCGCTAATTGTATTAGCATTTAGTATTTTAGGCTTTAATGCCATCGCCCAAAACAACACAAACCAAGTTATTAGAAAAAGCATATCAGTTATAGGTACTGCCGAAATGGAAATTGTACCTGATGAAATTTATGTTTCTATCACTTTACAAGAGTATAAAGAAAGTGGAAACAAAATAATTATGGAAACTTTAGAAAAAGCCATGCGCGAAGTGCTAAATACCATGAAAATAGATACTAAAAACCTAACCGTAGAAGGTAGCTATGGTTATAGAAACTATATTCCTAAAAAACACAAACAAAAAGAGTTTTTTTTAAGCAAAACCTACCAATTAAAAATGAGTGAGTTGAGCAAATATAATGAACTAATTGACAGACTAGACGATGAAGGCATAAGCCAAGTAAATATTAGCCGTACACACCATAGTAAAATGGAAGAATTTAAAAAACAACTAAAAATAAATGCCATTAAAGCTGCTAAAGAAAAGGCAGGCTATTTATTAGTGGCCATTAACGAACAATTAGGCGAAGCATTGGAGGTAAACGACCAAGAAAGCAACGAAAATTTTCCTATTTATAGTAACTTTAGAGGCAACAGAATGTATAAAGCTGAAGCTATGGGAAGTGCTGATTCAGTTTCTAATTGGGCTGAACCTGCCTTAGAAATGAAAACCATTAAAATTACTAGCCAAGTAAATGTGGTGTTTGCAATAAAATAAGTTCGGAGTTTTGAGTTCGAAGTTCGAAGTTTTAAATTTAAAATGTGATAACAGCTGGAACTATCGTCATTGCGAGGTACGAAGCAATCTCAAGTTATATAAGCCATTAATCGCTTGAGATTGCTGGTTATTGCTCTCGCAATAAATGTTCGCAATGACGTTTGTTACTGATTATAAAGTTAACATTAAAGGAATGCATTCAGGTATAGCAAAGAAGATGCTTACAGCATAACGTTTTAGGTGTTGAATGTTAAGAGTGTGGGAAAATCTGCTTATTCTGCGAAATCAGCTGGAAACTTTGCCCACTTGAGATTGCTTCTCTGCGTAATCGCAATGACGTTTGTTGCTGATTATAAAGTTAACGTTAATGGAAAGCAATCAGTCAAAGCAAAGAAGATGCTTACAGCATGACCGAGTGGGGAGTTTATTTACAGCCTCTGGCTGCAATTTATCTTTGTATAGACGTTTAATTAAACGTCTATACCTAATTCCGCATATATTAATGATGTAATAGTAGCTATAGAATAAACATTTTTAAAAATATAAATAGGTGCGGGAAAACTTTGTCAAAGTTTAGAACTTTGACAAAGTTAACGCTAACGGAAAGCAATAAGTTAAAGCAAAGGAGATGCTTTAAACATGAGGTGTGTTAACTAAAAGAATTTAGTTGATAATGCTTTTGTCTTTAGCTACAAATTTGGCAAAACCAAGCAACGCGCCTGTTACCATTATATTTCTAAAAAAATTAACCATTTCTAGTTCTTTTTCTCTCATTAAATCAGCAGTCATGTTTTCTGTACCTAATTCATGTCCCATTGCTCTTGGTAAATGAACCAATACAGCCATTAAAATTACATACAAAGCCATGAGTGAATAAGCCAATTTATCGTATTTGCCTATTAGCGCACTTATTATAAATAGCACTATACAAACAAGGGTAAAATAGTTCCAAAAGTATGGAAACGGAATATAATCAGGCACAAACGAAGCGCCCACATCAGGCTTACCAAGGTGTAAACCAACATAAAGCAAAAATGAAAGTGGAAATATATATTTCCCTAAATTTAAAATTCTGTCCATAATTAAAATGATTTAGTTTGTTGGAAAAGGAATAAGTGGTCTAATTTCTACCGAACTATTTGGATATTTAAGAATAGGGCAAGTTTTACTCCACTCCTGCACTTCAGCTAAGTTATCTGATTTACAAATTAAAAATCCAGATACCAAAACCGAATTACTCTCTTTATGAGGGCCAGCGGTTGTTCCTTCATTGCTAATAATGGTGGAGTCGTAACGCATAGGTGCGGTATGAATTAGTTTACCTTGCATGGCTATATGGCCAATCCACGATTGCCACTTGGGCATATCTTCGGCCATGTCTTGCGAGGTTGCTAAGTACCCATCGTTGGCACTTGCATTGCGAAATAATAATAAATACTCTGTCATGTTATTTTTGTTTAATGGGTTAATAATGAAGCAAAACTCACCAATTAAAATTTAGGTAACGATGACAAAAGTCGATATTTTACAGCTTGGCTTTTAGCCTACTAAATACATCTTTATTGATACCTAAATAAGATGCAATGAGTTTGCTCGAAAGCCGTGTCATGAGCATTGGCCGGTATTCCATGAGCCATTGAATGCGCTCTAATGCTGTTAGCGAAACAAAAGTATTTACTCTATAAACCGAATTGGCATATGATGCTTCAAGTATTTGCTTATAAACCATATCAAACTGCGGAACTGTTTCCATTAGTGCCTGAAACGATTCTCTATCAATAGCCAAAAGTTCGCATGGCTCAATGGTTCTAATATTTTCGGTAGCAGGCTTCCCACTTCCAAAACTTTGCAATTCAGAACACCAGTTATCTTCAATTACAATATCTCGTGTGGTTTCGTTCATGTTTTTATCGTAAACATAAACCTGTAAACAACCTTTAGCCACGAAGTAAACATATTTACAACCATCGCCTTGCTGCAAAAGCTGTTCATTCCTTTTGGTTTTTATTTGTTTAAACTTACCTAAAACTGTATCTAAATTAGCTAGGTTATTTCCAAGCCTATTGGTTATTTGATTTTGTAAAACCTCTATCATTGCTGTAAATGTTTATGTTGTAAAATAGGTTACTTGATCTTTAAATTAACTGCAATTTATTGGCCACCAACTTAACCTCCTAATTTTACAAACTTATTGATTAACACCACAAATTCAATTTAGTTTGATAGACAAATTAGTTTGGTTTTATCTAATAAATGTTTCAGAACATGTTTTAGTTGCTGGTAAAATCGCTATTTAATTACATCATTTACCAATATTAAATTGAGGTGCCAATAAAACAATGAACTGTTTGATTACACAATAAATTACTAACTTTCATTATGAAATATGAGGCAAAATCTTATATTCGAGCAAATTTTTTAAAACAGAAATGAATAACAATTTTATGAAAAAAGCATTGCCTCATTTTGTGGCAGTTGGGGTAATTTTAATTGCTATGTTTTTTTATTTTCAACCATTTTTTGGAGGTAAAGTATTAAAGCAGTACGATGTAAGCCAATGGCGCGCTACTTATGAAGAAACCAGTAAATTTGAAACCCAAACAGGCGAAAGAACCTATTGGACAAACAGTATTTTTGGTGGAATGCCTAATTATTTGATAGGTGCATCATATACTGGAAATTGGACAAATAACATTTATTTTACCTTCCAACAAGTATTTAAACACCCAACTGATACTGTATTTTTACTTTTCATTTGTTTTTATATCATGTTATTGGTTTTTGAGGTAAATGCTTGGCTAGCTATTATTGGGGCATTGGCCTTTGCTTTTAGTAGTTTTAATTTTATAAATATTGATGCAGGCCATATTACTAAAGGAAATGCCATCGCTTTTATTCCATTGGTTATAGCTGGTATTCAAATGTGTTTACACAAAAATAGAATTATGGGAGCTTTACTTACAGGTATAGCAATTTCATTGCAATTGGCTGCTAATCACTTGCAAATAACTTACTATCTAATTTTTATAATAATAGCGTGGGTTATTGTGGAAATAGTAGATGCTATTAAAAACGGTACCATAAAGAATGTATTAATTAGTGGCTTATTTTTAGGGGTAGCTGCTTTAATAGCAATTGGAACCAATATTACAGGATTATTAACAACCGAAGAATACGGAAAATATAGCTTACGTGCACCAAGTGAATTAACCATAGCTGCCGATGGAAAAACCAAGGCAGATAATGGAAGTACAGGCTTAGATAAAGATTACGCTTTAGCATGGAGTAATGGTGTTACAGAGCCATTAACCTTACTTATTCCAAACTTTTATGGAGGAGCTAGTAATGGCGAATTAAGTACCAATAGCGAAACTTTTAAATTATTAAAAGCTGCTGGTTACGATGCCTCAAATGCCAAACAAGCCATTAAACAAATGCCCGTTTATTGGGGCGATCAACCATTTACTGCCGGCCCTATTTATTATGGATCCATTATTTGTTTCTTGTTTATTTTTGGAATGATAGTAGTAAAATCAAGTGTTAAATGGTGGATTTTAGCTGCTTCTCTATTGGCAATTTTCTTATCAATGGGAAAAAACTTTATGCCATTAACTACCCTATTTTTCGATTATTTTCCGCTATATAATAAATTCCGTTCGGTTACTTTTATTTTATGCATTACGCAAGCGTTATTCCCTCTTATGGCATTATTGTCATTACGCGATTTAATGAACGATAAAATAAGCAAAAAAGATTTAATGAATGGGTTAAAATATGGTGGTGGAATTGTAGCTGGCTTATGTTTACTTTTTGCAATCATGCCCGGAATGTTTGCTAATTTTACTGGCTTGAATGATGAAAGAATGGATCCTTCTTTAGTTACTGCATTAAAAGCAGACAGAGAAAGTATTATGCAAATGGATGCTTTCCGTTCATTTGCATTGATAGCAGCTGCATGCGCTTTAATTTGGTTTTATTACAATAAAAAAATTAAACAATTTGTATTCATGAGTGTATTGGGTTTATTGGTACTTGGCGATTTATGGCAAGTGGATAAACGTTACCTAAACGATAGCGATTTTGAGAAAAAGAAAGCTGCTGCGTTATTTGAAAAAACGCCTGCTGATGAAGAAATTTTGAAAGATCCAGATCCTAATTACAGAGTTTATAACAACACTACCGACTTTGATAAAGATGCCATTACAGCTTATTACCATAAAACTATAGGTGGTTACCATGGTGCTAAAATGCGTAGGTTCCAAGAGTTAATTGAATGGCAATTGGCTAAAAACAATATGGAATGCTACAATATGTTAAATGTTAAATACATTATTTTAGGTGATTCTACAGGTAGAAAATTTGTGCAACGTAATTATGCTGCCAACGGCAATGCTTGGT
Source organism: Bacteroidota bacterium (assembly GCA_027491085.1). GTDB lineage: Bacteria > Bacteroidota > Bacteroidia > UKL13-3 > UKL13-3 > JAAFJM01. The sequence continues at coordinate 122,320 of JAIXWW010000012.1, forward strand.
TTGTAAGCAATACAAAAATGGTTGCTAATGCTGATGAAGAAATCAAAGCGTTAACAGGCTTTAGCTCTAAACAAACCGCAGTAATTGATAAACGTTTTGAAGGCGAATTGGTTAATTTCAAAATGAATTTTGACAGTACTGCATCAATAAAATTTATCAGCTATGCTCCAAACAAATTGGTTTATGAAAGTAATACCAAAACTCCACAATTAGCAGTATTTAGTGAAGTGTATTACGATAAAGGTTGGAATGCCTATGTTGATGGAAAATTAGTTCCTCACTTTAGAGCTAATTATATATTACGAGCCATGGTAGTTCCTGAAGGTAAACATAGCATTGAGTTTAAATTTGAACCAGCTACAGTTAAAAAAGGTCAAACCATAGCATTGGCATCATCTATTACTTTATATGTAGGTTTAATATTATTGATTGGATTTTCGTTTATCAAAAAACCTAAGGTTAAAGAATAAACAATAACTTTATTCAACAAAAAAAGAGGCTGCCTAAATAGACAGCCTCTTTTTTTTTTAACCTATTTTGTCTCTGCAAATAAACTTTCTTGTTTTTCAAAATCGTACAAAGTGGTTCTGCGTAAACGGTAATAACTTAACCAATAATCTTTCAGAGTTCTATAATATTCATTTCTTGCCAAATCCTTTTCAGTTTGAGCAATATTTAAATTGGTATTATCTATTTTACCAATAAAATACCTATTCTTAGCCACTTCATAACGTTTTTGAGCTATGGTATCGGCTTTAGCACTTATACTAACACGCTGTTTTAATTGTTTGTACTGCATAACCAAAAAAACCACATCTTGCTCTAAATTTAAATACGCTAATTGTAACTGTGCGTCTTTGGCTTTAAATTGGTATTTAGCTTCTTTATAATCATTTCTAAACCTACCCCAATTCATTAAAGGTAAATTTAAACCTAAACTAACACGTTGTTGTTCTGCTGGATTTTTATAACTGTTTTCAAAATTACTTGCTGTTTGGCTTAAACCATAAGTTGCATTTAATTCGGCATTGGGTAGCTGATTTAATCTGGCCCTTCTCAAGTTGGCTTCAATTTGTTTTTGTTCAATATTAATTTGAACAAAATCACTTCTACTTTTAATAGCATTACTCACTGCTTTTTCAATATCTGGCTCAAAAAATGGTAAATGTGTTTCAGGGTCTAATATAAATTCAGCGTTTTTAGGTAAGCCCAAAATAATTCTTAATTGATTCATACTTTGGTAATAGTTTAATTTAGCTTGATCCAAACTATTTTGTGCATTCATCAACCGTAATTCCGTTTGTAATAAATCATCTTCACCAATCTTTCCAAGATTATAGCGTCCTTTAGCCATGCGTAGTAATGTATCGTTAACACTTAAATTAAATTCGGCTAGTTTTAATTCAGCTTCTGCATTTACTGCATCAAAATAAGTTTGGGTGATTTGAATTGATAAATCTTCAGATCGCTCGGCATATAATCTTGAATTTTGTTTAAATCTTAATTTAGCTAATTGCCATTGGAATTTTAATTCATTAAACCTTAACAAGGGTTGGCTTATTGACACAATTAAAGGAGATGCCTGCCAATTAGTTAAACCATTTTGTGAAAGTAAATCAAATCTTGTTAAAGCCGAAGAAATAGAAACTACGCCTCCTGTGGCCATCAAATTTTGTTGTAAGTTTATACTTCCATACGACAATGCTTGCGTTCTTTCCACAAACTTTATAGTACCATCAGGCTGCATTACTTGACCTAAACTTCTATCTAATCCAGGCGCATTCAAATATGCATTAATTAATGGCAACCTATTGGCCGATGAAGATTTATAATTTACTTGTGCTGCATAAAACAAATTTAAATTTATACTTGCTTGTAAACTTTTGTCTTTAGCCATTTGTACAGCTTGAAGCAAACTTAATTTTACTTGAGCATTTGCACAAAGAGGTAATAATACTATTAAATAAATGCCAATCTTAAATTTACTCATATTTGTATTCCTATTCTTTATTCGTTTTTGATGGTGAAATTCATTTCAAATTTTTATAAATAACAAACCATTCAAGGGTTAGCAATAAACAAAAACTTTTACTTAAAATGATTAAATAAAAAATTAATATGACAAACTAAATAAAAATTAACAGCATAAATATTATTAAAATATTACTCAAACTGAATGATTGGAATAATTATATTTGTTGCAGTACCAAAAATTTTAAAAATATGTTTGAAAAATTAAACGAAGCAAAACAGAAAGCTGACGAAATGAAACAAAAGCTTGAAGCTATAAGTGTAGAAGGAACAGCACAAGGAATAAGCATAGTAGCCAATGGCAATAAAAAAATTACATCCATAAATATTGATTCAGCATTATTAAAATCGGAAAATAAAGAACAAATAGAGGAATTACTTTTAATAGCCATAGAGAGAGCAATGGAGCAAGCTGAAAATATTGCAGCAGCCGAAATGCGCGCAATGATGGGCGGAATGCTACCTGGTTTAGGAAATTTATTTGGTAACTAATTGTACCTGTTATCCGTTTCAAACAGATATTAACAAAGAACAGATTCCCAAATTTGCATCGCTTAAAATTCAATTATTTAATTTTTATTTTTTTTGTTGGGCTATTAAATACAAAAGCCCAACAAACTAAGCTATATATCAAAGGCTTTGTGGTTGGAGCAGATACAACAGCTACAATTCCATTAGCAAATATTCATAATATTACAACTCAAACGCGCTATATAACCAATAGATATGGTGCCTTTGGAATTACAGTTTCAGTTACTGATACCATCGAGTTTTCGGTAATTGGATACAAAACATACACATTAATTTGTAAAGATTATACCAAACAAGGCGATGTACCTATTATAGTAAAACTAAAACGCAACTATATAAAATTAAAGGAAGTTACTATTTCAAGTCAAAAACGAAAACAAGATAGCATGGCAAGAGCAGCTGCCAAACGATTGAGAACAGACCCTTTATTAAATAATTTTAGCACTTCAATTTCTATTTATAATGCTTCCCAAGGTGGAATTTTAAGTAGTATTTTAGCTAGTGGAAATAAAAAAATTCAAGAATACGAACACTTAATGCGTTTAATTGAAATTTACCAAGAACAAAACCAAGTGAGTGAAAAATATAATGTTGAACTGGTAATGCGAACCACTCAACTCAATGAATTACAAGCAAAGGAATTAATGAAATACTGTGAAATTCCCAATTATTTTGTACTCAACTCCAATGAGTACGATATCATTTTAGCAATTAAGAATTGCTACAAAGAGTGGAAGAATATAAAACGATGATAAGAATTTACTTTTTATCTAATTGCTTAATTAATACTGAATTTCCTGTTTTTATTTTTAAAATGTAAAGCCCTTTTTTTAGTTTAAAGGTTTTATTCAAACAAAACCTGTTTACATTTAATTCTACTCTTTCTGTTTGCTTTATCAATGATTTTCCATCCATTGAAGTAATTAAAATTTGGATTTTTTGCTTTGCATTAGAATGAATACAAACATGAAAATTTTTTTCCTCCAATTCTGTTACATCAATAATTGTATCTTGCTTATAATTTTCTAGTAATTGATAAGTTAATAAAAAATTAGGTGTTCCATATCCAATGTATTTATTGGGATTATTATAATTATTTGAACCTAGTGCAATCATTTGTTTGATATTAAAATTACTTGCATTAGGAAAAGCTTGCATTAAACACGCCACACCACCTGCTATTATTGGAGTAGCGTATGAAGTACCATTTCCTTTAACTATTTTAGCATCTTTCGATACAAAATCTACCAATTCTCCAATGGTGACTATTTGTGGTCGGAACTTATTCCGTTTTGAAATACCTATTGAACTAAAAATAGAATTCTTATAAAAAATATTACAAGAGCCAACAGACAAAACACTATCAGCATCAGCAGGTGTGGTAATGGTTTCCCAAATTTTATTTCCTTCATTACCGGCACTTACTATTACTAAAATTCCATTTTTAGAGGCCAAATTAACCACTTTAGCAATAATGGTTTTATCACCTGAAAACTCTTTAACTTTATGGTTAAATAATTTATCGTCAAATTCAGAATAACCCAATGATGATATGATGATGGAAACACCGATACTATCTGCAATTTCAGCTGCTTTAGCCCAATTGTATTCTTCAATAGGATATTCAAAATTTGAATTTTCAGTACCAAATAAATAATAATTAGAATTGGGAGCAGTACCTACAAATTTATAGGGAACATTGGCTGCCATTATACTTAATACATTAAGTCCATGGTCATCAGTTTCGCCTGCCAACTCATTTTCATCTTCACCATTTAAATTATACGTTCCTTTTATTTTATTACTGTTAAAATAGTTTACTTTATTGAAATTATTGAATCCTGCATCAAATACAGCAATGTTAATATCATTACCTTTAAAGTTTAATTCATGGAGTTTATCAATATTATTGAATAAAATTTGATCGGTAGCTTTGCCATAATAAAAATTGGAATCAATTATTTCTTTATTATCAAACCTTTGCTCTAGGGCATTTATCCTTTCATTCAAATCAATTGGTTTGTCTTTGACAACTGAATTTTCTATACCAATTTGTTTGATTTCATTAACAAAGTCAAATTTTGAAATTTTTTTTATGATTTCATCATCAGCCTTCACTACCAAGCCATTTAACCAATTAAGTTGGTATTGGTATGAAATAATAAATGGTAAAACTAACTTAATATAAGCTGTATCTACAGGTAAATCATTAAAATTTAAGGGTGGCAGGTTTAGTTTAAGCCTACGTTCAATACTTGCCTTACTTAGGTAGTTTATTGGATTGAGTTTCGAAAAATTGGAGGTGTCTTTTTTATTAAATGAAATAAAGTAATATTTATTTTGTGCTTCAGCAGTAACAATACTACAAACCAAAATAATACACAGAAAAAAATTTCTAGTAATGTTCTTCAAGGTAAATATTTTAAAAATTATCTAGTTCTAGCTCTAATCCGTCATAAGCTAGTTGAATATTGGATGGCAGTTCTGAATTTACATCATCATGTAACCCTAATTGATGACTGATATGGGTAAAATAAGCTTGCTTAGGTTTTAATTCATTGCATAATTCAATGGCTTCAGCTAATGTAAAATGTGATATATGACTTTCGCGCCTCAATGCATTTAATACCAAAACATCGCAGCCTTTTATTTTTTCTTTAACATCTTCGTCAATTTTATTCGCATCAGTTATGTAAACAAAATTATCAATCTTAAAACCTAAAACTGGCATTTTATGATGCCATACCCTTAAAGGTATAATGGTTTTACCTAATAATTCGAAAGCCATTTCAGAAATAATGTGCATTTCCATCTCGGGTACACCTGGATATTTTGGTTCTTCAAAAGCATAATAAAACTCTTTCCTTATAGCTTTATCTACTTGGTTTTCGCAGTAAATATCAATAGGTTTTTTCATGATAAAATTAAATGCTCTTATATCATCTAAACCCGCTAAATGGTCACGGTGAGCATGCGTAAATAATATTGCCTCGCATGATGAAATACCACAAGTAAGCATTTGTTGCCTAAAATCAGGGCCAGTGTCTATAACAATATTATTATTGTTATATTGAATTAGAATAGATGAACGTAAACGTTTATCTTTTTGATTTAAAGATGAGCAAACTTGACACTTACAAGCTATTATTGGAACTCCCTGCGAGGTACCAGTACCAAGGAAAGTAACTTTCATTTATACAATACTTAGCGACATATCAGAACCTAAAAGTAAAAGGATAGTTCCTCCTACTATAATTCTGTACCAACCAAACAACCTGAATCCGTATTTATTTAAAAATGTTATAAATGCTTTGATAGCAAACATGGCTACGACAAAAGCAACTAAGTTACCAATAGCTAATAGAAAAATTCTGTCGTGACTGAAAAAGTTCAACTTTTTGTCGTGAAAATCTAATATTTTTTTAGCAGTAGCACCAAACATAGTAGGTACAGCTAGAAAGAACGAATACTCTGCAGCTGTTTTTCGGGTTAATTTTTGTTGTAGTCCACCAATTATGGTTGCAGCACTTCGCGATACTCCAGGAATCATAGCTATACACTGATACAAACCTATCATGAAAGCATTGGTATTATTTACTTTTGTTTTTAAGTGTTTGTCTTTATCATTGAAAAATCTATCAACAAAAAGTAAAAACACCCCACCTATTAACAACATTACTGCAACTGTACCTGGGCTTTCTAATAATTCATCAATTTTATCGCTCAATAAAATACCTAAAATGGCAGCAGGAAAAAAGGAAATGAATAATTTCAAATAAAAGTCAAATGACTTAAAGAATCTCTTAAAATACAATACAACAACGGCTAAAATGGCACCCAACTGAATGTTGATGGTGAAAAATTTAACAAAATCATCAGGTTCAATCCCCAAAATTGATGTTGCTAAAATCATGTGTCCAGTACTCGAAATAGGAAGGTATTCTGTTAAACCCTCCACTATTGCAATTATTATAGCTTGTATAATTGTCATATTAGTAATTTTATTAGAATGAAATAATTTAGGAATTTATAAAGTTAATCTTTTTTTGATTTCATTATTGCAAATATTTCAATAACAAAACCTAATAAAATCAATATTGGTGCTACTGTAACTTTGGTAGCATCTTCCAATATATTTTCTTTACCAGCCATTAAAGTAAAACCTAAAATAATTACTAAAACACCAGCTAGCATTAATATATAATTTTCTTTTCCAAAAATAAAATCTCCAGTTGGAGCTTGGCTTGCCTTTTCAGCAGTTTTTTTTGCGTTTGAAATTTTTTCGCTCATCGTTATTGTTTTATAAATTTTATCAATATTAAATATTTTTTATCAAAAATACCTAGTATAAATCTTCAATTTTTGTTTTTAAGTATTTATTAGTACTAAACCAGCTGCTTACCATACTAACAATTATGCCCGCAAGTATAAGAATTACAAACAAAACCGTAAAACTTTGGGTGTTATATAAATATTGTATTTGTGGAAAATAAGTAGGTAAAATATTTAATACTATGAGTAATAATGCCACGGCTAAAATGCCACCATATAAACCATTAAAAAAACTTCTGCTTATAAAAGGTTTTATAATAAACCAATGCGTTGCCCCTACTAATTGCATACTTTTTATGGAAAACCTACGTGCATATAAATTTAAACGTATATTACTATTTATCAAAACTATAGCAATAACTATAAAAATGGCTGCCAAAGCCATTAAGATAAAACTTAGCGAACCTAAATTGGCACCTACATTTCCAAAAATAATTTCATTGTATTTTACTTCGGCTACTTTAGGCATTAATTGCAAAACATTTTTAAAATTTTGCATGCTTTCGCTATTAACACTTTCGGCTTTTAAAGTAACTTCAATTGAAGCTGGTAAAGGATTATAGCCTGCAAACTCTACTATGTCCTGCCCCATTTCTCTAGAAAGTTCCATAGCAGCAACATCCTTGCTAATAAATTTGGTTTCTTTAACCGAAGGCATTTTTTTGATGGAAGCCAAATTTGCATCAATTTCAGCTTGATTGATATCATCAGCTAGGTAAACGTTTACCAAAACATTTTCCTTAATGATGGTATTAAGCTGCGATGATTGAATATAAATTAATCCAAACAAACCTAACATGAGCAGCACCATGGCTATGCTAACTATTGACGATAAGTAAGATATGCGTTTTCTGCGGTTAACTTTTTTTAGTTGAGTATCCAATTTTAGTACAAAATTTAATACCACGAAAATAATTGATAAATAAGAGCATGTAACTAATTTAATCCACAGTTTTGTTTATGGTGTTGTTAATTCTATTTTTGGAGCTTAATTTTGGTTGACGAGTTGAAGAATAAATCAAGGCGGGAATGTTTTGTAATCGATAGTTATCAAAATTCAATCAAATTGAAAAAAGGTAAAAATCATTGATTTAGAATGTGGCTTTAGCCCATTCTTAATAATAAAAAAGCCTATTTGAATTGCCCTCATTTTTAAATGAGGGGTGCAAGAAAAAAAGAAAAATAACAAAGAATGAAAGAATATAATTTTACAGAAATTGAAAAAAATTGGCAGCAATTTTGGGCCGAAAACAACATTTATAAAGTAACAGAAGATAGCACCAAACCTAAGTTTTATGTGCTTGATATGTTTCCTTACCCAAGTGGTGCAGGCTTACATGTGGGCCATCCGCTTGGTTATATTGCTAGTGATATTTACTCACGCTATAAAACACTAAAAGGCTTTAATGTATTGCACCCAATGGGTTACGATAGTTTTGGTTTACCTGCTGAACAATATGCTATTCAAACTGGTCAGCACCCAGCTATAACCACAGAAGAAAATATAAACAGATACCGCGAGCAACTAGGAAAACTTGGTTTTTGTTATGATTGGGACAGAGAAGTACGTACTTCTAATCCTGATTATTATAAATGGACTCAATGGATTTTTATTCAATTGTTCAACTCATGGTATAACCCAAAAACCGATAAAGCCGAAAATATTGAAACCTTAATCAAAATATTTGAAACAGAAGGTTTTCAAGGGGTAGATGATAAAATTTTAACAGGTGGAATTGAACTTGATTTTGGTGCTTTTACAGCAGAACAATGGAAAGGTTTTGATGAAGAAACCCAACAAAAAATATTGTTAGGTTTTAGAATAGCATTTTTAAGCGAGGCTTATGTAAACTGGTGCCCGGCTTTGGGAACTGTTTTAAGTAACGATGAAATTAAAGATGGTGTAAGCGAACGCGGTGGTCACCCAGTAGAACGTAAGTTAATGAAACAATGGAGTATGCGCATTACTGCTTATGCCGAGCGTTTGTTAACTGGTTTAGATAATTTAGATTGGACCGAAAGTTTAAAAGAAGCACAGCGTAATTGGATTGGAAAATCGCAAGGAGCTAGCATCCATTTTAAAGTTCAAGATAGTAATTTAGACATTGAAGTTTTTACCACGCGTCCTGATACCATTTTTGGAATAAGTTATTTAGCCATTGCACCTGAACACGATATGTTAAGTGATATTGTGCAAGCAGATTACGAAAGCAATGTAATGGCTTATGTAGAATTGGCTAAAAACCGCAGCGAACGCGATAGACAAGCCGATGTAAAACGCATTTCGGGTGAGTTTACCGGTGCTTATGCAATCCATCCATTTACAGGACAAGAAATTCCGATTTGGGTAGCCGATTATGTGTTGGTTGGATATGGAACAGGAGCTGTAATGGCAGTTCCAGCACACGATACCAGAGATTTTGCATTTGCCAAACATTTTAATTTACAAATCACCCAAGTTATCAAACCAAACAATGGCGATTTTGATATCAATGAAAATGCATACGATGCCAAAGAAGGCACTTTGTTTAACTCACAATTTTTAGATGGACTAGAAGTAAAAAAAGCCATTAAAAGAGCCATTCACGAAATTGAAAGCCGAGGTTTTGGAAAAGGAAAAACCAATTACCGCTTGCGTGATGCTATTTTTGGTCGTCAACGTTATTGGGGAGAACCCATTCCGGTTTATTACAAAAACAATATTCCTTATGTATTAAACTATGATGAGTTGCCTTTGGAATTGCCGAAAATTGATAAATTTTTACCAACCGAAACAGGCGAACCACCTTTGGGCAGAGCCAAAGATTGGAAATACAAAGGCGAGTATGAATATGAACTTTCAACCATGCCAGGATGGGCAGGAAGCAGTTGGTATTTTTTACGTTATATGGACAATAAAAACAACAATGAGTTTGTAAGCAAACAAGCAGCTGATTATTGGCAACAAGTAGATTTATACTTGGGCGGAAGCGAACATGCCACAGGCCATTTATTATACGTGCGTTTTTGGACTAAATTTTTATACGATTTAGGATTAATTCCTTGCGATGAGCCAGCCAAGAAGTTGATTAATCAAGGGATGATAACGGGAGTTAGTGAAAAGATTTATAAAGTCTTTGGAAGACAAACAAATGAAAATTGGGAGCACGATTTCAATCAATTTAATTCTCCTTTGGAAAATTCAAAGTTGAAACCACATAAAAATATTAAAACTTATTTTGTGAGTGCCGATGTAATAAAAAAACAAGTTTCTGAAAAACTTGAAGACAAGTTTTCTTTGTTAAATGTACCTATTGATAAAACAAAAAACTCAGAGTTAAATATTGAAAAATATTTGGAGTCTTTAACAAAAGAAGATAAAGATGCAGCATTTATTGTTGATGGAGATGGTTATTTCTATCAAGGAAATTGGTACAATAATGAAGGAATTATAGAACCTAATGCTGCTAGAAGTTTTTTCACAAAACCAGAAGTTGAAAAAATGTCAAAATCAAAATACAATGTGGTAACTCCAGATGATATTGTAGCTGATTATGGTGCTGATACTTTGCGTTTGTACGAAATGTTTTTAGGACCTTTAGAGCAAAGTAAACCATGGAACACCAACGGAATTGAAGGTGTTCACAGATTCTTAAAAAAACTATGGCGTTTGTTTTTTGATGCAGAAGGAAACTTAATAGTTAACCAAATTGAACCAACCAAAGTGGAGCTAAAAGCATTGCACAAAACCATTAAAAAAGTAACTGACGATATTGAAAACTTTTCGTTTAACACTTCGGTAAGTAACTTTATGATTTGTGTAAATGAACTAACCGATTTAAAATGTAACAAACAAGCCATTTTACAAGAGTTATTGGTTATTCTATCGCCTTATGCGCCACATATAGCTGAAGAATTGTGGCACCAATTAGGTAATAAAGAAAGTATTACCAAAGCTAGTTTCCCAACCTTTAATGCAGATTATTTGGTGGAAGATGAGTTCAGTTATCCAATATCAATCAATGGAAAACACCGCACCAATTTAACCTTTAGTATGCAAGCCACTGCGCAAGAAATAGAAGCAGCCGTATTAGCTGACGAATTGGTACAAAAATGGCTAGAAGGTAAAACACCTAAAAAAGTAATTTTTGTAAAAGGAAAAATTGTAAACTTAGTTTTATAATTAAAATGTAATTTAATTTCATATAAAACAAAAAAGCTGCCATAGGCAGCTTTTTTGTTTTATAGATTTGTTTAAATAATTAATTGATGAATTCAAGATTTCAAGGAATAGTCTCCCTCTACATAAATCTAGTTTTTAGTAGATTCGAATATTTTAGAAACTACACTGTAAAAAAATGCACCATCGTTGTTTCTAAAAGAACAGTTATTGCTAATTGAACCATTATCGTTGCACTTACAAGCAACAACTTTGCTATTCTCAATAAAAAATTGACAATCATTACAAGCACCATTGCTGCAAGTCTTCATTTCGGAATTGGTAGTAATATTTACTGCATTATTTATAATTAAAATACTTACTGCAGACCTACTTTTAATAGTACTTTTTGAACCTAAAATAACCAAGTATTTTACTTGTCCTAGCTTTTCAATAAAGGCAGTATCAAATTTTCTTCCATCGGTAAAAGAGCGCAAATACGCTATTTTAATAGCTCTTTTGCCTTTTTCCGAAAATTCAATTTTATCTTCACCATTAATTGTTCCAATGGCTACTTGTTGTGCAAATACCATTTTAAAACAAAGTAAAAATAAAACAACCGTTAATATACGCATAACTAAACAATTAAGTGTGCTATAAAATAAGCACTTGCAGCTGCAGCTGCGCCAATTCCTAGTACTTTAAAAGCACCTTTTATTGGAGGTTGACCAATAATTTTGGTTTTAAAATAACCAAACACAAATAAACTGATAGCAGTAATCAAGCAACTGTAAAATAATGCCATTTGAGTACTTAAACCAAAAACGGGGAAGTAAGCCGAAAGCGGAATAATACCACCAACAATATAGGCCAAACCAATAGCTGCCGCGCTATTTCTAGCTGCATTGATGTTTGGTTTTTCTAACCCTAACTCAAACTTCATCATAAAATCAACCCAACGATCTTTATCTTTAGCTATATCATTTACAATTATATTTTGATGCTCAATACTTAAACCATAATCGGCAAACACTTCGGCCACTTCTTGCCTTTCGCGTTCCGGATAATGATCTACTTCGTAATACTCACGTGCAAGTTCACTGTTGTAATGATCTATTTCTGTTTTACCAGCCAAATATCCTCCTAAACCCATGGCAATGCTTCCTGCCACAATTTCGGCAATGCCTGCAGTAACAATAACTGAATTACTAACAATGGCTGCGCCACTCAATCCAGCTGCTAAAGCAAACGGAACAGTAAGTCCATCGCTCATACCAATTACAATATCTTTTACTAATTGGCTGCCTTCAAAGTGTTTTTCTTCATGCATAGGTTTAAAGTTTTAGAACAACTTAGGTTGATCTGGTTTTACTATAATTTTCTTTTTAACTTTAGGTGTTTCTGGCTTATCGGTTTCTTCATCATCTTCCAATAATTTTTTAACCAACTCCTGCTCTTCTTTTATAAACTCATCGTTAAAAAGTTCAGGTTGGGTATTTAAATCATTGGCCGAATCATCAGTTTTTACTTCCTCTTCTGGCTCATCTTCAGCTGGAATTAATTCAATGCTTAAAATTTCAGTTCCACCTAATTTATTACCAATGGCTTTCCATCCTTTTACATCAATAAATTCAGCTAAATTAATGGTTTCTTCAGTTGCATCTTTTTTAGTTTTTCCTGTTAAAACAGTTATAGCAGGAGCTTTTAAATCGGTTGCAACTAAACAAGTATTCTTTTCGCCTTCACTTATAAATAAGAACTTGGAATTGATGGTTTTGGTTTCAATCAAGAATCTTTTTACATAATATGATTTTTGTTTAGCCTCATAATAAACCACACTTAAAGGTTTATCGTATCTGAATTTATTTATGAGTAAAACATTAGGTGCATCGTAATGATTTGTAAGTTCAAAGTTGGTTAATTCATAATTTCCATCTTTATACATTACTAAAATCAAATCATCATTACTGAATGAGCCAATAAATTTACCTCTTGAATCGCTATTTAAGCGGCCAATTACATCATCGTAATAAATATTTCGGCCACCAATAGTGCTTATACCTTTGGTTTTTTGTTTGATAGATTTAACCAAATATTTTGAAACAATATTTCCTTGAACGCCTCTACTTTTAATAGCTAGTTCAGCAAAATCATAGTCAAAAGCTAGTTTTCGTGCATGGCTTAATGGGCTTAAAGTTACAGCCACAATTTCAGCTTCACTATTAGCATTTGCAGTAAAGTATAAAATTTTTGAGTTAGGAGTTCCTAAAGTTAAATCGTATTCTTTATCGCGTGTAATACCTGTAACATTAAAACGTTTGGCATAAGTAATTTTGGTTTTCCCATCAATGTAAATCATATTGTAGGTCATGCGTTCATCATTCTTTTTAAACACATAAGCATACAAAATATCTTTACCAAAGAACGTTTTATCGGTAACCTTACTTACTTGCATTTTACCGTCTTTTCTAAATACAATTACATCATCTAAATCAGAACAATCGCAAATGTATTCGTCCTTTTTCAAACCAGTACCCACAAAGCCTTCAGTTCTGTTGATGTATAATTTTTGGTTTGCTATAGCAACAGTTTTTGAGTCGATGGTATCAAACGTTTTTATTTCTGATTTACGCTCACGGCCTTTTGAATATTTTTTCAATAAACCTTCAAAATACTTAACAGCAAAGGCTTTCAGGTTAGCTATATCGTATTTAACTTGCTCTAATTCAGCTTGAATTCTTGCAATGTAGTCATCCGCTTTAAAACCATCGTATTTTGAAATACGTTTGATTTTTATTTCAGTTAATTTTAAAATATCGTCTTCGTTCAAATCGCGAATGAATAACTTTTTAAACTTATTCATGCCACGCCAAATGGTATCAATTACATCTTCAAAAGTTTCGCATTCCTCAATATCACGATAAATTCTATTTTCAATGAATATTTTTTCTAAAGAAGCATAATGCCAATTTTCCTCTAATTCACCTTTTCTAATTTCAAGTTCGCGTCTTAAAAGTTCTAAAGTTTTTTCAGTACTCATTTTAAGCAACTCATTTACTGGCATAAAATGAGGCTTATCTTCAATAATCACGCAAGTGTTTGGCGATATTGAAATTTCACAATCAGTAAAAGCGTAAAGTGCATCAATGGTAATATCTGGCGATACACCAGGTGCTAATTGAATTTCAATTTCTACATCTTTGGCTGTATTGTCAATTACCTTCTTAATTTTGATCTTATTGTTATCATTAGCTTTTATAATGCTATCAATCAAACTAGTTGTGGTAATTCCATAAGGAATGTCCTTAATAATTAAAGTTTTCTTATCTAATTCTTCAATTTTAGCTCTACAACGTATTTTACCACCTTTCATTCCTTGATTGTAATTACTTACATCAATAGAACCACCAGTAGGAAAATCAGGAACTAAATCAAATTTACGTCCCTTTAAATAATCCATTGAAGCTTCAATTAACTCAATAAAATTATGTGGTAAAATTTTGGTAGCCAAACCAACGGCAATACCCTCCACTCCTTGCGCTAAAAGCAAAGGAAACTTCATTGGTAGCGTAATTGGTTCTTTTTTACGTCCATCGTAACTGCTTTGCCAAAAAGTAGTTTGACCATTAAAGGCCACTTCTAAGGCAAATTTTGATAGACGTGCTTCAATATAACGAGGCGCAGCAGCAGAATCTCCTGTTCTAATATCACCCCAGTTACCTTGGCATTCAATCAATAAATCTTTTTGACCAATATTTACCAAAGCATCACCAATGGCAGCATCACCATGCGGATGGTATTGCATGGTTTGCCCAATAATATTGGCCACTTTATTAAATCGGCCATCATCCATTTCCTTCATGCTATGCAATATTCTGCGTTGAACCGGTTTTAAACCATCTTCAATTGCAGGTACTGCACGCTCTAAAATAACATAACTAGCATAATCTAAAAACCAATCTTGGTACAAACCATTTACCGCAGTAACATGATATTCAGTACCATTATTGTTTTCATTATTCTCGTTTATGTCGTTATTCAACTCGTCCATCAATAATTTTTATAGTATTTAAAAGCAAACAAATTTATTTAAAATATACAATGTACTATCCACAATTTTAGTATTATTATGCATAACTATTGTGATTAACTCTATTTATTAATCAGTACATCATTAATTTAAAAACAAAAAAAAAGCTTAGTTTTCACTAAGCTTTATTGGTATAAATTTTTAATCGTTGACCTTTTTTTACCTTGGTACTTTTTAGCCTATTCCATTTTTTTATTTGCTTTACAGTTACATCGTACTCATTGGCAATACTTGCTAGCAAATCTCCCTTTTGTACTCTGTAAAAAATGGTTTCAGGAACAGGTTTAACTTTTGGTTTTGAATTAGCTAATACCATTAATTGGTCATCAGCTAAATTTAAGTTTTCTAAATTATTGATTGCCGAAAACTTAATGATTTTATTGTAAGGTAAAGTTAAAGTTATTTTACTCCCGGTAAACGGAATATAACCTCTTCTTAATGATGGATTTAAAGTTTTAAGTTCCGCTAAAGGAATATCTAAAGCCATCGAAAGCTGGTCTAATGAATATCTATTATCAACCTGAATGGTATCTGTATGATAATTTAACTCCAATTCAGCAGGATAAATATTATGTTCTGAAGCATAATTCATGGCATAAGCCGCTGCTATAAAAGCAGGCACATAACCACGTGTTTCGCGAGGTAAATAAGGCATAATAGCCCAGAAATTTCTTTTACCACCACTTTTTCTGATTGCTTTATTTACATTACCAACTCCACAGTTATAACTTGCAATAACCAATAACCAATCACCATAAACTCTGTACGAATTTTTAAAATACTTAACAGAAGCTTCCGTTGATTTTATAAAATCTCTTCTTTCATCTAAATTACTGGTGGTTTTTAAACCATACATATGACCTGTAGGAGCCATAAATTGCCACATTCCTGCCGCACCAACAGGGCTAGTTGCGGCATGGTTCAAAGCAGACTCAATAACAGCCAAATATTTCATCTCTAAAGGAATACCTTCTCTATCGAAAATTTCTTCAATAGTTGGAAAATATAACTTTGATAAGGTTAATACCTTTGCTAATAATTTACGTTTTCTAACAGTATATAAATCTATATAAGGTCTAACTTGTTCGTTATAATCTAATGGTATTTCGGATTCTAACAGGCTTAAACGAGTTTTTATATCTTCATCAGAATAAACAGGAACTTCATTATCTTCAAATCCATAAATATTTAAATCTCCTTGCCAAACAGTAGGAAACAATTTATTTCTTAGCTTAATGGTATTTGAATCAATGGTAGCTAAAAACGAGCTATTATCGCTCATTACTGCTTGACCATTGGTGATATTAGTTAATGCTAATCCAATTAAAATATATGCTATTTTTTTTATCATTTATTATTTTATACAAACGCCAAATATATTATATAACGACTATCATTATGTTTTTATTATCAACAAGAAGAAATAATAGCCTTTTAAATTAGAATTAGTTTTCGCAAACCATCATAATTTTACCATCAGCAATATTTAATGTTGTGGTATCCACATCAATTGCCAATCTACCAACCATGGTACCTACAACAGCACCAGCTTTTACAAAATTAAATTTAGAAAAATTTAATTTAAAAGGTGTTACATCGGTTTGTATGTTACTAGTAGTATATACTCTACCCGATTCAGTAGTGTATTTAATATAAGTAGTGGCATTCTCTAAATTAATAGCATAAGACATATTATCACTCCAGCCTGCAGAAGGTTTTTTGATATTAAATTCAATGGATGGCTTAGTTACATTATTTGGAAGACCTGCAACTACTAATAATGATTCATCATTAGGATCTTCATTTCTATAAACAACTAAGTTTGTAAATTCTTTAAACACTCCATTTACATTTGCACTTACATAATAAGTTGCTGCAGTGGTTCCGCCTGTAGTAGTAGTTGTTGTTGTTGAACTTGGTTTTGTTGTTGATTTTTCCTCGCAAGCAAAAAATACAATTGTAGATAATGCTATGATTGATAATGCTATTTTTTTCATTTTAATTTTTAGTGCCGCAATTATGCTTGATTATAGTTAAAAATACAAATAAAAAGCCCACATAAGTGGGCTTTTTACAATTTTAAGAAAATTTATTACAAATTATGCTTCAACTTGTTGTTGCATTTTTTGTTTATATGCTGCACGAATGCTTTGCATACGATTTTTAATACATGGTTTTACAAATGATTGGCGTGCGCGCAATTCTTTTACAACTCCTGTTTTTTCGAATTTCTTTTTGAACTTTTTTAAAGCTTTATCTAATGATTCGTTTTCTTTAACGTTAATATATATCATATCCCTTTACACCTCCCTTCATTGGGTGTGCAAATGTAAGATTATCAATTTAAAATACAAGCTATTTTTTTACAATTATAAAAACATCTTCATCGTCTCGTTTCATCAAATATTTTTCTCGAGCATATTTTTCTAAATTTTTTGCATTAGAAAATAAATTGATATGGTCGTTTTGAAGCTTTGTTATTTCTGTTTTGAAGTATTCATTTTCCTCCAATACCTTGTTATACTTATCTCTTTGATTAAATTGATTAACCAATCCATTTCGCTCGCCAAATACTAAAATAAATAAGAATACAGTAGTTACAACCGTGTATTTATTTAAAATATATGGATAATATTTGATGATGAAGTTTTTCAAGGTATTAATCTTTGATCTTATAACTTAATTTTTAGCTGATTGATTGGTCAAAAATAATGGAATAATTTTAAAATTTCATCTAATTTTTGTCCTTCTTTTGTTGGAGGTTTGAATGATTAAAAGGACAGTTTTAGGAATATTTGTAAATAAGCATTAACAAAATATTTGATTGATGAAAGAATGTTGACCTTAGCCATGGCAATCTCAAGTTTTAAAATAAAACTTTATGTCTCTAATATGAATTAAATAGAATGAGTTACAAACTCTTTTTCATTTATTAATTCGTAGTCAACAACGCTAATACCTCGCACACAAGACTACGAATAGTAGGTTTTCAAGGTATTAATCTTTGATCTTATAACTTAATTTTTAGCTGATTGATTGGTCAAAAATAATAGAATAATTTTAAAATTTCATCTAATTTTTGTCCTGCGTTTGTGGAGTTATTGGATGATTATTAGGACAAGTTTGGGAATATTTGTAAGTAGGAATTATAAAATAATCGTTCGGTGAAAACACCGACTGAAGGCAAATATTCTTTTTCATTTAAAAGGAATTAGTTTTAATTCTTTGTTTTATAGTACTTGGTATTATTATTGCTATCAATAATTCCAATTAAACCAAATTCTTTATTAATATAACAATAATTTATTTTATCATTATAATTATTGTAAAGTATCTTAACTTTACTATACATTATATCATTTAATAATATTGTTTCAAAATATGTAATGCCTTTGGTTGAACCAATCGGAGTTCCAATTCGTTCATCGTCAACATAAAATATGTACCCATTAAACCTTATTTCTAATTGATTACTATTTAAGTTCCCATCTAACTTTTTATGCTTTACATCAAAACTTCCATTACCCTTAATAGTTGCATAAGTATTATGAGTTGTTTGGAAATAATTTTGGTCGTAACCGCAATCGGGGTTTCCTTGACCATTTGAGTTATACCAAGTGGTATCGGTAAATGTTTTTACAAAAATTAAGGTATCGCCTTTGTCGCTTGCAAAGCTTATGGTATCAAAAGCAGAGTTATTAAAATAAGGTGTTTGGTTTAACTGCGCTGCGGTTAGGTAAAAATAGTTGTCTTTGGGTGTAAAACATCCATCGTTGTTTTTGGTACAACTTTGGGTAAACATAATTAATGTTATTATGCTAAATAGTTTTAGAATTATATTTATAATCTGGATATTTTTTTCCATGTTTTGTTGTTTATCACTATTCAAATAATGCAATAAATAATGAATAAAAAAAGAGGCTTCCTTTTACAGAAAGCCTCTTTTGAATTTATAATATCTAATTTGTTAGATTTATTTTTTGATAAATTTAAAATCTAATCCAGGGTAATAAGCGTTTCCGCCTAATTCTTCTTCTATACGCAATAACTGATTGTATTTTGCAATTCTATCAGTTCTACTAGCCGAACCTGTTTTAATTTGACCACTGTTTAAAGCTACTGCTAAATCAGCAATGGTTGTATCTTCAGTTTCACCACTTCTATGGCTCATAATATTGGTATATGAGTTACGAGTAGCTAAATTAACTGCATCAATGGTTTCGGTTAAACTACCAATTTGGTTTACTTTTACTAAAATAGAATTGGCTACACCTTGTTTAATACCATCAGCTAAACGTTTGGTATTGGTTACAAATAAATCATCGCCCACTAATTGAACTTTGCTACCTAAGACTTTAGTTAATTCAGCCCAACCAGCCCAATCGTCTTCAGCTAAACCATCTTCAATTGAAATGATTGGATATTTTTCGCACCAAGTTTTCCAATAGTTAACCATTTCTGACGAAGTCATTTGTTTTCCATCTGATTTTTTGAAAGTGTACAAACCAGTTTTCTCATCGTAAAACTCAGTTGTAGCAGCATCCATAGCTATGTAAATATCTTGACCAGGTTTAAAGCCAGCTTTTTCAATAGCTGTTAACACAGTTTCTATTGCTTCTTCGTTCGATTTAATATTTGGAGCAAATCCGCCTTCATCGCCCACATTGGTTGAATATCCTTTTGATTTTAAAACCGATTTTAAGTGGTGAAATACTTCAGTTCCCATTTGTAATGCGTGGCTAAAGCTATCAGCACCAACAGGCATAATCATAAACTCTTGGAAATCGATTGAATTATCGGCATGTGAACCACCATTTACAATGTTCATCATTGGTATTGGCAATGTATTGGCGTTAACACCACCAACATAACGATATAAAGGCATATCAGCTTCAATAGCAGCAGCTTTTGCGCAGGCTAACGATACTGCTAAAATAGCATTTGCACCTAAAACAGCTTTGTTATCTGTACCATCTAAGGCAATCATTGCTGCATCAATATTATTTTGTTCAAAAGCATCAACACCTAATAAAGCATCTGCAATTTTACCATTGATATTTTCAACTGCTTTTAAAACACCTTTACCTAAATAAACATTTTTATCACCATCACGTAATTCCACAGCTTCGTGTGCACCGGTTGAAGCACCACTTGGAACAGCAGCTCTACCTAATGCACCTTCTTCGGTTGTTACATCTACTTCTACCGTTGGATTTCCTCTCGAATCAAGGATTTGTCTTGCTTTAATTTCTACAATTGAACTCATTTTACTACAATTTTTTAGGGGTTATATTTAAATGCAATCTATTATTTAAAACTTAAAAAATAAAAATTGCTTCATTTTTAATTCATTAATTTAACAAAATCATCGAATAAATAGCGGCTATCGTGCGGACCTGGTGCAGCCTCAGGATGGTATTGAACCGAAAATGCTTTTTTACCTTTTAACCTAATTCCTTCAATGGTATTGTCGTTCAGATTGATATGTGTAACTTCAATATTTTCATTGCTATTAACATCATCGGCCTTTACTGCAAAACCATGATTTTGTGAAGTAATTTCAGCAAAGCCTGTTACTAAATTTTTAACCGGATGGTTTAATCCACGATGTCCATTAAACATTTTGAAAGTTTGCAAACCTTGGCTTTCGGCTAATATTTGATGACCTAAACAAATTCCAAACAACGGAACACCTGAGTCAACAATTTGCTTAACTGTTTCTACCGCGTAAGGCATTACACTTGGATCGCCAGGACCGTTAGAAATCATAAAACCGTTTGGATTAAATTTCATCATTTCCTCGAAAGAAGTTTTACAATTATAAACAGCCAAGTAATTATCTCTATCGGCTAAACAACGTAAAATATTTTTCTTAATTCCTAAATCTAACACAGCCACTCTGCGGCTAGCTTCAGGGTTTCCAATATAATAAGTTTCTGTAGTTGATACTTTGCTCGAAAGTTCTAAACCTTCCATTGAAGGAGCTTTAGCCAATTCTGCTTGTAATTCTTCAATTGATTTTTCTTCAGATGAAATGATGCAATTCATAGCACCTTTTTGGCGAATATGACGCACAATTGCTCTGGTATCTACATCGGCAATACCTACTAAATTATTCAAAGCAAAATACTCTTGAATGGTTTGATTAGCTTGTTTTCTATCGTGAACTATGTTGAAACTTTTGCAAACTAAACCAGCAATTTTGATATCATCGCTTTCAATTTCATCGTTGTGAATTCCGTAGTTTCCAATATGAACATTGGTTTCTACTAAAATTTGTCCAAAATAACTAGGGTCGGTAAATACTTCTTGGTAGCCTGTCATGCCTGTGTTAAAGCATATTTCGCCAACGGTTGTACCAATTTTACCAATAGAAGTGCCTTTAAAAACAGTGCCATCGGCTAAAAGTAACACTGCAGGAAATTTATTAATTAACTTATTCAAGGTGGTTTGGGTTTTGGCAAAAGTAAACTTTTTTAAGTTTTTGCCAATTGATGTTTTTCAATGTTTGTCCACATTGATAAAAATCGTATTAAACTACCCTTGCTCTATTGATAAATAATATTAAAAAAATAATGCAGAAAGCCACTCCCAATTGAGTAGTGAGGAAGGCCTCTATTAAAAAAGCTACTGAAATTACCAAATAATGAGCAATTAAATTCAAGTTTTTATAATTGGTAAGTAATGGATAATAAAAAGCAATTGTAAAAATTAACAACCCTAATATTCCGATAGAAGCTAAGTAAAACAGGAATTGATTATGTGGGATGATTCGCTTGGTTACATCGGGATATTTTTGAGTAAATAAATCATTATTTAAATCTTCAATATCGCCTAAACCACAGCCTAAAAGCCATGAAGAATTTTTGGTTATTTCTAAAGCATTTTTATAGGAAATAACCCTCGTTCCAAGCGATTGATTATTAACACTTCCTCCCGCTTTATAATTTTCTATGTCGTTTTGAGTATTGGCTATTTTATTTCGAATAGTTGGAGAGTAAAGAAATGCACTTATTGCAATGGCAAAGCATAAAATACCGATGGTAATGGCTAATAAATATTGTTTTTTTAAGACTATTTGCTCATAAAAAATAAGTAAAACCAAAATATAAAAAGCCACTAAACCAGCTCTAACCGAGAAAATATGTAAAAAAACAACTAAAAACAGGGTGATGGCAACTAAAAAAAACTTTAAGTTTATGTTTTTTTCAACTTTAAAAGCATTGTATAACAAATAGATAGAAAAAGCACACATTATACTATAAGTTGGATGATGTGAAATAGCAGTAGGCATTACCCTACTTTCTAAATAAGCTTGGTTTACTTCACATTGGTGGTTATAATAATATATTAATGCTTGAATGGCAGTAACCAAAACACCAAAAATAAATGTATAAGAAATTACTTTTTTCTGTTTAGCAGAAAATTCTTCAGCTTGTGCGTAAGCAAATGGCATTACCAAAAATGGCAGCAAAATTTGTATTCTTAAACTAAAATATTTTAAATTAGTTGAATATAAAACAGAAGGAATTAACACTAAAAAACTAATTACTAAAAATAATAGTGGCTTATTTAATTGTAAATTTTTAAACCAATTTTGAGGCTTAACTGATAACAAACCAGCTAATGTAAAACCTATCATAGCTATACTTGAAAGCACTCTAAACGAATCTATTACAAACAAAGAAACAACAGATAGCCACAAAAAAAATAGCATTATTTGTTGATTGTATGAAATAAATTTATCCTTCATTTATTATTAGTTATTCATCAATTCTTTGGCGGCTAATAAAACTTGTTCTGTTGGATTATTTCCGCTCAACATCACAGCAATTTCATTAATTTGTTCCAATTTATCAAGTAATCTAATATTTGAGTACGTTTTATCAGTTCCACTTTGCTTATAAACGTTAAAATGAGCATCGGCTTTGGCTGCAATTTGCGGTAAGTGAGTAATGGCCAAAACTTGGTGTTTTAAAGCATGTTTTTTTAACACTTCCGATACTTTTAAAGCTGCTTCACCACTAATTCCGGTATCAATTTCATCAAAAACAATACTTGGCAAGTTTACTTTCTCACTAATTAGCGACTTGATGCAAAGCATTAATCGGCTTAACTCTCCCCCACTTGCCACTTTATTTATTTGCTGATAATTTGAACCTTTATTAGCTGCAAATAAAAATTCAATTTTATCTATTCCTATGGCGTTTAACTCATTATCAGTTAATATTTCATTGCTTATTTTTAAACTAGCATCAGGCATAGCCACTTGCTGTAAAAGTTCTTTTACTTTTTGCTCAATTAACGGAATACTTTCGGTACGTTTTTTACTTAATTGCTTTGCTTTAGCAATTAATCCAATCTTTAATTCAACCAAACGTACATTTAAATTTTCTATTTCAGTTTGCAACGAAACTGTTGCCAATAAATCGTTTTCTAGTTTTTGTTGCAATTGTATTAACTCAGCATTGGTAGCAACGCGGTGTTTCTTTTGTAAATTATATAATAACTGCAAACGTTCTTCAACATTGGCTAATTCATCAGGATTGGCCTGTGTTTTATCAGCTATTTCGTCTAACTCAGCAGCTATATCTTTCAGTTCTACAATACATTGCTCCATTCTATTGCTTAACTCGCCAATGGCTTTGTTATGTTTGATTACTGGAGATAAACTGCCTTTTATGCTTCGCAATTGATCAATTAAACTTGGCTCTGCCATATCTAACGATGCATAAGCATTATATGTTGCTGCTTTTATTTCTTCAGCATTGCTTAAAATATTTAGGTTTTCCTCTAGTTCAACCTGTTCATTTTCTTGCAAATTAGCTTCTACCAATTCATTCAAAATAAACTTAAAATAATCTTCGTCTTGCTTCGATTTTGCTTCTTTTTCAATTAATTCACTTAATTGCTTTTCAGCTTTTTTGAAGGAATTAAATGACTGTTTATAGTCGGACAAAAGTTCATCATTTTCGGCAATAGCATCTACAATGGAAAGCTGAAAAGCCAAATCGTTTAAAGCCAAAGTTTCGTGTTGACTAACAATATCTACTAACAGTGCTCCTAAGTCCTTTAATTGATTTAAATTTACAGGAGTATCGTTTACAAATGCTCTTGATTTTCCGTTAGTAGTAATTTCGCGTCTTACAATGCAATTGTCATCGTAATCAAGTTCGGTTTCAACAAAAAAGGCATTGAGATTATATGGTTTTATATAAAATTGAGCTTCAATCACACATTTTTCTTCACCGTTCATAATGGCTTTAGCATCTGCCCTTTCACCAACTACCAAACCCAATGCACCCATTAAAATCGATTTACCTGCACCCGTTTCACCAGTTATAATATTTAAGCCTTTATGAAAAGATATTTCAACTTGCTTTATAATAGCGTAATTTTTTATACTTAACTTTTGTAACATACTTTGAGGCTATAAAAGTAAGGTTATGGAACTACTTTTTAAAATAAATTTTAAACAAGGTTTTAAAAAACAAGAAGTAAAATCTAAAAAATCACATCGAATAATAATACGATTTATACTAAATGGCTTGTATACAAAGACTAAAATTTAAAATGAAGTAATAAATTTGCCATTGTACCATGGTAATATTACTTTCGCAAGTGTTCACCATTCAAATAACTTTGTGCGAAGTGTAGAAATAATAACCATAGAATCTGATTTTGGTGCAGGAAAAAAAGGAGCCAAGCTTGGCCCTCAAGCATTAATTAGTCTTATTAACAAACATAATATTCCGTTTTTATCAAATGCCAACAATTTAAGAATTGTAGCTGATGATTTAGAAGAAAATACGGAACATCCTTTCAATAAAAATATTGAGTCAATTTATGAAGTACAGCAATTGGCAGTAGATGCAATTGAAAAAGTACTTACTAAAAATTTATTCCCATTTATTATCAGTGGTGACCATAGCAATGGTTGTGCAGGAATATCGGCAATAAAAAATTTTTACAGTGAAAAGCGTATTGGAATTGTTTGGATTGATGCACATGCCGATTTACACAGTCCATATTCCACTCCAAGCGGAAATATGCATGGAATGCCATTAGCAGCAGCTTTAGCTGTTAATGATTTGGTAGAAGACGCAAATGAAGTGGACGAAGAATCCATTAAACTTTGGCAAAATTTAGTACATTTAGGAAGTAAAAACATTGCACCAAAAGTATTACCTAGCGATTTAGTTTTTATTGACTTACGTGATTTCGAAGAAGATGAAGAGATTTTATTAAACAATAAAAATATTACATTTTTCACCCCTCAAACAAGAAATGAAATTGGAATTGAAGCTGTTTTAAATAAAACATTAGCACAACTAGAAGCATGCGATTTAATTTATGTATCGTTTGATGTTGATAGTTTAGACCCCAATATTTCAATAGGAACAGGTACTCCAGTAGCGAATGGAATGAGCGAAAACGAAGCAGTTTTTTTATTAAAGGCTCTAATCAATCATCCTAAAACAGTAGCTTTTGAAATTACCGAAATCAATCCATTATTGGATAGAGAGAAACCAATGGAAGAGGTGGCAGCACGCATTTTAGGAAAAGTCTTATCTAACTCTTAAAAATATTGTAAAATAGATTTGGTTTCTATCTAAAAATCAAGATATTTGCAGCCCGTTTAATTTTAAATGGTAACCACATAAATTTAATTAATTTAAAAAAATGTCAGTAAAAATCAGATTACAGCGTCATGGACGCAAACAAGCACCTTATTACCACATAGTTGTGGCTGATGCTCGTGCACCCAGAGATGGTAAGTTTATTGAACTAATTGGTTCATATAAACCACAAACCGTTCCTGCAACCATTGAATTAAACAACGAAAAAGCTATTAAATGGCTTGAGAACGGTGCGCAACCAACTGATACAGTTCGTGCAATCCTTTCTTACAAAGGTGTTTTATTACAACGTCATTTAAACGCTGGTATCCGTAAAGGCGCATTAACTCAAGAACAAGCAGATGCTAAATTAGCAAAATGGTTGGATGAGAAAAATGCAAAAGTTGCGGCTCACGTTTCAAAAGAATCATCAAAATTATCTGAAACTTTAACAGCTCGTTTAGCTGCTGAAGCTAAAGCTAATGCTGCACGTATTGCTAAAATAGCTGAAAAACAAGCTGCTTTAGACGCTGCTGCAACTGCTGCTGCTAATGAGGCTAATGAAGAAGTTGCTGCTGAAGAGCCAGCTACTATTGAAGAAGCTACAGATTCAGCTGAATAATATTATTCATGAAGTCGCTACAATTAAAAGACTTCATAGTAATTGGTACTGTTGCTAAAACGCATGGTACGTCAGGCGAATTAAGATTAGAAGCTAATCAGAAATTAAAACAAAAGGAATGGGTTATGATTGATTTCAATCAAAAGCCTGTTCCTTTTTTTATGGAACAATGTAGAGAATTGCTTCCTAATGAGTATTTGGTTAAAATTCGCGATTACAATACTATTGAGTCAGCACAAGATTTGGTAGGTAGAAAAATTTATTACTATTCTACCAAAGCAGTAAAAAGTAAAAAACAAATTGATGAAAGTATTATTGGTTATACTTTAATTGATTTAGAAAAAGGAACAATAGGCCAATTAGAAGAAATGGTAGAAATGCCAGGTCAAATTTTGTTTCAAACTACCTATCAATTTAAAGAGATATTAATTCCAGCTGTAAATGAATTTATTGATGAAATTGACCACGAAAAACAAACTATTTATTTGAAATTGCCAGAAGGTTTAATTTAAAATACAGCTCAATTTTTTTGATTGTCATAAAAAAAGAGGAATTCACTTTAAGTAAATTCCTCTTTTTTTTATTTAAATTTATGATAATTAAATAATTAGCATGGCATCACCATAAGCTAAGAATTTATATTTATGTTTAATAGCTTCGTTATATGCTTCCATTAAAAAATCAAAATCCGCAAAAGCAGCAGTTGCCATCATTAATGTACTTTCAGGTGGATGAAAGTTTGTTATTAAACAATTTGCAATACTAAAATCATGAGGAGGAAACAAGAATTTATCAGTCCAATTGGTTTCAGGATTAAGCCTTCGTTTTGATGAAACTGAAGACTCAACTGCACGCATTACTGAATTTCCAACTGCAATTACTTTCTTTTTGTTATCTAAAGCTTTGTTAACCATAGTTGCAGTTTCGGGAGTTACACTAAAGTATTCCGAATCCATTTTATGTTTGGTTAAATCTTCCACTTCTACTGCTCTGAATGCTCCTAAACCATTATGTAAAGTAACTTCAGCAAATTGAGCTCCTTTAATTTCTAAACGCATCATTAATTCGCGTGTAAAGTGTAAGCCTGCAGTTGGAGGAATAACTGCACCAATATTTTTAGCAAAAATAGTATTGAATCTTTCTTTATCTAACTTTTCAACAGGGCGGTTTAAGTATTTGGGAATTGGCATTTCGCCTAATTTCTCAATTAGTTTCCAAAGTTCCTCATCGCTACCATCGTGTAAAAAACGAATAGTACGACCACGAGAAGTTGTATTATCAACCACTTCAGCCACTAAATCATCGTTACCAAAATACAATTTATTACCAACGCGTATTTTACGAGCAGGATCAACTAAAACATCCCAAAGTTTTGATTCTTTATTAAGTTCACGTAACAAAAATACTTCAATTTGAGCACCTGTTTTTTCTTTACTACCATATAAACGAGCTGGAAAAACTTTGGTATTATTAACGATAAAAGTATCTCCATCGCCAAAATATTTTAAAATGTCTTTGAAAGTTTTGTGTTCAATCTTTTGTTTTTTTCTGTCTAACACCATCATTTTTGCATCATCTCTGTTTTCTGCAGGATGTTTAGCAATCATTGAATCAGTAATATTGAACTTAAATTGTGATAATTTCATTATGTAAAAGCAGTTAATCCTTTATTTTAGTATTGTTTATGCAGTAATAAGGCTAAATAAACTAAAATTTTGGACTGCAAAAGTAACCTTATATCAAAAAAAGTCAAGTGTTATTTTTAATACCAAGATAAACATAGTTGAGCCAGTCAAAAAAATATACTAAGTCATAATAAATTTATTTAAATTATTTACAAATGCTTTTATATTCGCAGCAAATATTTAAAATAATAAGGATGAAAAAATTAACCATTGCATTAGCTTTAGTAGCAAGTTTAAGTTTAACTGCTTGCCATTACGGACAAGAAGAAGCAGCTAAAACCCTTGAAACAAATGAATTGTATAAAGGTGATAAAAAAGATTACTCAACTAACCGTGGTAATGATGGCGTAAGACCAAGTGAAGAAACAAATAAAGTAGCTGGTGCAGAAACAACTGCAGCACCTGCCGATACAACAAAAAAATAATTTGTCAGAAACAATATTTATATCTGAAAATAGTAGTAAAGCCGAAAAGTACGAGCAATTAATACCTCAACTTTATCATTTATTGCAGCCTTCAGATGATTTGATAGCCAACCTAGCCAATTGTTCAGCCGCTCTAAAAGAGGTGTTTAACTTTTGGTGGGTTGGTTTTTATTTGGTCAAAAACCAAAAACTTATATTAGGTCCTTTTCAAGGACAGGTAGCTTGTACAAGCATTCATTATGGAAAAGGTGTTTGTGGCACTTGTTGGCAAAAAGCCGAAAGTATCATTGTTCCTAATGTAGATGAATTTCCGGGGCACATTGCATGCAGCAGTGCTAGCAAATCAGAAATTGTGGTGCCAATAATAAAAAACAATGAGGTAGTTGCTGTATTAGATATTGACAGCGAACACTTAGCTCATTTTGATAATATCGATAACGATAATCTTACTAAATTATCTTCGTTCCTTTCTGATTTATTTTAGTGTTACTTAAAGGTAATTATTAAGGTAGTGCCTACTCCAAGTTTACTCTTAACATCAATCTTACCTCCTAATGCCTCTATTTGATTTTTGGTTATAAATAATCCTATTCCTCTGGCATCGTTGTTGCCATGAAATGTTTTGTACATGCCAAATAACTTTTCTCCATTTTTTTTCAAATCAATGCCAATTCCATTATCAGATATTGAGAAAACACACTTATCATTTTCTATTTCTGCTGAAATATTAACAATAGGTTTAATATCGGGCTTTCTATATTTAATGGCATTAGAAATTAAATTATAGATAATACTTTCCAAATAAGCTGCATTAAATTTTATTGTTAGTTTATCATCTATGTTTATGTCAAAATGAACTTCGTTTTTAATTATTTGCTCGCTTAATAATGCCAAAGATTTATTGATATAAAAACTTAATTTTAAATCCTGCAAAACCAAATCCACATTTTTCTGAATGGATAATACATCATTTAAATTATTTAAAGTTTCATCAAGCATATCAGAAACTGTAGCTAAATGACTTGTTAATTGCAAACGTTCACTTTCTGATTCTTCCTCGCCTAAAAATCCTACAATAGATTTTATATTACTAGTATGCGATCTCAAATTATGAGAAACTATGTATGAAAAGTTTAATAGTCTTTTGTTTTGTTCATTTACTAAATTAAATGAATTGGTTAATTCGTTTTCAATTTTTTTAAGTTCAGTGATATCTGTAAAACTTTTCAAGTACATTTTCTTTCCCTTAAAATCAATAACCTCAATGGATAAAACACACGATAGTATTTCTTGTTCTAGGTTTTTAATTTTTATCTCTAAATCTTTTACCTTACCCTTTTCAGCTATGATGTTTTTAATAATATTCCTATCATTATTATTGATAAATAGGGAATCTGTAAATTTACCCACTAATTCATTTTCTGACAAATTAAGTAAATTAATTGCGGCCTTATTTACCAGCACAATTTCACCTGTTTCAGGTTTGGTGATAATAAGGGGTGTTGGCGAAGATGAAAAAATCATTTCAAAGGTTTCTTGACTTTCCTTTAATTCTTGCTCAATTTGTTTTCTACCAGAAATATTGTAATGAATACCTATGGAACCAACAACCTCACTTTTTTCATTAAAAATAGGTGTTCCACTTATAATTACATGTATAATTTCCTTATTCTTATTATACATTTGAATTTCATAGGCATTTGACAAACCCAATTCTCTGGCCTTTGTTGAATTTAAAAAATTATCAACTTCAAATTTAGGCAAGAAGATATCCGTTGCTTTTTTTCCTATAAGTTCTTTTTCGGTATAACCTACCATTTGGCAAAATTTAGGATAAGCTTTTAAAATTATTTCATTGTTATCAACCTCTAAAATACCAAGGTCCATATTTTCGATTAAACTACGGTACTTTACCTCACTTTTATTCAGGTTATTTTCAATACTTTTTCTTTCGGTAATATCTTGAATGGCACCTAATATTCTAATTGGTTTTCCATTATTATCTAAATCAAAGTTTGCTAAATCAATTACCCAACGAGCTTCATTATTATCTAATTTAATTATTTGATACTCGGTAGTAAATGGTTCATATGTTTCAAAGGCACGATTATATATTGCTGTTACCTTATCTTTATAACTCGGTTCTATTAAATTTAAAAAATCATTTACGTTATGAATAGAATTAATTTTAGCACCAATAATTTCAAAAATAGAAGAAGAAGCTTTCCATGAATAATTGATTAAGTCAATTTCATAATTTCCAATACAAGCTAAATTTTGTGTTATTTGTAATTTTCTTTGATTCTCTATTAACAGGTTTTCATTATTCTTTCGTTCCGTTAAATCCATATCTAATCCGGATACTCTGATAGCAACACCATTTTCGTCACGTAAAATGTAACCTCTTGAAAGCATTGGAATAAAATGTCCTTCCTTGTGCTTGGCTTTGAACTCAATCTCGTATGTGCGGACTTGCGAAGCCAAAGCATTTTGAAAAGTAGATTGTACAAAATCAATATCGTCAGGATGGACAATTTTATACCAAAAATTAACAATATTAATTAGCTCATTATTTTGGTAACCCAAAATATGCCACCATTTAGGCGAATAGAACAATTGGTTGGTTTGCAAATCCCAATCCCACCAACCTTCATTGGTACCTTCAATTACTAACTTAAATCTTTCTTCACTTTTTATTAAGGAGTCTTCTGCAATCTTTTTTTCATCAATATTTTGCAATACGAAGGCAACACCAAGAATTTGGCCTAAACTATTGCGAACTGGCAGATATGTAATGGCCCACCAAATACTTGAATTTTGAAAGAAAACTTCGCGCTCCAACTTAACTTCATTTCCATTGTAGGCAGTTTCAAAATTTTTATGAAAATCATCTATGGTTTCTGAAGTAATATAATCAACTATATGATCGCCTTCCTTTACCTTAGCCTTGTAAACCATTTGAACATATTGCTCAAAAATTCTATTAAAAGTTACTATTATTTTATCTTTATTAATAATTACAATTAGCTCACTTGTACTATTAAAATAAGCCAATAGTTTATCTTCTGATTTTATTAGTTCATCACTCACTTTTTCAAGAGGTGAAAGCTTATTGATATATAACAGATGAAATTCTGAATCAATATTAAATTGAGCTGTAATCTTTATAGGAATTTCATTGAACTTGCTATCTTTTATTGAAGTTAATAATTCATTTGTATTTCGTTTTAAAACTTTTTGCCACCAACTTTTAGGAAAAAACATTTCTGTTTTAGGTACTAATTCGTAGATTGTTTTGGCAATTATATTTTCAAGAGAAAGACCAGTTAAGGCAAGGGCACTTTTATTGGCACTTTTTATTATACCACTATTGTTTACAATAAAAATAGAAATTGGAGAATTGTTATAAATTTCGTCCGCAAATTTTGAATATAAATTTTTACTTAAATTATTTGCCATATAACTTTGTAGTATAATTACTACGAAACAATTTTAAGCAAATTTGTTGATTAATAAAAATATTATTGATTTAGCCATATTTTCAAATCACTAGCTCTTTCTCTGCTTACTATTACCTCTTCTTCCACAACAGGAACTAGTTGAATTTTCAGTTTTCCATTAAAATAATTATGAATATTAGTTATACTATTTATGGCTACTATAAACTGTCTGTTTATTTGAAAAAAATGTTTTCTATCAAGCATATTTCCTAACTCTTCTAAGGTATAATCTACCACATATTTATTGTTATTTTTTGTAATCAAATAAGTCAATTTATCTTTTGATAAAAAGTAGGCAATCTCGTTTGTGGCAACCGATATTAAACGCTCCCCAAGTTTAACTAAAAACCGTTCTTTAAAGTTATTTTTAGGTGCTGAAATTTGAGCCAACATCTCCTTCAATGCATCAACATTGCTAGCACTTTTTTGAATGGTTTTAAACTTTTGAAATGCGGTTTTTAACTCAATTTTATCTATTGGTTTTAGTAAATAATCAATGCTATTTACTTTAAAAGCTTTTAGCGCAAACTCATCATAAGCTGTAGTAAAAATTACAGGACAGTTTACTTCTGTAAGATTAAATATTTCAAAACTTTGACCATCGGCAAGTTCAATATCCATTAATATCAAATCCATGGTATCTTTGTATTTTTCAATTAACTGAACGGATAGTTCTATGCTATCAGCTGTATCAAGTATTTCTATACTTGGTTCCACCTCCAAAACCATTTTTTTTATACGGTTTAATGCTGGTGTTTCATCTTCAATAATTAATATTTTCATTTAATTTTTTAAAATAAAAGCGTTAAATCAAAGGAACTTTTACACTAAAGTTTGTATCGGTTTTATTAATTACAACTTGTTTGCTAGTTAAATATTTATACCTTTCAACAATATTACTTAAACCTATACCACTGCTTTCAACAGTCATTAATTTGGCTTGTAAATTATTGGTTACTTCTATATAATCATTATCGCAATTTATATATACTGTTAAAGGTTTGCTAGCTGATATTACATTGTGTTTAATGGCATTTTCCACCAACATTTGAAGTGTTAAAGTTGGAATATTTAATGCCAAACAAGCAGCGTTTAAGTTTATATGGATATTTAAATTTTCACCAAAACGTATCTTGTTTAAAAACACGTATGACTTTATAAATTCAGCTTCGTCTTGTAATAAAACTGTTTCTTTATCACGATGGGTTAAAACATAACGATATACACTTGATAATTTTTGAACAAACTCATTGGCTTGTATAGGGTTTTCATCAATTAAACTACTTAAAGTGTTTAACGAATTAAACAAAAAATGTGGATTAACTTGATTCTTTAAAGCTTCAAATTCAGCACTTAGACTAGTACGCTTAAACTCTTCTTTTTCAACTAATGTTTTTCGCCAATGATTAAAAAACTCAATAGACATATACACACTATTAACCAATAAAGTAGTTACTACCGATACTATTAAATAGGTGTAATTTTCTTTAGAATTTAAAGTACAATCAAAACCATTAACCATTGGAAAAAACCAAAAGCTATAAGTATAATGCATAAATACAGGTAAGAATAATGCTACTGCTGCCGACAGCAATAGCTTTTTTCTAACCTCCGTATTTATATCATAATATTTATCTACAATGCCCATCAATAAAATGTTTCCATTCCAAATTAGGGCTATGTAGATAAAGTTTGAAAAATACGCTCTTAAAAAAAAATGACTAACGCCCTCTGGAGCACCCAAATAAGATAGGTAGCCAAAAACAAGTGAAATAACAGCAATGATAGCATGTCTTATTAAAACATCTTTTATGCTAATAAATTTTTGAAATGCTTTGGAGGAAAGGGCCATTTAATTATTTGTATTTATTTTTTTGCAATATAAGTTATTTCACGCCTTGCGTGATTTAGTTCTTAGTTTTTGTCCAATTGCCATGATCTATGAACTGTCAACCAACAACTATCAACTAAAAGGTATATCTGAACATTGGTACAGGAAAAAATCCTTGCTGGTAATTGGTAGAAATGGTATTTCTATATTTATTATAGCCTTGGCTAAAAATATTTTGATGGTTGGTAATATTTTGGAAATCAACTGCAAACTCCATCGAACTCTTTTTAAAATCGCGTCTGTAACCTAGTTTTAAATCGGTTCTAAAATAAGCTTCTTGTTTTTGGCTGTATGAATTTGCTTCGTTATAAACTGCTTCACCTTTTGCTTGCGATGCTGTAAAATCAAGTGGTGTAATATACTTACCTCCAACTGTAGTCAATTTTATATTGGCATAAATTACATTTCCTTTTTTACCAATTGTAACTTCTTTTCCTGCTAAAAAATTAGCAGCATATTTTGTATTAAATGCTGTATTGCGTTCTACACCATCGCTTCCTTTGTATTTACTATCGAATAACGAGCCTGTGAGTAAAAAGTAAAATCCTTTATTATAATATCTTTCAAAAGTTAGCTCCACCCCATAGTTTTGACCACTTCCTGAACTAGTTAAATCATACTCATTACTTGGTGCAAAAGAGGCTCCAATATTTAAAGCAGAATAGGTAGAAGAAAATGTATTTACAGGTACATTATTTAAATATTGATAATAAGTTTCAACTTTTACTTTTAATAATTTTGAAATTTGCATTTCGTAACCTAATACCAAATGATTTGATTGTATGAAATCTAATTTTTTATTGCTTTCTTGTCCCGACTGATTTTTTACAAATAAGTTATAAATGGGTAAGGATTGGTGATGTAAACCATAACCAAAATTAATGCTTGATTTTTCGTTAATGGCAAATCTTACCCCAACTCTAGGCTCTATTACAGCTTTTTCGTTTACCGATAAATATTGACCATGTAAACCTAAATTTAAAGTTAATCTGCTATTGAAACGATGTTTCAACTGAGCATATGCTTGGGTTAAATTAACATTTCCTACTTGGTTTACCCTAATGGTATCAATGGTTCCAGCATAATAATAATTTCTATTATTGTAATCAAAGTGAGTTAAATCGTTGGTTACACCAAAGTTTAAAGTATTTTTAGCATTGAACTTATGGGTTAAGTTTAGTACTGCCGAATACTTGGTATCGACAAAAACCCCTTTAGCTTGACGCCACGTTTGGGTATTTGGTAAACTAATACTATCAGCAGTGTAATTATCATCACTATAACTTGTAGCTAAGGTAATTTTACCCCAAGTTTTACTACTTAAACTTTTTTCAAAAGCAGTTCCTACTACAGCTTTACTATAACGTGGCAATTGATTTTGATATACATTTCCATAAAAATCAACTCCAGCTGTATCTACATCTTTGGCTAATAAATCAATTGAACTAATGCCCCCCATACCAAATATGGTAAATTTACCCTTGCCTTTTGTAGGAATAGCAATTTTAAAATTCATATCTTGATACAATGGAGTAGCTGCGCCTGTGCCTGCATTTACACCCACATTTTTTAACAATCCTAAAGTAGAATAACGGTAATTAAATATGTATGATGCCTTTGATTTTTTGCTAAACGGACCTTCGGCACCTAATTCAAAACCATTAAAACCAATTTGTCCAATAAACTCGCGCTTTTGGTTATTACCTTCGCGCAATACTAAATCAAAAACTCCTCCATTGGCATTACCATATTGCGCAGGAAAAGCGCTTGTAAAAAAGTCTGATTTACCAATATTATTGGCATTTAACATACTTACCGGACCACCAGTTCCAAAATTACTTCCAAAGTGATTAGGGTTAGGAATATTAACGCCTTCTAATTGCCAAAGCATAGCACTTGGCGAGTTTCCGCGCACTACTATATCGTTTCTGCTATCGTTACCAGCTACAACACCAGCAAAGTTAGCCGCCATTCTGCTTGGGTCTCCTAAAGCACCTGCAAATTTTTTAGTATCATCAGGGTTAAATGAGCGCGAACTAACTGTAGCCATTTCATTGTTAGTTACAGTTCTATCCTTTTTCCTATCGTACGAAATTACAACTTCGTTCATTTTTTTCAAGGCTTCGGTTAAACCTAATTCAAGCACCACTTCTTTACCAGCAGTTACCATAATATCAGGAATTACCAATGGTTCGTAACCTAAATAAGTTACTTTTAAAGTTTGTCGGCCAACAGGTACTTCCAAAATTTTAAATTCTCCAGTTGCATCAGTCACTGTACCCAACTTTTTTTGATCATTTAAAATAATAATAGTTGCACCTACCAAAGGTTGTTTTGTTTCCTTATCAAAGGCGGTACCTCTTAAAGTTTGTTTGCTATTTTGAGCTTTGGCTACTCCAAAGCCCAAAAATAAAAAAATAAAAAAATAGTTAATTGTGTGTTTCATGGCTTGTAAATAATTATGGCACAAAAATGAAAATGAATTTTACTAAATTCTCCATATGAATATTCAACCAACAATAAATTATACTAAAACGTAGTTTTTTATGGTTCAAACTTTTGTTATCACAAATTAGATGATAAATTAAGGGCAAATTTATACAATAACTATCTCGCGAAATTCTTTACTTGCGAATTTAAGATTCAAACCTATTTTTGCTGAATTATGACAAACCAAACAATGAACCTTTTTGAAAAACACAAAAATACTTTAAGCACTGCTATTACAGCTTTAGCTGAACGTACTTATTATACTCCATATCCTGAAAATCCTAAGGCTTATGCCGAAGATGCAGATGCAAAAGCAAAAGCTTGGATTAGCGCTGCTATGAACAACGATTTTAAAGGTTTGAAACAAACTGGCGAAACTGCTTGGCATGGCGAAGAAATTTCACCATTTTTACAAGTAGGTGTTGGCGTAAAATATCCAATTTTTTCGGTTGATACATTAATCAACAACGCTAATGCTGCACAAAAAAGCTGGAGCAAAACCAGTGCTAGTATTCGTGCAGGTATTTTAATTGAAACATTAGAAAGAATCAGTGCTCGTTTTTTTGACATAGCTTATGCTACTATGCATACTACTGGACAAGCTTATATGATGAGTTTTCAAGCTAGCGGACCACATGCTAATGACAGAGCTTTAGAAGCAATTGCGGCTGGTTACCAAGAGTTAACTCGTTACCCTGAGCAAGTAGAATGGGTAAAAAACTTTGGTAAGTTTGATTTAAAAGTAAACAAAGATTTTAAACCTGTAGCTAAAGGTGTTGGTTTAGTAATTGGTTGCTCTACCTTCCCTATTTGGAACACTGTTCCAGGTTTGTATGCAACTTTAATTACAGGAAATGCATGTATTGTTAAACCTCATCCAAAAGCTATTTTACCTATAGCAATTGTTATTGAAGAAATTCAAAATGTATTAGCCCAAAACGGTTTTGATGCCAATATTGTTCAATTAGCTGCCGATAGTTCAGCAAACCCAATTACCAAACAATTAGCAGAAAATAATACCATTAAAATGGTTGATTTTACTGGTAGTTCAGAGTTTGGCAACTATGTAGAAAGTTTACCAAAATTAACTTTCACCGAAAAAGCAGGTGTTAATAGTATGATTCTAGATTCTGTTAACGAATTACAACCGGTATTAGCCAATATCGCATTTTCGGCAAGTTTATATAGCGGCCAAATGTGTACTGCTCCACAAAATATATTTGTAAGCAAAAATGGTGTTCAAACTGCCAATGGTTTAGTGAGTTACGATGAAGTGGTAAAAGGAATTGCTGCTGCCATTACAGTTTTGGTTGATAACCCAAAAGCTGGTCCGGGAACTTTAGGAGCTATTCAAGCTGAAGCTACCTATAAAAGAACCAACGAAGCAAAAAACTTAGGTGGGAATTTAGTATTAGATACCAAATCTATCAAAAATGAAGAGTTTGCTGATGCTCGCATTGCAACTCCAGTAGTAATAGAAGTAGATAAAAGCCAAAAAGATATTTATAACCGTGAGTGCTTCGGCCCTGTGTTATTTATAGTAAAAACCGATTCAGTTGAAGATTCATTGAAATTGTGTAAAGCTTTGGTAATGGAAAAAGGAGCTTTAACTTGCGGAGCTTATTCAACAAATCAAGCAACTAAAGAAATGATAATAGAAGAGATGAATGAAGCATTTGTTCCTGTTACTTTCAACTTTACAGGTGCAGGTTTTATTAACTCTCACGCTGCCTTTAGCGATTTTCATTTAACTGGAGGAAACCCAGCAGGAAACGCTAGTTTTACTAATACAGAATTTGTAAGCAAACGTTTTGTGTGGGTAGGAAATAGATACATGTAATATTAATCCATCTCATAAAATAATTTCAAAAAGAGGCTGTCTCAATGAGGCAGCCTTTGTTTTTCCTGTCAATTCAACAATAAAAACCATTTGATTTCCTTCCCTTAAAACTCCATTTTTTTCAATGTTTTCGCTTTCAATTGAGCTATTATAACAATTATTAATGTGGCTGTTCCACCAAAAACAACAGAGGGTGCAATTCCTAATAATCGTGCAGCAACACCACTTTCAAAAGCGCCAATTTCATTTGAGCTTCCTATAAAAATTGTATTGATTGATGAAACGCGTCCGCGCATATTATCGGGTACAAAAATTTGCATGATGGCACCTCTAATGATTACACTTATACTATCGAAGGCACCACTTAAAAAAAGTAATATTAAACTTATGTAAAAATTAGTACTTAACCCAAAACCAATCATACAGCCACCAAAAGCTGCTACCACTATTATTAAAGTTTGTCCAGGATGTTTAAAACTACCATAAAACGAAAACGCTATCATGGTTAAACTAGCACCTAGCGCAGGGGCCGCACGTAAATATCCTAAACCTGTTGCACCTACATTCAATATTTCATCGGCAAAAGCAGGCAATAAAGCTACTGCACCACCAAATAATACTGAAAATAAATCGAGTGATAAAGCTCCTAAAATAATTTTATTATTAAATACATATTTTATGCCTTCGGCTAAGTTTAACCAAATAGATTGTTGCTTCATTTCTACTTGATGCTTGGTAACTTTAATTAAACTTAAAAAAGTAAAAGCTATTGTAAACAATACTACAATTACTAAAAAACTATTGGTAATACCAGCTAAATTATATAAAAACCCGGCACTTGCAGGCCCAGCAATGGAGGCAATTTGCCAAGTAGTACTGTAAATTGTACTTCCTTTTACTAACTGCTCTTTACTTACCAACTGATTTAAAATGGACTGACCTGCAGGTGCATAAAATCCACGCCCCAAACCAATTAACATTATTAATAAATATATGGCATTTATTTGTAGTGCAATAGGAAAGGAAACAGAGGTAACTACTAATAATCCAATTGCACCTAGCAACATGGCTAACATACTAAATTGCATTATTTTTTTTCGATTATGTTTATCAGCCACATGACCAGCAAACAATGCTATACTTATGGCAGGAACAGCCTCGGCTAAACCAATTAAACCTAATGCTAATACATCGTTTGTTAGTTTATAAATATGCCACCCAATTACTACCGCTACTATTTGATAAGCAAGCGTTAAAAAAAATCTTGTGAAAATAAAATTTCTGTAATTGCTTATTTGTAAAGGGTGTTTTTGTGTCATTTTAGATTTAATTACTCATTTTAATCCACTTCCAAATTTCTTTATAAGTAGGTTTTTTACCAAAGGTTAAAATTCCTATGCGGTAAATTCGTGATGCTAACCATACGGTGAACATAAAACCACAAATCATTAAAGCCATGGAAAGCGCTAACTCCCAAGTAGGCACTCCAAAAGGTAGCCTAATCATCATTACAACTGGAGATGTAAATGGAATGATAGATAACCAAAATGC
The DNA here is from genome assembly GCA_027491085.1 of Bacteroidota bacterium. GTDB lineage: Bacteria > Bacteroidota > Bacteroidia > UKL13-3 > UKL13-3 > JAAFJM01. The sequence continues at coordinate 162,065 of JAIXWW010000012.1, forward strand.
AGCGGCTCCATTTGGTGCATTTAAAACCAATCCTTGCGCCAATGCAATAGAAAATACCAATGGCATGGTTACCGGCAACATAAATTGTTGTGTATCGGTTTCATTATCAACAGCGCTACCAATAGCGGCAAATAAAGCTCCATAAAACAAATATCCAGTAATGAAATAAAACACAAATACGCCAATTAAATAAGGATAATTAAATGACATCAATCCATCTAAAAAAGCATTCCCGCTTATAGCTTTGGCAGGCATTGTATTAGGCATGTTAGCAGCCACATTAGCCATTTCTTGCACTTTATCACCCATTAATAAATTACTAACTATTGGCATAGCTAATAAAATTAATGTTACCCAAATAATAAATTGAAGTAAGCCAACACTTGCTATTCCTAATATTTTTCCCATCATTAACTGAAATGGCCTAACCGAAGAAATGATAATTTCTACAATGCGGTTCGTTTTTTCCTCAATAATACCCTTCATTACCATTACTCCGTATAAAAATATAAATAAATAGATAAGTAATGCACCTCCCATTCCCAATGCTGTAGCTGCTCCTGAGTTACTTTTTTCTTCTAACTCATTTTCTAAATTTAATTTTACGGTACTTAATTTTACTTTAGTTTCATTTATTTTATCAATGATGCTTTGGTCTATTTTATAATTACTTAATTGTTCATTTTTAACATATTTTTCTATTTCATTTTCTATGTAATCTATTTGAGAAATACTTGGTTGATCAACAGCTAAAAACTTAATTCCAGTGGTATTATTTAAACCAAATGAATCTGGAATTTGTAGTAAGCCATAATAGTTAGCGTTATTTTTCAAAAATTCAGCAGGTGAACTATTTGCTAATGTTCCATATTCAAAAGTAAATATTTTATTATTGCTTAATTTATTGGCAATTAACCCACTATTATCATTTACAAATACAGTTTTCACCTCCTCATTTCCAGGACCATTTACCGTAAAATAAATAGTAATACCATAAAACAATACAATTAATAATGGAGAAAGAATGGTCATAATTAAGAATGATTTTTTCTTAACTCGGGTTAAAAACTCACGTTTTAATATTAATAAAATTTTATTCATAACAATACGATTTATAGGCTACAAACATAATAACATGATGCTTAAAACTAACATTCAATTTTTGCCGTTTGTAAAAAATTTAAGTATAAAAAACATGGATGTAAACTGTATACACGAAATGAGGAATTGAAAACCAACTTTTAAAAATGAACTTAGTAAAAATTAGAACTTAATATTCCAAGTTTTGATTCAATTTTACTTAAGACAACATCAACTGAGAAATCTTTTCTTTTGGTATACCTAATGAAATAAGTAATTGTTCCCAATCGCAACAATCACTATTATTTTCACCTAACACCCAAATGATATTGGTATTTTGAAGTGCATTTAAATTTTCCTTTCCAAATTGGTTATTGTTTAATAAATTAAAAAAAGTGTGTGGCTCTACATACACTCCGTTTATTTTAATGCTTGGATTGATATCGTCAATGATCAAATAGTCAGTGTTTCTCCATCCCCATAAATTATTTATTTTTAAATCATTTTCTGTTGGATTTGGTTCATAAAGTAAATTATAAAATTTAGTAGCAGATGTGTAAAGCGATTTTTTATGTTTTATGGATTGTTCATTAGCAATAGCAACACTTAAGCTGGTTTTTCCGCTTTTATAATTTCCAAATACCAATAAGTGGTGTCCTTTATTGGTATTATTTACAAAATTATTTATCACATTTTTACTGTTTTCATCAAGATTAGTTTTCCATTGGCTAAGTCTTAATTGAAATGGAAATTTAGCCTCTTGCTGATACATTTTTGTAGTGTACCAATAATAAGAAGGATAAATTACAGTTAGCAAAAGTATAGCATTTACAATAATTAGAGATTGATTTAACCTAATAGACAACCCTGCTAAAAAAGCCCCTATTGCAAAAAAACAAATATCAGTTAAGGTATCAAAAATAACATTAGACAAATCAGGTTTAAAATTATAAGCTTGAGTATTTTTAAAAAAAAGAGGCTGTACTACATTATAAATTTCAAACGAAAACCAAAATGTGGTAACACAAGTAGCAATTATCATATTCAAATTATTAGATTTTGAATATTGCTTTACAATTTGGTAAATTAAAACAGTGGGGATAAATCCTAAAGCCATGTGTCCGAATTGATTAGCTAACCACGCATAAGTTAAGGTAACACCTCTGTAGGAATCTTTTCCAATTAAATCAAATGTAAGTTGTTCTAAAATAAATTTTAATTGAATTATTTTCATGATAATAAACTTATAAGTATTTACAAAATAAGGCAATAATTATATAAAATAGAACATTTTTGTTAGATTTAATCTGTTGATAACAAAAGTATTAACAAAAAAAAGCTATGAATTTTATTCACAGCCTTTTAAAAATGTCGCAATGACTAGTGTTTATTGGATAACTAATGATTTTACAACTTTGCTTTCACCTTTAACTATTTCTACAAAATAAACTCCTTTTGGTAAAGACGAACTGTTAAACTCTATGGTATTTTTATAAAAACTATTTGGTAGCGTATAGTTTTTACCAATCACATCATAAATCTTTATAGTGGAGTTTTGTAGCTCTTCACCTTCCAAAATAAACTTTTCAGAGGTCGGATTTGGATACAAATTAATAACTTTATCTAGTGAATATTCTTCATTGTTTAAGGTCCAATTGGTGGTAAATCCGTAAGCAATACCACTTCCAAAATCAGGCTGCAAAGTTTTAATAACTGCTCCTGTAGATTTTTTAACTCTAACATAACCTGTACCTTGAGCAGAATTAGCCCAGAAAGAAAGACCATCATGTCCATCATCGTTAACTACTAAAGTATAACATCCACCTAAATTATAGGTTGTTGAATAAACGGTATTTGGTTTATCAAAAACTTTAAAATCAACTAAAAAACCATTTTCATCAAGCAGGCTATATGAATTTTCAGATGGATTATTATTTGTTCTTAATTCAATAATAAAATTGCTGGTAACTACTTCTGGTTTATTAAATGGTGATTCATACAAATTATTGTTTACGTAATTATCAGCCACATTATTTACTTTCACTATTTGAGCATAAAATTTATTGTCTTTTGCTTGCAAACCATTGTTCCATAAAGTACCAATTGGCAACGAAATAGATGCTGTGTCTAAAAAGTTTAGGTTACCTATCCAAGTATAACTTTGCTTAGAAGTAGCATTATTTATCCAATAACTAATTTCGAGCTTCGTAATATTGGTAGAACCAGTATTTTGAACTACAATATTAGGCATTGCACATACTGGATTATTTCTTGCATTGATAATTTTATCGCTAGGATTCAAAACATCAATTATGCGAGCGTCAAGATTAAAGTTAGGTTCGCCATAGGTAACTAACTGGTGTGCTACTTGGTATTTATATTCCCCGTTTGAGTTACTTGGATATGAAGTATTATAGTCAAAATTAACGGTAGTACCAGGAGAAACCATTGAAGTAATATTATGCTCTTTTAATAATGAACTTTTACCCGGACACCAACCTTGTCTGTCATAAATCCAAGTTCCACCTTGAGGAAATACTGGATTTGAAGCACATTCTTGTAAAATACTCCAATTGAATTTTTCTACATTGTTAATTTTCAGTTTGTGATCAATAGGACCTCCATTGCTTTCAAATTCACCTTCTGCTCCATGCCCTGTTATTGATGAGCGTATTTTAAATGATTTACCATTATTTAAAATTGGAACATTTATAGGTGGAAACTTAGTATCGTTGTTAATGGTAGCAATTACTGCTGAACCCAATCTGTTGGTTCCTTGCCATAGTTGATTAAACTCTAATACATTTCTAACTGGGGTACCTACAATGAACCAAAACTCAACATCATTTTGTTCTTGATTTTGCCCTCCCAAAGTCATTAGTATGCGCTTATTTCCCTTTAACAAAGGAGCAAAATCACTTACATCAAAATACCAGTTTTTACCATTAACTCCTAAATCTAAACCAATACCATAAGGAGTAACAAATGACATGATTTCATTATAAAATGGAAATCTATTGATATAATTCAAATTTGAAATTACAAATTCGCCTTCACTAGCTATAGGTAGACTACTTATAACTGTTCCGCTATCTCCATTAAATATTTTTGAACTAGATGCTTCATAGTAATTAGTATAAGTGGTATCAAGTATTACCACATCGCTAGCTAAAGGGAAGATTCCCGCTTTCGATGTAATTCTGTATTTTTGAATGGTAGCAGTGTTTTTTGCAATAGAATCTTTTACTACCACATTTTGCACCAACAATGAGTAATTACTTCTTAAAAACTGAATACTAGGTCTTAAATTAGTTTCAAAAAAAGTACGATTTAAATTTTCACCTCTATCGTAAGTCCATTTTAAATTTTCGCCTAATAAAGTATTGTTTGTAATTTTATTTACCACATTTAAACCTGTTCCTTCATTAAAAGGATAATAAGATAAAAGCTGATTGTAAAAAGGATGAGTAGAATTTAATGGCTTATTCATCCAACCTAAAATTAAGGAGTCTGGCATTTCTTTTTTCCATATTGCTAATTCGTTAATTTTACCTTTATAGTTATTGCCATTGGCTTGATCTTTACCTAACAATAAATTCAAAATTGAAATGGCTTTGGTTTTACCTGTTCCAGAAAACCACAAGGCACCATTTAAAAATATCTTCATATTTCCAGTTGTGGCATTTTTTGTAAAAGTCCAATGGTTCCATTTACCGCCTTGCTCATCAGCAGTGGCAATTTTATTTATTCTATCATATCCTCCAGCTGCATACCCACAATCAAAATACACATTATTACTAGAATGAGGCAAATGAATGTTTAATTGTCTTTCGTTTAAATTTGTGGCATATCCATATAAAATGGAAGTAGTGGTAGGCATTAAGCTGGCATTGCCAAAAGCCCAAAAGGATATTGTTAATTCTTTACTTAATTCAGCAAAATTAGAGGCATCCAATTTAACCAAACCTTGGTTCATTAAATCTAATGCATAATTATTATTTGCATATAAACCAACTGTTAATGAATCGCTTGTTCCAATAAACTGAATTGGATTGCTTGGAACTGTATTAGAATAAGAATATTCAATTATTAAATTTTGAACCCCATCCCATACAAATGGTGTTTTAAACCTGATGGTATTTAAACCATTTACAAACTCATAATCTTGATTCAAAACCTCAGTAAATCCTGTTAAATTAGGTGTTTTTGAGTTTAGGAAATTGGCTTGAGTTCCTTTAATTTTAATTTTTAAGAAACTAGCTTTGCCTCCATTATTACCTACATTCAATTTTAATCCATCAATATTACCTGCAGTTAAACCAACCATTAATAGTTCCGAAGCACGGTATAAAATCTGTGACTTACCTGAACGTTCATTGGCTTTTAACAAAAAGTCAATTGGTAAATTACCCGTTGCCACTTCAACTTGATTATCAGCTGTAATATTATTTACACTAACCTTTTGTTGGGTATAATTGTAGTAATCGTAAGGGGTTTTGGTGGTATATTTAAAATTAGTTCCTGTAAAATTAGCAATAACATAATTAGGTTGAGTAGCTGTTACCTCTTCAACTTTATTAGAATCAACTATATATGTATTACAGCTATAATCCCATTCTCCACATCCTAAATTTCTATCAGTACTATTTGAAATCAATGCATTTTTACAACGCATATTGTATTTCATAATTATTTTCTCGTAAGTTAAGTCTCCAGAAGGAAACTGAATAAAGGTATCTCGAGTTGCACTTCCATAATGAAATGTTTTTACTTTTATGGTATCGCCAACCATTTGTGCCTTCAACTGCATAACAAAAACCAATAAAAGTAAACCTAGTAAATTTCTTTTCATCTTAAATTCAAATATTTCTTAATTGTCAAATATATTAGAATAATATTATTTAAAAAGTGCTCCGCTAATTGCATATTTTAAATCATTATTTGTAGCAAAATAAGCTATTTGTATTCAAATTCAATACCCATAAGCATGTGGGTTAAAATAGGTTCACATTTTTCTTTACAACAAGCATAATATTGTTTATGCTTCCAATGGTTAGATTTAGGTGAATGTCCCCACCAAAATTCAGCTACGGCCAAAGGTTTCATTTTATTATTAAAAGCATATTGTAATAACTTGGGGGTAGCACATTCGCCACCACCTGCTGGTGGATTTTTATACAGCGCATTTTTATAAACTTCATGCGCATTTTTGCTATTTCCAAGCTGATTGGTAAAAATGTAATTATCAAAAAGCAAGTGTTGTAGTTTGATAGAGTGTTCTTTTCGCTTAATTTTAAGTGCACTTATTTGGGGCAGGTTATTAATTTGTTGCTGAGTTTCTAATTCATTTATTTCCTCAATTATGGCTGAAAGTTGAGTCATTCCTTTGTTTAAAAAACTATTTTCAGCTAAACTATCAAATACTGGAGGTACAAAATAGGAATGATCATTTGTATAGGCTAATTTACCCGAAAAAGCAGCTAAAAAACCAATTTCGTTTTGTTGGTTTTTTACAACTAATACGCCAAACATTTTACCAATAATATTTCCGTTTATATAATTATTCAGTCCAAAATTATGCACCCAATCGGTTTGCTTTAATAAATAATCCTGAAGCTGGTTAGCGGCCATTAAGCATAATTTATGTGGAGTATTATGCAGCATTAGCACAAACTTTTCAGGAATATCACTATCCAATATTGGATTGGCAAAAGGAATAAAACGAGATGTATCCAAACAAATTTATAAATAACAAATAGAAAAAATTATGCTTTAATAGCCCAGCGAAATTTGGTTGAACGTGCACGAGGATTACTAAAAATTTCTTGGGCAGATGGACGAATTGGCTCTGGAGCCACGCTACAATAAATACCTTGTCTGTAAAATGCTTGGAAAGCTTTTTTTACACGTCTATCCTCGCCTGAATGAAAAGAAAGGATAGCCACTTTTCCGCCTGGAGCCAATGCCTCTGGTAGTTTTTCTAAAAATTTATCCAACACTCCAAATTCATCGTTAACTTCTATACGCAACGCTTGGAAGCATCTTTGACAAGCCTTTTTTGTTTTTTCTACCCTATCATTTTTAGGTAGAAATTCTAAGGTTTCTTTTATAATATCTTTTAATTGGGCGGTAGTTTCAATATGTCGTCCCTTTTTTAAACTAGTTACTATTGCTTCAGCTATTAAATCAGCATAAGGTTCATCAGCATTGGCAATAAATATTTCTTCCAATTCGTATTGGTCTAAAGTTTTTAATAGTTCAGAAGCGGGTTTGCCACTTTTAGGATTTAAACGTAAATCCAATGGTCCTTCTATTTTTAATGAAAAACCTCTATCTGGATTATCAATTTGCATAGAGGAAACCCCTAAATCGGCCAATACAAAATTGAGTGGACCGGCCTCCATGGCTATTAAATCAATATTTGAAAAATTCAATTTTCTTACTTGTAAATCAGTTTCACCAAAACCAAACGAAGCCAATCTTTCCTTGGTGCGAGGCAATTCAAAAGGATCAACATCGGTAGCATAAAGCATACCTTTATGGTTTAATTGTTTTAAAATTTCTAGGCTATGTCCACCATAACCAAGTGTGGCATCCATACCAACTTGTCCAGGAGTTATTGCTAAAAAATCCATTATTTCATTCACACAAATGGAGCGATGAGTTCCTGCAGGTGTATTTCCTTTTAATATTACTTTTTGAATGTCATCGGCATATTTTTCGGGCTGCAATTCTTTATACTTTTCCTTAAACGACTTAGGATAAGTGCCTTTGTATCTTGCTCTACGTTGCGGTTTCGACTCCTCATTTTCCATGTGGTAAAACTAATAAATTATGGTAAAAACTACTATTTATGTTTTAAGTAGATTGTGATTGTACTGAGTAAATTTGAGGAAAATAATGAATACTAAAATTACTTACTGATTTCTAAAAAAATCATAACTGGTAAATGGTCGCTAAAGCCACCAAGGTATTTGTTACCTACAAAAGTTCTTAACGGATTACCTTTGTATTTTTCATCGGTTTCAAGCATAAAATTTTGTTTGTAAACTTCGGCAGAACCTTGAATAAACTTAACTTTTGATTTTGTATTTAATAAATTAGCACTTATTATTATTTGGTCTAACATGCTCCATTCATTTTTAAATTTATGAGAACCCAAACCATCCAATGATAAATCTTTCATGGTATTGTACAACATATTATTTTTTGTTTTGCTTATGGCCCCACTTGCTCCTAATGTAGCAGTTACAGACATATTATTAGGTTCATCGTTTAAGTCTCCCATCACAATAATATTGGCATTGGCATTTTTAGCATAAATTTCATCACAAACTTTGCGAACTTCACCTGCTACAAAAATTCGTTTAAACTCACTTTCCTTCTCACCCTCTCTCCTACTTGGCCAATGATTGACAATAAAATATAATTTTTCTTTATTTTTTAAAGTGATTTCAGCCACCAAAATATTCCTAGTATGGTCTCCGCCAATTCCTTCGCTATTAATAACTACGCTATAGCCTTTAGCCTCTTTTACCAGATTACTTTTGTATATAAAAGCATTGTCAATTCCACGCTCATCTTCACCTTCAAAAAATACCGTTTTATAGGCCATTTTTTGTAATTGTTTATTTTTGGTTAAATCAGTTAAAGCCTCTATACTTTCTACCTCACACATTCCCAAAAAATCAGCTCCTTCCCCATTCTTAAAACTAGCTATTACTTTAGCCATTTGGTTTAATTTGGTTAAGTAACGTTCCGTATTCCACTTATATTTACCATTGGGTAAAAATTCAGCATCATTTTTATTGGGATTATCAATGGTGTCAAATAAATTTTCTTGATTATAAAATGCCACACACACCTTTTGCTGCGCGTTAACATGATAGATGGACAATAAAAAAATAACTGAGATAATAATTTTTTTCATGAGGCAATTTTAATTTATTGTTTGCTGTCAAACAATTTAAATATTCATTCTTTTACAATTTATCTTTTAAATACTTAGCTGTATAGCTTTGTGCCTTGCAATGAAAACCTCTTTTATTTATCTCAGCAAAGCAAAGGGACGCTTATGCTCTATATTCTTCCTAAATTTAATAACGCTTGTGATAAACGTTAAAATGACATCCTTTAATACTTTTGCTTTATGATAGCATTACCAAACTGCTTTCAATAAAAATTGGTTTAAACATTCTAAAATAAATTTCTCCTAAAAAGTAAAAACTACTCCTATTTTTAAAACAAATGAATATAATTGTAGGAGAAAAAACGAACTTAAGTTGCTCCAATCCACCCAAATTTGGGTTGGCTTGGAGAAAGTTTATAGGGGAAAACTTCTTATATAAATGAGTTATCGGGCAGCCTAAAAGACGACACAGAAAATAAATGACAGACTTCAAAACATACTATAATTCAAATTTTCGAGACGACTTAAATCGGTTCTTCTCGACAATTCCTGATGAAAGTAAGTTTCACGAAGACAATCAAAACAAACAGACATTTTCAATTCAATACGAAAGATTAACACCAGCATTTGACCATCTTAACTTTTTAGACAAAGAAAGAAAAGAATATTTTGCAGTAGCACTCTTCCTTACGGTTTTAACAGATATGGTTTGCTTTTCGCATTATAAACCGAATTACAACAAATTCAGAAGTCTAACAAGATATCCAAAGTTCATTGGCAATTGCCCTGGTGGATGTAACTACCATTATCACCCAAGCGACATATTTTTTGCTATGAACAAAGGACGTTCTTCAAGCGAACAGCATTTAGTTTTCTATGATAAGTTTTTAGAAGCAATAGAAACTATGAAGGCAGAAACAATTAATTTTTTTAAAGAACATTTAATGGAAGTAAATGGAGAGTTATTTTGGGATAAATGCCAAAGCGAATTTCCATACAGACCACAAAAAGAAAATATATGATACCAGACTACCAATCAATAATGTTACCGTTACTTGAATTTATTGCAGACGGTAAAGAATACAAAATGCGAAACGTTACAGACGAACTGGCGATAAAATTTGGTGTTACGGAAGAAGAACAAAAAGAATTATTACCTAGCGGAGTAGCACCTGTGTTTTATAATCGAACTGCTTGGGCAAAAACATATTTAAAAAAGGCAGGCTTAATCGACAGCCCAAAACAAGGAATTGTTATCATTTCTAAGAGAGGCATAGAGGTACTTAAGAAAAAGCCAAGTTCAATTAATGTGAAGTTTTTAAAACAATTTTCTGAATTTGTTGCATTTCAAACCGTAAAACGCGAAGACGAAAGTGAAACAGAAACAGAAACTAGCGAGGAGCAGTCTATACAGACACCTGAAGAGCTATTAGAAATGGCATATCAGAAGATAAGAAAATCATTAGCATCTGAACTCATAAGCAAAGTGGTTGAACTATCACCAGCATTTTTTGAGAGACTTGTAGTTGAACTGTTAGTAAAAATGGGTTATGGTGGTTCAATCAAAGACGCGGGTAAAGCAATGGGGAAAAGTGGTGACGAAGGAATTGATGGAACAATAAAAGAAGACAAACTTGGGCTTGACATTATCTACATTCAAGCCAAGCGATGGAAGCCAGGAAATGTTGTTGGACGACCAGAAATTCAAAAATTTGTTGGTGCACTTGCCGGACAAGGCGCTAAAAAAGGAATTTTCATTACTACCTCAAATTTTACTAAGGAAGCTTTGGACTATACACCGAGAAATGAAACAAAAATTGTTCTCATTGACGGTGAACAGTTGGCTCAACTGATGATTGACTATAATCTTGGTTGCACTTCTCAGCAGACCTATGAAGTTAAAAAATTAGACAGCGACTACTTTGGAGAAGAATAAAGCATACGGACGACAAGAAGGCCGACCCGATAACACGGGTTTGGCAAAAGTAGCGGTTCAGTGCTCCGCAGACATATTTGTGGTTAATCAAAGTTTGGTTCTCCGCTTCAATATTTGTGGTGAAAATCGCCACCTTCGCCAAGCCCGAAAACGTTAGTAAAGAAACAATTTTTTTAAATCTCATTTTTTCCAAATTTTAGGATTCCTGCTTGAATGAAAAATATGGTGAATCAATATCGTATTGTCCTCAATTGAATAAAATACCTCAAATGGAAATCTATTTACCAAAAGCATTCTAAAGTCTTTGTAAATTTTAGCAAAAAGTAATGGGTTTTTCTTTATTAGTTCAAATGCGTTCTCAACTTCACACAAAAACTCAAAACCAAGCTTATCTTTTTGATCATTATACCATCCAGTCGTTGCAGGCGTCCTCAGGCTGCAACAAAAACCCTATTAAATCTCTGTTTACTTCAACTTATCCTTCAAATACTTGGCTGTATAACTTTCGGTATTGTTAATTAAATCTTCGGGCAAACCAGCAAACACTAAGTTTCCGCCTTCATCGCCAGCTTGTGGACCAAGGTCAACAATATAATCAGCGCATTTAGCCACATCCATATTATGTTCAATTACAATAATGGTATGTCCTTGGTCAATCAATGCATTAAACGATGTCAATAATTTATTGATATCGTTAAAATGTAAACCTGTAGTTGGTTCATCAAAAATAAATAACACATGTTCTGAACTTGCACGTTTACCCAAGAAAGAAGCCAATTTTACACGTTGTGCCTCACCCCCACTTAAAGTATTGCTCGATTGACCTAATTTGATATAACCCAAACCAACATCCCTCAATGGTTTAATTTTATTAGCAATAGTAGTTTCGTCATGGAAAAACTCCAAAGCTTCATCTACGCTCATGCTCAACAAATCACTGATGCTTTTTCCATTGTGTTTGGCATCTAAAACTTCTTCTTTAAACCTTGCACCTTTACATTCATCGCATGGCAAATGTATATCGGCCATAAATTGCATTTCAATGGTTACTTCACCTTCGCCTTGGCAAGTTTCGCAGCGGCCACCTTCTACGTTAAAACTAAAGTGTTGCGGTTTAAAACCTCTTGCTTTCGAAATAGCTAATTGCGAGTACAAATCTCTAATGGCATCGTAAGCTTTTATATAAGTGATGGGGTTACTCCTACTCGATTTGCCAATTGGATTTTGATCAACCATTTCAATTTGTGTAATGGTTTTTATATCTCCACCAATGCTTTCGTGAGCACCAGTTTTTTCGCCTGTGTAATTACCCAAATGCTTTTGAATAGCAGGATATAAAATCTTTTTAATTAAAGTAGTTTTTCCACTTCCAGAAACGCCTGTAACCACTGTAAATGCACGCAAAGGGAACTTTACATCAAAACCTTTTAAATTATGCTGCCTTGCTCCTTTTATTTCAATATAATCTTTCCACTTTCTGCGTTTGGTAGGAACCTCAATTTTTTTAACTCCAGATAAAAACATTCCGGTTAAACTATTGGTATCGTTTTTTATAAAATCAATATTTCCTTGCGATACTTTTTCGCCACCATGAATTCCTGCTAAAGGCCCAATGTCAATGATTTCATCGGCTGTTTGCATTATTTCTTCATCGTGTTCAACCACCACAACTGTATTGCCAATATCACGCAGTTTTTGTAAAACTCTAATCAAATTTTCAGTATCGCGCGGGTGTAAACCAATGCTTGGTTCGTCTAAAATATACAACGAGCCAACCAAACTTGAACCTAAAGAAGTAGCCAAATTGATACGTTGCGTTTCGCCACCACTTAAAGTGCTTGAAAGTCTATTTAACGACAAATAACCTAAACCTACATTTTGCAAAAAGTTCAACCTATTGGTTATTTCAACCAAAATTCTGCTTGCTATTTTTTGATGTGTTTCCGACAGTTTTAAGTTTTGAAAATAGGCCACACAATCATCAATACTCATGAGTAAAAGTACCGATAAACAAGCGTATTCACTATCGCCATTAAAAGTATAAACCGCATCCGATTTATTTAAATTAACCAATTTTACATAATTGGCATCTTGGCGCAAACGTGTTCCTCTGCAATCGTAACAAGTAGTTTTACCACGATAACGTGCTAACATGACACGGTATTGAATTTTATAGGTTTGTTTTTCTAACTCTTTAAAAAAGCCATTTAAACCGGGCCAACCCGCTCCACCTTGCCATAAAAAATCTTTTTGTGATTGGGTTAATTCAAAATATGGTTTGTGTAATGGAAAATCGTTTTTACGGGTAACATGAATAAACATTTGTTTCCATTCTTGCATTTTTTCGCCTTTCCAAGGCACAATGGCATCTTCGAAAATGGATAAACCTTTGTCAGGAACTACCAAATCTTCGTCAATCCCAATTACATTACCAAGACCTTCGCAAGTTTTACATGCTCCAAAAGGATTATTAAAACTAAACAAATTAACACTTGGTTCTTCAAATTTTTGTCCATCTAGCTCAAAACGATTGTTGAACAATTCATATTGCGTTTTTCCTTCGTCATTGATGGTGTGCAGCACACATTCCCCTTCGCCTTCAAAAAATGCAGTTTGTATAGAATCAGAAATTCTGTTTAAAAAATCTTCATCATTTTGTTGCACTGCAAAGCGATCAATTAACAAATATAGAGGTTCGGCATTTTTAGCTTTAGCTGTTTTCTTTACCAATTCATCATTGCTTAAAAATTCTTCAATATCAAGCATTTCATTGTTTAAAAACAAACGATTAAAACCTGTTTGTAAATACACTTCTAATTGCTTACGCAATTCGTTTTCAGTAATAATAGTTACCAATAAATAGGCTTTGGTATTTTCGGGTAATGCCAAAATATGTTGCACCACATCGTCAATGGTATGGCGTTTTACCATATTGCCACTAATGGGCGAAAAGGTAACACCAATGCGAGCAAATAGTAATTTTAAATAATCGTATATTTCGGTTGAAGTAGCAACAGTTGAGCGTGCATTTCGGGTATTAACCTTTTGTTCAATAGCTATTGATGGCGAAATACCATGAATATAATCTACATCGGGCTTATTCATTTTACCCAAAAACTGCCTAGCATAAGCCGATAAACTTTCTACATACCTGCGCTGCCCTTCGGCATAAAGTGTATCAAAAACCAAACTTGATTTACCTGAACCTGAAACCCCTGTAACTACTGTTAATTTATTACGCTTAATGTTTACATCAATATTTTTTAAATTGTGTGCACGAGCGCCTTTGATGATAATTTCCTTGTTATTTGATTGACTCATTTATATAAAAACGAACACAAAACTACTCAAAAAGTTCGGAAGATTATGGATTATTTTTGACAGATGGCGGTTGGCTATTGGCAACTAGCTTCTGGCTATTTAATTGAACTAATAAACAGTTTTTATATTTATTTTATCAATTCATAAATATATTTTTTTGATTTAACCTTTAAAACACCTACTCTAGTTTTGCTAATTACAATATCATCAAATTGACTTTTATTTATTGTAACTGAATCATAGGTCATATTTAATACAGTTTCATTTAAAACTGGAGGGTAATACGTTAAATATGATTCATCAGAAAGAGGCTTCGTTTCGAAAAAGTTAGAAAAAATAAACTTGACGAATCCAGTTCCATAAGTATTTGAATAGTCTGCGAAATAATTAATCTCAAAAAAGTCTGTATCACTAGCAGCCATTGTTAAGCTTAACTTTTGCATATTATATTTTCTGCACAATCCATTTATTGCACTTTCTTGATAAAATTCAGTAGTTTCTTGTAAACCTTGGCTTCGAAAAACTAAGGTATCTTTTCCATTTTTTAGAAATAAACGTGTACTTGTATCATTATATGGTATTATTTGAGTTAGATAATTTTTATCTACATTCAAATTTTTAGTACTATCATCACAATTGTCCTTACCGCAAGAACTTATAAATAAGTATATAAAAGCACCCAAAATTAATTCTATTTTCATAGAAACAAATATAAAAGAAAGAAGCGCTCTTAAAAACTCAATTGTACTTCTTTCTTTCATAAAATTACGGAATTTCTTTCTTCTCTTTTTATTCCAAATCAATTCTGTCTGCAGAATCGGTTATCTCTTCTTTGGGCAATGGTTTGGTATCTTCAGCCGCTTTTGAGTTTAAAGCATCCAAAGTGGCATCGTCAGAAGTGGTGGTTAAAATCCATGAATTTCTGCGTTTATGAAACACTTGCGCAGCTATTCCAAATTGGGTATTGAAAGCACTTTCTAGTTGTTTCACTGTAGTATTGCCGTGTATTTCAATTCCTGCTAATGCTGCTATTGGCGATAGTTTACCAATTTCCATTTGATGGTTTTTTACCATATTTTCAGCATTTAAAGGTTTATTTAAATCTGCAAAAAACGCTACTTTTAAAAAAGGAAAACGTTTATTAAATGAATCTTGAACTTCTTCAATAGTTGTATGGTTATTAATTGTAATTTTCATAATTGGTTGGTATTAATTTGAGCCTACAAGGTAAACATACCAACGCTGTCTTTTAGTGACCAAAGTCAAAGGTTTAACTAAGTAATAAGGTAGTTTTAAAATATAAATAAATTTCAATTATTTGAACTCATTGTTTTTGTATAATGTTCTTTAATAAAATACAATATTAAACCTGAAACGATAATACCCAAAGCACCAACTATATATTGCCAATCGCTGCTTAAAAACACAAATAACCAAACCAATATGCCTAATATGGCTGGAATAGGGAAAAGTGGCATTTTATAAGGTAATCGTAGCTTTTTAGAACGGTAATGTAAAGCAATTAAACCAACAGATTGGCTAATAAATTGAACCAAAATACGCATTACAATAATGGCCGTAATTACATCTTTCAATTTAAATAAAAGACTAAAACAAAAAGCCAATCCACCAAGCACCAATAACGATATGTATGGAAAATTTTTAGTAGGATGCAACTTGGCAAATACCTTGAAAAAATTACCATCTCGCGCGGCTGCATAAGGCACTCGTGAGTAACCTAACATCACAGCAAATAAGGAAGTAATGGCAATAAATAATATCAATCCTGTTGCAAACTGAGCAGTGGCGTGTCCATATAATTTTTCAAAAAACGCACTTACAATAAAGGTTGAGTTTTGGGCTTCTTGCCAAGGAATTACACCTAAAATGCCAATTTGCATACTTATGTAAAGCGCTGCTATTCCTGCAATGGAAATAAAAATACTCCGAGGAATATTTTTTTGCGGATTGATAATTTCTCCACCTAAATGACACACGTTATAATAACCCAAATACGAATAAATACTTTTCACCGAGGCTTGACCTAAAGCCACAAAAAACATAGGTTTTAAATCGAATGCATCTGCCGGAAAACTAAAGGCCATTTGTGCATCGAAATGGGTAAAAGCCGATGCTATTAACCATAAAATAGTAGAGCCAACTACCACCCACATAATTACCGAAAGCTTGCCTAATGTTTTTATGTTTCTATATAAAATCCAAACCAATAAAAGCACCAATGAACCTGATACCATTTTTTGTTCAATATCGGTTAATGGCAATAAATAAGTTAAATATTGTGCAAAACCTATGGAGCCTGAAGCCACTACTAGAGGCGCTTGAATACTGGTTTGCCAAACAAATAAAAACGAAAGCATTCGTCCATATTTTTTGCCATATAATTTTTGTAAAAACACATAAGAGCCTCCTGCTTGTGGCCATTTAGCTCCTAATTCCGACCAAACAAAAGCATCCATAAATGAAAGCAATGCACCTAAAAGCCATGCTAAAATACACTGTGGGCCGCCCATGGTATGAATAATAAATGGAATGGTTACAAATGGTCCAATTCCCACCATATCAATCATATTAAGCGAGGTAGCTTGACTTAAGTTTAATCCGCGTATTAGTTTGCTCATGTGTTTAAAATTGGGTGTAAATTATTAAGCTTGATTCATTCTAGCAAATGCTTGTTTTAACTCATCAGGAGTTGCTTTGCTCATCATTTCGCTAAAACCAAAAGTTAAGGTAGTTTTTCCTTCTTTTAATTGCTCAAAAATGGATTCAATAAAAGCACTTACGGGTGGCGCTTGGTCATGTATACCTTTTCCACCTAAATCGGTATTTAAAGCAGGCGGAATTATTTCAATTACTTCAATATTTTTAGCTTTTAATAACTCAGCTAACGATAAAGTTAACGAATGAAAAAACGCTTTGGTAGCTGAATAAACTGGAGTTTTGGTTAATGGCACAAACGATAAACCCGAAGTAACATTCATAATGGTGTTTAAACTTTCCATATTCATAAACAAAGTAGTTAAATGAATAGGTGCTTCAATATTGGTAGTTATTTCTATTTTGGCGCGTTGGTAAAAGTCTTCATCAGTTATATTCATCCAATTTTGAATACCTGCATTATTAACCAACACATTCAAATCATTATGATTGGTTTGAATCCAATTAAACAATTCTATTCTATCATTTTCATTGTTTAAATCGCATTGTTTGGTAATTAATGCTGGAAACTTGGCTTGGGCTTCATTCAATGTTTCTTGCCTTCTACCACAAATTATTACTGTATTTTCATCGTTTAAAAAACGTTCGGCTAAACCTAGGCCAATGCCTGTGGCACCGCCTGTTATGAGTATTTTATTATTACTTAAATTCATATTTTTTATTGGTAAAAAAAAGACGCAATAAATTGCGTCTTTCTATTTAATTGTTGTTTTATAAAAGTTCTATTTTCAATTAGAATTATCTGTAGCTAACTTCTAAATTATGGATTTCAATTAATGGTTTTAAAAACTCTTCTAATTGATAAACACTTAATTGAGAAGCTGCATCGCATAAAGCTTTTTCTGGTTCTGGATGTGTTTCAATAAATACACCATCAACTCCAGCAGCAACTCCAGCTCTGCTTAAAACAGGCAAAAACTCACGAGCTCCACCTTTTGCATCAGCACTTGGAATACCATATTTTCGGATTGAATGGGTAATATCAAATACCACAGGATAACCAATTTGTCCCATTAAAAAGAAACTTCTTGGATCAACTACCATATCGTTATAACCAAATGTGTAACCACGCTCAGTTAAAATTACTTGGTCGTTTCCAGCATCAATGCATTTTTGAACTGGATGTTTCATGTTTTCTGGAGCCAAAAACTGACCATGTTTGATATTGATTACACGACCCGTTTTAGCAGCAGCCACCATCAAAGTAGATTGCATACATAAATAAGCTGGAATTTGTAACACATCGCACACTTCGCCAGCCGCAGCTGCTTGATCAGGATAATGAATATCGGTTAACAAAGGAAAACCAAATTGCTCTTTAACTTTAGCCAAAATAGCTACACCTTTTGCCAATCCTGGACCATCGTAATATTTTAAACTACTGCGGTTATCTTTTTGAAACGATGATTTGTAAATCATCTTAATTTTTAACTTTTCCGAAACTTCTTTCAATTTTTCGGCAGTTTTCATCATTATTGACTCATCTTCAATAACACAAGGGCCTGAGATTAAGAATAACTCATTGCTTCCGCATGCTATATCGCCAACATTTACTATTTTTTTTGTCATTGTATTAATTTTATAAAAATAACTCAAAAACCATACTTAATTATACAGTATGTCATTGTGTCTTTTGGTAATTATTAGTCGGCTTTAGGCGTTTGATTTTTTAAAGTTCTAATGGTTTTTATTTTATCTTCTAGCTCTTTAATCATACGTTTTGCAGCAGCAATTTTATCATTGATTTGAATTACCATTTCGTTTTTAGCATTGGTATTTTTAAAGAAACCGAGGTTATTATCCCATGTATCAATATCGGTTTTTAAACCTTTAATACGTTCTTGTAAAATGCGCTCTTCACGCTGTAAACGTTGGCCACCATCATTGTTATTAGCTAACGATTCAAAATGTGCTCTATCATCGGCTTGGCGCATGTTTTTGCGTAACTCGCGGTGACGACCATAAATTTTATCCAATAAATCATTGTATGCTTTGCTAATAGCATCTTTGTCTTTATTTGGTACAAATCCAATTTTGCTCCAAGCATCTTGAATGGTTTTTAGCTCATTTAATGCATTAGGATTTTCAGCCTCATTGGCAGCCATTGCTTCTAATTGCGTAATCAATTCTTTTTTAGCAATTAAATTTCCTCCTTGCTCCGCATTTTGCTCCGCAAAACGTTCTGCTTTCTTTTCAAAAAACAAATCGCAAGCAGTTCTAAATTTCTTCCAAATTTCATCGTTAAATTTATCAGGAACTGGACCAACTTGTTTCCATTGTTCTTGTAAATTTTTAATGGTAGCAGTTTGTTTACCCCAATCAATTGGCGCAGCAGCAATATTTTCTGCTTCTTTTACCAACTCTTGTTTTTTCTTTAAATTTTCGTTTCTAACCGCGTTAAACGATTTGAACCAATTGTTTTTATTGTTAAAGAAAGTATTGCGAATATCTTTAAATTCTTCCCAAACTTTTTCTCTTTCCGCCATTGGCACGTAACCAATTTTTTTCCACTCTTCCATTAATTCATTGGCTTCTTTGGTTTTTTCCATCCAATCTTTAATACGAGTAGTAGCATAAGTAGCCAACTCTTTCGATTTTTCAATCAAAGCCAATTTCAATACTAAGTTAGCTTGACGAACAGCTTCATTTTTTTCTGTTTCGGCTTTAATACCAGCATATATTTTATCTACTTCAGCTTTAAAACGAGTCCAAATTTCTTCGTTGGCTTCTTTAGGAACTGGGCCAATATTTCTCCAATCTTCTTGGTATTTTTTAACTGCAATCAAAGCCGATTTAATGCTTTTTTCTTCAGCTAATTCGCTTACTTTTTTGCATAAATCTATTTTAGCATCTAAGTTACGTTCTCTGTCTAATTGCGCAATTTCATTATCTATACTTAATTTATCATAAAAAATTTCGTTAAGTACTCTATAACTTTCCCAAAGGCGTTCTACGTGTTCTTTTGGAACATTCTTAATTTTTTTCCATTCAGTTTGTAACTCTTTTAATTTAGTCAAACTTTCTTTGGTTTCTTCACTGCTATTTAAAGCCTTAATTTGGTCTAAAATATTTTCTTTAGCACGTAAATTTTTAACGCGTTCAGCCTCTGCTATAGCTTTAGCAGCTGATATTTTATCGCGTAAATCTTTGATAGCTTTATTAAATGTATCGCGGGCAGTTACACCGGCTTTGTATTCAAAATCGTCTTTTTCGCCACCTTCTTCAATAAACTTTTGCATAGCTGCATTTTGTTCTTCGTTTAAAGCAGCGTCAAAGTGTGGTTTTATATCTTTAAAAATTTGCAAAGCTTCACTGTGAGGCTTGTCGCTCATAGCTTGTAAAGCTATAGTAAGTAACTCGTCTTTGGTTTTGTTTGCATAATCTAATTGCTCAGCACTTTCATGGTGTTCAATTGCAGCTAAATCAGCATCTATTTCATGCTCATCAAGCGCTATTTCAATTGAATCAGTTACTAAACTTTCAATAGTTTCCGGCTTTTTTTCTGTGTTATCTTCTTCAACAATAGTTGGCTCAACACTTGCTGTAGGCTCAGCAACAGTACTTTCACTTACTACACTTTCAGTCGTAGTATTTTCTACATTAGTTAACTCAGTAGCTTCTGCATTTAATGCAGCTTCAGAAGGATTCACTTCGTTTAATTCAGTCATTTTAAAAAATAAATAAAAATAGGTTGTACATTCTTTTTTGGAAGGGCGAATTTAAATTATTTATTGAAAAACCAAGTTAATAAAATTAATACTTAATAATTTGACTTTCTTAATATTACAAAACATTAACAAAATTACAATGAAAAGGATTTTAGTAAATATTTGTGTTTTTTTGCTTTATTTCGAAACATTAAATAAAATAAAAATGAAAATACGTATCAAAGGCAATTCTATTCGCATTCGTTTAACACAAACCGAAGTGAAAAACTTTGCTGATATTGGATATATTGAGGAAGCTACTGAATTTATAGACAATAAACTTTATTATGCATTGGCGGCTTCTCCGGATGTTAGCGAACTTTCAGCACAAATGGTTGGTAATAAAATTACATTGTTGGTTCCTGAAAATATTGCTCAAAACTGGATTACAACTGACTTAGTTGGTTTTGAAAATAAGTTTGATATTGGTGGTGGTAAAAAGCTATTTCTTTTAGTAGAAAAAGATTTTGTTTGCCTAGATAATACTTTCGAAGACCAAAACGATATGTTTCCAAATCCTAATGCTGTGTGTTAATTGAATGAAAATAGCTTCTAGCAACTAGCCGCTAGCAACTAGCGAATCAATAATAAAACAATTTAGCAATAATTAGCAATAAACAATGAACCAACTTCCCAATCCTGAAAATCCAGAAGAGTTTTTAGATATAAAACTTACCGAGCCAAAGGAAACTGCCGCAGGTATTCCCGCTGTTATTTCTTCGGTTAAACATGTGTTTAGCGAAATGGGACCTATTCGTGGTTTTAAAGCTTTGGCTAAATTGAATCAAAAAGATGGTTTTGATTGCCCGGGTTGTGCATGGCCTGACCCTGATGATGAACGTTCGCCCATTGCTGAATATTGTGAAAATGGTGCAAAAGCCATTGCCGAAGAGGCTACCACCAAAGCTTTGTGGGCTGATTTTTTTGCAAAAAATTCGGTAGCTGAGCTTTCGCAATTAGATGATTTTAGAATAGGTAAAAAAGGCCGTGTGGCGGAACCTATGTATTTGTCAAAAGGAGCTACTCACTATGAGCCAGTAAGTTGGGAAAATGCCTTTAAATTGATTGCTAAAAACTTAAATGAGTTGCCATCACCAAACGATGCGATTTTTTATACATCAGGCAGAACTAGTAACGAGGCAGCATTTTTATACCAACTTTTTGTAAGAGAATTTGGAACCAATAACCTTCCTGATTGCAGTAACATGTGCCATGAAAGCAGTGGTGTAGCACTTTCAGAAAGTGTAGGTATTGGAAAAGGCTCCGTTACTTTAGAAGATTTTTATGAAGCAGAAGTCATAATTATATTAGGTCAAAATCCTGGTACTAACCATCCGCGAATGCTGAGCGCTTTGCAAAAAGCAAAACAAAATGGATGTACCATTATTTCGGTAAATCCTTTAAAAGAAACAGGCTTGGTTGGTTTTAATAATCCACAAAAAGTAAATGGTGTTTTAGGTATAAAATCGCAACTAACTGATATATTTTTACAAGTTAAAATAAACAGCGATTTAGCACTGGTAAAAGCTCTTGAAATATTACTTTTTGAAGAAGAAGCAAAAAATCCAGGAACCGTATTTGACCATGATTTTATTAATAACAATACCTTTGGTTTTGAACAATTAAAGGCTGATATGGATAATTATTCTTTACTTGATTTAAGTAAAGCTTGCGGTATTTCATTAACGCAAATACAAGAAACTTTTGAAGCCATTAAACATAAAAAGAAAATAATTGCTTGTTGGGCAATGGGCTTAACACAACATAAAAATGCGGTTGATACCATAAAAGAAGTAGTAAATTTATTGTTACTAAAAGGAAGTATTAGTAAACCTGGTGCAGGAACATGCCCTGTGCGTGGACATAGTAATGTACAAGGCGACAGAACCATGGGAATTTACGAAAAACCAAGTAAAGCATTTATCGATAAACTGAATAATGTGTTTAACATCAATGCACCTTATGAACATGGACTTGACGTAGTAGATGCTATTAAAAAAATGCATGAAGAAAAAGGCAAAGTTTTTATCGCTATGGGTGGTAATTTCTTATCGGCTACACCAGATACAAAATTTACAGCACAAGCTTTACAAAACTGTAAACTAACAGTTCATATAAGCACCAAATTAAACAGGAGCCACTTAATTACCGGAGAAGAAGCACTTATTTTACCAACTTATGGACGAAGCGATAAAGACATAAATGCCAATGGAGAAGAGCAATTTATTAGTTGTGAAAATTCAATGGGTGTAGTACAAATGAGTAAAGGCAATTTAAAACCAGTAAGTCAACATTTGTTAAGCGAAAGTGTAATGGTTTGCCAAATGGCAAAGGCTACTTTAGGCAATAAAACCAAAATAGATTGGAGCAAATACGAATCCAATTATGATTATATTAGAACCGATATAGAACGTTCTATAAACGGCTTTACTGATTACAATAAGCGTGTAAGGGAGCCAGGAGGATTTTATTTACCCAATGGCTCAAGAGAGGGTAAATTTAACACCTCTACTCAAAAAGCTAACTTTAATGTTGGAAAACTAACTTTAAACCAATTGGCAGATGATGAATTGATGATGATGACTATCAGGACACATGATCAGTTTAATACCACCATTTATGGTTTAGACGACCGTTACAGAGGAATTTACAACGAACGCAGGGTAATTTTAATGAATGAAAGCGACATCAAAAAATTAGGCTTTGAACATAGAGATTCGGTAGATATTTATAATTACCACGATAATATAGAACGTGTTGCGCATAATTTTATGATTATTAAATACAATATTCCGGAGCAATGCACTGCTACTTATTTTCCTGAAACAAATGTATTGGTTCCTATTAGTTCTGTGGCAGATAAAAGCAATACACCTACCAGTAAATATGTAGTTATTAAATTAGTGAAAAACACAAAATAAAAAGGTGGGAAATTAAAAACTTCCCACCTTTCTTTTTTAAGTAATACCTTACTTTATTTTACAATTTTAACAGTCCTATTTGCACCGTTATTATTGGTAATTTTAACAAAATAAACACCACTAACTAAATTTTCAATATTGATTTTTTGGCTTTCACTTTTCATATCAATATTAAAATATTCCTTACCTGAAATATCAGAAATTTGTATTTTACTATTTACAAATTTAGAATTTACAAATTCAACATTAATATAATCCTTTGCTGGATTTGGATATACCATTACATCAGAACCATCTGAAATATTTTCAAAAGTTGATGTATAAGCTTTGTCGGTAAAAATTATTTCCAATCTTCCATCTTGAGTAGAAGCCTTTGAAGTATCAATTTTAAATGTGTAAGTATGTATATCTCTTAGGTTAGTAACTGTATTTTTATAATTATCTCTTAGGTAAATTTTAACATTTGCATCAAAATCTTCAGTTTGATTAAATTCCATTTTGTAACTTCCTGGAGTAGAAACCCAAGCAGCCAATTTAACAACCTTATTCGTTAAACTATTTAAACTTAAATAATTAACCATTGAATAAACTCCATTACCAAAAGAAGATGCTACATTAACATTTTCATTTACAAACTTTGTAACATCTTCACCATCAATAAATTCATCATTTTTTCCTTCATAAAATCTGATAACCGTTTCATCGTTTTCCATTGAATCTTTAAATAATTTTATTCTTAAAGTATTTAATTCATCACCTGTTTTAAGCAAAATTGGTGAAGTATTACTTACCTTAACTGATTCAGTTAATGATAATACTGGGTTAGCTGCAGTTGCCTTTACGAAGAAGGATTGACCACTCGGGATATATCTATTTATAGAATTAACACCTGTTAAACCATCATAAGACCCATAAACATTTAAATTAGGGGTATAAATATAGAAAGTTCCAGAGACAGCTGTTTTAGTCCATCCCGAAGCATTCCAATCAATATTTGAAGGATATGGATTTCCTACTAGATTCCAACCATCATTTGCAGTACCATTATTTGAAGTAAAAGTTACAGGTAGATTTACAGTTCCAGCATTTACAGTATTACTAATTGTACCTGTTTGGTTCAATGTAAATAATGCTTGATCTTGAGAATTTGCAGTTGAACCAATAGCTAAGGTATCAGTTGAATAATTACCTGTGATTGGACCTCTGATAAAAACTCTGTAACCAACTCCGGGTGTTAATGAAGCTGATGTATTTAAACCTAAATCTGCCCAACCTACATTTAAATCGCCTGCAGTTGATTCAACATATCTTCTAACTGAAGAAGTGGTAGTAGGGATACCAAGTAAGTTTGATCTTGTTGTTGCAAAACCATTCGAATTAGCAGAACCAATTGTTGCGCCTGATGTACCGGGTCCTGTAATGTAAAACTGGCTACCCCAATTTGCTAATGTTTGTCCCACAACAGGTGTACTTAAAAAACGCCATTTTCTTCCTGCACCTGAAATATATCTTTCAGCAGTTACATTACCACTTATAACACCACCAGTTGAATTACCAATACTTGCAGTACCATTAACATTTGATTTTAAAACTAAAAATCCTCCTGTATTTAATGTGCCATTTGATACAGTAACTACTCCTGCATTTGTTCCTCCAGTAATGTTTAACGTATTCCCAAGTGTAACAGAACCAGAAGATGTTCTATTTACAGTAAAATTTCTTAAAACATTGGTGGTACCTAAAGTTGTTTGATCAAATCTAATGGTTCCAAATGCACCTGTTCCTAATATTGAAATAGAAGAAGCAGAATCACCTCTTATAAATCCACTACCTGTAATTGTAGAATTAACTGATGCTTTCCCTAATGTTAATGTAAATCCATTTAAATTCAAAATATCAGTTGATGAAGTTAACGAAATGGCATTGCCACCATTTGGACCTTCACAAAGTAAATTGTTTAGCATACGAACGCTACCAGAAGATTTTGTAACAACAATATAGTCGATATTAAAAGTTCCTGTACCACTTATATCTTGAACACCAGTACCTGTAAAAAAGACCGCTCGTGTATTGGCATTAAAAGTTCCATTATCAATTAAACTACCTGTAACTTCTAAATCTCCACCTGAGTTTGATGATAAATTTGTTATTCCAGTAGCGCTATTAGTGAAATCGGTACATTTAATCCTTTCTGTTGAAGTTGAAACTGTAACAGTTCCATTGTTGATAATATTTCCTAAAACTGTTAATCCAATGCTAAATGAAACGCTAGTTAAACTTTCCATACTCAAAGTACTTCCATTATCAACGGTTAAGTTTCCACTAATTTGTCTTTGTACATCAGCATTATTTCTAATATTTAATGTGGTATTATTTGAAATTTGAACATTAACAGGGTAACCTGCTCCAGTAGTTGCACTCCATTCATTGCCCCTTCCATAACTAGAACCTGAATTATACTTTAATAAAGATAAAGAACCATAAGTTGGAGCTATATTTGAAAAACCACCTGAATTTATTTGTAAAGTCCCATTTACAATTAAACCTCCTGTTCCAGGAGTAGTGATACCTCCAGCTGTTTGCAAAGTACTGCCATTATTAACAGTTAATGTGGCTCCGTTTGCAATGGCTACTCCACTGGTAATAATATCTTGATTCAAGGAAATGTTATGATTTATTGCAATAGCACCAATATTAGTTCCTGCAGATGGAGCTACTCCTCCAACCCAACTTGAACCTGCACTAAATGTAGTTGCACCAGTTTGAGTTGTCCATGGTTGTATGGTATAACTAGCATAGGCTGCACTGGTATTTTGTGCAGTTGCGTTTCGCATATTCAATGTTAAAAGTGGAATATTAGCAAAAGTAGGTGCTGTACTTGAAGTAGAAGTAAAAGCATAATAAGTAACGGTTCCACTAATTTGAGCTGGAATTGTAGCATTTCCAACAAAACTACCATTTAAGGCTCCAACAGCTACACAGCCTGAATTACCGGATGTTGCAAAAGCATCAGTAGACCAAGCAACATATAAATATTCTGAACTATTTAATGCGCCACTCATGGTAACTGAAACTGTTGCTGTTTGTCCTCCATAAATATTTGATGGAACAGAAACAGCAGTAATGTTTTGAGGCAAAAAGGCTGTTTCCAAAATAGCCATATTTTGACTAGCATAACTAGTACCTTTTCTGATATTAAAAGTGTAATATGAACTTGAAACTGTGGCTCCCATTTTGATGGTACCATTGTAACCACCAGTTCCCCAAACAGCAGTTGAAACGGTATTGTAAGTTGGTGTATTTAAATTCCAAACATTAAAATAACCATCTGCATTAAATTGATAAAACTTTGTGCCAGATGATGTAGTTGCATTTGCCTGCTCTCTATAGGTAAAAACTGTATTATTTGAACCAACTCCAACTGTTGTCATAGCGTTATTACCATATGAACCATCACAATCGGTATTATTAGACATGGAACCAGGCTGAGCAAAAGAGCACAAGCTAAAAAGTGTAAAAAGGGCACATAAAATTGTTTTTAAACTGAATTTTGATTGTAAATTAAATTCCATAATTTTTATATTTTTTTACAATTTTATGAAAAAAAAACACTTTACCCAATTAATATTCATCAATTTACAAATTAAATTATAACATAAAAATACCTGAATAATAAAATTACTTAAAAAATTCAATGTTTACTGAACATTAAGGTTTAATTGCTTTTGTTATTTTAATCATACAGTTTAAATTATTTGTTCACTAAAAAAATAAAATACTACTCAAAACGTTATTATGTTTGTTACTAAAAAAGTAAAATACTTTTATGCAAAACAATCAAGCATATTATTTAAATAATAATACTTCAAAACACAATTGGATTGGATTAATAGGAACTACCTTTATTCATGGTGCCATTTTTTTAGCGCTGTATTTCTTTATTTTGGTACCACCAAATCCACCTTGGGCCGACCAAGGAGCTTCAATGATTTTAGGTGAAGAAAATATGGGTGGAGAGAGCTTAACTCCTGTGGAAAACCCACAGCCTAATGAAACCTATACTCCAATTGAAAGCCAACCAACACCCGATGAATTAAGTCAAAGTACTGATGATGACGTAAACGTGGTGGCAAAGGTAAATGATAAAAAAACAGAAAATAAGCCAGTTATTAATCCAACAATTGACAAACCAAAAGAAATTGTAGAATTACCAAGAAAGGCTAATCCAACTGCCTTATTCAAGAAAAGAAGCAATAATAGTGAAGCTGGACATGGTTCTGGAAGTGAGGCGGGAAATGAAGGACGACCTGACGGAACTCCTGATGGCGTAATTGGCGGAACTGGCCAAGGAGGTGAAGGTAATGGACCCGGAGGCCCTGGTGGTGACGGAAAAGGTCCAATAAGGTATAGTTTATCTGGAAGAAGAGTGGCTAAAAAACCAATCATTTCTACCAACTCTAATGACGTTGGTATAGTTGTGGTGAATATAACTGTGGATAGAAATGGAAATGTGACCAAAGCTGAACCAGGTGCAAGAGGAACAACAACACTTAACCTAGACAAATTAAAAGTAGCCAAACAAGCTGCTTTAGATACAAAATTTTCACCAAAACCAGATGGCCCTGAAGAACAGTTTGGAACAATGACTGTTAGTTTTGCCTTTGACTAAATTATAAAAAAAGCCTAGTTTGAAAACTCCAAACTAGGCTTTTTTTATGCTTATTTAGCCCTGCTACTTTAGCAGCATTTGATCAATGATTAATTCTTTAGCTTCATCTAAAATTAAATCAGCATTGCTAGCATCTTTACCTTGATTAGCTTTGGTTTTTTCACGCGCCTCTTTTCGAGCTTTATTTTTAGTTTCATTTTCTTTCAACTCTTTTTTATACATCGCTTCATTAACAGAAACAAACTGTTTCACATCTGATTTTTTTACTGTTTCAATATCCTCTAATAAATAAACATATTCTGCATTACCCAACATTCTTGCATTATGTAATTGCTTTAATTTGTTTAATTGTTCTGTTATTTTTGTTTGTTTTGAATATGATTCTGGGTTGATACTATCATAAGGCAATGAATATATACTGGCATCTTCTCCATATTCTTTATTAGCAAAAATACTTGGGAATTCAATATCAGGAATTACACCTTTGTGTTGAGTACTTCCTCCACTTATTCTGTAGAATTTTGCTATTGTTAATTTAACCTGACCCATTTTTTTATCACCATATTGCATATATTGATCTAAATCTAACATATTCTGAACAGTACCTTTTCCGTAAGTTTGTTCTCCAATTATTAAGGCTCTTCCATAGTCTTGCATAGCTGCTGCAAAAATTTCACTAGCACTTGCACTAAATCTATTTACAATTACCTCCAAAGGACCATTCCATAAAACTTCTTCATCTTTATCTTTTTCTGACTTTACAATCCCATAAGCATCTTTAACCTGTACAACAGGTCCACTTTTTATAAATAATCCAGTTAACTCAATTGCTTCTTGCAATGAACCACCACCATTATTACGTAAATCCACTACTATTGCATCCACATTTTCTTTTTTAAATTCATTGATAATCCTTCTAACGTCACGGGTAGTACTTTTATAGTCTTTTTCACCTGCTGAAGCTCTTGCGAAATCCAAGTAAAATGTAGGAATATCTATTGTTCCAATTTTAAATTTTTTACCATTTTTCTTTATTTCTTTTATGGAACTTTTAGATGCTTGGTCTTCTAAAACAATTTTATCACGCGTAATTTCAATAATCTTACTTTTATTTTCTGTTATATCAGCTGGTATTATTTGAAGCCTTACTATGGTTCCTTTTTTACCCCTTATTAAGCCAACCACATCATCAATTCGCCAATCCAAAACACTAACCATTTCACCTTCTTTTCCTTGCCCTACAGCCGATATTTTATCATTTACTGAAACCAATTTACTCTTTTCGGCAGGTCCTCCTTTCACTAAGGATGTTATTTTGGTGTATTCATTATCAGTTTGTAAAGTAGCACCTATACCTTCTAAACTCAGGCTCATACTTGTATTAAACTCATCTGCCTGACGAGGTGCCAAATAATTGGTATGTGGGTCACTTATTTCAGTTAACGCATTTGCATAAAAACTAAATACATCACTAGTTTTTGTTTTACTTAATTGTTTAAGCAAATTATAATATCGTTTTCTAACTATTTCGGCACATGTTTTAAAATCCTTGCCATCAGCTTTTAAAACCAAAACTTCATACTTTACCTTATTCATCCAAAGTTTATCAAGTTCAGAAATAGATTTTGCAAAGTTTATATCTTCACGTTTGTATAAAAAAGAATCGTTGGTATCAAAGCTCATTTCTGATTTTAATAAATCAAAACTAAAATTAATCCTCTCCTCTAGCCTACTTTGGTATTTATTGTAAATATCAAAACCAGCATCTACTTTACCTTGCAGTAAATCATCGTCTAATATATATTTATATTTATCAAAATTAATGATGTCCGATTCTAAAAAATATAAATGTAATGGATCAAGATGTTTAATGTAATTATTTAGTAATTCAGCCGAAAGCTTATCGTCAATTACCAATTTTCGGTAATGTGCATTTGCCACAACCTGACCTACAAGTCTAAATAGTTCACCTTGATAAGGTTCGGGTTGAATTGACTTTAAAACAATTTTTGTTGAATCGTTAGCTTTTAAATTGAAAGCTATATTGATTATTAATAGAAAGGATAGAATAAATTTTTTTATCATGTTTGCAAATAAGCAAGCTAATACATAAAAAACAACTTAATATTTTAAATGGTAAAAAATATGGATTATTTTTATTTCAAATAAATTTTGGTTCGCTTTAATAGATTAAATTAATCATAGGTTCAAAATAATGTTTATGAATGTTGAATTTATATCGAGTTTGCTCCTCAACAGAGAGTTTATAGGGAAATAAAGCTTTTGAACCTGGTAAGGTTTTTAAGCCATTTAGCCAATGCCTCACATAATTACCTTTTGAATCGTAATCTAAACTTTGCTTTTCTGTATTAAAATACCGAGACTGACGCCCATCATTTCCTACCCCCGCTTGGTAAGCCCAATTGCCATAATTGCTGGCAGCATCATAATCAATCAATAAACTTTCAAACCATTTAGCGCCCCAAAGCCAATTAATACCTAAATTCTTGGTTAAAAAACTAGCCACATTTTGCCTTCCCCTGTTACTCATAAAACCAGTTTGAAGCAATTCTTGCATATTGGCATCAATTAAAGGATAGCCAGTTTGTCCTAATTTCCATTTTTCAAAATCGGATTTATTATTGTTCCAAGTTATTTTTGAATTGTTCAAACCATTTAATTTAAAAAGATTATTACCATGTTTTAGAGCTATGAATTGGAAATAATCACGCCATAATAATTCAAAAAATAACCAATAAGTGGAATCATTGGCTTCAATTTGGCTTTCGAATAATTTTATTTGATGGTAAATAAACCTAGGACTGATGCAACCTAAAGCCAACCAAGCCGAGAACTTACTACTGTAATTAGCACCTAACATTTCGTTACGCGTAATTTTATAAGTAGCTAAACTTTTGGTTTCAAAAAAGTAGTGGTTTAATCTATTAAGAGCTTCGCTTTCCCCTCCTTTAAATTGAATTGCGGCTTTATCACTAATGATGGTAGATGGCAATCCTAACTCATCTAATGTTGGTACTTGAGTTTTATTTTCAAAAACCAATTTATTGTTGATTACAGAATTAGAAAATAGTTTATTTACTTCGCTTTGAGCCTCTACTTTTTTTCTAAAATTGGTAAAAAGTTCAGGCAATTGATTAATGGTAAACGGAATATCGTTGATATGGATAAGTGTTTTACCCCAAATACCTTTTAACTTGACAGAAGGATGCAATATTTTTAACAAATTCTTTTCAACTTGAATTTCCTCATCTGTATTTTCTTGTTGATAGTGGATTTCTGCTATGTTAAAATCATTGCAAATATTGGTAATAATTTCAACAGAGTTACCTTTATAAACAAGTAATTCTATTCCAATACTTTTAAGATTTTCTTTTAAGTTTTGAACGGATTCAATGATAAATTGCGCTCGGTAGCTTCCAGTTTTTGGAAAACCTAAATGTGTGTTTTTGTATTGGTTATCGTCAAATACATAAACAGCCAAAACTGACTTTTGGGTATTGATTGCCTTGTATAATGCTTCATTGTCGTGCAAGCGTAAATCGTTTCTAAACCATACCAAAACATTATTTTCCATGAAATTAAATACAAGAAAAACAGCCAAAATGTTTTTAACAAAAAAGCCAATAACTCAATTTAATTGAATTATTGGCTTTTCATTTTATGATGATTGATCTAATTTATTTATTGGTAGGTATTTTCATCAATCCTCTTTTCTGTTTGAATAGAGTTACAAACGGAATACAAATCAAAATTCACAAATCACAGATCACAAACCTACTTAATTTCTTCTTTTTTAGGTTTAATTAATACATCGTCAAGCATACCATAAGCTTTTGCTTCTTCTGCTATCATCCAATAATCACGGTCGCTATCAGCTTCTACTTTTTCAAAAGGCTGACCACTGTGATGTGAAATAATATCGTACAATTCTTTTTTCAATTTTTGAATTTCGCGAGCTGTAATTTCAATATCACTTGCTTGTCCTTGCGCGCCACCCAATGGTTGATGAATCATGATACGTGCATGACGCAAAGCGGTACGCTTACCTTTTGCACCAGCACATTGTAATACTGCACCCATTGAAGCAGCTAAACCTGTACAAATTGTTGCTACATCAGGTTGAATCCATTGCATGGTATCATAAATTCCTAAACCAGCATAAACAGAACCACCTGGACTATTGATATACATTTGTATATCTCTTCTTGCATCCATCGATTCTAAGAACAATAATTGTGCTTGAACAATATTGGCTATATAATCGTCAATTGCTGTTCCTAAAAATAAAATTCTGTCAGCCATTAAACGTGAGAAAACATCAATTTCTCTAAAGTTCATAGGGCGTTCTTCAATTACAGTTCTAGTCATGTTTTGCATACCATGCGGAATACTTTCCATGTAAGCATCTACTTTTAAACTGCTAATGCCTTGGTGTTTGATGGCATATTTTCTAAATTCTTTTCCTACATCCATGTGTTATAATTTAATTTTTGTTTTTGGTCAAATATATATTGATGTTTAATATTGTCAAGCAAAGTGCCATTTATTTTTGCTGACAAAAAGGCTAATCCAAATGTGAATTAAACCTTTAAAGTGTATTTTATACAAATTGTTTTTATAAGTGGAAAAAAACAAAATATTAATGCAGCTAAATTGATGATAATTTATAAAATTGCGGTATGGAAATACTAGAAATTTTTAAAGAACTACTAACCAATACCAAAGGGTTTTTAGAATTATTTGTATCGGAAAATGGTAGCCTTATATATGGCTTACTATTTTTAATTGTGTTTTGCGAAACAGGTTTAGTCGTTTTACCTTTATTACCTGGCGATTCATTATTATTTACTGCAGGAGTTTTAGCTGGTAATCCTACCAATAATTTAAATGTGGTTTTGATTATAATTTTACTTATAACAGCTGCTTTAATGGGCGATAATACCAATTATTTTATTGGTAAATTTTTAGCTAAAAAAGGCGAAGGGGCAAAACTTTTCGGCATTTTTACAATTAAAAAAGAATACATTCAAAAAACTGAATCGTTTTACGAAAAACATGGTTCTATGGCTATTATTGTAGCGCGTTTTGTTCCAATTGTGCGCACATTTGCTCCATTTGTAGCTGGTGTTGGTAGCATGAAATACAGTCGTTACATTACTTTTTGTGTAATTGGTGCAGTACTTTGGGTTAGTGTAATAACTTTAGCAGGCTATTTTTTAGGAAATATTCCTTGGGTTCAAAAAAACTTTGAAAAAATAGTTCTTGGTATTGTTTTCGCTTCGGTACTTCCTGTTATTATAGGCGTAATTAAAAGTCAACTTGCAGCAAAAAAATAATTCATATAAAACATCTTTTAAGTTAAATAAAAACGTGGCTATGCTAAGGTGTAGCTACGTTTTTATTTTACTGGCATTGAGTTTAAATACCAAAGCCGAGGTTACTTACGGATATTGCTCAGTTAAAGAATCCAAAAATGGCAAAGATTTATACCAACTTTATGGCAATACCTGGTTTGATTGTAAGCCAATTGATGCCAATTTTCAGCAAATACTATTGCGTGTTTGGGTTAAAAAAGCCAATGTATACGATGATCAACAAATTTTAGCCAAAGCCAAACTTTATAATGAATCTGGAAAAATTATAGGAATAGCCTTACAAGATTTTACACCTTATAAATTTATTGCAGAACTAGATACAGCATACGTTTTTGATTTAAGTGGAATTATCTCGCAAGCATGCATTAATCCTAGCTCTGTGCCTGAAACAGAATTAAATAAAATTTTAGCCGTAACCAAACAAAATGCGCAGCTTGATACATTTGAAACTCACTTTCAAAAATTTAAATATGAAGCGCTAGATACAGGACAAAAATACCAATCCTATATCATTTATGAACCCAATTTTGTGCTTCAAAAAAAAGAACCCCGCATACTGATTGTATTTTACAAAAACGAATTAATTGCTATTTTTTATAGCAGAAGCGTGGTAGCCAAACTATACGATAGCATTGAAATGGGAAAAGAGTATAAACTTATATACAATTCAAAATTTACAGAAAATACCAAATCAGAGATGATTCAAATATTTAAAAAACGCCTTTCCGACACATGATTGATTTTGACCATATTGAATAAAAAACTTACCTTTTTACAAAAAAATACAATCCTTTTACAATGTGAATAACTAAAAAATATAACTCGAGTAATATTTTTCCCATTTTGTAACTTTGTTTCAAAGTAATAATTCTTAATTAAATTGCAACACATGCCATATAAAAGTGACTCATATAAAGTTTTTATTGTAGAAGATGACAAGTGGTACAATAATTTTTTACAATACACAGTATCATTGAATCCAGAATATTTGGTAGAGTCATTTTTTAACTCAAAGGATATTTTATCAAATCTTCATAAAAAACCAGATTTAATTACTGTTGACTATTCCTTACCAGATATTAAAGGTGATGAATTAATTAGAAAAATAAAAGATCAACTACCAGATGTACAAATTATAGTTATTTCAGGGCAAGAAGATGTGCAAACTGCTGTTCAACTTTTAAAACTTGGTGTTTACGATTATATTTTAAAGGATGAAGACACCAAACATCGTTTATTAAATACCATTCAAAATGCACGTTCCAATGCTTCATTAAAAGAAGAAATTGTATCACTTCGCGAAGAAGTTGCAAAAAAATACGATTTTAGCAATACAATTATTGGAAATTCAGATGCAATAAAAAAATGCTTTGCATTAATTGAAAAAGCAGCTGCAAGTAAAATAGTGGTAAGCATTACAGGTGAAACTGGAACTGGAAAAGAATTGGTGGCTAAGGCCATTCACTACCACAGTGAAAGGAAAAAAATGCCTTTAGTAACTGTAAATGTAGCTGCCATTCCAAAAGACTTAATAGAATCTGAACTATTTGGACATGAAAAAGGAGCTTTTACTGGTGCTGATTCACGTAGAATTGGTAAGTTCGAACAAGCCAACAAAGGAACAATATTTTTAGATGAAATTGGTGAGATGGATATTACCATGCAAGCCAAACTATTGCGTGTTTTACAAGAAAAAGAAGTTACCCGTGTAGGTGGAAACCAAAGTATTCCGTTAGATGTAAGAGTTATAGTTGCCACACATAGAAACCTTGCTAATGAGGTTAAAGAAGGACGATTTAGAGAAGATTTATATTACCGTTTATTAGGTTTACAAATAGCCTTACCACCACTTAATGAGCGTGGAAACGATATTATTTTGCTTTGTAAACACTTTATTGATGATTACTGTAAAGAAAATAAAATAAAGAAAATTACACTCAGTACAGAAGCTCAAAAAAAATTGTTTAATTATCATTTTCCAGGAAATATTAGAGAACTAAAAGCTATTGTTGAAATTGCGTGTGTAATGTGTAATGATGGAGTTATACAGGAAACAGATTTAACATTTAGCTCTGAAAAATCAATCAATAACATGCTCATTCAAGAAATGAGTTTAGACGATTACAATAATTTAATTATTAAAAATTACCTTGAAAAATACGATAACAATGTAATTACTGTTGCCAAAAAACTAAATATTGGCAAGTCTACAATTTACAGAATGTTAAAGTCTGAATCTTTCGATAAAAATAAAAAATAATCCTATGAATAAGAAAACCCTACTTGCACTTGATGATGAACTAAGTATTTTAAAAATTTTAGATTTCTATTTTGGTAAAACATTTAATGTTGTTTCAAAAACCGATGGAATTTCAGCTCTTGAATGGATGCAACAAGGACAATTGCCTGATGTAATCATTGCAGATGTTAACATGCCTGATATGAATGGAATGGAGTTTATAGCTCAAATTAGAAACAGCGGTTTTTTTAAAGATATTCCTCTTATTATGTTAAGCGGAAATGAAGGAAGTGCCGATAAAATTAAATGCTTAAAAGCTGGTGCTGATGATTACTTGGTAAAACCATTTAATCCAGAAGAGTTAGAGGCACGTATTGTGAATATTTTACGTAGAATTAAAAAGATATAATTAAATATTATGATTAGTTCAAATAAGCCTCATGTTGCCTTAATATTGGATGATGCATCATTTGTGGTGGAATTTTCCAGTATGTTTAAGGAATATTTTGAAATCTACTGTTTTGAAAATGCTTTTCAATTTATTCAATGGACAAATAAAAACCCACCTGTAAAACTGATAGTTAGCGGGTTTGATTTATTAGGAGTAAATGGTATAACATTAAGGAAAAACTGTAAGAATATTCCAAAAACAGCCAATGTACCATTTTTTCTTATAGTTGATAGGATTAATGATAGCAATAAACATGTAGCACTTTATGAACATTTTGCCGATATTTTTGATTTACCAATCAATAAGGAAGAATTTTTATTGAGAGCTAATTATATCATTGCAAATCCACCAAGATATCATCACACTATAAAAAATAAAAAGAACGATTTTGCTGATTATTCAATGCCTTTCATGAAACGATTGTTCGATATTTTTGTTTCAGGTTTAGCATTGTTATTGTTATCACCCGTTTTTTTAATTGTAGCTATATTAATCCGTATTGAAAGTAAAGGCCCTGTTTTTTACTATAGTAAACGTGTAGGAACTGGTTACAATGTTTTTAAATTTTATAAATTTAGAAGTATGCGTCAAGGTGCTGATAATATGCTAAAAGACTTGAAACATTTAAATCAATACGCAAATGCAGAACCTAAAAAAGAATCTGTTATTGAAACAAAGTCGAGTGAATTTGATTTAAAAAATTATTTATGTGAAGATTGTAAGAAAAACAATACAAGTTGTAAATCTCCTCTTTATATGGATGGTGAGCAAATTTGTGAAAAATCTTACTTAGAAAATAATAAGAGCAAACAAGGTTCGACTTTCATCAAAATAGAAAATGATCCTCGCATTACCAAAATTGGTAAATTTATTCGAAATACAAGTATTGATGAGTTACCTCAATTATTTAATGTTTTGAAGGGTGATATGAGTATTGTGGGTAACAGGCCATTACCAATGTATGAAGCCGAAAAAATAACCACAGACCAATTTGCTTTACGTTTTATTGCTCCGGCCGGAATTACTGGTTTATGGCAAGTTACTAAACGTGGTAAAGGTGGACCAATGAGTGAGGAAGAACGTATGGAATTAGATAATCAATATGCCAAAACTTATTCGTTTTGGAATGATATTATTTTAATTTTAAAAACGGTTCCTGCTTTATTTCAAAAAGAGAATGTTTAATTCTAAAAAAGCAATAAAAAAGCCCTTGTTACAATTTGATAACAAGGGCTTTTTTATTTTTAAAAATTTACCACTTAAAAATTCCTTTCGCTGCCAAATAAGGCAACACGATATATAAGGTTACGCCTTTTACTAAAAAGAACATAAAACCCCAAAAACCTAATTTCTTGACATAGCCAAGCCACTTCCAACGTTTACCATGCGGAACAGGGCATTCAATAGGTTTCGATTCTGTTTTAGTTATTACTTCCACACTGCAAGTTTAGTAATTGATTTTTAATTATCTAAGTTGATTTTTGTTTGAAAACAATTTTATTGTTTATAAATAATAAAGGCTGCCTAGAAAAGCAGCCAATATTGATATAAAATTATTTCTTATAACGAACTTAAGCTTTTCTATTTTGTAGCCAATTGCTGCTTTTGCCTTCTACTGCTTGTTGTTTGGAGGCGGCATCGCTGCTAAAAAATAATTCGCCTGCTGCAAAAGCATAAGCTTCATCGTAATTATTAGGCTGTTTTAAATATTCAGGTTTAAAATAGTTTTCAATAAATTTGGTATCAAATTTACCTGTTTTAAAAGCTTCGTGTTGCATTACAAATTTTCCAAATGGCAAAGTAGTTTCAATACCTGTTAATTGGTAATCGTCAATAGCACGAACCATGCGGTTCATGGCTTCTTCACGGTCTTTTCCAAAAGTAATTAACTTAGCAATCATTGGGTCGTATTGAATTGGAATTTCCATGCCAGCTTCAAAACTATCATCCACACGCACACCATAACCTTGAGGTGTTTTGTAAGTATTTAATTTCCCAATATCAGGTAAAAAATTATTAGCAGGATCTTCTGCACAAACACGTAATTCGATTGCATGACCAGTTATTTTTAAATCTTCTTGCGTATAACCTAAAGCCTCACCACGTGCTACTCGTATTTGTTCTTTTACTAAATCTAAATTCACAATTTGCTCAGTAACCGGGTGTTCTACTTGCAAACGGGTATTCATTTCCAAGAAGTAGAAATTTAATTTATCGTCCACCAAAAACTCAACCGTACCAGCACCAACATAATTACAAGCTTTGGCTACATTTACAGCAGCCTCACCCATTTTTTGGCGCACTTCTTCAGTTAAACAACTACTTGGAGCTTCTTCTACCAATTTTTGATGTCTGCGTTGAATACTGCATTCACGCTCAAATAAGTGAACTATATTTCCATGTGTATCGCCTAAAATTTGAAACTCAATATGGCGAGGAGAACCCACATATTTTTCTATAAAAACAGCATCATCGCCAAAAGCACTTTTAGCTTCTGATTGTGCTAATTTAATTTGCTCTTCAAATTGACTTTCATCTTCAACCACACGCATACCTTTACCACCACCACCTGCACTTGCTTTAATTAAAATTGGATAACCAATTTCAGTAGCAATTTTTTTAGCAGCTTCTACATCAGTTAAAGCATCTTTGGTTCCTGGAACCATAGGCACGTTAAAGGCAGCAACAGCATTTTTAGCCGAAATTTTTCCACCCATAATTTCCATACTTTCAGCACTTGGCCCAATAAATGTAATTCCGGCTTCTTTAACCTTACGAGCAAAATGAGCATTTTCACTTAAAAATCCATATCCGGGATGGATTCCATCTACACCTAACTGCAACGCAACTTCAATAATTTTATCGCCTAACAAATAACTTTGGTTACTTGGTGGCGGACCAATGCAAACGGCTTCATCGGCATAACGTACATGCAAGGCTTTTCTATCGGCTTCGCTAAATACAGCTACTGTTTTAATTCCCATTTCTTTAGCTGTGCGCATTACACGTAAAGCTATTTCACCTCTATTTGCTACAAGTATTTTTTTCATAAAATTATTGGGACGAATATAAAATGTTTTTAGCCTAATTGTTTACATAACTTTTATTGGAAAAACATATTAACCAAACCAATTCCTAAAATTAAATAATCTTGGTTTTTAAACTGATTTATTTCCACACTATTTAAAAGGATTAATACTATTTTTGCATAGTTTTAAAACAATTTATTGCTCAATTAATTTATATAATTAATGATAAAAAAAGTTAGAGTTGGCGGTGTTCCTGAACATTTTAATTTAGCTTGGCATTTAGCCATTGAAAATGGAAAATTTGCAGAAAAAGGTATAGAAATTGAGTGGATTGATGTTCCGGGAGGCACAGGTGCTATGTGTAAAATGTTGAGAGATGGTGAAATAGATATTGCCATAGCTTTAACTGAAGGTGTAATAGCCGACATAACTCATGGAAACCCTAGTAAAATTGTACAGTTTTATGTTAACTCTCCTTTACGTTGGGGTATTTTTGTAAATGCCAAATCGCCTATAAATACCATTGTAGAAATGCAAGGTCACAAATATGCTATAAGCCGTTATAAATCAGGTTCGCATTTAATGGCTTACGTAAATGCAGCCAATAATGGTTTAACCATTAACGATGAAACAGATTTTGAAATTATAGGTAACCTAACAGGTGCGCGAAAAGCTTTGGCAGAAGATACTGCTCAACTGTTTATGTGGGAAAAATTTACCACAAAACCTTTTGTTGATAATGGGGAGTTTAAAATGATTGGTGAATGTAAAACACCTTGGCCTTGTTTTGCTGTAGTTGCCACTGATGATTTTATAGAAAATCAACCGCAAACTTTAGATGAGGTATTGGAAATAGTGAACCAAAGTTGCAATAAATTAAAATACAACGATGAAGCAGTTGATTTAATAGCTTGGCGTTATCAAATTAAATTAGCCGATGCTATGAAATGGTTCAGCGAGCTTGAATATGCAGCCAAAGCCGAGTTAAACGAAGAAGAAATGAATATTATTTTTGGTAAACTGGTTCAGTTTAAAATTATTGATACCATTCCAAACATTTTTGATATTTGTTATAACAAAACAGTAGAATTAGCTTAATACTAATGTATCTAACATACTAAAAAGGCTGCTTGAGGTAATCTCAAAGCAGCCTTTTTATTTAATAATTCACTTATTTAATATGCTCTCTTTTTAAATAAATCTTTTATACCATCAAACTCTTTGCGATAGTATAATCCAATACCTTGAGTGGTTATGTTTCTATTAAAAATTGGATCTGTTGTAAAGCGGTTAAATGCTCTTGCTTTAAAATTTCCATTTTGTGAAATATTGTATTGTGCTAAAATATTATTTTGTGAATTATCGGTAGCAAAACTTCCACGTACTTCCAATTTATTATTAAGTAATTTCTTACTTGCGGATATAATAATATTTCTTCTAGTTTGGTCTGTACTGTTTATAAGATCAACATTTAAATCAAAATTTGGTATGTACTTATTTACTATGTTGGTAACTTGAGCTGAAGCTATTTGAGAAAGGGTATTAATTCCTATATTATTATTAATTCCTGCTGTAGCTGAATTAGCCGAATTAATAGCAGTAAATCTACCAAAAACTATTAAACTAATAATTTGCTGAGTCATATTTTCAGGCTCTTTACGTAAATTACTTACCGCTAAATTTAAATCCGAAATACTGCTGCTATTCATTGAATTATCAATATCAGGGAAATTTAAATCAAATACATATTGTGGTTGTAATAAAGAGCCTTTAATATTCATGACAGCTTCAACAGTAGTTTTGGGGTCGCTGGTTGCTGTTCCGTTTGTATTTTGAGTAGCAGCTGCACTATTACCAGTGAGTTCGCTTGTTGTTGTTCTTAACTTATAAACACCAACAATATTTAGCTGGGCATTCAAGGGGTCGCCACTCCAATTTATATTACTTTTTTGCAATTTAAATTTTTTGGGTACAATGTTTAAGGCCGTAAAAATATAATCGCCTTCAATTACATTATACTCGCCATACATATTAAACGCGCCTTGTCGAGTAAGTTCTAGTTTTATATCACCTAAACCAGTGGCTCTTATTTTATCATCAGTTTGCTCATTTAGCAAAATTGCCACTTCGGCATTAGGCCTAGTTTTTATTAAACAATTAATTGAAAATCCACTTAAATTTTCCTGCCTTGTAATTAATAGTTTTTTGGTGGTATCTTTCGAGTTAAAGTGCATCAGTGTTTCATCTTCACCATCGCTCACACCAAATGGAGTAATGGTAACTTTAGTGCCTTTTTCAGTAGCAGCTTCTATGTTTAGTGCAATATCATTTAAGGGCCCTTTTATCGACATATTTCCACTTCCAAATGCTTGTCCATGGTAAAGCGAATTATCTTTACTAGTGGTGTTCAAAACCATTAAGTTATTAAAGTCTTTGATATCTATATCAAAGTCAAATCTGTTAAAATTATGGTGATTAATACTGCCACTAACTTTGGCAATATTGTTATTTACGTCCATCATTTCAAAAGGTACAAACTCTATGATACTTTTATTAAAATGAATGGTGTTGGTGCAGTGGTAAGTAGTTTGTAAATAGTTAATTTTAGTGTGTAAATTATTTACTTGTAAAACCCCGTCAATATCTGGCTTATCTAATGTTCCACTCACCAATGCTTTTAAACTTAGTTTACCTTTATAAATAGTTATATAATCTTTTCCAAACGATTGAAAAGCGCTTGCATCGGCCTCACTAAAACTTACATTGGCATCAATTACGTTGGTATTAACTAACCAATAACCACTGGCTTCAAAATTATTTAATTTACCATTTAAAGCAGTTGCATCAAACGAAAGTCGTTTATTTTTATCATCAAAATTACTTATTAACTCAATATCACCAATGGTGTCGTTATCCAATTTTAAGTTATTTACAACTACATTTCCATTTATTATATTTTTATCTTGGTAAGATTGATATGATAGATTACCATTACTTTTTCCTTCGATATTAATGTATAAATTAGGGTAAAGTAAATTTAGGTTGTTGAGTTCAAAATCTGTTAACGAAACCAATAAATTCTTTTTATTAGTTTTTTGATTAACCTGCCCATTTATTGCTATCAATTGTTTGCCACTACTTAATGATACTTGTTCTATTTTAACCAATGAGTCGTATAAATTTAATTCTCCATCAGGATTTATTTTCCAGTTTGATTGACTATAAATGATGTTAGATTGGTTAAACTTAAACTGTACTTGTTTTGGTAAAAAATTGACTACACTGTTTAGATTAGCATAAATTAAACTGGTTGTATCTTGAACGATAACTTGTAATAAAGCTTTATTGTTTGCTCCACTAGCTTTTAATGCAAACTCCTTCATCAAAATGGTATCGTTTTGGGCAAACTTTGAAATACCAAATAAAAATTGAGCTGAATT
Organism: Bacteroidota bacterium; assembly: GCA_027491085.1. Lineage (GTDB taxonomy): Bacteria > Bacteroidota > Bacteroidia > UKL13-3 > UKL13-3 > JAAFJM01. The sequence continues at coordinate 204,899 of JAIXWW010000012.1, forward strand.
ATTGGGTTTAATTTCTGTTTTGAGCGTTAAATCATTTAATAGATAATTTTTGTATCTAAATGTTTCAACATAACCAAGCACCTCGGCTATATCTTTATAGTTGTTTAAATTACCTTTTAACTCCAATTGCTCTATATCTAAGTCAGGAAAAAATAGTACATTTAGTTTTTGAGTATTATCCAAAGCTAAATCAAAGCTAAAGTTTTGTTTGGTAATTTCTTCATTTTTATATGGCGATAAATAATTAGGCACCACTTTACAGAGCATATTGTTAAAGCATTTGTAAAGACTTAAAAAATTATATTCTCCATTAATAGTAGCATTTAGGAAATCGCTTTTTAGTACCAAATTTCTGTTTTCAGTTCCAGCATTGCTTGATTTTACTTTAATTTGATTGATTGTATAATCAACATGGTTGTATTCTAAAGTGGTGTTACTAATATTAAGTTCACCATTATTTCTATCAATATCTTTTACAGCAAAATCACCCTTAATTTTGGTTGTTAAAATAATGTCTTTATCGTACAAATTGAGTGTTTTTAAATGAGCCTGGTTTATATTTGTTTCAAATAAAAATTCTGGAATTTTTTTGTTTAAATCTGCTTTACCAACTAAATTAAAACCAATATTCTCATCATTTATTTCAAGCTTACCGTTAAAATACTTTCGATCAAAATCACCAATTATGCTAATATTTTTATAATCGTAATTATTATATGTAAAGTTTTTAATAGTGGTAGTGGTATTTGCTTTTAACGTTTTTAAGTCGAATCCTTTTCCATTTAACTCACTTGTTAGACTTACCATTCCAAACTGTTTGGTATCGTTTAACAATGCACCTAAATTAAATTCAGTTAAGTTTAAGTTTCCCGAATAAATTGACTGCAAAGCATCATCTGTAAGTTTCATATTTAAATCGGAACTGATATTTCCAAAAGGAGTTTCTAAATTTCCATAAGCCACAAAATCGTTATAAAAACCAGTATAACTTCCTTTAAACTTTAGTAACCCAAATCGTTCCAATTCGACTGGCAATGCCATGCCCGCAAGTTTATCCAATTCCTTTTTAGTTGAAGTGGCATAATCAGCTTTAATTTCAAAAAACGTTTGGTCAATATCGGGTAAGCCACTTAAACTAGCACTGCCGTTAAATTCTGTATTATTTGCATAACGTAAATGGCCATTTTTCATGCTCAAGTTATCAATAGTACCTTTAATTTTTGCAGTTATGGTAGCATCATAATCATATTGATTTAAAAGCGGTGCAAAAAATGCTATGTCAGATATGTGCACGTAGCTTTGTTTTAAATTAGCTTCTAGCTTAACATTACTAATAAAGTTATTGGCCATACTATCGTAATTAGCATAGCGCATACAAGCATAATCTTTAATTTTACTTTTGTTTAGCTGTAAATCAAGGTTAGCAAACTCCATGGTGGTAGGCGAAATGATAGTTTTGCAAGCCATCTTTTTTATTTGCAAACCACCTTTTTCCATTCCACTTAAGTCATTCAGAAAAAAATGAAGCGAATCTTCAATAATTTTAAAATGCGATGCTTTGATGTCAATATTGTAAAAATCTTCATCAAAAGGATTAAACCCTGGTTGATCCCATTTTGCAGTATAATCAATCATTTTGAACCTACAGTTTTTTCCATTAACCTCATCAAAAATAAGTTTAAATTTTTGAGCATTGGGGTCAGGCGGCATGGTATCATTTGGATCCAAAATATTGAATAAAACATCAATATTAAAAGTTTTATCGGAGTAAGTAATTATTTTACACATACCTCCATTAATATTTACTTTCGAAAGTGTAAACTTAGATGAATCTAGTTCAACTCCGCCTAAATCGAATTGTAAATTTTCTACAAAAAACAGTGTGTCTTTTTTTTGATCGCCCCAATAAATATTATCCAAACTAAAAGTTGTCCAACCATCATAGTTAAACCTACCAATAGAAATTTCGCATTTAAATGCTTTACTTAAGTAGTTATCAGCTTTTTGAATTATGAAATTTTGAAAAGTTCCACTATTAAAAATAAGGTAACCCAATAGCAATAGGGAAAAGAAAATTCCTATAAATGTGTACGATATTTTAATTAATAGCTTTTTCAATGTAGTTTTGTCAAATATATAATAATTTATTTTAAAGAGAATAAATTATCCTTATCAAAATTTGAACCATAAAATGTCATTAACCAATATTACTATACTTGCTATAGAATCAAGCTGCGATGATACCGCTGTTTCTATCATAAAAAATGGAAAAATATTAAGCAATGTAATTGCTGGGCAAAAGGTACACGAGCAATATGGGGGTGTGGTTCCTGAATTGGCTAGTAGGGCACATCAAGCCAATATTGTTCCAGTTTTGGATGTAGCCATAAAACAAGCTAATATTCAATTATCTGAATTGCATGCCATAGCATTTACTCAAAACCCAGGTTTAATAGGCTCGTTAATGGTTGGTTGTAGCTTTGCAAAATCTTTGGCACAAACATTAAATATTCCTTTGATAGCGGTTAATCACATGCAGGCACATGTTCTAGCTCATTTTATTGACGAACCCAAACCGACCTTTCCTTTTTTATGCTTAACCGTAAGTGGTGGACACACACAAATAGCTGTTTTTAAAAACTATTTTGAAAGTGAGATTATAGGAAAAACCATTGATGATGCCGCAGGTGAAGCTTTTGATAAAGCTGCAAAAATGTTAAGTTTACCTTATCCCGGTGGTCCCTTAATTGATAAATATGCCCAACAAGGAAATGTAGTTTATGAATTTGCTAAACCCAATATTCCAAAACTTGACTACAGTTTTAGTGGTTTAAAAACTTCGTTTTTGTATTTCCTAAAAAATGAAATGGCTAAAAACGAAAATTTTATTGAGGAGAATAGAGATAATTTATGTGCATCTATACAACATAGCATTGTTACTCATTTAATGAAAAAATTGGTTTTAGCTAGTAAACAAACAGGAATAAAAAATATTGCTTTGGCAGGCGGGGTTTCAGCAAATAGTGGATTACGCAAAGCAATTGAAGAAGCTGGAAAAAAATACCAATGGAAAACCTTTATTCCTGCTTTCGAATATTGTACTGATAATGCCGCTATGATTGCGATGACAGCGCATTACAAATATTTAAACAACGAATTTGTAAGTTTAGAAATTGCTCCAAGTGCTCGGTAAAAAAGTTATAGTGTAGTAAATTTAGTTTTTTTGTTGAAATGTTTTTTTTCAAGTTATTTGTTTTATTCATTTCAATTTTTATTTTGCAAATTCATTTATAAAAAAAAATATGAAAAAAATCTTAACTATTTTTAGTGTTTTAGCAGTAATGGTTATTGCTGGCACAACTTCAGTAAAAGCTGAAAACTATGTAATTAATGACAATGCTGTAGAAGCTGTTTTTGCATCTTGCGATGCAGCCCCAGTTACATTAGATTATGTAAACTCTATTTTACCTAATGTTCCCACCGAACAAGCTAAAGTTACTGGCGGTACAAATGCTTGGGTGGCTTTTGCATTATGTTGGATAGTTGGAGGTTTAGGAGTTCATCGCTTCTACCTAGGTACAGCTCCATTAACTGGTATTGGTTACATTTTAACTTGTGGCGGAATATTCGGTGTAGTTGTTTTAGTTGACTGGGTTGTTTTATTAGTTGGAGCAATAAACAACGACATTGGAAAATACGAGGATAATACTAAATTCTTTATGTGGTAGTTTTAACTAACTGTAAAATAAAAAAGCCCAATCAAATTTATTGATTGGGCTTTTTTTGTGATTCTAGAATTTCTATTATTTTATTATTCAAATCACTGTTAATTTTATTAATCCTGCTAGTATTATACTTCCCGACATTATTGATAGCATAAGCAATACCACCTGAATAAAAAACGTACGAAATGAAAAAACCTGTAAAAACTCCTGTTACATAATAACCATGATAAAAGTTGTAAGCTCCCCAAGCCAAACCTGATAAAATTAAGCCTGCATTTATTATTCCATGAGTTGTTTTTCCTACATAAACATGACCTGTTCCTGGTAAAAAGGTTTGTAATGTTTGAGCTGTTTTTACTTTTTTTAGTTTCAAACTAAATGCTTGTTTGTATAATTCATTAATTGAATTACTATCACTTTTATTTTTTAGTTCCGAAATAAGAAGCGCCTTACTCTCACTCCACTTTTGTAAATTGTTTAAATTAAGAATTTCTAATAAAATTAGATTTTTACAAAATGCAATATCGTTTATGAAATATTTGATTTTATTCAAATTTAATTCAACTTCATTGTAATTATTGGCCAAATAATTTGAAATAGCTTGCTCGTAAAAAAGAATAAATTTGCTTGAATCTGATAAATCGTTTTCATTAATTCTATTCAAAGTTTGTATGGCCTCATCATATTTTTTTTGCTCCTTTAGATAAATAGCCTTTTTAAAATACAGTAAATTTAAACTATCTAAGTTATTTATACTTTTATAAATTTTTAGTTCATAATCTAGTTCAGTTTGTAAATTATTTAAATTATTGCTTTGTGCATTAATTAAAATAGTTACGCAGCATAATATTACACTGAAGTAGTACTTCATTTTTTCTTTCAAAATCAACCTCCTTTCTACTTATTTTTACGTCATGATAACTTGTTAATATATTTCCAATATAAAATAAGGATGTTATGGATGCAAACGTTATGAATCGACCAGAGTTTACTCCTGAATTTTGTAAACTTTCATTTAGTATAAATACCAAAGGTACATGAGTAAAAAATGTACTAAGGCCGTCAAAACCTTTACCTGCATATACTTTTCCCAAACCAGGTATGATTGCTGAAAACATTCCTGCCACAAAACCACTTTTCTCATTTTGAGTTCTTTTACTACTCCATTTGTTCAAAGTAGTTTGTAATGAACTATAAAAATACAATGAGTCATTTATTTGAACTATTAAAGAATCATAACTGGAATAGTTTTTATTAATTATTGCATTTGAAGCTAGTAGTAATATTTTAATTTGTTTAATAACGGAATCGCTATTTGAAACCGCATTTAAACTCTTAGAAATATCTAATTCAGACTTGTTTAAATAACCTAATGCAATAGCTTGAACCAACTTAGCGTGAGTAAAAGTAGGTGATGAATTACTTATTTGTTGTAAATTTATTACAGAGGAATCAAATTGTTTTTTTTCATAAAATTGAATTCCCTTTAGAAAATGAATGCTATCTTTTTGAATTAGGCCATTTATTGGTAATGAATTATTTAAATAAAGAAGAGCTAAATCCTGTTCCTTTTGATTGATTAAACTTTTATAAAAAATATAGTCAAATTGGCTTTGGGCTTTCGAATATAAACCCATCATAAGAAGCAAAAAAAATATTTTGAATTTAATACTCATTAGTGTTTACAACTATATTCTTCAGGATTATCAGGAAACTTAAATTGAGAATTTAAATTTCTAATATTCAAACCTAAGACTGTTATTCTATTGCATCTTTGAACCCTATCAGCTGATAAAAAAATGCCTTTAACAAGTCCATGTTTTTTTATACATTGTTTTGAAAATTCGCTGCATGATGGAGAATAAATACAGCCCGCATTAACTTGACTTGAAAGCACATTTTGATAAAAGAACATTAGTCCTGAAAATGTTAAATTAATCGGGTTATAGGCTTGCCATTTATTCTTACTTAAATTGGTGTATTTTCTAATATTTTTTTTAGGAATTACACTTTCATTTTTTTGTTTAATTAATAACAAATCCGAACTTGATATTTGCGCAGAAACTGTTGCTTTCAATACAATAATTGAAAAAATAAATAGAAAGAACCTCATTTTTTCTCAATTTTTATAAGTTTTGCATTTGAAGGAATAATAAAATTAAGGTAAGAATTACTTACATTTCCATTCAATTTAATATTTGAAAAAACTGTTTTTTCTACTGTTGAATCACCATTTTCAAAATAATTAATATTGGTAATAGCCAAAGGAAAATTGATATTGAATACTTTTGAATAATTGTAATAATAACTACGCTTGATAACTTGATTTTTATTGTTTATGAACTTAGTGAAAACTGGTTTTCCTTGTTGGTAAACTAATTCAACTGAGCTAAAAAGTTTCATGTAATTAGTAGAAGGCATCCAAGTTGTAATCATATAACCATTTTCAAACTTTGTACCTTTTAAAGTAAAACCTAAACTACGAAGTCCTAACTCATTATTTTTATCTTTTAAAAAATAGTATAGAGTAGAAGTTTCGGTACTTTGCATGTAGTTAAAATCTTTGTAAACAGAATTTTCTGACGGATTATAAATACTTAAATCGCCTTTAGAGTTATTAATTACAATTGTTTCAATTGGAGATAAAACATGGGTAACCATTTTACCGTCAACATTGTAGAATATATCTGCATTTGTTACAATTAGTTTGCCTTTAACCGATTTTTTACTTTGCATGGTAAAACTAATTTTTTCAAAGTTTTCGTTTGCTGTTTTAAAACTAAAAAGCATCAAAACTAAAAAAACTGTAAGCAGTTTCATGTGCTTACAGTTTTTAATAATAACTAATTGAATTTGCTTACTTAGCATAATTTACTGCTCTTCTTTCGCGTATAACAGTTACTTTAATCTGACCTGGATAAGTCATTTCAGTTTGAATACGGTTAGATAATTGTAATGAAATCATTTCTGATTCTTCATCAGTTACTTTTTCGCTTTCAACCATTACGCGTAATTCACGACCAGCTTGAATAGCAAATGCTTTTTCTACACCTTTAAAACTTAAAGCCATATCTTCCAATGTTTTTAATCGTTTCATGTAATTTTCAGTATCTTCACGTCTTGCACCTGGTCTAGCTCCACTTATAGCATCACAAGCTTGAACAATTGGCGATAACATACTTGTCATCTCAATTTCATCGTGATGGGCACCAATAGCGTTTACTACTTCAGGATGTTCTTTATATTTTTCGGCTAATTTCATACCTAATAATGCATGTGGAGTTTCCGCATCGTCATCTGGTACTTTACCAATATCGTGTAATAAACCTGCACGTTTAGCTAATTTTACATTTAAGCCCAATTCGGCTGCCATGGTAGCACATAAGTTTGCTACTTCTCTACTGTGCATTAATAAGTTTTGGCCATAACTACTTCTGTATTTCATCCTACCAACCATTCTTATCAATTCAGGGTGTAAACCATGAATTCCTAGATCAATACAAGTACGTTCGCCTATTTCTACAATTTCATCTTCAATTTGTTTTTTAGTTTTAGCTACTACCTCTTCAATACGCGCTGGGTGAATACGTCCATCGGTAACCAAGCGGTGAATTGCCAAACGAGCAATTTCGCGTCTAATTGGATCAAAACATGAAAGAATAATTGCTTCTGGGGTATCATCTACAATAAATTCAACACCGGTAGCAGCTTCCAATGCCCTGATATTTCTTCCTTCTCTACCAATAATACGGCCTTTTAATTCATCGCTTTCTATATTAAATACAGAGATGGCATTTTCAATAGCATGTTCAGCAGCAGTACGTTGAATAGTTCCTAAAATAATTTTTTTAGCTTCTTTATTAGCTGTTAATTTAGCCTCGTCAACAATATCTTTAACCCTACTTAAGGCTTCAGTTCTTGCTTGATCTGTTAAAGTTTCAACCAATTGTTTTTTAGCTTCTTCGGCAGTTAAACCAGCAATTTTCTCTAATTGCTTTTGTTGGTTTAATAATGCTTTTTCGGCTTCTTGTTGCTTTAACTTTACTGTTTCTTGTTGTTTTGTTAAAGTTTGTTTGATTTGCTCTAATTCAGCATCTTTTTTTGTTGCAGCCTCTGTTTTTTGCTTTAAGCTGTTTTCAACTTGCTTCAGTCTGTTTTCGTTCTGAGCAATCTCGCTGTTGCGTTTGTTTACTTCTTTTTCGTGTTCCGATTTTAATTGAATAAATCGTTCTTTGGCTTCAAGCTCTTTTTTCTTTTTGTTAATTTCGGCTTGTGCTTCTGCGTCTTTAATTAGGGTGTTGGCTTTGTTTTTTAGCAAATTATTATTTACAATAAATGCAACAACAGCTCCTCCACCAAATGTAAGCATAGCAATAATTACTACTAAATAAATTTCCATTTGTTTTTGGTTTAACTTTTTGTTTTAATTCATAATATCAAAAGTAACAATTAGTTACAATTGATAAAGTTAAACAGCTAAAACTAGCTTTTACAGTTGAACAGAAGCCAATAGTTGCTTTATTTCAAGCAATTCTTTGTTAGTTTGCTCCGTGTTTGCTTCCAATTGCAAACTCATTTTTTGATACTCGGCAGCTATTTCTAAAGCGAACATGGCCAATGCATCTTGGTTATCTTTTAACGAAAACTGTTCGCCATAGGCTTGCACTTTTTCGTTTATCATTTTGCTCATAGCCCTAATATTTTGCTCATCGCTTGCGGCAATGGTTAGCGGATATTTGCGCCCAGCTATCCTGATATTTATTGATATTTCGTTCAAACTGTTAAGTAATTTAAGTGCTTAACATTTTTATACATTCATCTATTAGTTTTATTTTTTCAGTTAATTCTTTTTTCAACTGTTTTTTTTCTAAATCTGATAAATGCATTTCACTCGCAAGTTTAATAATTTTATTGTTATCTTCTAACTGTTCTATACTATTTTTTTGATTTTGTATAAATTTTTTTAATTCCTCGTTTTCATTTTTTAACTCCATATTGCTAATGCTCAATTTTTTATTTTGCGCTAGCAGCTTTAAAACTTTCAGTTTTATTTCAGTTGTTAACAATGAATTTTGATTCATTTTTCAGTTTTCGATAAATTTTTATGCTCTTAAACTAGCTCCAACTTCTTTTTCAAAGTTCTTAATTAATTTTTTCATAACCGAGTCAATTTCCTCTTCAGTTAAGGTTTTGTTTTCATCTTGCAGCATAAAACTTAAAGCGTAACTCTTTTTACCGCTTTCTATTTTATCGCCTTTGTATACATCAAAAACATTTACTTGCTTGATTAAATTACTATCTGTTTTTACTGCAATTTTTTCTAATTGCGCATAATTAATTGCGTCATCTATCAACAAAGCTAAATCGCGCCTAACTGCTGGAAACGCTGGAACTAACTTAATGGTAGTTTTTTCGTTTTTGTTTAATTCAACTAATAAATCAACATTGATATCAGCATAAAAAACAGGCGCATTTAAATCAAATTTATCAGCTAATTTTTGATTTACGGTTCCCACTATAGCAATTTGTTTTTGCTTATAATTTACCGCAACAGCGTAATCAAAATTGGAATTTTCAGTTAAAACAAACTCCAATTTAGTTAATTTACTTTTAGCTAAAATATTTTGAACAAATCCTTTGATAATATAATAGTTAGCTTGCTTGTTATTTTGATTCCAATTTTCGCTTTCAACAGAGCCTGTCATAGCTAAAACCAGGTGCGATTGCTCCACATAATTTTCTAGTAAATTAATTCCACCAGCTTCGGTTTTATTGCCTTTAAAGTAAGTTTTGCCAAACTCATAAAACTTTAAATTGCTTAATTTACGGTTATTATTGTATTGCAAAGCCTCTAAAACACTTGGCAACATATTTAAACGCATAATGTCTAAATCGCTGCTTAACGGATTCAACATTTTAACTGCATTTTGCAATTCATCCTCGCTGTAATAAGCCGATTTTGTTAAGGTATTAGTAGCAATTTCGTTAAAACCATTTGCACTTAAATAATCAGCTAAGTTGTTTTTTAGTTTAACTTTTTGCTCAGTTTCGTTGTATGAAATGGTTGATTTAATATCGTTTCCAATTTCAATATTGTTTAAACCATAAATACGTAAAATTTCTTCAGTAACATCTGCAGGTCTGGTAACATCAGAACGATAAGGAGGAATTGAAATGATTAATACATCACCTTTATCAGCTATTATTTCAATATCTAAAGCAGTTAAAATCTGTGTGACTCTCTCTTTTTCAATTTCTTTTCCAATTAATTGATTTGATTTGGTCAACGAAAATTCAATAATTGTATTTTCAATTTTGGCTGGATAAACATCAATGATTGCTGAACTAATATTACCACCAGCTATTTCGATAATTAAATTAGCAACGCGTTTTAAGGCTATTTCAGTAATATTAGGGTCAGTTCCTCTTTCATATCTAAAACTTGCATCGGTGCTTAAACCATGCGCTTTTGCAGCTTTTCTAATGGTTGCTGCATCAAAATAAGCACTTTCTAAAAATATATTCTTAGTTGTATCGGATATTCCTGAATCTAATCCACCAAAAACACCTGCTAATGCCAAAGGTTTTTCTGAATCACAAATCATGCACTCGTGTCCTTTTAAGGTACGTTCTACTTTGTCTAAAGTAGTAAATTTACTGACAGCTACGGCTTTTTTCACTATTATTTGATTACCTTTAATTTTATCAGCATCAAAAGCATGTAAAGGTTGTCCTAATTCATGTAAAACATAATTGGTAGCATCCACAATATTGTTAATAGGGCTAATGCCAATGGCGCGCAATCTGTTTTGCATCCATTCAGGCGAAGGTTTTACTTCAATATTTGAAATGCTCAATCCCGTATAACGTTTGCAACCTTCAGTATCATCTATTGAAACAGCATAGGGTTTTGAATCTATATGTTGAATTTCGAATTTCGAATTTCGAATTTCGAAATTTGTAATTGCCCTTAAATCTCTCGCAGTACCCAAATGACTGGCAGCATCGCCTCTATTAGCTGTTAAGCCTATTTCAAAAACAAAATCGTTATAAACTTTAAAATATTCAGATGCAGGTTTTCCTACTTCGTAGTTATCGGGTAAAATTAAAATACCATCATGACTTTCACCTAAACCAATTTCATCTTCAGCACAAATCATTCCTTCGCTCACTTCGCCTCTAATTTTTGATTTGCTAATTTTAAAAGGCTCTCCTTTGCTTGGGTATAAAGTAGCTCCAACTGTTGCCACCAATACTTTTTGACCAGCGGCCACATTAGGTGCTCCGCAAACAATTTGTTTATCTTCGCCTGTGCCAATATCAACTTTACAAACACTTAATTTGTCGGCATTTGGATGTTTTTCTCTTTCTTTAACAAAGCCAATAACAATGCCTTCTAAACCACCCTTAATGCTTTGGTAATTTTCAACATTTTCTACCTCTAATCCGCAACCAGTAAGCATTTGGCTTACTTCGTTAGGAGTTGAATTTATATCAATAATATCTTTTAACCAGTTATAACTTATTTTCATTAATGAATAATTGTAATTGTTTTATAAAAATTTGTGTGCGAAAATAACAAAATGCAGGATAGGATTGCTATTTTTGAATATGAAAAAAACTTTAGTAATAGGTGCAAGCCCTAATCCTGATAGATATGCCTACTTGGCAACTGAAATGCTCAAGGAATACAAACATCCTGTTTTTGCATTTGGCTTAAAAAAAGGAATGATTAATGAAACCGAAATACAAACTGAATGGCCTAATAATGAAGAATTTGACACTGTAACTTTGTATGTTGGGCCGCAAAATCAAGCCGATTATTTTAATAAGGTAGTGAGTTTAAAACCCAATCGAGTAATTTTTAATCCCGGAACCGAAAATAAGGAATTTGAAAATTTATTGATTCAAAATAATATTGAACCCATTGAAGCTTGTACTTTGGTTCTGTTAAGAACTAACCAGTTTTAATAAAAAAAACACCTTGCAACTGATTAAAAGTGCAAGGTGTTTTTGGATATTATCTATGATTTTTGAATCTATCACTAACCACTAACTCTTTACTACCTGCTGTATGAACATAAAAACCTTCCCCAGATTTAACTCCTAAATTACCTGCAGTAACCATATTTACCAATAATGGCGATGGTGCATATCTGTGATCGCCTAAACCTTCGTGTAGTACATTCATAATAGCTAAACATACATCTAAGCCAATAAAATCAGCTAATTGTAATGGACCCATTGGATGAGCCATACCAAGTTTCATAACAGTATCAATTGATTCAACCGAACCAACTCCATGTTGTAAACAGAAAATAGCTTCGTTAATCATTGGCATCAAAATACGATTTGCAATAAAACCAGCGTAATCATTTGCCAAAGCAGGAATTTTACCAACTGCTTTCGATAATTCGATAATTGTGGCAGTAACTTCTTCACTTGTTTTAAAACCATTAATTACTTCAACCAATTTCATTACTGGAACCGGATTCATAAAGTGCATACCTATTACTTTATCAGCGCGTTTAGTAACACTTGCTATTTTAGTTATTGATATTGACGAAGTGTTAGATGCTAAAATAGTATGAGCTGGACAAATTTCATCCAATTGTTTGAATATATCTAATTTAATAGCCATATTTTCGCTTGCCGCTTCAACTACTAAATCTGCATTGCTTGCAGCATCTTTTAAATTGGTATATGTAGTAATATTGGCTAAAGTAGCCGTTTTATCAGCTTCTGTAATGGAGCCTTTTGCAACCTGACGATCAAGATTTTTAGCAATGGTAGCCAATGCTTTTTGCAAAGCAACTTCATTAACATCAATTAAATTTACTTGGTAGCCAAATTGAGCAAATGTATGTGCTATACCATTCCCCATTGTTCCAGAACCAATTACTGTAATATTTTTCATTATTCTTTTCTATGTTTAGTTTTTTTTGAAAGGCAAATCTATTAAACACTTGCGCTTTAACAAATGTAAAATTTATGATGTTTACTATTTTTATATAACGACTAGGAAAATTACTAAACTTAAAAATTTATTAAACTTATTAACTTGTGTGTATGGGCTTATATTTTTATTAATTTTACCCCGAAATCATAACAATATACTTATGCGTATTTTAAAAATATCATTACTAATTTTATTCTCAGTATTCAATTGTGCAATATTTGCACAAAAACTAGATTCAAAAAAAGTTCCAACAAATCAGCCTCAAGGTCATTCAATTTCAATAACTTTGAAAGGATACCCCAATAAGATGTTTTATTTAGGATATTATTTTGGCGATAAACAGTATTTGCGAGACAGTGCAGTAACAGATGCTAAAGGTAAAATGATTTTTAAAGATAACAAAACCTTAGAAGGTGGAGTTTATTTAATTGCAACTGCTGACAAATCATTACTTTTTGATTTTATAGTTACCGAACAACATTTTTCATTAGAAACAGACACCAATGGTATCATTGAAAACATGAAAATAACAAACTCACCTGAAAATGTTGCCTTTTTTGAATACACTAAATTTACAAGCACAGTTGGAAGAAAAGCAAGTATTTTAGAACCTAAAATAAAAGCTGCTAAAGAAAATAAAAACAAGGAAGAGGAAGATAAATTAATGTCAGAGTACAAATTATTGATGACTAATTTAAATGCTGAACGAAAAAGAATTTTAGAGGCAAATCCGACCTTTTTAATTAGTAAAATTTTTAAAATGATGCAGGAAATTGATGTACCTGAAGCTCCTAAGAATGAAAAAGGTGATTTAATTGATTCTAATTTCCAATATCAATATTATAAAACTCATTACTTTGATAATTTTGATTTTTCGGATGAAAGAATCACGAGAACGCCTACTTTTTTTCCAAAATTTGAAACTTATATGTTAAAAGTAGTACCTCAAATTCCTGATAGTATTATTGTTGGTGCTGATTTGATGCTAAAGCAAGCTAGTAAAGGAAAAGAAAATTTTAAATTTTGCTTATTTTGGACCACAAACCATTACGAAGCATCTCAATACATGGGAATGGATGCTGTATTTGTGCACTTAATTGACAATTACTACGCTAAAGGAAAAGCTTATTGGGTTGATAGTTTATTAATTTGGAAAATGAAAGATAAGTGTGATAAACTTCGCAATAACTTAATAGGTGTAAAAGCTAAGAATTTAAGTATGCTAGACACTAACAATCGTTATCATGCACTTTATAATATGGATTCTAAATATACACTTGTTATGTTTTGGAATGCTACATGCGGACACTGTAAAGAAGAAATGCCTAAAGTAGTAGAAGCATACAATGAATTAAATAAGGATGTAATTGAAAAAAATTTAGCACTTTCAAAAATTAAAACTAAAGATAAAATTGGCCCTAAATTATTACCTTTAAGATTTGATGTATTTTCAGTTAGTTTAACTGAAAGTGTAGATGATTGGAAAAAGTACTTAATTGAACAAAAATTACCATGGAAATTAAATGTTTATGACCCATTGAATGAAACAAATTTCCGACAATACTATGATGTTTACAGCACACCAGTGCTTTACATATTAGATAGCAATAAAAAAGTGATAGCAAAGCGAATAGCAGCAAACCAAATCAAAGAGTTTGTTGAAAATGCTGAAAAGTTTGAAAAAGAAAAAAATAACAAGTAATAAAAAAGCCGACCCTAATAATCAAGGTCGGCTTTTTTATTTTGTATTACGTTCTAGTTTTCTCAACTCATTATATAGCATATCTCGTGTATTAATAATAGACCCATTGCTAAATTTCATTTTATAGGCCTCCCCACTCATGTATGATTTACTTGCTATTAGATCAATAAAATCTTTAGCTGTTTTTACTTTATTACCAGCCTTTTTCCTTTTCATTTTTAAATGCTCAGCAGCTTCTTTGGCTTCATATTCACTACCATTTCGAATAAAAACTGCATTGCTTTTTTCTATAAATAAAATAAGTTTATTTATTTTTTCTTCTTCAATATTATTTTGAAAGCACAAATTTGGTTTGGCAATTATTTGTTGAACTTCAAAGGTGTTTAAAAATAAAAAAGATAATATTACGAATAGTTTTTTCATATTTGCTGCGTTAATTTATTTGCAATTAAGTAAAATATTTACATTTCAAACATTCAATTTTAATAATGCATCAACTTCCCCCTTTATTTTTGGTATTTCCCTTTGTTATACTATTACTTTTAATTGCAATTGGCCCTATATTTTTAAGTAAGTTTTGGCACCATCATTTTCAAAAAGTTAGTGTTGGTTTGGGAGCAGTTGTCTTTTTATATTATGGGTTGATGATGGATAGTTTTTCGCATTCTTTAGAAACCATTGCAGAATATATTTCATTTATTAGTTTACTTACTATATTATTTGTGGCAAGTGGCGGTATTTATGCATTTATTGACGCAGAAAGTAAGCCTTTAACCAATATTTTGTTTTTATTTTTAGCTGCTATTTTAACCAATTTACTAGGAACTACAGGTGCTTCTGTACTTTTAATAAAGCCTTTTATGCGCATTAATAGATACAGGCTTCAACCCTATCATATCGTATTTTTTATATTTATTGTATCTAATTTAGGCGGATTATTAACTCCAATTGGAGACCCACCTTTATTTATGGGCTATTTGAAAGGTGTACCATTTGAATGGACTTTTATACATTTGTTACCCAAATGGATCCTAGCTATTTCCCTCCTATTATTTATATTCTTTTTGGTAGATAGAAAAAATACCAAGTTAGATGATGTAGATACAAGTTCACATTACACCAATAAGATTTTAATAAATGGGAAACGTAATTTTGTTTGGCTTGCCATTGGAATTATAAGTATTTTTATTGATCCAAATCTTATAGATGGTTTACCCCATATTGATATGGAAGGTAAAAAAATATCATATTTAAGGGAAATAATTCAACTAAGTGCAGCATTTTTTTGTTTTAAGTTTAGTAATAAAAATGCTATGGAAAGTAACGAATTTTCATTTGAACCTATAAAAGAAGTGGCATGGCTTTTTATTGGTATTTTTTTAACTATGATTCCAGCTTTACAATGGTTAGAACACCGTGCACAAAATCCATTAATAAGTAATCAAATAACTGTAGGCGTAGCTTATTGGTTTAGCGGTATTTTTTCATCGGTTTTAGATAATGCACCAACTTACTTAAATGTTTTTGCAGTGGTATTATCTAAATTTGGTTTTAGTATTGATAATATAAATGATGTAAAGTTATTTTTAAAGTCAAATAATATTGATTTTCTTTCTGCATTATCAACAGGAGCAGTGTTTTTTGGAGCAATGACCTATATTGGAAATGGACCAAATTTTATGGTTAAATCAATTGCTGATAAAGCGGGTGTAAAAATGCCAAGTTTTGGTGAATATATTTATAAATACAGTATTCCGTATTTGTTACCTGTTTTAATAGTGGTTTGGCTTGTATTTTATTTTTAGTTCTTCGCGGAATTTATAGAACTATAAACTGCCCCTTTTCTTTAACCAAACAAATGTAAAAACAATGGTAAGAATAAAGTATAAGTAGGCTTTTCCTTCTACAAAGTTTTCGAAAATGGAAATATAAAAACCTACTAAAAGGCATATTATAGCAAGCACAAGCCAATTTCTTAAAATCCACTTATCCATCATTTTTTTAAACTAATTATTCCTTTAATTTTAAATATTTTGTATTGAGAGAATTCTGTATTACTTTCTAAACCATCTCCATAAATAATTTCATCAGGAGTAGTAATTTTAACAGCTTCATTGGTATTAATTTTATTGGTTTTTTCATCCCAAATAAGTAATTCTGTTCTAAGAGTATCACCTTTAATATTTACCACAATCACATCATTTTTAACAGTCATGGTTCTAGCTCTGTCATCGCGTATGGCATATTTTGATTTAATGTAACTGGTTATTTTTTTTTGATTGTTGTAAAAATAGGCAGTGATGCCCTTTTTCATAATGGATTGATTACTTTTATCATTATCAAAACGTTCGAGGGTTGGTGCGAATACTTTCGCTTTTACAAGGCCCGAATCGGTATAATTTAATAAAATATTTGTTCCAACCTCTATTGGTAAATTATCGGAAGCAGTTAATATTTGTATTTTTTCTATATTATCGTTTTTGCAAGCTAAAATGCTGGTAATAATACTGAATGTTAAAATAGTTCTGAATTTGAAAGAAAAATTAATCATATTTATATTTAATAAACCATTTATCAGAAAATACAATTCCAACAGTAAACTTATAGTATTCTTCGTTTATTAAATTAGTATTTGCGCCCCTAGTTAAATATTCAAAGCCAACATTTACCCTAGAAAATTTTCTGTTTCTATCTCTTTCTGCAATTGGTATGCCAATTCCGCAACTGTAAGCATTGATATTAACCGATTGATTGTCTAACATAATGTTTGATTGTTCAATTCTATAACCAATTCTATATTCTAAACGTTTAAAATAATTTCTAGCATCCTCTTTTACATCAGGTAGCCAACATGCGCCTGTTTTAAAAAACCAAGAATTTTGTAATCCCCTATTTACTCCAAAACTACTAAAATTACTCCATGCAGTTGTTCCAAAATCGGCTGCAATAGTCCAATTGTAATTATTGGTAAATGCAATTCCGTATTGTAAACTCATAGGAATGGTAATATTACCTGTTTTATTGTCGTCTGTTTTTATAGAATCTCGTGAATAGTCAATACCGCCTCTAGAAAGAGTTCTAAATGAATATCTTTGAGTGATATCAATATTTGTCTCGGTATTTATTGTGAATCCAGCATTTATGGTTATTGGATATTTTTTAGAAGTTGTGAATTTATTTCTCTCAAAACCATTTGAATCGATTATATTTTTATAAATCGGTAAACTAATATTTACACTATCAAAATGAGCTTGTAAACCATATTCAATTACAAAACCATTGATATAATTTTTACTCTCCTGAGTCCAATTGAACATAAAATAATCTGTTGGAACAGTTTGAATAATTTTAGAATTATTCTGTCCAAATATATATCCAAAATTTACACCTGCAGAAAAATTATTGTTAATTTTTGCACCAATACCAATATAGGCTCTATTCAATCCCCCATCCCCTGTTTGAGTTGTGGTTGCATTGATAATTCCAGCAGTATCAGTTTGGATGGGAGTATTACGTTTGATATCATAACCTAAAGCAGTATATGGAGCTGCACCAAAAGCTACTCCTACTCCTCGCTTGGAAATGGTGGTTCCAAAATTAAAGTAAGTTAAGCCTGATAATGAGCTATTAATTTGTGAACCGCCACTTTTCAAAGTACCATTACTTAGCATGGCACCTGCTTCTAAATTAGTTTGTTTTAAAGCACTGTATGATGCGGGATTTAAATTATTTAAATCATAACCATGTCTTATACCTTGGCTTACTTGTCCCATATTACCTAAAGTGGCCGAACCATAGTATTGTAAATCGCCAACTCCAAAGTACGAATATGGACTTTGCGAAAGGTTTTGAGCATTGGTGTAAAAATTTTGGAATAAAAAACAAAGCAATAAACTTAAGCTTATTTTGTTGTTTAATATATTTGATTGCCTAGCAGGGGCTTTATACATTGTAGGTTAATATTTTATTGAGTCCGAATAAAGTTAAATAAGGACTTGCAAATAAGGCATTTTTTAGGTGTTTTTCAAACAAAAAACAATCGCCACCGCTTAATAGTATTTCAGTTGGTCCAAATTGGTTTTTATACCATTCTATTCTGCTGTTTATTTCGGCTAAAATGCCATAGAAAGCACCGCTTTGCATGCAGCTTTCGGTGGTATTTCCATTAAAATGAGCTGGCTCACTAAAGTTTAGCAAAGGTAATTTGGCTGTAAAATGGTTCATGGCTTGTAATCGCATATTTAATCCTGGCGAAATAGCTCCGCCCAAGTAGGTTAAGTTACGGTTTAAAAATTCAAAGGTTACACAAGTGCCTAAACTTATTACTAAAATGTTTTGCTCCGCGGCAAAATTAGTTGCTGCAGCAGCAAGTGCAATTCTATCTAAACCAAGTGTTTGTGGTGTTTGGTATTGGTTAATAAAAGGTAGTTTGGTAAAATGATTAAAAGGCAAATAATTGGTTTTTTGTTGCAATAACTGAGTTACAGCCTCTAAATTATTGTTTACATTACTTATTATGCTGTGTGTAATTTCGTATTTGGTTAAAATAGATTGTAGTAACTCTGTGGTAAGTGCAGGCAGCAAAATAGTATCGAGCAATTCAGACTTATCAAAAATACCCAACTTAGTTTGTGTGTTTCCTATATCAATACAAATGTTTTTCACGTTTATTTTAGTTCGTAGTTTTTAGTTCTTAGTTTGAAGTTCATAGTTCGAAGTATTTGGTTTAATTCTCATTTCTTTTCTCATTTCACATCTCCCATTTCACACTTCTCAACTCACATTTCACAAATAATTCATCATAGCAATTTCCTTATGCGCAAACTCTAGCAACTTATTATCAATTATTACCTGCAATAAACCATAATTATTTACATTAACAATGGTGCCTTGGCATATTTTGTTGTTGACTATAAATTGGCAAATTTCATTTTTTCGGTATAAAAGTTGGTTGTATTGTTCAGCAATTTCGTTGTAATTACTTTGCTTAAGTGTTTGATATACAATATTTATTTCATCAGTAAGTTGGTGTAAAATGGCTTGTATTTCCAAATCATGATTTAAAATATTTTTTAGCGAAATGGCATTTTTATTTTCAAAAACAGTTTGGTTTACATTGAGCCCAATTCCAATAATGGTTTGTTTTAAAACAGTTCCTTGAATGGCATTTTCAATTAAAATACCGGCTATTTTTTTGTTTTCTATATAAATATCGTTTGGCCATTTTATAAAACAGTTTTTCTGTGTAATATTTTTTATAACAGTTTGTAAAGCAATGCTAATAGCCATGTTTATATACGCCTGATGTTCAATTTTTACAAAATGAAATTCAAGTAAAATACTGCATAACAAATTTTTATTGGGTTCACTTTCCCACGTATTGCTTGCCATTCCTCTTCCTGCCGTTTGGTGGGCAGTATAAACCACCAAACCATTTTCTGTATCCAGGTTTTTGATGTAATTATTGGTAGAATTTACCTGATTTATGAAATGATATTTAAAATGAATTGGGAACAAATTTTTAAAACCGTTTTTAAAAGCTATTTTTGGCGCGCAATATAGATAAGATAAATAGAAGATGAGCATTGATAAAAAACCAGCAAAAAAAGTAGCTGCAAAGAAAGTAGCCAAAAAAATAGCTGCCAAAAAAGTGAGTTCAAAAGCAGAAACTGCTAAAAAAGAAACCACAAAAACACCTAAAATAACCGATCCAACCGAGTTTTTAGCTTGGGCTGTAGCACAAGGAATGTTTGAGCGCAAAGCACAAGATATTAAGATATTAGATATGCGCAATGTGCGTGGTGCTAGTTCCGATTTTTTCGTAATTTGTAATGCCGATAGCGATAAGCAAGTAGAAGCTATTGCTCATAGTGTGGACGAAGAAGTGAAAAAACTAACAGGCGAAACTCCTTGGCACCGCGAAGGTTTAGAAAATAACGAATGGGTTTTATTGGATTATTTTAACGTAGTAGCACATATTTTCCAAACTGAAAAACGTGAGTTTTATGCAGTAGAAGAACTTTGGGGCGATGCGTTAAACGTTGAGTTTATTGGTAAATAATTTAAAATTAAATAATTAATAATTTTGCTTTGCAATGTAAATTAAGTTTTTAAACAAGGTAACTTATTACATTTGCATCCTTTTAAAAAAATATGTTAGATAGAAATACGATTATTGGCTTTTCGCTAATTTTGGCCTTATTAGTAGGTTGGGCTTACTTTTTAAAACCTAGCGATGCAGAAATAGAGGCTTACAAACGTCAACAAGATAGTTTAAAAATAGCTGAAGTTCAACAAGACAGTTTAGCTAAAACAGTTATTGATTCAGCCAAAACCAATGCAGTATTAACTGCTGCCAACGATTCGAACATGGCTGTTCAAACATTTGGAACTTTTGCTGCTTATGCCAAAGGAACTGAACAATTTTCTACCATTGAAAACGAAGAATTAAAAATTACTGTAAGTAATAAAGGTGGACGTATTTACCGTGTAGAATTAAAAAAATACAAAACTTACGAAAAGAAAGATTTAGTTTTATTAGATGGTGCTGAAAACGTTCAATCGTTCGATTTTTCGACAGTTGATAATAAAATTATCAATACCACTGATTTGTATTTTACACCAACATTAGCCGATGATAAAAAAAGCATCAGCATGAAGGTAAATATTGGCAATAACCAATACATTGAACAACTATATGCTTTTGATGAAAATAACAATATGTTGAAATATAATTTAAACCTAGTAGGTTTAGAAAAAGTAATTCAACGCAACAAAACCAGTATTGATTTAAATTGGGCTGTAAATTTAAAAGTACAAGAAAAAACACGCGAAGCTGAAGAGCGTGTTTCAACCATTTTTTATAGAATAAAAGATGATGAGCCTACTAAAATTTCGGAAGGTAAAGAAGACAAAGAGAATATTACCAGCAATGTACATTGGGTAAGTTACAAACAACAGTATTTCAACCAAACTATCATTGCTGATAAAGGCTTTACTGATGCTGTTTTAGAAACTAAAAACGATCCTTACAAAACCAACTTACGTAAATTTAGCTCTCAGTTAACCATTCCTTATAACCATACTGCAAACGAAAGTTTTGCTATGAAAATTTATTATGGTCCAAACCATTATAAAACTTTAGAAAAATTAGATATTTCGCTAGAACGCATTGTAACTTTAGGTTGGGGTATTTTTAGATGGGTGAATAAGTACATTGTTATCAATGTGTTTGATTTCTTAAGTAGATATATTGGTAGCTTTGGTATCATTATTCTTTTATTAACGTTATTAATTAAAACAGCTTTATTGCCATTGGTTTACAAAAGCTATTTGAGTGCTGCTAAAATGCGTTTATTAAAACCTGAGTTAGATGAAATAAAAGAGAAATACGATGGCGATATGACCAAGATGCAACCTGAAAATATGAAGTTGTATAAAAAGGCGGGTGTAAATCCATTTGGTGGTTGTATTCCTGTGCTATTACAATTGCCTATTTTGTTTGCAATGTTCCAATTTTTCCCTTCTGCTTTTGAGTTACGCCAACAAAGTTTCCTTTGGGCTGAAGATTTATCAACCTTCGATAATGTATTGAACTTACCATTTACTATTCCGTTTTATGGCGACCACGTAAGTTTATTTGCTTTGTTAATGACTATTTCATCGGTGGCTTATGCTATGTATAATAATCAAGCTACAGGTGTTACGGGTCAAATGAAATGGTTGGGTATGTTTATGCCAGTTATTTTCTTATTTACCTTAAATAGTTTTGCAGCAGGTTTAAATTACTACTATTTTGTAAGTAACTTGGTAACCATAGCACAGCAATTGATTATTAAAGGTTTTGTAGATGAAAAGAAACTACACAGTGAATTACAAGAAAATAAAAAGAAACCAGTTACTAAATCAAAATTCCAACAAAAATTGGAAGACATGGCTAAAAGTCGTGGTGTTGATTTAAACAATATGGGTAAAAAATAATAGCTAGTAAGTTATAAATAGAAAAGGCTACTTTAGGATTAAAGTAGCCTTTTTTGTTTTGGATATATTTTTTTAGAACGTCCTAACTTATGTTTCGTTTGGTAGCTATAAGACTTCGCTCAGCAACTCTAATTCAGCTTTCAATATTAATAATTCAACATTACAAAAGTTTCATTTTGAAACAATGTTGCTCCAATTTGGATGGATTTAGGTGAGACATAAAAAATTAATGTATTAATTATCAGTGTATTGGAATTATGGTTAATTGATTGCAACAGGTTAATTATAAAACAAAAAAAACTATGACAACCTTCATCATAACAATTGCTGCAAGTATTTCGTTTATTATGGTAGTTAACCAAATAATGAAAACACGTATAAATGTAAAGCCAGTTTTGGTTAAAATAAAACGATAATTTGTTGGCAATAAATTTGCCTTAATCAATGAAAAAAAATATTTAAATACTTAAAAAAGAAGGCTGCTTTATATATTTAAAGCAGCCTTCGTAAATTTTGGGCAGTTTGGTTTAGCCTATACTTTTATCTCCATATTTCTTTAGGCGTTTGCGCTTATGTATGGTTTGGTTTTTTAACTCTTTTGATATTACACTGATACTACCATCTTTTTCAAGCATAATGAGTTCGGCATCTTTTATACTTTTTACACCATGTTCGCGGGCTAAAGCTTCCAATTCTTCAATGGTTATTTTTTGATTTTGTAGATTTTTGTTTTTCACAAAACCTTTATATACCAACATAACAGGTTCGTCTTCTAAAACCTTGCTGAATACTTTGCTTTTAAATGATATTATTTTAATTAAATAATTCAAAACAAATAGTGTTAAAGCAGCTACTAGTCCACCTGAAAGCGATGAATCGGGCCCAACCATGGCATTTTGAACTGCATTACTAATTAATAAAATTAATACCAAATCGGTAATACTTAATTGGGAAAGCTCTTTTTTGCCAAATAACCTAATGGCTAAAATAATAAAAACATAAACAGCTAAGGAGCGAAGAATGATATTGAAGTATAAATCCATAAATTATTGTTTAAACTTTTCTGATAATATTATTAGGTAAACTAACTAATAATGAAAAGCCTGTATTTTCAATTTTAACCAATACTTTTTTAGCAGATTTATATTCTATAAGCTCACCAATTTGATTTTGAAGCGGACCTGCAATAATTTTGATTGCTTCTCCTTGTTCAAATACTTCTTCTATGGCTTCCAAATCATCGTAATTGGCTACCATTAGTTTAATAAGTGCTATTTGTGATTCGGATAATTCAACTGGTTGGTTTTGAAATTTAACAAACTTAACAACACCAGTTACATTTAATATTTCATAATAATTACTAATGGAAGTATTTATGAATAAATAAGAGTTAAATAATGGTGTTTCTACCTTTTTCTTTCTGTCACTCCATTGAACTAATTTTAATTGTAATGGCAAAAAAGTTTCAAAACCTCGTTTATTTAATTCGAGGTTTACTTTCTTTTCAGCTCTTGGCGCTGTGTATAATAAATACCATTTATTCATTTGTTGCTTTAAGTATAGCTTTAGTTGATTTTAAAAAATTGGAAATAATAAAATAGGTTTTCTTTATTCTATATTTTCTTTCAAAATTTTATTCAACCACTTTAAAAGCATAAACATAATAATGGTAGCAAATGCCAATAAAACAAAGTTTACTAAAAAATAATTGGCTTTATCGGTATAATTATCCCATGTTTTAGCCAAAATACCCGAAAGTTTATTACCGATAGAAGTTGATAGAAACCAACCTCCCATCATAAGTGCTGTTAATCTTTTTGGACTTAATTTTGAAACCAGTGATAAACCCATTGGACTTAAAAATAACTCTCCAATTGTGACAACTCCATAACAACCTATAAGCCACCATGCCGATGCTTTTTCAGCACCATTGTTACAATAAATAACCCCAGCTACCATTACCAAAGTACTTAAAGCCGAAATTAGTAAGCCAAAAGCTATTTTAGAAGCAGTGCTAGGTTCTGATTTTTTGCGTTTTAAAAACGCAAAAAATGCCACAACTACAGGGGTTAATATAATTACCCAAAGCGGGTTAATTGATTGAAATAATTCGGTGTTGAATAATGATATTTCGGTATTTTCAGCAGGGGTTAATGCAGGTTGTAAATTTCTAAAATACACATTTTTATCCCATATTTTTTTAACTTTTCCATTTTCCTTAATTACCGAAAATTTTTCGTTAAATGCTTCTACAGAATCTACTTTATTGGTTACTTTTTCTACCAAATATAAATTTTCGGCTGTACTTTTCACAAAATTGGGTGTAGCTCTATCAGTATAATATTGAGCCCAAGTAGTTAAAGCTGTGCCATTTTGTTTAAACACAGCCCAAAACATAACCGAGACTAGCATGATAGTTAACAATGCAGCAATTGGTTTTTTATCGGCTAGGCTAGCTTTTACGTATAAACCTACATAAAAAACTACAACTGGAATAGTTCCAAAAATGAAAGCATCAGTACTATCGCTACCAAAAATATCGCCTGGAATAAACCACGCTCCCAAACCTACTATGATAGCTGGCAAAAAAACAGTGGCAAATATTTTTGACATGGGCATATCTTCTTTTTGGGCAGGTTTTAATACATCGGCATGCTTATAGTTTTTTAAACCAATATAATAAACTATTAAACCTACAAACATGCCTATGCCCGCTGTTCCAAATGCATAACTCCAACCATATTTATTGCGCATAAAAGCAGCAATAAAAGTACATGAAGCAGCACCAATATTAATGCCCGAGTAAAATATATTGTACCCTGAATCTTTTAAATGCTTGTATTTTTCTTCGTTGTATAAATTACCTAAAAGAGTAGAAATGTTGGGTTTGAAAAAACCATTTCCAAGAACAATTAAAAACAAGGAAATATAAAAATAGGTAGTGCCCGGAATGGCCAAACCTAAATAGCCTAACCCCAT
Source organism: Bacteroidota bacterium (assembly GCA_027491085.1). Lineage (GTDB taxonomy): Bacteria > Bacteroidota > Bacteroidia > UKL13-3 > UKL13-3 > JAAFJM01. Next base: position 230,244 of record JAIXWW010000012.1, read on the forward strand.
TAAAACACCTCCTAAAAATATAGATTTACTGTACCCCAAAATTCTATCGGCTAATAAACCTCCCAAAAATGGAGTTAAAAATACAAAGGCTATAAAAGTGCCATAAATATCGGCAGCCTCTCCCCTAGCCATGCCTAAACCACCTTTTTCTAAAGAGGTGGTTAGGTACAATTGAAAAATACCAATCATTAAGTAATAACCAAAACGTTCCCACATTTCGGTAAAAAATAAAAAGGGTAAGCCTAAAGGATGTTTTTTATTCATGCTCGCGAAAATATCATTTTTTTTGAATTAGCCACTCCTTGTGGGTAATTGGAGTTTAGTTGATTTTTTTATTTAAAGATTTTTGAATTGTTGGATGTTTGGATTCCTAGTCATCTTTTTGCCCTTTATTGCTGTAAAATACTATTGGCATGAGACCAATAAAATAAATTGATAGATTATTATTGGATAGCTAGTTTTTGCTTCGCGCATATTTTTGTTTAACTAATCGTCACCAACAAGTAATAAGTATTACCCTTGGGGCAAAGGTAATTGCTGTGTTAGTTTTGTTCCAAAAATGTCGCTGTTATATAGCATTTGATTTTATTTATGGGTAGCAATTATGTTAATCATTCAAAGCAACAAAATTATAGTTCAAACAATTAGTTTTATGAGTTGCTGTGAGTACCGATAGCTTTAGGAAAATGACCTTACGTAAAATACTAAGTGTAGTTTGTAAAATGCACTAGATTGGATTAGATTGTAAAACAAACTAGTAAAAATATTTCAACCTTTAGAGTCCAAAAAAAATCACAATTCCGAAAATAAAAAAGGTTGAAAGAAACTTAATTCGTCCAACCTTTAATTATATAATTTTGAAATCTTCTAATATTTAAATTTTAAAATCAAAAAATCTCCAAATCTTTGAATCTTTATATAAAGTTAGCAAGCTTCAATAACAATAGCAGAAGCTCCTCCTCCACCATTGCAAATGCCTGTTACTCCAATTTTTCCTTTTTCTTGTTGTAAAGCATGAGCTAAAGTAGCAACAATACGCGAACCACTGCTTCCAAGTGGATGACCAATTGCTACAGCACCGCCATATATATTTACTTTAGCTGGATCAATATTTAATAATTGGGTATTAGCAATACCTACTACCGAAAACGCTTCATTTAATTCAAATAAATCAACATCTTTGATATCAATTCCTGCCCATTTCAATGCTTTATTTACAGCTAAAGCAGGTGCAGTAGTAAACCACTCAGGTGCATGTGCAGCATCGGCAAATGCTAAAATTTTAGCCAATGGTTTTAAACCTAATTCTTTTACTTTAGCACCACTCATTAATACCAATGCACTTGCACCATCATTTAATGTAGAAGCATTAGCAGCAGTAACAGTTCCGTCTTTTTCAAAAACAGGTTTCAAACCTCTAATTTTATCAAAATTAACTTTGGTATATTCTTCATCTGTTGTAACCATAATGCTGTCTTTACCACGTTGAGGAATTTCAACAGGAACAATCTCTGCATCAAATTTCTTAGCAGTGTGAGCAGCTGCAGCGCGTGTGTATGATTCAACGGCAAAATCATCTTGTTGTTCGCGGGTAATTTTCATATCGCGAGCACATAATTCAGCAGCGCTTCCCATATGGAAGTCGTTATAAACATCCCACAAACCATCTTTTACCAAACCATCAGTTAAAGTTCCGTGGCCTAATTTATAACCATTACGAGCTTTATCTAACAAATAAGGCACATTGCTCATGCTTTCCATACCACCAGCAATAACTACATCGTTAATACCTACCATAATAGTTTGAGCTGCCTGCATAATAGCTTTTGAGCCAGAAGCACACACTTTATTAATTACAGTAGCAGGAACAGTATTTGGTACACCAGCAAAAATACTAGCTTGTGTAGCAGGCGCTTGACCTAAACCAGCACTTAATACATTACCCATAAATACTTCTTGAACCATTTCTGGTGTAATTCCAGCTTTTTCAATAGCACCTTTAATGGCTTTAGCACCTAACTGAGTAGCAGTTAAACTTGAAAGACTTCCACCAAATGAACCCATTGGCGTACGCACAGCCGATACAATATAAACTTCTTGCATTGTTTTTTTTGTTTTTAAAATAGTGGGGCGAATTTATACTTATAAAGTAAACTTAGAAGTATTTTTTTATAATATTAGTTATAAAAAGGGAAATTTAAAGCCTAGTTTCAAATTGACACTACAATATCCCAAAAAGAGAACAACTTGAAACTTAAACAATAAAACAATTTTTCAATATATTGATTTAAAGATGTTTAAACCAAAAACAGCTTTTGGACTTACTATTGATATTTAAATATTAAACTAAATTATACTTATAAAATGAAACATATTAAATTATTATCTGGAATTGCAATTTTAATAGCTGCTAGTTCTTGTACAAAATTAAAAGATACAGATTATGTACCAACGGCTAGCCCAAAGGCAAATAATTTTAAAGAAATTAAGGTTGCTGATAATTTTAATTGGAGTACAACAAATAATATTGAATTAAATGTTATTGGATTTGCTAGTATTACGCCAATTTCAAATACTTTTATAGTTTCATCAGAAAATCAAAAAGAGGTTTACTTTGCTTCAAACAACTTGATGAGTGAAAATTTTACAGCAAATTTTGACCTACCAGCTAATGTAAAAAAAATCAGAGTTAATTACGGTTCCATTTCAAAAGTATTAGATGTAAACGCTAAAAACATTAACTTTGATTACCTTTTACCGGTAGTAGAATAAACATTTTAAAAAAATAAGCAATGAAAAAAATAGCAATCTTATTAATTATTACTTTAACAGGTTTTGTTTCAAAATCGCAAACATTGAGTTTGAATTGTGAGTCGGGTAATAGATCAATTGAACAAGGAAATTGTTGGGCTTTCGGCTCAGTAAGTTACTCCAACCTTGAATTTAGAATAAATGGATTTTGGAGTATGCGTACAAACCAACTTACTAATTTATCAACTTCGGCTTGTTGGGTTAAAACGCCTTGGTTTAAACCTGGTAGTGGAAATATTACCATGAAAACTAGGCTAGAAAATGCAAGTGGTACAAGTAGAGGAATAGTTTTTACCTATGTGCCATATGATGCCAATGCAATTAGTTCAACAAAAGAAGGTACTGGAACTGCGTTTTACACATACAATTTTGCAACGCCACTGGATATTTGGGTTAAAGATATAACTGTTCCTATTCCGTCAGCTATTGCAAATTCGAATCAAGCATATAAAATAATTATAAGTTTTATTGGTTCTGGAGGTTCTGGTAGAGCTTTTGCTGATGATTTAGTTATTCCAGGAACTTATTGGTCTAATCAATCAAATGGCTGTTTGCCAAAAGCTTTAATTGTGGATGCTGATAATGATGGTGTTCAAGATAGCGATGATGCTTATCCAAATGATGCTGCTAGAGCTTATAATAATGTATTTCCAGCTTCGGGATACTCAACCTTAATGTTTGAAGATTTATGGCCTACTTTAGGTGATTATGATTTTAATGATTTTGTGGTTGATTACAAAATAAACAGAGTTACCAATGCCGCTAATAATGTAGTTGAAATTAAAGCTGAGTTTGTATCTAGAGCTGCTGGTGCTAGTAGACCTAATGGTTTTGCATTTAGTTTTGATGGTTTAGTTAATTCAAAAATTACAAGTGTAACTGGTAATAAAATTTTTACTCCAAACCCGCATACATTTAATGCCAATGGCACGGAGGCTGCTCAAACAGATGCTCATTTTATTGTAGTTTCAAATATTTTTAAGGTATTAATTCCTCAAGGTGGAGGTTCAGGTGGAGTTAACACCAATCCAAGTGCTGTAAGGGTGCCAAACGATACTACTAGAATGACCATTTCATTCAATACAACTACTAACACTACTAGTTTAAGTGATGTAACTTTAGCTAAATTTAACCCATACCTAATTGTTAACCAAACTAGAGGTACTGAAATACATTTAGCAGATAAAGCTCCAAGTGCATTAGTAAACACTGCATTATTAGGTACAGCAGATGATAACACAAATGCTGGTTCAAACAGATTTTACAAAACAAAAAATAACCTACCTTGGGCTATTAATGTAACTTCTAGCATACCATATATGAAAGAAACCATTGATTTTACTAAAGGTTATAATAATTTTATTGATTGGTCTGGAAGCAATGGAACCACTAGTACTGATTGGTATTTAAACTTATCAAATTTTAGAGATACTAATAATTTATACTAATTCTCTTTTATAATATGAAAACTCCTTTTATTCAGTTAAAAGGAGTTTTTTTTATTCAACTATGTAAAAATTGTAATCATATATAATGTTTCTTCCAATTTTGAACAAAAAATTTCCCATAAAAGGAAACAATTCATTATTTTGTAAACATAAATATACTACAAAATACTAATAATAAACAACTTACACTTAAATTTACAAATTGGCTTTTATCTTGTAATGTTATTATCAAAACTTAAAATAATTAACTAAAATGAAAACTCTAAAATTAATTGCAGGAATAGCTCTTTTGGTAGTAGCAAGTTCATGCACAAAAGTAAAAGACGTAGAAAGTACACCCAATACTTCAAAACCGGCTAGTTTTAAAGAAATTAAAGTTTCTGACAATTTTACTTGGAATACAACCAATAACATTTCATTAAATGTTCAAGGTTTTGAAAGCATATCACCAATAAGAAACACCTTTATTGTGTCTTCAGAAGATCAAAAAGAAGTTTATTTTGCTTCTAA
>JAIXWW010000011.1 GCA_027491085.1 Bacteroidota bacterium
AAATCTAAATCTGGGTAATCTCCAAAATCTACTGAGCCATCTTGATTGATATCTCCGCCATATATTAAATATACGCCTGTTCCATCATCTATCATATTGTCTCCAAAAGCTTGGCTTACGCCACTACTAAAGTCGTAGTTTGTTGTACTACCTATTAATATACTATCGCTACTCCATGTCTCGATTGAGTTACGGTGTTTGATTACTACGTAGTATTTGTTACCTACTGCACTTCCTGGGAAAGTTAAACTTGCCTGACCTGTGGTGCTTAAGGTATCGCTTACGCTGTATGCTAAGCTGTAATCTGGATTACGTAATTCTACTGTAATTGTATCGGCTACCGTTGGTGAGCTTACTCCATCTGCATTAAATGGTGATGAAGTCATTACTCCGCCTCCTAAGTATAAGCCTTGTAAATATGCGGTTAGGTTTAAGGTGGCTCCGTTTGTTAATGTGGTTGTAGAGTCTGTTATTGAATTAATTGATGTACCACACGAATTTGAAGTCCTTAATCTGTAGTAATATTTAACACCAGAAGTTAACCCATTAACATTTTGTGAGGTTCCAGTAACTAGTAAATTATTATAGCCACCTAATATAGAGGTAAAACCTGCATCGGTAGCCACATCTAAATTATAACCTGTTGCACCAGCTATTGCAGTCCAATTTAAAGTGAATGAGTCTGTTGACAAATTACTAATAGTAAAACTATTTACTCTAGCAGATACTATAAATGTTGAATAAATTGTATCATTATAACGATCGTTATCAGTTGAATCATATGAAAATACTTTTACTGTATATGTACCAATAGCTAAAGGAGAATAGGTTGCAAATGCAACTAAAGTATCTGCTAATGAATTAATGTTTGAAGCTAAACCCAAATCATTAAAAGAACCAGGACCTGAAATTGAGATGCCATACCTTATATTACCAACATTTGAGGTTCCTAGATTTGCTATATTAGCAGTAGCATTTAATGCTGCACCTAAAGGAAGATTTGAACATATACCTAATAAATTAACTGGAGCTACATCATTTACTGAATCAATAACTCTTATATCATCAAAATCAACGTATGAATTATTTGCAGTGCCATACCAATCAAGTACGAATTTTACCAACAAACTACTTCCACCACCTACATAAGAAGATAAATCAATATTTACAGGGGTAAAATTAGTTGTAGGGGTATGATTCACACCAGAAATTGTATATGCATAAGAATAAGTTGCTCCACAATCGGCTGAAATTAAAACTTTAATACTATCTGTTGCGCCTAGTGTAGTGGCTCCACCTCCTGTAAAATCGGTCACTTTATATTTAAAACGTAACTTCATTGATGGTGTTACTCCAGTTATTTTAGGTGTATTCAAAACACCATTAGCAGTAAAAGTGGATGTATTATAAACATTTATTCTATATGAATTTGAGCCAGATTCGCCTGAACCAGTACTACCAAAAAATCTGCTGGTTGACCAATTAGCTGGCAACGCTGTGCTAGTATTAAAAGTTTCCGCAAATGGTGCGCTTACAGGAACTACTACAGTTCTAGTAACCCCCATTAAGGTATCATTTATTGCATTGATATCAGATCCACTTACAGTCCAAGATTTAAAAGTATAATTACCAGCTACACTCATGTCATATGTATTGGTAAGGGTTACACCCAAGTTACCATCACTACGTAAAGAATCCGAATTAATAACAATAGGACCGAATGAAGTTACTACATTACTTGGATCAGTTATTGTTCCATACACAGATAGCGGATTAATAGAGAAATCTTGGGTTAATAATCCTAAATTTTGTACATTTACAATGTAACTCGTAGTGGCTGAACCTGCGCATAGACTAGGACTAACTAAATCCGTTATACCTAAATCATTATTTATTTTTAAACGAGGCTCAATCATGAATCTAAATTGATTATTCGCGTTAACAGAGAAATCATTCCATGGTAATGTACCAAATGATGCTCCTTGTCTAAAATAGAAATTTTGTGTTCTAATTGGATTTTCATTTTGATAAGCAAAACCAATATTATTGGTTGTGGTTTGTCTTACTCCAACATAAAAGTTACCTGAACTAATTGCAATTGAAGGAACAGATAAATTATAAACTCCATTTACAGTAGTTTGAGTAGATGAAACCCACAAAGGATTTATTTTTGGTCCCCAAGTACTTCCAGAATCTTCATATATCACAACAGCAAATGATTGTGGTGAAAAAAAGTTATTGCTAAAATCAACATTTACTTGATTAACAAAATTATTTACTGGAGTATTGAACTTAGCTAATAATTCACCTTGAGGGTTTGTACCCAAATTACCAGTTCTTGCTAAAAAGGGTCTTGTATAACTTAGTGCATTTAACGTATTTTCTCTAATCCAAGTAACAGTATCGTTTGTAGTATTTTGATCACCACCCGGAACAGTAGCTGTTAATGTATCATACCCTAAATTAGCAGGGGTGAAACCAGGCAAAGTGTATGTTACATCTGATAATGCTGCAATAGAAGGGATTGTATAGGTTATGGTAGCAGGGTTAGCACCAGTAATATTTAAAGTAATAACTGAACCAGTTTGTGCTGAAATTCCATTGTTTTTAACTCTTACTCTAATACTATCTAATGTACCAACTGGAATTTTACCATAAGTGTAAATGATTCTTGCTTGTAAATCATTCGTAATAAATGGAGAAGCAACTGCTTCGAAAGCACCTTTGTAACAAGTAGCCGAACGAGTATTATTATCAATATCAGCAGGAACAGAAGTAATTCTTGGAGCAGATAAATCTGCATCAGCTAATGAAGCACCACTTAAATAAGGTTGTTGTGTACTTGAAAAAGTAGGAACTTTAGTTAATGAGTTAACATCATTAGTTGACCATTGAATCGCTGTTGTTATTGTAATTCCTGTTGCAGGAGGTACAGCAGGTACACCTAAAGTCCAAGGTGAGCCAGAATATACATTATAATTTACATCGTAACGTGGTGTTGACCAATAATAAATTGCAGCTAGGTAATTATTAGCAACACCTGTGGTAGTATTACCTGTTCTTGAATTAATAAATAGATTGTTTTTTACATTAACATCAGTAAGTGCGTTATTGTTAAAAACCATTAAGCAATAACCCCTAACATTACTAGAAGTAGAGCCAGAACTTACACCACCAATTCTTACAGTATTATTGTATATATTTAACGTTCCAGGATTATTTCCTTGAGTTAATATTCCATTACATCCACCGGTGAAAGCTGCATTCACGTTGGCATTGGTTTGCATTAAAGCAATGCTGTTATTGTAAACATTAATGACATTTCCAGATGAACTTGTGGTAAGAGAAAGTAACATTCCAAAAACTGAAGACCCTGAAGCAGTAGCTTTTAAATCATAAATTCTATTTTTGGTAATATTGGCTGTCAATCTGGTTGTGGCTGTTGTAGCTCCGACTGAAATAGCTCTTGGAGAAGCAGCAGAAGATGCATATGATGCGGAGTGATAAAATAAATTCGAATCAATAGTAACTGAACCAATGTTTACACCTAAATTTACACCTGCTAAGTGAAAATCAAAAATTGAGTTATTTATGATAATTAAATTATCAGTAGTTGCATTTCCTTGATTGTTTGTTCCATCTTGAATAATTGAATTTCTTGCCCCTTTTAGGTTACAATTACGAATTGTATTATTAGAGTTGGCACCAAAACCAGAACTTGAGTTTATGATATTGATGTTTGCCGCACCTGAAGTAGCTTGACTAGAAGCATTTGTAAAACTTACATATCTAAATTCATTTCTGGTTGAACCATTGTTTATGCGCATGGTTACATTTGTACTTGCCCCAGTGGTGTTAACATTATAGAAAAATTCTAGTAATGAAGTTGAACCAATTCCACCTGCTCTACCGTCAATAACAACACTATCAGCACCATTTAGATCTATTAAATTTAAAGCGGCTGTGGTTGTTGAAATTTGTTTCAATACCGTTGCAGTATCTGCTGGTCTAATCAATACTGTTGTGTATGATGCAGACCCAACTCCACTTGCATTAAGAACAGCACTAGCAGACATTGAAAAACTCGAATGGATACGAATATCTACATCTCCTTGATATACGCCACTATTAATATCTGAAAAAACACCATTGAGTGATGTGTAAACACCCACAGAACCTGATCCTGAACCAGCAGTAGAAGTAACTGATACTTGTTGTGCTCTTGCCTGAACAACCGTAAAGGCAATTAATAGCATGATTAGTTTTTGTAATTTTTTATTCATATATTTTTATTTTTTGAAAAACAATGATATTTTATTATTTGATAAATATCAATACTTTTTTCTTTGTCTAAATAAAATAAATTACAACTTGGCACTTTATGTAGTACAATTCGTACAAAACGCACTTAAATGACTTTTATCATCATTTAAAATAATTAAAGTTTTTACAATTTAGTACAAATAAATTAACGATTTCTTTATTCCAAAGCGATTCATTTCCCAGCAATGATAGGCCATTAACATATTTCAAAAAGGAGTAAAACTACATAAATAGTTAATAACAATGTTCTTGTTATTCCTTTGCTAAAAAACAAAAAAAACCTCCAACTCATAATGAATTGAAGGCTATTTTAATAATTTTAATTATAAAGTTACCAGCCTAATATCCAAGCAAACATTAACGGAGCTACAATAGTAGCATCGCTTTCTACTATAAATTTAGGAGTATGAATATCTAATTTTCCCCAAGTAATTTTTTCGTTAGGAACTGCTCCTGAGTAAGAACCATAAGAAGTCGTTGAATCGCTAATTTGGCAGAAGTAACTCCAAAATGGAATATCTGTCATTTCCATATCTTGGTATAACATGGGTACTACGCAAATTGGAAAATCGCCAGCAATACCACCACCAATTTGGAAGAAACCAACACCTTTGCCACCAGAATTTTCAGGATACCATTTTGCTAACCAAGCCATGTACTCAATACCAGATTTCATGGTGCTTGCTTTCAATTCGCCTTTTATAACATATGAAGCAAAAATATTTCCCATAGTTGAATCTTCCCAACCTGGAACTACCATTGGTAAATTGCGTTCAGCAGCAGCCAACATCCAAGAGTTTTTAGGATCTATTTCATAATATTGTTGTAACTCGCCACTCAATAAGATTTTATACATGAATTCATGTGGAAAATAACGTTCGCCTTTTTCTTCTGCATCTTTCCAAATTTTATGAATATGTTTTTGTAATCTTCTGAATGCCTCTTCTTCAGGAATACAAGTATCGGTAACACGGTTATAATGGTTTTCCAATAAATCCCATTCTTCTTGCGGACTTAAATCGCGGTAGTTAGGCACACGTTTGTAATGACTATGTGCTACCAAATTCATAATATCTTCTTCTAAGTTAGCACCAGTACAGCTAATAATATCCACTTTACCTTGGCGAATCATTTCGGCTAACGATTTTCCCAACTCAGCAGTACTCATTGCTCCAGCAAGCGTTACCATCATTTTTCCACCTTCATTTAAATGGGTTTCGTAACCTTTAGCAGCATCCACCAAAGCAGCTGCATTAAAATGTTTATAGTGTGTTTCAATAAAATTTGAAATAGGTCCTTTAGTCATGTTGTTTTATTTTTAAAAGTGTGCAAATATAAGCTAGAGTTTTACATTTAAAATTAAGTTTTTTGAGTATGAGAAAGGTTTATATATTTGATTGTTAAAATTTAAAATTACGAACTTATTTTTTTCAATTATGACCAAAACCAGCCCAAACCTAGTTGATTTATATATTGCTGAATTTCAAGCCAATGTGCAACAGCAATTACAAATATTGCGGAAAATTATTATTGAAACTGTTCCAAATGCCGAAGAAATTATAAGTTATAAAATGCCTGCTTACAAGGTACACGAGTGTTTAGTGTATTTTGCTGGTTATAAAAATCATGTAGGCTTTTATCCTACAGGCTCTGGAATTGGAGCTTTTGAACAAGAGTTAGGTAATTATAAATACTCGAAAGGTGCGGTGCAATTTCCAATTGACAAAGAGTTACCCCGCGATTTGATAGTGAGAATGGTAGAATACAGATTGGCATCAGCGATTGCAAAGCATGAAAGTAAAAGGGTTTTGAAAAGAAATAAATGAGAAGGTTAAGTTTTATAAGAAAGTTACCCTAAAAAGCTTGAAAAAAAAATTATTTTAGTCTTAATTATAGCATATTCGCCTCTCCAAACTAATGTCTAAACACAAAGAATTTTTAAACAAACAAGTTGCTATTTATAATCAAAAAGGATTTATTGAATTAGATCCTATTTGCATACCTCATTTATTTACTAAAAAACAAGATATTGAAATTGCAGGATTGTTTGCTGCTGTTTTTGCATGGGGACAACGAAATACAATCATTAATAAATGTACTGATTTATTAGCAAGAATGGATAATGCTCCGCATCAATTTGTGGTAAATCATGAAGATAAAGATTTGAAAAAATTGCTTGGCTTTAAGCATAGAACTTTTAACGATACTGATTTGCTTTATTTTATTTCGTTTTTAAAATATTGGTATAGTAAAGATGAAAGTTTAGAAACAGCATTTTCAAAACATTTAAAACCAAAGGATAAAACCATTGAGAATGCTTTGAATGGTTTTAGAGATTCTTTTTTTTCGTTACCCCATGTCCCTCATCGAACTATGAAGCATATTGCTTCGCCAATACAAAACTCTGCTTGTAAAAGACTGTGTATGTATTTAAGGTGGATGGTTAGAAACGATAATAATGGGGTAGATTTTGGCATTTGGCAACAAATAAAACCAAGTCAATTAATGATGCCATTGGACTTACATGTGCAACGAACTGCTCAAAAATTAGGATTACTTAGCCGTACGCAAAGCGATTGGAAAGCAGTAGAAGAATTAACCGAAAACCTCAGGAAATTTGATAAAACAGATCCAATAAAATACGATTATGCACTTTTTGGATTGAGCATTATGCCAGATTTTGATATATATAAAACTAGTTAGTTTACCTTACAAAACACATAAAATATTTGGTAACCAATTTGGTTAGTGAATCAATATTATATTGATCGCTGGCATCGGCTATATCTTGCACTTGCCCGTTTTTAAATAAAATATTGATGTGGAAATTATTTGCACTGTAAGCTTTATTTTGGACCGAATCGGTATAAACAAAATAGTCAGCTTCTTCCATGGTAATATCCAAGTTATCGGCCGCCATGAATTTATAACTTTCTACCGTGGTTTTTTCAAATGGTGCATTTTGCAACACTACTTTTGGTAATTTTCTGTTACGTAGCATATTGCACAAAGTGCTTAAAATTTTATCGCTATGATTACACCAAACTTTTATTGAGGTAAATATATCATCATCATCAAGCAAACAATAATTATCAAATGCTTCATTGTTTTTATAAAACTCATCTTTGCCAATTTTATGGTATAAAAAATAATGCAATGCTGGCGTAGCAAATAATGTTTCATTATGGCTAGCTAAATATTGCGCACGTTGAATTATTTTAATTAATAATTGTTCGGCTGCAACCACAGTTTTGTGCAGGTAAACTTGCCAATACATTAACCTGCGGGCTATTAAAAATTTTTCGACCGAATAAATACCTTTTTCTTCAATTACCAACTCATCGTTCACCACATTTAGCATATTAATTATCCTATCGTGCCCAATGGAACCTTCTTGCACACCCGTGTAAAAACTATCTCTGCGCAAGTAATCAAGCCTGTCCATATCTAGTTGACTAGAAACCAATTGGTGAAGAAATTTCTTTTTGTATTTATTGGTAAATATTTCAATGGCTGTGGTTAATTTTCCATCAAATTGCTCATTGAGTAATTCCATAAAACGCAATGAAATAGCCTCGTGAGGAACATCTTTTATGATTAAACCTTCAAGAGTATGGCTAAATGGACCATGCCCCATATCGTGCAACAAAATAGCTGCGCAAACCGATTCGGACTCATGGTGAGTAATTTCGATGCCTTTGCTTTTTAAAATTTCAACCGCCTGAAAAGTTAAACTCATGGCACCAATTACATGCTGAAAACGTGTGTGTTGAGCACCTGGATAAACCAAATACGAAAGCCCCAATTGCTTAATTCTGCGTAAACGCTGAAACCACGAATGTTCTATTAAATCGTAAATAAGTTCAAAAGGTATATTTACAAATCCATATACAGGATCGTTAATGATTTTCTTTTTATTGGGTAAATTCACGGTTCAAAAATAGGGTATTTTTGAATTGATTGGTTTATTGGTATATTAGTTGATAGGTTAATTGAGTTAATTTAGTTGATTTGGAAGATTAGATATAATATCGAACCTTTTGGGTTTTATCCTTTTTTCGGGCAGTTACGCAGGTCTGCCCCAACGGTAATAAAACAAAAACACTAAAACTCCGAAAACTGCGTTATATTTACCTTTTATAAAAGTAAACCAAATTAACACACAAACTATTTTTATTTTTAAGTAAACAAGTAATCTTTGCAAAAAACAATTAAAAACTAATGAGCAATACAAGCATTTTATGGGCCGATGATGAGATAGATTTATTAAAGCCTCATATCATATATTTAACCAACAAAGGATATACTGTAGATAAAGTAACTAGCGGTGTGGATGCAGTAGATGCAGTAAAACTAAAACGCTATGATGTAATATTTTTAGATGAAAACATGCCTGGCATTAGTGGTTTAGAAGCATTGAGCCAAATAAAAGCTATTATGCCCGAAGTGCCTATAGTTATGATTACCAAAAGCGAAGAAGAGCATATTATGGAAGATGCCATTGGTAATCAAATAGCTGATTATTTAATTAAGCCTGTTAACTCAAGCCAAATTTTACTTTCGCTTAAACGCATTTTGGATAGTAAGCAATTGGTTACTGAAAAAACTGCTCAAAACTACCAACAAGAGTTTAGGCAAATAGCCATGGAACTATATGATGTAGATGGTTACGAAAGTTGGGTAGCACTTTATAAAAAATTAATTTATTGGGAATTAGAATTGGCTAAAAGTGGCGACACTGGTATGGACGAAATTTTGGCCATGCAAAAACGCGATGCCAATAATGCTTGGGTAAAATATATTGAAAAAAACTTTATTGATTTTTTAAAGAAGCCTAATGCGCAAACTCCAGCCATGAGTCATACGGTAGTTAATAAAAAACTGATGCCCGCCATTGATAAAGACATACCTACTTTTTTAATTATGATTGATAATTTTAGGTACGATCAATGGAAAATGGTTCAAAACCAGTTGACAGAATACTTTAATATTATTAGCGAAGATACTTATTTAACTATTTTACCTACTACTACTCATTATGCTAGAAATAGCTTTTTTGCAGGTATGATGCCGAGTGAAATTGAAAAATTATATCCAAACCTTTGGGTTAATGAAGAGGAGGATGAAGGCAAGAATATTTATGAAGAAGAGTTCATTAACAAACAAATGCAACGCTTGGGCTATAAAGAAAAAATTACCTACACCAAAGTTACCAATTTACAAGCAGGCAAAAACTTGATAGATGATGTAGCTAATTTTATGGATAACAAATTTAATGTAATCGTTTACAACTTTGTAGATATGCTGAGCCATGTGCGTACAGAAATGAATGTAATGAAAGAACTAGCCGAAGATGAAGCTGCATATAGAAGTATTACTGCAAGTTGGTTTGAACATTCTCCATTATTTGAAACCATTAAAAAAATAGCTCAGAAAAAAGTACGCGTTATCATAACAACAGATCATGGTTCAATTAGGGTAAAAAATCCTGTGAAAATTATTGGAGATAAAAATACAAGCACCAATTTACGCTACAAACAAGGACGTAATTTAAGCTATAATGCCAAAGAGTTATTTGGAGTAAAAAATCCTGCTGACTTATTTTTACCAAAACAAAACATGAGTACTAGCTACGCATTTGCTACTGGCGAAGATTTTATGGCTTATCCTAATAATTATAACTACCATGTAAACATGTATAACAATTCGTTTCAACATGGTGGAATAAGCTTAGAAGAAATGATAGTTCCATTCATTGTTTTAGAAACAAAATAAATACAACCAATAAAGGTAATAGGCTAGCAAAAACAGCCTATTACCCTAACTATTTTTAGTTAAAGTAAATACCGTAATTTCAGGCAAAATACCAACCCTTCCCGGATAACCCAAAAATCCAAATCCTCTGTTCACATATAATTGCTGGCGGCCTTCTTGGTATAATCCGGCCCAATGAGGATAAATATATTGTGAAGGACTCCACTTAAAACCACCAATTTCAACACCAAATTGAAAACCATGGGTATGACCACTAAAGGTAACATCTATTTCTTGGTGTTGCTTACTTACTATGCTATCAAAATGACTTGGATCGTGCGATAATAATAGTTTTACAGGCACATCAGGCATATTTTTAGTGGCTTTTTCTACATCGCCATATTTTTGAAAACGACCTTTATCTCCCCAATTTTCAACACCTATAATTCCAATACGTTGGTTATTTTTAGTTAGTGTAATGTGTTCATTTCTTAGCAAATTCCAACCCATATTTTTATGAGCATTTGCTAAATCCGCCAAATTCTGATCTTTTTCTTCTTTACTTTTCCAAGTATTTACATAATCCCCATAATCATGATTACCATAGATACTAAACACACCCATTGGTGCTTTAATTTCGGCAAAAAGATTCTGCCAATCATATAATTCATCAGTTTTACTATTAACTATATCCCCAGTAAAAAAAACTACGTCTGCATTTTCTGCTTTTATCATTTGGATGCCTTTATAGACAGCATCTCTATTAGTAAAACTTCCAGAGTGAATATCACTCACTTGCAAAATTTTTACACCTTCGAAACCAGAAGGAAGATTAGGTAAATATAATTGAACCCTACGAACACGGTAATCGTAAGCACCTTTTATAATACCACGCGACAAAATAATAAATGGAACAGCACCTACCAACAAACCTGTGCTTGCTAAAAATTGACTACGGCTAATTTTTTCCTTTTCTTCTTCTTTTTCTTCATGAATATGTTCAAGGGTATCGCCTTGAGTTGGGTCAATCAGATTTTTTTTATTTGATTTGAATAGGCCTAACCAACAAATTTTAGAAAGTCGCTTCAAATCATCAAAAACTAAAAATAAGCATACCACAAATTTGGATGCATAAATAACAAAGTAGAATCCGTTGAAATAAATTTTTATGAATTTATTATTGTTTTGTCCAGGAAATAAAAGTCCATGAATGAAATAAATAGTTACAATTACTGGTATAGTCCAATAAATGTAGGCAAATATTTTACGTGTAAGGTTTGATTTATCTCTAACCAATGCTTTAATAGCCTGCCAGCTATAAGAATCGATAAGTAGCGCAAATAAAATGAAGAAAATTGCAAGTTTAATTTGAAAGGCTTGTATCACTATTTATTTTTATATTTTAAAAAGATACAAATAAACACTGCTTTGTACATAAAACAAACACAGATTTGATAATGATTTTGTAAACTTGCTGCGCAATTTATATTTTGAACAATAATAAACACATAAAAGCGCTTAAGGCAAAACTAGTTAAACTTAAAAACTGGTTATTAAAGTTATTTTTACTTTCTTGGCAATATAGTTTTATGCTTATTGTATTATACCGAGTAGTTCCTGTTCCAATTACCCCATTACATTTAGTAAGGCTTGTTGAGCAAATAGGTGGCAGCGATGAAGTTAGGTTAAATAAATCTTGGCGAGGAATTGATTATATTGGCAATAACATGATAAAAGCTACCATTGTTGGTGAAGATTTACAATTTTTTGAGCACTATGGTTTTGATTTTGAACAAATTTATAAAGCCATAGAAAGCAGTATAAATGGAGGAAAAAAATTACGTGGTGCAAGTACCATAAGTCAGCAAACTGCTAAAAATTTATTTTTTACTCCTAGTCGCAGCTGGATTAGAAAAGGGCTGGAATTTTATATTACCATAAGTATTGAATTACTTTGGAATAAACGCAGAATTTTAGAAGTATATCTTAACATTATAGAAATGGGTAAAGGCATTTATGGTGCAGAGGCTGCAGCAAATTTCTATTACAACAAATCAGCAAGCGAATTAACCAAACAAGAAGCTGCCTCAATAGTAGCTTGTTTTCCAAACCCAAGAAGATGGACAGCCAATAAACCCTCTAGGTATATTTCACGAAAAGAGAATATTTTGGTTAGGTATATGAAATATGTAAAAATACCTTGGCAGCAGAAAAAGAAAAATGATTAAACCTTAACTTTTTTCTCTCTGTTATTTCCTAATACGTAAAACTTATTATTACATTTTCTACAATTAAACTTCATTGTTACATCATCAAGTCCAATTATTTTTAAAAATTTATTCTTTTTTATTCTAGAAATATCTGATGAATTACACTTTGGACAACTATTTTTTAAATTGATATAATACTTATTGCTGTAATAAACAAACAAGCTGATTGATATAACAGATAGAATTATATAAATATTATCTAATACAAATGCTTCAATTGGATTTTCCTTGAGTATTTGCAAATTTTGTAGGTTCATTTTTATTTTATTTTTTTGGAGCAATTTAATTATAATATTGTATGAAAGTAATAGTAATAATTAAATGCTACAAACCAATTTATTAAACCTTTTAGCTTTTTTTAATTCTACATTTGATAGCTTTAATAAAACCCTCATTTATGAAACAAAAACAACTTAAATATTTATTTATTTTAATAACAGCTTTTATTCAATTAAATATTATTAATAAAATAAATGCGCAAGTGGTTGAAAAAGCTATGGGAATGGTTATTGAAAAAAATGGAAAACAGCCATTGGCCGGAGTAAGTGTTGTGTTTATTAGTAAACAAGATAGTACAAAAAAGATATTTACAAATACTAATAGCGAAGGGAAGTTTATTGCAAATGAATTACATCAAGGTTTTTATACTATTAAGTTTAGTTATATTGGTTTTAAAAAAGAAGAAATTTCCATCCAATTAACTGAAACCATCCAAAATTTAGGAACCTTCAGTTTATCAAGAAATTCAAATCAACTTAAGGATGTTAATATACAGGAGCGAGTAATTAGATCTCAACAGAAAGGCGATACAACAGAATATAATGCCAATGCTTTCAAAACTAATCCAGATGCCAATGTGCAAGACTTGGTAACCAAAATGCCTGGTATAACCGTAGAAAATGGAACAGTAAAAGCTCAGGGTGAAAATGTACAAAAAGTTACCATTGATGGTAAAGAATTTTTTGGGGATGATGTAACCTTAGCTCTTAAAAATTTACCTGCTGAAGTAGTAGATAAAATACAAGTTTTTGATAGACAAAGCGACCAATCTCAATTCACTGGTTTTAACGATGGCAATACTCAAAAAACCATGAATATTACCACCAAATCAGGAAAAAGCAATGGTAATTTTGGACGTTTGTATGCAGGAGCAGGAACTAATGAAAGGTATACTGCAGGTGGAAATATCAATTTTTTTAAAGGTAAACAGCGCATTTCTATACTAGGATTAAGCAATAATATAAATCAACAAAATTTTGGTTCTCAGGATTTATTAGGACTTGCAAATACTGGCAATCAAGGAAGAGGAGGAATGGGAGGGCGCGGCTTTGGTGGAGGAGGTATGATGGGAGGCCAAGGAGGTAGTGGTGGAAATGCTAGCAATAACTTTGCAGTAGGAAATCAAGGTGGTATCAATAAAAGCAATTCGATTGGAATAAATTTTAGCGACAATTGGGGTAAAAAATTAAATTTTACAGGCAGCTACTTTTTCAATCAATCCAATAATAATACTGTAAGTGATTTACAGCGTTTAACTATTTTAGGTCAAGGATTTAATCAAGTTTATAACCAAAAAAGCATTAATCAATCAGATAATTATAACCATCGAATCAACTTAAGGTTGGAGTATAACCTCGATTCCAATAACTCAATAATTGTAACACCAAAATTAAGTTTTCAAAACAACAATTCCTTGAATTCAAATAATGGTAGTAATAAGTTTTATGATTCACTTCTGAATACAACCATTAATACCAATACATCTAAAAACGAAGGAGTTAGTTTAAACAACAATATTTTATATAGACATAAATTTACAAAGCAAGGTCGAACCATTTCATTTAATATTGGAACCGATGTAAACAATAAAAATGGCAATGCTAATTTATTTTCACAGAATAATTATTTTTTACCTAATGATTCCGTTTATAAACTGGATCAAAAAACAACAACTAACGGTAGTTCCATTAATCATTCGGGAGCTATAAATTATACAGAACAAATTGGAAAAAATGGTATGTTAATGCTAAACTATTCCCCTTCATATAGCATCAACACAAATGATAAAAATACTAATAATAAAGATTCGGTTAATAATGAATACACCATTTTAAATGGAAGTTTATCTAGTAATTTTGAAAACACAATTACCACTCAAAGAGGAGGTTTTAACTATCGCCTAAAAATTAGTGAAAAAACAAATTTTATGATTGGAGCCAACTACCAATTAGTATCACTAGAAGGTATTCAAAAAACACCTATTCCTAATGTTGTACAAAAAAACTTTAATAACATACTTCCGGGGGCTATGATTAGCTATCAATTCAACAAAAAGAACAATGTTAGAATTTTTTATAGAACCAATACCAATGCACCAAGCATTAATCAATTACAAAATGTGTTAGACAATACCAATCCATTAAGTTTAAGCACCGGAAATACTAACCTTTTACAGGAATTCAGTAATGTATTGGTTACTCGATATGGTTTTTCAAATCCTGATAAAGGCAAAACTTTTTACTTATTTATTAATGCTAACAATACCCAAAATTATATTGGTAACAACACTTATACCGTTCGAGACAGCAGTAAAACGATAGACAATATTGTCTTAAGCAAAGGTTCGCAATTAATTAAACCAGAAAATTTTGATGGCTATTGGAATATCAATAGTTTTATTACTTATGGGTTTCCAGTTAAAAAGCTTAAAAGTAATTTAAATATTAACCTAGGAACAACCTATACTAGAACTCCAAGTAAAACTAATAATTTAATCAACTACGCAAATACATATACACTCACCTCAGGATTTGCACTTGGTAGTAATATCAACGAAAAAATTGACTTCACCATTTCATATACCGCTTTTTACAATGTGGTAGAAAACACACTGAATGCTAATGCTAATAATAATTATTTTTATCAAATAAGTGCGGCTAAATTAAATTTAATGCCTTGGAAAGGATTAATAGTAAGAAGTGACATAACAAATACCTACTATACCGGACTTGGTAATAATTTTAACCAAAATTTCTTTTTATGGAGTGGAGGCTTTGGCTATAAATTTGGAAAAAATAATGCTGCAGAATTGATGTTAAATACCTTTGACATTTTAAATCAAAACAACAATATCAACAGAACCATTATGGGCAATTCAATAGAAGATACTAAAACCCAAGTTTTAAATCGGTATTTCATGCTAGTATTTACTTACAATATTAGAAATTTTAAAGCATCTAAATAATAAAGTTTAGTTTTTTATTATCGCTATTTCAAAGTTTTTTATAACAATTTCTAACTTAATAATTTTTTTAATTAAATATTCAGAAACTAATTTTTTATGATAAAATTATTATTGTTTTTGTAGTTAAGTAAAACCTTCAAGTTTATTAATATAGTAAGTTCAAAAACTTTAGTAGTACTTTTTATTAGTATATTTTAATAACTATTTGGCCTAAACAACTTATTTAACCAAAGGAGTATCAATATATTGTTTTTTATGTTCTATAGTTTTACCTTTAATTAAATCAAAAAGCGTTTGTGCGGCCTTTAAGCCAATACTGAATCCTGACGTTTGAATATATGGTACTTTAAAACTTAATATACTTGGTAAGTAACCATCACTTAAGGCAACTATTTTAATTTCATCGGGCACATTTATTTTTAATTTATAAATTGCCTTAGCCACCCCTTCTAAAATCTCATCGCTCATTATAAATAATAGTTGTGGCTTTGAATCACTATTCCATAATCTCATAAAAGACTGTTCAGCTGCTAATGCATTGCTAGCAAATTGAATTTTATTATCTTGGTATTTAAATTTTAATTCAGCCAAGGTATCCTTGTATGCGGTCAACCTATCTTGAGTTATTGAAAGTCTTTCATCTCCAAAAATTCCTGCAATTTTTTTTCCTTTACCCATTCGAGTTAAATAAACTACGGCATCTGTTGTTGCTTTTTTATCAGGTATGGTAACTTTATTCCAATATTCTTCGTGCAATGTTTTATCAAAAAAAACAATTTTAGTATCAAGGTGAGCTAATTCTGAAAAGTGCTCCAAATCAGTACTTTCTTTAGTTAACGAAATCAAAATTCCTTCCACGCCAAGTTGAGCACAAATTTCTACATTTTGAATTTCGCGCTCCACACTATCGTTCGATTGTAAAATCAATAAATTATAACCCATATCGTGCGTTATATCTTCTACTGCCCTGATTACCGAAGGAGCAAAATAAGTAGATATTTCAGGGATAATTAAACCAATGGTATTACTTTTTCCTTTGCGTAAATTAATGGCGGCATGGTTAGGTTTATAACCAAGTTTATTCGCCAATTGAGTAACTTGTTCTTTAAGCTGAGAGCTCACATCAGAATGGTTGCGTAAAGCACGCGAAACTGTTGATGGGTTAATATTCAAATACTTGGCAATATCCTTGATTGTTACTCTCTTCATGTAATTCAAATATGACAAAAAAATGTCAATTTATCAACAACAAACGTTTGCACAACCGTTTGCATTCCGTTGCGTTAGGAAGTTTAACTCATTGAATCTAATGTTGTTTTACATAAAAACAAAAATTTATATGAAAAGAATTTACTTAAATGTGTGCATGTTTTTCATGCTTTGCTTAAGCTTTAATATGGCTATAGCTCAAACAAAAATGATTAAAGGAAGTGTTAACGACAACAAAGGTGTAGGCTTACCTGGATCTATAGTTTCCATTCCTGATTTACAGTATTCAGTTAGTACAGATGATAAAGGAAATTACACTTTGTCATTCGATTCAAAAGGATTAACTGAGGTAACAGTTACAGCAAGTTTAATGGGCTTTGAAAAAGAAAAAGCAGTAGTAAATATTGTTGCCGATAATAGCCTTCAAAACTTTACTTTATCGGCCGATGCATTAGGATTAAAAGAAACAGTAATTACCGGTGTATCAAACCCAAGATCAAAATTAGAGTCAAGTGTTTCTATCAGTTCAATAAGAGCTGATCAAATGTGGCAATCAGCACCAAGAACAACGGCAGAATTATTCCGCGCCATTCCAGGTATTCGTTCTGAAGCATCGGCCGGAGATGGTAATACAAATATTACCGTACGTGGTGTACCTATTTCGTCAGGTGGTTCAAAATATTTACAATTACAAGAAGATGGTTTACCTGTTTTACAATTTGGCGATATTGCTTTCGGAACATCTGATATCTTTTTAAGAGCTGATCAAAGTGTATCAAGAATTGAAGCTATTCGTGGTGGTTCAGCATCTACACAAGGAACCAATAGCCCTGCAGGTATTATCAACTTCATTAGCAAAACAGGAACAACCGAAGGTGGAAGTGTAGCAACTACTTTAGGTTTAGACTACAATAATTACAGAACCGATTTTGATTACGGTGCACCTATTTCAAAAGATTTAAGTTTCCATATTGGTGGTTTTTATCGTTTAGGCGAAGGTGTTAGAACTGCTGGTTACAATGCTAATAATGGTGGACAAGTTAAAGCAAGTATGACCAAAAAATTCAATAAAGGTTATGCGCGTATTTACTTAAAATACTTAAATGATAGAGCTGCTGCATACATGCCAATGCCTATTGAAGTGAGTGGTTCTAATAGCAACCCAACTTATAAATCAATGAATGGTTTTGATGCATTAACAGGAACTATTCACAGCCCATATATTTTGCAAAATAATGGTTTAGGAGTAGATGGTGGTAGAAGAAATGTAGATGTAGCGGATGGAATGCACCCAGAATCAAAAGCATTTGGCGCTGAGTTTGTATTTGATTTAGGCGAAGGTTGGAGTGTTGAAAACCGTGGAAGATTTTCAATTAACTCAGGACGTTTTATTGCTCCATTTCCAGCTCAAGTTGGTTCAAATGCGGAAATGTTAAAGGCTGTTGGGACTGCTATGGGTTTAAGTATGGCAAATGCTAACTTAACATATGCCAATGATGGAACAGCATACACTGGTCAAA
This sequence comes from Bacteroidota bacterium, assembly GCA_027491085.1. GTDB lineage: Bacteria > Bacteroidota > Bacteroidia > UKL13-3 > UKL13-3 > JAAFJM01. The sequence continues at coordinate 18,321 of JAIXWW010000011.1, forward strand.
ATGCCATGATTATCCATATGTTCGATACTGAACTTAAAAACTTCAACTTATTTGCAAATGACTTTAAAGTAAAGAAAAAAGTAAACGATAACTTAACCATTAATGGAGGTGTTTACAAATCGTACCAAAATATTTCAATGGCTTGGTTATGGAATTCGTATTTAGCTGATGTAAATGGTAATGGAACTCGCCCTTTAGATATTGATACTTTTGGAACTAAATTAACTCAAAATGGCCAATTCGCTTATGGTGTGCCTGTTTGGGGTAACTGCTGTACAAGAAGCTATGATACCAAATACGATATTTCTGCTCCAAACATAGGTGTGGCTTACGAATTTAAAAACTTATCGGTTGATGCAAGTGCACGTTGGGATATGGGTAAAGTTACAGGTTCATTTGCTGGTGCTTCTCAATCAACTATTGATGTAAATAATGATGGTAAAATTACTGCCAACGAAATCAGTGTTTCTTCAATCAACCACACAAGTGCGCAAGTGGTAAATTACAAATACGATTACTTATCATACTCGGTAGGTGCTAATTATAAATTAAACAATTCTACAGCCGTATTTGGCCGTTACAGCACCGGTGCTACTGCTAAAGCAGATAGAATTTTATTTAGCAGCTCAATTTTAACCAATGGCGATGCGAGAGCTACATTAGATAAAATTAATCAAGGTGAAATAGGATACAAATACAAATTTAAACAAGGTGGTATTTTTGTAACTGGTTTTTATGCTAATGTAAACGAAGAAGGTGGCTACGAAGCTACTACTCAAAAAGTAATTCAAAACGATTACCAATCATTTGGTTTAGAGTTAGAAGGTGTTTATGCACTTAACAAAAACTTTGATTTAAGAGCTAGTGCTACTATAACCAAAGCCGAAATTACTTCTGGTGCTAATAAAGGTAATGCTCCAAGACGTCAATCTCCATTAATTTACACAGTATTTGCTAATTATAAAATAGGCAAACACGCTGTTGGATTAAACTTTATTGGAACCATGGCAGCATATACTCAAGATGATAATAAATTAGTAATGCCTGCTTACACCATTACCAATGCTTACGCTAATTTCTCAATTGCTAAAAACCTAGTGTTCTCTTTAAATGCTAATAACTTATTAAATAGTTTAGGTATAACAGAATCTGAAGAAGGTTCAATTGAAGAAAATAAAACTAATATTATTCGCGCTCGTTCTATTGCTGGTCGCTCTGTATCGGCAACTTTACGTTTAACATTTTAAAGAGTAGTTTTAAATAAATAGCAGGAAACATCAAGTATCAAACCTTAGCATTTTTTCATTGTTCATAGCTAATGGTTTGGTACTTGTTTCCTTTTTTGTATTTTTATAATTAAATAAAATAACACATGCACATAAGTCAAATAGATATTGCCATTATAGTAATTTATATTATCGGAATTATTATTTATGGAATAAAATCAGGTAAAAAAAGTACATCAGAAGAATACTTTTTAGGAGGTAAATCAATGACCTGGCCTGTTATTGGCTTATCCATGTTTGCAGCCAATATTTCAAGCAACTCATTAGTTGCTATAACAGGAGGAGCTTATACAAATGGCCTTTCAGTATTTAATTACGAATGGATGGCATCTATCATTCTCGTAATATTTTGTATTTTTATATTACCATATTACATAAAAAGTGGCATTTATACCATGCCCGAATTTTTTGAAAAGCGCTTCGATTATCGTAGCCGTTTATACTTTTCAATTATTACTTTAATAGGAAACATATTTATTGATACTGCAGGAACACTTTATGCAGGATATAAAACCATTTCATTCATTTCAGGAGATGTAAACCCTTATTTAGTTATAGGCGGCTTAGCTTTATTTGCGGCTTCTTATACTGTTTTAGGTGGCCTTTCAAGTGTAATGAAAACCGAGGTAATTAACACCTTAATTCTACTTTTTTCGGCAGTTACTTTAGCTGTTATTGTTTATATAAATGCTGGTTCATGGACCGAAATTTGGGCCATTGCCAATTCAAAATCAGAAACCATGACCCACTTAATTTTGCCCAATACCGATAAGAGTATGCCTTGGCTTGGTTTAGTTTTAGGCGTGCCTTTACTTGGGTTTTATTTTTGGTGTAATAATCAATTTATTGTACAACGTGCTTTAAGTGCAAAAAATATTGACGAAGGTCGTAAAGGCGCATTATTTGCAGGTTTGCTTAAAATCCCAGTTTTATTTTTATTGGTAATACCTGGCATTATGGCCATCAAACTTTTACCTAATTTAACTGATAGTTCAGCTACCTACCCTACCCTTTTATTTAAATATTTACCAATAGGCTTAATAGGTTTAACCATTGCAGGTTTTTTAGCAGCCATGGCATCGGCAGTAAGTGCCACTTTAAACTCAGCAAGCACTTTAATTAGTATGGATATTATCCAAAAAGTTCGTCCTGATTTATCGGGAACACAAATGGTAAAAGTTGGACAAATTTCTACCATATTCTTTATGATAATTGCTGTTTTATGGGCTCCGCAAATTGCAAAATTCAATTCATTTATGGATTATATGCAAGGCGTGTTAGCATTAATATCTCCGCCTGTTGTAGCCGTTTTCTTATTAGGATTGTTTAACAAACGTACCACTTCGGCAGGCGCATTTACCGGTTTAATCACTGGCATGTTGTTGGGTTTGTTTGTGGTAATAGCCGAAACTTTAAATACACAATGGGTAATTGAAATTCCGTTCTTGTTTAAAGCTCCAATTATTTTTGCTATTTGCTTTGGAATTACAGTAATAACTTCATTATTAACAGAAAAACCAGCAGCTGAAAAAATTGATAATATAGTTTGGAACAAAGAACTTTATACCAGCGAAACTATCGCGATGAAATCTTTAAAATGGCATCAAAACTACAGAGTTTACAGTATTATATTAATTGTTTTAACAGGCATAGTAGTTTATTTATTTAGATAATGGATTTAGATAAAAACATAGCTTACAAAAAGGCATTAGCTGTCATGCGCAATGCATCATCGGCTAACGGTTTTTTAGCAAGTACCATTCAAACGGATAACTATGCAAGGGTTTGGACTAGAGATGGAGTTATTTGTGGCATTGCGGCATTGGCGAGTGGTGAGTCTGATTTAATTGAAACATTTAAACAAACACTTATCACCATTTTTAGCAATCAGCATGAAGATGGTTTTATGCCTTCCAATGTGGCAACCAATGGAAATGTAAGTTATGGAGGAATAGTTGGCCGAGTTGATAATCCTAGTTGGGCAATTATTGGCCTTTGTTTATATGCACAGCAAACTCAAAATATGGATTTTGCAAGGCAATATAAAACACAGGTAGAAAAAGCATTTTCAGTTATGTCGGCTTGGGAGTTTAATGGCAAACACTTAATTTATTCGCCAATTAGCGCCAATTGGGCCGATGAATACATACAACAAGGTTATGTACTTTTTGATCAATTATTGCGATTGTATGCATTGCGATTAGCAGCTAAAGTATTTAACTGTGAACGTTATTTACAAAAATCTAAAACTATTCAACATGTAGTTGAACAAAATTATTGGCACCATTCAAATACCAATAATTTATATTCGGTTTCATTGGAACGCATGTACCATCAAATGCCTAAAAACCAATGGTGCATGGGTTTTACTCCAAGCCAAGTTTTTACACAATTTGATTTACAAAGCCAAAGCTTGGCTTTAATACTTGGACTAGGAAATGAAGAAATAAAAGAAACTGTAGTAAATAATATTGAAAAAAAACTAAACGAAAAAGAGCAAATTCTAGCCTCATTTAGTCCTCCTATTCAAAGTAAAGATGATGATTATACTATTTTAAAAAATAATTATGCTTATGAGTTTAGGAACAAACCATACGAGTTTCATAATGGAGGTCTTTGGCCTGTCTGGAACGGCATAGCAGCTGCGGCTGTTCAACCATATAATGCTCAACTAGCGTTGAAATTAGAAGAATCAATACATCAAGCCAATGCAATTTCTTCAATTAATGGTGAAAGTTGGCAATTTAACGAATGTTTACATGGGTTAACCTTTCAAGCAATTGGAATTCCGTTTTGCACTTGGAGTGCAGCAGGAGCAGTATTAGCCCATAGTTATAATCAAACAAATAAAACAATAAACTTACATGAAAATTGATGTACTTGCCATTGGCGAGTTATTGGCCGATTTGATAAGCCATAAACATGTGAATACACTTTCTGAAGCTAGAAACTTCCAAATGTTTCAAGGCGGAAGCCCTGCTAATTTATGCGCAAATGTAAAATGGTTAGGTAAAAGAGCGGAATTAGTAGCTTGTGTTGGTAGCGATAATATTGGAAAATTTTTAACCAATGAAATTGAAAAAATTGGTATCAATACCAATCATATTGCACAAAATGATGAATACCCAACTTCTATAGTGTTGGTTGGTAAAAGTATGGGAACACCTGATTTTATTGCTTATAGAATGGCCGATGCACAACTTCCAGCTATTGATGATCATTTACTTTTGAATGTAAATATAATTCATACCAGTGCTTTTGCATTGAGTAAAAATCCTGCTAGAATAAATATTTTACAAGCCATAAAACATGCAGTAAGTTTAGGCAGCCAACTTTCAGTTGATTGGAACTTTGCACAACCCATTTGGGGAAATGATAATGGAAAAAGTACCTTTAACTTTATCATGTCGCTCAATCCGTTTTTAAAAATGAGCATGGACGATTTTCAAAGATTTACCAATATGGAAAACCCAAAAGAAGAAGACGCAAAATCGTTTTTAGATGAGCTAAACACTACCTTTATTTGCTTAACTTGTGGCTCAAAAGGTGTATGGTATAAATATAAAAACGAATGGCATTTTAAACCTGCTTTAAAAGTTAAGGAAGTAAAAGATACCACGGGTGCAGGTGATGCATTTTGGGCTGCATTCTTAACCCAATATTTAAATACTAATGATATTGAAATTTCGGTTCAATATGCCATAGAAATTGCAGCTCAAAAAGTTCAAAAATTTGGACCTCTGTATTTAAAGTAAGAGGTTTATAACATAAAAAAGCTGCTCAATGAGCAGCTTTTTTTATGTTATGTTAGTAAAAATTATCAATTACATTAATGTTGTGTAAACTTTTACCACATCATCATCCTCCTCAATAATATCCAATAAAATATTAAACTCAGCTTCTTGCTCTTCATTTAATTCCATTGGTTGTGTTGGAATACGTTGTAATTCGGCATTTACAATTTCTATTTTACGAGCTTCTAATTCTTGTTGCATTTTTCCAAAATCGGTAAAGGCTACAGATAAAATTAAATGTCCTTCGCCATCATCCTCAATTTCCTCTAAGCCTGCATCAATCATTTCTAATTCAAAATCATCAAGATTAATTCCATCATTTTTTATTCTGAAAATACCTTTACGCTCAAAAAGAAAATCTAACGAACCACTCACCATTAATTGTCCGCCTTTTTTATTGAAATAACTACGTAAGTTAGCAACAGTTCTGGTTGGGTTATCAGTTGCGGTTTCTATAATCATTGGAATATTATGAGGACCCTTACCTTCATAAACCACCTCTTCAAAATCTTTATCTTGTTTACTTGTTGCGCGCGAAATAGCAGCATCAATATTTGCTTTTGGCATATTAATGGCTTTTGCATTAGCAATAACTGCTCTCAACCTAGAGTTACTATCAGGGTCACCGTTTCCGTTTCCAGCTTTAATGGCAATGGCGATTTCCTTACCTATTTTAGTAAAAGTTCTACTCATTTTAGCATAACGAGCAAACATTTTATGTTTACGTTTTTCAAATACTCTTCCCATTTGTCGATTTTTATTTCTGCTTGCAAAATAATACTTGCCTATTCATTATCAAAATATATCTAAACATGATTTTTGAAGATATAAATAAAAACTTATGGCAATAAAAAACCCCAACAGTTGTTCTGTTGGGGTTATTTATTATTTGATTAAATTAAATTATTTAATCATGATTTTTTGTGATTGGCTAACACCATCAACTGTCATTGTGTAGAAATATACACCAGCTGATAAGTTACCTACATTAAATTTAACTTCGTTAAATCCAGCAACAAAATTATCATTAGCAATATTGATTACTTCTTGACCTAATAAGTTAATTAAACTCACTTTTACATTTTTGTTAGCTTTTAAGTTAAATTTAATTGTAACATCATTGCTAGCAGGATTAGGATATGCTTCACCTAAAGTAAATGAGTTTGGAACTTCTTTAGCACTTAAATTAGTTGAAGATAATTTAATTCCAGCATCTAAATATTGGTCATTTGTAAAACCTTGACCAGGATACCAGCCAGTCCAACCGTTTGTTACTGCATAAGAAAAACGTTGCGGTACAAATAAAGAGCTATTGAAGTAAGTACTACTCAAAGGAGAACCTTCATTAGCACCCATTCTGTAACAGAAGTAATTTACCCATTTCGTTCCAGCAGGAATTGAAGCTGAATCTCTTCTGTCTTCAAATGTATAAGTATCGTCATAAGTAGTACCGTTTTTGAACTGTAAAGCATAAGCTACTAAACCATTTTTGTTAGTACCTGAATTAGAGTTAAATGTTAAACCTGCAGGAGCTTTACGACCTAATTCAGCCGATGACCATCCTGTTGAGCTTGGTTTGCCGGTATTAAAATCTTCAGTTAATAACACTGTATCAATTGTGGTATAATTACTTGGACATCTTTTGGTAAAGTCGTAGCCTACGTAACCAAATTTAGATGTTAAACCAGAAATAGAGGCTGTTGTAGTAATCTGCGCACCAGTGAAGTAATAAATAAATAAAGTATCTACAACAGGAACTTTATTACCTAAGTTATCATTTGTTGAATCTACTCTTCTGATGTAAGAAAATCTAAAAGAGATAGAATCTACTGTATAATTCGTAAACTTAGACATTCTAATAGTTGGATCTAATGCTTGATTCACTTCAATTGCAGCATCTTTAGGATCAATAATTTGTGCAACAGATTGGAATGTTCTTCCTTGGCTAGCTACTCCTTGATCATCAACAAATTTTGCTAATGAATCATTCATCATAAAACCAATATATGTTTTAAAATTACCATCAGCTAAAATATCTAATGGATTGTACCACTCTGATCTATCAGCTTTGTTAAGCGTAGTTTTGTTTTTGGTGGTAATTCTTGGTGAATTATCTAAAATCCCTGTATTATTTAGGTTTAGATTTTGTTGAGCAAATGCACTTACTGTAAGGCCAATGCTAAAAGCAGAAAGTATTAACTTTTTCATTTTATATTTATTTGATTAATTTCTATTTGGGGTGGCAAAATAATTATTATTTGTAACTTACAAAAGGATAGACAATAAAAACATCATGTTAGTTGGATTATTTTTGTCATTTAAACGTCATTTCAAGAAAAAACATTACAACTCTACCCAATCTCCATTTTCTTTTATCAGTTCAATTAACTCATTAACAGCGTTATCGCTAGCGATATTACGTTTTACCACTTCTTTGCCTTTATATAAAGTAATTTTATCTACCCCACTGCCTACATAACCGTAATCTGCATCGGCCATTTCTCCTGGACCATTAACAATACAGCCCATAATGGCAATTTTCACTCCTTTTAAATGATCAGTTCGTTTCCTAATCATGGCTGTAGTTTCTTGTAAATCGAATAAAGTACGACCACAGCTTGGGCAACTTATATATTCGGTTTTAGAAATACGCGTTCTAGCGGCTTGCAAAATACCAAATGCTATTTGGTTCATGCGTTCTGTTTTAATTGAGTTGGCTTTAAACATCAATCCATCCGCAAAACCATCAATTAATAAAGCACCAAAATCGGTTGAACAATGCAACATAAATTGTTCTTCGTCACTTTCTTTCTGGTAATTATGAGTTAGCAAAACTGGATTTTTTATGTTCCAATCGTTTAATTTAAAAAAACTTGCACGCAAATCGGTCATTGGATTGGCCAAATTTGATTCCAAAATAAAAACCACATTTTTCATTTGGTTAGCCGTTTGAAGCAATTCTTCAGTTAACTCATTAACAGATAAATGAACAAAGTTAAGAGTGCTGGAATTTGCTTTTGAATGATTGTTTTGCAATAAATCGGCCGAGGTAAATAGTGGAAATGCATTGGTTTTATCAATTACCAAATTCCAAGATTGGGCATTGTAAATGGCTTTTAAACCCATTGGCAACATAAAATTGGCTTTTTTATCTCCTAAATAAATAAAATCAGCTCCAATATCGTTCATGTGCCATTTATCAAGTTGGGCATCGTAAATATGTCCGATTGGTTTTAAATCTTCCGCCATTAAGTTTTCGTTATTGCTAAAATTAGCAATCACTCTAGGCACTTGATGGGCTCCTAAATTATAAACCTCATTGGTTTCTCTGCGTTTGTAATCAAAAGCACTCCAATTATTATTTTCAGCAATGTTAAAATTTAACTGCGGATAATTGGTTTGTTCAATTTGCGTGTAACGTGCAATTAATTTTTTAGCCACTGGCACTTCAAATTCAGGATCTTCGGTTAACGAAACACGAATGGTATCACCAATTCCATCTTCCAACAAAGCACCTATTCCCAAAGCCGATTTTATTCTACCATCATCACCATCGCCAGCCTCGGTTACACCTAAATGCAATGGATAATACATGTTATTATTGTGCATGGTTTTAACCAATAAACGGTAAGCCTGCACCATTACTTGCGGGTTACTCGATTTCATGGAAAGCACAATATTGTGAAAATTTTCATCCTCGGCTATTCGTAAAAACTCCATGGCACTTTCTACCATTCCGTGCGCAGTATCACCATAACGGCTCATAATTCTATCGCTTAACGAACCATGATTGGTACCAATACGCAAAGCAGTTCCATACTCTTTACAAATTTTAATTAAGGGAACAAACTTTTCTCTGATTCTATCTATTTCCTCTTGGTATTCTGCATCAGTGTAATCAATTACATCAAATTTCTTTTTGTCGGCATAATTACCAGGATTAACACGTACTTTTTCAACTATTCGAGCAGCTAACTCGGCAGCATTTGGTGTAAAATGTATATCGGCCACCAACGGAACTTTAACTCCTTTGGCATTCAGTGCTTTTTTTATTTCAGCTAAATTTTGTGCTTCTTTTAAACTTGGCGCTGTCAATCTAACCAACTGACATCCGGCATCTACCATCCTGATAATTTGCTCCACCGATTTTTGGGTATCCATGGTATCGGTAGTGGTCATACTTTGAGGAATAATTGGAAAATCGCTTCCAATGTATAAATCACCAATTTTTACGGTGCTAGTTTTTCTGCGTTGGTATGTCATTGTTGTTAAATTTCTATTTCGCCCTCAAACACAAATGTGGCAGGGCCTTTTAAAAACACTTGTGTGTAAACATTATTTTGGAACAAATAACTTACCGAAAGGTTTCCACCTTTAGTTTGAATATTAACTTCCATTTCCGATTGGCTATTTTTTGAAAAAACTGAATAAGCAATTGCAGCAGCTGTAACACCTGTACCACAGCTAAACGTCTCATCCTCCACTCCCCTTTCGTAAGTCCTAACTTTTAATACATAATTATGAATGTATACAAAGTTTACATTTATTCCATCGGTAGCAAACTCATTATTATACCTTATTTTTTTTGCTTCATTAACCAAATCAATGGTATCAACATCATATTCAAAAATTTGCACAAAGTGAGGCGAGCCAGTATTTAATACAAAAACTTGGTCATTGCGCACTTCCATTTGGGTTAAATCTTTCATTTGAAGACTAACTAAGTTATCTTGATACGAAGCAGTATGAATGCCATCAATGGCATAAAAAGTAGCAAAATCTTTTACCACCCCTAAATCTTTAGCAAACTGAGCAATACATCTGCCACCATTACCGCACATAGAACTTTCGCGACCATCGCTATTAAAGTATTGCATGTAAAAATCGGCAGAGGAGTGGTTTTGTAATAAAATTAATCCATCAGCACCAATTCCAAATCTTCTATCGCATAAACTTTCAATCAGTTGCTGATTATTGGCATCAAAAGTTTTGGCTCGGTCATCAATCATTATAAAATCGTTTCCCGTTCCTTGGTATTTATAAAATTTAGTCTTCAAATTTGTGTAATTGATTATCGGCTTGTAAAGCGGTTTCACCCCATTTGGAGTGTAGTACAAACAAATTATTTTGTTTTAAAATAAATATATCAAAAGGTTTTTTAATACCATAAAGCACCAATTTTTTGCCTGTAAACTGATAACCATTAAAACCAACTAGTGATTGCCAAAACTCAACAAATAAAGGCTTATTTGTATTATTTTGTTTTGATAAAGATTGCAATGTAAGTCTATTTACAAGGCTGTCAGAAAATGCACTATCGGTAGAATTTGCTATTATTTTAAATTTTTCTTTGAATTTTTCTAGGTCAACAACGGTCATTAAACTATCATCCAAAAAAACATCTTTAACATTACTTTCCAGGTTTTTATCGCGCATTATTTGCTGAAACTGATCGATAATTTTTTCTTCAATTAAGCTTGAGTCAACCAGTGTTTGAACTGTGGCGGTATCGTTTTCTTGTGATTCTTCCGAATTAAATGTAAGCTGTTTATAAATAGTATCAAGCTGTTTGGCACTTTTTTTAAAGCTAATTTTTTTAAACGGCTCAACAAATGCGTTTTTAAAACGAGTAACTATTTCCTCCTTGTAGGTTTGATTTTGTTTTTGCGTTTCTGCATATTTTTGATTAGCGTAAAAATCAATAAGTAAAGCCAAGCCAAATACAGAAACAAGTACCAATAACCACGAATAATTTTTGGGTTTATCTGGAATAATCTCCTCATTATAATACTCTTCTAATTCTTCCTTTAAAATAGAATCATGGTTTAAAGCGTATTTGTCAAAATCTGCTTTAAAAGTGGCATCAATATTCAATTTTTTTTCAAACGCATCCTTTTCATTGCGCGACATTTCTTTGCGCAAATACTTTTCGAAGTAATAAGTATGTTTATCGTGTTGCATTTATTTTTAAAATTGCAAATTTCTACTAAGTTTTGATTGCTGCAAGTTTTATTTATTTACCGTTCATCCACCAAAATGTTGGATTAAAACAAAAAGTAAACATGTTTTGAAATAAAAAAACAATTTGCTTCATAAATGTATTAAAACTTAAGGCAAATATTGATTTTAAAAAGAATATATTTTAAAAAAAATCAAACATAATTTACAATCGCAATTGGTATAACTTTTGAATGAATAAAATTTTACTAAAATTTAATTGAAAGAAAAATGAAAAAGTACACATTAATTTTCGCAGTAGCGTGCCTTGGAGGCTTGGCTGCAATTGGCTTAAACAAATTATTTGGAGGTAAACAAAGTGCGACAGAATTTACACAAAATTACTTAGCAAGGTATGCAAGTTTGTCAGATGGCGGGCAGAGACCTGATTTTGTGGCAATAGCTGAATTGGCAACTCCAACTGTAGTTCACATTTTAACAGTTGTTGACGCACCACAAAGCAGAAACGAAACACAAGAAATTAATCCATTTGATTTTTTTGGAGGAAGAGGATTTAGTATGCCTCAGCAAGGCCCAAGAGCAGGAAGTGGCAGTGGAGTTATTATTTCGCAAGATGGTTTGATTGTTACCAACAACCATGTGATAGATGGCGCAACCAAAATAAAAGTAGTTTTAAACGACAAACGAGAATATGATGCTGAGCTATTAGGAAAAGATAATAATACTGATTTGGCTTTATTGCGTATTACAGAAACCAATTTGCCATTTGCGGTAATTGGCAATAGCGATGAGGTAAAAGTAGGCCAATGGGTTTTAGCAGTTGGAAATCCTTTTAACCTTACATCTACTGTTACTGCAGGTATTGTGAGTGCTAAAGGCCGTAACTTAAACATTAACAGAGGAAACGGACAACAGTATCCAATTGAATCGTTTATACAAACCGATGCAGCGGTAAACCCAGGAAATAGTGGGGGAGCATTAATTAACCAAGAAGGTAAATTAATTGGAATAAATACAGCAATTGCGAGCGAAACAGGACAATATGCAGGTTACGCTTTTGCTATTCCTAGTAATTTAATGAGCAAAGTAATTAATGATTTACAAAAATATGGTACTGTTCAACGTGGTGTTTTAGGAGTTGAAATTACCGATATTGATGGCGCTTTAGCTGATAAATTAGGCTTGAAAGAAGTAAAAGGAGTATATGTTAGAAATGTAAAAGAAAACAGTGCTGCTGAAGATGCTGGTTTAAAATCAGATGATGTCATTATTTCGGCCGATGGAACAGAAACCAAAACTACTCCTGAATTGCAAGAAATGATAGGCAAGAAAAATCCAGGTGATGTAGTTAAAATTAAAGTGATTAGAGATGGAAAAGAGAAACTTTTTGATGTAAAATTAAAAGGTTTAGATGGTAAAACTGCTTTAAAAACTGCGGAAAAAACTGAAGTTAACAAAGCTTTAGATACCGATTTTGAAACACTTACTCGCGATGAAAGATTAAAACTTAAAATTGCCAATGGTATAAAAGTAAAAAATATTGGAGGAAAAAGTATTTTAAAAGCTGCTGGAGTGCCTGCAGGTTTTGTGATTACCAATATTGATAAAAAACCAGTTTCTACCGTAAGTGATGTAAAAGCAGCTTTTGAAGGTAAAAAAGGTGCTGTATTGGTAGAAGGGGTAAATGCCGATGGAACGCAAGATTATTTTGCAGTAAAAATTGGCAAATAATTATTAGATAACATAAATTAGTTCAATTCAAAAAGCCGAATGTATGCAAGTACTTCGGCTTTTTGGTTTAATATTGCAAAGCAAAATAAATTAGATAAAACAATGTTGAAGTTAGGCGATAGAGTAAAGTTTGTAAACGAAAATATGGAAGGTATAGTTACCAGTTTTAAACAAAAAAACTTGGTTGGTGTAACTATAGAAGATGATTTTGAAATACCTGTTATGGCAAGTGAAGTAGTTAAAATTGATTTTGACGATGTAAAGCCAAATAACGATAAAAAAGAAGTTGAAGACAAACTAAAACCTAAGTTGAGCACCAATCCGTTAGGCATATTTTGGGCATATAACCGATTAGGTGAAAATGAAGTAGAAGGTGTTTTACATAACAATGCTTGCGATACTTTATTGTATGTGGTTTACCAAAAAGAAAAAGAGGTTTATAATCTTTACAAAACCGGTAAATTAAGCCGTGGAGAGGACGTGAATTTTTTAAAACTAAATTTAGAAAATTACGAAAAATGGAATCCACTTTTGTTTCAATTTATTTTGGCAGATGACATAAATATTAACCCTTCCAAGCCTTTAAGTATAGCTTTTAAATCAAATCCAAAAGAGTTTCATCAATCGTTAAAGTTCTGTTTCTTTTTACAAAAACAGTCTTACATGTTTAAACTTAACGAAGAGTTTAATACACTTAATTTAAATGCATTAAAACAAAAAGACTTTGCAGAAAAAACTGTAATTGAAAAAGTAGATTTAAGCAAAAAGCCCGAGCCTATTATTGACCTTCACTTTGATAAATTATTAGAACGAGGCTACACCACGCAAACCAACGATATTATTGGTGTACAAATGGATGTATTTATAAAAACATTGGAGGCTGCTTACGTGCATCAAATGAAAAGTATAGTTTATGTTCACGGCATTGGAAACCAATATTTAAAGAATAAAATCCATACTTTTTTAACCAAAAACAAGCGACTAGCCAAACATTTTGAAGATGCCGATTCGTTAAAATTTGGCGGTGGTGCTACTTATATTGAAATTGGGTAACAATAGAATAATTAATTTCTGTCCTCTCCTTATATGTCTTTTTAAACAGTGTCATTTATACATAGTAAAAATAATCCAAGTTGGTTATCATTAAACAGTTCTGTAACACATTACTAAATTTAGTAAGATTTAAGATATTATTAAGTTCCCTAAACTAAATTTATTATAATCCATTTCTATATTTGTGTATGAACTTGCCATAAAGCTATAGTTCATTATACAGTAAATGCTAAAAACATGGGTAATTATATTATCAGTCATATTAAACTGGGTCAAAATTAATGCTCAGAATTGTTCCATTACAGCAAGTACAAATCTAGTTTGCCTTAACAATGCATTGAGTTTTAAAAGTAATTTTGATACTATACTTACTCCTTTGGAATTTGATTGGGATTTTGGAAATGGAATAACAAGTAACCAATCCAATCCAACTTATAATTTTCCTTTAGTTGGAAAATACATCCCAACATTAAAAATTACGTTTACCAATAATAGTCAATGTTTAATAAATGGACCTGAAATTAATGTTGTGCCTTTACCCAATGCAAAATTTCAAATACTAAGTAAACAATTACAATGTTTCAATTACAACTCTGTTTTTATAAGTGATTCCTCAACCCCAAGTAAAAGCCTTAGCCCCATTATAAGAAGAACCTTTTTATGGGGTGATGGTGGTTTTGACACTACCGTTAACTTTAATGACACTATTTATAATAACTATAAAAATACTTTGGGTGGCACTTACTCATTAATTTTAGAAGTTACAGATAGCAATAAATGTTTAACAAGATTTGAGTTAAAAAATAGTATTCGAATATTGCCTAAACCTCCACCATTAAGCTATACCAACTATACTGTTAGGTGTGATTCTACCATACAAACATTTGTGAATACCTCCTCCATTAACCGAAGTAATGTAGCAAAGTTTGTTTGGAATTTCGGGAATGGCGTATCCGACTCATCAAATTTATTATGGAATTCGTTTAATTATACTTATCCCTTAGCAGGCAATTACAAATCTAGCTTGATTGTTACCGATAAAGATGGCTGTATGGATACAGCAAGTTTATTTTCAAGTGTTGGAAAAAAAATATTAGACAACAAAATATTAATCACCACTAAAAATGCTTGCTTTAGCAAACAATCATTTGTATTTAATTATAAAGACGCCAAATTAAATGATTTCATTTTTTGGAAACTGTATAGTCCTTACAATGACCTTTTAGACTCTGTATTTAATTTTTACTATGGAATAAATATTGGGGCAGACTCTACAAAATCATTTGAACCAGGAAGGTATAAAATTCAAATGGAGGCCTATTATGGTTTAAATTGTAAAATAAAATTAGATACTTTTATTGACATTTATGGGCCGAATACTAATATATCTAGCTTTGTAAACCAATACCAATGCAACACCAGCGATACCGTTTATTTTAGATTTCCAACACCAGAAGCTTCTGTTTTTTATAAAAATTTAAGTGCAAATTTTCTATGGGATTTTGATGATAATTTTGCACCACCTTGCACAACCGATACAAAAAAAGGAATAAATATTGGTATTAATTGTAGGTTCAGTAAAGATAGTTTTTATGTAAAACATAAGTTCGATAATTCAATAATTAAATGCTATAATGTTAAGCTATTAATTACAGATTCGGTCCGTAATTGTAGTGATATAGATTCTGCATACGTTATATTAACTTCGCCAAATGCAAAACCTAACTTACCTTCAAGAAGGGGATTATATTATTACACTTCACCACCTGGAGCAGGTAAGCCGCCATTAAATTGCACCAATTCTCTTTTTATCTTTAATTATCGAGAAACATTACCAACTTGTGGAAGAGAAAAAGTTTGGATTAATTTTGATTCAACTGCAGATGCCATGAAATGGGTCGGCTTAAATCCTTTAATTGACATAACTACTCACACATACAATCAAACTGCTGACCCTAAAGGATGGGTAACAGTAGGATTAATCATTAAAAATGGTGAATGTTATGATACCGCATGGTACCACCACATGTTTCAAATAAAAAAATTAAATGCAGATTTTAACATTAAAAAACAAACTCAATGTGCACCTTATTATATAAAGATTGCACTTAAGGATTCTATACAAGATAGCATAGATTATGTTAAATTTAAAGTTGTTAAATATACCAACAAGCCCTATCAAGAATGGCAGATTTATGATACCACACAAACCTTAAGTATTAATGACTCCATTATTTTACCCAAGACAATTAATTTAGATAAGGGCGGGTTATTTAAAATTATTGTTAACATTAAAAACAAAATTGGATGTGTAGATGAGGTAGAAAAAAAATTCGAAATTGGCTTTTATAAAAACGAGGTTCAACAAAAAAATGTGCTATGCTTAAAAGATTCAACTCTTTTTCTAGATAAATTTGAATATTTCAAAACAGAAACAAATAATTGGGGAATTGAAGATAGAGCAAAAGCTAATTTAGAAAGAATTTGGTGGAATTTTGGTGACACCAACATGTTTACATATAATGGGGTTAGTCCGAAGCACAAATATGCAAAAGCAGGCCAGTATCAAATTTCGCTGATAGGGCAAGACAGTCTAGGCTGCCATGATACACTAAATAATTATTACACCATTAACGTAGTAAATTTAAAGGCTGGTATTAAGCCAATAAGTAGTAATTTAATTTGTGCCCCTAAAATTATTCCATTTTATGATAATTCAATTGTAATAGATTCATTAGGAAACTGGTCAAAATTCGATACTATTATTTCATTTAAATGGAACTTTGGCGACTCTTCAGAAATCAGTCTATTGCCCAATCCTGTCCATGATTACAAAAATAATAATACTTATCTGGTTAAGCATTATGTATATTCATTAGCTGGTTGTATTGATAGTGTTGATATGCCATTAACTATTTTAGGGCCAAAACCTAAATATGCTTTTTTAAGCGGGGATACCATTGGATGCAGTCCTGTAAATTTAAAAATAAATAATATTACAGGAGCAAAACTTAATAATTGGCAATGGATAGTTACAGGACCCAATAATTTTATTTATTCTACCAACAAAGATTCTACTACTGGCTTTTCTTTGGTAAAAGCAGGAAAATATAGAATTTTACTCTTGGGCACCGATTCTCTGGTAAATCAAATAACAGGTCAAACAGTTTATTGTACTGCATTGTATCCTGATACTTTAAATAATTTTCAAAGGCCCATATTTGTAACTGTTTATAATAAACCAACCATTAAATTATTTGGCCCAGATACAGTTTGCGTAGACGAACCATTCCAAATTATTGCCAGAGCTGATACTATTTACAACCAATTTTTGTGGGAAGTGAGCAATGGTTATAGTTGGGGGTTAAAACCTAGAGTTGACTCCATATTTAATTATGCTATAAAAGATTCGGGTAGCTTTAATATTACCTTGACGCCTAAAACATTGGCGCCTATTTTATGCTTAGATACTGGCATACATAAAGTTTATATCAATAGCGTAAAAGCTAATTTTGAAATAGATGATAGCAAATCGCCCCTTTTTTACTTTAAAAATAAATCAACCAATGCAGCTAAATATTATTGGAACTTTGGTCAACCAAATTCAGGTGATAGCAATTATTCTAACTTAGAGAATCCATTCCATAACTATAAATTACTGAACGATAGTTTTAAAATATGCTTAGCAGTAAGTAATTCAACTGGCTGTTTGGATACAATGTGTAAATACATACTGCCTAATTTTAGATTTATAAATATTCCCAATGTATTTACACCAAATAATGATGGAATAAATGATGCTTTTGACATAGATATTTATGGAGAAGCCACATATGAAATTCAAATTTTTAATCGTTGGGGCGCAAAGGTTTTTGAAGGAAATAGTGATGGCTACAAAAACGATGGAATTAATTGGAATGGCCAAAGTAATAACGATGGCGGACCAATCATAGAAGGCGTTTATTTTTATATTTTTAATTATTCATTTAATAAAAATGAATCTAAAAAAGCCATTCAAGGAACTGTTACACTGATAAGGGAATAATACTAGTTGATTATCTCGTTACTCAAACCTAAGTGCTTCTATAGGATCCAATTCACTGGCTTTTTTGGCAGGATAATAACCTGATGCAATTCCAACTACAAAGCATAAAAATAAGCCTAAACCTATCCAAGCCCAAGGAATTATAAAGCCTCCTCCAATAAATGATGTAACAATATTTCCAACAATTATTCCTAATATAATTCCACCCAATCCGCCCATTTGGCAAATTACCAACGCTTCAATTAAAAACTGTTTCTTAATGTTTTGTTGTGTAGCACCTAACGATTTTCTGATACCAATTTCGCGTGTACGTTCAGTAACAGAAACCAACATAATATTCATCAATCCAATGGCTGCGCCCAATAATGTAATAAAACCAATGGCAGTAGCAGCAATGGTAATAAAACTTAACTGACCAATCACTTGATTGGCCACATTATCGGCTTTCATTATTTCAAAATTATTTGGTTCATTTACGCGTAAACCTCTTACTCTTCTAAACACACTGATGGCTTCATCTACCGCCATATCCATATTGGTAACATTTGAAACTGCAACTGTAACCACCGCACTCATGCTTTTTTCCGAAAATACTTGGTAAGCATTATCAATAGGCACAATTACCATTCTATCGCCACCAAAACCCATGCTTGAGCCTTTTTCTTTTAGTACCCCAATTACCCTGTATTTGGCCGCACCAACAGCAATCAGTTCTCCAATTGGCATTTTATATTTAAATAATTTGTCTTTTACTTCTTTGCCAATAATAGCCACATTTGCAGCCGATGTAATATCTTGTTTTGAAAAATTACGGCCATAATCTAAATCGTAAGCGGCTACTTGGAGGTAATTTTCATCGCTACCCAATACCATGATATTGGGTTCGGTTTTATAACTATTGTATTTTATAGTTGCTGTCCAGCTAGCGTTAATAGAAGTGGAGAAAGTACAAGGAAAACGGTATTGCTGCGCAAATTTTTCTGTTTGCTGTTGGGTAATATCAGTATATTTTTTTTGTGGCCTACCACTCACTCCAAACCTAACTGAGTTACCCCTATTTTTTATATTAAAAGTGTTGGCACCAATATTATTAAAACTTTTATTGATACTCAGTTTCATACCATCAATGGCAGTTAAAATACCTACCAAAGCCATTATACCAATTGATATAATTAAAGCCGTAATAACCGCCCTGGTTCTGTTAGCCCCAATAGAGGTAAAAGCTATTTTTATATTTTCGGTTAATGTCATTTGTATGTACCAAATAGAATTAGCACCAAAAATAGGTTTTCGAAACCAAATAGTTATTTTATTTATATAAAAGGAAAAAGCAATGGACAATAAGCAATTGGCAATAAGCAAATTTATCAGATGATGCGGTTTTGCAAACCGCATTTAACTACTATCAGCATTTATAATGTATAAATATTAATGCCTTTTAATACATTTGTTTTGTTAAAAATTATAGGTATGTTTGAAAATAGAAATTTCCTAAAACAACCCAAAACTGGATAAACATATGAAGGTTCTAGGAAAAACATTCCTATATAAACAAGTTATTTGCCACTTTAGGACGACAGCAACTTTGACCGATAGTG
This sequence comes from Bacteroidota bacterium, assembly GCA_027491085.1. Taxonomy (GTDB): domain Bacteria; phylum Bacteroidota; class Bacteroidia; order UKL13-3; family UKL13-3; genus JAAFJM01. The sequence goes on from JAIXWW010000011.1 coordinate 37,786, forward strand.
TTTGCACCTCGCAAACAGTAAATTTAAAAAAATGGGTTTAGATATATCACTCTACTATCCGTAGTCTGAAGCTGAGCAATAGCCGAGGGGACTACGGATTTTAAATGAAAAAAGAGTTTATAACTCTTTTTATTAGCCCGTGTCGGATTCCGATAGCTATCGGAAACTACATTTCATTTTAAATCCTTAGAGCGCTTCGCTAACTCTAAGGATAATAATGCTAGCTTTTATAATACTAAATTTTACTATCCGTAGTCTGAAGCTGAGCAATAGCAGAGGGGACTACGGATTTTAAATGAAAAAAGAGTTTGCAACTCGTTTTTTACATAATATATTTGAATAATGTCAGAAGGAGGATATCAAATAAGAGATCAATTTGCAGTACATTTTATTACTTTTTCAGTAGTAGAATGGATAGATGTTTTTACAAGAAAAATATATGCTGATATAGTTGTTGAAAGTTTAAAATTTTGCCAAACAAATAAAGGTTTACAAATACATGCTTGGTGTTTAATGAGCAATCATATTCACTTAATAGTATCCACTAAAGAACCAATTACACTTTCGGAAGTATTGAGAGATTTTAAAAAGTTTACATCAACCAACATTATTAAGGCAATAGAAAATAACACAAGAGAAAGCAGAAGAAATTGGATGTTGTGGATTTTTAAAAAAGCGGGAGAAAAAAATAAAAGAAACAAAAATTATCAATTTTGGCAACAAGAAAACCATCCTATTGAATGTTCAACTCATGAAATATTACAATCAAAAATGAAGTATTTGCACGAAAACCCAGTAAGGGCAGGTTTAGTAAGAAATGAAAGTGATTATATTTATTCTAGTGGAATAGATTATTATACAAAAGAAAAAGGGTTAATTGATTTTGATTTTCTTAATTAGCCCGTGTCGGATTCCGATAGCTATCGGAAACTACATTTCATTATAAATGAATAATACTAAATCCCGTAAACCAATTTACTGTTTTCAGTAGTAATTTCGGCTACTTGCGCTAAACCCATTTTTTTTAGTTCAGCAAGTTTTTTAGCTACTTCTATTACATAAAAACTTTCGTTTCGTTTGCCTCTAAAAGGAACAGGCGCTAAGTAAGGTGCATCGGTTTCTAAAACTATATGTTTTAAATCTATATCGGCAATGGCTTCGGCCAAACCCGCATTTTTAAACGTTACCACCCCTCCTATTCCCAAATAAAAACCCAACTCAACCACTTGCTTAGCCTCGGCTGCGGTGCCACTAAAACAATGGAAAATCCCGCGTAATTTTGGGTGTTTCATTTCGTTTAAAATTTCAATTACATCAGGCGTAGCATTGCGGGCATGAATGTTTATAGGTAAATCTTGCTGAATAGCCCACAAACACTGCTTTTTAAAAGCCATGATTTGTTGTTCTTTAAATTCTAAACTCCAGTAATAATCCAACCCAATTTCGCCCACAGCATAAAACTTGCGTTTTTTAAACCATTTTTGAATTTGAAATAAATGTGCCTCCACATGTTCATCAACAGAGCAAGGATGCAGCCCCATCATAGGAAAACAGTTATTAGGAAACTGCCAAACCAAATCTAACATGGGCTGAATGCTATGTAAATCAATATTTGGCATAAAAAGGCGTGTAACTCCATTTTTAATTGCTTTTTCTATTAACTGGGTGCTATCGGCTTCAAACTCTTTTGAATATAAATGCGTATGTGTATCGGTAAAAATCATGGTAAATAAGTGGCCGCAATATTAGTTCAATTGCTAGTATTAAACCAAAGTAAGTAAAAATAGTAAACACCATTTTTAAAATACAAGCGTTTAAACGAAAGAAAAGAAAGCAATTGTTTTAAAATATAAAATTAATTTGTAATGTTGATTTATGGAAGTATTGAAGCGCGAATCGGTCATTCATCAGTTTAACCAAATAGATGAATTAAATTTAACTGCACAAAACTTATTGTTAAAAGCCAAAGAAGCAGCAAAAAATGCTTACGCCCCCTACTCAAAATTTAATGTGGGTTGTGCGCTTTTATTAGAAAATAACGAAATAATTTTAGGTAATAACCAAGAAAACATTGCTTACCCGAGCGGTTTATGTGCTGAACGAACTGCTATATTTTATGCAGGTGCTAATTACCCAACTGTACCCATAAAAATGATGGCTGTTACTGCCTTTGCCAATGGTTATGAAGTTAACCAACCCGTTATGCCATGTGGAGCTTGCTTACAAAGTATCAGTGAGTTTGAATTGCGTTTTTCAAAACCCATTGAAATTATTTTACAAGGAAATAGCGGACCCATTTATATTGCCGAGGGCATAAAAACCTTTTTGCCTTTTCAGTTTTTTATAAAAGAATTAGGCATGTAATTAATTAGTCAGCATTACTTTTTCAATACTGTTAGTGTCGCCTAATTTTGGCGTAGTTTCTTTCATATAAATAAGCGAAAACCTTTTGATTGCAGGGTGCTTATTCGTGCAGTTTGCTTCATGATTTCTTAAAATATAACTTACATAATTGCTGTTTAACCAAGGCTTTTTACCCAAAACCACATGTTCCGAAAACTTACGCCAACGATCATTTTTTATGGTACTTAAAATACTTTCAGGTTTATTGTAATTTACTTTTTGGCAATTATTTTTTAAATCAATGGTATCGCCATTTACCAATTGAGCCTCATAAATAAACCAACCATCGTCTTTAAATACATCGGGTGCAAACATCCCCCAATTTTGGTTAATGCCAATTGGATAAGCAATTGATTTCAATTTTTTAGCTAAACCATACTTAAATTGTGGCATATAACCCGCGTTCCATATGAGTACATAAATTAACAGCGCAATAACCAAAAAATTATTGTTAAAGTTGAATGGTAATAATTGATTGGTTTGATTATTATTTATGTTCAATTTATCAAATACTTGTTTTGGAATTAATAAAATTAAGGCCGTTATATTTATTAAATAAAACAATCCAACAAATAAAGTAGATGCAATGCCTATTTGGAATAAAAGTAAAATAATAATTCCTATGTTTCGCATTTGATTGTTTTTATAAGGAATAAAAAACAATAAAGGAATAAAAAATTCCATGTACAATACTATGTGAGTTATTACTTTTAATAATGCTGGAAATTGTAATAGATACTTAGCCAATGGCCATTGAATACAATCTAAATTAAAAGCATAATATAGAGCAGTTCCATCTGCGTGCCATTCATTAGAAGTTTTCATAAAAGCTGAAACCCAATAAACCATTAGTATTTGAAACATAAACACCAATGCAGCAATGGTATAATCACTTTTGGGTTCTTTGGTTTGAATAGCCCATTTGGCATTTAATGGTAAGAATAATCCAAAAAAGAGCATGCATCTTATCAAATCATCGCCCCCTTGCAGGATATATGGCCCTCGCATAGTTAAGCTGATGTAAAAAAGCAATGCAATTATCTGAAAAAGTTTAGTTCTGTATCCTATAGCAAAACAAAATACTGCTATTAAATGTACACCAAAACAAATACTTACAAATAAACTGGAATCGTTTAATTGGTAAATAGGTAAAAACAAATAACGAGCTAAATGCTGGTTTAGAAGTGAAAGTGGAAGTATTCCTTGTTCGGTATAAAATACATTTAAGTCACTTAAACGAATACACAAATCAATAATTAAAACAAACCCAAAAACAATTCTAAACAATGCAAAAGACCTTAAATCAAATGAATAGGTGCTATTTAGTTTTTGTTGGATAATCTGCAAGTTGAGGTATTTTTTCAAAACAATAAATATTAACATGCAAGTTTAGTGTTTTTACTCAAAAATAATCAAAGCCTTTAGTATGATAAAATATGGACAAATTTAAAACTTATAGCAATAAAAAAATGGTAAAAAAACTAAACACTCAATAACTTTAACACATCAACCCTTTCAACTTCAACACATCAACACTTCAGCACTCCACAACTTAAACACCTAAATATCCAACAACTGCTCCGTTAAATATTTCCAAGTAAACTTTTGTTTTTCTACTTCAATATTGGCAGTAAATTCAGCTTCTTTATTTAGTGTGTAATAATCGCTAATTGCTTGTGCTATGGCTTGCTCGTCTCGTTCCACCACATAACCAACTACCTCATGAGGAACTAACTCGGCTAAGCCGCCTACATTGGTAACCAACATAGGTTTATTGTAATAATAAGCTATTTGTGTAACACCACTTTGGGTGGCAGTAATATAAGTTTGCACCACTAAATCGGCAGCCGAAAAATAGACGCCTACTTCATTATTTGGAATAAAATCAGTGCGAAGAATAACAATATCTGTTAGTCCTAAATTTTTTATTTGTTCCAAATAAGGCTCGCTGTTTTCGTAAAATTCGCCTGCTATAATTAGCTTTAAATTGGGATTATTTTGTTGTAATAAAGCAAAACTGTTTAACAATAAAGTGAGGCCTTTGTATTTGCGTATAAATCCAAAAAATAAAAGGTAATTGCAGTTTTCATCTAATCCTAGTTTGCGTTTTGCTTCTTGTTTATCAAGCAATGGCCCAAACATATCGTACATGGGGTGAGGCACATATTTTTTGGGTTTACCTGTGGTAAACAAATCAATGTGCGCATAAACTTCGCGACTCATGGCCAAAAAACCACGGTTACTGTCAATAAAATATTGGGTAAATGCAGTATCAAAAAACTGTTGCTCGTGAGGAATAATATTATCGGCAATGGTAATAATTTTGGTTTTATCATTGGCTCTGATTAACCTAGCTATGGTACCAAAAGCGGGAGCCATAAAGCTCATCCAATACCTAAAAATTACTAAATCGTATTGTTTTTTATTTAATTTATAGCCAACTGAAAGCCAATTAATCGGGTTAATTGAATTGATAATAGAGTGAATTACAATATCAGTTGGTTGCGGGTCATCGCTCATTTGCGTTTTACCCGGAAATAAAAACTGCGGATATTGCAACGAAAAACTAGCTATTTCGCATTCATGTCCTTGTGCATTAAACTCTCGGCACAAACGTTCGTTATAAGTAGCCAATCCGCCACGCAAAGGCCAAGCCGGACCAATAATTAAAATTTTTTTCTTAGTCATTATAACCCAAATATTTGGTTATACCGTAATGGTTTCTATCGCTTGAATTACGGCTTATTAACTCGCCAATAAAACCTGCTAAAAACAACTGCATACCAATTATAATTGAAACCAATGCAATATAAAACATAGGTTGATCAGTAATGCCACGGTTTAAAGTCCAGTTATGAGACATAAACCAAAGCTTTTGAGCGCCAATATATGCTGCACCAAAAAAACCAAACAAAAAAAACAAAGTTCCTAATACACCAAAAAAGTGCATGGGTTTTTTACCAAATTTAGAAACAAAGAAAATGGTCAATAAATCTAAAAAGCCATTGATAAAACGGTCGAAACCAAACTTGGTAGTTCCGTATTTACGCGCTCTGTGTTCAACTTCTTTTTCGGCTATTTTAGTAAACCCATTCCATTTAGCTAAAACAGGAATATAGCGATGCATTTCGTTATAAACCTCAATGGCTTTAACTACGTCTACCTTATACGATTTTAAACCACAGTTAAAGTCGTTTAGTTGAATGCCACTCATTTTGCGAGTAGCCCAATTAAATATTTTGGTAGGAATGGTTTTGGTAATGGGGTCGTAACGTTTCTTTTTCCAACCACTTACTAAATCGTAACCATCGTTTACTATCATACTATAAAGTGATGGAATTTCATCAGGACTATCTTGCATATCGGCATCCATAGTTATTACCACATTGCCTTGCACTTTATGGAAAGCCACATTTAATGCAGCCGATTTTCCATAGTTGCGTCTAAACTTAATGGCTTTAATCAATGGATTTTTTGCTGATAATTGTTCAACTACTGCCCAACTATTGTCGGTGCTGCCGTCATCTACCATTATCACCTCGTAAGTGAAATTATTTTCATTCATTACTCGTTCTATCCAAGCCAATAACTCAGGCAAAGACTCGTCTTCATTATAAAATGGTATTACAACCGATATTTGAATTTCTTTCACTTAAAATATTTTTATTGGTTAATTAATTGAATATGCTAATGTTTATCTGTCTAATTGATTGTAAGCGTCTTCAGGATCTTGTTTTTGAACAAAAATTGATAGTATTAATCCAACTATCAGCGTATAAACATTTACAGATAATAAAATACCATATACTTTTGAAATAGGTGAATTTTTTTCTTTTATGGAATTAGTCATTTCCATTTTTTTATCTTCATCGAAATAATCATTTTCTAATAACGCTTTTTTTACCAATTCAAACTCTTTTACCAATTCTTCAGGATTTATAAAGCTGTAAAACACATATTTCCAAAGAGCTAATATTATGGATGAAACCACACCAACTGCTAAACAAGTTTTTAGTACTTCCAAATATTTACTATAACCACCAAAATCATTATCTCTTCTTTGTTTCATTGCAAAATAGATTATTGAAATAGAGGTTAACAACGATACCAATAAATCAATCATTGGATAATCGCCACGATAAACGCCTGCAATAAAAAACATCAAGTCAATTACTACCACTGCAAAGGCATAAATTAGCCCAAACTTTAAGGCATATTGCCAAAGTGATTTAAAATTTTCTTCGTTGGTCATAGGATTCTAAAAGTATTATTTAGTATTTGCAAATGCTAACAACGAAGCCAATACGCTAATTTCAAAAGTATTGTATTGTGGCTTGAATTGGTTAACCATATTTACGGAATAAGGTGTTTGGAAGAACATAACCATAGGTATTAACATATCTTTTATTGGCGATTCTTCATTTAAAGTTTTCTTTAAAGCAGTTAAATCATAAAAATCAGCTTCTTCCAAATCGTTTTCAATTAATGGCTCATAAATTTTAAACTCATCCTGAAACTCATCCATATCAGTTAGTAAAAACTCATTCAAGAAATCACCTATCGAAATTTCAGCATCAGCATCGTTAGCTTCATTAATGTAAAGGTATACATTCAATAACTCAGTTCCACGTTCTACAGTTTGCTCCTCAATATCCATCCACTCTTCCGAGTCAAAATATTCTTCATTATGTGCAAATGCCGATAAGAAATGAACCAACATTAAATCAAAAACTACTTCTTCTATTTCGCCATAACCATTTTTAGGCACCAAAGCATCTAGGGCTTTTAGTTTATCCTCAAAACTATTTAACTCCACAAAAATCTGACCGCATTCTTCAGTTATGTTTTTTAAATTTTTACCTTCTGCATATGTTTCAAGCAGTGCTTTTAAAGAGCTTAAAACCACTCTTGATTGATTTTCTATTATCATTTTATTAAAATGTTTGTAAATTATTTTTAAAATAAGTGGCAATCACCTTGCCGCGTAACTCTTTGTTGTACATCATGCTATTTCTAGATTTAGATGCATTTGTTTTTTCGTTCAATGTCCAAGTTTTATTGGTATCAAACAAAATAAAATCTGCAATTTGACCTTTTTCAAGTAAAGGCATTTTTTGGTTCAAATGCAAACGAGGATTAACACAAAGTTTTTCAACTAATAAACTAGTATCAAATGTTTTAGGTGCATTAGCTATAAGCATACTCAAAGCAGTTTGTAGCATAATCATACCTTCATCAGCATATTCAAATTCTACATCTTTTAATTCTACATTTTGCGGATTATGGTCAGTTACAATTGCATCAATTGTTCCATCCATCAAACCATTCCATAATGCTTTTTTATCTTCTTTGCTACGCAATGGTGGATTTAATTTCAAATTAGAATTGTATTCTAATAAATCATTATCTGTAAAACATAAGTTTGCTATGGCTACATCGCATGTTACAGGCAAGCCTTTTTTCTTGGCTCGTTGTATAATTTCAACTGCGCCCTTGCTTGATATATGCGAAAAATGTATGGGTGCATCAGCATATTTTGCTAGTTCTATATCACGTTTTACTGCCAATTCTTCGGCCAAAGCTGGCATTCCTTTTAAACCCAAAAGCACACTGATATTTCCTTCATGCATTCTGCCACCTGCATTTAAATTAATATCCTCGGCATGCACCGCTATTTTAGCCCCAAAAGTTTTGGTATATTGCAAAGCACGTAACATTAAGCTACTATTTTTTATGGCATGGTTTGCATCGGTAAAACCAATGGCGCCAGCCAAGTGCATATCATACATTTCACTCAATTCTTTACCTTCCATTTTTTGACTTAAAGTTCCGTATGGCAATAAATTTATTGGTAAATTTTTAGCATTATTAATAATGTACTCAACAGCACTTTTAGAATTTATGGTTGGATTACTATCAGGCAAAACACAAACAATTGAAAAACCACCTGCTTGTGCTGCATTAGCCAAAGTAGCTAAAGTTTCTTTGTGCTCGTTACCAGGATCGCTGCTGTGCGATCGTAAACAAACTAATGATGGAAGCAAAACTGCTTTTTGAGCATCAATAACTTTAGCGGTTTTTTTCATATCTACAAAAGTTTTTTTGCTACTTAAAACAATTGTATCAATTTGGTTATCAACTATCAGTACATCGCAAACTTTATTAAAAAAAGGACTTGCGGGAAAACAAATAGTAGCATTTAAAATAAGTAATTCCATAAAAAAGAAAGCGTGGCGAATGTAGTCATTTGAATTGGGAATTCAAATTTTTACCAAAATTGAAAAATCAGTCTGATTTTAACATCCAAAGACAAATAAAATCAACTCCACTTTGTTAATCCAAGTAAACTTAAATATGATTTTGAATTTAGGCTTCAACCAATTTTTTGATCAAAGCTATTTGACCCAAATGGTAATAGGTGTGTTCTACAATTCCATGAATGTTTCGGTAATAAATACCATATTTTTCGTCTGCTATATTTTGCCAAAGTTTTTCTTCGGGCAATTGCTCAATTAACATAACAAACTCCTCCGCTTGGATAAAAGCTTTCTTCACTAAAACTTGCCAATCTTCTTCAGATTCTATTGTTGGTGTATCGAAACTAAATTTATCGTTGCCATTTAGTGCTTCGCCATGCAATACTTTTATTACTATATCAACATAATAATTGGTATGAAAAACCAATGTGGCTATGCTATTAAAACCATGCACTTGCTTGGTAGCTTGTTGCCAAGTTATACCAGCTAAGGTATCTTTTAAGTTGGCTCCTGTCCAATTACCGCCAAAGTGTAGTTCTTTAAAATGTTTGGCTATTTGTTTTGATAAATTCATGATGGTAAATAAAATTACTTTTACTAAAAACAATTCAAATATTTAAAAATTCGGCTTAATTACACATTTCTTTTAAAACATTAGCCAAACCCAAACTGGCCTTTTGCATTCCAATTAATTCATACTCTTTGGTAATGGTCATGTTTGGGGTTTAGGTTAATTGCTTTGCAAAAGTAACTATTTACTGCTATTCAAAATAAATTCCTTTATTTGTATATGCTATATTATTTTATTCAAGCTTTGCTAAAGGGAACGGTAAAAGTGTTTTTTAAAAACATTCAGTTTCACAATAAAAAAGCCATTCCTGCTAATGGGCCGCTTATTATTTTGGCTAATCACCCAAGTACTTTTATGGACCCCATAGTAATAGCTAGTTTGGTAAACCGCAAAGTATATTTTTTAGGTAAAGGCGAGTTGTTTAAAGGCTTTTTGGCTAAATTTATTTTAAATAGTTTGCATGTAATACCTGTTTACCGTGCGCAAGACGACCCAACTCAACTGAATAAAAACACGGATACTTTTAGAAAATGTTATGAGCATTTGGAACAAGGCCATGCCATTATTATTTTCCCTGAAGGAGTAAGTGTAACCGAACGAAAACTCAAACCAATAAAGGGCGGAGCGGCCCACATAGCCTTAGGTGCTGAAGGAAAAAACAATTTTACTTTAGGTGTAAAAATAGTAAACATTGGTTTGAATTACGAAAACCAACACCGCTTTAACCAAGATTTATTTATAAATACAGCTGATGCCATTGAAATAAAAGATTACCAAACAACTTACGAAACCGATAAACTAAAAGCCATTAAAACCTTAACTGACAATATCAAAAATCAGTTAGAAAGTTTGGTTATATCTATAAAAGATAGGCAAGCCGATGAGTTTGTAAAAAACATTGAACAGCTTTATTCAAGTCAATTGGTTACCGAAAGAGAAGCGGAAACCACAGAAGCCGAAAAGGAATTTTTGTTTACCAAAAACATAGCAAAAACAGTAAATTATTATGCTGAAACCAATCCTGATGTGTATAATAACATGCGCATTAGGGTGCATAATTACTTACAAAACATCAACCAACTTCATCTTAACGATGATGCCATTAAAAACAAGCAAAGCACCAGTATTTTAGTGGCTTTGGTTAAATTATTGATTGGCTTACCTATTTATATTTATGGGTTAATAAACAATGTTTTAGCATTTGAAATTCCATCGTGGTTAGCTACCAAAATTGTAAAAAGCAAAGATTACAAAGGCGCCATTGGCATGGTGTTAGGTATGTTTAGTTTTATAATATTTTATTACTTCCAAATTTCGTTCTTTTATCAATTTACCCAACATCAACTTTATACTTTAATTTATGGCTTAAGCCTTCCATTTACCGGCTTTTTTACTTATTACTATTGGCAATATTTTATAAAAATAAAAGGCAATTGGCAATATTTAAAGTTATCCAAAAACAAAAGTAAATTAATTGAAAACTTACAGCAAGAACGAGAAACCATTATGCTTGAATTTGAAAAAGCCAAAGCAGTTTTCTTTGAGCAATTTCCGGACTGAGTTTGGCACTATGTAATTTAGATTATTTGATTTACCCTAAATTGACCAAAATGTAATCTGGCTTACAAAACCAAAAGGTTTTAAAATGCGTTAGTAATACAAAGATGCATATTTGCATACCTAAAAATGACTACCAAAATGAAAACTTTAAAAACTATTTTTTACTTACAAACTTTATTAATTTTGAGCATAACCAGTTGCGCTCAAAACAATAACCAACAAACTAAAAAAACTCCCAATAAAATGACGATAGAGAATAATGACACCATTTCAACTGCAGTGTTTGGCGCTGGTTGCTTTTGGTGTGTTGAAGCTGTTTTCCAACAGGTTAATGGCGTTGTGAAAATAGAAAGTGGATATAGCAATGGCGATGTTAAAAATCCAACTTACCGCGAGGTGTGTTATGGTAAAACGGGCCATGCCGAGGTATGCAAAATTTGGTTCGATTCTTCCAAAGTAAGTTATGCCACTTTATTATCAATATTTTGGCAAACCCACGACCCAACTACTTTAAATCAACAAGGAAACGACATTGGCACACAATACCGTTCAGCAGTGTTTTATAATTCAGATTATCAAAAAGAAATAGCCGAAAAATATAAAAACGAGTTAGATAAATCAGGTGCATTTAGTAAGCCGATAGTTACCGAAGTTACAGCTTTAAACAATTATTATACAGCCGAAGATTACCATCAAAACTATTACAATCAAAACTCACAACAGCCATACTGCCAGTTTGTAATAGCTCCTAAATTGGAGAAATTTAAAAAAGTATTTGGCGATAAGTTCAGCAAAAAATAATATTTTCAAGAAACAAAGGCCTACAGATAATTAAGTGAAGTTGAGAATGATATTTGGGAATTCTCAACTTCGCTCCTTTACCCTTAAATTGGCTATTTATAACTTTTAAAATCGGCTAGTTTGTTGCATTTTAGGGCCATCATCTTCAATTTATCCTACATATTTAATTTAAAAATCTTTTTCAAACGCATCTTTTCAAAATTGATGCAAACCAAAATAATAGGTGTAAAACATTTGCGCAAAGACATTGGAATAATCGCTAAATTTAGTAGTATTGTTTTTCAATAATTGCATCAAATATCCTAATGATTAAAAAGATTTCCTTTGTATTAGCCATTTGTGTTTTGCTATTCAACGCTCATGCGCAAGTATTACCTTTAATTCCCCAACCTAATAAAGTGGAGTTGCAAAAAGGTAATTTTACTATTAATAAAAACACCATCATTTTTGCCGAAAAAAATTCGGATGAAGCAGCTTATTTACAGCAATATATTTTAGAAAATTATGGTTTAAAATTGAAGGTTACCCATAAAATTAAGTACGAAACAAATACAATTACTTTTTTAAAAGCAACTGAAAAAGCTTGTGAAAACAATAAAGAAGAATACCAATTAAATGTTGCTGCTAATTCAATCAAAATATTTGCAACAACCAATACTGGAATTTTTTATGGAATTCAAACATTGATTCAATTATTACCTATTGAAAAAAATAACTCATTAACTATTGCTTGCTTGCAAATAAACGATGCTCCTCGTTACCAATGGCGCGGCATGCATTTAGATTGTAGCCGACATTTTTTCACCAAACAAGAAGTAAAAAAGTACATTGATTATTTGGCTATGTATAAGCTAAATGTATTTCATTGGCATTTGGTAGATGACCAAGGTTGGCGCATTGAAATAAAAAAATACCCATTATTAACCCAAATTGGAAGCAAACGCAGCGCTACTTTAATTGGTAAACCCACTTTTGATGCCAATGGTAATCCATCGCCTAACGATCAATACGACAGTACTTTATACCAAGGTTTTTATACCCAACAAGATGTAAAAGAAATTGTGGCTTATGCCCAAAAACGCCATATTACCGTAGTGCCCGAAATAGAAATGCCAGGCCATTCCTTGGCTGCTTTAGCTGCTTATCCTCAGTTTGCTTGTAATCCTGGCCCTTTCCAAACTTTTAGCCGTTGGGGTGTTTCCGATGATGTTTATTGTGCAGGAAACGATGAAACATTTATTTTTTTAGAAAATATTTTAACAGAAGTAATGCAGTTGTTTCCTAGTAAATACATTCATATTGGTGGCGATGAATGCGTAAAAACCAAATGGAAAGCTTGCCCTAAATGTCAAAAACGCAAAGCCGATGAACATTTGGAAGATGAAGAAGCATTGCAAAGCTATTTTATTACCAGAATTGAAAAAATGGTGAATGCCAATGGACGCCAAATTATTGGTTGGGACGAAATTTTAGAAGGTGGACTTGCGCCAAACGCTGCAGTTATGAGTTGGCGTGGAATTAATGGAGGCATTGCCGCAGCTAAACAAAAACATTTTGTGGTAATGAGTCCTGGTCGTCCTTGTTATTTCGACCATTACCAAAGCAGAGCTAAAGACAAAGAACCTGTGGCTATTGGCGGTTTTAATCCGCTCGATTCAGTTTATAATTACAATCCAACACCTGACTCGTTAAATGCCGATGAGCAAAAATTCATTATGGGCGCTCAGGCCAATGTTTGGACAGAATACATTACCACTTTTTCGCATGTGGAATACATGTCGTTACCACGAATGAGTGCGCTTTCGGAGGTTTTATGGACCAATACCGAAAATAAAAATTACCAAAGTTTTATTGACAGACTAAAGCTTCATTCAACCATTTTAGACCGAATGAAAGCCAATTATGCCAAACACTTTAACACTACCAATTAATGACAGATAGAAGAAAATTTTTAAAAACATCGGCTTTTGCTTCAGCTGCATTATTTATAAATGCTTGTAGCACTGATAAATCCAAGGTCAATACCAAAGTAAACAAACCCATTGTACTTTCTACTTGGCGTTTTGGAATAGAAGCTAACCAAGCTGCTTGGGATATTTTAAGCAAAAACGGAAAAGCTTTAGACGCGGTAGAAGCAGGTGTTATGGTTCCTGAAGGTGACCCAAAGGAACGCAGTGTTGGTTATGGCGGCAGGCCCGACAGAGATGGACGCATTACTTTAGATGCTTGCATCATGGATGAACTTTCAAATATTGGTTCAGTAGCAGGTTTGGAGTTTATAAAACACCCAATTTCAGTAGCTAGAGCTGTTATGGAAAAAACGCCACATGTTATGTTAGTAGGAGATGGCGCTCTGCAATTTGCGCTTTCGCAAGGTTTTAAAAAAGAAAACCTGATGGTGGAAGAATCAGAAAAAGAATGGAAAGAGTGGCTAAAAAAATCTGAATATAAGCCCATTGCAAATATCGAAAACCATGATACCATTGGCATGATAGCTTTAGATAGTCATGGAAATCTATCAGGTGCTTGTACCACAAGTGGAATGGCTTTTAAAATGCATGGCCGAGTAGGCGATTCGCCCATAATTGGTGCAGGTTTATATGTAGATAATGAAATTGGTGCTGCTACGGCCACAGGTCATGGCGAGGAAGTAATCAGAATTGCTGGCTGCCATTTGGTGGTAGAGTTAATGCGCCAAGGAAAAACACCTCAACAAGCTTGCGAAGAAGCTGTGGCAAGGGTGGTTAAATTAATGGATTTGCGTAAAAAGAATTTGAAAGATATTCAAGTGGGTTTTATAGCATTGAATAAAAATGGTGAAACGGGTTCGTATTGCGTACAAAGTGGATTTAACTATGCCGTTTTCGATGCCTCAGGAAACCGATTGATTGATGCAGGTTATCATATAAAAGTTTAAAAATAATAATATGAACAGAAAACTGGAAATAGCTTGTTTTAATGTTGAGTCGGCTTTGGTGGCCCAGCAAGCAGGCGCTGATAGAATTGAGTTTTGTGCCAATATGGAAGTAGGTGGCACTACTCCTTCGTTAAGCGATTTTTTGACCATTAAATCAAAAACCGATATTCCAGTTTATGTAATGATCAGGCCATGTGGGGGCGATTTTGTTTACTCTAATGCCCATTTTGAACAAATGCGCAATAGTATTATTCAGTTTAAAAATGCAGATGCAAATGGTTTTGTATTTGGAATTTTAACTGCAAATGGCGAGGTGGATATAAATAGAAATAAACAATTAATTCAGTTAGCCGATGCTGTTCCTTGCACGTTTCATAAAGCCTTTGATGAAGTAAAAAACCCCATGGATGCTTTGCAACAATTAGTAGCAATTGGTTTTAAAAATGTGCTTACATCAGGTCAGCAACCCACCGCTATGCAAGGTGTTGATTTGTTAAAACAACTAACAAATAGTGCTAACAATCAAATAAACATCATGATAGGCGGGAGTGTTCGTTCTAACAATATTGCAGAATTAAAGCAAGAAATTCCTTCTGAATGGTTTCATTCATCAGCTATTTTACAAGGAAGTGCTGCCGATTATGATGAAGTAAAAAATTTAAAAGCAAAACTAGTTTGAAAAAAAATTTACTACTA
Organism: Bacteroidota bacterium; assembly: GCA_027491085.1. Lineage (GTDB taxonomy): Bacteria > Bacteroidota > Bacteroidia > UKL13-3 > UKL13-3 > JAAFJM01. The sequence goes on from JAIXWW010000011.1 coordinate 52,991, forward strand.
CTTTTTATTTATATCTTATTGCCTTTACTGGCTTTCAATCAAGCTTTTGAAAGAAATTTGTGTAAAGAAAAATGGCAGTTTAAAAATACTAGGGAAACAGAGTGGTTAAAAGCCAAAGTTCCTGGAACTGTTCATACCGATTTACTCCATTTAAAGAAAATTCCTGACCCGTATTTAGCCAATAACGAAAGTGTTTTACAATATTTAGAAAACGAAAACTGGGATTACAGAACCAATATTTTAATTACTAAAGCTGAGCTAGATAACGAACACATTGAATTGGTATTTGAAGGACTTGATACTTATGCTAAAGTTTTTGTAAACGATTCGTTGGTTTTGGAGGCCAATAATATGTTTAGAACTTGGATTATTGACATAAAAAAAGGTTTACATGTAGGCAAAAATACCATTTATATTCAGTTTGAATCTGCTGTAAATAAGGCTAAAGCAGAGGCTGCTAAATTACCTTATACATTGCCTGGCGATGAAAAAGTTTTTGTGCGTAAGGCCCAATATCAGTTTGGCTGGGATTGGGGCCCGCGTTTTGTTACTTGCGGTATTTGGAAAGATGTAAAGCTAAAATTTTGGAACCAAGCTAAAATCAATCATATTCAATTTATTCAAAAAAGTTTAACACAGGAATTGGCGCAAATACAATTGAATTTGGAAGTAAATTGTAGTAAAAAAGGACTTTATAATTTTCAACTATTCAATACCAATTCCTACTTAAATTTACCTTCATCAAACGATACAATTATTGCATTAGAAAAAGGAATTAATAGGATTTCATTATACACAGAAATAGTTAATCCTAAACTTTGGTGGACATACAATTTAGGAGAACAAAATTTATATAATTATTCCGTAGTTTTAAGTTCAACTCAAAAAAGACTTGATTCAAATATTATTACTTTTGGCTTACGAACCATTGAGTTAGTGCAAGAAAAAGATAGTATTGGTCAATCGTTTTATTTTAAACTAAATGGTGTGCCAATTTTTGCCAAAGGCGCTAATTATATTCCTGAAGATAATTTTTTGCCACGTGTAAATTTAGCTAAAACCAAAGAGCTAATTAAAAATGCCAAATCCGCTAATATCAATATGCTCAGAGTGTGGGGTGGAGGCGTTTATGCAAGTAACGATTTTTATAAATTATGTAATCAAAATGGAATTTTAGTTTGGCAAGATTTTATGTTTGCGTGTGCCATGTATCCTGCCGAAAATGAATTTTTGGCAAATGTAAGTGCCGAAATAAACGACCAAATTATAAGGTTACGAAATAATCCGAGTTTAGCTATTTGGTGCGGCAATAACGAAATAGATGAAGGCTGGAAAAATTGGGGTTGGCAAAAACAGTTTAAATACTCAACGGCCGATTCTGCAAAAATTGCGGAGCAGTACAAAACTTTGTTCGAAATTGTAATTAAAAATGCGGTGTATGACTTGGACAATTCAATGTTTTATTGGCCAAGTTCTCCAAGCATTGGCTGGGGGCGAAAAGAAAGTTTAATCCAAGGTGATGCCCATTATTGGGGAGTTTGGTGGGGCATGGAACCATTTAAAACTTATGAAAAAAAGGTTGGAAGATTCATGAGCGAGTATGGTTTTCAAGGAATGCCATCAGTTAAAACTTTTAAAAATATGGGTGCGTTGCATTTAAAAGAAGGACAAAATGTGTTGGATTCTACTATTTTAAAAACGCATCAAAAGCACCCAATAGGTTATAAAACCATTCAAACTTACATGGAGCGCGATTATTGGGTTCCAAAAACTTTCGAAAACTATGTATACGTTTCTCAATTATTGCAAGCCGAAGGTATAAAAACAGCCATTGAAGCACATAGAAGAGCCATGCCATACTGTATGGGCAGTTTGTATTGGCAGTTAAACGATTGTTGGCCTGTTACATCATGGAGCTCTTTAGATAATAATGGAAATTGGAAAGCTGCACATTACCAAGTAAAACAATCATTTAATGATGTATTGATTTCATTTCAAGAAAAAGAGGATTCTGTTTTGGTTTATATAGTTTCTGATAAACTGTTTGATTTAAAAGGGAATTTAAATGTGAACATTTTTGATTTTGATGGAAAAACTATTTTCAGCGATACCGTTCAAACCATTGTAAAATCAAATACTAGCAGCATTTATTATTATTTTGATAAAAGTAAATTGAAAGGTGAATTTAACTTGAATAATTTGGTTTTATCTGTTTCATTTAAAAATGAAAATACAATGTTAAACGCATTGCATTATTTTGTAAAACCAAAGGATTTATTACTTCAAAAACCATCTTTTGTAATTGGGAATCTAAGAGGAAATCAAATAGAAATATCAAGTGAGAAATTAACCAAAAATGTGTATTTGTACACAAATGATGATTCAATAATTTTTGAAGAAAATTATTTTGATTTGCTTCCAAATGAAAAGAAAGTTATACAATTGAATAAACCCTTGTCATCTGAAATATTGTCAAAATTGAAATTAAAAACTTTGTTTGATTTGAAGTAAATTTATAAAAGTAATAAAAAACGAGTTCCACCAACCTTTCCATTGGGTATAATTTTAAATATTATTTATTATTGCTGACTAACTTTTAATAAATAATTAAATTTGAATGCACTAATTAGTAAAAAGGGTTTAAAAAAATGTATTGCCCTTGTAGCTTTTTTTATTTTATTTAATCAATTACAAGCGCAAGATTTACTCATAACCACAAGTAATGATAGTGTGAATTGTAAGATATTGAAAATTTCTGACAAGTATGAAGTAAGCTATATTGACAGTAATATTACAAAGATAAAATTTTTTGTAAGTGCGCAGGTAAAATTGGTGATTATTGATTATTACCAAAGCTTAAAGATAAATAAAGCAATTCAACAACTAAAAAAAATCAATTCTTCGAATATTTCTGAAAGTAAAATTAATTTTAAAAAACTAAACGACTTACAATATCCATATAAACAATTTAGGTTGTCTACAAATGCAGTTTATGCCTACAGATATTTTTTTGGCAATAATTCTTCTGATCCTGTTCTTGATAAATTAATGAGCCAAATAAGACACAATTTTGGTGTTTTAGCTGATGCGCATATCAAAGTTGGAAAATCAAAAAAAGCATTAATTGGTATACAAATTGGAAGAATTCAAAGCAATGGAATGGTAAATGATGTTTATTTAATAAGTAACGGTCAAACTTACACTGGAAATGCTGAATTGCAAATAAATATAAGTACAATGGGGATTAATTTGTTAATGCCGATTTGGAAGAAGAATAAAAACAAAATTTTATATATTTCAACAGGGCTTAATTACGTAACCTATTACGAAGATTTTCGAGTAGGTTATTTTAACCTTGTAACTGAGTCATCAACTATTGCTACAAGTATTGGTGTTATGTATGATTACAGATTAAACAACAATTGGGGATTTGGATGTGGTGCCACTATAGACGGTGGAGTGCTTACAGATTTAAATATGGATTCGAATGGAAATAAGCTTCATGTGACATTATCTAATGATAAAGGAATAGGTTTAGGAAGAGTTGTTTTTTCTAGCGGAATAAAATGTTATTTATAAGAAAAACTGGAAAATGAAAAATCACTATAATTTCATAAATTTATTAATCATTTTGAGTTTTGCCTCATGTGTAAAAGATAAAATTGAACCTAGTTTATTAAGTATAAATCATACCGATAGTCTAATTATAGAAAAGCATGAAAACGTTATTATTTACCCTTTAGCTAATGCAACAAATAAAACAATAACATTTAGCATTCAAAGTACTGATACAATAATTATTCCAGCAGAAAATTCTTATACCCTTCTACCCAATTCAACAGGTCAAATTGAATTTATCATTAATAATAAAAATTTAGCCGATGGAACATATTTTGGCAAAATTTATTTGGTAGACGGTGGTAAAAAAATTACAGTTCCATACAGACTTGAAAATTATTATGAAAAGAAAATTCCAATTTATTGTGATATTGTCGATGCTGAATATTATAGACAAACAGGCAAATTAGTTTTTGTAGGTACACACCCCAACATGTTGTACATTTTAAATACTAATGATAAAAAATTAGATAGCATACCTCTTTACGATACTCCAACTTGTGTTTCTATTTCACCCGATGGAACTAGAGCATCGGTAGGACATGATAGAATGTTGTCTTGGATCGATTTAATTGGACTAAAAGTTTTAAAAACAATTAATTGTTCATATTCAATTTATGATTTAGTTTATGCAAATAACAAAATAGTTTATTTAGCTCCTTTATACCAAGACGATTTAAAATATGTAAATTTATCGAATAACATGGAATATGTTTATGCTGGTAAACAACTAAACAACTCTAAAATAAAACTTCATCCATCTGGAAAGTATTTATATGCTATCAATATGATTTACTTAAATAATTCTGCCATGTACAAAATTCAAAAGTTTAATATTGAAAACATCTATCCCACATTTTTGTATGAGTCTCCATTTTCAGATCAAACAGTATTCGGGGCTGATTTCTGGTTAAATGATGAGGGAAATGTAATAATAGATAATATGATGAATACTCTTCAAACTTCTGATAACAATCCAATGGATTTAACATACACTAACTCCTTAATTTATTCAGATTACTATTGGATTACTCATTTAGATATGCTAACAAGTAAAAATTTAATTGCTTCAATTATTTACAGAAAGGGTGAAAATAGTTATCCATCTATTTTGGCACTTTTCAATGCAAAAACATTGTCTTTTTTAAAAACTATAGAACCAGAACCTTATTGGGTAAATTATATGGGTAATTTAATTTCTAAAAAGGCTGAGCCAAATTTTGTTTTTATTTCAGCTAATGGAGAAAAGTTAATTATTTTAACAAAATCTGTTTCAAACCATTCTGGTATTGAAATTTTAAACATAAAATAATTTATGTAATTCCTGAAAATTTGTGTTATGTTTAAAATTTCACCTAAAATTATTTTAATTTATAGTTAGTAGTTCATAATATCTAATTGAATTAAGCACCTAAATAGCTACTTTTGCCCAACTTTAAAAACAAGCAATATTGCTTTATGTTAAAAAAAATACTTTTTATTCTTTGTGTATTGGCTTTTGCTAACTTAGCTCAAGCTCAAAGAAATAACGATAAACCTTATGTGGCCGATACCACCCATTGGAGTAAGCCTAAAAAAGCAACTTATTTAGCTTTGGTGCCTGGCTTAGGTCAAATTTATAACAAAAAATATTGGAAACTTCCTATTGTTTATGGTGGTTTTGCCGCTTTAATTTACTCTGTTTCGTTTTATCAAAACGAGTACGATATTGTGCGTCAGGCGGTATTTGATAAAAAGGCAGGAAGACCTATTTCTGACCCAACTTTACAACCTTTGGATGATGCAAATTTAGTTTCGCTGCGCGATTTTTACAGGGAAAGCAGAGATTTATCTTGGATTGGAATTGGCGGTTTATATGCTTTACAAATTATAGATGCAGCAGTAGATGCACATTTGCAAGAATTTGATGTAAGCGAAAACCTTACTTTAAAATGGCAACCTGATTACAGAATACAAGCTGGAAGAGCATTTGTTGGTGCCACTTTAAAGTTAGAATTTTAATTTGTAAATTTAGTTTTTTATAAACTTGATGGTATTTCCGCTTTCTGTTTTAATAAAATAAAGGCCTGCATTTAGTTCTTCAATGTTTAATACATTGTTTTGATGCGCTTTTACCGTTTCTTCCATTTTTAGCTCGCCCAATAAATTGTAAATTTTTACTTGGTAAGTTTTATTAAGATTTACACCTTGAATATCTATATTTAATTGGCTTTGCGCTGGATTTGGATAGGCTGAAACGCTTGAAACTATATCCAATTCTGAAGTAGAAGTATTTCTATCTAACTGAATAATTTTAGTTTCTAACGATGCTAAGTTGATTCCACTTCCTACATTATCATTTATATTTAAGTATTCTGTTTTATTATTCAAAATGTCTTTCGATTTAAAACTACCATTAGCCCAGCCTAAAGTATTTAAACTAGTCACCAAATTATTAGTATTTCTTGCAGCCGTGTTTATCAATACCAAATAATTTTGGTTGTTGTAAGTTCTTATAAATGAAAGAACAGCTGTATCTGAGCATAAAATATTTTGGTATGTTCCTACTGATAATGCAGTTGTAGCATTTCTAGTTTGAATTAGCTTTTTGTAATAACCCAATAAAGAGGTGGTATCGGTATTCATAAGCTGCACATTATAACTTGGGTAATTTGAGTTAATGGAATACCAAGGGTTAACAGTACTGAATCCTGCTCCACTTGAGCCAGTCCATTGCATAGGTGTTCTAATTTTTTCATCAGGTTTGCTACCTTTCATTCCTATTTCTTCACCATAGTATAAATAAGGAGTTCCAGGCAATGTTAAATAAATAGAAGCAGCAGTTTTTAGTTTATTAATATCGCCACTCATTTCATCAAACACTCGGTTTTGGTCATGATTGGTTAAAAAAGTACTGAATTTATTGAATTGCAAATTGGCTACGGCATAGTTAATTTCTGTTCTTAAAGCTTGCGTATTGCTAGTTTTCATCGCACTCAAAATATTGCTAGCCAAATCAAATTCAAAGCAATTATCTAACTTGTTATTGTAATTTTTAACGGTACTTGTAGCTGTCCAAACTTCGCCAACGGTCATAAAATCAGGATTCAATGATTTGCAGTAAGTACTAAAATCGGCCCAAAACTGATACGTTTCTGGTTGGTTCATTAAGTTTCCACCATTTTCAAATAAATACATAGCAGCATCAAGCCTAAAACCATCTACTTTTATGCTATCTATCCAAAACTTGGCTGCATCAAAAATACTATCTCTAACAGGTTGATAATTATAGTTTAAATCGGGCATTTCGCTCCAAAACAAGGCATAATAATTACTGCTATTTTTGGTGTACCACACATCTTGCCCCCAAGGGCCTTTGTAAGTTGGTTTGGTGCTGTTCCATCTATAAAAATCACGGTAAAATGGGTCATTTGCTGCCGATTTTACAAACCATGGATGTTGGCTTGATGAATGATTAATTACAAAATCAATAATTACTTTAATACCTCGACTGTGAGCTTCGGTTATTAAAGTTTTAAAATCGGCTAAGGAGCCATATTGAGGATTAACTGCTTTGTAATTCGTTACATCGTACCCATGACTGCTTGGCGATGCATTAATGGGCATTAACCAAATTCCTTTTATTCCTAAATCGGTTTTGGTGTTAGAATCGCCATCATTCAAATAATTTAATTTTGATGTGAGTCCATTAAAATCGCCAATTCCATCGGCATTGCTATCAAAATAACTGCGTAAAAATATTTCGTAAAAAACAGATTGGTTCCACCAATTATTGGCAGGCTGCGCCAAAATTAAAGTTGGAACCATTAAACAAATTGAAAAAAATAGCTGTAAAGTTTTTTTTATGTACATTATTGGTGGTGGTTAAGGTGCTAGATATAAAATAACTTAGTCATTTTCATTAATTGAACCTCGGTACAACACAATAATAACATATAAAATACTGATAATAATTAAAACAAAAGGGGCGAAAATCAAACCAAATGTAATGGAACTAATTCTCTCTGAAAGGGTAGTTAATGCACCTGAATTTTCAAGTAAATAAAATTTTGCATTTTGCGCATAAAGCATTTGTTGATCCAAATACACATATAATTTTTCTTTCACTTCTTTTCTGTAAAATTTTTTTATATTTTCATTCACACCTTCCCTTTTTATCATTGCTAGTAAACTATCTTTACTTCCTAAAAAATCTACTCTAGATTTTACCAATTTGCCTAAATTTTTTTTTCTAAAATCATCGGTACACAATGAGTCAAGAATAATAAAATTAGTGTTGTTATTTTGGATATAACCATTCAAGTTGTTTATTTTTTCGAGCCTTTCTTGTTCGCTTGAAGCACTTAGTATTTTTCCTAGTTCTAAAATAGTTTTGGCACTATTTTCTGTTACTTTATGTATGGTATTGTCTCCTTTTAACAATACACTGATTAACTCCGAATAACTACGGTCAATTTTCTTTACATAGTAATAGTTAATAAAACCAATGGATAAAAATAAAACTACTACTAAAATTGGTATAAAAAGGATTGGATTTATTCTTAATTTCATAAATATTTGTAAAAATAGCTAATAATAAGTCAATTAATTTACCTGCAAGTATAAAAATTTAATTGCATATTGGTGGAATATAAAAGTATGCTACCAGTAAAATTTATTTAAGGTAAAATTTAAGTATTATTTTAGCATATTCGCATCTTAATGGCTATGGAAGATTTTGATGAAATAACCAAATTGAAATGGTATAAAATTGTTTTTCAATTAAAAAAACAATTTTCAAAAAAACCAGATATGAATGGTGTGCTATTTTTAATTGGAATAAGAGAATTAGGACAAAACAGGGAGTTTACAAAAGACGAGAAAATGGATTTGTTTCACATAGCAACATGTAAACTACTAAGCTATGAGGGTTTCTTTAAATATGAATATACCGATGAGCAAGGTTGGCCTCATTACGACTTAATTACGCAACCAATTTATAAGGACTTATTATCGCAAGAATATTATTTGCGAAAATTAGTTGTGAGATATTTTGAAGAAAACAATTTGATTGAAGATTAATTTGCATATGAAAAAAAGGTTATTAATTATTTTACTAACAGTAATTACTGCTAACGCAATTGCACAAAAGCATGCATCTCCTAAAGTAAATAAGAAAGATCGTGTTGCTAAATTGCTCAATGAATATGTTAAAATCAGCACCATTTATGGTGATATGTTTTTTATTTTGTACGACAATACTCCAAAACACCGTGATAATTTTAAAAAACTAATTAGGCAGCATTATTATGATAGCTTATTATTTCACAGAATTATAAGAGATTTTATGATTCAAGGAGGAGACCCCGATTCAAAACATGCCGACTCGTTAGCTTTTTTGGGTAATGGAGGACCTGACTATACTATTCCGGCTGAAATAAGAAAGGATCATATTCATGTTAAAGGTGCGCTTTGTGCAGCTAGAATAGGAGATGAAATGAATCCAAACAAGGAATCAAGTGGGAGTCAGTTCTACATAGTTCAGGGCCGTAAGTATACCAGACCTGAAATAGAGAATTTAATAAATTCGCGAAACTTCCAACGAAAACAAAAAATATTCAATGATTATGTTTCAAAAGACTCAAGCATTTCAAAAAAATTATCAGAATTGCAGCAAACTAAAGGCAAGGAAGCTATTTTAAAATATTTAAGCGAATTACAGCCAACCATTGATAAACTTTACGAAAGTAAAGAATATCTATATACCTCTGATCAGGTTTTATCCTACACAGAGAAAGGTGGTGCTCCTCATTTAGACAATGAATATACCGTTTTTGGGAGATTAGTTTCGGGAATGGATGTTTTAGATAAAATTTCAACTGTTTATACCAATCCACAAACTAATAGACCCATTATTGATCTAAGGATGAATATTAGTATTGTAAAAAGATAATCTGAAAAAGTATATTGTATTTTGAAAAATAGCCTAGCACTTTTATTCTTATTTGTTAATTGTTTGAGTGTTTTTGCTCAACAAAATAATGACGAAGTTACTACTGTAACTGGTAAAATTATTGACAAACGTAATAAAGAACCTTTACCATTTGTTACTATTACTTTTAAAGGAACACGTATTGGTGTTACCAGCGACTTTGAAGGGAATTTTAAATTAAAAACTACCTTAAAAGTTGATTCAATAAAAGCGAGTTATGTTGGTTATAAAACTTATTACAAACGCATTAATTATGGCCAATCTCAAAATCTGAACATTGAAATGATGGAAGGAGGTTCGGAGTTAAAAGCCGTAACCGTGAGGGCTGGGATTAACCCTGCACTTAGAATCATAAATAATGCGCGAAAAAATAGAGATAAAAATAACCAAGAAAACTTAAAAGCATACCAATACGATAGTTACAATAAAGTAGATATTTCACTGAACAATGTGAGTGATGAAATGAAAAACAGAACCATGTTTAAACCCATTAAAGGTTTATTTGATACTGCTTTTCAAATGAAAAATGAAGAAGGTAAATACATACTGCCACTGTTCATTAACGAAACTTTTAGTCAGTATTACTACAATAAAATCCCTTCAAAAAACAAAGAAGTAATGATTGCCAGCAGTACTACAGGAATAGGTGTGGGCGATAAAAGTTTCATTACCGATTTAATGGGAACAAGTCTTCAAAATTTTAATTTTAACGAAAACTTTGTTCGTATTTTAGCAAAAGATTTTATTTCACCATTAAGCAATGTTTGCCATAATTTTTACATTTATACATTACTTGATTCAACCATTGAAAACGGCAAAAAAAACTATAAACTCCAACTGAATTTAAAAAGTGAACAAGATTTAGGTTTTTTAGGTAACATGTGGATTGAAGAAGGAACATGGGCTCTAACGCGCATTGATGTTGAAATATCGAAATATGCCAATATTAACTTTATTGATAGAATAAAATTACAACAAGAACTGAAGCAAACTACAGCAGGGCCTTTCATTCCATTTAAAAACAGAATGATTATTGATGTAGCCGAAATGACTAAAAATACCAGTGGGGTTATTGCTAAGTTTTATAATTCAGCATCTAATATTGAAGTAAACCAACCAAAAGAAATGGCTTTTTATGACAGGTTAATTGAAAGAGCCGAGGAGAATGAATTAGAAAAAGACACCAATTTTTGGATTAGCAAACGTCCTGAAGCATTTACCCCAATTGAAAGAAGAATGTTTAATATGGTTGATTCTATTAAAAACTTACCTGCCATACAAACTTATATTGATGTAGTTAGATTGGTAGTGGAGGGTTATAAACGTGTTGGAGGAATTGATTGGGGACCTTATGTATTTTTATATGGTTACAATAACGCTGAAGGAAATAGAGTAAGATTTGGGTTTAAAACCAATGCTACTTTTAGTAAACAATGGGTTTTAAAATCACATTTAGCATATGGTTTTAAAGATGAAAAATTTAAATATGGACTATCGGCCGATTACATAAGTAACAGAAAAGATTGGACGGTATGGAGCGCTGGTTATAGAGACGACTATGATGTGCTTGGAATAACTACTGATTTTGGACCCGGAAATAACTCTTCAAATATTTTTCAAGCCATCAGCATTTTTGCAAAAGGAATTAGAATTAACAGGACTCAAGAGCTAAAACTAGGTTTATTTAAACAATTTAGCCGCGATTGGTCTTATAAAATAAATGCTCAATACAATACATTTGAACCTCGAGGAGAAAGCTTTAAATTCAAGTATTTAACAAATAATATTGATACTGCCACCAGTTTTAACAACGCACAATTAACAGCTGAAATTCGTTGGGCTTATAAAGAATTATTAATTGCTAGAGGCAATGATAGATTAAGACTAAAAAGATCATTAATACCTGCCTTAACACTTACCTACACACATGGTTTTAGCGGTATTTTGGGAAGTAATTTTGATTATAATAAAATACAATTAAACATTTGGCACCATGCCAATACCGGCAAGTTTGGTACTGCCGATTATTGGTTTACCACTGGAAAAATATTTGGTAAATTACCTTATCCGTTATTGGATGTGGCAAGGGGTAATCAAGTATTTATTTACTCAGATTTCAATTATAGTTTGATGGATGTATATGAATTTGTGAGTGATCAATATGCACACTTTACCTATATCCAACATTTTGAAGGTTTGTTCCTAAATAAAATTCCAATTGTTAAAAATTGGAAATGGAGGAATTTTGCCTTTGTAAAAGCTGCTTATGGCAGTTTAAGCAATGAAAACAGAAGTTTGATGCCCGAAGAAAAACCTATCATTAATAAAGAAGATAGAACTTATAATAGAGTAAGTTCATTTAAAGACAATATTCCTTATGTAGAAGTGGGTTATGGTTTCGAAAACATTTTTAGGATAATATCCATCAATATGGTTCATCGCTTAACTTATTTAGCACCCGTACCTGATTATCCTTCACACAGAAGTTGGGGTATAAATCTTGGATTGAAATTCCAATTTTAGGTATCTTATTTATTTAATCAATTGCTTAATACATGGTAGTTTTAAGCAATTGATTTTTTATAACCCACTACATTATACTTTTACATTTTAAACTTGCTTTATTTTGCGATTTTATAATCTCAAAATAATTAAAATTCAGCCTACATTAAGCCTAGTATATTACAAATATCTTCTTCGATAGTGGTTTTAGGTTTTTCAATGATTCTACCTTGTTCTTTTCCATCTTTAAAAAAAATAAAAGTAGGAATATTGGTAACTTGAATGACAGAAATATTTAGGGCTGAAGATTTTTTACTTTCATCTACCATAATCATTTCAATGCTTTGTTCTGGAACTCCAATATCATTAATAATTTTAAAAAACCGAGGTAATTCACGTTGCGTATCACCACACCATGAACCTGCCACTACCAATACTTTCAAATCTTCTTTTAATGGTTTTAGCTGATTAATCAAAGCTTGATTTGGTTTGTAACTATTATATTCCTCAGTAAACCATGCATAACTTTTGTTATTAACCAAAGTAGCCTGAGTTGCTCTTCCATTTAATACCATATTCTTATTTTTAAACACACCACAAGAACCAAAAATAACTAATAATACTAATAATACTTTGCTTTTCATATTATTCTATAATTGGCATTTTCTTTATTCTGCGCAATGGGCCACTGCAATAATTTTCATGGCAACTAATACATGCACCAATCATTAAATTATAATATTTTTTTTGCTCGGTAGGATGGTCAAAAATAGCTTTGTGTGCGGCTTGATAAATTTTGGCATTTTCAAAAAACTGAGGTTCTAGTACGTTTTTATCTGTGGGCTCTACCAAGTAAAAACGAATAAATGGAAACGATAAACTATCTATGCTTTCTCCTCTTAAAAGTTTAGCTTTCATACTATCGGCATTAGCCGCCATTTGGCGCATCATCAAGGCCATAGGTTTAGGCTTATTGGGGTCCTTTATGGTTTCAATAACTTGAGCTGTATCGCCACTTGCAGTGGTGGCATTTTGTTGGTTATTATTAGAACAAGCATTAAATATAATACCCGAAAACATAATGAACACTATAAAATGAATTACTTTTTTCATATTTTTTACTTTCATAAAATACAAACAGCCAATAAAAACTTATTGGCTGTTCGCATTAATTATTATACTTTAAATTATTTTAAAATAACACCATTTGCTTCAAAAACCAATTCTCTTTTAGGCTCTTTTATAGCAGCAATAGCTTCTTTACTTTGGTTATCATCTTTGGCATATTCTTTCAAATCTGCAATGCTTGTTTCTTCAATTTTTGCAACACCTTCTACAATAGCTGTTTTACCTGAACAATCCATAGGCATAAAAAATGCATAATCTTTAAAAGTTACACGAATACTTTCGCCTTCGGCATTTTTAATATTCATCCAGCATCCCTTTTTTTGGCAAACTGCCTCTACTTCTCCAACTAATTTGGTGTTTAGTTCCTTTTTTTCGCCCATTGCGCCTTTTAAGTCAGCTAATGCTATTGCACCATCTTCGCTAATTTTGGCACCAAAATACTGTGCTTGAGCAGTAGTATCTACTTCGGTTTTAGTAGTGTCGGCAGCGGGAGTTTCTTGTTTTGGAGCTTCATTGTTGCCACAAGAAGCCATAACCAATGCTACAGTAGCAAATAAAAATATTTTTTTCATGTTATTATTTTTGAGTTTTAAAGCCACGAATTAAAACAATTATTACAATATTTTACCTAACATTTCTTTATGCCCTAAATTTTAGACTAATTTTAAGGGCGTAATCACTAAAGAATAATGAACCAATTATTTTTAAGCAATTTGGTTTGTAAATAAGGTTTGCGATAAAAATTTTGAGGCTTAGCGTTTTTTAAGTAAAAACTTATAATATGTTTTGTGGCATTTGTAGCACACATAATGCTTAGCATTTATCCATGGTAGCTTACTGAAAAAAAAACTGCTTTTTATTCTATCAGTATTTCCATTTTTGCAACGAGGACAATAATTTTGGGGAATAAAAGTAAAGCGAATTTTAATAAACTGATGTATTAAAAAAGAAACAGCAGCTAAATAAAAAACAATTGGCAAATAATAATTAATTGAATTTGCTGTAGGTTCCACTTTTTTTCTTTCAAAGATAGTTAGTTTTGTACACATGCTTTTTGCCAAAATTTAGCATTATTTTACACTAAATAGCTTGTTAACTTCAAATTATTAATTTCAACACGTAAGGTAAATTAGAGCTGAAAGGTTTTAAAAAACCGTCAGCTCTTTGTATCCTGAATAAAAACATGACAATTCTATAAAGTAATAATTAAAAAAGGTTGCTAGTAAGGCAACACTGCAAGCTTTGTGCTAATAAAGTGTGAAATCTATGCTAATTAACATCACCCGATTTGAATGCCAATTATTAAAATAAAAAATAAATGCAATAAATTTTTTTTCCATAGTTGCATGCATTAACATAACTTTTACACTATACAGTACAAGTAGTTTAACAAAAAGAAATTTAGTTTAACTTACATCCATAATAATAATTTATAAAAATTAATGAATAGCAATTACTGGTACATGTTAGAAATTACCATAGAAAATCAACGGGAGTTTGAGCAGTATTTAAATTCTTTATTAAAGAATTTAAATACCACTCCTTTTGTAATTCATGCTTTTAAATCCATAAGTACAAATAATATAACAGTTCAGTACTTTATTTATGAAGAGGTTCAGTATTTGTTTTCAATTATAAAATTAAAGTACTGGCAAATAATAATGTGTAAACAACCCGATATGAGTGACCTAGTAGAAGTAAAAATTAACAATATGTAGTTATTTATATTTTTTACTACCATCTCAAGGGGTAAACCAAAAGTGTAAAAAGATCTGACAGCTTTTAAAAACTGTTAGGTCTTGTATCCCGAACGAAACTTTACGAACTAACAGATGAAGAAATTAAAATAGTACAGGGGGAATAGCTTTAAAAAAAGAGAGTTTATCATATCAAGCCTTTTTCATGTGCAAACGACATTAATTCTGCAGTGTTTTTAAGAGATAATTTTTTTAAGATATTTTTTCTATGTGTAACTACTGTGTATGTACTCAAAAATAATTTTTCAGATATTTCATTACTATTATTTCCTTCGCCAAGCAAACATATTATTTCAATTTCCCTAGGTGTTAAAGAAAATGTTTTTGCAAAATCATCTTCAGGTAAATTTTTAAAATTGTTTTCAAGTTCTTTACTAATATATTTCTCTCCTTTATTTAATATTTCAATAGCATTTAACAATTCTGCCTTACCAGCATTTTTAAGAATATATGCAGACGCTCCTGATTTAAAAAACTCTCGAATAAACGCGTTTTCATTATACATAGTCAGTATAATTACTTTGCATTTTGGGTATTTTTGTTTAATTAATTTACATGTTTCAAATCCATTTGGTTTTGGCATATTTACATCAAGTATCGCTATATCTATCTGATGTATTTCAAAAGAATCCATTACCTGTGTTCCAGTTTTTGCCTCAGCTACAATTTCAAAATAAGGAAAATTAGAAAAAATTAATTTTAATCCATCCAAAAATAACTGATGATCGTCTGCAATTAATATTTTAGTTAAATTGTTCATCAGTATAAATGGGTATTTCAATGATGATTGTTGTGCCTTTACCTTCTTTAGAGTCAATATTTATTTTACCATTCATAGATTCAGTTCTTGATTTTATATTTAATAAGCCACCAGTTCCAGGAACTTTTTGATTGCTGTGATTAAAACCAATTCCATCATCTTCTGTAATTAAAATTATTAACTGATTCTCGAATATTAATTGGATGGATGCTTTTTTAGCTTTTGCATGTTTAATAATATTATTTACTAATTCTAAAATAATGCGGTAAATATTTATTTCAATCTGAGCATCTATTTTTTCTTCAAGGTTAAAAATTTGAAATGAAAAATGAGTTCCACCATTAGAATTTATTCTTTCTATTAAACTTTCTAGCGTAATTTTCAGTCCAAAATGCTCCAAGCTTGAAGGCATCAAATTATGAGATATATTGCGCAATTCTGTGCAAGCTTTGTCTATCATTTCCAATACGTTTTGATAGGCGATTGCTTCGTTTTTTTCTAATTTTTTGCTACTTAAATCAATTGATTCAGCATTTAACTTAAGAGTAGAAAGGAGGCTTCCCATGCCATCGTGCAAATCTTGGGCCACCCGTTTTCTTTCTTTTTCTTCTCCAAAAAACAGTGCACGTTTTATTTCATTTTGCTTTACACTTAACTCCAAACTTTTTATTTCTACTGTATTTAATAATTCTGAATTTATTCGCTCTTTGTATCGATTTAATTCTTCCAATTGTTGAATTTGTAACACTTGAATTTTTTCTTTTTCCTCTTTAAAAATTTTAAGCCTATCAAGTAATGCAATGCTAAGAAGTAAACACTTTAAAATAACAGCAAAAACAACAAAATTATTGGTAAAAACATTGTCCGAAAAACCACTAACATTATAAAATAACATCACTCCAATACTTATAATTCCAAATACTAATGAAGGTACAAATATTCTTGCTGATTTGAATTTGTTTATTAAAAATACGATTCCTATTAACAATAAAAGTGTATATATAACTGGAATAAATCTGTATAGAACCCAAATGGCGTAATGCAAAGATACAGGACCCAAAAGCGATGCAATAGCAATTCCTATGGGAATAAGCATATTTAAATACAATAAAATAATGATTTTTTTTGTCATGTATTTTTTTGAAATAAATGATTCAACAAATGCTAGCGCTACTATTAGAGATATAGCCATAAAAAAGGTAACTGAACTGGCATTCCATTTTGGAAAATTAGGCCAAAAATATTGATATGCAACTCCACTCAAACACATTTGGGTCATTAATAAAAATAATATATAAATAGCAAATAATAAGAATACTTTTTCAAGTAAAATAAAAGCTAAATATAAGGAAAGTAAAGTAATTATCATTAATACTCCATAATAACCGCCTAATACCAAATTTTTTTTAGCAGAAGATTCTATAAAAGTATCTACTAATTTTAAACTTAAAGGAATATGCAGTTTTCGTCCTCCTGCATTTAATTTAAAAAATATTTGTTGTGTATCAGTTGGAAATAGTTTTATTAAATAAAGGGGATTTCTATAGTTGATGTTTCTGTTTGTAAATGGTAAAACATCGCCACATAAATTACTATCAATTATTTTATTTTGTTGGATATTGTAGTATTTTATATAATCTATAAGAGGGTTGTTTAATTCTAGAACCAATTGTTTATATTCCTTGCATTTATTTACGATATTAATTTTTATCCAAACGTCTTCAATATATTCCCCTTCTTCAAATAACATTAAATCTTTTTGGTTTTTAATAAAAACAATGGTGCTATCCGCTAATAAATCTTGAATAGCATATTTGTTTTTTTTACTTAATAAATAGGTACAATATTTATTTAATTCTATTTCTTTTAAATTAGGTTTGATTAATAGCACATTTTGTCCATGTGTATTTAAAGAAATAAAAACTAATATGAAAAGTAAGCGATACATTTTTACAAAATTAGATTTATTAAATTAATGAAAAATACCTATTTCTAGGTATTTTATTTAATCCAACATGCAAAATTTTATTTATAATAGGTAACATAAACTTAACATTCTTTTTTGAAAAATACCTATTTCTAGGTATTTTAATAAGTGAAAATAATTTTCATTATTGCTTATAATATCCAAATAAAATGAAAATACATCACTTAAACATCAAATTACTACTTTTAGTCATTATTTTTCAACTTTCATTTAATGCAATTGCCATTAATGTAAGCGGTGTAATATCTGCTAACACCACTTGGACTAGTGCTAACAATCCTTACATCGTAACTTCTACCATAACTGTTAATCCTGGAATAACACTTACTATTCAAAGTGGAGTAACCATTCAGTTCAATGATAACTTTGGAATGATTGTAAGAGGAACTCTCACAGCAAATAGTGCTGTTTTTACCTCTAGTAGTTCATCTCCAACTTCTGGGAAATGGTCAAATATCACCATAGGTAATGCCACCGATTCAGGTATTGTTTCTCTAACTTCATGTCAATTATCCTATGGGCAATCGCTAACAATTAATAAAGGGTATTTATCGACAAATAGTACTGATTTTTCGAGCTTTTCTAGTTATGGGATTTTTATTGACGGTGTAACTGCAAATAGGGCTTTAGCAAATCTTTCAGGCGGTACCTTTACGAATTGCAATAATTGCATTTATGTAAACAAGTTTGGATCAGTAAACACTAATGGCACAAATTTATCAAATTCAATTAATGGGTTTTATTTTGCTACAAATTCAATGGGTGTTTCAAATATTATAGGTGGAACAATCAGCGGAATGACAACATCTGCCATAAATGATAACAACCCAACATCAAAATCTTTTACTAATACAACTATAAATGGAAATTGTGCTAGAGGTCTATTATTAAATAATGCTAACTTAGGCATGACAGGTTGTACAGTTAGTAATTGCTTAACACCTGTTGACTTCAATGCTCCTTCTACCTTAATTTTAAACGGAACAGCTAATACTTTTATTGGAAACACTAATAAGTATGTTTTAATTAATCATACTTCACTTTATACTTCTATGACCTTACCCTCCATAAATATTCCTTATTATTTCCCAAATGGTTATACCATTTATACGGGCGGAAGATTAGAATTAAGTGATGATAATATATTAAAATTTAATTATTCAGGTATAAATGTATATCAAGGAAAATTAATTGCAAATGCTAGTGTTGGAAAACGCATTTATTTTACTTCTTTTAAAGATGATAATTTAGGTGGTGATGCAAATGGTGATGGTAACGCAACAGCACCGGCTCAAAATAATTGGAGCGGTATTGATTTTCCAGATGCAACAATTGATTCTGCTTGTATTTTAAGAAGAGCTACCATTAAATTTGCTGATAGAGGGATAGAAATTGCGAATGCGTCACCAACTTTAGATAGCTGTAATTTAAGTAATAATTACCACGGTGTATATGTAACAGATGCTTCTTATCCTGTAATTAATGCTTGTACTTTTGGCTCTAGTGGACTTACTCCAATAGCCCAAACATTTGATGCAGATCCAATTTTTACTGGTAATATTTTTTCATTTCAAGATAACCAATATGATGCTATTGGGTTAATAGGAAGCTCAATTGTTGCCAATGCAACTTTAAAAATTAGAAGTGTGACTTCAACAACAAATATTACATATGTAATGCTTGGAGATATAACCATACCTTCAGGTAAATCATTGACTATAAATAAAGGAATTGTAATTAAATCATATAACAATTATAAAATTACAGTGCTTGGTGCGTTATATGCAAATGGAACAGTAGATAGTAATATTGTAATGACATCGGTAAAAGATGACAATGCTGGTGGACCAGGAGATACAAATAAAGATGGAACACAAACATCTCCAGCTAAAGGTGATTTTGGGGGGATAATTTTTGCTCCAGGAAGTTTAAATGCTTCTTTGTTAAATTATTGCGATATCCGTTTTGCTTTCCTCAGCCAAAATTATTCAACTTATTTTGCCAATCAATATCTAGGTTCAGGTTCAATAACAATGGTAAATGTGAGTCCAACTATTTCTAATTGTAAAATTTCAAATGGTACCAATGGAATTATGTGTTATCAAGTTTCAAATCCAACTTTAAGTAATAACACTATAGTAAATTGTAGTGCTACTCCAATTGCAATTTCTGTTTCTGCAAATCCAACATTTACCAATAATACTTTTACCAATTCGGGTTATACAGGTTTGGGAATTATTGGCGAAGTGATAACTGCAAACGGAATAATTAAAAAAAGAAATATTTCGGGTTATACTAATATTACTTACGTATTATTAGATAATTTAACAGTTGCAAATGGAACTAATATTGAAGTGGAGGCAGGAGTAGTCATTAAAATATTAGATGGTATAGGTATGAGTGTAAATGGAGGATTTAAAATAAGTGGAAATCCATTGAATAGAGTTACACTTACTTCAGTTAAAGATGATAATATAGGTAATCCATTTGATACCAATGGAGATGGAAATGCAACAACACCTACAGCTAGTAATTGGTATAATATAAACTTTAATCCCACAAGCGATGATAGTTATTCTGCTATAAAAAGTACGGATATTAAATTTGCTGGTTATAGTAATTCATGGGCAGTTAAATGGGACAATGCAGCTGCTTCAATGGACGATTGTTTAATTACCAATACCAATGGTTTTGGATTAAGATTTGAAGGAAATTCAAACCCAGTAATTGATAGTGTTCGATTAGTAAATGGTAGTTCAGATCCAATAGGAATGTCTTTAACTTCCGATCCCACATTTTCTAATATTACTTTTACTGCCAATGCTACTAAGGGAATTAATATTATAGATGCTAACCTTTCCTCTAATGCAATTTTGAAAAAACGTTCCATGGCTGGAATAAGTAACATAGCTTATTTTATATTAAATTTAACTATCAATACTGGAGCTACTTTAACCATAGAAGCAGGAGTAGTTATTAAATCTTTTAACTACAGTAACTATAAATCAATTGCGGTTAACGGAGCAATTGTAGCATTAGGTACATCAATCGAAAAAATTATTTTTACCTCGAGAAAAGATGATTCAAATGGCGGAGATTATAACAATGATGGCAATGCAAGTTCGCCTACTAAAAATGATTGGATAGGTATTACTTTTGGTGCTTCTTCTATTAACAGTTCACTTAAAAATTGTATTTTTAGGTATAGTGGTGGTTGGTCTAATCAAGGAGTAATACATTATGATAATGCTAATAATGTAACCATTGACAGCAGTGTTATAGAACAATCGTACAGCCCTGCACTATCCGTTTTTGGTTCATCTACTTCGGTTTTGAAAAATACACAATTACTTAACATAGATAATGTTCCTATTTGGATGGCCATGTTTTCAAATCCAGTAATTACCAATATTTCGCTAAATAATGTTAAAGAAATTGGCATAGGAATTATACCTGAAACGTATTCTCAAAATGCAACTATTCCCATTAGAAATTTTGCAGGTTATACAAATATTACTTACATAGGTAGAGGAACTTACACGGTAAATGCTGGAACTGTTATTAATATTCCAGCAGGAATAGTTTTTAAAGGGGGTAATTGGGTAGTAAATGGCAAGTTAATGGTAAATGGAACAATCAATGCTCCTGTAGTTTTTACCAGTATAGCAGATGATAATTATGGTAATCCGCTTGATTCAAGGCAAGATGGAAATACGGAAAATCCAAGAAATTTTGCCAATGGTACCGTCATTCAATTTGAAGATATAAGTGATGATGCAAGTGTAATACGCAATGCTATTTTTAGGTATAATAATGGTTCTTGCATTCAATTAAATTCCGCTTCACCAATTATTGATTCTTGCACCTTTCAAACTTCCCGCTCTGGTGTTTATTTAACGGGTGTATCTCAACCTATTTTAAATAACTGCAAATTTGACAATTTGCTTTGGGGTTATAATAGTGGGAATTTTTATTCTGGTTATCCTATTCAAACGTCTATATTATCATTTCCGGCATCCATACTTAATAATACTATTTCGGGAAGTTATACTTTGAAAGGAATTGGAATTATAAATGAAACTTTATCGCAAGATATTACTTTAAGTAAAAGAAATTTCGGTGGTATTAATAATATTCCTTATATTTTTGAAGGTTTTACAATTGGTTCAGGAGCTACCTTAACTATTGCTCCTGGTGTAGTTTGTAAGTTTATTTCAGGACAATTGACTGTTAACAAGGGTTTAATTGCTGAGGGAGGTTCTACAGCAGATAGTTCAATTGTTTTTACCTCAATTAGAGATGATTTTTATGCGGGTGATACCAATGGCGATTCAAATTATACCGTACAAAATGGTTATAATTGGTCAGGTATTTCAATAGAAAACCAAGCATTAAATAATTTATGTAGGTTTAGAAATGTAATTGTTAAACACGCTTATTATGGCATTTCAACTATTAGTAAAAGCCCAAGTATTTCCAACTCATTGTTTTTAAAAAACTATGAAGCCATTCGTTTAACCGGTGCCTCAAATCCAATAATTAATAATTGTGATTTTATGGAAAACACTTATTTTGGTGTAAATAACGTAAACCAATCATTCACTGTAGATGCTAGAAATTGTTGGTGGGGAAATAATACGGGTCCAACTATAAGTTCCAATATTGGGGGCACGGGCGATATAATTTCAAATGCTGTTTCATACACACCTTTTAGAACTACAGATGCTCAAAATCCAATGATGGGTGATGTAAGTTTAAATGGAAAAGTTCAAGCTTTTGATGCAGCACAAGTATTACAAAAAGCAGTAAGTTTAATTACATTAAATGCTATTCAAAACAGAGTAGCTGATGTTTCGGGTACTGGTGGAATTACAGCTTTTGATGCATCACTTATTTTGCAATATGTTGTTGATAAAATAAGCGTTTTTCCAGCAGAAGAGCTTTATAAATCAAATCCTTTTGAAGCCTCAGCCAAATTAAGTATTCCCAATCAAAATGTAATAGAAGGTCAAACTTTTACAGTACCAATTCAAGTTTCAAATATTAAAAATGCTCAAGCTCTTGATTTGCAATTAAAATATGATCAACATTTGCTTGAACTAGTAAATGTTTCAGCAAGTAATTTCACTAATGGCTTAAATATTCAACAAAACATAGATGCTGTATCTGGAATTATTTATCTGTCGGTAGCCGCTACCGATGTATTTAAAACAACCAATGGCGATTGGGCTATATTGACTTTTAAAGTTAAAAGCAATAAAAATTCAAATGTAAAAACAGCTATTCAGGTTGTTAAATTTTTAGCCAATGAATCTTCCATGTCATTAAATATTGAAAATGGATTAGTTCAAATAAACAATTCAACTGGAATTAACGACTTAAGTGATATAGCATTCAAAGAACCTTATCCAAATCCATTTTCTGATTATATTAATTTTCCGTTTTTATTTTCAAACACCGATAATAAATTGACTATTCAAGTATATTCAATCGTTGGGAAAATGGTTTTTGAACAATCTTTTGAAAATATAGCTATTGGTGCAAATTCATTAATTTGGGATGGAAAAAATAACAATGGAGAAAAATTAGATGTAGGTACATACCTGGTTTACTTTAAATCGAACACTACAAATTGGGTTGAAAAAATAAATTTAGTAAAATAATTGAATTAAACTTTAATTAAAAAGTATGAGAACGATTATTTGCCTTTCAATAGTGCTTTTATTGCTTTTTAGCAAAAGTACTATTGCTCAAAGTGTTTTAGTTAGAATTCCTGATACAACTGCTGTAAATGGGAGTATTATGGATTTGCCCATCTACGTTGATAGTTCATTAACGGGCAAAAACATTATATCCTATCAAGTGAAAATTAATTACAATATTAGTCCATTAAGTGTGATTGGAATAATTACAACAGGAACAGTTAGCGCTGGTTTTTCAGCTCCAATTTATCAGGTAAATACACTTACTAATGCTATCACAATTTCAGCTGCAGGATCTAGTCCACTGGTCGGAAAAGGTGTATTGTTTTATATTAGATTTCAACTTTTACAAGCTACAAGTGTTGGTTTTTATTTTACAGGTGCTTCCAATTGTTTTTTTAATCAGGGAAATCCAATAATGAATTTGACAAATGGAAGTATTAATATTACAAGTACACCAACAATAAATGCATATTTTAGCAGCAATAACCCACTTACTTTAGGCGATAGTGTTCAAGTATATGTGAGTGGCGGAACTGCTCCTTATTCATATCAAGTTTTAACACCATCGGTAGCAAATATTACAATAAATGGTATGCTTAAATCTACAGCCGTGGGCAAAACTAAAGTAAGGGTTCAATCGACAAATAGTTTAGTTGATACTACCGATAATGAAATTGAAATTAGGGCTTTAAAAATAAGTTTGCCAGACACCACTATCTTGCCATTATCATCGGTTATTTATCCAATTAAAATAAATAGTACAAACAGTTCAAATATAATATCAGGTTCCTTTCGACTCAATTATACATCAAGTTATTTAGTGCCAGATTCAATAATTACTGTTGGTACAATATTGCAAAATGCTTTTGTAACTTATCAAAATTTTTTAAATTATACTTTGGTTTCTTTTGCTAGTTCTAGTCCTTTGGTTGGCACAGGCGATTTATTGAAAATAAAGTTTAAAATTTTAAATCCTACTGGTAGTGGCTTAGCTATACAAAACATTGTTTTTAACCAATCACTTTTAGCAAATAATAAAGATGGTTACATTAATTTTACACCTATTTCTGCCCTTAATATTTCACCAACTTTTGGTGAATTATTTACCAATCAAACCCAACAGTTTATTGCTTCAGGAGGTAAACCACCTTATTTATTTTCTGTAAGCGATACAAGTAAAGCTACAATTTTAAGTAATGGGTTATTAAGAGCTAAAAAAGGTGGACAAGTAAAAGCAGAAATTACTGATAGTTTAAATACCAAAGTTCAAACCAGTTTTTTTCAATTATATGATGCTGCTATTTCACTTCCAACAAGCAGTATATTAAGTGCTAGTAATATAAATTACCCTATATTTATTTCAAATTATAGCGGGTTAAGGCCTATTTATTCTATTCAAATAACAGTATCTTTTACTCCTAACATATTAGATTCTGTAATGGCAGAACTCACAAATTCATTGACATCAAATTGGACTATTACTCAAAATGTTTTAAGCGACAAAATTATCATTGCTATTGCGGGTATTACACCAATAAATACCAGTGGTGTTTTGTTTAGAATTAATGGAAAAGTTAAATCAACTATTGGTGTTGGTAATTACATTTATTTTAACGCTTCTAATGTATTGGTAAATGAAGGCGATTTTTATGCTAAAATAACCAATGGCTCATTAAATATAGTAACAAGTTTGCAGAAAGATATAGGAATAAATACCATTCCTAATATGAATTCTTCGTGTGGCAAATCAAGCGAAGAAACAATAACTGCTAGCATTTATAATTATAATAATTATACTTTTTATATTGGTGATACCATTATGATAGCTTATAAAATAAATAACAATCCAATAGTAAAAGATACAATCATTTTAAACGATAATTTAGGTTACAATTCTACCTATATTCATAATTTTAAACAGAAAGCAAATTTACTTTCACCGGGTTCGTATAATTTAAAAATATTTACTTTTTTACCAAACGATTTAAATAGACTAAACGATACAAATTCAATTATATTTCAAATTTATGAAAAGCCAATTGTAAATCTTGGGGCTGATACAGCAATTTGTTTTGGAGCAAGCAAGTTTTTAAATGCCACCAATCCTTCTTCTACTTATCTTTGGAGTAACTCATCTACTAATCCAACTATTTTAGTTAATACTTCTGGTCAATATTGGGTGCAGGTTTCTAATTCAAATTGTTCATCGTACGATACCATTAACGTAGCCGTAAACCCAAATCCACCAGTTTTAAATTTGAGTGGATTAGGGTATAATGGAACTTGTGGAATTGATAGTGTTTTACTTTCTATTCCAAATAACGCAACCTATAAGTATCGTTGGCTGTTAAATGGTTTGAATACAAGTAATTCTGCAGACACTTTGAATCAAGTTTTTGCAAAAAATTCAGGGACATTTACAGTAAAAACTACTAATATGTTTGGGTGCAGTTCTTTAATGAAAGATACAGTAATTACTTTGGCTACAACCCGCCAAAATACACCAGCTATTACTGGAAATACTTCCTTATGTGAAGGTGGTTCTTTAATATTAAATGCAAGTACAATTAGCAATGTTTCCTATAGATGGACTGGTCCAAATGGTTTTACAGCGAGTTCACAAAATATTCAAATTCTAAATACTAATCCTACTGCTTCGGGTTTGTATAGTGTTTATGTAATTAAAAACGCTCCTGTAAATGGATGCGATACAAGTAGTATAATTTCAACTTTTGTAACAATTTACCCAAAACCAATTATCCAAAGTCTTCTTGTTAATGGGAATTTACTTTTTTGTAACGGTGACAGTGTAATTTTAAGTATAAATAATCAAATTGGATATAGTTATAGATGGTTAAAAAACGGATTGAACACATTTAATAATGCCGATACTTTTTCAAATTATACAGCCATTTCGAGTGGAACGTATTCTTTAAAAGTAACCAATACCAATGGTTGTGCAAGTATCATGCGTGATACAAATGTAACTGTAAATCCAAAACCAACTACCAGTGCTATTAATGGTAATAGTAATGTTTTGGTAAGTTCAACACAAACTTACAGTGTAACCAATACTTCAAGTTCAGGCTATAATTGGATAGTAGGCAATGGAACAATAAATAGTGGAAGTGGCAGCAGCAGTATTTCTGTTACTTGGCCATCATCTGCAGGAACTGGGAGTGTAAAAGTAATAGAAACTGGCTCAACAGGCTGCAAAGGCGATACACAAACTTTAAGTGTAAACATTAGTAGTTTTACTTTAAATGTAAGTCCTTTAAGTTTAGGTTATACCAATACAGCTTCGTCAAAAAAAGTGGGTGTAACTAGCAATACCAGTTGGACAGTAAGTGCAAACCAAACTTGGGTTACATTAGACAAATCAAGTGGCAGTAACAACGATAGTGTAACCATTAGTTTAACTGCTAATACTACATCTGTTCAAAGAACTGCAACAGTTACTTTTACAGCAGGTAGCTTAACTCAGGTAGTAACTATTACTCAAGATGGAACAATACTTAATCCTGTTGACAGTATCAATTTAAGTACAAATAATTTAAACTACACTGCAAGTGGCTCTACCAAACAAGTGCAATTAACAAGTAATAGAAGTTGGGTTGCAAGCGGACAAGCTAGTTGGATTACTTTATCGCCTAATAACGGTACTGGAAATGTTACTTTAAATATTACAGCTAGTGCCAATACTAGTGCAATAAGTCGAACCAATACCATTACTTTTACTGCGGGTACAGCTACTCAACTTTTAACTATCACTCAAGATAGTACCCCTGCTACTGCTGACCAATTGAGTTTAAATAAAGACTCTATCAAAACTGGTTCATCAGCTGCTAGCACCACTGTACAGTTGCAAAGTAATAGAGCATGGACAATTACCAATCCAGCATCTTGGGTAACTATTTCACCAATGAGCGGCACTAATAATGCTATATTGAGTGTAAATATTTCTGCTAATGCTACATCAAGTGATAGAACGGTTGATGTTTTGATTTCAGCAGGAACAATTGTTAAAGAGCTGCATATAAAACAAGATGCATCAGTTAGTGTAAATGAAATAAATAAAACCAATTATTTAAAAATTTACCCCAATCCAACTTTTGGTTTAGTCACCATTTCATCAACCCAAACAATTGCCAATATTGAAGTTTTTGATGTAACAGGAAAGTTAGTTTATAACCAACAAAACAATAACCATCAAAGCAATTTGGAAATTAATTTATCTGCTTTAAGCAATGGAATTTATTTTATAAATACACAAAATAAGTTTGGTGGAATTAGTAAAAGTAAATTAGTAATCAATAAATAAAAACACAAATGAGAAATACACTATCAGTTTTAACACTTCTATTAATAATTTCATGTTCTAAATCAACAGAAAATTTAATTGACTCAAATGGAATTAGTAATCAGTTGCATTTAAGTTTTGTAACCCCCGATTGGAGTAGAACCATTAATTGCGAACAATTAAATTTATTTCCCGATTTTTTAAATGACAGTACAAATTATGTTTCAGGAACCTCTGCATCTACATTAGAAACTTTCTTTTTTTCGCTGCCCGCAGATAGTTCACAAATGGTTAAGTTATCTAACTTGAAAAAGTATTCAATTAGAAACTTTTATGAAAATAATTCACCTTTCGAATTTTCTCAAAAATTACCATTAAATAGCGGCAGCAGTTTGCGACTAGTAAGCATTGATAGCCTTTCTGATTATAGTTATAACCAAGTTATGGAAATTAAATATGTAGGTTTTGAACCCACTTATTGCCTATTTAATGTAAAGTGCAAATACGTAATGCTAGCTAAAGAAATTGGAAATGAAACTAATATCAAACCAGTTACCGGCACTTTTCATTTTAAAGTAAGAACAAGTAGAAAATAAAAAAGGGAATTATAATATGTTTTAGCAGGTAATATTAATTCAAATTTAGTTTCCTTAACTTTTTATCTAAAAAAGAGTAAATTAGCAGTCAAGGATTTAATTTGATTAGAGAGTCTTTTATCTCCAAAATCAGTAAAAATTTTATTCAACATTTTACTGAAAAATCTTCGTTTTTCTACGAAATCATTGGAAAAATAAATAGGCAGTATTTGAACAATGGACATTAGCCCTTAAAAACATTTTGCCTTTTTATCAATTGAAATGGGTTTTAACCCATTGTATTTATAATTATCAGTGAAATCTGTGTAATCAGTGGCTGCGTTTATTTGATATTGTACATAAAATAATTGAAAGCCTTGGCCAAGTTGGTAACTTCAATAAAAATTTTTAAACCCACTTTTAGGTCGCCATGGTCTAGTAAGTTTGATACTTATAAATGCACTTTTGGGTTTTTATCTTTCAACAATGAATACAATAATATAGACTCAGAAGAAGGGATTACCACATCTTCTTTTCCATGAATAATGGTAACCGGACAAGTAATTTTATGTGCATGTTTCGATAAATCAAGTCGGTCTTTCCAAATAGCAAAATCAGGAATTTTTGTCTAAGCTCGCTTAATTACCTTGCCGAAACCGAAGTAATACGCAGCCTAGTTGCCGATTTTGAAAACAAACCCGAATTAGCCAATGCCATAAGCCAACTAAACATAACTAATTGGGTACAGGAATTAAAAGAAGCCAATAATGAGTTTAACACTGTGTATTTAACCCGCAATACCTAGTTAGCCGAACAGCCTGACCTAAATATTCAAAACCTAAGAGCACCAACTAACCAAAACTTTGAGGCTTTAATAGCATTGGTAACTGCTTATAATACCATTACCCCAAATGCCGATTATAAGAAAATACTTGACGAGGTAGAAGAATTAATAATAAAATACAATGCTACCATTCCTACACCAAAACCTAGGCCTAAAAAAACCGAAACGCCAGTAACACCTGAAACCAAATAAAACAAAAAGCCTCCAAATGGAGGCTTTTTTTATGGGATTAATCTAAAAATATATCAGCGTTTTTTATAAAGGTTCATTCAACAATATAGTTCATGAGGAAAATATAAATAACATGCTCCTTTAGATTTAAAATTTATGCTATATCGCCTATGATAAGTTTCTTAGCAGAGGTTCTCTTGAAATTTCTCATGTGAAACGAATTATGGCATTTTCTACATACAAAATTTTTACTTTCTACAAATGGAATTAATCTGT
The DNA here is from genome assembly GCA_027491085.1 of Bacteroidota bacterium. Classification (GTDB taxonomy): domain Bacteria; phylum Bacteroidota; class Bacteroidia; order UKL13-3; family UKL13-3; genus JAAFJM01. The sequence goes on from JAIXWW010000011.1 coordinate 82,585, forward strand.
TGGGTAATGACCTTCTCATCCTTTCTACATCAATTTCAGAATTACATCTAAGACATTTCTCTCCATTTTTAAAACTTTTAATAAACCTAATAATTCGTACTAAAAAAAAATAAATTACGACTGAATATAAAATTATTTCAATAGCTAATTTAAGGTAAAATGCAAGTTTGTTTTCCATGCCGCAAACCTCTTCTATTTTTATTGGTCTTTTTTTTTCAATTATTGCAGTATGTTATATTTTTGGTTATTAAATTGTTAAGTTCTAAATAGTTTAATGGTAGAAAATTATGTTTTATTCCAAGATAGTGTTAAAGTTTTTACTGTTATTATAGAGCGCTAAAAATAAAAAATAACTTTTTTAAAAAAGTAATGATTATGAGCACTTAGCTAGCCAAATCCATTAACTTCCAAGATTAAATATTAGCTATTTTCAGAATCTTCTCTTTTTTGGGTTTATTAGTTGATTTGCCACTGTAAATTACATTTGAAATTCTTCTCTTATAAAATCCTTTTTTACATTTCATACAGAAATAGTGTTTTGATATAATAAAAGGAATAACACTATTAATCAGCGAGCTTTTCATTCTCTCTAAACTGCTGTTAGTTTCACACCTTGGACAATTATCCTCAAAATAAAACCCAATAATAAACCTAATTATCCCAATTATAAATAATATAGAAGCGATAACTATAAAAGGTACTACAAAAAAAATTTGTGTTTTAAATTCCATTAGCAACTTTAGTTTGATTATTTAAATGTTATTTGCCAATCTGTATAATTATTTTGCAATACCTAAAGGGCTGATAAGTAACAGCTGAACATAATCTATTATTTATTTATATATACAAGGTATACTACTCCTTAATAATTTTTAAATTAATTAATGCACCTGTTTTTATAGGCAAAATTTGTAATGTAAATAATTGGCTAATCTAAAAAAATGTAATATTAATAATTTACAATATTGAACCCAAAAATATTTAATTAGCTATAGTTAAAGCATTTTCTTTATTGGTTTTATTGTTTGATTTGCATTTGGTATTTTTCTTGGAAAGGCTCCTCTTGTAAAAACATTTTTTACAGGTTAAACAGAAAAATTTTCTTGAATCAACAAATGGAATCATACCATTTATTAATGAACTTCTCCTTCGCTCTATGCTTTTATTACTCTCGCATCCGGGGCATTTATCCTCAAAATAAAATCCAATAAAAAACCTGATGAGTGCAAATAATAAGATAAAAAAACCTATAAAATATGCTGGTACTAAAAAAATAACCTCTGTTTTAAATTCCATAATCAAATTTAATTTGATTGAATAACTTTTGTTTACCAAACTGTTGAAACATATTTCATTATATTATTGTTACTTTTTATAGAATAAACTATAAAATTATACTCAATTACAAAATGGTGTAACAGTATTAATTATTAAACCAATATTATTGCTACATAAATATTATATATGGCTTTAACCAAAAAAAAAGTGTTGGTATGCGATGACAATCCTGTTATTGTATTCATGTTAGAAAGTTTAATTACTAAAAAAGATATTGAAGTAATTACTGCCGTGGATGGAAAAGATGGATACGATAAAACATTAACCACTCACTTTGATTTTATAATAACCGATATTGAAATGCCCAACATGAGCGGCTGGGACTTAATAGAAAGCGTTCAAAAAGATGGCTTTGATATGAAAAAAGTAGTAGTAATAAGTGCGCAACTAGAGCAATACATTATACCTTATGCAGAAAGGTTTAGCATTTTAAAATACTATTTAAAACCCATTATGCCGCACGATATAGATGAAATTGCAGCATTAATAAATGCTTAATCAACCACGGGCAAAGTAACAGTAACTTTACAACCATCTTGGTTACTGCTTACTTGTAACAATCCATTTAATTTTTCTGCTATTAGTTTTATATTATACAGGCCAAGGCCAAGGCCCGAAATATCCATTCTATTACTAAATTTATTAAATGGCTTCAGTGCTATTGGAGCACAGTCAAAACCAAAACCACCATCCGTTACAGTAATAGTTTTATAATTATCCTTCACGATGTATGCTATTGAAATGCTTTCAGTTTTGGTAAATTTTATGGCATTATAAACCAATTCCACACAGATATAATTAATGGCATTCAAGTGTTTGGTAAATTTCAAATAATCATTATCAAAATTAATGCTTACTTCTCTATCAAATTCTTTGGCTACTTTATTAATATTGGCTATAATATCTACCTTATTATTATCAGCTAATAAACCATTTTCATCATCAGTTTTCAATAACTCATACATGTATATATTATTGATAATGCTTGTCATGTTATAAATAGATACTTGGGTGTATTTCATAATTTGTAAGGCATCCGATTTTTTGTTTTCATCAGCCAAATCGCATAATAAAATATTCATCCCACTGATAATATTTAGAGGAGTTCTTATTTCATGTCCATTCAGTAATTTTGAAAGTTCATAGGTTGATTTATTGGCATTTCGCTTGATGATTTCTTTTGATTTATTGGATTTTTCAATCCTAGCCTTTACACTGCTCAACACTTCGGCAGCAGTAAAAGGTTTTTTTATATAATCATCTGCTCCTAAACCCATTCCCAAACGCTCATCTTCGCGTTCTATTTTGGCACTTAAAAATATAACCGGAATATAATCTAAATGTGTTTTTTTTAAACGTTCTAAAAACTCATACCCATTCACATTTGGCATCATTACATCACAAATTATCAAATCGGGTACCACTGCTAAAGCTTTAGCAAAACCATCGAGACCATCTGTAGCAATTATTGTTTCATAATCATGAATTTCTAGTATTTCAGCTAAATTCTCTCGTAAGCGCTTCTCATCATCAATTATCAATACCTTGTACATACTTTTAAATATTTACTCAAAAGTATGGTTTTATGTTATTACTATAACACCTATTTAAGCATAACACCCTTTATTTGTAACCTAGTGCCATTAATTTGTAAAATAGTATTATTTACAGGCTTTGTAAAGGAAAAATAATGCCATAAATTTGAAAGAATATGAAATCAACCAATTTATTAAAAGCATTAGCAGCGTGTTCACAAACATTATTAGAAAATAAAACACCTGAAATAGTTATTAATAAAGTATTGGCATCAATAGGAAGCGCAGCCTATGTAGATAGGGCATATATATTTAAAAATGTATATGAACAAGGTAAGCTCAAATCAATAAAATATGCGTATGAATGGTGTAATTATGGAGTTGAATCGTATTTAAATGTAGAGGATAAAAATTTATTTATTTGGGACGAACTTACCGAACTAAGGGATAGCATGCTATATGGCAAATCCTTGGTAAGCCTCACTGCTGATATTGAAAATCCCGTTTTAAAAAAATCGCTCCAAGCTCAAAATATTAAAAGTGTAATGGTAATGCCCATTTTTGTTGATTTTATATTTTGGGGCTATATAGGTTTTGATGAGTGCAAAACGGAGCGCATTTGGGATGAAGCCGAATTGATTACACTTTCCTCCATCGCATTTAATGTAGGTATTTATATTCAACGAAATGAACTTGAATTAAAATTAGCAGTTAAACAAAAAGAACTTACAGATCAAATTACCTTTTTCGAAACTATATTCAATAACTTACCGGCAGATGTAGTGGTATTTAGCAAAGAGCATAAGTATTTATTTGTAAATAAAAACGGAATAGCCGACCCTGAGATAAGAAAATGGATAGTTGGAAAAGATGATTTTGAATACTGCGAATACCGAAACAAACCCATTGAATTAGCTATTAAACGTAAAGAGATTTTTGACACCGTTACCAATACACTTAAGCCATACTCCATGGAAGAAAAATTTGTGACGGCAACCAATGAAACAAAGCATCATTTAAGGTTTATGCACCCAGTAATGAATCATGATGATGCCATTGAATATATAATTGGTTACGGTATAGAAGTAACAGAATTAAAACAAAAAGAAGAGCTCATTTTAAAACAGCACCAAGCCCTTGAAAAATCGCCTGTAGGTATAGCATTGCTTAATAATAAGGGGGAATTTTATTATATGAACAAGGCGCATGCTGAACTTTTTGACTATACTCCAAATGAACTGTATAATAAATCATGGAAAACCATTTATGAACAAGATGAAATAGAAAAAATAGAAAATACCTATTTTCCACTACTCATGAGCAGTGGAAATTGGACAGGTGAGGTAGAGGGAATTACCAAAAATGGAAGAAAGGTATTTCAAAACATTTCATTAAGCACTACAGAAGATGGCGGACTGATATGTATAACCCGCGATATAACCAAAACAAAAGAAGAGCTAGAAAAAGTAAAACTAGTAAACGACCAATTGGAACTGGCCATGAATGTTACCAATATGGGTATGTGGAACTATAATTTTGAAAAGGGGCTATTTAATATTAACAATACTCTAAATACCATTTTTGAGATAAACGATAGAAACATAACTGAAATTTCTTATGAAAATTGGATAGACATTATCCATTTTGAAGATATTAGTATAGTAATCAGTAGTATTGAAAACCACAACAATAATTTTTTAAACGACCCCAAAAATACTTTCAGGGCAGAATACAGAATAAAGAAAAAAGACGGAAGTTTACTTTGGGTATTGGGTGTAGGAAAAATATCGAAACATGATGAAAATGGAAAACCATTAGAAATGACAGGGTTTGTGTTGGATATTAATACACAAAAGATATTTGATGAAAAGGTAAAAGAAAGCGAAAAAAGGTATCGTGAATTAATAGAAAGCTTAAAAGAAATAATTTTTACTACTGATTTAGATGGCAACTGTACTTTTTTAAACCAAATTTGGGAAGAAATTACTGGACTCAACATAAATGATACATTGGAAAACGGTATAATCAATTATGTTCATCCAAGTGATAAAGAAGTACTGATTGGTTTATTTAACAATTTATTACATAATAAAACAGAAAAAATTAATAGCAAGGTACGCTTTATAGATACCAACCAAAACATTATTTGGCTCGATTTTCATGCCACTTTGCACATAGATATTAATGGAAAAACAATTGGAGTTATTGGTTCGGCCGAAAATATAACAGGCCTTATAGATGCGGAAAATGAGTTAGAAAAAAACAGAGCCCTTTTAAATAATGTAGTTACCTCCATTGATGATGTAATTTGGTCGTTTGATGTAATTGACAACAAACTATCCTATATAAGTCCATCGGTTACAGCTATAACAGGATTAACAGAAAACGATTTTTATAAGGGTGATATAAATTGGCGCGAATTTATTTACGAAGAATATTTAGATTTTTTTGAACAAGCTGACATAAACTTAAAAAATGGCATAGTTAAAGAACGAGATATTGTATACAAAATAAAGTTAAATAAACATAAAGAAGACAAATGGGTTAGAGATAAGGCAAAACTTAGTTTTGATGAATTTGGCAAACCAATTAGAATAGATGGTATTATGTCGGATATAACTTCATTGGTAATAGCAGAACAAAATTTAAAAATAAGCGAAGAAAAATACCGTTTAATTTCGGAGAATATACAGGATATTATTACCATATTAGACATTCATGGTAATATTTCATACATGTCGCCATCGGGCATAAAACTTTCAGGTTTTAGTGAAAAAGAAATAATAGGAAGTAATTTACTTAATACTGTTCATAAACATGACAAAGAAGAAGTTTCTAATTTTTTGTTAAATGAAATAAAACCAAATCAAGAAAATAGCATACTTTTTAGATCTAAAATCTTCAAAGGCGGTTATAGATGGTTTGAAAGTATAGTTACACCATTACGAAGTGATGATGAAAACATTTTATTACAATCTTCTACCCGCGATGTAACGCCAAGAATAAAAGCCGAAATAGAACTAACCAAAGCACTTGCAAAAGAAAAAGAATTGAGTGAATTAAAATCTCGTTTTGTAAACATGGCCTCTCACGAGTTCAGAACACCTTTGGCTACCATTCGTTCAAGCGCTGAATTAATTAAACTTTTTATTGACAAAGACCCGAATGCTATTTCCCAAAAAATATATAATAAAGTTACTGAAAAACTTGATGACATAACACTTGATATTGATAGAATAGCCGATCTTATGTCAGATATATTAACAATGGGAAAAGTAGAAGCCAATAGAATCCCTTTTAATCCACAAACTATAAATATTGCTGATTTTGTTGGTGAATATTTATCAATAGATGCCATAAAAATTTCGGATAAAAGAAAAATAAATATCAACCTTGATAATACAATAATGGTAAATATTGATACTAAGTTAATGAAACAAGTATTACAAAATGCCATTAGTAATGCCATAAAATATTCACCAAATGAAAAGCCAATAGATATATCCATAGAAAAGGTAAATAACCATTCAGTAATTACTATTAAAGATAATGGAATTGGAATTCCCGAAGCTGAACTTCCATTGGTATTTGAGTCATTTTTTAGGTCTACCAACGTTGATAACATTCCAGGAACTGGCCTAGGAATGTCCATTATCAAACTATTTGTGGAAATGCATGGAGGAACGATAAATATAGAAAGTAAAATCAATAAGGGAACGTCACTAATTATAACATTACCTATTGCAATTTAATAACTTTAATTTGATTGAGTTGGATTATACCCAAAATACGATTTATAGGATTTTGAAAAATAAGACACACTTGCAAATCCCGTACTGAAAGCAATTTCAGAGATGCTAGCATGATTGGATTTAATCATTTGTTGCGCCTTTTCTAACCTATATTCTCTCACAAATTGATTGGTAGACTTATTGGTAATTATTTTTATTTTCTTATGAATGGCCGAAGTACTGTAGTTTAATTCTTTACTAATAAGGTATACATCTAACGAGCGAGAAGATAAGTTTTCGTCAATAATACTTCTAAGTTTTTCTAAAAACTTATGAGCACTTGATTCAAATTCTTCCTCATCGGGTTTGGATAATGCATTTACAATTTGAGTTTGGCCTAATTCAATTAAATTTTTTACTTTTTGAACCAATTCTTTGGTAGCAAAAGGTTTTGAAATAAAGTCAATAGCACCTGTTTCTAAACCTTTAATTCTATCTTCCTCCGCATTTTTTGCAGTAAGGAAAATAACAGGAATATGGTTGTACTTCTTATCCTCCCTTAACTGTTCTACCATTTTTATACCATCCATCATAGGCATCATGATATCAGTTATTACCAAATTGGGCTTATATTTTCTTATTAAATTAAGTCCATCTTGTCCATTTTCGCTTGTTATGGTTTTGTAATCATATAGTTCAAATAATTGAACAAGATTATTTCTTATACTGCTATTATCCTCTATTATTGCTATTAACATTATTAGTAATTTAATTGAATCAAAGTTACTTAATATTAAATAAGCCAACAAGTTTCCAAAAAATTTATTTACTTCTATTTTACCCTACTATTGTTCTATTTTGCACTTTTCGCCTATATTTAAAAATAAATTAAAATTTTTATTGAAAAAATCCTTTCAAAACCTAAAAAAGAAAGTTCAACACCTAATAAATTCACTTGGTCAAATAAAAATACTTTATTTGTGTAACTATTACTTCCTTTGTATCGTTTAAGAAACAAATTTTAGATATGAAAACGAAATTATTAATTCTATTACTTGGGGGCCTCACTTTAGGTTCATTTACTAAAGGTTGTAATAAAAACAGTAAAATAGAAAAACCTGATATTGAAAACAAAAAGTAAAAGGTATCAAATTTTAAACTATTTGAAAAATATATTTTCATAAAAATACTTACAGAAGCCGACTTTCATTCATTTGACAAGTCGGCTTTTGTTTAATATTTGTGTTTGTTAAATATGAAATGAACACTAAGTTTGCCCAAAAATAAAGTTATAGTTAATGAAAAGAATATTGGTTATTGGCGCAGGGCTTTCTTCTTCCTACCTAATAAAATACTTATTGGCAAATGCTAAAAAAGAAAATTGGGAAATTACCATTGCTGATCAAAGCATTGAGTTAGCAAAGCAAAAAATTGGTAAAGCCAAAAATGCAACTGCATTCGCTTTTAACATTAACAATGAAACTGAACGTAAAACTGCTATAAAAAACACCGATTTAGTTGTTTCGTTACTACCTCCTATCCTACATATTTTAGCTGCTAAAGAGTGTATTGTTTATAAAAAACATTTGGTAACGGCTAGTTATGTTAGCGATGAAATGAAAAGTTTAGATGAAGCCGCCAAAAAAGCTGATGTACTTTTTTTAAATGAAATAGGTTTAGACCCCGGAATTGACCATTTATCGGCAATGGAAATGATTCATAAAATAGAAAACAAAAAAGGGGAAATAATATCTTTTAAGTCTTTTTGTGGCGGATTAATTGCACCTGAATTTGACAATAACCCGTGGAATTATAAATTTACTTGGAATCCAAGAAATGTAGTTTTAGCTGGGCAAGCCACAGCCAAATATTTAGAAAATGGTTTGTTAAAATTTATTCCACCTAATCGTATTTTTAGCCAAACAGAAACCGTTAATGTAGCCAATTATGGAGCTTTTGAAAGCTATGCAAACAGAGATAGTTTGGGTTATATTGAACCATATGGTTTACAAAATGCAAAAACGGTTTTGCGAGGCACTTTGCGTAAAAAAGGGTTTAGTCAAAGTTGGAACTTATTGGTAAAACTGGGCTTAACAGACGATAGTTACACCTTAACCAATAACAAAAATTTAACTTATCGCAGTTTAATTACTTCATTCATAAGTGGTGCCAATGAAAAAAATGTAGAAGAAAAATTCTGCCAATTTTTCAATTTATCAAAAAATAGCAAGGACTTCAAAAGAGTTAAATGGTTAGGATTATTTGAAAACAAGACCATTGAATTAAACAATGCTACTCCTGCTCAAATATTACAACAATTATTACAACAAAAATGGAGTTTAGAAAACTCCGATTTAGACATGATTGTAATGAAGCACGAAATTGAATACACTATCAATAATAAAAAACACAAGGCAAACAGTACATTAATAGTGAAAGGTGAAGACAAAACATATACTGCCATGTCGAAAACAGTTGGTTTGCCTATGGCAATTGCCACTAAACTTATTTTACAAAATAAAATAAAAGCGCGAGGAGTGGTTATTCCAATTACCCAAGAATTTTACCAACCCATTTTACATGAGTTGGCAAAAAACGGGATACATTTTATTGAAGAATAAATTGAACTATTGATAGATGATATTATTGGTGGTAACTGATATGTTACCGCCACTAATCCAACCACAATTTTTAGCTATTACCCCAATATCTTCCGATTTATAGGGTTCAATAATTAAATAATTTTGATAATCCCACGTATTACCACCAGCAACGTAAGTAACAATGTAATCAAAAAACACTTTTTTATCAGTTGCATTTTGCACATTTAACATTACACTGCAATTAGGTTTAAGTGTTTTACATTTGGCATCCTCATAAGTTTCTAAATCTTGTGCAAACTTAAATACCGCCACCAAAGGAACCGAGCCTGCCGATGCATTCGGATCATTTAAATTGATACTCTTAATTAAACTTGGGAGTTTTGTTGGTACACACTTTACATTGGATGGAATACCAGAGGAATCTGCCGATGTAGGTTCTTTAGCGCAACTTTCCATCATCACGAATAAAGTAGTTAATGCTAATAAATTAGCTAATTTGTAAATAATTTTCATATGCTTAAATTTTGTTCAAAGGCAAATTTACTACTAGTTATTACATAATATGCAGCGGTTTTTCTTTTTGAATGGCTTGAATTAGTTCATTTTATAATACAAATACAAAACAGATAAAATATATTCTAATTTACTTCAACTCAAATAGGTTTTATCCTTATTCACATTTTTACTAACATCTGTATGATAACTTGGAAATGTCGCTATCTATTAAAACATTAACGCGCTTTTTAATAGCTTTTTTTGATATAATTAAGCAAACACCAAAACAATCCTAATTATCAACAAATACAATCTCAATAATATACCTAAAAAACAAATTGCGACAAAGGCTATAATGCCACAAACCTTTGACCAATGGCTTGTTTTGCCTTGTTTTTGGCAGTAAAAACAGATTTATTCAAAATCTTATTGCACAAATACTTAAATTACAATTGGTTTTATTTACTTGCAGAAGAATTTAGCGGCCATGAATTTTAAAAAGACACTATTTATTATCGGACTATTTTTGTTACAAGTAAAAATTAGTACAGCACAACTAAACAATAACATATTCTATAACCCAATTGCTATTAACAAATTAGATAGTGGTAAATTTGAATTCTCAGCACATATACTAAACTATATGAGAAACACTGAATATTTTAATAAAATTGAGCTAGGTAGAACGCTTTTTGGGGTACAATTTCATCCCAATTTTTCTTACCAACCTAGCCCAAATATTAAAATACAAGCAGGCCTATTTTTAAGAAGCGACTTTGGTGGTGAACAATACTTTACACAAGCCATTCCAACATTTACGGTAAAAACAAAATACCATAATTTGGAAATGTTATTTGGCACATTAGAGGGTGCTAGTAACCATCAAATTATAGAACCATTATTTGATATAGCAAGAACAATTGAAAATAGAATAGAAAATGGCTTTCAATTGAAGTATAACAACGAAAAAACTTTTTTTGATTCATGGATAAATTGGGAAAAATTTATTGAACGAGGAACACCACACAAAGAAAAATTTACAACAGGAATCAATTTCACCAAATCATTATTTAACCCTAACAAAAAATTCGACTTACAAGGAATTTGTCAAGGTATGTTGAGCCATGCAGGCGGACAAATAGATGCAGACACAGTGAATCCACTAACTATGCAAGCCAACTATACTTTAGGAACAAAGGCCATTTATAAAGTAAATAAAAAAAACAGTGTGGCAGTTGATGCCTATTTTTTAGGATATAAAGATACAGGCGATAGTACTTTCATTCCTTTTAATCAAGGAAGTGCTGTTTACAGTAATATTTCATACCAAAACAGGCAATTCCAATTCATGCTTAGCTATTTTTTAAGTAATGACTTTATTGCCCCAAGGGGAACAGCCATTTACCAAAGCCAAAGTATTGATAATCCAAAACACTTTGAAACAACTCGCCAATTGTTAATTCCAAGAATTATATACCATACCGACCTTTTTAATCAGCTAAAAATGAGTGCAAGGTTTGAACCCGTTTACGATTTGGAAAAGCGTTTTTTGGATTATTCGTATTCATTCTATCTTAGTTATAATATCAATAAAAAATTGAATTAATTTTTTGGTTTAACATACTTAGATTACTTAAATTTGGAAAAATTTTATGAAAAAACTAATAACTATTACTTGTCTATTATTTTTGGGCTTAACTCAAATAAACGCCCAAGAGAAAAAAAATGAGCCAAAAGCAGAAATTGAATTTGAAAAATTAACGCATGACTTTGGAACCATTTGGGATGGTATTTCTAAGGAATATAGTTTTAATTTTACCAATAAAGGCACTGCTCCATTAATTTTATCAAATGTTCAACCAAGCTGCGGATGTACTGCTCCAGAATGGCCAAGAGAACCAATTATGCCAGGACAAAAGTCAAAAATTAAAGTAATTTACAGTCCAGGTGGTTTACGCAGTGCATTTTCCAAAACAATTACAGTTACAAGTAATGCTGCTACCAATAATGTAACCTTAACCATTAAAGGAGTCGTTAAGGATAAGCCTCGCGACCCTGTATCACCTGTAAAAACTCAACCTGCAGAAGGTGGTTTTTAAAAAACAGAAACCCTTTTTTAGTAGAAAATTGAAATTGGTCAGCTAATTTGTTTTGGCCAAATTAAGGGCTAATTTGCAACCCATTTCAAACCGAAAATTTAAATAAAAACAATATGATAATTGGAGTTCCAAAAGAAATTAAAAACAATGAAAACCGTGTAGGCTTAACTCCTGCAGGTGTTAGTGCATTTGTAAAAGCTGGTCACCCAGTTTTTGTTCAAGCTACTGCTGGTAACGGAAGTGGTTTTTCTGATGCTGATTACACCGCTGCTGGTGCAACTGTATTGCCTACCATTGCTGATGTGTATGCAAAAGCAGAAATGATTGTTAAAGTAAAAGAACCAATTGAACAAGAATATCCTTTAATTAAAGAAGGTCAATTATTGTTTACTTATTTCCACTTTGCTAGTTACGAGCCGTTAACTCACGCTATGATTGAGCGTAAAGCAATTTGCTTAGCTTACGAAACAGTTGAGAAAAAAGATCGTTCTTTGCCTTTATTGGTTCCAATGAGTGAAGTAGCAGGACGTATGAGTATTCAAGAAGGTGCTAAATACCTTGAAAAACCAATGGGTGGACGCGGAATTTTATTAGGAGGCGTTCCCGGTGTAAAACCTGCTCAAGTATTGGTTTTAGGTGGTGGTATTGTAGGTACTCAAGCTGCTAAAATGGCTGCTGGTATGGCTGCTGATGTTACCATTATGGATATTTCAATTCCTCGTTTACGCGAGTTAGATGATATTTTACCTGCCAATGTAAAAACAGTATTTAGTAACGAATACAATATTCGTGAAGCTATTAAAACTGCTGATTTAATTGTAGGCGCGGTATTAATTCCGGGTGCTAAAGCGCCTCATTTAATTACACGCGATATGTTAAAAGAAATGCGTCCGGGTACTGTTTTGGTTGACGTAGCAGTAGATCAAGGTGGATGTATTGAAACTTGTAAACCTACTACTCACGAAAATCCAACTTACGAAATTGATGGAATTATTCACTATTGCGTAGCTAATATGCCAGGTGCAGTTCCTTATACTTCAACTTTGGCTTTAACCAATGCTACTTTACCTTATGCATTGCAATTAGCAAACAAAGGTTGGAAAAAAGCTTGTGCTGATAACGAAGAATTACGTTTAGGTTTAAATGTAGTAGATGGAAAAGTGGTTTACAAAGGTGTTTCAGATGCATTTGGATTGCCTTACCACGAAGTAAGTTCAGTACTTTAGTTAAATTCGAAATTTTAAATTCGAAATTCGAAAAATATATTTAGTAAAAAGCCCCCTTCAAAGTTTTTTGAAGGGGCTTTTTTTGTTTAAACTAGGTTAAAAGTTGGTTTGCAAAATGTAACGTTTTGCAGCTACCCGAAGGGCGGGGGTTTGAAAACTAAATTACTTTAAAAATTGATGATTCTTTTATATTTCAATATTCATGCGAAGACGAATGCCCGCCTTTTGGGTAGCTGCTGTTATAGGGCGTTGTTTATTCCCTTTTCTTTAACATGTTTAGCCAATTCATCTAAACTTAATACTTTATCGTACTGACTTTTAACTTTGCCCAATTTGCAATCTTCATTTATAAACTTTAAGAAATCCGAGAAATCAGAATTTTCATTTACAAGCCGATTAACAGTGTCCCAATCAATTGTCGGTTTTGTCTGCGCAGGGAATAATATTTCACTTTCAAAAATATTTTCTGTATTAAGTTGAATGATACCTATTCCAAAAGCATTATTCAAGCGCCTTAGTTCATCCCTAAATGCAGTGTCTTGATCAATATTTAAAGCAACTAAATATCCTTCATTGGCCCAACTTGAGTTCGATACAGCTTGAAAATAGTACTTTCTCAAATTTACAAAATTCAGTGAAATTTTTAACTCAAATGAGAAAAGTTTAATGGAGCTGATGGTCAAGTGAGTCTGAATTTCCAAAGTCTCTCTTTTGTAATCCTTAAATGGGAAATATATACCGACAAGATCTGGATGTAACCACTCATTTTGGCCAGCTGCACCTTTACTAGAAGTTTCATGATAAATTGTCTTGAGATGGGCCTTAAAATGAGGATCACCCAAAGCGAAAGTTGCTAAAATGGAGTGCAAGTCTCTTTCATTAAATTTTTTAGTTTCTCTTTTCTCTTGCTTTTCAACCTCTTTCGCAATTTCAGTTTCTTTTTGTTTTTGAACTTTTCCTAAGTCAATTGTATTTAGTAATTCCCGAAGAAAGAATTGAGCTGGTCTCTCATTAGTCTGTATGATCATTGAATTGTCACCGCCACGATTAATATCCGTATAACAGTAAGCAGCAATAGTTGCCCAAGGAGTTTTACCTGTAGTTATAAAGTCCCCAAGAGTTCCTATTTCATTGGCTTTGTCCCAAATTTCTTTAGATGAAAGTGGTGTCCCAACTTTTTTTATAGTCTGTTCAATTATATCCCAAAATGTTGTTTTTGCCATGATTGAGGTTTTGTCTAGTGTTGTTTTACAATGCCCTATAACTTTTATACATGCGTTATGAACATTCGCCAATCTACCCTATTTTGGGTGTATAGGCGAATGTTCGTTTCGCTTTTTTCCTTTTACAATTATATCCTTTATTTTATTAAATATGATATTATGCCCATCAAAGCATTAACATAAAAAAAGCTGCACTTTTTAAAAGTGCAGCTTTTCTATTTATCATTTGCTATCAACTAGCAACGGTCAACCATCAACTACAAAACTGTTGTAAAATCGCCAATGCTTAAGTCTTTTGCTTCGCCATGGTACTCTACACTGTTTCCAATCATGGCATTATCAATTACTGCATTTACCAATTTGGTATTGGTTTGAACTATGCAATTGCTTACCACAGAATTCTCTACTGTACAACCATCGCCAATGCTAGCATACGGGCCAACTACACTGCGGTTTAGTTTTACATTTTTACCAATATAACTTGGCTGAATAACTACTGAACCTTCCATTTGAACCGACTCGTGAACCATGTTTTCTTTATCATCGTGCATGTACGAAAGTATGCGACCATTGGTGTAAACTGTAGAGTTTTTGTTACCACAATCTAACCATTCAGTTACTTTTCCTGGTTCAAATTGAGTGCCTTTTGCTTTCATGTTTTCTAAGGCATTGGTTAATTGGTATTCGCCTTTATCAGTTACATTATTATCTAATAAATACTGCAATTCAGAACGTAAATAAGCACCATCTTTAAAGTAATAAATACCTATAATAGCCAAGTCAGAAACAAAATGTTCTGGTTTTTCTACAAAATCGGTAATTACATTATCTGCATTTACTTTTACTACACCAAACGGACGAGGATCTTCAACTTTTTGAACCCAAATAATTCCTTCTTTGCTTCTGTCTAACACAAATTCGGCTTTAAATAAAGTATCGGCAAAAACTACCAATACATTTCCATCTAAACTTTCTTTGGCACACATAATAGCATGGGCAGTTCCCAATGCTTCGTGTTGATAATAAATACTGCCTTTTGCGCCTAATTTTTCAGCTACAGCTATCAAATCTTTTTCAACCGCTTTACCAAAACTTGGGCCAATAATAAAAGCTACTTCTTCAATTCCTTTACCACAAACTTTTTCTAAATCTTCAATTAGTTTTTGAACAATTGGTTTACCTGCAACAGGTACTAAAGGTTTTGGGGTAGTTAATGTATGTGGCCTCATGCGTTTGCCCATACCAGCCATAGGTACTATTATTTTCATATTTTTATCTAAAATTTTTAATTAATGCAATTATATAATAAAAAACCGATTTTTAATTTAGGATTTTTGAAACATAATTTATTGATAATACTAAATAAAAAACGCCTAGCACATTTTGTGCTAAGCGTTTTTTGGGGTTGATAAAGTTAATGAGTTAATCGGCTTTACCTCCAAGCATAACAAATTCATTTACCACTATTTCGGTTACATAACGTTTAATACCATCTTTATCGGTATAGTTACGGTTGCTCAATTTTCCTTCAATGGCTACTTCGCTACCTTTCTTTAAATATTTGGCCACTGTGTCGGCTTGCTTGCCCCAAATTACCAAGTTGTGCCAAATGGTTTCTTTTACTTCTTTACCATTTTCATCGCGGTAGCTTTCGTTGGTGGCGATACTAAATTTAGCTAACTTTTTGCCATTTGCGGTTTCTTTCACTTCTGGGTTTTGACCTAAATTACCAATTAAGCGGATGCTGTTTCTTAAGTTGTTCATACGTGTTGTTTTGTTTTTTAAAAATTTGATTTTATACTTAATTAATTACTTTATACTTTCTGTTATTACTAGTTATTTTTACCTCCAAGCATTACGAACTCGTTTACTACTATTTCGGTTACATAACGTTTAATGCCATCTTTATCGGTATAGTTACGGTTGCTTAGTTTACCTTCTATAGCAACTTCGCTACCTTTCTTTAAATATTTCGCTACTGTATCTGCTTGCTTGCCCCAAATTATTAAATTATGCCACATGGTTTCTTTTACTTCTTTACCATTTTCATCGCGGTAGCTTTCGTTAGTGGCTATGCTAAATTTAGCTAACTTTTTACCATTTGCGGTTTCTTTTACTTCTGGATTTTGACCTAAATTGCCAATTAAGCGGATGCTGTTTCTTAAGTTGTTCATACGTGTTTTTTTTGTTTTTTAAATAATATAATAAATTGAACTTGTTGTTGACCATACATTTCGATTGTTTTTGTAAATCAACACGGCAAAGATGAAGTGGCCCCCAAACCCGATTCGTATATTATCCATTTAGTTCCGTTAATAAACGTATTTATCCGTTTGCAATCGGAAATGTTTTATTTATATTGCACTTGTAAATAATTGATTTTCTTATGGAGGATTTAATTTTTAAAGTAATTTATGCTGCACTCTTTATAATGGCATTTCTTTGCTTTTGGCTTCCTTTTAAAGGAGGAAAAAAATATACAGGAATAGGAATATCAAGTGTTTTGATTGGTTTGCTCTGTTTTAACTTGTCTTATCCATCAGACTTGTTTTCAGTTTTAATAATATATATTATTATTTTATTTAGTATCGTCTTTTTATTTTCTTGGAGTGTAATTTTATTGAGAAAAAGATATAAGAAAGCTAAACAAAAAGAGTAATTAGTCAATTTAAAAACAAAATTTAATCTGAATAAATATTATGGAAACTAAAACATGTGCCAGCTGTGGCGAAGTATTAAAAGGCCGTATTGATAAAAAATTTTGTGATGATGCTTGTAGAAGTAATTACAATAACAAACTAAATAGCGATAGCACAGCATTGATGAAAACCATTAATAATGTGTTGCGTAAAAACCGAAGAATTTTAGAAAGCCTTATACCACAGGAAGAAGGAAAAACAAAAGTAACTTTAAAAAAATTGCAAGATTTAGGATATAATTTTAATTACCAAACGCATACTTACACTACCAAAGCTGGGGCTACTTATGTATTTTGTTACGAGTATGGCTATTTAGCATTAGAAGGAAATATTTTTATGTTGGTTAAAAGGTTGGAGAGTTAAGCATAAATTGTAAACTAAATTTATAAAAAATATAATTACTTTTGAAACATGGATGCTTTAATTAAACAAGAAATATCTAATCTTAATCAATCAGATAAATTAGAACTGATGGAGTTTCTTTGGGTTAACTTAAGAGAATTTTATCCAACTGATGATATTAAACAAAAACATATTGAAGTGCTAAAGAAGCGTCTTGCTAATTTAAAGAACTCAGAAAAAACAACCAAACCTTGGACTGAAGTAATGAGGAAATATGAAAATTGTTAAGTAAATTCATCCATTATTTAATATAAATACAAGCCGTAATCCTGAATATATTTTAAAACGAATAATCTAATTATGTATGCTCAAACGCTTAACCCGTTTTCTTCTTTACCTATTCGTAATTGTCAATATAATTGCATGTTTTCACGCATATAAATTTACTCATTTTGATGAAACCATTACCCAAAAACCAAAAGACCCAAAGGATTTAGTTTTTACTGAAAAGCTTCAAGCACTTTTATTGGGAGTAAGTTTGCCACGTCCTCAAAACTTAATTGGCCCAAATTTTCCTTTTTCTGAAATAGCTTTAAATAGTAACAAGAAAATAGTTTGTTGGTTAAGTAAAATTGATAATCCAAAAGGAACAGTTATTTTATTTCATGGTTATGGTGGGCAAAAGGGTAAAATGATTGATTAAGCAAATGAGTTTATAAAATTAGGTTATAACACACTTTTGGTCGATTTTATGGGAAGTGGAAAATCGGAAGGAAACCAAACTACCATTGGCTTTAAAGAAGCCGAGCAAGTAAAAACAGCCTTTGATTATTTGGAAAGTTTAGGTGAAAAAAATATTGTTTTATTTGGTACTTCCATGGGCGCAGCAGCTATTTTAAAAGCACAAAACGATTACCAACTTAAAGTATCAAAAATTATTATTGAATGTCCATTTGGAACCATGCTTCAAACTGTAAAAGCTAGGTTTGATAATATGAATGTGCCAAGTTTTCCAATGGCTTATTTGCTAGTATTTTGGGGAGGTACAATCAATGGTTTCAACGCATTTAATCATAATCCCCAAAACTATGCCAGCCAAGTAAAATGTCCAGTTTTACTCATGTATGGATTAAAGGATGATAAAGTTTCGATGGATGAAACCAATCAAATATTTAACAATTTAAACGGAACTAAAAAATTGGTAATCTTTACCAATGCCGCACACGAAAATTATTTGAATAAATATAAGAGAGAATGGCTTTTAGCTGTGACTGACTTTTTAAAATAATGGAATATTACTGCTTACCAATTATTACTTCACCAGTAAAATAATTTACCCTAACGCCATCAATATAATAAGCAGTATTTTCAGGTCGAGCACCTTTTATACTTGGATTTTCACCATTGCGTGAATCTACTCCACGGAAATAAGCTGCTATAGCATTGATATTTTGATTAGGTGCTTGTGCAAAAGGACTTGGAGAATATCTACGATAATAACGTATTGGAGTACGGATGTAACTATAAGTTTTTTGAACAATTCTGTTTATTTTATTTAAACCGATTGATACATCCAATGATTTTGTTGTTAATACAATTCCCGCTTTTTCATTCGATAAATAATTTTCAATACTTGTGTAAATGTTATAGGTTCCGTTCTGCAAATTTTTAAATTCAAATCTGCCATTTTTATCAGAAATAATTTGATATACATTTCCATTTCCAACCAAAATAACAGCAGCATTTTCTATAGTTTTACTATTTTCTAAATCGGTTACTTTTCCTGTAATTGACATGGTTTTTTGTGCTAAAATTTGATTGCTGATTAAGAAAAATAGTAGCCATAAAATGTTTAAGTTTCTCATGATTTTTTTAATTAATAATTGTTTGATATAGGTGTGTTGATGTTGAGTCAACACACTTTGAATTTATTTGAATATTTATTCTGAATCTTTTTTAGCCAATAATTGAGCAGTTTCAACCAACTTAATAAATTCAGATCGGTAGCCATTATCATCATTTCCTTTGGCAGCTTTACCTATTTTTATAATTTCATTATAAGTTACTTTATTTACACTTTCCGATGTTCTTAATTTCATTCCAAAAAGTGCAACCGAAACTGCAAATTTCATTTCGTTCGATGCCAATTCAAATGGTTGAGCATTGTATTTTACAAGCATTTCAAACTTTATACTATTGGTATCGTTAAGTTTTTTATAGCGTACTTTCAAATTCATCATTTCATCGCCATTTGCCAAAGTAGTTAATGAAGTTTGTTGGTATTTAAGTGAGTCAATACTTGATGTAGCTGAAGCGTTGGTAATAATTTCGTAGATGGCAGTTACGCAATGTCCAGCGCCTAATTCACCAGCATCTTTTTTGTCGTTATTAAAATCTTCAGTAGCTAACATTCTATTTTCATAACCAATCAACTTGTAAAGCTTAACATACTTTGGATTGAATTCAATTTGTATTTTTACATCTTTAGCTACTGTATAAAGTGTGCCTCCAAGTTCACTCACCAAAACTTTTTTGCCTTCTAAAATACCGTCAATATAGTTGTAGTTACCATTGCCTTTATCGGCCAGTGTTTCCATGGTTACATCATTTATATTACCAGTCCCAAAACCTAAAACACTTAAATAAATGCCAGTTTCTCGTTTTTGTTCGATGAGTTTAGTCAAATCATTTATATTGTAAATCCCCACATTGAAATCACCGTCAGTAGCTAAAATTATTCTGTTGTTGCCGTTGGATATAAAGTTTTCTTTGGCAATTTTATAAGCCAATTCAATGCCTTGTCCGCCTGCTGTAGAACCACCAGCTTCTAATTTATCTAATGCGCTATAAATTTTTGCTTTGTCTTTTCCACTAGTTGGACTTAACACCAAGCCTGCTGCACCAGCATAAACTACAATGCTTATTTTATCCTCGGGGCGCATTTTTTCAATCAATAATTTCATGCTCTCAATAAGCAATGGAAGTTTATCGTTACTGTTCATAGAGCCCGAAACATCAATCAAAAAAGTTAAGTTATTTTGTGGTGCTTCACTTAAATTTATTTCAGGTGCTTTGAGTGTAATATGAACCAATTTTTTATTTACATCCCAAGGCGAATTGGCCATTTCGGTTTTGAGAACAAATGGATGAATACTTTTTTCAAGGGCAATATCATAGTTGAAATAATTAATCATTTCTTCTACTCTTACCGCATCTTTGGGTGGTAAGGAATTATTGTTTAAATACCTTCTTATATTAGCATAACTTGCTTTGTCAACATCAATTGAAAAAGTACTCAATGGTTCTTGTGCTGTAATTTTAAAACTATTTTCTGCTACTTTTTGGTATTGTTCATTGTTGGTTTCGTTGGTGCTTGAAACCCTAACCCCATCAATGTAATAAGCAGTATTATCCGAACGGCTGCCTCTAATATTTACACTGTTTCCATTTCTTGAATCAATTCCACGAGAATAACTAGCAATTGCATTAAGGTTTTGCGTTGGATTATTTTGAATTTTTCTAAATGAATTTTGAGTGGGTTCATCTTTATCTATTAAAATAGCTTTATCACATATTACAATTTCTTGTAAATTCTTACCATATCCTAAAGCAATAGTTTTAATAGTGGTTTTGTTAGTAAACACTGATATATCTTTAACGATGTGTTTTTGATAACCCGTAAATTTTACTTCAACAGAATAATTATCTACACATATTGAATCAAATATTACATTACCATTTTTATCAGAATATTTTGACTTTTTTATGTTTTTTGATTGAATAGTTATAACCGCAAATTCAATTGGTTTTTTTGAAATACTATCAATAACTTTTAATTCTAAACTTCCAGAATTTGGAGTTTTATTTTGAGCAAATATGGCGCTGGAACATAACATCAACAGCATCCAAATGATGTATCTATTTTTCATAACAGTAAATTTTAAATGGTTAGAAATAGCGCGCTCTTACTATTAAGTCAACACCTTTTAAAAGATAGTTGTATGAAAGAAAAAAATTAAAAGTTAATAGTCAAAAGAAGATAGACCATAGATTTTTTTTGCAAAGGATTTAATAATACGATTTCAAAAAATGCTAACTCAAATCGCACTAAGCATTATTTCAATTCTCTTTTGATGCATTATCTATCTATTATTTAATCGCATTTGAAATGATTTTTCAAGCAACCCAAATAACCACTTTTACTTTACTGTCTGGTGGTAAATTATTTTTTTAACCTTACTTTGTTTCACTTTTTTTCTTAATCATCATGGCTTGGATTTGCTTCATGGTAGCTTCCATGCCATTAGGACTTCCATCTAAGAAAATAACATTTCCTTTGCCATATTCCGCAAAGTTCTTCACAGCTTCTGTCCACATGCTAAATAAAATCACATTAGTATCTAGGTTAGCTTGTTTCATTTCTTCAGCAGCATTCGACATCCCTTTAGCAACCGCTTGTCGGAATAAAGCCACCCCTTCACCACGTAATAAAGCTGCTTGTTTTTCGGCCTCGGCCGATATTTTGATGGCATTTCCTTCCGCTTCTGCAGCTTTTGTTTTGGTTATTAATAAAGCTTGTCCTTCGTTTTCTGCAGCAGCCTTCAAATTATTTGATGCTACCACTTTACTCATACTTTCAATAATGGCTTGGTCAAAGGTAATATCATTAATTTGCAAGTCTTGTAAATGATAACCCCAAGTAGAAAGCGTATGGTCAATTTGATCTTTCACAAAATCAACTATTTCTTTACGTGACGCCAATACTTCAGCTTGTTTTTTAGAAGCCACAAAAGCACGAATACTACCTTCAATGGTGCGAATTAAGGCTTGCATTAAATCTTTTTCACTAAAAAATTTAAACGCTACTTTTTGTATTGTTTCATCATCTTGATCCATTACACTAAAAAGAAGCATAGATTTAAAATAAACATTTGCTTGATCAATAGTTACAGCCTGAAACTCCAATTCTACTGAACGATTTTGAATAGAAATACGCTTATAAACTTGCTCTATAAGTGGGATTTTCATGTTTAAACCTGGCTGTAAAATACGTTTATACTTACCAAAAACAGTGATTACTACTACTGTTCCTTGCTGTACAGTTTGAACCGCAGTAAAAATTATTAATACAATGATAACAATGGCAATTATTAGATACATAGTGTTTATTTTTTTACAATGGTAAATAAATTTTACATAATTCAATGTTATTTTAACGATTAAGATATTATTGACTGAAACCTTAATTAAAAAATTTGTACAATATTGTTATTTACCAAAAAAATGAGTAAAATTGCTCATGCCTATAGTAAACTCCCTAGTAAGTTGGTACCTTAAAAAGCGAGTTCCGTTTATTGAAAAAATAATGCTTGAACCACATGCTGTTCAAGAAGAACAACTCATCAAACTTCTGCGCCATGCTGAACTTACCTATTTTGGCACTAAAGCTAATTTTAATAAAATTAGAAACTATGAAGATTTCAAGAAACAAGTACCTATAACAAACTATGACGGCTTTAAACCCTACATAGATCAAATATTACAAGGTAAACAAAATGTAGTTTGGCCAAGCGACACCAGGTGGTTTGCAAAATCATCAGGTACTACCAGCGATAAAAGTAAATTCATTCCTGTTACTTATGAAAGTTTAGATGAATGCCATTTTCAAGGTGGAAAAGATGCATTGTTATTTTATTTATTACAAAACCCAGATAGTAATTTATTTGATGGAAAAGGATTGGTTATTGGCGGAAGCAACAATGTAAATAAACTCAATGATGAAAGCTTTTATGGTGATTTATCAGCCGTAATGATGCAGAATATGCCTTTTTGGGCACAATATCTACGCACACCCGAATTGGCTATTGCCTTGATGAATAATTGGGACGAAAAAGTAGAGAAAATGGCAAAAGCTACTTTAAGTGAAAATGTAACCAATATGTCAGGAGTACCAACATGGACAGCTGTTTTAATAGAAAAGTTGTATGAAATAACTGGTAAAAAATGCTTAACAGATATTTGGCCAAACATGGAATTATATATTCATGGAGGTGTTAGTTTTACCCCTTACCGCGAACGTTTTAGACGCTTAATCAAATCAAACCAAGTTAATTACTTGGAAACATATAATGCTTCCGAAGGTTTTTTTGGAATTCAAGATGATTTAAACCGCGATGATATGTTGCTGATGCTTGATTATGGTGTTTTTTACGAGTTTATGCCCATGAACGAATATGGCAAAGAAAACCCTAAAACAATAAGCATTGGAGAAGTAGTAAAAGATGAAAATTATGCTTTAGTAATTAGTACCAATGCTGGACTTTGGCGTTATATAGTAGGTGATACCATTAAATTTACGGCCACTAAACCTTATCGTTTTAAAATTACTGGTAGAACCAAACACTTTATCAATGCATTTGGTGAAGAATTGATGATTGAAAATGCAGACAATGCCATCAGTAAAGCTTGTAAAAACCTAGGAGCACATATAGTTGATTATACCGCAGCGCCTATTTATATAGAAGAAAATCAAAAAGGGGGCCACGAATGGTTAATTGAATTTGAAAAAATGCCAGAGAACCTAGAACAATTCACGGTATACCTTGATAACTACTTAAAAGAAAACAACAGCGATTATGAAGCCAAACGATTTAAAGACATGGCTATGCAATTACCTAAAGTTCATTCATTGCCTAAAGGAACCTTTAGCAATTGGTTGAAAAATAAACAAAAATTAGGTGGACAGCACAAAGTACCGCGCCTAAGCAATAACCGCGATATTTTGGAAGAAATATTAGGAACATTTAGTTTAAAAGCTGATAATTAAACCAATATTTTCTTATTATTTACTTTACATACAAAATCTCAATTAGGTATTTTGAATCAATTTTTGGTTTAGTTTACCATTTTAATTTATTATCACTTATCATAAAAAATAATAAACTCAAAAAATAGTACTTTCAATACTTTAACAAAATTTATACAATTGTATATAATTTAAAGATAACACTAAAAGTTTACTTTTGAAAACTATTTTAAACCTCCATTGTTTTAAGCATTAAATGAAACATAACCACCAAATTGTTAGATTAATTGAAGAGTTTTCAAAAGCATCAAACCATGTTTTAGACCACGTAGAACTTCAAAAAGCAAAGGCAAGATACCAACAAAGCTTGTCTGATAATTTTGATACGTTTTTTGAGCAATTAATAAATATTGGGACCTTTGCCAAATTTGCCTTTGAAATAAGAACTGCCTCAAAAGCAGAATTTGAAACATTTTTAAATAAAAATACTTTCCCCGTTATTTATTTTAAAAAATCAAATAAAGACTTAACACCTGTTTTACTGAAGCATTTTCAAACTCAAAGTTACCAAACTATTGCTTTTGAAGATACTGAGGAAAAAGTTACTGATTTCAATGATATAATTGAAATAGCCAATGAAGCGAAAACCATTAACCAATTGATTTTAGAAAATGATTATCAAAATCAAAATGGAGAAAACGATAGTATAATTTTTATAACTGGCTTTCATATTGGGTCAATGTTAAACACAGAACATAAAAAAGGAATTACTCCTTTTCAACGATTTGTAAGTTTACTTAAAGCCGAAAAAAGAGACATAAAATACATTTATTTCTTTGCTATTTTAATTGCAATTATCAATTTAGCATTGCCACTTGGTGTGCAGGCTATAGTTGGTTTAATATCTGGAGGATTGTTATTAGAATCGGTTATTATTTTAATAGCATTGGTAATTGCTGCCACAGGTCTTTCTGGTTATTTACAAATTCAGCAATTAAAAATGGTTGAAATACTACAGCAGCGTGTATTTGCCAACGTAACTTTTGAATTTGCTTGGCGCTTGCCACGCATTAAAATAGAAAGTTTATTAAAACACTACACACCCGAAATGGTAAACCGTTTTTTTGATGTATTAAACGTTCAAAAATCATTGCCTAAAATTTTGATTGATTTAACAGCCGCTTTGATACAAATACTATTTGGCTTATTGTTACTTTCACTTTACCATCCTGTGTTTATTGGTTTCGGAATCTTTATTTTAGTTATCATCCTAATCATATTTTATACCACAGGAAAAAAAGCACTTGAAACCAGTATTTACGAATCGAAATACAAATACAAGGTAGCTTATTGGTTGCAAGAAATTGGTAGAAGTATCACCTCTTTTAAACTCGCTGGAAACTCCAATTTACCTATTCACAAAGCAGATAATTTACTAGCTAATTATTTAAAATATAGAAACAAACATTTTAGTATTTTGGTAAAACAATATGCTGCCATTGTATCGTTTAAAACATTAATTACTGCTTCTTTATTAATTTTAGGTAGTTTTTTGGTGGTAAATAGGCAAATAAATTTAGGACAATTTGTAGCTGCGGAATTAATTATTGTGTTAATCATCAATTCGGTTGAAAAACTTATTTCTACCCTAGAAGTTGCTTATGATTTACTAACTGCATTAGATAAAATTGGTCATGTAACCGATTTAGAAACCGAAAGCAATGCAGGCCGTGAATTACACGATTTAGAAATTGAACAAAAACTACTTTTAAAAACAAATAACCTAGGTTTTAAATATCCAAGCAGTAAAAAAAGCACCCTAACCAATATAAATTTTGAAATTAACAAAGGCGAAAGAATAGGAATAACAGGCCACAACGACAGTGGTAAAACTACCTTTATAAAAACACTTTCAGGTTTGTATTGCAATTTTGAAGGTTCATTTACATTAAATGGAGTTTCATTACGCGAACTAAATATTGACTCATACAGAGGAATAGTTGGCGATAATTTATCGCAAGACGATGTATTTGAAGGAACCATTGAAGAAAATATTGCAATGGGTAGAGCAGGAATTACTTTTAAAGATGTAATGGATGCAGTAGAAAAATCGTGTTTAACTGAATTTTTAGCACAATTAGAAGAAGGATTGCAAAGCAATGTAAATCCTGGTGGAACCAATTTCCCGAAAAGTATTATTCAAAAAATATTGTTAGCACGCAGTTTTGTTCAGAAACCTAAGTTATTAATTATTGACGATTTTTTTTATAATATGAACCAAAAAGAGAGTGCCACTTTGGTAAATAATATTTTTAACAATAAAAATTGGGCCATAGTCATTGTTTCTTCGCAAGCAGGTATTTTACAAAAATGTGATCGTATTTATTTAATGCAAAATGGCACATTTACCCAAAACGATACCTACCAAAACTTGAGTCAAAACAACACGTTAAGCGCATTTATAAACTAATATTCCACTCCAATTTAAAACAACAAAATGGATCAAAATCCTTATAATAATACACTGAACGAGTTTAAAAATAGCAAACTTTACACCGTTCAATTAGTAAATACTCCTAAAAAGTTCAAAACCATCAGAAATTGGCTTATTGGCATCTTTTCATTGGTGTTTTTAAGTTTGTTTTTGCCTTGGCAACAAAACATAAATGGAAAAGGAAAAGTTACTCCTTTTGCCCCCGAAGATAGACCACAAAATGTTCCATCCATAATTGGTGGAAGAATTGAAAAATGGAAAGTAGTAGAAGGTCAATTTGTAAAAAAAGGCGATACTTTAGTTATTATCAGTGAGGTAAAGGAAAAGTTTTTCGACCCTGAATTATTAGCAAGAACCCAAAAGCAAATTGCAAATAAAGAAGAAGGTTTAGAGGCAAAAAACCGTAAAATTATTGCTTTAGAAAAACAAATAGATGCGCTTAAAAGCAGCGTTGCCATTAAACTTAAAATGGCCAAAAACAAGATTTTGCAAGCACAGTTTACTGTGAAAGGAGAAAAAGGAAATTTTGATGCAGCAAAAACAAATGAAGAACTCTCGCGTAATCAGTTTGAACGTTTAAATGAACTGTATAAAAAAGGATTGGCTTCTTTAACTGAAATTCAGAATAGAACCAATAAAATGCAAGAAGCTAAATCGAAAGCGATAGAAAGTGAAAACAAATACGACAAAGCAGAAAACGAATTAATAAATGCGCGTATAGATTTAAATTTTATTGAGGCTGAGTATTTAGACAAAATTTCGAAAGCAGAAAGTATTTTAGAGGAAACAGCTGGCGAACTTTTTGAAAGTCAAGCCGAGTTAATCAAGTTAAGAATTGAATATAGCAATTTATTGTTAAGAAGTGGATTTTATGCCATTAAAGCTCCTCAAGATGGTTATTTGGTACAAGTGTTAAAAGCGGGTATTGGCGAAACCATTAAGGAAAATGAAAACTTAGCAACCATTGTTCCGGCTAATACCAAAACTGCAGTTGAAATGACTGTAAGAGCTTTGGATATGCCACTTTTATATAAAGGTTGTAAAGTTCGTATACAGTTTGATGGCTGGCCTGCTTTGGTTTTTAGCGGATGGCCAAGTTCGAGTGTTGGAACATTTGGAGGATTGGTGCAAGCTATTGATAGAAATGCTGATGAAAAAGGTAATTTTAGAATTTTAGTAGTGCAAGATCCTAATGATGTGCCTTGGCCTGAATTAATTCGCGCTGGTGGAGGTGTTTATGGTTGGGCTATGCTTAACAAAGTGCCCGTTTGGTACGAGTTATGGCGTCAGTTTAATGCTTTCCCTCCCGATTTTATGGACGAAGCCAACCAAATGAAAAAAGATGCAGATACCAAAACCAAAAAGGATAAATAACCATGAAAATAAAATTGATTTCATTTGGGTTTTTATTTTGCATATGCAATGCATTATCTGCACAAGATTCCTCTGTATTTTCTTTCCAAGATTTTTACATCCAAGTAGTTAATTACCATCCTATTTCAAAACAAGCTAATTTGTTAACCCAAAGTGCCAAGGCTGAATTATTAGCTGCACGAGGAGCTTTTGACCCGGTAATTAGTACCAATTATGAAAACAAAACTACTGATGGAAAAAACAGCTACACTTACTTTGAACCTCAAATAAAAATACCAACCTTAATTGGTGTAGATGTAAAAGCAGGTTACGACCAAAGCGATGGAATAGCAGTAAATAACGACCGTGTAAAAATTTTAGAAAATAATGGACAATATCTCCCGCAATACGGGCAATACGCAATGCTTTATGCTGGAGTAAATGTGCCCATTTTAAGAGGTTTGCAAACTGATAGCCGCAGAGCTACATTGCGTCAAGCTCAATATTTACAAGGATTGAACGAGGCAGATCGGGTTAAAGTAATTAATAAATTGCTTTTAAGTGCTGCCAAAGATTATTGGGAATGGCAATTGGCTTACGAAAAACTTAAATTGATGCAGCTTAGTTATAATTTAGCCGAAAACCGATTTAACTTTATTAGCAGCCGCATAAAAGGTGGTGAAGACAAACCTATCGACAGTGTAGAAGCATTGATTGAACTAAAACGCAGAGAAACGCTTCTGTTGGAAACAGACGTTGAATATAAAAACGCGAGTTTAAGCATCAGCAATTATTTATGGAGCAATAAAAATGAACCTTTGCAATTAAAGGCAACTGTTTATCCTTCGGCAATTGGAACTGAACTAAAAAAAATAAGTAGTGACTCATTGCAACGCATGGTTAACTATACCGAAGGTAATCATCCTGAATTAATGAAATTACAGTTCAAAAACAAGCAATTACAAATTGATAGAAAATTAGCTATTGAAAATATTAAGCCTCAACTAAATATTGAATATTATCCTTTTCAAACTTACAGCAAAGGCACTCAAAACGATGTAAACAATATTTTTAACCGACAGTATAAATTTGGTGCAAGTTTTTACAGTAGCTTGTTTTTACGTAAAGAAAGAGGAAAACTGCAACAAGCCAATTTAAAACTAAAAAATATTGATTTTGAAACTCAATTAACCAAACGTGAATTGGTAAACGAGGTTTTTGCTAACTATAACAATCTTCTGAACTTAGAACAACTTATCGGTATTCAGGAAGTGTTGGTTAAAAATGCTTTCACATTGCGCGATGCAGAGCAAACGAGATTTGAAAATGGAGAAAGTTCACTTTTTTTAGTGAATACCCGCGAACGAAGCCTAATAGATTCCCAGATAAAACAAGCTGAAATTAAAAGCAAATATGCAAAAGCTAAAGTTCAATTACAGTGGGCAAGTGGAATTAGGCTCTTTTAGATTAATCTAATTATTATTTATGACAATTTTTTTATAGTAATTATCTTTATCACAATTCAATTTAATCAAATAAACACCTTTTTGTAAGAAAGATAAATCAAAGCTAACATCATCAAAATTAAGTTTTGTTTCTTTTATAACATCACCTCTCATACCAAAGATTGTAAGATTTTTTGGTTTATCTACCATGTCTTCAAACATTAGTTTTCTTTGTTCCGAATTCCATAAAACTACATCTGATAAATCCGTTTTTGCGTTTACAACCAATTTTTTCGAATATTCAAATGCACCATTAAAATCGACCTGTTTTAATCTAAAATATACCTTATTATTTGCTAAATAATTATACATAAAAATGTAGTTTTTAACAGTGTTTGAATTACCAAATCCTTTAACCTTTCCAACATTCAACCATGTTTCACCATCAATGCTTTGTTCAACCTCAAAATGGCTATTATTGATTTCCGAAGCAGTTTTCCACTTCAAATTAATTTCACTACCAAACCTTTGTGCTGTAAAATCTAACCATTTAACAGGAAGAACAGTAGCAGAAAATGTTTTAGTATAAGGTTGGTCTCCACTTGTTGAGTTATCGTTATCCGTTGAATTAATTGAAACATAAAACTTAACTGGTGTTGAACTAATAGTAGATGGTGCAGTCCAATCAAAGGTCCACGATTTTGTATTTGTTGGTGCTGAAGTACCACTTGCAGTGTGAGCCACACATGAACGGCCAAGCATATAGCCATTGTGTTCTTGCACCTCCGTATTTGAAGCTGGCACAGAGAAAGTTCCTAATGTTGGACTTGATGAAGTAGCTGTAGTGGAAACAGCCGTTACTTGAAAACCATATTTAACACTACTTGGATCAGAAAATGTAAGTGTCATTGTATAGGTATCTCCTCCTACAAAAGAATTAAATGGAACCGTTGATGTAAGGGTTATATTATTCCATACACTGCCACTAGTTACTGGCGAAGCATGACAATTTCCACAATTGGATTCACCTGGGGCATCCGTATATCCTCCACCTGGCGATGATGTATTGGTAAAAATATTTGAACTATAAAACAATAAATAAACAAGTATAACTATTGTAAAAATTTTCTTCATAAAAACAAACTAATTAAAAAAGCATAACAAAGGTTACGAATTAATATTTAATAAAACAAATTTTCTTTTACTCCCTGCATAACGAAATTTAAAACTTGGAGTAAACAAAAAAAGCAGGCAATAATTGCCTGCTTTTTTGATTAAATTATTTAATTTTAATAGATGTTTGAGTTGTTTCTGTATCCTGAAGTATTTTTATACCAATCAGTATTAGATGAACCACCTGATTGAGCCCAATTTACAAAGAAATTATATGCATTGATAATTTGAACTCTTTCTTTTGGATATTTAAAGCTTTCAGGGATATTAATTGCATAAGGCAAATTGTTTTTAGTTTTATAATAAACTGTTGGTGGGTTTGTATTATCTGATGATGTCCCAAAAATAGACTTGTTAGCTAAAGTTGTTGGCGCTTTACCAGCTAAATGTACTTCAAAGCCTCTTCCTTTTCCTACTTCATCTACATATATAAATGGATTATATGAACCTAGCGTGAATGTTGTTAATGCTATTGGTGTTGTTAAGTCAAAACTTATTGCTATCGTATCTACATTTTGGAAAGGTTCTGTACTTACAGTGTTAAATGCATTATTGAATTTAGTTCTAGAATTATTAAATAATATTGCTACTCCATTGGTTTGTCCAGCCTCTAAAGTTGCACCAGTCATATTTTTAATATTGGTGCTTAATGTAGGGAATTCTATTCCGAAACCATTTTTATAAACACCACCTGCTGCTCTTGGTTTAAATTTACCTTCAACTCTTACTACTTTATTTGCTGCATTAGTAACTACTTTGTAATTGTAATCCACAACTAAATCATTCAAATCGTAATCACCTTTACTTGGCCATTGGTCTTCAAAAGCAACACTAGCAGAACCAGTTTTTGAAGGATAGTAATTATTAAATGCTTTATTAGGATCAGTAGGATATTCATCATCTGTGTCGTTTACACCATCATTATCTGCATCAACAGCTGGTTTCATTGGTAACACATTTTCTTGTGAAATTGCTGTTACAGGATTTGCTTTTGCAAAAAACAATGCATCGTTAAAATCATTATCGCTATTGCCACCAGTTCTTGGTAAATCTTCAAATCCAAATAAAAATCTATTTGATGTGTTGTCATAAAATAATACTGAATGTTCTCTTTTTGTTGCGTCAGACTCAATTGTATTTAAATTTTTATCCGAAAAATAAATTGGACTTTTAGCAATTGTTGAACCCTGGTAACCATTTGCAACTAAAGCAAAAGCAATAACTGTATCTGCCCCAAAACGACCAATTTTAACTTTATCACCTGAAGTCATTCCTCCCCCACTTCCAGAGAACGAAACATTTGGAAAAACAGCAATCAAAGAGTCAATATCGTTTGGAGTAGCAGGTGGCGTATTCTTATTGTAAGCATAGTAAAATAATGAATTTTGATAACCAGCACCTTCGTGTACAAATGTTATCCAAACATCCGAAAGAGCAGTGATTTTTAAATTTCTTTCAACTGTATTACTTAAATACTCTGGATTGTAAACTGGAACTGGTCTTTGTTCTGGCAAAGTTGCATTGATATCAGCCAAATAACTGCTTGAAAGTATATCTCTAGGAGTAACCAAATAATTAGGAACACCGCTAGAATTCCATTTACCAAGTCTAAATGAAAAATCTGTTGATTTTCCTAAACTTGTTACTTTAGGCGAACCTAATCTACTTGCCAATGTTTTAATTTTTTGTGGAGCAGAACCACCTAAAATTAAATTAGCTTTAGCAGAATTTACATCTACCAAAACACCATTAGCCAATCCTAAGTAATTAGTATTAACTACCACTTGACTTACACTTGTGGGCATTTCTACTGAAGCGTTTAATACACCATTAGCATCTGTTAATCCTATAAGTAATGTATTGCCCAAAACATCACTTGAGCCATCCAAAACTTCCACTCTAACACCACTAATTGGCTTATCATCATTAGTTAACAACTTTACACTTACATTAATTTCACTAGTAGTTTTGTAATCGAAACTTGCCGGCACTACCATTTGGTCAATATTTGTAACATTTGTAGGAGTTACAACGGTCGTTTCTTTTACCACTTTTTCGCACGACATTAATGTCAATGCAGCGGCAGCTGTAATAATTAAATTTTTCATGTTATATTTTTTATTAATTGTTTTCATTTTATATTTTATTACTTACCATTATCATTCCCAAAAAACAAGTAACTGAAAATAAGGTTATTAACATAAAACACAAAAGAATATTTATCCCAAAAAAGATAAATATTCCCAATATGGGACAATATTTGATTTTTGTAAATACAAAATAATTCAAATTTTAGGGAAGGAAGGAAAAAAAATTGTAAAAACAATAAGATGAAAAAGTTTTAATCAGATAAATGGCTTTTTACGTTATTTAAATGACAAATTATTTATTTGAATTGAGGATATTCCAGTTTTAAATTTCAGTATTTGCAATCATACAAAATAAAAAAGCCATCAACTTTTGGGTTGATGGCTTCAAATATAAAATTTAAAATCTTACGATTCTCTGTTAACATCCCATTGTTCCATATAGTCTGCTACTCTTCTTAAAAAACTTCCACCTAAAGAACCATCTACTACCCTATGATCGTAACTTAAAGATAAAAACATCATATGACGAATAGCAATTACATCACCAAATTCAGTTTCCATAACAGCTGGTTTCTTTTTAACAACGCCAGTAGCCATAATAGCAACTTGAGGTTGGTTGATAATAGGAGTTCCCATTACATTTCCAAATCCACCTACATTAGTTAAAGTAAACGTACCTCCTTGTATATCGTCAGGTTTTAATTGGTTAGCCCTTGCTCTGTTTGCCAAATCATTTACTTGTTTGGTAATTCCAATTAAGTTCATGGTATCGGCATTTTTTATTACTGGAACAATTAAATTACCACTTGGTAAAGCAGCAGCCATTCCAATATTGATTGCTTTTTTCTTTATAATATTTGTACCATCTACACTGCAATTAATCATTGGGAAATCTTTAATAGCACGTGCCACGCACTCAATAAACAATGGAGTAAATGTAATTTTTTCACCTTCACGTTTTTCAAATGCTTTTTTGTTTTTCTCGCGCCATAAAACCATATTGGTTACATCAGCTTCTACAAAGCTAGTAACATGTGGACTGGTGTGCTTACTCATTACCATGTGGTCGGCAATAAGTTTACGCATGCGATCCATTTCAATAATTTCATCGCCACCACTTACGCTTGGTGCTGCTTTTGGTGCAGCAGGTGCAGTAGGTTTTGGAACTTCAACTATTGGTGTAGGAATAGCGGCTGGAGTGCTAGTAATCGCAGGTGCAGAAACTGTTCCATTTGCTCTATTGCTTACATAGTTTAATATATCACGTTTGGTTACGCGGCCTTCGTTACCAGTCCCACCAATGGTTTCTAACTCAGCCATGCTTACGTTTTCTTCGCGAGCTATGTTTAATACCAACGGACTATAAAACTTGTTACTTCCAGCATTAACAGCAGGTGCAGCAGTGTTTACAGCATGTTGAACTGTAGCTTCTATTTGAGTTACCACTTTTGGAGTTTCTACCACAGGTGCGGCAGGAGCACTTGGCGTTGCGCCAGCAGTTCCTTCTAGTTCTAAAATAGCAATTGGCATATTTACAGCCACTACATCGCCATCGTTGTATAATTTCTTTTTCAAAATACCCGCTTTAGGGCTTGGTACTTCGCTATCTACTTTATCGGTAGCTATTTCTAATACAGTTTCATCGGCAGCAATGGTATCACCTTCGTTTTTTAGCCATTTAATAATGGTTGCTTCGGCAATACTTTCGCCCATTTTAGGCATTACTAGTTGAAATTCGGCCATAGGATTTTAGAGTGTTTTTATTTTTATAATAGATTAAAAATCGAGCAAAAATAATTTTTTGTAGCGTTTTTGCTAGTGTAAATTTTACTAAGCCCTAAATTGTTAATATTTATTAGGTTTTGTTAGCGTTTTGGAAATAATAAAACAGAATTGTTTTACATATAAAATTTCATTTAGCTATTGTAAGCCTTTTAGGCTTAATTTGCAGAAGGTTGTATATAATAATTCATAAAACAATCTATTTCAAATAACTGAAAACCAGTTACATAATTATAAAATGCTAAACTTCGAAGATTTAAATTTAAATGTACCATTGCTTAATGCCTTAAGCGATTTAGAATATATACACCCAACACCTATTCAAGAACAAGCTTTTCCGGTAATCATGTCGGGAAGCGATGTAATAGGTGTGGCCCAAACTGGAACAGGTAAAACTTTTGCTTATTTATTACCTATTTTAAGGCAAATGAAATTTAGCCACGAAAAACACCCAAGGGCAATTATTTTAGTACCAACCCGCGAGTTGGTATTACAAGTGGTGCAAGAAATTGAAAAACTAAGCAAATATATCACTGTTCGTTTTGGTGGTATTTATGGCGGTTCTAATATCAATCCGCAGCGCCAATTGGTTTTTGATGGATTAGATATTTTGGTTTCAACTCCGGGCCGCTTGATTGATTTGGCAGGAATTGGTCATTTAAAATTAAAGTTAGCTCAACAATTGGTAATAGATGAGGTAGATGAAATGCTTGACCAGGGTTTTAGAGCACAGCTTACTACCATATTAGATTTAATGCCAAAACACCAAAATATATTATTTTCGGCTACCATGACTCCCGAGGTAGAAAAATTGATTCACACGTTTTTTACCAATCCTAAAAAAATAGAAATAGCAGCTCACGGAACGCCTTTGGAAAAAATTGGTCAATCGGCTTATTTGGTTCCTAATTACAATACCAAAGTTAATCTATTGGAAAATTTGCTTAACCAAAACGAAACTATCAGTAAAGTAATGGTTTTCGTAAAAAGCATTAAAATGGCGGATAGGTTATTTGAGCAAATGGTTACCAAGTTTAAAGATGAGGTAATGGTTATACATTCTGCCAAATCGCAAACGGTGAGGTTTGCTACTTTGAAAAAGTTTCAAGAGGGCAAATTCCGCATTTTAATAGCTACCGATATAGCTGCAAGGGGCTTGGATATAGTGGATGTTAGCCATGTTATAAATTTTGATACGCCCGATACAC
Organism: Bacteroidota bacterium; assembly: GCA_027491085.1. GTDB lineage: Bacteria > Bacteroidota > Bacteroidia > UKL13-3 > UKL13-3 > JAAFJM01. The sequence continues at coordinate 118,226 of JAIXWW010000011.1, forward strand.
CTGGAGATTATTTACATAGAATTGGTAGAACAGGCCGCGCAGGCAAAGATGGTTTGGCAATAACTTTTGTAAACGAGGTAGAAGAAGAATATAAATACAATATTGAAACGTTAATGAAAATGGAAATTCCATTGGTAGAAATGCCAAAGGAAGTGTTAATTTCAACAGTATTTGCTGCTGACGAAAAACCTGAAGTAGGTGCAAAGAATTATTTAAAAATAAAGAAAAATAAAAACGCCAATCCATCGTTTCACGAAAAGAAAGCCAAAAATACCAAAGAAAATTTGGGAGGCCCTAGACGCAGAAATCCAAATAAAACCAAACCTAGAAACCGAGCAGTAGAACGTAATAGAGCATTGAAAAGAAAGAATAAGTAATTTGTTAATAAGGAAAAATATTTATCAAGTGTTAAGAGATAAAAATTTACTCTTAAATTCCTGAAATTATCTTATTCCTTTAAATACAATCTTAGAGTACCTCCTGCCCCCACTTCATAATTAAAAAAACAATGGATTGATACCAAAGTAAATGAAGTCGCTTGTATAAAGGTATAAAAAAAGCTACACCAAATTTGATGTAGCTTTTTTATTGCAAAATAGTTTCTAGTATATAAACTCTTTGTCAAATCCAACAATTCTAATCCTTACTTTTCCGTCAATTAAATGTTTCATTGGTGAAATATCAAAACAAATATCATCAGTAAAATAAGCTTGGCATAGTTCTTCTTTTTCATCTGTTAACTTAACTTCATAAGTCATCATATCAGAATCTACAGTTGGTTTTGCAACAAGTTTAAAACGTTCTTTGGCAGAATTGCTACAACCACTAAAACCAATGTTTAAAGTTAATTTACTTCCTTCAATTTTTGCACCCATTATATTAGTGTTAGCTGTATTTAGGTTATCATAATTAGAAGGGAAGTCAATTATTTTGCAGTTATTATCATTTAACACATTAATAAAATCAATGGTAGCTCTTGTAAAACGGAAGTTGGCGATTTTACAATAAATTTCAAATGATTGAGTATTACCTGTGTATTTGCTATATTTTAAATCAACTCTATCACCTTCATGCAATATAATAGGACATAAAGTTTGAAAAGATTGTGCACAAGGTTGTAATAAAGTTCCATCATCTAACTTAATCCATAAATTTTTACCATAAATACTTAAACCGCATCCTTGGTAAACCACAGTTCCTTTAGCTGCAATACTTACGTTATTGCCACCTCCATTGCCATTGCCATTTTCTTCATCATAGCCCCACCAACCTTTTTTGCAGCTTGAAAGGCTTAAACTTAAAATCATTGCCAATAATACAATTGGCTTCATTGTTAAAATTAACTTTCTCATAAATGTTATTCAATTAATAGTTTATGGATTAGACAATACAAAGATAAAAAATGCTGCACTAAAATTTAAAATTTATTCCCGAATTTAATCCAAAATAAATTGGCGCATTTCTATCAGTAAATTCTTGTTTAAAATATTGACCAACATGAAACTTAGTTATGGGTCCACCATAAATAGAAAGATGTTTAGTTAAGTTATAATTTATCAAAAAAGAAAACTGACCTGCAATTTGAAATTGATTGAATCTGCTGTTACCAGCATCATTCCCGGTGTTATAATTGAATCCATTAACATTTGAAGTTAGTAAATAAGTGTTGGTTTGTGTTAAATATTGAAAGGCACAACCCGTTTCTAATGTATAATTTATTTTTTTACTACCAATGGTGTACCCCAACAAAATAGGCATTTCAACAAAAGAAAGCGATTGGTCAATAACATTTATGTTATAGCCAAAATCGTTGACCAAAGCTCCTTTACTAATATTAGCTCCTAATCCCATTGAATTTGGCTGAATAAAAAGTTTATCAAATTGAACATTGTTATAAGCAAAACCAACTTTTAAACCCATTTTTTTTAGCGTTAATCCAAAAAGAAAACCCAATGAATACGATTGATTTGCTCGATCATTATAATGCAAACCAAACATACTATTTATTAAATTATTATCAGCTCCGTTGTAGGCATTATTTAAAATCATGTAGTGATTGAATACTGATAAACTAAAATGTATAGGCTCTTTGGTTTTGTAATTATTTTTACTTGAAGCAACACTATTTACCTTTAAAGCTTCAATTATGGTATCATTCAATACGTTGACCAAAACTTCTTTATCAATTAAATTAGAATCTACATTTTTGCTATCATTAACTGATTTCACAAACAAAGAAGTATCCTGATAAACTGTCGATTTTTTTAATTCTTGGAAATTTTCATTTTGAGATATAGTTTCATTTTTATTTAAATCAATATCATTGGCTGATGTAATAATGTTTAATTTACCTTGTTTGACTTTAACACCATTTAATATTTCAGCTTTAAAAACAAGGCCATTAGGCTTATGAATTTTTGCAGTTTTAATGTGTTTATTACTTTGGCCAACAATAATTTTATCAGTATTGTTCTTTATTATCCTTTCAGCTATCATAGATGTATTTGATAATTGTTTTTCACTTTCTAATACAGCAGATTTATTTGAATTATTTGGATCAACTCTTTGGTTATTTATTAAAAATATTGTTGCGCTACAACTCATTATAAATGCAAAAACTGATGCAAAAACAAAAAACCGCTTGCGTTTAGCTTTTTTACGACTAGCCAAAATATATTCAAAAGCGTTTGCATTAGGCAATAAAACAAACTCCTTGGCTCTATCTTTCAATATGTTGTTAAATTTATCGTCCTGCATACTTTTTAATATCAAATCCAAGTGTTAATAATTTTTTTTCGAGCAATACTTTAGCTCTAGCAAACTGAGAGCGAGAAGTACTTTCGGTAATATTTAATTCTTCAGCTATTTCTTTATGTGAGTGTCCTTCAATGGCAAACATATTGAGTACAATTCTATAACCTGTTGGCAATTGTTGTATACAATCCATCAAAACTTTTAAATCAATTTGATGTAATTGTTCCACCACAAAATCGTTGTTTTCATAAATGGTTTCAATGTTGGCTTCCCACTTTACCTTTTCATTTGCTTTTAAATAATTGAGTGCAGTGTTCATCATAACTCTTGTAAGCCAAGTAGCTAAGCCTGATTCGAAACGAAATTTAGAGAGATTGTTAAATATTTTGATAAAACCAATTTGTAAAATTTCATGAGCCTCCGCTTCAGAATTAGCATACCTAAAACTTACACCTAAAAGCATAGGAGCATATTGCTCAAAAAGTAGTTTTTGAGCAGCAGCATCATTTTTAATACAACGTTGTACTAGTTCATGATCGGTAATTCCCGATTTTTTATGCTTCAATATTAAAGGCAATTTTTTAAACTCAACATCCATTTGACAGCTATAACAATTGAAACGCTGCTTACCCTCATTAATTATTTCAAAACAAATAACAATACACTAATTATCAAAAACATAATTACACTAATTGAACAAAAAATCATATTTATAAGTAAAATAACTAATTTTAATTTTAAAGTTAGTACTTTTTATTTAAAAATAGTTTTTGATATTTGCTTTGAAATGGAAAAACAATCAAAAATTTTGAAAAGTGAAGAAACGCTACGAGCCATATTTAACAACGCTGTAGACGGAATGATTGTAATTAATGAACGAGGAATAATAGAGTCGACAAATGGCGCTGTATCCAAAATGTTTCAGTTCACCGATGCAGAAATGATTGGTCAGAATATAAAAATTTTGATGCCGGAACCAAATAGAACCAACCATGATGGTTACTTAAAAAATCATTTGGAAACTGGCGAAAAAAAAATAATTGGAATTGGACGCGAGGTGGAAGGTAAAAGAAAAGATGGAACCATTTTTCCGTTTTTTTTAAGTGTTTGCGATGTTCAGTTAAACGATGGCAGAAAACTTTTTGCAGGTGTTTTACACGATATTTCAGTTTTAAAAAAAGCTCAAAACGATATTGAAGCATACAGTAATAAATTAGAACAAAGCAATAAAGACTTACAAGATTTTGCCTACATATCATCGCACGATTTGCAAGAACCACTGCGTAAGGTACAAGCTTTTGCCGATAGGCTTCAAAAATCGGAATTTGCTGCATTAAGCGAGCAAGGCCAAGATTATTTACAGCGCATTATCAATGCCTCCAACAGAATGCAAAGGCTCATTAATGATTTATTGGAACTTTCAAGAATTTCGAGCAAAACTAGCACATTTGAAAGAGTTGATTTAAACATAGTTTTGAAAGATGTTTTAGAAGATTTGGAATTACTCGTTGAAAAAACTGGCACCAAAGTTAACTTTGAGAAGATGCCAGTAATTTTAGGAGATGAAACTCAAATGCGCCAATTGTTTCAAAACATTATAAGCAATGCGATTAAATTTAAACACGAAGAAAGAAATATGGAAATTACCATTACTGCCAATGATGTGAATGTGCAGTATGTAGAAATTTTTATAGCCGATAATGGCATTGGTATTGACGAAAAATACTCAGAAAAAGTATACACTATTTTTCAGCGATTGAATGGAAATAAATACGATGGTTCTGGAATAGGATTGGCAGTATGTAAAAAAATTGCCACTAGACACGGAGGAAATATTACATTTACAAGCCAACTTGGAGTTGGAACCAAATTTACAATAAAATTATCACGCATTAATAACTAAAATAAAATGGATTTAAAGGCAAAAAGTATTCATATAGTAATAGCCGAAGATGATGAAGAAGACAGAATGTTAACCCGAGAAGCTATGATTGAAAGCAGGGTAAAAAATACTGTTCATTTTGTAGAGGATGGAGAATACTTAATGGACTACTTACATAACAAAGGCCAATACGAAGATAAAAGCAAGTTTCCCGCACCAGGATTGATTCTTTTAGACCTAAACATGCCACGAAAAGATGGTAGAGAAGCGCTTAAAGAAATTAAATCGAACGAGCACTTAAAACGTATCCCAGTTGTAATTTTAACTACTTCAAAAGCTGAAGAAGATATTATTAGAACTTACGATTTGGGCGTAAATTCATTTATAACCAAACCAGTTACTTTTGAAGGTATGATTAACGTGATGAAAACGCTTGGCACCTACTGGCTCGATATTGTGGAACTTCCAAGTAATAAATAGTTATATATTTTTTTTATGAAAAACACTTGCCGCATTTTATTGATTGACGATGACGAGGAAGATTTTATAATTACCAAAGATTTACTCAGAAGTGTTCAAGGTAAAAAATGCGAAATAGACTGGAGCGAAAGTTATGAAGAGGCCATAAAAAACAATTCCCCTTACGATATTTATTTGGTTGATTACAGACTTGGACTTGAAACAGGTTTAGATGTAATAAAAAAACTCAGGGCTCAATTTCCTGATGTGCCTGTAATAATTTTAACAGGATTGGCAGATAGTAAAGTTGATTTGGAAGTAATGAAAGCTGGTGCATCTGACTATTTGGTTAAAGGAAAAATTGATGCTGAACAACTAGAGAGGGCCATAAGATATGCACTTGAACATGCCAAACATTTACAGCAAATAAAGGACCTAAACCAAGATTTAGAAAAACGTGTTGAAGAAAGAACATCTCAATTAAGCTTAGCAGTAATAAAATTAGAAGAAACCAATCAAGTTTTAGCCAATCAAATTGAGGAAAATAAACGCACACAAAAAGAACTAGAATACCGCGAACTGATGCTGCGCGAAACCCAAAGAATTGGTAAATCGTCTGGTTATAACTTAAACCTGGCTACTAATGAAGTAGAATTTGGAAAAGAATTTTTTGACATCATTGAAACTCATTCATCCGAAATTATACATCATTTTGATGGCTTAAAAAGTATTATACATCCAAACGATTTAAGTTTATTCGAAAACTATTGTAAACAAGTAGTAGCAGGCAGAAATATTTCAAGCATTGAGGTTCGTTTTGTATTGCCTAATAATAAAACAAAATACATTTATATTGAAAGTAAAATAAGGTATAACGAAAAACACGAACCTCAGTTTTTATTTAGCTTTACACAGGATATAACGCAACGTAAAATTGCTGAAATTGCATTGGTAAAATCGCAGCAAATGCTGGCTGTGGTTGCCAAAAATTATCCTAACGGAATAATTGGTGTTTACAATAAAAGCTTTATTTGCGAATTTATAGAGGGACAAGAAATTCAAAAACTGGGATTAAACAAATCAGACTTTTTAGGAAAAACAATAGGCGAAACCTTTGGCGAAACTAAGGGAAAAATACACCACAATTATTTAAAAAGCACCTTACAAGGTCATAATGAGGTGTATGAAATAAACTTTAGCAACAATGATTATTTATTTTATACCACACCCATAAAAGATGATCATAACAAAATAGAACGCATGGTGGTGGTGGGTTTAAACATAACTCAAATTAAAGAAGCCGAAGAGCAAATAAGGCAAGCCTTAGATAAAGCAAATGAGCTGAGCGAAATGAAATCGAGGTTTATTTCAATGGCCTCGCACGAATTTAGAACACCATTGAGTACCATTCTTTCATCGCTAAACTTAATGACCAAATATTATGAGTTAAAGGATGACAATAAATTTAAATCGCATACGGTTAAAATTAAATCGGCCATTACCAATTTAACCGAAATATTAGAGTACTTTTTATCAGTAGAAAAACTAGATACTGGACATTTTAAAATAGAACCCGATACTTTTGACTTGGTTGATTTTATCAACCAACACATTGAAGATGTGAAAGATGTTTTGAGAGAAAAACAACGCGTTGTATTACAGCTTGCCCCTACTCATTTACAAATTCATCACGATAAAAAATTAATTAGAACCATTTTACAAAACTTGATTTCAAATGCCATTAAATACTCTCCAGAAAATGGGGAGATAAAAATTAGCCTAACCAACGAAAACAACCAATTTGTAATTAATGTAAGCGATAACGGAATTGGCATTCCTGAAAATGAACAAAAACACTTGTTTGAAAGATTTTATAGAGCTCAAAATGCTGCCAATATTCAAGGAACAGGCATTGGGCTAAATATCATAAAAAAATACATTGAACTAATTGGAGGTAATATTACTTTTACAAGTGTATTAAACCAAGGAACTACGTTTAAAGTAAATTTACCCATTGTTTTAACACAATAATTCAACTAATACCCCCTATGAAAAAAATATTATTAATAGAAGACAATAAAGACGTAAGAGAGAACATTGCAGAAATACTCGAAATAGCTGGCTACAAAGTAGAACAAGCAGTAAATGGAAAAGATGGTGCAGCCAAGGCTAAATACTTATTGCCCGATTTAATTATTTGTGATATAATGATGCCAGAATTAGATGGATATGGGGTGTTAAATGTATTATCGAGCGAAACTGCAACTGCTTCTATTCCGTTTATATTTTTAACAGCTAAAGCAGAGTTAACCGATATGCGCAAAGGCATGAATATGGGCGCGGATGATTATTTGACCAAACCCTTTGAAGATGCCGATTTATTAAAAGCCATTGAGGTAAGGCTAGGTAAAGTAAGTGCTATTCAAACCGATTTCCAAAAATCTATAGAAGGTATTGAAACATTTATAGAAACAGCCATCACTTTAGATGATTTTGATAAAATATCGAAAGACAGAAAACGATTGGTTTTTAAAAAGAAACAACCTATTTACAGCGAAGACAATATTCCAAGAGGTATTTATTTTATTGAAAAAGGTTCGATAAAAACTTATAAAACCAGTATGAACGATAAAGATTATATATCGAACATATATAAAGCTGGCGACTTTTTTGGTTATATAAATTTGTTAGAAAATGCAAATTACTCAGATAATGCAGAAGCAATGGAAGAAACAATTACCTACTTTATTCCAAAAGACGATTTCTACGAATTGATTTCAAAAAACCGTATGGTGGCTAATACTTTTATAAAAATGTTGGCGGGCAATGTAGTAGAAACTCAAAACCGAATGATTAAATTGGCTTACAATTCGGTTAGAAAACGTGTAGCCGAAAGTTTAATTATGCTTAACAAAACCTATAATACTAAAAACGAAACTCCGTTTACGTTTTCGGTTAATAGGCAAGATTTAGCAAGTATAGTTGGTACGGCAGCCGAAACAGTTATCCGCACTTTATCTGACTTTAAAGAAGAGAAAATTATTGAAATAAAAGGCAGTGCCATTACTATAATTGATAAAACAAAATTGGTTAACATGAAAAACTAGTTTGAGGTTTAACCAATCAAAAAGCCCATTACAAACAATTGTAATGGGCTTTTAAGTTATAAGTCTTCTATTCACAAAATTTAAGGAGGCATTCATAATAAGATTTCTCCCTTAAATTTAAAATGGGTATACTAAAGTATCAATGTGCAGTTATAATTGTTTAAATGGTAATATGCTTTGATAAAAAGTATTAAAAAACGCACAAAATATGTATGTTTGTTTTTGAGAACTTAATTTTGAAAAAGTACATTTATTATATATTTTTATTTGGTGCACTATTAGCACAAACTATAGCTAATGGCCAAACCGGAAACTTGAATGAAGAGCAACGTTTAGCATTTGACAAGGTTTTTTTTAAAGCCATGAAAGAAAAAATGCTAGGTAATTTGGATGAGGCAGACTTGTCATTCAGAGAGGCGATTATTTTAGATAAAGAAAATGCCAATGTATACTACCAAATAGCCGAAATTAATTATGTAAAGAAAAATATAAAAGAAGCTGTTCGTTTTGGGCAAATAGCTGTTCAGCTTAACCCCAAAAACATATGGTACAATAACTTATTAGCTGATTTATACAAAACAAACAGAAACTACGAAAAATCGGCAGAGTTATATATTCAAATGTATGAAAATTTAAAGCCTGAACTGAATTATTTATACGAAGCCGCAACTAATTATTTTTACGAAAACAAGTTTAGTAAATCAATTAAAACACTTAATAGAATTGAAAAGCTAATTGGGCCAAAAGAGGAAGTAATCATAAAAAAAGAACAAATTTATTTACAAAGCAATAAAATAAATAAAGCCATCTCTGAGGTAGAAAGATTAATAAAATTATATCCCGATGTTAAATATAAAGGCATGCTAGCTGATTTATATTTAAGTAAAAAAAAGGAGCAAAAAGCAATTGAAATTTATAATGAAATTTTAAAACAAGACTCTACTAATGGATACGCTAGCATTGCATTGAGCGATTATTATGGCTCTAAAAAAAATAGTTCATTGGCTTATAAATACTTAAAAACAGCCATAGCCTCTAACGATATGGAGGTGAAATATAAAATTCAAATATTGATTCCTTTTGTTTCGCCACAAGCAAGTAAGGAGCAACATTTACAAGGATATGAACTAGTAAATATTTTCAAAAAAGCCAATAAAGCAGAGGCAACTGGCTTTATGCTAAATGGCGATTTGTTAATGCAAGACAAACTGTATAAACAGGCTCGTGAAGAATATTTAAGTGCAACTAAAATTGATGCAACAAATTATATGGTTTGGCAACAAATTTTGTTTTGTGACCAAGAGTTAAACGACAATGATAAATTGCTCTCAGACTGCGAGAATGCCATTAGTTTGTTTCCAACCGAACCCCTGTTTTATAATTTTAAATCTATTACCAATTATCAACAAAAAAACTATGAAGCTGCCCTAAACACAGCCTTAGCAGGCATAGAGTATGTGGTAGATAATGATGAATTAAAAATCCAATTTTTAAGCATTGCTGGTGATGCTGCACATAAACTTAAAAAAAATAATTTGGTTGATTCCATATATGAACAAGCCTTACTATTAGACCCTAAAAATGCCTATGCATTAAATAACTATGCTTACTATTTAAGTTTAAGAAAAGAAAAACTAGACAGGGCAGACAGCATGAGCTACTTAAGCTTACAAATAGAACCCAACAGTGCCAGTTATTTAGATACTTATGGGTGGATTTTGTATCAGAAAAAAGATTATCAAAAAGCTAAAAATTATATAGAACAATCTTTAACCATTTCACCAAATAGTGGTGAAGTTTTAGAGCATTATGGTGATATTTTATACCGATTAGGCGAAAAAACTGAAGCAATCAAATATTGGAACAAGGCCCTAGAAAATAATTCATCAGGCGAATTCTTGAATGAAAAAATCAAACAAGGGAAACTATTGGAATAGTTAAAAGAATAAAATAGATAAAGCTAAATCTTTTCAAATACCTGAAAACTGTAATTAAATTTATTCTTTTCGTCAGCTAAATGTTTTTCTTCATTGGTTAATCTCCAACTTGTTTCATCTAATTTTGGAAAAAAGGCATCAGCATTAAACGTGTGGTGAATGCGTGTTAAATAAACGACATTGGTGAATGCTAAACTTTGTTTGTAAATGCTATCTCCACCAATGATAAAAAGTTCAGTTTCGTTTAACGATTTTGCAAAATCAATTCCTGCTTCAATACTATTAAACACATGGCAGCCTTCCATATTGCTGGTATTTTTACTAATAATAATATTGATTCTATTAGGTAAAGGTTTACCAATGCTTTCATAAGTTTTTCTACCCATTAAAATGGCATGACCTGTAGTTAGGCTTTTAAAATATTTTAAATCTGCGGGCAAATGGCAGAGCAATTCATTGTTTAACCCAATTCCATTTTGCTCGTCAGCAGCTACAATCATCGAAATTTTCATTTGTCAAAAGTAAAAATAATACTCATAAATAATTATGTTTTATAAATAAATTAGTATTCCACAGTGTCTCTACTTATTTACGAAAATTGCCACTGCAATTAGACAATTGACTATGAAAAATATGAAAATCAAAGGGATAGGTATTTTGTAAATTCGTAAGAAATGGTAATTGATTATTTATGCTCATCAATAATCTTTTTCAATTCGACCGGTATAGCCATTCTTTTAAGAGGAGGTACATTGGCCCCACCTGTGTTCCCAATAGGTATTTCACCTACAAATGACTTTATTCCCCCAACAAGTAAACGTGGAATTTGTCCAACTATTTCTTTTATGTCTTTTATTTTGATTCCAAATAATAACATTTTCCAATGAACCAAAGTATGTTGAAAGGGATAGGGTTGGCCTAGTATATGAGCTCTCTCCAAATGGTGCCAACTTGCAATAAAATTTTTATTAATAAAATAATCGTTAGCAAGTCCTAATTCTTCCAAAAAGAATGGCTTTAAATTACTTGGCATTGTTGTATAAATTTTCATTTGAAACTATTTAAACGTAACGATGGTTGAACTCTGCAAATATAACCCTTTTAACTTTTTTTGCTCCCCGGGCTGCCCCGAGAGCTTTCGGGGTCGAACCAGTTATTTGTATTTTTCTAAAAGTTTATCAGCAATTTCAGGATACTTTAAAAAGTTACGGATGTAGTTAGCCGATTTCATGTTTTTGATGTGCTTTTCAATTTGATAAGCCTGAGCGCTGGCATCGCAAGTTATTACAAAGAATAATTCCCAAGGAATACCTCTAGCGGTAAAGGCATCTTCATATTTAATATCGTTGTGTTCTTCTATTCTTTTTAAATAATTATCAGATGAACCGACATAAAAACGATTTAGTTTTTTTGAAAAAAGTATATAAACGAAAAACATATAAATGAAAAAAGCCAACCGAATAAACGATTGGCTTTTGCTCCCCGGGCTGGGCTCGAACCAGCGACCCCATGATTAACAGTCATGTGCTCTAACCAACTGAGCTACCAAGGAATTTGACTTATTATTTTTGCGTTGTTGATATCTCTCAAACGCGGTGCAATGATAGGAAATGTAAATTAATTATGCAATATTTGTAGCGAAAAAAAATAAAAAAAATATTTAATTAATTATTTATGAGTTTATTAGTTGTTGGTTCAGTTGCTTTTGATGCTATAGAAACCCCCTTTGGAAAGACAGATAAGATAGTTGGAGGTGCTGCTTCTTACATTGCTTTGTGTTCTTCTTACTTTACTAAAAGTGTAAATTTAGTTGCCGTTGTTGGCGATGATTTCCCAAATGAGTTTATTAGTCATCTAAATAATAATGGCGTAAATACAGATGGATTACAAGTGAAAGCAGGTGAAAAATCGTTTTTTTGGAGTGGAAAATATCATAACGATATGAATAGCAGAGATACTCTTGTTACTGAACTAAATGTATTGGCTGATTTTGATCCAATTATTCCTGCTTCGTACCAAAATTGCGAGTATTTGATGTTAGGTAATTTAACACCTAAAATACAACAAACTGTTATTGAACGTTTAACAAATCGCCCAAAATTAATAGTTATGGATACTATGAATTTTTGGATGGAGATAGCCATGGATGATTTAAAGGAAACTTTAAAAATGGTAGATGTATTAACCATTAATGATGAAGAAGCTCGTCAACTTTCGGGTGAATATTCTTTAGTTAAGGCTGCTGCCAAAATTCAAACTATGGGACCAAAATATTTAATTATTAAAAAAGGTGAACACGGTGCATTGTTATTCCATGGTAAAGACATGTTTTATGCTCCTGCATTGCCTTTAGAAGAAGTATTTGACCCAACAGGTGCGGGCGATACTTTTGCCGGTGGTTTCATTGGCTATTTGGCTAAAACAGGCGATTTAAGTTTTGACAACATGAAAAATGCAGTAATTTATGGTTCAGCAATGGCTAGTTTCTGTGTAGAACGTTTTGGAACAGAGAGATTGGTTGATTTAAGCGAAGCTGAGTTAAATGCTCGCATAGCTGAGTTTAAAAAACTTTCCAACTTTAGTATATAATTTTTTTATAGCAAATAGTAAACTTACTGTTTACTATTTGCTTTCATAATTGATCAAACAATTATTTCCTTCCTTTTCTTAAATTCTATTTTTAAGCAATTAAAAAAAATTTCTTAAATCTTCTTTGAGTTTTGTGGCAAATGGAATCAACTTTATTGAAAAACCATAAACTCTCTATTTTTTTACAATCTTCATCATTAATAAGCTTAGGTTTTGAATACATTTTGGCAGGTTGCGTTTAAACTTTACTCGTTTAATTTGCGTTCAGCAATAGTTTCATTTTTATTAAAAAATAGTGGGCATTTTGAGCCCTCACTTTCCTATAGCCTCTTATCTTAGGCAACAATTTATTGCTATGGCCATAATGAAAAAAGTACTATTAATTTGTTATTGGACTTAATAAAGTCAATTAACCTGAAATCAACTTAAGCAAATTAATTATTTAGAGTTCTTTTTTGTTGATTACAGTCTTTTATCATGTCATTTTTTAAGGATATAATATTACTTTTGCGGCTCGTTTTTAAAAGCAAATATTTTTTATGAATCAACCTCGTAGCATGCAAAATGCTTTAATTTCAGTTTTTTACAAAGATGGTTTAGATGTTTTAGCAAAAGCCTTAAACCAATTAGGTGTTAATATTTACAGTACTGGCGGTACTCAAGATTATATTGAGCAATTAGGTATTAAAGTAAATAAAGTAGAAGATTTAACTGATTACCCAAGTATTTTAGGTGGAAGGGTTAAAACTTTACATCCAAAAGTGTTTGGTGGAATTTTAGCACGCAGAGCCAATGAGCAAGACCAAAAAGAAATGGCTGAGTTTAATATGCCGTATTTTGATTTGGTAGTAGTTGATTTATATCCATTTGAAGAAACGTTAGCTAGCACTAATGACGAAAGTAAAATTATTGAGAAAATTGATATTGGTGGTGTTTCGTTAATTAGAGCGGGTGCTAAAAACCATAACGATACTTGCATTATTTGTAACAAAAATGATTATGCACCTTTGGCTGAAACTTTATTGGCTCAAAATGGGGCAACTAGCATTGAACAACGCAGAATGTATGCAGCAAAAGCATTTGCCACTACCGCTGCTTACGATACCATTATTCAAAATTATTTCAATCAAACTCAGTTTGCTGCTTTAAGCACCATGCCCGCACAAGTATTGCGTTATGGCGAAAATCCTCATCAGCAAGGTGTTTTTTATGGCGATTTAAACGGCATGTTTAAACAATTGCATGGTAAAGAGCTGTCGTACAATAATTTACTTGATGTAGATGCGGCAACACATTTAATTGAAGATTTTGAAGAACCAACTGTTGCAGTAATTAAACATAACAATCCGTGCGGATTAGCAAGCAGAACAACCATTGCTCAAGCTTGGGCCGATGCTTTGGCAGGCGATCCTGTTTCAGCTTTTGGTGGAGTTATTGTGGCTAACAGAAATATTGATGTAGAAACGGCTACTGCTATGGATAAAATTTTCTTGGAGGTATTAATTGCCCCAAGTTACGATGAAGCTGCATTGCAAATTTTAAAGAGTAAAAAGAATAGAATTATACTAGAGAAAAAAGGGACTTTACCAAAAGGTAAAACCATGCGTACGGTGTTAAATGGTCATTTAGAACAAGATAAAGACAGCGTGATTTTAACGGCAGATAACTTAACTTTGGTTACCGAGCAAGGTGCTGATAATAATGTGATTGCTGATTTGTTGTTTGCTGATAAAATTGTAAAACATGCTAAATCAAATACCATTGTTTTGGCTAAAAACAAGCAGTTATTAGGAATTGGTTGCGGACAAACTTCACGAGTGGATGCTTTAAAACAAGCTATAGGCAAAGCCAAAGCTTTTGAATTTGATTTAAACAATTCGGTTATGAGCAGCGATGCATTTTTTCCGTTTCCTGATTGTGTAGAAATAGCTGGAAATGAAGGAATAAAAACAGTTATTCAGCCAGGTGGATCAGTAAAAGACGATGCCTCGGTTCAATACTGCAACCAACATAAAATAGCCATGTACTTTACAGGTATTCGTCATTTTAAACACTAGGAAAATAGTTAATTGAGTTGATAGGTTATTAGAGATTTTTTGTTCATTTCATTATTATTTCAGTAAAATATTAATAATAAATAATTGCAAAACAAACATCATTCCGAAGGAATCTTCCTTGTTAACAAATACCATTGAACTAACAAATTATTTTTGAAAATCAAAACATTATGCCAAGATTATTAGCAATAGATTACGGAACAAAAAGAGTTGGTTTAGCAGTAACCGACCCTTTGCAAATTATTGCCAGTTCGCTTGGTACAGTGCATAGCAAAGATATAATTCAATATTTAAAAGATTACACAGCTAAAGAAGATGTTGGTTGCTTTGTAGTTGGAAAGCCTACTCGTCATAATGGCGATGATACCGATGCTACGCCACATATCGAAAAATTTATATCTTTGCTTAGTAAAACTTTTCCAAATATTAAAATTGAACGAGCTGATGAACGTTTTACTTCGGTAATAGCTAGGCGTAGTTTAACTGAAATGGGTTTGAAAAAGAAAGACAGAGAAAAAAAAGAAAATGTGGATCAAGTAAGCGCAGTTTTAATATTGCAAACTTATATGACCACTTTGTAAATGCGGAGTGCGAAGTGTTGAATGCGGAGTAAGTAAAAAGTTTAAGTTAAAAAGTAGTTGGTGAGGACCCCAACCACGGACAGAAAAATAATTTGGCTTTAGCCAATAAATAATAACAAGTGCCATTTAATTAATTGCCGGTGACTAAAGTCACCGGAAGCAAAAAAAGAAAAAAATAATAAATAGAGATTCCAAAAACAGAAGTTTTTACTTCGAATTTGGCATTTCGCATTTCGAGTTTATAAATAAATGATATTACCAATAGTAGCTTACGGAGATACCGTATTACGTAAAGTAGGCGATAATATTTCGGCCGATTATGAAGGATTAAAAGACTTAGTAGCCAATATGTGGGAAACCATGTATAGTGCGCAAGGCGTTGGTTTAGCTGCTCCACAAGTAGGTAAAGCCATCAACCTTTTTATAGTTGATACTTCGGGTTTTGAAGATGAGGATTATCCTGATTTAAAACGTGTATTTATTAATGCTGAAATTATTGAAGAGTGGGGAGAAGAGTGGGCTTTTGAGGAAGGCTGCTTAAGCATTCCACATATTAGAGAAGATGTGTACCGTTGGAGCGATATTGCCATTAAGTACCAAGATGAAAATTTTGAATGGCACGAAGAGGAATTTGACGGAATTGCAGCACGCGTTATTCAACATGAATACGACCATATAAAAGGAAAATTATTTGTTGATTATTTAAGTCCACTGAAAAAACGTTTATTGAAAAATAAACTAGTAAACATTAGCAAAGGTGGTGCAAATACTAAATATAGAATGCGTATTCCTAAAAAATAAATTGATAATTAATGGAACAAAATTTACCTAAAAATGTAGCTGTAATTGGCGGTGGAAGTTGGGCTACTGCTATCGTAAAAATGCTTATAGAGCATAAGGAATTACCTGAGCCAACTTTAAATAAGTTGCAATGGTGGGTTCGTTCTGAAGAAAAAGCAAATTTTATTAAAGAAAAGCACTACAATCCTGATTATTTAAGTACAGTTGAAATTCATCCGCAATCAATTGAGGTGAGTAGTAATTTAAAAGAAATAATTAAAACCAGCGATTTATTGGTAATTGCTATTCCTTCGGCATTTTTATTAAATAGTTTAGAAGGAATTACAGCTGATGATTTAAAAGGTAAAACAATTGTATCGGCAGTAAAAGGTTTGGTGCCTCATACCAAACAAATTGTAGGCGATTTCTTTGTAAATGATTTTCAAATTTCTGAAGACCAAATTGTGGTTATTTCAGGTCCTTGTCATGCCGAGGAAGTAGCTTCTGAAAAGTTATCATACTTAACCATTGCGAGCTCAAATCAAACTATGGCAAGGCATTTTGCTAGTATGGTGGCTAATAAAAATATAAGAACCGTAATTTCGAAAGATGTACGTGGAACTGAATATGGTGCTGTTCTAAAAAATATTTATGCAGTTGCAGCAGGAATGTGTCATGGCTTAGGTTATGGCGATAATTTTCAAGCAGTATTAATGAGCAATGCCATTAGAGAAATGAAACGCTTTTTACGCACTATAACTGATGCTGATAGAAAAATAAATCACTCAGCATACCTTGGCGATTTATTGGTAACAGGTTATTCGCAACACAGCCGTAACCGTACTTTTGGAAACATGATTGGCAAAGGTTATTCAGTTAAATCGGCACAATTGGAAATGAAAATGATTGCCGAAGGCTATTATGCCACTAAAACTGTTTATGAACTGAACCAAACCATGAACATAAAAATGCCTATAATGGATGCCATGTATAATATTATTTACCGCAACCTGCCGGCAAAATTTGAAATAGAAAAACTAAGCGAAAAATTAGTATAGAATTTTATAAAACTAAATGCAAAAAAGTAAACCAAGCGCGTTTGAAAGCAATATTTTAAAACGACTTTTTAAGTTATCAGGTCCTCATGCTAAATTGTTTTGGTTTACCTTTTTATTTACCATTCTTTTTGCGCTATTATCTACCATTAGGCCATATATTATTCAATACATCATTGATAATTTTATTCCTAAAGGCGATTTTAAAAACATTTATTTATACTCTGCCATTGTATTTGGCATGCTCATTTTATCAACTGTTTTTCAGTTGTTATCAAGTTATTTAGGTGCCCTTTTAGGGCAATTAATTATTAAAGATTTAAGAGCAAAAGTATTTTCTCATTTAAGCAAACTACGTTTAAAGTTCTTTGACAATACACCTGTTGGAACCTTGGTTACTCGCTGCATTAGCGATATTGAAACCATTACCGAAGTATTTAGTGAAGGCTTTATTAGCATTATGGGCGATTTGCTCCAAATAATATTTATTCTTGGCTTGATGTTTTTTGCCAGTTGGAAACTTACCTTAGTTAGTCTTTCGGTTTTGCCTTTTTTATTGGTTGCTGCTTATTGGTTTAAGGAAAGTGTTAGGGTATCGTTTGAGGAAGTTCGAAATAAAGTTTCTGAGTTAAATACCTTTGTGCAAGAACATTTAATTGGCATGCAAATAGTTCAAATTTTTAACAAGCAAGATGAAGAGTTAGAAAAATTTAAAGCCATCAATAAAGACCATAGAGATGCCAATATCAGAGGTGTTTTTTATTACTCAGTTTTTTTTCCTATTGTAGAAATTATTTCGAGTATTGCCATTGGTTTAGTAGTTTGGTATGGAGCTAAAGAAACCATTAATGGTGAAGCGTCTGCTGGGGTTATTGTGGCATTTATTATGTACATATCAATGATTTTTAGGCCAATCCGTCAAATAGCAGATAAGTTCAATACGTTGCAAATGGGTATGGTGGCTAGTAAACGTATTTTTGCTTTGGTTGATGATGAAACTTATATTGAACCAACCGGAAATATTCCATTTGAAACACTAAAAAGCGAAATTGAATTTAAAAATATAGGCTTTGCTTATATTGATGAAGATTATGTTTTAAAAGACATTTCGTTTAACTTAACTAAAGGTAAAAACATGGCTTTAGTTGGAGCAACAGGAGCTGGAAAATCATCAATTATTAATTTACTAAGCAGGTTTTACGATTACCAAAAAGGACAAATTTTAATAGATGGCGTAGAGCTGAAACAATACAAAACAGATACTTTACGCAAGCATATTGCAGTGGTTTTGCAAGATGTATTTTTATTCAGCGGTTCCATTTATGATAATATAACCCTTTACAATAAAGAAATAACCATGGAGCAAGTAATTGCTACTTCAAAACTATTAGGTGCTCACGAGTTTATCAATAGGTTGCCAAACGGTTATAATCAATCGGTACAGGAACGTGGTTTAACTTTAAGTATGGGACAAAGGCAATTGATCTCTTTTGTAAGAGCCATGGTGGTTAATCCAACAGTTTTGGTTTTAGATGAAGCAACCTCTAGCATTGACCAAGAAACAGAAGATATTATTCAGTATGCCATTGCTAAAATGATGGAAGGCCGCACCAGTATTGTAATTGCACATAGGCTTTCAACCATTCAAAAAGCCAATGAAATTTTAGTTTTAGACAAAGGCGAAATAAAAGAACGCGGCACCCACGAAAGTTTACTGCAAATAAAAGACGGTTTTTATACTAGCCTTTACGAAACACAGTTTAATAAAAAGTAGAAAAATGTTATGGCTTTGGCCTGTTGAATTTTGGATAAAAACTTACATATTCAATTAAAATAGTATCTCCCAATTTACAGGTAGATTCATTGGAGTTGCCTTTATAAATGGTTCCTTCTACTTCAAAACTATATGAATATGAAAACTCTTTAGATACTGGACTATTGCCATAATAATTTTTTTCATTAATAATGATGGCTTTACAAGGAATTGAATTGTTAGCTAAAAAGTAATTTTTAAAATTCCTGTAACCTATTTCATAAATCCAGAAACAAACTATACCAAAAATAAATATTAAGACAAAATATTTTCTAAGTAAAAATAATAAGGATATTGGTTTTAAAAAACGGTTAAACTTCATTTTGGTATTTAATTTAATGAAAAAAATATTTATCAATTCTAAGAAATTTTCTAAAATAAACTTAAAAGAATCTAACTAGTACTTTTTATATTCAACTCCTTAGGAGTTGTTTTTACTCTATTTTATTCTCCCTGCATTGCATGAAGGGCTATTCAAATTCAACTCCTCCGGAGTTATTGTTTTTGTTAAAATCGATAATATAACAAGCTGCCTTTTTAAAAAATATCTTACTTCAATAATAACAGTAATAAATAAATTCATTTTTACAGCAACTCCGAAGGAGTTGAATGTTAATAGCACCGAGTGCAACTCGGTGATTAATTAATGAAGGACACACAGCAACTCCGTAGGAGTTGAATAACAGAATAATGATAGTGTAAATCCAAACCTATATTTTCAATCTACCCTATTAATTAAATAAATATAAAGTTTGGTGAGCAATTTTGGATAAATTACAAGTAAAGTAGAACTGCTTTTTTAATTATTTGCCTAAGTAATACTTTAACCCAGCAGAATAGTTTAGCCTGAATAAATCATAACCATTTCCATCTAATGTTAAGGTAGCTTTGGTCCCGCTTTTATTACTATCTATTTCTTTAATAAACCCAGCTTCAAACAATAAACCTAAACCCACTGCAAGATTTTTATGAAATCTGAAATCATAATTAAAACCACCAAAAGGTGAATAAGTATTACTAGTGTAAACCGTATAAAAATTGGTAGCATATAACTCCTCTTTATAAAATGTTTTATTTAAACCTAAGATAATAAAAAGGTTATTGTATGCTCTTTTTGACTGAAATAAATACATCCCTTTAATTCCTAAACTACTAATTTGGTTACTTGCATCATATTGTTGAATTGGGGCATTTGGTAGGCCTACAATTTTATAGTTTTTAACTTCGTTAGTTAAATTACTTACAATAACACCTAAAAACAGGTTCTTATCCCTATTTATTGATAAGGAGAATTCTAGTTGGTATCCTTGTAGTTCAGTAAACTGTAATTTATCTTTTTCTACAACTTTAGTTTTGCCATTATAAATTAGCAAAGAAGGCTCCCTTACCCTTGCTGAGTATAGGTAGTCAAGTGATATTCTATTATTATTATCCTTAAAGAAAGTTTTTTCTTTTAATTTTTGAAAGTAATTGGTGTTTTGATTATTAATGATAGAATCAACTTTGTTTTGAGATTTAACTATATAAAAATTGGGCACTATTTTTAAAAAGCTATTCATATTTAATTTTTCAGCTTTTTTAATTCCTCCTTTAAAATAAATATATTCTATACTATCATTTTGTTTGATTTCAATAATTTTACATTGAATACTGTCATTACTTGTTGTTAATAATAAATCCTGTGCAGAGGTTCTGGTTGCTATTAATGATAGCACAATAAAAACAAGTTTTGGAATAGTATTTAAGTTCATCTAGGCAATTATAATTAATTTTTCACATTAATTAAACTACTCATGGTTAATTTTATAACAAATTCAAAGGAGTTGACAACATAAAATTATACTCTTAATTCAAACCAATATTTTCTAAACTACCATATTTCCCAAATAATTTTATATTCGTAATCTTACAAAACAGATATTAAAATATGAAATTCATCAAATGGTTTTTTATAGTTATAATTAGCTTATTGGTTATTGGCGAAGCTGCCATATTAATTAGTGGCAAAACATTTTTAAACCGTGTTTTTGCCATGACTATTTTTAGTGGTAAAATGAGTCCTGATATTGATGAACTTCATTTATTTCTTTACCGAGAAATGGCTGCTACCAAACCACAACCTTGGACTGTTTCGGTAAATTACAACAAGGCAAAAATTGATGTTAGCCTCATGCAAAAAATGGAATCGTTTAAAACAACTTCATTTTTGGTGATAAAAAACGATTCGATTATTTACGAAAATTATTGGGAGCAGTATAACGATAAAAGTGTGACCAACTCGTTCAGTATGGCTAAAAGCTTTACTGCTGCTTTAATAGGTATTGCCATTAAACAAGGTTTGATAAAAAGTGTAGATGAACCCGTTGGCAATTACATTGATAGTTACAAAGAAGGTAACAAAGCTAAAATTACCATCAAACATTTGCTTACTATGAGCAGCGGAATTGATTTTGATGAAACGTATTCAAGTCCGTGGGCATGGCCAAGTGAGGCTTATTATGGAAACGATGTAAATGCCTTAACTTTAAAAGCAGGTGTTAAGGAAGCGCCCGGTATTACTTGGAAATACAAAGGAGGTGATACGCAATTGCTTGGAATAATTTTGAAAAAAGTTTTGGGTAATAAAACTGTTTCTCAGTTTGCGGCTGAAAATTTATGGCAAAAAATGGGCGCAGAACAACCTGCTTTTTGGAGTTTAGATAAAGCAGATGGTATGGAAAAAGTAAGTTGCTGTTGGTATGCCACAGCCCGCGATTTTGCGCGTTTTGCTAAACTTTACATGAACAAAGGTAATTGGAATGGTGAGCAAATATTAGATTCTTCATACATTCAAGGATCAATTCAATTGGCTAATTTAAAAGATATTGATGGCAAGCCAAACGATAAATATGGCTACCAATGGTGGGTTATGAAACACAAAGGCCACGATATATTTTATTGCAGAGGAATTAGGGGGCAATACATTTTTGCAGTGCCTGATAACAATTTAATTGTGGTTCGAACTGGTCATAAACGTGCTACTAAAAAAGGAGATGAATTACCTGATGATATTTTTGTGTATTTAGATATTGCTTTAGCCTTATAAAATAAAATGTTTGATAAAGAAAAAATGAAACTTACTTTAACCAAGCCGATTGTTAAAGGTAATGAAGTATTTATAGCACCAACTGCTACAGTTATAGGCAATGTAAATTTAGGCAACGAGGTTTCCATTTGGTTTGGTGCCGTTTTACGTGCCGATGGAGATGAAATAATTATTGGTGATAGAAGTAATATTCAAGACAATGCAGTGGTGCATGTTGATCCCAGTTGCCCAACTCATATCGGACATGATTGTATTATTGGTCATTCGGCTATAGTGCATGGCGCTAAAATTGGAAATCATGTTTTAATTGGAATGCATTCTACCATTTTAAACAATGCAGTTATTGGCGATTTTAGCATCATTGGAGCAAATGCTTTGGTAACTGATGGTACTCAAATTCCACCCTATTCGTTGGTATTGGGTTCACCTGCAAAAGTGGTTAAACAAATTACACCTGAGCAAGTAGAAAAGATAAAACGTAATGCCCAAAGCTATGTGGATTTAAGCAAAGCGTATTTGGAGGTTCTTATTTAAACAATAATCCATTTTGCCAAAGTGAGCAAAAATCCATGGTGATAGCTACCGAAAAATGGATAGCTACGCCAAGCCAAATACTATTGCTTTTTAAACTCAACACGCCAAGAACCAATCCTGCAATAATTGCTGCTAAAGTTTCGGGCAAGGGTTTTCCAAAATGAATCATGCAATATGGAATAGTCATTACTAAAATGCTGTAAAAACCAAAACGTTTTTTATTGCCATGCACCATAAATCCGCGAAAGAAAAACTCAACGGCAAAAAATTGAATTAAATAAAGTAATTCCCAAGCTAAAAAACGTGGATACAATCCTTCGCCAGCCTGCAATTTGTAAAAAGGATATTTGTGCTGAAAACTTTCGGTAAATGAAGCTGTAAATACCAAAGGCATCATAATAGCAATCATTAAAAGGTAAATTTTGTAATCTTTCAAAGCACCCTTTATTCCTAAACCATAATTAGAAAATTTATCTTTAAAAATAAATTTAATAATTGCCAAAGGCACCAAACCATAAAACAAAACTATTACGCCAACCCAACAAGCCAAGGCATATAATTTATCGTTCACTAAATTGGCATAAGCATCGGCTATTTTATGTAAACCTACTTGGTTTAAAAAATCAAAAGTAAAGTTAGCTTGACCAAAATACTCATCTAAACTGATACAAACTGCCGAAGTTATACAAACTATAAAAGCTTGCAATTTTATGTTTTCTATTTTGTTGTTTTCAGTATCGTGGTAAACTTTACTTACCAAAGCTTTTATCATTTACGAAAGCTATTTATGTAGTAAAAATTAAATAAAAGTATACTGCAGGAACAGCTAAAAATAAGCCGTCAAATCTATCTAGAACACCACCATGCCCAGGTAGTAAGTTTCCTGAATCTTTTACATCAATATTGCGTTTTAAAAGCGATTCAGTTAAGTCGCCAAAGGTGCCAAATATCAAAGTTAAAATACCGAAAATAATCCATTCATGTAGTTCTAGTATATCAAAATAATCGAATTGTGTGAAAACAAATGCTACTAAAATTACAAATAAAGCTGCACCCATACTGCCTTCCCAAGTTTTTTTAGGACTAATGCGTTCAAATAATTTACGTTTACCAAGTTTTCGGCCAACTAAGTATGCGCCTGTATCGCAAGTCCAAAGCATAATAAAGAAACCAATTGGCAAGGCTCCATCGTAAGTTAAACTGTTAAAACGACCAAAATCGGCCAACATGCTTAATGGGAAACAGATATAAATAATACCTAAAACTTGATAAGCCAAGGTATCAAACTCACGTTTGGTTTTTTCAAAAAGTTTAATAATTATCATCAATAAAAACACCGGAATTAAGTGATAAAACCAACTAAAATCCCAATCGTTTCTGATAATTAAGGCAAACATAATATTGATAATACTTCCTGCTATTACACCTAAATATTGTTCAATCCAATTTTTATCGGGTAGCATCAATTGATAAAATTCGCGCAAGCACAAAAAATTGATTGCAAATAGCAAAATATAAAAAGCCCATTCGTTCATTACCGTGCAAAGCACTATGGCTAATACAAAAAAGAAACCTGTAATGGCTCTTTGCCAAAAATTACTCATGATATTGTTTTTAGTTAAATTTTATTTTTTTCAATTAAATGCATAGCCGTAACCGCATCTTCTTGGTGGCAATATATTTCTATTTTTCCAAAAGCGCCTGCATAACTGCTATCGGTTTTATTAATTTCTGATGCCTCAATGCCATTTTCAGCCAAAAATGTAATGATATTTTGTGAGGTGAAAATATCTTTTACCTCTGTAACCTTTGCCCAATCAATCATTTGTATGTTTTATAAATATTTGGTTAAACCTTAGTTTACTCATTGCAAATAAAACAATAACCACTCCAAAAGCCGCTATTGCTGTTAAATAAATTGGAAAATTATAATCATCTTTAAAATATTCAATTTCAGGATGTTTTTCGGAAATATAAAAAGCCAAAATAGTTATGGTATTGTTTAAAAAGTGACCTAACACTGTTACCCAAATATTGCCACTGTAAGCAAAAGCATAGCCTAAAACCACACCAAACATAAATCGCGGTAAAAAGCCAAAATAATCACCATGAATAGCGCTAAAAATAATGGCTGTAAAAATTACGGAAACATGTAAATTATAAAAACACATGCGCACAAAATTTTGAAGGCAACCTCTAAAAAATATTTCCTCAGCAATGGCAGGAATTACGGCTACAATTACAATATTCAAAATCAGTTGCCCTATTCCATTGGCCCTAACAAAAGCTTCGGATTGAAGTTTGCTAAAAGCTTCGTCACCACGTAAATAAGTTTCAAATTCTTTTAAACTATTTGGTAAATGTAAGTTTTGGTTAAGTTCCAAAAGCCACGAAGCAACTGGAATGGCCGAAATAATTAATATGATTATAAACAAATAATTATAAATGCGGGTCTTATGTTTTAAGTGTAAAAAATGTACCGGATTTTGATTAATTGACCTGCTAAATAAAATAGCTGGAACAATAAAAATAGCAATTGAAATAATTCCCTGATTCAGCTTTAAGGCCAAAACCCCTTGTGGATATTCACTAGGGTGATTAATGATATCAAAAAATGAACTTTGCAAATCAATGCCAAAAAATGTTTTGGTAATTCCAATTGCAACTACCCCCCCAACTATATAAAAGGTAATAATCATTCCAATCAGTATGAGCAAGTGCCATAAAAAGAACACAATTGGGTTGGATGCAAATGAGGGTATCTTAAACATTTTGTTATTTTTGTGAGCGCAATATAATTTTAAAATAAATAATTGGTAAAAATAGGTAATATAGAATTAGGCGATTTTCCACTTTTGCTTGCTCCAATGGAAGATGTGAGTGATCCGCCTTTTAGAGCTGTGTGCAAAGATAATGGTGCAGACCTGATGTACACAGAGTTTATTTCGTCTGAGGGATTAATTAGAGATGCTATTAAAAGCAGAAAAAAACTCGATATTTTTGATTATGAAAGGCCAATAGGAATTCAAATTTTTGGTGGTGATGAAGAAGCAATGGCCATGGCTACTCAAATAGTGGATACAGTAAATCCTGATTTGGTGGACATAAACTTTGGCTGCCCAGTAAAAAAAGTAGTTTGTAAAGGAGCGGGAGCAGGTGTTTTAAAAGATATTGAACTCATGGTTCGTTTAACCGAAGCAGTTGTAAAATCTACCAAATTGCCAGTTACAGTAAAAACTCGTTTGGGTTGGGACGAAAACTCTAAAAACGTAGAAGATGTAGCCAAACGATTGCAAGATGTAGGTATTGCCGCATTAAGTATTCATGGTAGAACGCGCGCTCAAATGTACAAAGGCGAAGCCGATTGGACTTTGATTGGAAAAATTAAGAACAACCCCAATATTAAAATTCCAATTTTTGGTAATGGCGATATTGATAGCCCACAAAAAGCAGTTGAATATAAAAATCGTTATGGTATTGATGGTGTTATGATTGGCCGAGCTGCAATTGGTTATCCTTGGATTTTTAACGAAATAAAACATTACATGGCCACAGGCCAATTATTGCCATCTCCAACCATTGCTCAAAGAGTTGAAGTTTGCCGCAAACATTTAACCAAAAGTGTGGAGTGGAAAGGAGAAGGCTTAGGTGTTTTAGAAATGCGCAGGCATTATACTTCGTATTTTAAAGGCTTAAATCATTTTAAAGAATTTAGAACCAAATTGGTTACCTTAAATAAATTAGAAGAAGTTTTAGCAATTATAAGCCAAGTAGAAGAGCATTACACTAGAGAAGTGGCGCAGCAATAACAACATCAATAAACTACTATTTTCTTAATAAAGTGGTTGTTAAAATAACTGCACCTTACAAAATATACACCTAACTGTAGCCTACTGATATCTACCTGATTTGAATTTTTACTCACTTTTGGGTTTAATACAATCTCTCCTAACATATTAATAATTTCAACTTGGGAAGCTTCACTCATCATATTGATAACTAATGGCTCATTTCTAGCTATTGGATTTGGAAAAACTGAAATCGATGGCTTTTCAATTTTTTCTATACTCAAATTATCAAAAGGTACTCCCCAAGTTTCTACTCCTTTTTTGTAATAAACCATGTTTTCGTTTGAATTTCCGGGGAATTGATAGGTATCATAACTGAAAAAACCTAATCCTTCGCCATAAGTAATGTTATATCCTGGGTCTATGTGTAATTCATACCAACAACCGTTATTTGAATTATGTTTATGCGTTGAACCAACATTAAAAAACCTTCTATTATTTAAACTATTCTTAATAATTTCTCTACCTGTACTTTCATTTGAAGCATAGTTTAAAATAGGTTCTTCTGGTAAATATTGTTTTTCGTTAATAAAATAATTTACATTCAAGGTATCTATTAAAAGATGGTTTTTATCTGCTTTATTGGCATAATAAAAATACGTTGCTCTTTTTATTTGATAATAGACAGTATCCCTATTATTAGAATATTTTTTATCTAATATCTTGTGAATTGAATTTGTTTTATTGTCGTCAGGGCTGGTTGTGTAACTAAATTTTTCATAATGAAATTCGTCTCCAATTTCAAAATCAAATGTTTGTTTTAAAGTTAAATACGTTTTACCTAGATTATTTTTGCTCGTTCCAATCAAGCTACTTTTAACAGTAATAACTGGAAATGTCAAATATTCGAGTATGGTTATTGAACCATAGTTTTTACTTATTTTTAAAGTTTGATTGTCTAATTGACTTGTGATAGTATTGTTATTTTTATCATAAGTTGTAAATGAATATTCAATCATTGAATCAGAAGTATTTAAAAATGTTTCCACTATCTTGGATGAAATTTTTGCCAATATATAGCTTGAATCCTCAAATGTATAAAAGCGCCAAGTAGTACCTAAATTTGAACTTGGGTGGTAATAAATGGTATCATTATTTTGATTAAAAAATAAAAATTGATTATTTATTATTGCCATTTTATAGCCAAGCCAAGAGGGTCCGTTTGGCTTTATGCAACTTCGGTCTTCTGTGTTCCAAGTTTTATTAAACTCAAAAATATTGACATTATTTATTTGGTAAGAAGAGTCTATTTTAGTACCTCTGATTTTATTATTTTGATTACTAAAAAATGAAATATTGCTATCCACCAAAATGGGCTCATAGTTTTGAGCATTCAGTTCTACTGTAAGCAGAAGCAAAATCCATGCTTTAATTAGTGATTTCATAATAGTAATAATTTATTTCTATAAAGTAAAAAAAGCTGTTGAATTGGTTGTCAACAGCTTTTTATTTTTTGTCCAAGGTTAGTGTCCCCACCAATCCTTCTTTAATTAGCAAAAATCGTTTGGTTTGTTCGTTTCGACTTCGCTCAACGACCAAAAGGCGCAATATCAACCGACAACTATAAACTAATTATCTACTTGCGTACATTTTATCGTAATATTTGGCATAATCGCCACTAGTAACTTCGTCCATCCATTGTTGGTTATCCATGTACCAATTAATGGTTTTTTCTATACCTTCTTCAAATTGTAAGCTTGGTTCCCAGCCTAGTTCTTTCATTATTTTGTTGGCATCAATGGCGTAGCGTAAATCGTGTCCAGCCCTGTCGGTTACATAAGTAATTAACTTTTCGCTTTCGCCTTCAGGTCTGCCCAAAATTTTGTCCATGGTTTTGCAAATCACCTTTATCAAATCAATATTGGTCCACTCGTTAAAGCCACCAATATTGTAGGTTTCGCCAATTTTACCTTTGTGGTAAACCACATCAATAGCACGTGCATGGTCTACTACATATAACCAATCGCGCACATTTTCGCCTTTGCCATAAACAGGCAATGGTTTGTTGTTTCTGATATTATTAATAAATAATGGAACCAATTTTTCAGGGAATTGATTTGGCCCATAGTTGTTAGAACAATTGGTTAAAACCACCGGAATTTTATAGGTGTTGTGATAAGCACGCACAAAATGATCACTAGCTGCTTTACTTGCCGAATAAGGGCTTTGAGGGTCGTATGAGGTTGTTTCTAAAAAGAAACCCCCATCGTGCAAACTGCCATAAACTTCATCAGTCGATACATGGTAAAACAACTTGCCTTCCATATTACCTTTCCAAATTTCTTTGGCAGCATTTAGTAAATTAACAGTTCCTACCACATTGGTCATTACAAAATCCATAGGATTGGTAATACTTCTATCTACGTGGCTTTCGGCTGCTAAATGAATAACCGAATCAAACTGATGTTCGTTAAATAAATTATTAACTGCTGTGGCATCTACTAAATCAAGTCTTACAAAATGATAGTTAGGCGCATTTTCTATATCGGTCAGGTTTTTTAAATTACCTGCATAAGTTAATTTATCTAAGTTATAAATTTCGTAGTTTGGATAATTATTTACAAATAAACGTACTACGTGAGAGCCAATAAAACCTGCTCCTCCAGTTATTAATATTTTTCTTGTTGACATATCTAATCAGTTTTATTTTGAGTATTAATTTTTTTGACCATGGACTATCGACCATAGACCATAGACTATTTTTGTGCTAAATGTTTCTCCCAAGCCCAAGCCGTTTGCATACAATTATCCAAATCGCGTTCTGTTTTCCAGCCTAATACGTTGGTTGCTTTATCGCAATTGGCATAAATTTGAATTACATCACCGCCTCTACGAGGACCAATTTTATAATTAACTTTTACTCCTGTTACTTTTTCAAATGATTGTATTACTTCTAAAACTGAATTTCCTTGTCCAGTTCCTAGGTTAAACACACTGTAAGCTTCGGTATATTTTTTTTGTTCCAAAAATTCAATGGCTTTTACATGCGCTTTGGCCAAATCCGCTACATGTATATAGTCGCGGATACAAGTTCCGTCAATGGTTGGATAATCGTTTCCAAATACGGTTAACACTTCACGTTTCCCAATAGCAGTTTGTGTAATAAATGGTACTAAATTATTAGGAACTCCAATTGGTAATTCTCCAATTAAGGCTGAATCGTGCGCGCCTACTGGGTTAAAATAACGCAATGAAACTACTTTTAAATTACTTGCTTTGGTATAATCAAAAAGTACTTCTTCACAAATTTGTTTGGTATTTCCATATGGCGATTGTGCTTCTGGTTTAGCAGTATTTTCATTTACCGGAGGGTTTGCTTCGCCATATACAGTACACGATGATGAAAATGCTATTTGGCTGATGCCGGCAGCTTCCATTGCATAAAGTAAGTTTACTGTTCCGCCTACATTGTTTTCGTAGTATTTTAAAGGATTTTGAACACTTTCCCCAACGGCCTTAAATGCCGCAAAGTGTATTACTGCATCAATTCCTTTTTGGCTAACCATAAAATCGGTTAATGCTTTTTTATCTCTAATATCTACTTTTTGAAAAACAACTTTTTTGCCAGTAATTTTTTCAATATTGTCTAGCACATCGGG
This sequence comes from Bacteroidota bacterium, assembly GCA_027491085.1. GTDB lineage: Bacteria > Bacteroidota > Bacteroidia > UKL13-3 > UKL13-3 > JAAFJM01. The sequence goes on from JAIXWW010000011.1 coordinate 148,306, forward strand.
ATACGAATTGTCAAAATTATCAATTGCCACCACTTCGTGCCCAGCATTGTGAAGTTCTACAACAGTGTGCGAACCAATATAGCCGGTTCCGCCTGTTACCAATATTTTCATAAACAATAAATTTATTTTGGTTGCAAAATAACAATAACTATTTAAAATAAAAGTGATATTAAGACCAATTTCAACTTAGAATTGTTAATTGTTTTTTGAGATAAAAATCCTAATCTTATAAAATTAATGGCAAATTTTATAAAAGGCTTTAAAATAAAATTTACATATTTGTTTAATCAAAATATACCTAAAAAATTATTGATGAAACAAATTTACATACTAGTTTTACTTTTACTTATTACTTTATTTTCTACGGCACAGCAGGCTAAAATAAAAGGTGTTGTAATAGATTTAAATACACAGCAAATAGTTGATTTTGCTGTGGTTTCGCTCGATAAAACCAAACAAATCTATACTGATAGTTTGGGTGCTTTTAGTTTTGTAACTTCTGCTGGTAAGCATGTTTTAAAAGTTTCGCGCGTTGGCTACCGAACTTTATTCTTGAATATTGATTTAGATGAAGGTGCTAATAAAAAAATTCAAATTGATTTAGAACCATTCAACAATCAAATGGATCAGGTAGTAATTGCTGGCTCGCGCGAAGGAAAAAAAGTTGCTAAAGAAATCGCATCGGTAAGTATTATAAAACCCTATTTAATTGATAATACCAATAGCACAGATTTATCGCAAGTAATTAATAGATTGCCAGGGGTGCAGGTGGCCGATGGACAAGCAAGCATAAGAGGAGGAGTAGGTTATAGTTATAATACAGGAAGTAAAATTGCAGTATTGTTAGATGACATGCCTTTAATGGGTGCCGATTTAGGCGATGTGCGTTGGAAATTTTTACCTATTGAAGCGGCTGAACAAGTGGAAGTTATAAAGGGCTCGGCATCTGTTTTATATGGTTCTGCAGCATTAAATGGAACCATCAATGTAAGAACAGGGTGGCCTACTAAAACGCCAAAAACCAAAATTCAGGCTTACCAAGGCATTATGCAAAATTACGACAGAAGCTATATCAATTGGTGGGAGGCTTCTACACAACCATTCAATAATGGTATGTTTTTTACCCATAAGCAAATGTTTGGTAATTTTGATTTGGTATTAAGTGGCAATATTTCGAGCATGCGCAGTCATTTGCAATATGCCGATGAATTTAGGGCACGTACTTATATTAAAACTCGTTATAGACCAGAGTGGAATAAAAAAATTACATTTGGTGTAAATGGAAGTTTGATGTATGAAAAATCGGGTAGATTTTTTTTATGGGCTAATGCAGATACTGGCACTTTGAAACAGTTTAATGGATCAAAACCAATTGATGACTTTTATAGAATTTTTACAATTGACCCTCATTTTGATTATGATGGTTTAACAATGCACCATGCAGTTAAATTCAGAATGTACCAAATTACCAGGTTACTTGATAAAACAAGGTTTCCAAACGAATCGGATGCAGTAGCTAATTTGTATGCTTTTGATTACAATAATAAGTATAAAATTGATAAGCATTTTTCCTTAAATAGTGGTGTTTATTTAACTTCTATGTTTAGCAATGGCAATGTATATAAAGGTCAGTTTGGTGGTGGAACTGGTGCGGTTTATAGTCAATTAGATTTTACCTATAAAAAATTAATTATTACCGGAGGTATGCGTTATGAAATGATAGCGCAAGACACCAGTAAAATAGAAAAGGCACTTTTAAAACGAATTGGATTAAATTACCAAGCTGCTAAAAAAACTTATTTGCGCGCTAATTATTCTGAAGGTTATAGAGTGCCAACCATTGGCGAAAAATTTGTAGAGGATAAAGTATCATTTTTAAATGTATTACCCAATCCTAATTTAATTCCCGAAAAAGGCTGGACAGCCGAAATTGGCATTCAGCAAGGATTTAAAATAGTTGGGTTTTTAGCCTCAGCCGATGTTGCCATTTTTATGCAAGATTACGACAGCATGATTGATTTTAGATTTGGCCAATACAATAAACCTACTATCGAAAACCCCGACCCAATGATTGGTTTTAAGGCATTTAATGTGGGGCATGTGCGTGCAGGAGGTATAGATTTTAGTTTACAAGGTGAGGGTAAAATTAAAGATGTGATGATTAGAATATTGACTGGTTATACCTATAGTTTACCAGTAAATATGAGTACAGACGAAAGTTTGAAAGACTATGGAAATTACACCAAATTGTTTTTTGAAAGTTTAGGTAATAGCAAAGCAGAGGATGGTAGTTATTTAAAAAAGGTAATTATGCCTTACAGAAATAGAACCACTGCCAAGTTTGATTTAGATTTGGCATACCGCAAACTCACTTTTGGTTACAGTATTTTTTATTATAGTGTTTACGAAAAAGTAGATGATTTTGTATTGCTACTCCCTGGTGTTAAAACCTTTTTTAGCAATGCTGGAAATGCAGATGTGGTTCATAATATACGTGTAGGACTAAAACCAACCAAAAACTATTCGGTTGGTTTATTGGTAAATAATTTAACTAATCGCGAATATGCCACAAGGCCCGGAAAATTAGACCCTGCGCGTACTTTGGTTATCCAGCTTTTGGTTAATTTTTAGAGCAATCTAAATTTAATTTATTTATAGTTTGGTTACTTGTAAAATAAATTTATTTTTGCACCTCATTTTAAAACAAAAAATAGATCATGCATTTGACAACCGAGGCTAAACAAGCCATTTTCGAAAAGTTCGGTACAGCCAAGTCTAAAACAGACACTGGTTCTGCTGAAAGTCAGATTGCTCTTTTCACTGAGAGGATCAATCACATTACTGGACATTTAAAAATTAACAAAAAAGATTTCTCTGCAGAGTTAAGTCTAGTAAAGTTAGTTGGAAAAAGACGTTCATTATTAAATTACTTAATGCGTAAAGACATTTTCCGCTATAGAGCAATTATTAAAGAACTTGAAATCCGTAAATAAGATTTTCACACCAATTGACATATTACCATTAAAAGTAGTATTCAATTAAATTTATTAAAAGCAGGGGCCTAAATATTAGCTCCTGCTTTTTGTGTTTTTGAAGCACATAAAATTACAAAACAAAAAACGCTATTTTACTAATCCCATCTTGGTAAAATATTGAATAATTAAATAGAAACAGATGGGGCTGAAAAACAAAAAAATATATGTCACAAGCAACAATTAAAACATTTGAAATTGGTGGTCAAACCATCAGTCTTGAAACAGGCCGTTTAGCTCGCCAGGCCGATGGAGCAGTAGTATTAAAAACAGGAGATACCATGATTATGGCTACTGTAGTATCTGCCAAAGAAGCTAAAGAAGATGTGGATTTTATGCCACTTACCGTTGATTATCAAGAAAAATTTGCGGCAGTTGGCCGTATTCCTGGTAGTTTTTTTAGAAGAGAAGCCAAACTTTCGGATTATGAAGTATTAATTAGCCGTATAGTTGATAGAGCTTTACGTCCTTTATTCCCTAGCGATTATCACGCTGATACCCAAGTTGCTTTAACTTTAATATCGAGCGATCAAAATATAATGCCAGATGCTTTAGTTGGTTTAGCAGCATCGGCTGCTTTATTGGTAAGCGATGTTCCTTTTAACGGACCAATATCGGAAGTACGTGTTGCACGTATTGATGGTAAGTTTGTGGTTAATCCTTTCAAAAGCGACTTAGAGCGTGCCGATATAGATTTGATAGTAGCTGGAACCGAAAAAGATTTAAACATGGTAGAAGGCGAGTGCCAAGAAGTAAGCGAAGCAGATATGCTTGAGGCTTTAAAAATTGCGCATGATGCTATAAAATTACAAATCAAAGCACAGTGGGAATTATGTGAAATGTTAGGTGGTAAAAAACCTGTTCGCGAATATAACCATGAGCGCAGCAATCCTGAATTAGAAGCTTCCATCCGCGAATTTGCTTACGATAAGATTTTTGCCATTGCAAAAGGTAAATTAGGTAAAAATGAAAGAAGTGCAGGTTTCAAAGCTGTAAGAGAAGAATACAAAGCTTTACAACCTGAAGGAACTGTGTTAGATAAATTTTTAACCAACAAATATTTTCATGATGTAGAATACGATGCTGTTCGTGCTATGATTATGAACGATAGACAACGTTTGGATGGGAGAAAATTAGATGAAATCAGGCCAATTTGGTCGGAAGTAAGTTACTTACCTGCAGCGCATGGTTCAGCTATTTTTACTCGTGGTGAAACGCAATCGTTAACCACTGTTTCGTTAGGGTCAAAATTAGATGAGCAAATGTTGGATAGCCCAATGTTAACAGGCTACGCAAAGTTTATGCTACATTATAATTTCCCTTCGTTCAGTACAGGTGAGGTTAGACCAAGCCGTGGACCAGGAAGACGTGAAATTGGACATGGTAACTTAGCTTTACGCGGATTAAAACGTGTATTACCACCTTTAGAAGAAAGCCCTTACACCATCCGTATTGTTTCTGATATTTTAGAATCAAATGGTTCAAGTAGTATGGCTACAGTTTGTGCTGGTTCATTGGCATTAATGGATGCTGGTATTCCTATTACAGGTGCTGTAAGTGGAATTGCGATGGGTTTAATTAGCGATGAAACTACTGGTAAATATGCTATTTTATCTGATATTTTAGGAGATGAAGATCATTTAGGTGATATGGATTTTAAAGTAGTAGGTACTGCAAAAGGTATTACTGCTTGCCAAATGGATATTAAAATAAATGGTTTACGTTGGGAAATGGTTGAAGAAGCTTTAAACCAAGCTAAAGCTGGTCGCGAACATATTAGAAACGAAATGAACAAAACCATTTCGGCTCCTGCTAGCGATTTAAAACCACATGCACCACGTATTGAAACTTTATTGATTGATAAAGAATTTATTGGTGCAGTAATTGGACCAGGTGGTAAAATTATTCAAGGTATTCAAAAAGAAACCGGTGCTACTATTTCTATTACCGAAACTGAAAAGAATGGTGTAGTTGAAATTGCTTCAAGTAATGCTGATAGTTTACGCAGAGCTATGCAAATGATTAAAGGAATTGTTGCAGTTCCTGTAGTTGGCGATGAATACGAAGGTAAAGTTAAAAACATCATGGACTTTGGTGCATTTGTTGAGTTTTTACCTGGTAAAGATGGTTTATTGCACATAAGTGAAATTAGCTGGAACCGCATTGATAAAATGGACGGTGTATTACAACAAGGCGAAATCATTAAAGTAAAACTAATTGAAGTTGACAAAAAAACTGGTAAATACAGATTAAGCCGTAAAGCTTTATTACCAAAACCAGAGCCAACTCCTAAGCCAGAAACTCCAAAAGAGCCAACTGCGTAATTTTTAAAATAACAAAGTATAAAAAAAGAGGTATTCTATTCTGAATACCTCTTTTTTATTTTATATAACTCCTATTGCTATTTTCCTTGCTTTTAACCAAGGATAAATGGAGGTAATAACTCCAAGCATTAAAATAGTTACAAACACAATAACCGCATCGATTAATGCAAACTGAATTGGATAGGCAAGTGACGAACCTGAATTAACTTTAATCAATCCAAATTGCTGTTGAATAAGGCAAATAATAAAACCAATTAATATTCCAATTACACCACCAACAGCAGCAATAAATATACTTTGCCAAGCAAAAATATTGGCAATTTTAGGAGCAGTTAACCCAATACTATGCAATATTTTTATTTCTTTAACTTTCTCCATTACCAATAAATAGAGGGTTCCTATGGTGTTAAAAATTGCTATTATTAGAATAAACAAAATTATTATATAGCTAATTAGCTTTTCTGTTTTTACCAATTTATAAAATGCTTCACGCTGTTCATACCTTGTTTTAACAATAAATTTATCCCCTAAAATAGCTTGGATTTGATGCTGCACTTGGTAAATACTTTGATTATTTTTCAGCTTAATTTCTATAGCGCTTAACTCATTTTCTTTTTCCAATAATCGAGTTAAAAATCTCAAAGGAACCAAAATATATTTTTCATCAATATCTGGCTGAATGGCAAATATGCCACTTGGAATTAATAACTCACGGTTAAACGCATTTTCAGGATTGATAAAGTTTATTTCACCCTTTTTGGGTGCATAAATACTCAAAAAATTAAATTGGTCTGATGGGTCTATACCCAATTGATACGATAAACCTTCTCCGCATAATGCAAAGTTAGTGTCACCCCTTTGTATGAGAGCCTCCCCTGCTTTTATACAGGTATCTAAATGCGCAATTTTTAAATAGTTTTCATCAACTGCCTTTGCAGTGGCAATAGTTTCTTTATTATTATACCTAAGCAGTACATTTTCCTCTAAAACTTTGCTTGTACTTTCTATTTCAGTTATTGCATTTATTTTACTAAAATTAATATCGCTTTGCTTAAATGTTTTGGAGTGAGCGGCTGTAATTTGCAGTTCTGCATCAAAATTACTGTACATTTGAGCAAACAAATTTTCAAAACCATTAAATACTGAAAGTATTATAACCAAAGCGCAAGTACCAACAATATAACCAAGTAAACTGATACTTGAAATTACAGTTACTGCATTATAAGTTCCACTCTTTTTTTTAGAGAAAAAATACTTCTTAGCTATTTTAAACGATAGTGACAATTGAATAATTTATGAGGGCAATAATACAACAGAATTAAATAAAAATTTATAGCAATTTCACCTTATACTTCTCTGCCATTTTTTGAAGTTGTTCCATACTAACTTCATGTATATTCGAACCATTATGGTATTTTTCAACTGTTACAACAAACAATCTATAATTATAAATATTGGCTAATTTAAAATAGGGTTCCATTTCCCAATTAAAGGTAAAAGTATTATCAACAAATACCTTTAAAGCCCCATTTTTCATGGAGTTTTCTGTAAGGTTCTCACATTGTTTATAGGCTAAGTAATTTTCACTAAAGTTAAATTGATACTCGCCTGTTTCAGAATTGGTAAAGTAATCATCAATGGCAAAAACAGGGTATTTTTGGTCTTCGCTCAATAATTTGGCTAAACTACTTTTTCCTGCACCTGGTAATCCTCGAATTAAAATTAAAGTATTAGCTAACATGAACCTTTATTTTGCTTCTACTGGAATTACTATTTTATCAAACTCCTGTTTAGCCCAACTTACCAATGCCGCATTTTGTTCAGGAGTTAAAACTGCATTTTTATGGATTAAGGTATATGAACTCAAAGGCATTTCGTGCTCATTAACCTGTTCAGCTATTTCTTCCAACTTGTGTTTTTCGCGTTTTGGTTTGTAGGTTTTAAACTCCGAAAAGTTTAATTCTTCTTTGCCTTCATCTACATGGTGCTGCATCCAAAGGCCTATGGGTTGAATATTGGTGTACCAAGGGTAAGTAGTGTGATTGCTATGGCAATCGTAGCAGCTAGTCTGAAGTATTTGATAAACATCAGAAGGAACATTTATAGCTAATGATATGTCATTTTCAGATTTCTCCCAACTTCCATTTCTTTCTGGCCTGATAAATTGTATTAAAACTAAAATGGCAAATAATGCTATTCCAATTTTTTTCATGTTTATGTTTTTCATGATCATTTAAAATAATACCAGCAAATCTATACTTTTTCAACTTTATCATTACATTTAAGTTCCTAATATTTAACATTACATTGGGTAAGTCAATTCATATTTTCCTTTTTTAAAATCTTCTTTTGGGTTTAAGTTAAATTGTGCATACTTGTGACTACACTAAAAGCATGAAAAAAATATTATTAACTTATTTACTATTTTTAGTTTTATATAACTCAATAGCCCAAGTTACCATACGTGTAACAGGTATTCCTGCCAATACTCCAACTACTGATAACTTGTACATAGCCGGTAGCTTTAATAATTGGAATCCTAACGATACAAATTTTAAACTTACTAAAGTTGACAATAGATATAAGTTAACCATACCTGATTATAAAGGAAACGAGGAGTATAAATTTACTCGTGGAAGTTGGACTACAGCTGAAGGCGATTCAAACGGAAATGTAATTAAAAACCGAACTTTAGAACATGTGGTTAATGGAGTTATAAATGTATCAATTGCTGGATGGGAGGATAAAAAAATTAAAGAAATAATTACTTCAACTGCGTTACCAAATGTAAAAATTATAAGCAACCGTTTTTTTATTCCTCAGTTAAATAAATTTCGAAGGGTATGGATTTATCTGCCAAATGATTATGAAACAAATTTAACCAAACGGTACCCTGTTTTGTACATGCACGATGGGCAAAATTGTTTTGATAAAACTACCGCTTTTTCTAATGAATGGGGAATAGATGAAACTTTAAGCAATAAGCAAAATAATGGTGATAAAGGCTGCATAGTAGTAGCAGTTGATAATGGTGGGGCTAGCCGCTTAGATGAATATTCTCCATATAATAATCCCAAATATGGTGGTGGACAAGGCGATGCTTATGTTGATTTTTTAGCATTAACTTAAAACCTTTTATAGATTCTGCTTACCGTACTTTTTCTGATAAAATGAATACTGCTATGGCAGGAAGCAGCATGGGCGGATTAATTACTACTTATGCCATGTTTAAATACCCTGATTTGTATGGCAAGGCTGGTATTTTTTCGCCTGCCTATTGGTTCAGCAATCAGCTTTATACTTATGTACTCCGTAAAAGTAAAAGCAATAACCAAAAGTTTTATTTTATATGTGGTCAAACCGAAGGCAGTAAAATGGCTATTTGGCAAGATAGTATGTGTATTGTTTTACAACAAAAAGGATATTTTAAAAACAAAGATTTCAAAAATATAATAAAACCTAATGGAACGCATTCAGAAATATTTTGGAGTGCGGAATTTGGTGCTTGTTACGATTGGCTTTTTTCTGATTTAAGGTTGAAGAAAAAAGTGAATAGCAGTTATAAAAAGAAAAGTTAAACTAATCCATAATTGATTTGAATTCAACATATCATTAATAACCTAGTTTCACCTGTTTTTTCCTTTGGTGCGCGATGAACACAAGGAGGAACTTTACTTTCGGGATGCTGAGTAGCTAGCCGCCACAAATTACCAATTCCTAAATTAATAGGCTGAGCTTGAGGCATAGCTTGATAGTGCAAATCAAAAAAATGTGCACTTAAAAACGATTCAAAACCTTCCTCTGCCCAACTGTATAATTTTTTGAGTTCACTGCGTATTGCAGGAATAAGCACTTTTTGTTGAACTTGCGAATTTGGTATAATTTGGCTCGACTCCCCATAATAAGTGCATAAAAATGTGTCGGTTGGAATTGGTGAACTATCTACATGAAAAGAATATACATCGGTTGAAAAAATAGAGTCGGCTTCATCTCGCTCATAATACTTAATTAAATTGAGTGTTGGAGAAGCCCCATGTGCTTTGAGCAAATCCAAATCGTGTAAAAGTATATTACGTGCAAGTTCACCTTGTTCGGTTAAATTAAGCTCACAAAGTTCCTCTTCATTCAGCACCATTAAATTTTCGGTTAATGCTATTTTATTAACTATCTCCGAAAAATCGCCAACCAAATTACGAGTCCAACCAATGGCATTTATTTCATCCTGAAAAGGAATTGCAACAAGGTCATTAAAATTAGTAACACACTTAATTTGATTATAGGCTTTGTATAAATCTATCATAATGGTTGATGGCAATAATAATTAGGCAAAAGTAGCCATATAAACCCAAAAGAATCCAATTGAATAAAACAATAAAGCCCAACTGAATAAATTCAGTTGGGCTTTATTATTACTTAAAAAAGCATTCGAAATTACTTTATATTAAAATCAAAATTAGTCATTTTGGTAGTTACCGTAACTTTATGCGATGCACCAAACCAACCTAATACTTTAATATTAGATTTTCCATACGCAAAAATATTAGAAGGAACATTGGTTACAGGAGTAGCAAATAATCCTGAAAATCCTCCACCAGTACCATTAGTAAGTTCTGTTTTTAACCTTACATAAAAGAAAAGGTTTTCGCGAGTAATGCTGTAAACCTCGGCTTTAATGGAATCGCCAGGATAATATGCTGGTCGCTCTTGCACATCTTCTTCTACCACATTGATAGAACGTGCTACTGGAAAATTAAATAACGCTTCTTTTTCTAATTGTGAGTTAGGCGACTGGTCCGCACTATTTGATTCGCTTACTACTATTAAATTATTCACATTATTATAGTAAGTCCAGTCTGCAGCACCTTTACTTCCGGCATAATATGGGTTGGTAGCTACTGGATTGCGTTTTACATAGTACTTAATTCTGTAACTATCACCTAATCCTGCAGGATCTGCTATTTTCATATCAACATAACCCCAACCCGATTTTAATGGTCCGCCTGGACCTGACCTGCCAATACTTTCATCGTTTAAAACTGAAGTTGTTAAACTACTATCGCCATAAGTAATACATGGTCGGTTAATTTTGCTAAATGAAATAACAGTATCGCCAGTTGAAAAACGAACTAGCATAATATAACTATGCAAAGGTTGAGGTTTAGAAGTCATTGAAATGTAATTTCCATTCCCCACATTCTTAAAAGTATCAACCACAAAACTTCCTCCAGTAGAATCAATAATTACGACAGTTGCATCGTTCACTTTTGGAGCTTCACCATTATCCAAATATCCAATTGATTTAGTAATTCTGATGGTGTCTTTTATCAATTTATCGGGGTCAAGTGGATCGTAAACTATAGATGCATCAATCACATATTGAGGCTCACCATTGCCAGCATTTATATCTATTTTATCAATACATGAACTTATCATTGCTACTGCAACAAAAAGGAAAATATATAATTTATTAATTGTTTTCATTTTTAATGTATAATAATAATTGTGGTTAGAATTTGAAATTATAAGTAAATGCTGGAATAGGAACTGCAAAAAGCGAGAATTGAACCATTTCTGTAATGGCAGGCGATTTATCGTTAACTCTTGGATATACAGCAAAAGCATTGCGTTTACCCAATAAATTATAAACGCCAAATACTATTTCCCACTCATAAGTATATTTCATACGTTTTAAGAAATTGGTTGGCATAATTTCTGGCTGTTTGCGGTCTTTACTTTTTACAGTCGCTGTTAAGTCAATCCTAAAAAAATCAGGAATGCGAACATTATTCCTTGGTGCACTTGGGTTTTGAGGAACTTGATATCCTTCAAAAGCAAATTTATTAGTAGGTAAATTAACTGGTGTACCGCTACCATAAACCACATTGGTATTGATTGTCCAACGTTTGTTTAAATCATAGCTTACCACCAAGTTTAAATTATGCAACTTATCAAAGCGGGTAGGATACCAATCATTGTTATTAATTCTATCTACTTGGCGTTCTGTTCTAGCCAAAGTATAACTAACAAAACCTGTAAGTTTACCTGTATTTTTCTTCACAAAAAACTCTAAACCATATGCTCTTCCTTTTCCACTCAATATTTGACCTTCAAGGTATGGGTTTAACAACAAATCGGCCCCATCAATATAGTCAATTTGATTTTGCATGTCTTTATAATAACCCTCTATGGAAGTTTCGTAATCATTTTTAGTATTACCAAAGTTTTTAAAATAACCTATTGCCACTTGGTCGGCTATTTGAGGTTTGATATTATTGGTACTTGGTGTCCATACATCTAAAGGGACAGAAGCAGCAGTGTTCGAAATTAAATGAACATATTGGCTGGTACGCATATAACTGGCTTTTAAACTGCTGCTTGAGTTTAATTCATATTTTACTGCAGCTCTTGGCTCCAAGTTAAAGTAGTTTTGCATAGACTCAAAGTCTTTGTATTTTTCAATACCAGTCAATATTTTACCAAATGAATTATACTCATTGCTATAAATTTGTTTTTCACCATTACCTATATAATGAAAGGTTGAAAAGCGTAACCCATAACTTACCGATAACCTGGCATTGATGGTTTGGTCGTTAGAAGCATAAAGTGCATTTTCTAGTGAATATTTGTAAGGCAAATTTATATCTTGACGAACACCACCGCTTACAAAACTTGCATTAGCAGGATTAAATTGGTAAAAAATACTTTGACCACCTAAATTAATGGTGTTTTTACTGTTTAAGTACCATGTAAAATCTTGTTTTAAACTATAGTTAATGATACGTGATGTCCATTTAAATGCATCCTTAGCACCAATATTATCGGTGCCAATTCCATAATCATAATTACTGTAAAATGCAGTGGTGTTGCTAAACAACTTACTTTTTATTTCGTGATTCCAACGAGCAGTTAAGGTTTGATTACCCCAATTAAAACCAAACGAAGAAACACCAAATACATCTCGTCCCATATAGCCCGATAAATAAACTTTATCTTTTTTACCAAGGCTGTAATTTGCTTTCAATGTTAAATCGTAAAAATACAGTTGAAAGCCTTTAAAATCTTTATTTCCTGCTAAAAAAGGAGTTGCCAATACATCGCCATAACTTCTTCTTCCTGCAATAATATATGAACCTTTGCCTTTATTAATTGGCCCTTCTAAAGTTAAACGAGAAAATATCAAACCTATACCGCCCTGTGCCGCAAAATGTTTTTTATTTCCATCTTTTAACCTAACATCTAAAATGGATGATAAACGACCTCCATATTTGGCATTGATACCGCCCTTAAAAAGTTTAACATCTTTAACAGCATCAGGATTAAAAACCGAAAAGAAACCAAATAAATGCGATGAATTATAAACGGGCGCTTCGTCCAGTAAAATTAAATTTTGGTCAATACTTCCTCCACGAACATTAAAACCTGATGCTCCCTCCCCTACTGTACTTACTCCTGGTAAAAGTTGGATACTTCTTACTAAATCTACCTCGCCCAACAAAGCCGGTATTTTACTAATGGTTTTCATATCTAACTTGTTGGTGGACATTTCAGTAGTTTTAATGTTTTCGTTTTTTTTCTCTCCAACTACATTTACTGCCTTTAATTCCTTGTTCTGAGGGACCAATTCAAAACTTATTTTTTGGTTCGACAATAAATTAATTGTCTGATTGATTGTATTGTAGCCAAGGTATTTAATCGAAACCGTATAACTATTTGGTTCTAGGGTAATGGAATAATAGCCGTATTCGTTAGTTATAGCGCCTTTACCTGTTTCTTTAACAATTACTGATACGCCAATTAAATCTTCGCCTGATTTGCTATCGCGAACATAGCCGCTTAATACTACTTTACCCTTTTGCTGTGCAAAAGTGTTTAAGTTAATAAATAGAATAAAGGAATAAATCAAAAATGATTTTAGGTTAAATTTCATGTTTTGTGCTTTTTTTTCGGCCGCAATATTAATGCAGCAATTGGTTAATTGTATTATTTTATATTTAATTTTTGCCAAATTATTGTAAGTGGCTTACTATAAAAATTATTGGTTAAACAAACTGATATAAGGCTTTGCTTAATAAAACATCAAAAAAAGTCTATTTTATTTTTCACTTGTAATTGGAAATTCTACTTTACTAAACTCAACCGTTTTAAAATTTTTCACCAAACTAATTCCATAATCACTTTTCAGTATATAATTTACTTTGTTAAAATCACCATTTGGAATTTCAAAATTAAAGGTAGATAAACTCCCAGTATTATTTGTTATATTCAATTTATAGACAGATGATATTGATTTGGCCAAATCATCCAAATTTACATTTCTAAATTTCAAAACATTCTTACAATTAGTGGTACTATTCAAATGAAATGCATATTTTAAACTACTTTTATTAAATAAAACACTATCAAATATATTCATTTCATAAACATCTTGAAATTTAAAATTACTCATTATTTTAAAATGGTAAGTTTCTGATAAAAGAGATAATAGTTTATTTGCATTAACTGCTTTCGATTGATTTATCTGTTCAAATTTTATGTTTATTTTTTTTGTAAATGAATCGTTGTTATTTGTTTCAATCAAGTCTATATTTTTATCTAACAACTCAGCAATAACAGCATTTAACGAGTAGTTTTCATAAATAATTTCATCAGTTCCAATAGTTGAAATTGCCTCATTGTTGCTGTTTTTTTTAACATCCTCAATAATTATTTTATAGTAAGAGGTTGTTTCATTTCTTCGCTCGGATGGTATGTTAAAAATATATAACATTGGAATAAAAAGGATAGCATTATAAATTGCATGAAACAAAATACTCAAAAAGAAATTATACTTTACCCTAATATACCCTAAGGCCAGTCCTACTATAAATTGCGGCAGCACCAACAAAGGAGAAAACAACAAAATATTGCTTGAAATTTTATAATTTACCAAATGATAAAATGCAAATAAAAAAGTTACCAAATAAAAAATGTATAAGTAATATTTATTCCAATTCTTTGTAAAAAATAACCTAACTCTTACTTGTTTTCTTTTGCTACTAAATTTTGCAAATAACAATATTGATTTAACAAATACATTATACTTATATCTTAAAGGCAGTCTAAAAACCAATTCTTCAGTAATAGGTGCAACAAGCACTCCAGTTATTAGAACAAAAGGAAATGGCATATTTTCCATGAGTCTAACAATTGCATGGTCTTTTGTAGAATAAAAGCCAAAATTTTCTAACAAATAATTTATAGAACCTATAATACCATCCATTAGGAAACAAAAAAGTAATAGGATAATAAAAGTGATTACGATTTGTGTTTTGGTTTGATTGGCTAATTTTTCATCTTTTGGTTTTTTTAAGAACTGTATAAAATCAAAAAGTGTTTGTTTAAGATGGCTTATCATTCTGCTAAAATAAAAAGTTTATTTATAGTTACAATTTAATTATTTATCGTAATATTGCAATATTATAATAAATAAAATGGGAGCAAGTAAAACAGAACATTTTTCCGACAAGCAAAATCAAATAGCAGCTATGGCAAAAGCCATTGGCCATCCTGCACGTGTAGCTATTATCGAATATTTACTTTCAGTTGATACTTGTATTTGTGGCGATATAGTAAATGTTTTGCCTTTGGCTCAGCCAACAGTTTCGCAACATTTAAAGGAGTTAAAAAATGCTGGAATTATTAAAGGAAGCATTGAAGGAACTGCTATTTGTTACTGTTTAAATCCTGATGCGCTCAGTGTTTTGGATGCTTTTTTTGCTCACATAACAGTTCACATAAAAAATAAAAACACTAACTGTTGTTAGTGAAGTGTAAAAATTTAAAAGGTAATAAGATGAAATTATCCGAAATAAAAGAAAAGTTAAATACTATTTCAGAAGTAAACTTTGTATTGCCTAATGGCACTCATGTCCCTGCTCATTTTCATGTTACCGAAGTGGGCGAAATAACCAAACATTTTATTGATTGCGGTGGAACGGTTCGAATAGAAAAAGTGGTTAATTTTCAGTTATGGGAAGCCAACGATTTTGACCATAGGTTAGCACCACAAAAGTTGTTAAATATTATCCAACTATCGGAAAAGGTATTAAACATTGGTGATTATGAAGTAGAGGTGGAATATCAAACAGAAACTATTGGCAAGTTCAATATTGATTTTAACGGAACTAATTTTTTATTGGTAAATAAACAAACCAATTGTTTAGCCCAAGACAAATGCCGCATTCCAACTGAAAAATTGAAAGTTAATTTAAAAGATATAAATAAAACCGAAAGTTGCTGCACTCCTGGTGGAGGTTGTTGCTAGATAACTTATAAAACAAGTCAGTTATGCCGTCATTCAGAAGGAATCCCCTTTCCTTGGCAACCAAATTTAAATTACAAAGTTGATTTATAAAAAAAGGATGCGATTTATATTGAATCATCAAAACATTACAAAAACAATGAATAAAAACACAACCATAGGCAAAGAAAAACGTTTAGGTTTTTTAGACCAATATTTAACTTTATGGATATTTTTAGCCATGGCAGTGGGCGTGTCTATTGGTTATTTTATTCCTAATTCGGCTAATTTCATCAATTCGTTTTCAAATGGAATTACCAATATTCCTTTGGCAATTGGATTAATTTTAATGATGTATCCACCACTTACCAAAGTAAAATTTGATAAAATTCCAACATTGTTCCAGAATAAAAAATTATTGTTTGTTTCGTTTTTCATCACTTGGATTGTTGGTCCATTTTTGATGTTTTTCTTAGCAACAACCTTTTTAAAAGATTATCCTGATTACATGACAGGCTTAATCATTATTGGGCTTGCGCCATGTATAGCCATGGTTATAGTTTGGAATGAGTTGGCTGGTGGAAACAGAGAATATGTGGCAGGTTTAGTAGGAATAAACAGCATTTTACAAGTACTATTTTTTAGTTTATATGCTTATTTTTATTTGGAAATCATGTTGCCATTATTCGGCTTAAAAGCATTAAATATAAATATTACAATTACAGAAATAGCCAAAACTGTTGGTGTTTATTTAGGAATTCCATTTGCCTTAGCAGTAATTAGCAAATTGGTTTTAACCAAAACAAAAGGCGAAGAATGGTTCAACAGAAAGTTTATTCCGGCCATTTCACCCATCACATTAATTGCTTTACTTTTTACAATTGTAATTATGTTTAGCTTAAAAGGACAAATGATAGTAAGTATACCTTTTGACGTAATTAGAATAGCCATTCCTTTGGTAATTTTCTTTGCAGTTATGTTTACACTTACCTTTTTTGTTGCCAAGTTCGTTGGAGCTAGTTATGAAGAGAATGCAGCCATATCGTTTACTGCCTCTGGCAATAATTTTGAATTGGCCATTGCTGTATCTATTGGTGTTTTTGGCATTAATAGCGGTCAAGCATTTGCAGGGGTTATTGGTCCTTTGGTAGAAGTTCCTGCTTTAATTTTATTGGTAAAATTTGCCTACTATTTAAAACAAAAATTATATAAAAATGAACTTGTATAACAATTTACAACAATCCATTTCAAAACTTGAACTTGAGTTTGAATTAATTTCGGAAACCCGAAAGCAAGAATTAAAGAACATAGCTTTAATTATAAAAGAGAGTTTGGTATTATTTGGCAGAGCCGATTTAACCGTTATTTGTACTCATAATTCACGCAGAAGTCAGTTAGGGCAATTGTGGATAAAAGTGGCCGCTTTGTATTATGGTATTGAAAACATATATACTTTTTCAGGAGGAACAGAAGCCACTGCATTTAATATTAGAATGGTGAATGCACTCCATGATTTTGGATTTGAAATAAAAGTTTTAGATGAAACTTTAAATCCTAAATACCACATCAAATTAGCTGATAACGATGACACCATGGATGTTTTATATTCAAAAGTATATAACGAAAGTTACAATCCTCAACAAAACTTTATTGCTTTATTGGTTTGTAATTCGGCCGATAAAGGCTGCCCAATTGTAGCTGGTGCATTTAAAAGAATCTCTTTGCCATATCTCGACCCCAAAGATTTTGATGATACCAATTTAGAAAAAGAAAAATATTTAGAAAAAGTAAATGAAATTGGAAGAGAGATGTTATTCATTTTAAACTATTTTGTAAATTAGATTAACTATTTTATAAATATTTTAGGTAAAAATTTTGTTTATAACATGTTAAGTGCGACATTTGGTTTACCAATGAACAAAATAACATGACGAAAACATTACTTACCATTTGCATAATTTTAAGCACCATTTGCATAACAAGTGCAAGATCAATAAACGTTTCGCCAAGCACTGATGTGGTTATTCAGGCTACTAGTTATTTTCAAAGTTATAATGGACAAACTGTCGCCATTTCAGCAGGAAGCAGCCTACAAGTTTATAATACTTTATATGTAAATATTGGTGCTGGCGATACTTTATTGTTAGATGCAACAAATGCCTCCAATGGATTTTTTGTTAGAAATCCTGTTCAGTTTAAAGGTTTGGTTGGCTCGGTTGGTTTGCCAATTATTATTAAAAACAAAACGAATAAAAAAATGCAAATAAGCCAATTAAGCGCTAGTAGTAGTTATGGTTTAAACTTTCATTTTTGTTCAAACATAAAAATTTCAGGATTAGAAAATGGTAACAGCTACATGTTGAGTATTGCTAATTTTGTAAGTACCGGCAGTGCGGGAATTTCTTTTGATAAAGGCACCAAAAATGTAGAAGTTGAGCATGTAGAAATAAGTAATGTTGGTGCACAAGCAATTTTGTTTAAATCGTGCGAGCCTTATAATGGCTCAAAAGTAGTTACCGATACCGCCTATTTTAGAACTTATGCTACTGCAAATACACTTGGTAAGGGCAGTTTTCACGACAATTACATTCATAATGTAGGAAATGAAGGTTTTTTTATTGGCTCCACAATTTTTGATATAGGAAACCCAATAATAGTAAACATCAATGCAGCTTTTGCAGCAAGTTTACCAACTAATAATGTTTTAAAAAGTGTAAATGGAATTTGGCAATTTACGCCACATTTTGCTGATAGTATTTTAATTTATAACAACACAACAGATACAACTGGATATGATGGAATACAGGTTTCGATGGCTAAATTTTACCGAGTTTATAATAATAAAGTTAAAAATTGGGCTACCAAAAAAATATATGGTCAAAATGCAGGCATTTTTATTGGAACACCAAGTATAGGTGAAACATACAATAACAAAATTATTAATGGAAGTGGTGCGGCAATTCAATGTTTTGGAGTAAAAAATAGATTTTTCAATAATGTAATTGTTCGCCCCAATTTAGATAGTAAAGAACCTAATTGGTGGAATATCAATGCTATTTATTTCAATGATAAAGCATGTACCAATAATACATTAACTTTATTAGGAATAAACTACACCCAAACTTTATTTGAAGCTGCTCACAATACCCTCATTTTAAATAAAAATGATTCAGGTAGAGCATTATTTTTTGTTCAAAATTTTCCTAACCAAACTGTAGCAAAATGCTATAATAATTTAGGTGTTCAAGATCGTAATCCAGAAATAACAAACGAACAAAATCGTGTGTTAGCCAATCCAATTTTTAGCGCCAATCCAATTCAAACAAATTTTAGTAGCACCAATAATTTTTCAAGTACTGACTTACAAACTGTAGGCTTTGTGGATGTATCGGCTGATAATTATGAATTGCTACCTAATTGCCAAGCATGCAGAAATGCGCAACCACTTGGTGCTTCAAATTCAATAATAACAAAAGATCTAAACAGTTTATCTCGCACATTCGATTACAAAACAAATTCAACAATTACCAATCCAATTTTTGGTAGTTTTGAAAGTAAATCTTACGTAAGTATAACTATACCAAGTGCAATAGAAGTGGTGGTTCAAGCCACTAGTTATTATCAAAGTTATAATCAACAAACTGTGCAAATAGCACCTGGAAACAGTTTACAAGTTTATAATTACTTATATGTAAATACAACACCAGGAGACACATTACAAATTGACGCCACTAATTTATCAAATGGAATTTATAGCCGAACTCCATTAACTTTTCAGGGTTTAACTGGTAATAATTTAGCTCCAATTGTTATAAAAAACAAGAATGGAAAAACTATTCAAATTACACAAGCTAATAGCCAAAGCAGTTTTGGAATAACATTTAAATTTTGCGAAAGCATAAAAGTTACAGGATTAGAAAATGGACAAAGTTACCGCCTTAAAGTAAATGGTATTTACAGCGCAGCAGGGATGGGTGTAATTTTTGACAGAGGAACCAAAAACGTAGAACTTTCACATGTTGAAATTTCAAATACAGGAGCACAGGGAGTTCAGTTTAAATCTCCTGAACCATATAATAGTTCAAAAATTGTTACAGACACTGCTTATTTTAGACAATATGTAAATTTAGCTACGTTGGGAACAGGAATTTTTTATAACAATTACATTCATGATGTAGGAAGTGAAGGATTTTATATTGGCTCCACTTCTTACGATGTTGGAGATGGTGTAGCAGTGACTATTAACCAAAATTTTGCAGCTAGTTTGCCAAGCAATGGCATTTTAACTTATACCAATGGCGCATGGCGTTTTTTACCACATTTGGCTCAAAATATTCAAGTTTATAATAATAAAGTAGAAAATACAGGTTGGGATGGAATACAAGTAGCAAGTGCAAAAAACTATACTGTGTATAATAGTAACATAAAAAACTGGGGCCAAAGTAAAACCAATAACCAAATGTATGGAATAATTATAGGTTCACCTAGTATGGGTGATGTATATAACAATACCATTAATATAGGGAATGGAAGTGCTATACAATGCTTTGGAATCAGAAATCGATTTTTTAACAATTTAATTATTCGTCCAAATTTAGATAGCAAAGAAGCAACTTGGTGGGCTATTAATGCCGTTTATTTATCAGATAAATCATGTACTCCACAAGTTTTAGAAAGATTAGGCATTACCTACAGTCAAACATTATTTGAAGCTATGCACAATACTATTGTTATGGATAAGAATGATTCGGGTAGAGCAATATCCTTTATTCAGAACTTTACTAATAATACCATAGCAAAATGTTACAGCAATTTAGCTGTTAGAGATGCAAATCCTGAAAGTTTAAATACCAATACTGCACCTTTGCCTAATCCAGTTTTTATTGCCAATCCGCAACAAACTAATTTTAGCCTGGCCAACAATAAAGTTAGCACCGATTTACAAACAATTGATTTTATTGATATCAATACCGATAATTACAATTTAAATCCAAATTGTATTATATGCAATGCAGCTCCGTTATTAACACAACCTGAAAACGACAAGATTTATTTTGATAAAAATAACAATTCAAGAAAAGTAATTTCAACAGGTGGTACTTTAATGAATCCAACCTTTGGATGCTTTGAGCCCATTGTTTCAAATGCCAATAAGGTAATAAAAACAAAAAAAGAGGAGTTAGAGCTAAACACATTCCCAAATCCTATAAAAGGTCAAGAACTGAACAATATTATTTTTGAAATAAAAAATGATAATAAAACAGCAATGGCCTATAAAATTGAACTAGTAGATTTTATAGGAAAATCATATGAGTTTGAATTAATCAATATTGAAAATGAAAATAGATATAAGCTTAATTTAACCAATAACAATTATTTGGCCAGTGGCTTGTATTTTGGTAATATTTTGGCCAATAACAAAAGAGTTTTGAATCTTAAATTACTAATTGAATAAAATAAACTTGATAAAACTAAAGTGTTAAAATATAACACTAAAAAGGGCTGTTCTTTATTCAAAAACAGCCCTTTTTTATTATAATTTTTCAATATATAAAATACTGAAGCTTTAACTAAATCTTCTATAAATTAGTTTCTCCAAATCTTTTACCAATAAATTTTCACTACTCCAATTATGCACTATTTTTAACTCGTTCCAGATTGTTAAAGCAGCATTCAAATCAATAGCACTATTAATTTTATCTATTGATTTAGCATACTCTACCACGTTTTCTTTAAATAGTTCGTTTACAAATGCTATCTTTTTATTGAGAGAAATAGCCGTTTTTAAACTATCAATTTTGGGTTCTATTATTTTTTCTGAAAACTGGAATTCATCCAATTTTTGTGCAATTTTTTCATTTAAACTTTGCGGTTCAGATTGAGGCATAACCGTTTTTCCAATGCTGAAAAAAGGTGCTGGTTTTGATTTCACTTCCTCTGTAACTATTGGTTTAACTTCAACCACAGGTTTAATTTCTGTTGGTGGCTCTTCCGAAATAGCAGGTACAATTATTTCTTCAACCGGTTCAGGTGCAGTCACAACTTCATACTCCTCAGCAATCATTTCAACTGATTCTTTTATTTCAACAGGTTCAACTTCTTTTACTGAATCAATATTATTTTCAGGAAAATCAAACAAAAATTCAACGGGTTTATTGTTCTCAGTTGTCACTATTGGTTCTGTAAAATCATTTTCAGAATCAACCAAATTATTTTCCAAGATTACATCAACTAATTCTGTAACTTCTTCAACTATTTCCTCTTCATTGTTTTCGGCAGCTTCGAAGATTGGTGATTCTTCTGGTGTCAATATAAGTTCACTTTCTTGCTCCACAATTACCTTTTCATTCGTAACTTCAGCAAGCGAATTAATTGTTAAATTATTTTCTGAATTATCAGCAATAATCGATTTTATATTAAACTCCTCTTTACGTATTTCTTGACTAATATTTTCTTTAATTGCTATTTGCTCTTCACTTAAATCATTGGATGTTTTTAACTTAAGCATTAATTCAAATAATTCGCTACAAGTTTTTTTAAGTACCTCTTTTTCAATATTACTTAGGTCACTGTTAGGTGCGAGAACCTCATGACTTAATGCCGCTAAATCTTCTATTCTAGCGTTAATTTTACTAATCAATTGAATTGAATTCATACGCAAAATTAAAAATATAGATAGAACAAACAATACTTAGTAATAAACAATTGTTACTAATTAATCTAAAAACTACACATTTATTACAGTTTTTTTCACTTTATAAACAACCTATTTTAAGCTTTACATTTTACAATTAATTCAAATTATCTTAGGTTCAGAATTACACTCAAGCCTCATATTAATAGGGGCTTTTTTTATAATTTTTATTTATGAAAGTGAAAATATTAAATGCTTTTTTGAGAATAAATAATGAAAGACTAATTAATAAGTAATTATAAAAATACGTTATTTGCTACCTCATGCAATTCATCAAAAAACACAAATATAAACTGCTGTTGGGCTTAGCGCTCATTGGTTTTTATTTGATGTTGCCAAAACCTTTATTTAAAACCAAATACAGTTTGGTACTTTTTGATGAAAAGAATAATTTACTCCAAGCTCAAATTGCACCTGATGGGCAATGGCGTTTTCCTCAAGCTGATTCGGTTCCCAATAAATTTAAAACTTGCCTTATAACCTACGAAGATAAGAGGTTTCACTACCATTTTGGAATAGATTTTTTAGCATTGGCGCGAGCCATTAAGCTTAATTTTAGCAAACAAAAAACCATCAGTGGAGCAAGTACCATAACCATGCAAGTGGCGCGAATGGCCAATAAAAGCAAACGTAATATTTGGAATAAAGTATATGAAATGTTATTGGCTGTTAGAATTGAATGTGGCTTTTCGAAAAATGAAATCATCAATTTGTATGCTGCACATGCGCCTTTTGGAGGAAATGTAGTTGGGTTGGAAGCTGCCAGTTGGCGTTATTTTAACAGGCCTGCTCATTTATTAACTTGGGCCGAAGCGGCTAGTTTAGCCATTTTACCCAATGCACCATCTATTATTCATCCATCAAAAAACAGAAATTGGCTGCTGCGTAAGCGAAATCAATTATTAGATCAATTATTAGCTGAAAAAATAATTGATATAGAAACCAATAAACTAGCCAAACTTGAGCCAATTCCTGATAAACCATTACAGTTAGCGCAAGATGCACCACATTTAATTCAGTTTATTGCCAAGCAAAATAAAAAACAAAAACTGCCTAATAAAGCCATAACAACTAGCATAAATGGATATTGGCAAAAGCAGGTTAACCAAATATTGTTTTTACATAACAAACATTTGGCAGCCAATGGCATTAACAATGCTTGTGCTTTAATTATTCATGTACCAAGCGGAACCATTAAATCTTACATTGGTAATATTTATAAACCCAACGAAAATACTTACGATAATTTTGTAGATATAATTCAAGCGCCTCGCAGCCCGGGCAGTACTTTAAAGCCATTTTTGTACGAAGCCATGTTAGAAGATGGCATGATATTGCCCAATACTTTAATTAACGATATTCCAACTCAAGTAGCTGGCTATTCACCACAAAATTTTGATTTGGGTTACAGTGGTGCTGTGCCAGCAAACAAAGCACTTTCAAGGTCGTTAAATGTGCCTGCAATTAGAATGTTGAATGCTTATAAATACCAACGTTTTTACGAACGTTTAAAAATGTTAGGCATTACTACTTTAACCAAACCATCATCGCATTATGGCTTAGCATTGATACTTGGAGGCAGCGAAAACAATATGTACGAATTAGCCTCTACTTACGCAAACATGGCTAGACTATTGAATAATTACGCCAACAACAACGGACATTATAATAACGATAATTGGTTCAATGCACGATATGAGTACAAGGCATTGAGCAATAAACCATTTATGGAACTTCCAACTTTTGGCAAAATGAATGCAGCCAGTGTTTATCAAACTTTTGAAGCCATGGACGAAGCCATGCGCCCTGGCGATGAGGCTCTTTGGCAACAATTTGAAAGTAGTAGAAAAATAGCTTGGAAAACAGGCACCAGTTTTGGTTTTAGAGATGCTTGGAGTATTGGTGTAACGCCTGAATACGTGGTAGCTGTTTGGGTAGGTAATGCCGATGGACAAGGAAAACCAGGACTAATTGGAGTGCAAGCCGCTGCGCCAATAATGTTCGATATTTTTAAGATTTTACCACGTACTACT
The DNA here is from genome assembly GCA_027491085.1 of Bacteroidota bacterium. GTDB lineage: Bacteria > Bacteroidota > Bacteroidia > UKL13-3 > UKL13-3 > JAAFJM01. The sequence continues at coordinate 172,668 of JAIXWW010000011.1, forward strand.
TGGTTCAATCCTCCTTTTGACGAAATGAAAAAAGCAGTAGTTTGCCAACAAAGTGGTTATAAAGCCAATCCAAATTGCTGGCCGGTTGATACCATTTACATCAATAAAAAAAACGACAAAACTGCTGTTTGTCCTTACCACGAATTGGTGCATTTAGACAAAAGCAATACTTTTAGGGTAAATAGCAACTGCGAAAGTGTAAGCAATATGAACCATGTAAGTTGGTTTGTATTACCTCCCGCTGTTGAGTATTATTACAAAGCATCTCATCCTAATTACAAAACTTTGCCTCCATTTAGAAACGATTGTAACGATGGCAATGCCAAGCAGGTAATGGATTTAATTTATCCTAAAAAATCAAACCGATTGTTTATACCCGTAGAGCTTGATGGAAACACAGGAAAAGCCATTTTTGAAGTAGCTCATAAATATGCCCAAGCCAAAGTATTTTGGTATTTAGATGACGCTTACATTGGCACCACCCAACGTTTCCATCAAATGCAAATAGCTCCCAAAACAGGCAAACACGCATTAACTGTTACCGATGAAAATGGAAATAGCCTACAAGTAAATTTTGAAATTTTGGGAAGGCAATAGGGTTAGGTTGATTGAGTTGATAAGGTTAATTAAACACCAATTCCATCCAAAATAAACAAAGGCAATCCGCAAGTTTTATCATGGCATACGTAAATGGTGGTTTTATTTTCTATAGGTAATTTATCTTTTACCAATGGAATAACCGATTGTTCCGCTGCCAATGCAAAAAGGGTATTGGGCAAATAGTTTTGATTTAATTGCGTAAAATAATTGTTGGCTTCAGGGCCCGCTATTACTATTTGTTTTACCCCTTGTAGTTTATTTAAGCTTAGCTGCATCCAATTGGTATAACTGCTGGTAGTTTTAGCAAATTTTTGCTGCACCAAAAGCAGCATGTCATCCACCATTTTTTCGTAATGGCTATTGCTAAAATAAAAACTCAAGGCTTGCAAACAATGGCCAAATATGCTGTTGGCGCTTGGTATTACATCATCGGTTAAATCTAACTTGCGCGCTATCAAAGCAGCATCTGTATTCGATTTAAAGTAAAACAATTTCTTTTCTTCGCTATAAAAATAAGCCATGCTTAATTCCATTAACTCATTGGCTTTTATTAAATATTTTTCATCAAAACTAATTTGGTAAAAATCAATCAAAGCTTTGGTTAAACAAGCATAATCTTCGGCAAAACCAGGAATACTAATTTTACCATTTTTATAAATTCGGTATAAAGTTTTATCTACCAAAAGGTATTGTAAAATGCTATCCAATGCCTTTTGTGCTGTGGTATAAAATGCATTTTCTCCAAATGCTTTAAAGGCTTCGCAATAGCCTGAAATCATCAATGCATTCCAGCTTGTAATTATTTTATCATCTAGTCCCGGTTTTGTTTTTTTATTGCGTTCGGTAAGCAATAAGGTATTGCATTTTTGTATGATTTGTTCTATTTCAATAATGGTTTTACCCGTTAATTTCTCCAACTCTTCGTGGCTGCGTGTTTTGTATAAAATACTAGCACCATGTTCCCAATTTCCATAAGCATCCACCGAATAATAAATGCTAAACAAAGGTTCATCATCGCCTAAAATACTTACTAATTCTTGGCGAGTCCATATATAATATTTTCCTTCCACACCTTCACTATCGGCATCTAAAGCCGAATAAAATAAACCTGTTTCGTGGGTTAGTTCATGTTGTAAAAATTGGTGTGTTTTGTAAACAATGTCTTTGTAAAGGTTATTTTTGGTTAATTGATAAGCGTTGGCATATAAGCCTACAAGCTGCCCATTATCGTAAAGCATTTTTTCAAAATGAGGTGCTTTCCAATATAAATCGGTGCTGTAGCGCGCAAATCCACCTTCTATTTGATCAAAAATACCACCATTGGCCATGCCATCTAGTGTTTTAATAACAGCATCTAAATACAAAGGATTGTTGCTTTGCTTGTAATATTGTAAATAAAACGCCCAATTATTAGGCATGGGGAATTTGGGTGCCCAATTATAACCACCATAAATTAAATCGAAGTTTTTGCTCCAATTTTCCACTGCTTTATCAATGGTTTCAAGTTTTATTTCTGCATTTTCTACAGGAATGATATGGTCTAATTTATTGATTCCACTGGTTAATTCAGCCGCATATTGAAAAGCTTCTTCTTTCCTGTCTCTATAAAAATCGGCAATGGATTGCAATGTTTTTTTCCATTGTTCTATAGGAAAATAAGTACCACCATGCAGGGGTCTGCCATCGGGCAAAGCAAAACAGTTTAATGGCCAACCACCTCTGCCTGTTAGCAATTGCACCGCATCCATATAAATTTGGTCAATATCGGGACGCTCCTCTCTATCTACTTTTATGCAAATAAAGTGTTGGTTCATCAGTTCAGCCACTTCTTCGTTTTCAAAACTTTCGTGTTCCATTACATGGCACCAATGGCAAGCCGAATAACCTATGCTTACCAATATCATTTTGTCTTCGTTCTTGGCCCTTTGCAGGGTTTCTTCGCTCCACTCTACCCAATTTACTGGATTGTGGGCATGTTGCAATAAATAAGGGCTTGAAGCATGAATTAATGCATTGGTATATTTAGGTGATGTGGTCATTTGTTTTTGATAAGAATTAAATTTTAGTAAAAACTTTGAAAGCAATTTAGCATTAAGTTGAAGTCAATATTAAATTATTTGAATAAACGTATATTTTTATTAGTGTTATAATTTCTTACATGACCAGCAGTTATAATAAAAAATATTCCATAAAATACCTAAAATATTATATTTAATATAAATTATATAATTGATAATAAACAATTTGAATTGGGTTTTAAAAAAAATAGTTGCAATTAAATAAAAATATTTTGAAGTTTGTTAAAGACAAGGCTTACCAAAGCGGCAACTAAGGTAAGCCTTTAATAAAGTGCTGATTATGCTAATAAAACTTCACCCTATCTAGCTGCGAAAGTAGCTAAAAAATTAAATAATGCAATACTGCGTGTATGGCCTAGGTTGCTTGCGCTTTGGCAACTATTGAAAGTAAAAGCACTCAATTTTAATTTCAACGAATTTCAAATATTAATCAAACAAAATGAAAAAAATAAATATAGTTATTGTAATATTTTGTTTAATACAAACATTTGCGTTTGGGCAGAATATTATTTATAATCAAACTAATAAAATTGTAGAGTATAATTATGGAATAATTGATACTGCTGATTTAAAGATTGTAACAGAGACAGAAAAGATAAAGCATGAATTAAAAGTTGTTGAAAAAACATATTCTCAATCTATTAATAGTGCTTTTGAAACAGAATTTAAAGTAAAAGTTGACAATAACGAATACAAAAAAAACTGGATGAAACTAGCCAAAGAATTCAGATATACTTCTAATAACATAGAATTATATGATGAATCCGGTAATTTAATGAAAAGCATTGCTTATTCACCTGAACAAATAATAGATAGAAATAAAAGGAAGCTTTTTATTCAAAGCAATGGCTATCACCCTGGTTTAACTGCTTTCCCTGAGTTCTCAGAAAAAGCGATTGCTCAATTAGCAACTCAAAATATCGTAATTAGAAATGTAGCTAATGGTATTACAAAAATGACACTACCTACAAAAACTATTACGTTTAATAAAAACAATTACACAATCCTAACAGAATATACAGATAATGATGGGGTGAAAACCAAGGAAACTAAAGGCTATGAGCCATATTTAAACAATAAAGGTTTTTTACTAAAAATTGATAAAACAGAAAGGTTCCTATACTCAGTTAATGGTCCATGTATTACTGATGTAAAACTTATTTATTATAACGAATATGATATTCAAGATAATGGAAACCTAATTAGTAAATCTTTAGAAAAAACTGAAAGTATAAATATTTATCCAAATCCTAATGATGGAATATTCACAGCTGCTGTTCAACTTAACGAGGCAAACAGTATAGCAAGTGTCAAAGTTATCAATGTTTTAAATGGAAACACTATCAATATTGATAACAATAACCAAAATACTTTTTTGGTGAATTTACCCAATATACCCCCAGGTCAATATGTTTTACAAGTAATAACTAATAATCAGATTTCATTAACTGCTAATTTTTTTAAACAATAATAAACATAAATACAATGAAAAAATATACAAAGCATTTAGTTGTAATATTTAGTGTTTTGGTTCATTTCAATTTAGCTAAAGCACAAGAAAATCAAATTAAGCTTAATAATTTTAAGCATGAGGATTCATTAAAATTGCAATTGCAAAAACATGGGTTGGATTTGTATGCAATGCCCGAATTTGATCCTTGCTTCCGACTTTCCAAACCACCTTTATTAAGAGATTTACCATTTGAACCAAGCGACTCTATGCACTTTGATTCTGCTACCATTGATACCACTAATTTGGTAATTGGAAGTGGTGGCTTGGGGAAATCACCAGGCGATGTTAATATTTTTTGGATACATGGATTAAATGGCACTACCGGATCTTGGGCTGTAGCTGCTCAAGCTACTGAGTATGGTGTTATGAAAAATGATGAAGTAGTATTTCCAGCGCGAAAAGCAAACTCGTATCGTGGTATACCTTCTTCTGGCTCTCATCCTATCCAACTATATAGTGAAGATTTAGGAATACTATCTGCTACACAAGATGTTGAAGATTATATAGACAATGAAGTACCTATAACAGAAAGAACCTCTAAGGACTTTATTATAGCGCACAGTCAAGGTGGCATTGTGGGTAGAGAATGGCTAAGGCAAAGTGCTATTAATCCTAACACTTTTAAAAACCTTCCTCATGGGCTTGTCACTTTTGGTACTCCTCATGACGGTGCTGAAATATTAAATAATACAAGGCCTGATTTAAGGAATAAAGTGCCTGATTTTATGCTTGAGGCTTGCAAAAGTTTGACTGGAGCTTATATTATTCCTAAAATCAACGATAATTTAGCCACAAAGCTATTAATATCTAGTGATATGCAGGACAAAATAGTCAATTCAAGTTGTGGTTTGGTTTCAAAATCAATTATTCCATTTGCATTAGATAATTACTATAAAAGAACAACATTAGATTATTACAATGGATCAAAATATTTAACCGGTTATAATTCACCCAATGGTCATGTTCAAGGTCTCTCGGAGTATAAACTAAAAGTGCCTGTAGTTCAGTTTTATGGAATAGAAAAAGTTCCAGTATTATGGAAGTTTATGAGTAGTGTGCTTGCTTTGGGGGAAGATGAACTAAAAAATGAAGAAGTTGTTTTTGGATATGACGGAGATGAACAATTAGAAACAAGAGTTTATAATATGATTAATGAATTTGATGCCCTCAGTAATTATGAGCAAATCTTGGCCAACATTTATGCTAACCAAGAAGCGTTATTTTATACATCTAGTTTTCTCCTTGGATTTAATTGGGGTTTAGGATTACTAGGACTTAATGCCACCACTAAAAAAAATTCATCCATTGAGAATTATCGTTCTTATGACAAAGCAAAAGTTTGGCTCACCAATGCCAATGATTATTATTTAACTGATATAGTAGGCGCAAGGGTATCACATACAACTTTAAACTGCCGTGTTGTTGGCAATTTAGATTGTAGAGACAATAGGTATAATCCAATTAATTCTGGTGTACCTCCAGTAAATATTAATATCGATTACAACTTTAATACTACTAATAGCGCGTGCAGTATTCAACCTGTAAATGTTGCTTATGCCAATTATCGTTTTAGAGGTCATAACGGTTCAGAGTGGCAAGGTCCATGTACTGGAAATCTTACTGTAATTCCTGAATTTAAAACTACTTATTCATACAAACCTAACGATGGAGTGGTATTAGCAGAATCAGCAGCAAAAGAAATAAATGTTGACCCAAATTATTCCCATAAAATTGTTCCACTACCTGAGACAAACCACGACCAAATGAAAAACAGTACTATTACCAAAAAGGAATTGAAAAGATTGTATGATGGTGTACATGGTACTTTTTTCGCAATTCCTGTTAGATAATTATGAGAAAGATTAACGCAATTATTTATTTACTGTTTATTATTTTAATCAGTAGTAAATGTAAGGAAGAGGCAATAAAGCCTCTTCCTAAGAAAAATATTGGAGAATATCCCACTCCAGCATTAGATACTTTATGGACTGCTCCATTGGGTTTTAGTATTACACCCAAATTCATCAACAATAAGGATGTATTAATGAGTTCGCAATACACTGATCCAAAAGGAGAGATTTTTAAATTATTTGACGGAAATACTGGCAAACAAAAGTGGGAATGGGCAGACTATTTTAAAGTAGAGGAAGATTTTAGCGGAGGAAGCCATACCGTAATTAATGATGCATTGATTTTGTGTGGGAGAAATGCCACCTATGCGCTCAATATGCTTACTGGGCAAACACTTTGGAAACATTTAATGGATACCATGATTGGTTCACCACAAATATATAATGACGAAGATGGTTATATTTACCATGGATTTGGTAGTAAAACAGAAAACTCTACTTATTATATTTACAAAACCAAATACCATGAACCCAAATGGGAATTGGTTTGTACGTTCAAAGATACTTTACCTGTAGACAGGGTACTTGGAACTTCCGTTGCGTGCTCAAATAATGCCAAAGGAGAAAAAATAATGGTTTTTACTTTATACATGGATTATACTTTAAAAGGAGAACTTAAAACCGTTTCGAAAGTTTGTGGATATAATTTAAATACCCAGCAATACGAATGGATAAAAGACTACTCAGATCAATGGGGAGAGTTGAGTGTATGTAAAATGCAGAGCGGTAATAGTAAAGTTTTTACCTTTGCAGCCAAAGGTCCCAGAGGACTATTTCTAGCTTTTGATGTAAACAATGGCAATATTGCTTGGAAACAAGAACTACCCGAATACGGAACCAGTTTAATGCTGTACAAAAATAGCATTGTAATTACTAGCGATTATGGAAGTACAACTGATAAAGGTTTTGTAATAAGTTTTGACCAAAATAGTGGCAACAAAATTTGGGAAAGTATTTTTATTACAGAAAATATAATGGGGAAACCTAGCTATCAATTTGGTTTTGATGCTTCCAACATTTTTAAAAACTACCTTTTCTCTACTCAATGTGATAATTTATTGGTATTGAATTTAGACAATGGTGCAATAGTTTTTAACAAGCCTGTTTCATTACCAAATGGTTGCTTACAATATGGGGTTGCTATAAATGAACAAAAACGTTGTTTTTATGTGCAAGACAGAAACAAAGCCATCTGTTATAAACTGCCAGAAGAAGTAAAATATTAATATGAAAAATACAGTCTTAATCATTAGTTTTCTATTGGCTAATACTTTATTAGCTCAAGATTCAAGTAAGTTTATCCTCTTTTTAAACCCCTATTTTACCAGCGATAAACACGACAATCCTTATAGAATAACAAACATTAATTCCAATACCAGCATTCCAGGATACCCTGTAATAGAAGAACAAATGAAATATTCCTATTATAGTGCTGGCATTGATGTTAAAGGTTATATTATTTTACCCCATCGTTTTCTAGCCATTTTCCAGGTTGGAATAGGAAAAGACAAATACTACTCCTCTTTGCCTTATCAAAAATATTTGGATATAGATAATTGGGAGAAAAGAGAAAAAACAGAAGAAATTACTGGATTTAGATTTAAATACCAATATGGTATTGGAAAACAGTTTTTCTTAGAAAATAAAAACAAGTTAAGTTTAAACGTAGAGGGATTGATTTATCTTAATTCAAACTTATTTAATAAAAAAACAACTAATAACAAAGTAGGACAAACAGACTTCTTATACGACAGAGAATATAGCGGTTCAAATACAAATTATGGTGTTAAATGCAATCTTGCCTTCAATTATCAAATGTTCAAACATTTTGGTATTGGACTTGCCCTCAACAATTTGATTAATATTTATGGGTCAAAAATCTATGATAATGAACTCATTTATATTGATGAAACGGAAACTATTACAAAAATAGCTGAAATGTCAAGGCCTGTATTTTCATTGGTTTTATTTTTTTAATTTTTTTTCCATTAAAATCTAACTAATTTTACCTAAAGGAGGGTGTGGAATTAATATACAGATTCCTGTTTTTGCTATAGGTTTTCTGATGGTTTATGGCAAATTGAGTCAAATTTTTAATCATTAAGCATGAGATAATCAAAAAAGTATATCCCTTAAATAACCAAGAAACTAAATTAATGTTAAACAAATAAAAAAAACTAATTTATGAAAAAAACAATAATAACAGCATTCACCTTATTAGCAGTTTTAATGGCTAACGCCCAAATTAATAAAGGTACAAAAGCCTTAGGGTTTAATTTGGCAGCTATTTATAATAGTAACAAATCAACTAAAGAAAGTACTTTTAACACTTCTGGTTATGAAATGAATAGAACAACTCAGGGTTTTGCAATACAACCAGTTTTAGAATACTTTGTTGGTAAAAATTTAAGTTTGGGAATTGGCTTTAATTATAGTATTAATTTAGTAAATGAAAAAAATACTTTTGGTACTAGCACTAGTTCATCCGATTACAACTTAAAGAACTATGGTTTGCAAGTTCAATTTAAAAAGTATTGGTTTGCTACCAATAAGGTTGCCTTTACTTTTACCCCTGCTATTGCCGCAATTTATAATGATAATACATACGAAAATACAAGCAATAATGGGCTGACAGATAAAAATACATTTAATTATTGGCAATATGGTATTGGAGGTAATTTGGGCGCAGCTTATTTTATCAAACAAAACGTAATATTAGAAGGACAAACCAACTTTTTTAGCTATTCGTTTAATTCAGAATCAAGCCTAATTAGCAGCGGAAAAAATACTGCTATTTCAATCATCCCAACCAATTTATCTTTAGGGTTCAAATTTATTTTTGGTAATCAAAACATAAATTAAATTATGGTTTGCTAAACCAAAAAATCCCAATTGTAACATAATACAATTGGGATTTTTTAATCCGTCAGACGCTTAATTGGACTTTGCGTTGCCAAGACGTCAGACGGATGATTTTTTATTTTAAATGTAAATTTTGAGATTGCTTCTTCCGCTGTGGCGGAAACGCAATGACCAAAAATTTGATTATCCTAAATAAGATTTTAAGATTTTGCTTTTCGATGATTTACGCAATCTGCGAAGTGCTTTTTCTTTGATTTGGCGCACACGCTCGCGTGTTAAACCAATTTTTTCACTGATATCTTCTAGTGTATGAGCTGGTCCACCATCTAAACCGTAATAGAACTTCAACACATCTTTTTCTTTTTCGCTTAAGGTTGAAATAACACGGTTAATTTCTTTTTGTAACGATTCGTTGATTAACTGAACATCTGGTCTTGGTTCATCATTGCTATCCAAAATACCCAATAAAGTATTGTCCTCTCCTTCGGTTAAAGGCGCATCAATTGATAAATGACGACCAGTACTACGTAATGCATTCTCTACTTCTAAAATTGGAATATCCATAGATAAAGCAATTTCTTCAACAGTTGGTTCACGCTCTAATTCTTGCTCTAACTTAGCAGCGGCATTTCCAATTCTACCTATTGAACCAACCTTATTTAAAGGTAAACGAACAATACGACTTTGGTCTGCTAAAGCCTGTAAAATTGATTGACGAATCCACCAAACAGCATAAGAGATGAATTTAAAACCACGGGTTTCATCAAATCTTTTAGCTGCTTTTATTAATCCTAAATTTCCTTCGTTTATTAAATCACCAAGTGTTAATCCTTGGTTTTGGTATTGCTTTGATACAGAAACCACAAAACGTAAATTTGCATTTACCAAACGCTCCAAAGCTACTTGATCTCCCTCTCTAATTCTGCGTGCAAGCTCTACTTCTTCTTGCGCATCAATCATGGAAACCTTGCTAATTTCGTTGAGATATTTATCTAACGATTTACTCTCACGGTTGGTAAACTGTTTACTGATTTTTAGTTGCCTCATGGCTATTTATTTTTCCTCTCTACTTTTATTGGTTGTAAAATTGACTTGCAAATGTCGGATAATTTTACAGCCTTTTAATCATTTTTCATAACAAAATTTTATTTCAAAATAAAAAGAAAACGCTATATACTGACAAACAGCTACTTAAATAAATTAAATTTTTATATGTTTTTTTTCATATCAAAACATAATAATTGCAACAATCAAATTATCAGCGCATTGAATTTTTATAAAATAAAAATGCAAGCACATATTATGGCTTGCATTTCTATTAATATTGTTTAATGAACTTATTTATTGGTTTTCACTATTTTTATAACACTGGTTTTATTGTTTACTAACAACTTAATAAAATAAATACCATTAACCCATAAATCATCTTTGTGAGTCAATGTAAAACTGTTCACTCCCTTTTTTACATCAATATTAGCGTTATATGTTTGTTGACCAAAAACATTTAATACCTCCATACTGCCTTTACATGCATCTTCTGCATTAAAACTTAAAGAAATTTCATCGTTAAATGGATTAGGAAAACAATTCAAATTCTCAATAAAATTGTTTTTTTCTAATCCTGTTGTCCAAATATCTACTTCAGATTTAAAAGTATCGGTACAACTTGATTTATAGGCAAGTAATGTAATAGGGATTTTACCAAGGGTTTTAAATTTATACCCAAATGGATCAATTGAATTATTTGAACTTGTACCTAATCGCCAAATCATAAAGTCGTAATTGCTACAATTATTTACAAAGTAAAATGAATCTGCACTTAATCGGGTTATTGTACCTGATGCTTTGGGACTATCTTTAATTATATAAGTAGCAGAAGTTGAATCGATTGGATTATTGGCTGAATCTAACACATAAAGTTTTGCAATAAAAGTTCCAACTTTTTTATAGGTATAAGAAGGGTTTTCGTCCATTACCTCTGCAGAACTGTCACCAAAATTCCATTTGTATTTATTAGCAAAAAGGGAGCTATTTACAAAATTAACTTTGTAAGGCATACAACCACTGGTTGGTCCACTTGTAAATGATGCTGTTGATTTTGTTCCTAAATTAAAGGTAATTGAACTATCAGCATTAAGCGTAATATTTGTTATGGTAATATTAGAAGGTGTTCTAACTCCTTGCGAAGTAGGATGCAAATAGCTAGAAGGATTGGTGGTATTACTAAAATTTTTATTATTGGCAGAACCGGGAAATAAATCGCCTCCATCTCCTCTATTTGTGCCTCTTTCTAAATGCCTAAATCCGTCTGCTTGCATTAGTCCTGTTCCATATCGAGCTGTATCATTGTTTACATTATTGCCTCCACCTGCAGAAAGCAGCTTGGCATAGTTGGTATTAATGTGCCAAATAGCTAAGCCTTTTCCGGGTATATACTTATCATTTCCTTTTAACTGTCTGTTTTCTAATAAAAAATATTCATTACTTCTTGACGTGTTTATTCTATAGCTAAAATTACTATCGGCCAATGCTTTTGGTATGGTGTAGGTGCCATTTTTAGCTATTACAGTAGGTGTGTGCCATTCCATTACCATTCTACTCCATGCGTCAAAAAGACAAGGTGTTCTTTCCCCATTAAGCCATGGTCCACCTGCCATATTTGTAAAACTTCCTGCTCCCTCGCCTTTGCTTTGCGTACTGTATAAATCAGGCAAATCTAATATGTGTCCAAATTCGTGAGTCATTACACCAATTCCAACTGTACTGTATGATCCATTATTGTATCTTTTTTCAGGAAAAAAGCAAAAAGAACCAATACTTTTACCATCATCTGTGGTTAATCCACCCCAATATGTACTTCTAAAACTCCAAATATAATTATTGGCATTTGGTGCACTTTGTTCTTCAGCTCCAATACCTGCATGTAAAAGTACCAAACCATCTACTTCTCCATCATTGTCATTGTCGTAAATCGAAAAATCAACACCTGCAGAATCCGCTGCCACAACTGCATCTCTCACCAAATCTTGCGTATTGCTGCTATAGTTTTCATTTCCTTTACCATAATTAATATAATTCATGTCGGCCATATACCAACCAAAAACATCACTGTTTAATGTTAATTGACCAAATGATGTCCTTAAATAATAATCTTTAAAACTACCGGTGACATTGTAATTTGTTTGATTGAATAAATTTTCAACGATGCTTTTCTGAACAGTAGCACGCAAATCGGGATATTCAATTAATAATACACAAACTTTATGAATTCCTTTTGTTGGAAAACCTTGTGGACCTGCTTTTTTAAGAGTGGTGTTTTCTAATTTAGTAAGTTGCAAAAAAGTTTCAGCTAAAATGGCTTGTTGGGTTTTACTGTAACGTAAGTGTTTTGAAAAACTGTTTTTGCCAGGAAATGTATTTGCATTTGTAGCCTTAATTCCGCTTGGACTTAAGTTTCCGTTTGCATCAATATAGGCATATTCAAAAATACCATTTCCATTAACCAATACAGTGTAACCTTCAATTGTTTCTATGTAACTTTCTTGCTCATTTCCATAAGCCATCAGCGTTATTTTTGAACCATCGGTTTGTTTTATGGTATTGGCCTCGGGCGATACAGGACAATTGCTGCGTTGCGCAAATACTTGTAAGCCGATAAAATAAGAAATACTTAGTAAAATTATTTTCTTCATTTTTTAATTTTTAATCATGCAAAATAGCAATCAAATGATTTAAAAAAAATAATTGGAAATAATATGACCAAATTCAAATAATTGATTTTCTATTTCTTAAACCCGTAAGGACAATGTTTACAGCCGCTATTGCAACAATAGCCACGCAATTTGTGGTATAGTTCGGTAAATACCATGTAACCATTTTCATTGTAATAAAAGTGAGTCCCTTCTTTTAAATCACTCTTTTTAGGAATATTACTTTTGGTAATTAATGTTTTAATTTTTGAGTCCATTAATTGTAGTAAAAATAAAAGTCGCTGGTAATTTTTCCAGCAGTAAATTTGCCTAATAATTGCCCGTTGAAATCGTATCGATAAACATCGCTGTTAGAGTTAAAATCTTTGGCATCGCTTACCATAATTTCATGGTATTTTGGGTCAATGGCTAAGCCATAAAAAATACGTTGTTGTTTATCTATGATTGGATTTGGTGGTAAAATACTATCATTAATGTTCATTTTAAAAACGCCTTCATCAATCCAAAATAAGTTATTTCCTATTGCATTTACACGCAGTTTATTAGCATTGGTTTGAGGCGTTTTTATTTCAAATTGTTTTGTAATTTGTTTGGTTTCTAAATCTATTTTTACAATAAAATGCTTTTTGTTACTGGCATTGGCATCACCACAAAGAACCCATAAATTATTACTAGCATCTTTTAAGATATTTTTTGGCGCAAATGGCGTTTCAATGCTATCAATTATTTGATTGGTATTTTCATCAATAATATTTATAGAACTACCACGCAGATTGGTAGCATATGTTTTTCCATTTATCGAAATCATTTCTTCTACCCAACCCCAAAGCGGAATTTTCTTTAAAATTTGATTGTTGCTTAAGTCAACCACAAAAATATGGTTGTCATAAATATCGCTTACATAAGCTTTATTGGTACTTGTTTTTATAATATATCGTGGAGAGCGCAAACCAGTAATGGTGCCTATACTTTTAAATGTTTTTGGATTAATAATTTCAATTTTACTTGAATTATTGATGACCAAATATGCTTTGCCATTGATGATGTTCATAGATTGAAAAACATCGCCTAGTTTCCTATTATTAGCTTGAAAAAAAACATTATCAAACTTTTGGTTTAAGCCTAAATCTAAAAAACTTAACTCGGCATTGCCTTGCGTATAATTCCCTTCATTAATGATAAAAACCCCATGTCCGCTAGAATCGGGGAGGGCATTAATTTGCGGCAAGTTCGGTGCTTTATCGCAACTGCTTATTGCAAACAAAGCAATGGTGAAAAGGATAAATATTTTTTTCAAAGCAATTGTTTAATTAACACTAATTTTTTGATGATACACTTTGTTTTGTTGCGCAATACTTAGGATATAAATTCCTGCTAATAATTTATTGGTTTCAATTTCAATTTTTGTATTTGCTTGGCTTGTAAATATTGTTTGGCCTTGTAAATTGCTAATGCTTACCTCTGCATTATTTAAGTTATTGATGATTAAATTTTCTCCATTATTTACAGGATTTGGAAACAAGGTAAACGGAAAATCTTTGGCTTGAAAAATATTGGTATTGTATAATTGATTGATAACACCCACAGCATCTAAATCAAAGCCACTTGCTGCAAATGGAGTTGGCCATGAGTCAATAATTTTTCTTCCATTTTTATCGCGAGCAGGGTAAGCTGCATCTTTGTTCCCGACTACATCTATTAAGCGAACATGAGTTATTTTCCCAACATTGATGGATGATAAAGGCGCAAAAATATTGAGGTCGAATGGAGTGCCATAACCACCAATATACTTGCCCGCCAAACCATCAATTAAACTTACATCGGAGCCTTCAAAATTTCCTTTTTGAATAGTAGAGTCTAACAAACATTGTGAAGGAAAACGTACATAATTTATTCCATCGCTACTTACTTCTACAAACGCCATTTCAGTATGGCTTTCGCCTTTGGTATTGTTTACAATAAACCCATTTTCAAATATACAAAAATCAGGTCCTTCTTTGTCTGATATTGGATTATCGAACTGTAAAACAGCTATGCCCGAATCGCCTAAACTAATTACTTGTCCATCGGCTGCTAAGGTTCCGTAAAACTCGCTACCTACTGTAGCTTTGCCTAAAGTGGTATCTAGGTAATTTTGCCAACCACGTGTAACTTTACAACTATTAGCCCAACCTTTAATAATGCTACTATCTTTGCTTATAGCCTTGGTACTTCCAAAACCAACTTGCTGGTCAAATTGACCAAAGGCAAACTTGCACATAAGTATGGATAAAACTAATATTTTATTTTTCATTGTTTAAATTTTTGTCAGTTCGAGCGAAGTCGAGAACCTTTACTTTTGTTCTCATCCGATAGCAATCGGATTTGGCTCGAACTGACTTAGTTGTTTGTTTATTGTTTTCTAAATAAGAAGTAATTTATACTTCTATATCGGTTAGTTAAGAGAAATACATTTCGACTGGCTCAATGTCCGTGGTCGTTGAGCGTAGTCGAAACGAATATCAATTGAATTAAAAAGCTTATCTAAACGATATTACTTCATCATTTATACTTCATACTTTACTTATTGCTTTACAAATTTACTATTTAAAATACCATTTTCGGTAATGATATGTGCAATGTAAATACCATTTTCTAAACCACTAATGTCTATATTTTTGTTTTTGCTTTGCAATACATTTTTGCCTTGTAAATTAATGATATTGATGGAATTAAAATCACTTTCATAATTTACATAAATATTTTCAGTACTTGGGTTTGGATAAATTTTTACGGAGCTGTTTTTAGTCACTTCATTAGTACTCAAAAAATATTTAAATACTAATTCATCTAAGCAAAAAAATGCTGGTGTGTTCATCCCGAATTGGCCGACATCACTTGATTCTAGTTTCACATAAAAGCTATCTGCATCTTTAATGGATTCTAGATTTATATATTTCCAGTCTTTTAATATGTAATCTTTACTATTATCAGTGCTTCTGAAGTCAGCTAAATAGAAGACAACACTATCCGAAAGTTTTCGTTGATTGTAATAATAACCACTTATAATTATCCTGAAAAAGTCTGGATCATTACCACTTATTCCACCGAATTTTTTTGCAAAACCATCACCATTTAACATACTAAAATAAGTGTAAGTGGAATTATTAACCCACATACCTATTAGATAAGGACGTGTGTCAATAATTTGCTTTAAAACGAAGCCATTGTTACCATTACTAACTGCGTAATTTGTTGATTTATTATACCCTTTTCCATTAGCAGAGCTATATAAATTAGTAAAACCTTCAGTAGTTGAATCAGTACTATTTGAAATGGCAAAGCCATCACTCCAATAATTATAAGATGGTGAAACGTTAAAAGCACTTTGGAAATATGCATTACCACTTTGATACGTCTCAGTAAAAACTTTGCTTCCTCTGTTCCAATAATCTTGGCCAAATGGTAAATTTAAGTTTTCAAAAGTAGCTGTATCAGCATTGGTCATTATATGATCTACACAAAAAAATGCAGGGGTTTTTAGTCCAAATTGGTTGGTATCGCTGCTGGTTAAAGTATATTTTAAACTGTCTAAACTGCCTAATGAAACAAGGTTTACAAAGGTCCAATCTTTTACTATATAATCTTTTGAGTTATCAGCAAATCTAAAATCAGCTAAGTAAAATTCTACTTTTTCTGTTTTTAAATTTCCGTTTTGGTAGGCGTTAATGGTTAGTTTAAACCAATCGCTATCGTTGCCATTGGTGCCACCAAATTTTTTAGCAAAGGCATCACCATTTTTCATGCTTAAGGCTGCGTAAGTGGTATTGGTTACATATAAACCTGTTAAAGTATTTTGGTTTATTTTCATAAATGTTTCGTTTTGCGAAACTGCGTAATTACTGCTACTATTAAATCCTTTATTGGCATAACTTCCATATAAATTAGTAAAGCCCGCAGTGGTAGTATCATTTACTTTTGAAAATGCCCAACCGCTGTTCCAATACCCACCAAACGAAATGGCATAGCTGTTTGAAAAAGTACAAGAACCACTGGTAAAATTGCTGTTTACAGTTCCTGTATTCGGAATTTTTACACTATTTGCACCTTGTAATTGAATGTCTTCAAAATCGGCAGTTTGCGCTTGAGCGCTTAAGTTAAATAGGGCAGCAAAACTTAATATGCTTGCTATTTTTATAAATTTATTTTTCATAATAGTTTTATTTTTTAGTAATTGAGTATTGTAAAGTGAGTTGAAAATTTCTTAAAGGCATTGGTCTGTCAGGCATTACTTGATAACTTTTGTTCCAAATATTGTTGATACCTAATTGAATATTTAAATCGTTTTGGTTATTGAAATTGGTGGTTTTTGATAGTGATAAATTACCTATTTCAAAATCGTTGTTCCACTCGCTTAAATCACTTTTGGTAAAGCTCACACCAGTATAATTATGGTTGTATTTAATGGTCAAATTTTTGTAGTTATAAATTACATTGAACACATGTTTTATCCTTGGTGTAAATATTAATTGCAATTCTGTTTTGGTATCAATGGCTTGTAAAAAACTACCAATATAGTTAAGTTGGAGCAAATTGTTTTTGTTGATATTCACAGCATTTTTAGCCAATATTTCTATTCCCCTAGCATTCACATTTCCAATATTGATGGGCGAAAAAATAGCCGAGTTTATTGGAATCCATTGTATATAATTTTCGGTAGTTTTATAAAATAACGAAATGGTATAATCAAACGCAAGTGCTTTGATTTTTTTGATGTGATTGATGGCCAAATCTGTTCCCCAACCATGTTCTGATTGTAGGTTTAAATTGCCTCCATTTTTCCAATATAAATCGTTAAAAGTAGGCAAGCGATAAGTTGCAGCTATATTCACTTTTAACAATGTATTTTTTAGTATTTTTTGTTGTAAATAAAAACTTGGCATAAAGGGAATAAAATCTGCGTTTACCAACTCTTTTCTTAAGCCAATTTGTTGTTGAGTATTTTTGTTTTTACTGGTGTTTTTAAAATACAAAAATGCTGTTAATCTATTCTGATTTACCTGCTCGTTATAACCGTCAACATTGGCAAAAGCTAACCAATTTATGATTCCCAAATGGATGGAATTATTGGTATTAAATGAGTAGTTTTTTTCAGCAGATAAATTGTATGTATAACTCTTATTATTTGATTCACTTATATCATTACTCTTAAAATATATTTCATCATAAAAATAGGCCAATTTTATTTCGTTATTACTTCTTAAATTTTTGTTTTGCCAAGTAATAGCAGTACGCAAATTTTTATCTTTTTGAACAGCATCATTGTATGCTGAATTGATGTTAGGAGCTATTTGTTTTTCACTTTCGTTATACCAAATTAATCCTGTAAAATTGGTTTTATTATTTTTGGTAAATGCCAATACTTGCTGAAAACCACTATTTATTAAATGGGCATTTTTTTGATAAAAATTTTGGTTTTTATACTCGTATTCAAAACTGTTATTACCAAAACTGTTAAACACTTTAGTGCTTGAAAATAGCTTTTTGTATTTAAAGCTAATTTTTAATCCATTTTGAAAAATACCATAATCAAATGCGCTTGTAAAAAGTTCAATTTTGGGTTTTTGATGCGTAGCAATTTGGCTATTAATAAACAATAATCCAGCCATAGAGCCACTTCCCCAAACTCCACCATTACCGCCATATTGCAAGCTAATTTCATCGCTTAAAAAAACTGGAATGCTACTAAAATCAATTTGCCCATTCATGGGGTTTTGAATATTAATTCCGTTCCAAATTACGGGGGTGTGGTAAGCATTACTTCCTCTAAAACTTGCGGTAGCCAATCCGCCCGAACCATAATTGCGAATAAAAACAGGTGTGTTTTCTTGCAATACTTCAGCCATGCTGCTTCCTTGTCGGCTTTGTAATTCTATTGGAGTTATGTTTTGAATTACGGTGCTTTTGTTTAGACTTTCTAGCCTCAAACTTTTAATAAATACTGTTTGTAATTTTTGGGCAGAATCGTTGGTTTCTGTTTGAGCATAAGCCCAAAAGAACGCGCAATTCATTACCAATGTACAGTAGTATTTTATCATTTTTTATAAAATTTAACTGTAGCAAACGGAAATTAATACATGCAACAAAGCATACATCAATTTATCGTTGAAGTAATGATGCCGAAAAAAGAAACTTTTAAAAGTTAAAACAAATCGAAACCACTGCAAGCCTTTATTCCCGAAAGCTACAATATGTTTTGCAATTGGCAGGTCTTCTGACTCGTATCATTTTTGTTTGGTCTTCCCGTTCCGCTTGGCAGAACAGTGACAAAGATTTGAAACAAAAATTGACTTTAACTTTTTATAGTTAAAATATGATACTCACAGCAGCGGGTACTGTTCAGGGTTT
Organism: Bacteroidota bacterium; assembly: GCA_027491085.1. Classification (GTDB taxonomy): domain Bacteria; phylum Bacteroidota; class Bacteroidia; order UKL13-3; family UKL13-3; genus JAAFJM01. The sequence continues at coordinate 191,728 of JAIXWW010000011.1, forward strand.
TCACCTGATTCCCTTTTAATTTTTGAAATAGCCAAACAGCTACTTTAAAAACCAAATGCGCAGCAAATATAATTTGAATGTTTAAACGAACAAGTAAAAAATAATTTTGGTGGTTATTACAGGTACCTAATCCATCTCTTTAAGCGTTGGCTTTGGTTGGGAGACAAGTACTTTTGAACATTCCTTAACTAAATTTCATAATCTGCTAAAATTTGCGGTTTTTTGTAATTCCAAATTATGTCAGATATCATTATGCTTTTACCCGAACATGTTGCTAATCAAATAGCAGCAGGCGAGGTAATTCAAAGGCCAGCAAGTATAGTTAAAGAGTTGTTAGATAACAGCATAGATGCTGGCGCTACACATATAAAACTTATTTTAAAAGATGCTGGAAAAGCTTTAGTTCAGGTTATTGACAATGGAAAAGGAATGAGCGAAACCGATGCACGTATGTGTTGGGAACGCCATGCTACCTCAAAAATAAAAACAATTGAAGATGTTTTTAAAATAAAAACCATGGGTTTTAGGGGTGAGGCATTGGCTTCTGTAGCCTCGGTAGCACAAGTTGAACTTAAAACCAAACGAAATGAAGATACCATTGGTACTTATATTTTAATTGAAGGTAGCAATATTATAAAGCACGAAGCCATTTCGTGGCAAACAGGAACCAGTATTTCGGTAAAAAATTTATTCTTTAATATTCCAGCTCGCAGAAATTTTTTAAAGTCAAATCCTGTGGAGTTACGCCATATCATTGATGAATTTACACGAGCAGCTTTGGCTAATCCGCATATAGGTTTTGAGTTATGGCATAACGATGATCAAATGCATAACCTAAAACCGGCCGATTTGGCTTTTAGAATAAGCGATTTGTTTGATGATAAAAAACCTGATGATTTATTACTTTTTGAGGAACAAACCACCATTATCAATGCAAGTGGCTTTATTGGCAAACCTCAAATTGCAAAAAAAACCAGGGGCGACCAATACATTTTTGTAAATAACCGATTTATAAAAGATGCTTATTTGAATCACGCTATTGTAAGTGGTTTTGAAAACATCATTGCCAAAGATCAGTATCCATTTTATTGTATCAATATTGAAATTGACCCAAGTAAGGTAGATGTAAATATTCACCCAACCAAAACAGAAGTAAAGTTTGAAGATGAGCGCAATATTTATCAAATATTACGTGCGGTTACCCGCAAAGTGTTAGGCGAAAATTTTGAAACACCCACTTTAGATAAAAGTTACGAAGACAATCAGTTTTTAAACCGCGATTTATACAATAACCAAGCTACACATTTTAACAATATACAAAGTAGTGAAACGCAGTTGGTAGGTAAAGTGAGTGGAGGCAAAAACGATTGGTTAAAAAATGAATATGCCAGTTCGCGCAATTTTAAAAAGCAACAAACTACCAATTGGGAAGATTTATTTAAAATAGCTGCACCTGATGTTCCATCAGAAATTCCTAGTTCGGAGAATAATGTTGCTCAGCAAACCTTAATTGAAAATAATAAGCAAACCAGTCAGCAGTTTTTACAAATACAGCAAACTTATATTGCTACGCAAATTAAAAGTGGATTGTTACTTATCAGTCAGCAGGCGGCACACGAACGTATTTTGTTTGAAAAATATTTGGCAGCTATCAAACAACAGCCCATTGCTAGTCAACAAAAATTATTTCCCAAAGCCATTACTTTAAATGCCATTGACGAAAGTATTTTATTAGAAATTTTGCCCGAAATAAAAACCTTAGGTTTTGATGTAAACGAGTTTGGTAAGGGTACTTTTGTGGTAAATGGTGTTCCGGCTGAAATGCAATACAGCAATGAGCATGAGTTGATTTTAGATTTGATAAGTAATTATAAAAACAATAAAAACTTAGCTGATAGCAAACATGAGTTAATTGCCAAAATTTTAGCCAAAAAGGCAGCAATTAAGGCTGGCACTGTGCTTGCAACCGATGAAATGAACCGAATGGTAGATGAACTTTTTGCATGCAGCGAACCTAAATACTCGCCCGATGGAAAAGCTTGTTTACTTACTCTAAGCATGGCCGATTTGGCCAATATGTTTAAATAAAATTTAAAAAATATGTATCAACAATATCGTCCGCCAAGTGCAAGTTTATTGCCTCCAGCAGTAAAAAATTTATTAATTATAAATGGTTTATTTTTCTTGGCTACCTACGTTCTAAAAGATAGGGGAATTGTAAATTTAACTCAAACTTTTGGATTATACTTTCCACTAAGTGAAAATTTTAGGCCATATCAGTTTTTAACTTATATGTTTATGCATGCCGATTTAAACCATATATTTTTCAATATGCTTAGTTTATGGATGTTTGGTTCAACTATTGAAAATCTTTGGGGTTGGAAAAGATTCAGTATTTTTTATGGGGTAACTGCTTTTGGAGGCGCTTTGCTTTATTTAGCTGTAAAATATTTTCAAATTCATCAACTTCAATTGCAATTGCCACCTGAGTTATTTTCAGCAATTGTAAATGGAGCAACATCAATTTCTGACCCAGAAGGTTCAGTTAACTTTAACAAAGCAATTGAACTTTACTCATTAATTAATATTCCTGTAATTGGCGCTAGTGGTGCCGTTTATGGTGTTTTACTTGCTTTTGGAATGATGTTTCCAAATACCGAAATCATGATGCTTTTTTTGCCTATTCCTATTAAAGCTAAGTATTTAGTTTTTATTATGGGTGCGTTGGAATTGTTTTTAGGAATTAGCAATACTTCGGGAGATAATGTAGCTCATTTTGCACATTTAGGAGGCATGCTTTTTGGCTTTATATTGGTAAAGTTTTGGAATAAAACCAATCGTAAAACATTATATTAATATATTCGTTTTTTTATAAAAGTAAATTATGTCCTTCTTCGATGATTTAAAATATAAGCTTGCACAAAATAATGCGGTAGTAAAACTCATTGCGTTAAATGTGGCTGCATATTTAGTTTTTGCAATTGCTCACTTATTATTTTGGTTGTTTCAAGCCACAGATATTTTAGATTCGGTTCAAAAACTTTTTGTATTATACGCCTCCCCTGCTAATTTTATTACCCATCCATGGGGTTTGGTAACTTATATGTTTTTGCATTCTGGCTTTTTTCATATACTGTTTAATATGTTATGGATGTATTGGCTAGGAATGTTGTTACACGAATATTTAGGTAATGCGCGTGTGTATCAAATATATTTCTTGGGTGGTATTGGAGGAGGTTTGTTATACCTACTTTTTTACAATGTTTTTCCCGTATTTAGAGATTCTTTACCTGATTCTTATGCATTGGGAGCTTCAGCTGGGGTTTTGGCTATGGTTACTGCCGCAGCCACTTTATTACCCCAATATACTGTCATGTTATTTGGCATTTTTGCTGTTCAGTTAAGGTATATTGCTATTTTTAGTGTTTTAATTGATTTACTTAACATTCCAAGCAGTAATGCTGGTGGAAGAATTGCACATTTAGGAGGGGCATTGGCTGGCTATTTATTTATTAAATATTTATATACCAATAATGCTTTTACCAATGCAATACATTCAGTTAGTTCGTTCTTTGGTAATATATTTAAACCTAAATCTAAACTTACTATTCATTACAAAGCCGATAGTAAGCCTAAAGCCAGTGCACCAAAATCTCATAAGCCAAACCAAGCCGATGTGGATGCTATTTTAGATAAAATTAGCCGAAGCGGTTATAATAGTTTAACACAATCAGAAAAAGATATTCTTGCAAAGGCTAGTCAGGAAGATTAGCTTGAGTTAAGGCAAATAAAAAAGGCATTTCTAAAACTAGAAATACCTTTTTTGTTTAAGCAATTTGAGTTTATTTAATCAAGCCTTTTTCCAATAAATATTCAGCAATTTGAACAGTATTAGTTGCAGCTCCTTTGCGTAAATTATCAGCTACAATCCACAAGTTTAAGGTGTTTGGCTGGCTTTCGTCTCTTCTAATTCGGCCAACAAAAACTTCATCTTTTCCATCAGCAAATAAAGGCATTGGGTATTCAAAATTGGCAATATCATTTTGTAAAACAACCCCCGAAGTTTTGGTTAAAATATCGTGTACTTCTTGTAAATCGAAATCGTTTTCAAACTCAATATTTACACTTTCGCTATGCCCGCCAGTGGTTGGTATTCTTACACATGTAGCAGTAACTTTAATCGAATCATCGCCCATAATTTTTTTAGTTTCTTTCACCATTTTCATTTCTTCTTTGGTGTATCCATTGTCTAAAAAAACATCTATTTGTGGAATGGCATTTTTATCAATTTGATATTTGTAAGCCATTTCGCCAACTATGCCATTGCGTTCATTTTCCATTTGCTGCACCGCTTTTACGCCTGTACCTGTAACCGATTGGTAAGTAGAAACTACCACACGTTTGATTTTATATTTGGCATGTAATGGATTTAATACCAATACCATTTGTATGGTTGAACAATTTGGATTGGCTATAATTTTATCGTTGCTAGTTAATACATGTGCATTCACTTCTGGAACCACCAATTTTTTGGTTTCATCCATGCGCCAAGCCGATGAGTTATCAATAACATAACAACCAACTTCGGCAAATTTTGGAGCCCATTCTAACGAAACACTTCCACCAGCCGAAAATAAAGCCACATCAGGTCTGGAATCTACCGCTTGTTGCATAGTATGTAAAGTGTATTCTTTATCCTTAAAAAGTATTTTTTTACCAGCAGATTTATCGGAAGCAACTGGAATAAACTCAGATACCGGGAAATTTTTCTCGGTTAATACTTTTAACATAACAGAACCCACTAAGCCTGTGGCACCTACTACAGCAACTTTCATATTTATTTTTTAAATTAATGTGAGGCTCAAAGGTAAATATTTTTAGGCTGTAATTGCATTTAGCTAAACTACTTTTTATAAATAGTTACCTTGTTATCTTGAAAAGTATAAATGAGGTCTTTTTCTAAGTAAGACCATTTTATTTTATTTAAAAATTGAAATACAGGGCGGTTAATGCCAATTTTTAATTCAATTGCGTTTATTTGATTATCAGAAGTTTGTAAAATATAGTTGCTGTTAAATTGAAATGACGCTGTTTTACTGAATTTATATGATTTTACATAAGAGGCAAAAACATCGAAAAGCAAGGCTATGCTGTCGTTAGCTAGCATAACTTGTTTGGTATTTTCTAATAAAGTAGTTGGCACAAAATCGGTTTTAATTATTTGTCTAATATTTCCACTGCTTTGTGTAACGGTTCCATCTTTACTCATTTTTTTTAGTTGCAAATCGCCTAAATCAAAAACCCAAATGCCATTGTCGTAACTGCGCGCAATGGCTGATGCTTGCGTAATATTTTGTTTGGTTAAATCTAATTCACCTCGGTAAGCAAGGTTATTATCTAAAAATAAAACACGATTTATTTCTTTGTAAAACACATAAATCTCCATTGGGTTACTAGCATCAATGCTGCTAATATTTCCATTGTAGTTATAGTTTAAAGTAGCTAAAACTTTGCCTGATGCATTGTATTTATATAATTGATTGCTAGGAGATACTAAGTATAAATTGCCCAATTCATCTGCTTGAATAAACTTGGCATTTACCACAAACTCGTTCACTAATTGGGTGCTATCTAAAATGGTTTGGGCATTTATATTGCCTACTATCATCAAGGTAAAAACAACCATTGTTTTTATCGATATCAAAACCAAATTATTTAACGAATTAGTTTTCATTATTATAAATATAATTGGCCGAACTATCGGTAAAACTTTTTATAGTAACCTCATTTTCATCTAATTCTAAATAAGTATTGTAATCAATCCAATCGCCTAAGTTGATATAATTTGATTGGTTATTCAACTTGTAAATCATAGGTAAATGCCTATGCCCAAAAATGAAATAGTCAATATGTTCGTATTTTAAAAAATTACGCGCGTGCTGAATTAAAAATTCGTTTTCGCCATAAAATGCATGGTTATCACTATAAGTTTCTTCCTTACTTTTTTGACTAAAATAATTAGCTAAACCAATGCCAATATTTGGGTGAAAAAATGCAAATAACCTTTGGAAAAAGTAATTTCTATAAACTGAAAGTATAAACTTGAATTTGTGCTGTTTAGGTCCTAATCCATCTCCATGGCCAATATATAGTTTTTTGCCAGCAATGGTTTTAATTATGGGTTTGGAATAAACTTTACAACCAATTTCTTTTTCTAAATATCCAAATTGCCATAAATCGTGGTTACCATGAAAAACATGAACTGGAATGCCATCTTCTACAAACTCAGCCAATTTTGCTAAAAGTCTTACAAATCCTTTAGGAACCACTGTTTTGTACTCAAACCAAAAATCAAAAATATCACCAACTATGTACAGTTCATTACATTGTGGTTTTATGCTATTTAAAAATGAAACAATACGTTTTTCGCGTACTGCACTTTCTTCAAAGCTAGGAATGCCTAAATGAAAATCGGAAACAAGGTAAGTTTTTTTTTGTGCTTCCATTATTCTCTTAATGTATCATCAATAATAAATACAAAAACCTCAGTAGGACCGTGCGCTCCAACAACCATGGTATTTTCAATATTAGCAGATCGGCTTGGACCAGTAATAAAACTTAAAAGTGAAGGAATATTTTTACCATAACGATTTTTTACCAATTGCATTCCATCTTTAATTTCCATTACAAGTTGTGAACGTTTGCCAATTACAATATGCACAGAAGGCCAAATTGTTAGAGTACGACTATTAGCAGTGGAACTAACCAATACAGTACCAGTTCGGGCAATCAATGCTTCGCATGAAGTAATGGAAGCTTGAACTTTATCCAATTGTTCTCTTTTATGAGTAAAATTTATACCCGTATCTTTTAGCATATCTTGCAATTGGTGCTCCCAACAAAAAAAATGTTTCCATTTTCTTTGTTCCAAAAGTGTTATCAGTTTATCTAAAAAATCAAATTGACTACTGCAATGAACAAATTCACCCTTTGCCTCGGTAAATTGTTGTGCAAAAATTTCCAACAAACTCAAATCACTACTTGGTTGTGTATAAATATTGCTATCTAAATCAATATTGGTAAATTGATTTTTGCTTTTAAAAGTAAGTGCTTGACGTACTTTTTTTAATATTTTCTCTTTGGGTGTTACCTGCTGATCCACTATGCGCAATGTAATATTTATTTAGCATACAATACAAGTACCTTAAATGGTATACTTAAAAATTGTTTTGCTGTCACATTCCTTTCAAAAATTCACCTAAACTTATCATTGTATAAGCCTATAAATTACTTTACTTTGCAGCCGAAAATTTAGAAAGCATTTTTATACTGTGTCGAAGAAAATAATCATAAAAACTCCTGAGCAAATAGAAGGAATTAAAGCAAGTTCTATATTGGCAGCCAAAACATTAGAAACAGTAGCTCCATTTGTAAAAACAGGGGTAACTACCAAATACCTAAACGATATTTGCAACCAATTTATGCGTGATAACAAAGCTATTCCGGCTACTTTAGGCTATAGAGGTTATCCTGCTGAAACATGTATTTCGGTTAATGATGTAATTTGTCATGGTATTCCAGGACCTTATGTATTGCGCGATGGCGATATTTTAAACATTGATGTTACCACCATTTTAAATGGTTATTATGGCGATACTTCAAAAATGTATACAGTTGGTCAAGTGAGCGAGTATGCTCAAAAATTAATTGATGTAACCAAAGAAAGTTTGGCTATTGGGATTGGGCAATGTAAAGCAGGTAATAGAATTGGTTTTATTGGCAATGCCATTGATAAATATATAAGTGCATTTGGTTATTCGGTAGTTTACGAATTTTGCGGACATGGTGTCGGTATTAAATTTCACGAAGAACCCGAAGTAGGCCATTGCAGAACAGAAGATTTAGGACCTGAAATGGTTCCGGGAATGACATTTACCATTGAACCTATGATAAATGCAGGAAAAGCAAGAGCTAAAGTTGATAAAAAAGACAAGTGGACTGCCCGAACTATTGATGGTAAGATATCAGCTCAATTTGAGCATACCATTTGTATTACAACCTCATCACCATTGGTTTTAACCGATATTAACAACGAATTCCCAATACCAACCAGTATTTTTTAACAACAATATTTTTAGATAATATGAAATTTTACAACCATAAAAAGAACTTTTTAGCTATTGATGATATTGAGTTTTCTAGCTATAAAAACTCAAAATATGTTATTCAATCAGCTCCTTATGAATACACTTCAAGTTATTTGAGCGGCTCTGATAAAGGCCCTGAAGCAATTATAAAGGCAAGCCAATTTGTAGAACTTTATGATGAAGAATTAGACCAAGAAAGCTACAAATTGGGAGGTATATGTACTTTACACCCTATGGATTTTAAACGTAAAGTTGATGCAAAAGCGGTGAAATTAATTGAGGAAGAAACTGCTAAATTGATCAGTGATAATAAATTCCCGATTACCTTAGGAGCAGAACATACCATTAGCTTAGGTTGTATTAAAGCAGTAAAAGCTAAAACGCCAAATGTACATGTATTACAAATAGATGCTCACAGTGATTTACGCGAAAGTTATAATGATAATCCTTACAGCCATGCAAGTGTTATGTACCGTGTGCAAGAATTAGGTGTTCCTTTAACTCAAATTGGCATCAGAGCTCAGTGTATTGAAGAATCGAATCTAATTAAAGAATCAAGCCACATACATACTTTTTATGCTCACCAAATTCGTAATAACCCCAATTGGGCAGACGATGCATTGGCTACACTTGGTGAAAATGTTTATATTAGTATAGATGCTGATGGATTTGACCCAAGCATAGTACCCGCTGTAGGAACAGCAGAACCAAACGGAATGCAATGGAACGAAACCATCCAATTTTTGAAAAAAGTAATTGCTTCAAAAAATATTGTTGGTTTTGATGTTGTTGAAATTGCACCAGTAAAAGGCAATATTTTAACTGAATACACTATGGCTAAATTGGTTTATAAGCTAATTGGTTATTTGACACTTAAAACAATATAATTAATTATAAACCTAAACCTTCATGTACGCATCGTTAAGTGATTTATTAAGAGACCTTTTTGGTTTGAACATTCCATTACCCATTCAAACCTTTGGTTTAATGCTTGGATTATCGTTTGCAGGCGCTTTTATAACCGCTGTTAACGAGTTAAAAAGACGAGAAAGTTTAGGTTTATTAAACCCTATAAAAACTAAAGTTTGGATTAATAAAAAAGCCAGCTCAACAGAAACTTTTTTTGCCATTCTTTCTTGGTCATTTATTGGTTTTAAGTTTTTTGAAGCTTTAACCAATTACGATTCTTTGGTTCAAAACCCGCAAGATTTTATTTTATCAATGCAAGGCAGTTTTGTAGGATTAATTATTGGTGGTGCTTATGGATATTATACGATTTACGCGGCTAATAAAAAATTAGGCGATTTAGAACCAAAAGAAATTGAAAGAGAAATGTTTCCGCATAACCACATGTGGAATATTTTATTTATTGCAGCTATTTCAGGTATTTTAGGTGCTAAGATTTTCCATAATTTAGAAAATATTGACGAGCTAATTGCCGACCCAATTAATTCTTTGATATCATTTAGCGGATTAACTTTTTATGGTGGATTATTAGTAGCTGCTGCAAGTGTAGTTTTTTATGCACGCAAAAATCAAATTGACCCCATTCATTTGTCAGATGCTATTGCTCCAGGATTAATGCTAGCCTATGGAATTGGCCGAATCGGATGTCATTTAAGTGGCGATGGCGATTGGGGTGTTATCAATTCAGCATACCATTTAAATGCAGCTGGTGAAATGTTTAAAGCAGCTCCAGGTTATTTCGAATCGAGTGTTTTGCCGCTATACAGTGATTATTATGCACACGAATTTGGTGGAATTCAAAATGTAAGAGCCATTTATTTTGAAGGATTTAGCTTTTTACCAGATTGGTTTTGGGGTTTTAACTACCACAATAATGTAATAAAAGCAGGTGTTCAAATGAGTAATTGCGCAGGCACACATTGCTACATGTTGCCAAACCCTGTTTTTCCAACTGCATTATATGAAGCCATAGTTTGCATTTTAATGTTTGCAGGACTTTGGAAATTTAGAGCCAAATTTACCAAACCAGGAACCTTAATTAGTTTTTACATGATAATAAACGGAATTGAACGTTTTGTTATTGAAAAAATAAGGGTTAATACTACCTATAATATTTTTGGTTTTCACCCAACGCAAGCCGAGATTATTTCTACATCCATGATATTGGTTGGTATCATTATGTTTTACTATTTTAGTAAACGTAAAGTAAATTCTATTTAAACGAAAAAAGCCATTATTGATATTATAATGGCTTTTTTTGTTTGTATTCTTCTTTTTTAAAATTATTCCATTCCTCTAAACAGAGGCGTTGTGCCCCAAGGAATGCGCGATAAAATCAATAATAATCCTAAGCCGTAATACATTAAACTACGGCTGTGTTTAACAGCATCTTCATAGGCTTTCTTGCTTTTTATTCTACCAATTTGAATTAAAGCAACAGCTATAATATTGGTTAAAGGATGTTCTAATACAATTAATCGCATGTATTTATCTTTCATAAACACACCAGCACCTTGAGCCAACGCATTTTGCACATTAGGACTCACAAACCAAAGTATTATTCCCAATAATAACATTGTGTGTGTTAATGCAATTAAAATAGTAGCTGCAGTATTATCTTCTTTCCCAAATGGTTTATTACCAAACTTGCCATTTAATGAACGAATTATTGCAAAAAGTGCTGCAATTAAAAATGCCCAACGCAACCAACTGTGAACCATTAATAAGTAATTGTATGTCATATTTTTTTATTTATTTAATATACAAACATAATATTGCTTGCCATTAAATTTTAAAGATTAATAAACACTTTTATTAACCTTTGAGTTTTTTTGTATTTATTTGTAATTAGTTGTATTTATTCGTTTTAAATGTTAGCTGGCTATTGGCATCAAATACCATTTGTAAGAATAGTTATTCCTATGAGCATTGGAATTGGAATCAACATGTTTTTCCCAATACCAATTGCCACTTGTGTTAGTATATTTTCAATATCATTACTTTTACTTTTAATAGTTTGGAAATTCTATAATTATAAACTTAACAATTTGTCATTTGGTATTTTTTTAAATTTCTTCTTATACACTGCCGGTGTAGCCATTCACACCAGTCACAATCATTTAAATTATCAAACTCATTTTACAAAAACTAATGGAGAGTATTTACTTCTAGACATAAATGAACCTGGACAAATTCGGAAAAATTCAATTAAGTGCAGGGCTAAGGTTTTAAAAGTAGTTAGTAAAGGTTACAATCAAGCAGTTGACGGAAATATCATTTTGTATTTTGAAAAAGACTCTTCATTATTACCTCTATTGAGTTATGGAACGAGGTTATTAATAAAAAATACAAGCCAAGAAATTAAAGGGCCACAAAATCCTTTTGAATTTAACTATAAGCGTTATTTAGCTTTCAACCAAATTTATCAGCAAGCTTTTTTACTAAAAAACAACTTTATTGTAATTGATCAACTTGGTGGAAATCCTTTATGGAAAATCGCTTATGAAGCGCAAGCATTTTTTAACAAAACACTGCTAACTTATGTTAAAAGTAATTCTGAAATTGCCATATCAAAAGCACTTCTTTATGGTTATGACGATGATATTGATCCTGATTTAGTTAAGGCATACTCCAACACAGGAACATTGCATGTTTTAGCAGTTAGCGGAATGCATGTTGGTTTGATATTTTGGTTAATCAATTTGGTTCTCAAATATTTTGATAAGAAAAAATACCAACGTATAGTAAAAGCCATAATTTCATTATCAATTATTTGGTCATATTCTTTACTATGTGGACTCTCCCCTTCTATTTTGAGGGCTAGTGTCATGTTTAGTTTTGTTGCCCTTGGCAATATGGTAAAAAACAAACCAAACATTTATAATACACTAGCGGCATCGGCATTTTCATTACTGTTATTCGATAGTAATATGTTAGCTAGTGTAGGTTTTCAGTTAAGTTTTTTAGCAGTTTTTGGAATTGTAAGCATGCAAAAATATTTTAAACAATGGTTCACTTTTAAATATTGGATAAGCAATGAAATTTGGAATATTATTTCAGTTTCAATTGCTGCGCAATTAGCTACTTTCCCTCTAGGATTGTTATATTTCCATCAGCTTCCGGTTTACTTCTTAGCAAGTAATTTGCTTATTATTCCTTTAACAACCGGAATTATTTTTGTAGCCATAGCCATGATATTTGCAGCAGGTTTAGCACAACTTATTCCTTTATTTACTTACCTAGCAATTGGTTTAGGATTTATGGTAAAATGGCTTATCTATTTTACTAATGTCATTGTGCTTTGGCTCGAAAAGCTGCCATTTTCCTATATTACAGGTATTCAAATTACCGAAATAGAGACCATTCTTATATTTATTGCAGTTGCTTATACTTGTAATTATTTTATCACTCGAAAACAATATTTAGCCAAAAATGCATTAATATTTTATATCCTAGTTTTGATAGTAAATACATATGAAGATTTCAAAACTGAAAATCAAAAATTTATTACCATTTATAATATCAATAAAACATTTGCCATGCAAATTGTGGATGGTCAAAAAAGTACTTTAATAGCCGACACTTCACTAATTAATGATAAGGATAAGTTCCATTTTCATTTACAACAACATATTTGGGCAAGTGGTATAACAAAAGTGGACACCATTAATTTTAATAATAATTTACAAATTAAAATTGACCAGCTTAAAATAAATATTGGTAATAAAATACTGCCCAATTACACCAATATTTTAACCGAAAAAATTTATATTGATACCAATTTACTGGCAGTCAATACACCTGTTATTATAAGTTCTAAATTAAATAATCTTCAATCTCAAAGTATTGTGAAATTTTTAAAAACAAAAAATGTTTTGACTAATAATGTGCTTGAAAATGGCGCAATTACCATTAATATTGAACAATAAAAATAAACTGAATAGCCATGAATGATTTAGTAATTTATAACGTAAAAGAACGCGTTGGTTACATTACCCTTAACCGCCCCGAAAAACGTAATGCATTAAGTTTTGATTTTGTGCAGCAAATAAAACGCGTGTTTGTACAAGCCGAAAGTGATGAAAACTGTAAGGTGATTGTTATTAAAGGTAATGGAGATGCTTTTTGTAGTGGTGCCGACTTAAGTAGCTTACAAACCATGCAAAATAATACCTATGATGAAAACTTAGCAGATAGTAAAAACTTAATGGAATTATTCGCCATGATTTACCAATCGAGAAAAGTAGTAATAGCACAAGTAGAAGGTGCAGCATTAGCTGGAGGATGCGGCTTGGCTACTATTTGCGATTTTTGTTTTGCTACTAACGATAGTAAATTTGCTTACACTGAGGTAAAAATTGGTTTTGTGCCAGCTATAGTAATGGTATTTTTACTACGCAAAGTTGGCGAACAAACAGCTAAGCGCATTTTACTTACAGCCGAAATCTTGACAGCAGAACAAGCTAAAAGCTTTCAGTTAATAAACGAAGTAGTAAACTTTGAAGAAATAGAAGAACATGTTTTCAATTTTGCTCAAAAATTGTGCAAAGGCGCATCAGGTCAAAGTTTGGCATTAACCAAACAAATGATTGATGAAGTACAAAACAGAAGTTTAATTGATGCATTAAACTATGCTGCAGAAATGAACGCTTATGCTCGCCAAACCAATGATTGTAAAAAAGGTATAAATGCCTTTTTAAATAAAGAAAAGTTAGTTTGGTAGGTAATAACTTTTAGAATATTAATTTTTTTTATTTTTATTTATTAATTCTTGCATTGAAGTAAAATATATTCCTATATTTGCCACCCTAATCGCTTAATGGTATCGTGGCCGAGCGGCTAGGCTGAGCTCTGCAAAAGCTCCTACAGCAGTTCGAATCTGCTCGATACCTCTAACAAAAAAAACTCCAAATTGGAGTTTTTTTTGTTTTAACACGTTTCAAATAATAAAAAACCCGAACCATCAAAATGATGATTCGGGTTTTGTTATTTAAAAAAGTTGCGTGCAACTTCTCTACTTCGCATTCTAAAATTTGAATTCCGAAATTATTACTTCGCAATCCTCACTTCAAATTCCGCACTTTATTAATATCCCATTCCGTCCATACCACCTGGCATTCCGCCCGGCATAGCTGGAGCGTTAGCTTCTTTTTCTTCTACTAAAGCGCACTCAGTAGTTAAAATCATAGCAGCAGCACTTGCAGCATTTTGTAAAGCTACACGGCTTACTTTAGTTGGGTCAATTACACCTGCACCAATTAAGTTTTCGTAAACTTCAGTTCTAGCATTGTAGCCGTAATCGTCTTTACCTTCACGTACTTTATTTACTACTACTGAACCTTCGCCACCAGCGTTAGCCACAATAGTTCTTAAAGGCTCTTCTAAAGCTCTGCGGATGATTTGAATACCAGTATTCTCATCTTCGTTAGCGCCTTTTAAATTATCTAATGCAGCAATTGCTCTAATGTAAGCAACCCCACCACCAGCAACTATACCTTCTTCAACCGCAGCACGAGTTGCGTGTAATGCATCATCAACACGGTCTTTTTTCTCTTTCATTTCTACTTCGGTAGCAGCACCAATATAAAGAACAGCTACACCGCCAGCTAGTTTAGCTAAACGCTCTTGTAGTTTTTCTTTATCGTAATCGCTAGTAGTATTTTCTATTTGTGCTTTAATTTGGTTAACGCGAGCAGAAATATCTTCTTTTGCGCCAGCACCATTAATAATGGTAGTGTTATCTTTGTCGATATTAATTTTTTCAGCTCTACCTAACATGCTGATATCAGCATTTTCTAATTTAAAGCCACGCTCTTCGCTAATTACAGTACCGCCAGTTAAAATAGCAATATCTTCTAACATTGCTTTTCTTCTATCGCCAAAGCCTGGAGCTTTAACAGCAGCAATTTTTAACGAACCACGAATTTTATTAACTACCAATGTAGCTAAAGCTTCGCCTTCTACATCTTCAGAAATAATTACTAATGGTTTACCAGTTTGAACTACTTGCTCTAAAATAGGTAACAATTCTTTCATGTTACTTACTTTTTTATCGTAAATTAAAATGTAAGGAGTATCTAAATCAGCTTCCATTTTTTCTGCATTGGTAACGAAGTAAGGGCTTAAGTAACCACGGTCAAACTGCATACCTTCTACTGTTTTAACATCAGTTTCAGTACCTTTAGCTTCTTCTACAGTAATTACACCTTCTTTACCAACTTTTGCCATTGCGTTAGCAATTAAAGTACCAATAACTTCATCGTTATTAGCCGAAATTGAAGCAACTTGTTGGATTTTTTTGTTATCATCACCAACTTGTTGGCTTTGCGCTTTTAAGCTAGCTACAACTACTTCAACAGCTTTGTCGATACCACGTTTTAAATCCATTGGGTTAGCGCCAGCAGCTACGTTTTTAGTTCCACCAGCTACAATAGCTTGCGCTAAAACTGTAGCAGTTGTAGTTCCATCTCCAGCTATATCAGCAGTTTTTGAAGCTACTTCTTTAACCATTTGCGCTCCCATGTTTTCAATTGGGTCTTTTAATTCAATTTCTTTAGCTACCGAAACACCGTCTTTAGTAACAGCCGGTGAACCAAATTTTTTGTCTATTACTACATTTCTTCCTTTAGGACCTAAAGTAGCTTTTACAGCATTTGCTAATGCATCAACGCCACGTTTTAAACCATCACGTGCATCTACACCGTATAATATTTTTTTACTCATAACTTTAATTTTTTGATTTGTTTTTGCTTCTAGCTGCTAGCACTTGGCCGTTAGCTAGAATTTGATTTTTAATTAACTAATTTTTGATTTGTTTGCATTTGCCTCGGCTAGATGCCAGTGGCCAGTTGCTTAGATTAAACTATAGCAAAAATATCGCTTTCGCGCATAATTAAATACTCTTTACCATCAACGGTAACTTCGGTTCCAGCATATTTACCGTACAATACGCTATCGCCAGGCTTAACAGTCATAGGCTCATCTTTTTTACCTGCTCCTGCTGCCACAACAATACCTCTTTGCGGTTTTTCTTTAGCTGTGTCTGGAATAATAATTCCACCAATTGTTTTTTCTTCTGCCGGTGCTGGCTCCACCAACACTCTGTCGGCTAATGGTTTTAATGATACTGACATATTATTTGTTTTAAATTTTTAGATTGTATATTTATAAATCTTTTATTCGATTTATAAACCCACATCAGCACTAATTGTGCCATTGCCGCTAAATTGAAAATTTGGCATAAAAACCGCAACAGCTGTCTTTTTAATAAATTAAATACACTGTAAAAATGTCAAAATGTGCATTAACCAAAAAAATAGTTAAAAATTTAATAGTATTGTGCAACCGCTACCATTGGTTTATTTGACTAATGTGTAACTTAACCAAAGTTATTTTTTAAAACTACCAAACTAAAGCATGAATCTTTCTATTGAAGATATGATTTCAGGTTGCAAAGAAGGCGACAGAAAAGCTCAAAAGGCTTTTTACGATCACTTTGCATCAAAAATGCTGGGGGTTTGCATGCGCTATGCCAAAGACAGGGCCGAAGCCGAAGATATGTTGCAAGAAAGCTTTATTAAATTATTTCAAAGCATGCATACTTACCGTGGTGAAGGCAATTTTGAAGGATGGGTAAGGCGTGTGGTGGTTTTTAATGCCATTAATTTATACAAACATAGGCTTCGTCATTTTAAAGAAGATTTGGATGTAAAGGATTATGACGCAAAATACGATGACGATGTAGTTTCAAAAATTTCGGTTAAGGAAATTTTAGCTTTTGTGCAGCAAATGCCCGATGGCTATAGGTTAATTTTTAACTTATATGCCATTGAAGGATTTACACACAAAGAAATAGGCGAACAGCTTGGAATTGCTATTGGAACTAGTAAATCGCAGTACGCTCGTGCCCGCGATTGGATGAAAAAAGCACTTACCAAACATTACAATATTTTAAATGAACCATTTGAACAACCAAGATAAATTTGAAAAACAGCTAAAAGAGCAGTTCGACAGTTTTGAGGCCAAACCAAATGAGGCCTTATGGGACAATATTGCCCAAAATTTACCGGCCGATAATTTTGAAAAATCGATTGCTGCCAAATTAAACACCTTGCAGGTTGAACCTAGCGAAGGCATTTGGTTAGCTATTGAAAAACATTTACCTCAAATATCGAAATACAGCAAAAAACTGGTTTATATATGGACTTTTGCAGTGCTTACTGTGGGTGTTATTGCAGGAATTTTTATCAATAAATTCACTACAGAAATTAGTCAAAACAATACATTAACTCATCCAAAAGCTTTTGTTTGGTTAGATTCGGCTGTCATTGACAATGAAAACTTAATTAGCTCAGCTGGTTTATTGGCAAATACAAATAATAGAAATAACAAACAACAGTTAGCTTTAAACAATGAAAAGGCTGAAAATAAGGGTGATGCCGCTGAATTACAAAATACTAGTAATCATGTAAATACAAAAAGTTTAACTTCAACCAAACCTACTACACAAAATTCTAGCAATCAAACAAATGCAATCAATAGCGCAAAACCAATCATTGCTACAACATCATTACCCGCGGCTAATGGTTCAAGTGTAAACAATATGGTTAATAACTCAATTGCCAAAAATGATGGTTTGAATAACAATACTTCCAATTCAAATAATGGTGGAAGTAATAATAATAATGCCATTGCTAAAAATGATGATCAGGTAAACATTGGTGCCAATGAACAAAATAAGCCAAAAACAGTAAAAGCAATTGATAAAACAGAAATCAAAGCCGAAGCACCTTCCAAAGTTGATAGTTCTATCAATATACCCAATGTAAAAACTACCAATGCACAACAAGCATCGGAAAACGATTACATGGGACCATCCTTAAAACGCGAAAAATTAACCATAATAGCCTATGCGGGAATGGGTTATAGTTTTATGCGCTATGCGGAAGGAACTGATAAAATCAACAGTGCAGGTAATATTAATTTGCGAGAAAAAACAGAAAAAACAGAATCTGAAATTTCAGGCGGATTTTTAGTGGGTTACGATATTACCAAACGCATTACCTTAAGTTCTGGTATTATTATGGCTAACTTTAAGCAAACCATGAATTTTAACTTAGATACTGCCAAACAGCAATTGGGTAATTATGAGGAGAACTTAATTTATTATCAAGATACCATTCTTTCAGGAAACAACAATGTTAAGTCTTTAAAATATTCGTATACAGAAATTCCTATTTTTGTTACTTATAAAATTCTAGAAACTCCTAAATTTGAGTTAGCTGCCCAAACTGGCTTGGGAATTGGCTTTTTAACAGGAATAAACACTTACGTTATTGCACAGAACAATGTGGGCGTTTATGAAATAAGCAATAAAAACGATTATCCTGCTTTTAAAAATACTTTGTTTTTTACCTTCCAACCTCAGTTTACTTATAATTTAAGTGCGCCTGGAGTTTCTATTGGTTTTATGCCAGTAATAAAAACCAGTTTAACCAATATTGTATCTGACGAAAAATGGTTAAAACAATATCCTTATAACATGAGCTTCAACTTGTTTTTAAGAAAAAGATTTTAGTTTGTAGCCACAGATTACAGATTAAACAGATTATGCAGTAAAAGTAAACGCTAAGGGCACAAAGTTTTTCGCAAAGTACACTAAGTTTTTCGCCACTGGTTTCTCAGATTATACAGATTTTTTAACAGTTAGTCGCTGAGCTTGTTGAAGCATTGTCATAGATTTCAAAGTGGTCAAAGGTTTTTTCTGCGTAATCTGTGAAATCTGTGGCTATTTTTTTTCAATGGCTTTTTTTCTTCAAAACCAATAATCTTTTATATTTTTGCACGCTATGCAAAAAACAGTTGCGTTTTATACGTTAGGTTGTAAATTAAATTTTTCTGAAACCAGTTCCATTGGTCGCCAATTAACTGAGGCTGGAATGCAAAAGGTTGCTTTTGAGGCTGGTGCCGATGTGTATGTGGTTAACACTTGCTCGGTAACTGATAATGCCGATAAAAAATGCAAGAAAATTGTAAAAGAAGCTTTACGCCATAACCCAAATGCTTTTGTGGCTATAGTTGGCTGCTATGCGCAATTAAAACCAAACGAAATTGCTAAAATTCCAGGTGTGGATGTGGTGCTAGGTGCTGCCGAAAAATTCAATATTGAAAACTACCTGAACGATATTAGCAAACGCGAAGTAGCCATAGTTAAGGAAGGAAAAATTAAAGAAGTTTTAGATTACCACGCTAGTTATTCTATTGGCGATAGAACACGTTCATTTTTAAAAGTACAAGATGGTTGCGATTATTTTTGTTCATTTTGCACGATTCCGTTAGCTCGTGGTAAAAGCCGCAGCGATACCATAGCTAATATTGTAAAACAAGCAGAAGAAATAGTAAGTCAAGGAATTAAAGAGATTGTGCTAACAGGCGTAAACACTGGCGATTTTGGACAAGGAACTGATGAAAATTTTTACCAATTGCTGCAAGCTTTAGAGCAAGTTAATGGTTTGGAACGTATCAGAATTTCGAGCATTGAACCCAATTTACTTACCGATGAAATTATAGAATTAGTGGCTAAATCAAATGTATTTGTGCCACATTTTCATATTCCACTACAAAGCGGTAGCGATAAAATTTTACAATCCATGCGCAGAAGGTATTTAACCGAATTATATACTTCGCGCGTTAATAAAATCAAGGCTTTAATGCCTCATTGCTGCATTGGAGTAGATGTAATTGTGGGTTACCCGGGAGAAGAACACGAAGATTTTATTGATACTTATAACTATTTAAACGAACTCAATATTTCGTATTTGCATGTGTTTACTTACAGCGAAAGAGTAAACACCACAGCATACAAATTACCAGGCAAAGTAAATTTAAGTGAACGTGCTGATAGAAGTAAAATGCTACATATTTTAAGCGATAAAAAACGTTTGGTATTTTACAACGAACATATTGGTAAAACGTATCCCGTGCTTTGGGAAGCCGAAAACGATAATAATGTAATGTATGGATTTACCAATAATTACATTAAAGTAAAAACCAATTACGACCCCATGTTGGTTAACGAAATAGTAGAAGTAGAAATTACTGCTATAGATAATGAAGACATGGTAGCTAAATGTAAGCTTTTACAAATGGTTTATTAGTTTTGGCTAGTTCCGAGCAACCAAAAATTCACTTTATAAACAAAAAACGCAAGCACTTTTGGTACTTGCGTTTTTTTATTATTAGCTAACTAAGTATTAGTTCAATTCAGCTAAAGTAGCGTTAATAGCTTCAAAATTAGGCAAATCGCCAGGACTTGCTAATACTTCAGCATATTGAATAACACCTTCTTTGTCAATTACAAAAGCTGAGCGTTTTGAAACACCTTGCATACCAAAAGCAGGGAAAGTTTCGTACAATGCGCCATAAGCAGCCGATGTTGTTTTATTAAAGTCCGACAACAAATCAAATGATAAGTTTTGTTCAGTTTTAAATTTATCTAAAACAAATAAAGAATCAACCGAAATAGCTACCACATCGGCATTATCGTTTTTATACATAGTAATGGCATCACGCACTGTGCACAATTGTGCTGTGCAAACGCCTGTAAAAGCTAATGGAAAAAAGTGTACCACTAAGTTTTTACCTTTAAAATCTTCTAATTTAACTTCCTTTTTTTCAGTATTTAATAATGAAAACGAAGGTGCTTTATTTCCTTTTTGTAGTGTCATGTTATATTTTGTTGTTATAATTTTTAAACTGCAATACTAAAAAAATGTTTTGACCAATTTTAGATTATTATTTTATTCTTTTCATTCCCTCAATTGCTAATTGATACTGTGGGCTGTATTTCAAAACAAATTCGTAGTTTAGTTTAGCATTTTCTTTGTCTTTTAACATTTCGTAACAAAGGCCGCGCATGTAGTAAGCTGGCAAATAATCGTTCATCATTCGCACACATAAATCAAAATTATGAATAGCTTCTTTTAAATAACCGGTTTCAAAATTAATATAGCCTACATTATAATAACATTGGTAATAATTCATGTTTTTGTCAATTACCTTTTTGTAATCGCTTAAAGCCATTTTGAATTGTTTTTGGCTTTGCCAAAAAGTACCTCTTGCAAAAAATGCATCTTCATCGTTAGGTCTAATTCTAATGGCTGCATTTATGTATTCTAAAGCCAATCTGTTATTTTGAGCCATTAAAATTTTTGCCAAAATCATGTGGCTATCAAAATCGTTATTATCTAATTCAATGGCTTTTTGGAAGTTTAAAATAGCTTTAGCAGTATCGCCCACATCTTTATAATTCATGGCTCTAATGTGGTATGCGTAAGCCTTGGTTTTATCTAATGCCAAAACCGAATTGGCTAAATTAATCGACTTTTCGTGCTCTTTTGTAATATAGTATAAATCAGCTAGTTTTATTTTTGCGTCAATAAATTCTGGTGCTAATGCAATGGCTTTTTCGTAGTGTTTAGCAGCTAGTAATGAGCGATTTAAAGCATAATTACAACGCGCTTGCATATAAAAATAATTTGGATTGGTTGAATCTAACGTGCAAGCATCTTTAAAATCAATTTCTGCTCTTTCTAAAATATCGGCAGCAAAATACTTTTCGCCCCTTTCAAAATACAATTCCGGATTGCGCGGATTTTCTTGAATTTTTATCGAAACTTCCTGAACACCAGCTTTTATGGCTACCGAATCAATATTGGCAGAGGAAGCACTTTTATTTGTATTGTTGCCACAGGCAATAACAAAAAGGGCAGTAATAAAAAGGATAGTATTTTTATACATTAATGGTAAATTTTAGCTGAAATAAATAAGTGTTTATTACAAGTCACAAAAAAACATAATTTTGTTGGCTCAAAAAAGTTTTAAAGCTTAGGAAGTGCTATTTAAGAACTGCCAACTAAAAACTAATAACTAACAACTAAATTATGGCATTTTACCACAAACAAGGACAAATACCCGCTAAAAGACATACACAATTCAGAAAACCTGATGGCTCACTTTATTCAGAAGAATTGGTTTCAACCGAGGGTTTTAGTAGTTTATACTCATTGGTTTACCACTGTCATCCGCCAACATTAGTTAAAGAAATTGGCGAGGCATACGATATTGGGCCTAAGGCTGCCATTGAAAAAAATTTACAAAACCGTAGTTTTTTAACTTTTAAAACCGCACCTGTTGACGATTATTTAAAAAGTCGTGTGTATACGCTTTTTAATAATGATGTTTATTTGGCTTCGGCAGCACCTCGCAAAAGCATGACAGATTATTTTTTTAAGAATGCGGATGCTGATGAAGTATTATTTATTCATGAAGGAAGTGGTGTTTTAAAAACAGTTTATGGGCAAATTCCATTTGAATATGGCGATTATTTGGTAATTCCACGTGGTACCATTTACCAATTGCATTTTGAAACGGAGCAAAACAGGATTTTTATTACAGAATCATTTTCTCCAATCCGTCCACCAAAACGTTATTTAAACCAATATGGACAATTGTTAGAGCACTCGCCTTACTGCGAGCGCGATATAAAATTACCTGAACTAAAAGAAACCTTTGATGAAAAAGGTGACTTCAAGGTTTTAATTAAAAAACAGGATATGATTTTTCCATACACTTATGCCACACATCCTTTTGATGCCATAGGTTGGGATGGATTTCAGTATCCATTTGGGTTTAGTATTCATAATTATGAACCAATAACAGGTCGTGTGCACATGCCACCACCTATTCATCAAACTTTTGAAGGACATAATTTTGTAATTTGTTCGTTTGTGCCTCGTTTGTACGATTACCATCCACTTTCAATTCCTGCGCCATATAACCATAGCAATGTAGATAGCGATGAAGTTTTATACTATGTTGATGGCGATTTTATGAGCCGCAAACACGTAGAACGCGGCATGATAAGTTTGCATCCAAAAGGCATTCCGCATGGTCCACATCCAGGAACGGTTGAAAAATCGATTGGTAAATTAGAAACCAAAGAATTAGCTGTAATGATTGACCCATTTTATCCATTAAAAATTACTGAAGCTGCCATGCAAATGGAAGATCCAGGTTATTATAAAACTTGGGTGGAGTAAATGAATTTTGAATGTTAGATTTTGGATGTTGAATGATTGTTTGAAAGGATTTGAAAATAGAATTATTATGAAAAAAGCTAACTTTTTAAAAGTTTTATTTGCATTATCAATTTGTTTTTTAGGGTGTAAGGAGCAAGTTGGTCCTTGCGGAGACCCAGCTGCGCCTTTTTTCAGATTGAAAATTATTGACAAATTATCCAATCAAGCTGCTTGTAAAGTTTATGACTCAATTGAATTTAAAAGCCTTTATTCAGTTAAAACAATTAAGTTTTTGGTATACAAATATTCTTCCGACTCCTCGATTAACTTTAACTTTTCAAAAGGAGATACCATTTTATTTAGATTTGAATCTATTCATAATTTTGATACGCTAATTCCTTTCAGTACTTCTTTTTCAGGTAATGGAGGTCCTTGTAGCCAAGGAGGTTTAGTATTAGACAGTATTTACCATAACAATAAGAAAGTTGAAACGAACACCATTTATTACTAAATTCAAATAAACTGACCATTTGCAAAAAAACTTATCCATACTTAAAGATATAAAAGAAATTATATCCGTTTCGAAAGACAAAGCCATTAGGGCTGTTGACAATGAGCGGGTATTGATGTATTGGCATATTGGCAAGCGTATTTTAGAAGAAGAACAAGAAGGAAAAGAAAGAGCGGTTTATGGAGAGTATTTAATTAAAACTTTAGCTGAACAATTAGTGCCTGAATATGGAAGTGGATTTTCTATAAGACAATTAGAACTTTGCAGACAGTTTTACCGAATTTTTCCAATTGCGAACGCACTGCGTTCGCAATTCAGTTGGACACATTACCGCCTGTTGATTCGTATTGAAAATGAGGATAAAAGAAGTTTTTATATTGCTGAAAGCGAAAAAAACCATTGGACTTCCCGACAGTTAGAAAGACAAATAAATAGCCAACTTTTTGAACGACTACTTTTGAGTAATGATATTAAAAGTGTGTTGGAAGTAGCTCGAAAAGAGAAGATGCCCTCTGAAGCAAAAGATATTATTAAAGACCCCATGGTATTAGAATTTATGGGGCTTAGAAGGGAATCATCTTATTACGAAAAAGATTTTGAATCGGCTATTATTACGCATTTACAAGAATTTTTATTAGAATTAGGTAATGGATTTTCATTTGTTGCTCGTCAAAAAAGAATTCATTTTGAAGGAGATGATTTTTTCGTTGATTTGGTTTTTTATAACAGACTTTTACAATGTTTTGTGGTAATTGAAATCAAAACTCACAAGTTAACACATGCTGATTTAGGTCAATTACAAATGTATGTAAACTATTTTGATAGAGTTGAGAAGTTACAACATGAAAAACCCACAATTGGAATTTTACTTTGTGCCGAAAAAAATAATGCGGTGGTAAAATTTACACTACCTGAAAATAATCAAACTATTTTTGCAAGCGAATACCAATTATATTTGCCAACCGAAAAACAATTGATAGAAGAAATAAACAAAGAATTTGATCGAATAAAATAAAACTATGAATACTGAACAAACAACAGAAATGTTACCTCAAACATCAGATTTTCTACCCTTACACGGAACTGATTTTATTGAATTATATGTGGGAAATGCCAAGCAAGCAGCCCATTTTTACAAAACAGCTTTTGGGTTTCAAAGTTTGGCTTATGCTGGTCCTGAAACTGGAGTTAAAGATAGAGTAAGTTATGTATTGATACAAAACAAAATGCGCTTAATGCTTACTACGCCTTTGCATTCTGATTCGCCAATTGCAGAGCACCATAAAAAACATGGTGATGGTGTTAAAGTATTAGCTTTGATGGTAAATGATGCTTACGATGCATTTGAACAAACTACCAAACGTGGCGGTGTAGCCAGTTTGGAACCAAAAACATTAACCGATGCCAATGGTGAAGTGCGCATGAGTGGTATTAAAACTTATGGCGAAGTGGAGCATTGGTTCATTGAACGCAAAAACTATAATGGTGTGTTTATGCCAGGTTTTGTTAAGTGGGAAAGCGCTTATAATCCAGAGCCAACAGGCTTATTATATGTTGATCATTGTGTAGGAAATGTGGATTGGAATCAAATGAATCCGTGGGTTAGTTTCTACGAAAATGTAATGGGCTTTAAAAATATCCTTTCGTTTGATGATAACGACATCAGTACTGAATACTCTGCTTTAATGAGTAAAGTAATGAGCAATGGAAATGGCTATGTTAAATTCCCTATTAATGAGCCTGCCGAAGGTAAAAAGAAAAGCCAAGTAGAAGAATACTTGGAGTTTTACGAAGGTGAAGGTGTTCAGCATATTGCAATTGCTACACTTGATATAGTTTCAACTGTAAAACAATTAATGGCTCGTGGTGTGGAGTTTTTAAAGGTACCAAGTAGCTATTACGATGATTTACTAGACCGTGTTGGTCCAATAGAAGAAGACATTGAACCATTAAAAGAATTAGGTATTTTGGTTGATAGAGATAACGAAGGTTATTTATTACAATTATTTACCAAACCGGTTGAAGATAGACCAACTATGTTCTTCGAAATTATTCAACGCAAAGGTGCTAAAAGTTTTGGAAAAGGAAACTTTAAAGCCTTGTTTGAAGCCATAGAACGCGAACAAGCAAATAGAGGAAACTTATAGTTGTCAGTTGATGGTTGTCAGTTGTTAGATATAAAATTTTATTATCATAGTTTTATTTTAAATTATTAATAGTTTAGTCTAACAACTGTCAATCATCACTTATTAAATATGCTAGTCTATCAACTGTCAACTAACAACCATCAACTAAAAAAAGTATGGCAAAAAAGAGCATTTCAGAGTTAAGGGCTAAATATTCCAATAGCGAACGCAGGTTTTTAGAAGGTCCACGAAGCCGAAGAAGAGAGTTTATATTTTCTTTTAAAGTTTTGTACGAATTTTTAAAAGGATTTAGAGCGCTACATTTTGTGGGGCCTTGCGTAACTGTGTTTGGTAGTGCAAGGTTTAAAGAAGATCATTTTTACTACCAAGAAGCCATGAAAATGGGTGCTGAAATAAGTAAAATTGGCTTTACTGTTATGACTGGTGGAGGGCCTGGAATTATGGAAGCTGCTAACCGCGGTGCTTTTGAAGCAAATGGACGTTCAGTGGGTTGTAATATTGTGCTGCCTCACGAACAATCAGAAAATCCTTATGTGCAAAAATCGGTTGAGTTTAGGTACTTTTTTGTGCGTAAAACTTTATTGCTAAAATACTCCTATGCTTTTGTAATAATGCCCGGTGGTTGGGGAACAATGGACGAATTGTTTGAAGCACTTACTTTAATTCAAACAGGTAAAATGGAGGAATTTCCAGTAATTATTTTTGGTAAAGAATATTGGAAAAACTTAATTGATTTAATCAATGACATGATTGAAAAAGGAACTGTATCACCTGACGATTTAAGGCATTTATTAATTACCGATTCAATTGATGAAAGCATTGACCATTTAAAAAAATACAGCATCGAAAAATTTAGTTTAAAGCACAGAAAAAGAGTTAGAGCAATGTCTTGGCTTGGTGAGCTTATTAAATGGAAAAAATAAAGTGCTAAAATTTATAACTAATAGAATCAAATCATTTGGCCCTGCATGGAAGGGCCTTTTTTGGTTATTTAAAAATGAAGGTAATGCCCAATTTCATTTAATAGCAACTATAGTTGTAGTAATAGCAGGATTTTATTTTAAAGTAACTATTTATGAGTGGATTTTATTATGCTTTGCAATAGGTTTGGTAATAACCGCTGAAGCCTTGAATACAGCTATTGAGAAAACCATTGATTTATTACATCCTCAAAAACATGAAAAAGCTGGGTTAGTAAAAGACCTAGCAGCGGCAGGCGTTTTAATTGCATCTATAACTGCTGTTATTATAGCTGCATTGATTTTTATACCAATAGTTTATTCCTTATTTTAGATAATACTATAAATTAATAAATTTATACCCAACTGTAAACTGCAACATAGAAGCACGTGAGCTAAAATCAACATTTTGAGTATTCACAGCACTTGCAGCATTACCAATACTGTTAATGCTAAAATCATAACGAGCATCAAAACACAATTTCCAAACATCAAAACCTACTCCTATTTGTGCACCAACCACAAAATTATTATAATTTCCAGTAGCTAAATTAGATGCATTATTAGCCGACAAATCTTGATTAACCAAAAACTGAAAATTAGGACCAGCGCAAACATTGATTACACCCAATACCTTTTTTCCAAATAAAACAGGTACATCAATATAATTTAGCTTAGTAGCCGCACTTGATGAGCTAGTTGTTCCATTGCTATTAACGGTAAAATTTAAATTTCGAAAAGAAATTTCGGGTTGAACAAACATACCCGCAAAACCAATCCGGCTAAAAGCCCCAATTAATATACCATTTGATGAAGAAGGGACTTCGAAATTTTTGAAATCAGATCCAATAATTTGGGTATTGGTTAAACCTGCTTTTATGCCCAATTGAAAAGTTTGTGCATGAGCATTTAAAACAAACAATGCGATTAAAATTACGAATATATTTTTCATAATAAGTTATTTTGGTGCAAATTATAAATTAAAAAACACATTTTATTGCATAAAAAAACCTGTTACTTGTATTAATAACAGGTTTTGTAAAAATTATTTGATAATAACCTAAGCTAAAACTACTACTTTATTGTTTAATATTTCAACAATACCGCCAGCAATATCAAAAGATTGATTACCATTTTCAGTGCCTTTAACCACCACTTGACCCTTAATTAAGCTACTTACTAAGGCTGCGTGACCTTTCAAAATTTGAAAAGTACCATCAGTTCCAGGTAAAGTAACCATTTCAATTTCACCACTAAAAAGTGTTTTATCGGCTGTTATTATATCTAATTGCATACTGTTTAGTTCTTAGTTTTTAGTTTCTAGTTCTTAGTTTTTAAATAGTTATTATAACTAAGTACTAAAAACTAAGAACTGAAAACTATTTAATAATTATTTTGATTCAGCTAACATTTTTTCTCCTTTGGCAATTGCATCTTCAATACTACCAACTAAGTTAAATGCTGCTTCTGGCAAATGATCTAATTTACCATCCATAATCATATTAAATCCTTTAATTGTTTCATCAATTGGAACTAATACTCCTTTTAAACCTGTAAACTGTTCAGCCACATGGAATGGTTGGGATAAGAAACGTTGAACTCTACGTGCGCGGTAAACAGTTTGTTTATCGTCTTCCGAAAGTTCATCCATACCTAAAATAGCAATGATATCTTGTAACTCTTTGTAACGTTGTAAAATAGATTTTACGCGTTGAGCACAATCATAATGAGCATCGCCCACAATAGATTTTGTTAATATACGTGAAGTTGAATCCAATGGATCAACCGCAGGATAAATACCTAACTCAGCAATTTTACGGCTTAATACAGTTGTAGCATCTAAATGCGCAAATGTAGTGGCAGGAGCCGGATCCGTTAAATCATCCGCAGGTACATATACAGCTTGTACTGAAGTAATAGAACCACGTTTTGTTGAAGTAATACGTTCTTGCATTGCTCCCATTTCAGAAGCCAAAGTTGGTTGGTAACCTACCGCTGAAGGCATACGACCTAATAAAGCCGAAACCTCAGAACCAGCTTGTGTAAAACGGAAAATATTATCAACGAAGAATAAAATATCACGTCCACCTGATTTTTCATCACCATCACGGAAGTATTCAGCTACCGATAAACCTGATAATGCAACACGTGCACGTGCTCCAGGAGGCTCATTCATTTGTCCAAAAACAAGGGTTGCTTGCGATTTTTCTAATTCGTTGTAATCAACTTTAGATAAATCCCATCCACCTTCTTCCATATCGTGTTGGAATTCTTTACCGTATTTAATAACGCCCGATTCAATCATCTCACGTAATAAATCGTTTCCTTCACGAGTACGCTCACCAACACCAGCAAATACCGACATACCTTCATATGCTTTTGCAATGTTGTTAATTAACTCCATAATCAATACAGTTTTACCAACACCTGCACCACCAAACAAACCAATTTTACCACCTTTTGCGTATGGCTCAATTAAGTCGATTACTTTAATACCTGTAAATAATGGCTCTGCATTAGTTGTTAAATCTTCAAAACGAGGAGGATTTTGGTGAATTGCACGTTGACCTTGGCTAGCATCCATGGTTTTCATACCATCAATTGCTTGACCAACAACGTTAAATAATCTACCTCTAATTTGCTCGCCCATTGGCATTGATATTGGCGATCCCATTGGCACTACTTCCATTCCACGAACTAATCCGTCTGTTGCTTCCATAGCAATAGCGCGAACCATATTATCACCTAAATGTCTTTGACATTCAAGTATTAAACGCGATCCATCGGGTCTAGTAATATAAAGTGCATCTAAAATTTTTGGTAAGCCTTCATTGCTAGCTGCGAAACTCACATCTACAACTGGACCAATTACCTGAGCTACAACTCCTGATTTTGACATAATTATGTAATTAATTGTATTTTTTAGTGGTGCAAAAATAATTTTTACTTGCATAAAACAAACTATATATTAAAATTGATAGTGTGATTTTAAGCATTAAATAAATTTACAAATTGGTTTTTAAACCTATTTTTTATTTTAAACGAAGATATTTTTATAAAACAATTATGCCAAATGGATTATTGTTTTATAAATTTTAAAACTTGTGTTTGATTCTTGGTGCCAACTATTTTTAACAAATAAACACCATTTAATAAATGGCTGATGTCTATTTCTGATTTTAAAAGTCCTTTATCTCTTTCTTGCCCTAATAAATTGGTAATGATATAATTAATATTTTGCTCGAAATTATTTTCAATATATAACTTTTCTGTTGCCGGATTAGGATAAATTTTTGGTTTTAAAATGCCTACATCCTCCACAGTTAAACTTTTTAAGTTAGTATAATTGTTCATTTGAATATACATAAAGTCAATGTTATCAGCCCCTTTAGGGGAAACTCTAGCTACAAAAAAAATAGATTTATTACAATACCAATCATATATTATTGACCTACTAGGAGACACATTAATTTCACTTGTCCATTTATTATCCTTCCCTTTAATCCATGTTGTATCAAAAAAGATTAATGTTGATTTTAACAAAAAAGATTCAAACGCCCCAAAAGGTAATTTAATTATACCAGTGGCTACTATTTCCCTGTTTGAATAAATATATTCTTCACAATAAACCGAATCTCTTAAATTATTAATATTATTTTTAGTACGTAAATGTAATGTATCAGTTACTGAATTAGGGTAAGACGCTGGAAATTGAAAAAGCTGATATGGTTTTTTATACCTTAAAGGCTGAAAAGTAGGACATGGTAACAAATATGAAGTACTTGAACCTAAACAATAGTAGCTTGTTGAATCTGCTTTATAATAAGAAAAATCTTGAAATCCTCTTTTGTCAAAAAAAGCTATATCAGCATCATAAAAATCAATCTTATTATCTGTTTGATTTGGATGTATAAATTGTGTTGTATCAATTTGGTTTATTGGTAATCCTGTAAAGTCCCAAAAATGACCAGTTCCATACTTACCAAATCTGAATTCATTCAAAACATTGGTGTCGTTAACCCATGAAAATACAATTTTTGTTCCTATTTTAATTGAATCTTTTTGCATTAACACAACCTGTGCGCTTACTTTAATTTTTAAAAAAAAAAAAAAAAAAATGGTGAAGTATAATTTCGACATAATATCAATACGAAATTAACTGACTTAGGTTTGGTGTTAATTTTTTTATTCTAGTAAATATTACATTTAGTGCGAAGGCCCAACCAGTTAGGCATTTACGGCTAACTTCAACTCTTCATTTTAAATTTATGTTCCACAAACAATCAACATTGTTTTGAAAGGCAAAATTTAACGTTTTTATTTGAACCTTAAAATCAGTGCAATAATTTTTTATGAGCAACGATCAAATTAAGGAAGAAGTAAAGCAAAAATTCATTGTTTTTTTAGAACAAAACGAGCAGCGTAAAACGCCAGAACGTTTTGCTATATTAGATGAAATTTATAGTAATAAAGAGCATTTTGATGTAGAAACGCTATTTGAACACATGAAAAAACGCAATTACCGCGTGAGCCGAGCTACTGTTTACAATACCCTTGATTTGCTGTTGGATTGTGGATTGGTT
This sequence comes from Bacteroidota bacterium, assembly GCA_027491085.1. Taxonomy (GTDB): domain Bacteria; phylum Bacteroidota; class Bacteroidia; order UKL13-3; family UKL13-3; genus JAAFJM01. Next base: position 223,119 of record JAIXWW010000011.1, read on the forward strand.
ATTAAACACCAATTTGGTAAAAATTTGGCTCGTTTTGAACGTTCGTATGGATTTAGGCAACACGATCACATGATTTGCAATGTGTGTAGTAATATCTTAGAGTTTTGCGACCCAAGAATTCATCAAATAAAAACCATGATGGGCGATTTGATGCAGTTTGAAGTTACCAACCACTCGTTATACCTTTTTGGGAACCCAAAAATGGACGAAAATAGAAATTGCTTAACTTGTAATAAAGTAGTTCCAAAACCTGATTACTAGTTGATGGTTGTCAGTTGATAGTTGATAGTATAATAAATTAGTAATATAAGCTAGGGGCCAGAAGCCAGTAGCTAGAAGCAATAGAAATATGATAGATGTAGTATTAGGCCTGCAATGGGGCGATGAAGGTAAAGGTAAAATTGTTGATGTACTTACTCCTCAGTACGATGTGGTGGCAAGGTTCCAAGGTGGACCAAACGCTGGTCACTCGTTAGAGTTTAACGGACAAAAGCATGTTTTGAACACCATTCCTTCAGGTATTTTTCACAAACATTGCATCAATATTATTGGCAGTGGTGTAGTAATTGACCCCATTACCTTTAAAAAAGAAATTGAAAAAATTACATTAGGTGGCGCTGAACCATTGGTTAATTTATACATTTCGGAAAAAGCGCATTTAATTTTACCTACTCACCGTTTGGTAGATGCAGCAAGTGAAGCCAATAAAGGTGAGCATAAAATTGGTTCTACTTTGCGCGGAATTAGCCCAACTTACCAAGATAAAATTGGTAGAAGTGGCTTACGTGTTGGCGATATTTTAGCAGCTAATTTTAATCAAAAATATGAAGTAGTGGCAGCTAATCACAGAACCTTGTTAGATAGATTTAACTATCCATACAATATGGCTGAACATGAACCTGCATTTTTTGAAGCCATTGAATTTTTAAAACAATTCAAAATAGTAAATACCGAATACTTCTTGGACGATTTAATGAATCAAGGTAAAAAAGTATTGGCCGAAGGCGCTCAAGGCACTTTACTAGATATTGATTACGGAACTTATCCTTTTGTAACTTCATCAAATACCATTACAGGTGGTGTTTGTAGTGGTTTGGGTGTTGCTCCGCAAAAAATAAAAAGAGTTTACGGAATTTTTAAAGCTTATTGTACTCGAGTTGGTAGTGGCCCCTTCCCTACTGAGCAAGACAATGAGCAAGGTGAAGAATTACGCCAACTTGGTCACGAGTTTGGAGCAACAACTGGTCGCCCGCGTAGAACTGGTTGGTTAGATTTGCCTACTTTAAAATACAGCATTATGCTAAATGGTGTAACTGATTTAATTTGTACCAAAAGCGATGTATTAAGTGGTTTAGGCGAAATTCCAGTTTGCCATGCTTACGAAATTGACGGAACTGTAAGTGATAAAATTCCTTACAGTTTGGTAGATGCAAATATTAATCCTCAATACCAAACCTTTAAAGGTTGGACTGGCGATTTAGGTAAAATAAAAAACTACCAAGATTTACCAGAAACTTTTAAAACTTATATGCAATTTGTAGAAGAGCAAATAGGAATTAAAGTAGATACCATTTCGGTTGGACCAGATAGAGATGAAACGATAATGAGAAAATAGCTGCTGGCAGCTAGCTCCTTGCCTCTGGCAAAATAATTTTTATAAAACCTGCTTTAGTAAAATGAAGTAGGTTTTTTTTGTGGTATTGTAAAATTCTTAATATCGGTATTGTATAATTTTTATTTTTACCGATAAATAATACATTTGTGGGGGTGGAATGGAAAAACTATAATTATGAATTTGAAGGAATTGAGAAATACCTTGAACGCATAGCCGATAAAAAAAGTCAGCTTGATGCTTTGCGCCCCTTTCCTACTGCTGCTCTTAAAAATATAAAGGAGAGTTTAACCATGGAGTGGACTTATAACTCCAACAGCATAGAAGGAAATACCCTAACTCTCCAAGAAACCAAAATGGTTATTGAAGAAGGATTTACCATTAAAGGAAAATCGTTGCGCGAACATTTTGAAGCAGTTAACCACCACGATGCCATTGATTTTGTAGAAAGTTTAGTAAGTAGCAACTATATTTTAACCGATAAAGATATTTTAACAGTTCATGGGTTGGTATTGCAAAAAATTGAAAAAGAATTTGCTGGCCGCTACAGAAATGCAGGTGTTAGAATTTCAGGAGCCAATTTTAACCCACCAAATGCCTTAAAGGTTGATACTTATATGACTGATTTAATTGAATGGTTAAACAATGAAACTATTCCAATTAATCAAGTAGTTAAGGCTGCCATTTTTCATCACAGGTTTGTATGGATTCACCCATTTTTTGATGGAAATGGAAGAACAGTAAGACTTATATTTAATTTGTATTTGATGAAATTAGGTTTTCCTCCTGCTATTATTTTAAAAAACGACAGGAAAAAATATTACGATGCGTTAAACAAAGCCAATAATGGCGATTATTCCAAAATAGTGCTTATGGTTTTACAAGCTTTGGAGCGCTCTATAGATATTTACTTAAGCAATTTAACCAATACTTATGATGATTATCAACCCATATCGAGTATAGTGAGCGAGCCTGATGTGCCTTATGGGCAAGAGTATGTTAGTTTATTAGCTAGACAAGGAAAAATAGATGCTTTTAAAGAAGGTAAAAACTGGTACACTAGCAAAGATGCCTTGAATAGTTATATTGATAAAAGAGAAAGAAAAAGAACAGTTAAAAAATAAAAGTAATTTTATTTTGACTCTTTAACTATCAAAACTGCTAACTAGTTACCTATTGATGTTCGGGTTGACAATTTATTTATAAAAAATGCTTTATTTGTAATTATGATTTCAGTATTATTTGTGTGTTTAGGAAATATTTGCAGATCTCCTCTTGCGGAGGCATTATTTATGCAACATGTTAACAAACAACTTTTAAACGATAAGTTTAAAGCAGATTCTGCAGGAACTGCTTCTTATCATTTAGGAGAATTAGCTGATATTCGCACAAGAAATACAGCATTAAGGATAAGTAATTTAAAACTAACGCATAAAGCCAGGCAATTTAATTCGCAAGATTTTCTGTTATTCGATTACATAGTTGCAATGGATAAAACCAATTTTCAAAATATAATGAAACTTCGCCCCGATAATGCTAAAGCCGAAGTATTATTAATGAGGCATTTTGACAGTATGATACAAAATGAAGATACCATTCCCGACCCTTATTATGGGACAGATATTGATTTTGAAGAGGTCCATTATATGCTGCTTGACTGTACACAAACGTTTTTAAAAAAGTTAAATGCTAAAAACAAAAATTAAAGCTTTCTTCCCTTCCAGTTAATTTAAATAAAAAGTTTGATCAAATAAGAATGAAATCCCGAAAATTTACTTTTTGTTACTTACCCTTTTTATTTTTTTTAACCTTTTTTTCTCTTGAAGTAATGGGTCAGTACCCCGCCTACATCTCTTTAGAAAATGAGAATATATTGTCCTCAAAACAAACCTATGACTTGTTTCTTGATAAAAAAGGATTTGTTTGGATAGGTCATGATAAAGGAATTACAAAATATTCAGGTTACAATTCTAAATATTACTCTCATCCTAAAATGAATAGCTTTGAATTAAGTAACATTTTAGAAGATGATAATGGCATTATATGGTGTTCAAATTTTATAGGACAAATATTTTATATAAAAAACGACTCGCTCAATTTATTGAATGACAAACCTAAGTATAACTTTTTTGGGAAATCCGGTTTAACCTATGGAAACAAACATATTTATTTTGTTGAAAACAATGAGTTAAACGAAGTAGACATAAATAATTATAAAATAACCAAAATTCCTTTTTATGCGGATTTGAAAATTTATTCATATAGCTTTAACGAAAAATTAGGTTTATTACTTTATACAAAAAATGGGATATATGTGCTTAAAAACAAAAGCTATTCATTAATTTCAAAATGCTATGATGCACAAAAATCAATCTATTTAAAGTGTATTGATGATAAAATACTTGGAGTTGACATTAATAAAAGAACTGTATATCAACTTAAAAATAATACGTGGCAATTCTTCCTTTCTTCAAAAAAATCATCTGCCGATATAACTACCATTAATAAAATTAATAATAAAATTTATTGTAATACCTATAATGGAATAATAATCCAAGATTTAAAAACTAAGAGGATTGAACATTTTTTTAAAGATTACTCTTTTAGTGATGAAATAATTGACAATCAAGGAAATTTGTGGGTTAGTACATTAACAAGTGGAGTTTTCATTATCCCTGAAAGCAAAAACATCAAACAATTTTTAGAACGAGTAGACAATATTACCTCTATATGCTTGATTAATGAGAAAAACATGATTGCATTAGGTACTAAAAATGGGAAAGTTTATTTGCTTAATAAATCAACCTTAGAAATAATAAAACAAATTAACTTAACGGAAATAAAAAATGTAGAAAACATTTATTATAACCCCAAAACAAACGAATTAAATGTTTCTACATTAAACCATACCGTAATTAATTTAGACAACTATTCACTTAAAACTATTCCTCAAATTCATAATGCAAAAAGCATTATTGAATTTAATAACCAATATGTTTTTGTTAATTCTAATACCCTTTCTGTAATTAATACAAATGGTAGTAATATAAAAAAAGCTATGGCTAATTGGCCATTTTCAATGGAGGAACAACAAAGCAGTAAACGAATTGACTTACTATCCAATGAACGATTTTTTAAAATTCAATATTTTGAAAAACAAAAAATCTTTGTTACGTCCAGTATCAATAATATTTATTGGTTAAGCAGTAAAAAAATTGGAACAATAAAATATAATGGTAATCCAATTTCCGCAAAACAAATGTTGATTTATAATAACACTATTTTTGCATCTCAAACAAACAAAGGTTTATTTATAATTAAAGATACCAATAAGGTAACTTTAATGAATAATGAATCGCTAAAATCAATAAATAATTTTTGTATTAGTGGTAACCATTTAATACTTAATACCAATTATGGTTTATATAGTTTCAACATAAAAACTAACCAAATTACAAATCTGTCAAAAAACATTAACTACCCTACCCAATCTATAGAATTTATTGAAGGAGATAACCTTTATATATATGCAACTGATTTGAATACAATAGTAAAATTAAGCAATAAAATTATTTTTAATAAATCGTATAAAACACCTCTTTATATTAACAAAATTCTTGTCAACAATTTACCTAAAACCGACTTATTAAATTTAAAACATACGGAAAATAATATTACCATTTTTTTTGACATTATTAACTACAAACTCCCAAAGGAAATTTTAATAAAATACAGGTTGAACTTGGACGATGACTGGAAAGTTGTCAATGCAAATCAAGGATTTATAAATTTTAGTTTATTGCCGGGACAGGATTATAACATAGAAATTCAATTAGCTAACACCGAAGGAGCAAATAGTTCTTTAGTAAAAATCAGAATAGCACCACCCTATTACAAATCATGGTGGTTTATTGTGCTTATTGTTTTAATTAGTGCTGGTATAGCATTACTCATTATGTTTATACGGATAAAAAATTTAAAGTATAAAAACAAACTTATAATTGAGAAGGTGATGCTAGAAAAAGATTTGAGGCAATCGCTTTTAACAAGCATTAGAACTCAAATGAATCCTCATTTTATATTCAATGCCCTTAACACTATTCATAGCTTTATATATGCAAACGACAAAAAAAATGCATCAGACTATTTGGTGAAATTTAGTGATTTAACAAGGCTTGTACTTGAAATGAGTGAAAAGGAAGCTGTTACTCTGAAAGAGGAAATAAAAGCGCTAGAACTATACCTTAGTTTAGAAAATGTAAGATTAAATGAAATGCTTGATTATAATTTTATAATAGATTCAAGTATAGTTAAAGATTATATTAGAATACCACCAATGATTATTCAACCTTATGTAGAAAACGCTGTTAAACACGGCTTGCTTCATAAGAAAGGTGAAAAGAAGTTATTTATTTATTTTACCCTCAATAAACATTTAATTACAATTACCATTGAAGACAATGGAGTTGGTAGAGGAAAAAGTAAAGAGATAAATTTAATTAAGGCAAAATCACATAAATCATTTTCTACCAATGCCAATAAAAAACGAATAGAAATTTTAAATCTATCGCAAGAAGGTAAAAAAACGGGTGTTGATATTGTTGATTTGTTTGATGAAAACAAAATACCAATTGGAACAAGAGTAATAATTGAAATACCTATAGTAGTTTAAACAAAAATGAATTTGAACGCAATAATAATTGATGACGAGAAAATGGCACAAAACTTACTTTATGCCATGTTACAAGACAATTGTCCAGACATTAAGGTGCTTGAACGCTGTAATGATTTATCAAGTGGCATCACTGCTATTAACAAACATAAACCAGATGTGGTGTTCTTAGATATTGAAATGCCAGAACACAGTGGACTTGAAATTCTTACTTTTTTTAAAGAAGAGGAGCTTTTTTTTGATATTGTTTTTGTTACTGCTTATAGTGAATTTGCAGTTGATGCTTTCAAACTTTCTGCTGCAGACTATTTACTCAAACCAATCAACTCTGAAAACTTAATAAAAGCTATTAAAAGACTTCAAAAAAGAAAAGAAAAAACAGGGGGGCAAACACAAGTTTTAAGCACTTTAAAAAATAATTTAGACGCTCAAAGTATTAAAAAAATTGCCATTACAGTTGGGCAGGGTGTAAAACTTATTGAATTGTGCGAATTGGTTTATATGAAGGCCGACAGATCTTACACTGAAGTTGTTTTGAAAAATAATCAATTATTTATAGTAAGTAAAAACTTGGGACAATTTGAAGAAGCACTGGAACCTTGTAGTAATTTCATTAGAATAAATAAATCATACATTATTAATTTAGATTTTATTACTGAAATTAATAAAAGTGATGGTGGATTCATTATGTTGGACAATAAGCACGAAATAGCCATTAGCCTTGAAAAACGTGATGCCATTATGAAACTTATTGAACAAAAAATATATAAAGTTTAATACCAATTATGAATAAAATTTATACCTCTTATTTTTATCTTTTATTAGCCGTAGTTGGCGGTTCTATTACATTTTATTATGTTATGCTGGGCACCATGGCCGAGTATGGTAATTTTAACGTAATCGAATTTATTCAAAGCACTTGGGTGGATAGTTATTATGCTAAAAGTTTAACCATTGATTTTTGGACAGGAGCCATTGCTGGAACTTTTTTTGTAATTGTTGAAGGCACCAGACTAAAAATAAAACTTTATTGGTTATTCCCAATTTTAATAGTTTTTATTGGGTTTGCCTTTGGTTTTCCATTGTTTTTATATTTTAGGCATAAAAAGATTATTGCTCAAAGTAATCTTTAACTAATTTGGCTTTGGCTGCTCCAATAATATCGCTTAATAATTCCATACTTGCCTCCTGAATTTTTTTTACCGATTTCAATTCCTTTAAAAGCATTTTAGCTGTTTCGGGCCCAATTCCTTTAATATTTTCAAGTTCGGTTACAAAAGTATTTTTGCTTCGTCTGTTTCGGTGGTTGGTTATCCCAAATCGATGGGCTTCATCACGCAGGTGTTGAATAATTCTTAACGTTTCTGATTTTTTATCTAAATACAATGGAAATTCATCATCAGGATAATACAGTTCTTCCAATCTTTTGGCAATACCAATAACAGGTATTTTACCATATAAATTGAGTTTTACCAAACTGCTAATAGCCGAACTTAATTGACCTTTTCCTCCATCAATTATTATTAAGTTGGGTAGTGGTTGCTCCTCCTCAATTAAACGTTTATAGCGCCTGTAAATAACTTCCTCCATGGTGGCAAAATCATCAGGACCCTCCACCGTTTTTACGTTAAATATACGGTAATCCTTTTTACTTGGTTTTGCATCTTTGAATACCACACAAGCCGAAACCGGGTTAGTACCTTGTAAATTCGAGTTATCAAAACATTCAATATGATGTGGTAAATCCTTTAAACGCAAATCATTTTTCATTTGAGTTAGAACTCTATCTACTTTCAGCTCAGGATTAACAGCCTCATATTTGGTTAATTTATCTTTTTTGTAATAAAGTGCATTTTTAAGTGATAAGTCTAATAACTTTTTTCTATCGCCTGCCTTAGGAACAGTAATTTCTATTTTTTCGGTACTCCAATCTAGCTCAAACGGAACAATGATTTCTTTACTAGTACTGTGGTATTCATCTCTTACCTCAGCAATGGCAAAACTCAATAATTCCGCATCGGTTTCTTCCATTTTTTTCTTTACCTCAAAAGTTTGCGTTTGAATAATGATTCCATTCGATACTTTTAAATAATTGATAAATGCAAATTTTTCATCACTAACCACACTAAATACATCTACATCATTCAAAATACTAGAAACTATGGTAGATTTTCCTTGGTAATTTTCCAAAGCATCTAACTTACGCTTGTAACGTGCGGCTTCTTCAAATTTAAGTTCATCTGCTGCAGCTTGCATAAACTGGCGTAAATGAGTTTTAACCTCACCTAAGTTTCCTCGTAAAATGCTTTTTATATTTTTTATATTTTGAGTGTATTCTTGTTCTTTCATCAATCCAACGCAAGGCGCTTTGCAGTTGCCAATATCAAACTCCAAACACGTTTTAAATTTAAATTCATTTATATTTTTTTCTGACAAATTGAAACTGCAATTGCGAAGTGGATAAATGGTTTTTATTAAATCTAAAATGGTATACATCATATTTCCCGAAGCATAAGGGCCAAAATATTCGCTTCCATCTTTTATATGGTTTCTAGTTGGAAAAATTCTTGGAAAACGTTCTTGCTTTACACAGATAAATGGATATGTTTTATCATCTCTTAAGCTAATATTGAACTTTGGCTTGTATTTTTTGATTAAAGAATTTTCTAATATTAAAGCATCAATTTCCGTTTCTACTAATGTAAATTCAATATTACAAATGCGGCTAACCAACATTTCTGTTTTTCTGCTATCGTGGTGATTTTTATTAAAATAACTGCTTACACGTTTTTTTAAACTTTTGGCTTTGCCAATATAAATAAGCGTTCCATCTTTATCAAAATACTTGTAAATACCGGGTGTTTCAGGTAACGATGAAATGATTTCTTTTAAATGTGGTGTTTGCATTACTGCGCAAATGTAAATAAAAGGAATGAAGAGAATGAATGGGATTAATTATTATAACTATTTGTGTTTACCATTACAAAACTTGTCCATAGGCCTCATAAAGTTTGGAAGGTTTTTGAAAAAAAAACTTTTACACACTCCTTTAATATAAAAAATAAAGTATTTTATTTGCCACATGGATTTGAAAGGAAAAGTAATTTTAACCATGCCATTAGTTACTGGCGAAGGTAAAAATGGCCAATGGCGCAAACAAGAGTTTGTTATAGAAACAGGCGATCAATACCCTAAAAAAGTATTATTTAGTTTAATGGGTGCTAAAATAGACCAAAACCCTGTAGTACTTGGACAAGAAGTGGTTGTAAGTTTTGATGCTGAAAGCAGAGAATATAACGGCAGATATTATACCAATTTAAATGCTTGGAAAGTAAGTGCAGTAGGTGCTAGTAATAGCGCTCCTCAAAACAATTTCCAACCAAGTGCTCCTCAAAATAACTTTGAAGCACCTGCAAACATGTCGTTTAGCAGCGATGATAGCGCTTCGGACGATTTACCATTTTAATAACTAAAAATTATTAATATAGCTAAGGCTGCCTTTTATAGGTGGCCTTTTTTATTTTAGTATCACCAATTTTTAGCAGTAATAAAATGCTGCTTTTATTTAAATTGCACCCACTAAATGAAACCAACTGACATTGTAATTATAGGCGCAGGACCCGCAGGTTGCAGCACATCGCTTTTTTTAGCTAAGAATAATATTCCGCATACTATTATTGACAAGGCATTGTTTCCTCGCGATAAAGTTTGTGGAGATGCTTTAAGTGGAAAAGTGGTATATGTTATGAAGCAGCTTAATGAGCAAATGATTTATGATTACAACCAAAATAGCAATCAATTTTTGCCAAGTTGGGGCGTAAAATTTGTAGCGCCTAATGGTAAATCAATTGATATTCCGTTTAAAAACGATATTAGTAAAGAAACGCATGCGCCTGGTTTTATTAGTAAACGCATTGATTTTGATGCCAGTTTATTTAACAGATTAGACCGAAATTATGCGCAAGTATTTGATGGAACTGAACTAATAAATGTAGAAAAAACCAATAATGGTATTACCTTACTTCTTAAAAATCAAAGCGAAGAATTTGAAATTAAAGATGTAAAAATGTTGATTGGAGCTGAGGGTGACCGCTCTATTGTAGCGAAAAAACTGTCAAATATAAAAAAAGAAAACGACCATTACTGTGCAGGAATTAGAGCTTACTACGAAGGTGTTACCGAGTTACATGCCCAAAATTTTATAGAACTACACTTTTTAGAAGAACTGCTGCCAGGTTATTTTTGGATTTTTCCATTACCAAATGGACAAGCCAATGTGGGTGCGGGCATGTTAAGCTCATCGGTTAGTGCAAAAAAAGTGAATTTAAAAGAAGATATGTTGCGCGCCATTGCCAATAATCCTAAAATAAAACACCGTTTTGCAAATGCTAATTTAGTGGGCAAAATTCAAGGTTGGGGATTGCCTTTAGGCAGCAAAAAACGTATAATTAGTGGCGATAACTTTTTACTTACTGGCGATGCTGCAAGTTTAATTGATCCATTTACAGGCGAAGGAATAGGAAATGCCATGTATAGCGGCATGTTGGCTGCTGCACATATTCAAAACTGCATAACTCAAAATAACTTTAGTGCAAGCTTTAACCAACAATACGATACTGCCTTTTACGACAGACAATGGGATGAATTAAAACTGAGCCATACCATGCAAAAGTTATGTAAATACCCATGGTTATTTAATTTCGTGGTAAATAAAGCCAATAAAAATAGAGCCTTACGCGAAACAATTAGTTGTATGTTTGAAGACCTAGATTTGAGAGCAAAATTGCGTAATCCTTTATTCTATGCAAAATTGCTTATTAACGATTAATCAAATTAAAAATTATGTTTGATAATATTAAGAACTTTATTGGGAAAATAATTTTAAGCAATCAGGTAAGTGCTAAAAAAAACAGGCACTTATTTATGCCTTTTGATAAAGCACAAGAAATTGGAATTATTTATAATGCTAGCGAAAGCAACAACGAACAAAAAATCCAACAGTTTGCTAGTGACCTTAGAAATGAAGGGAAAAAAGTTTATTTACTAGGATTTGTAAATGAAAAGGAATTAAGTCACAAAAAAGTACCACACATTAGCAGCGAATTTTATTGGAAAGAAAAACTTAATTTTTTCAATTTACCTAGTGCTGAAAAAATTGGCAGGTTCATTGATACCCCCTTTGATTTACTTTTTAATGTTTACCATGAAGAAAATATATCACTCCAAGGTGTTTCGGTTTTGAGTAAAGCCAAATATCAGCTAGGAGCCCAAATGAACCTTGCAACTCAATTATTTGACATAACAATAGATACAGGAGATAATAAAGATTTATACTATTTGGCCAAACAAATGGAGTTTTATTTAAAGGCAATTTGACAAAAAAATGCCAATTAAAATTATTCAATTCTAGTTTATAAGATATATTTGTACCTATGTTAAAAAGCAACCATACGTTGTTATTTATTTTATTATTGATAAGTAATTTATCGTTTGCACAAAAAAAAGGTGATGATTACAGTAATAAAATTTTTAATTTTCAATTTATATACAATGGACAAAACCCAAGTGGTGATTGGTCAAAGATGTATGGAATAAGTCATGGCTTAGGCTTTGGTGTAAATTATAAAAGTCAAACAAATTGGGTTTTAAGTACTGAAGGCAGTTTTATGCTTTCTGAAAATATTAAAAGCGAAGCCGTTAATTTAATTAATTTAACCAACAGCAATAACTATATTTTTAACTCAAACAATGGAACCCCAGCAACTGTTGATATTACAATGAGGGGCTTTAATGGATTTGTAAAAATCGGAAAGGTTTTTCCAATAGCAAGATTCAATAAAAATCATGGCTTTTTTGTTCAGGCAGGCGCTGGTTATTTAATGCATTATTTAAATTTTAATATTCCTCAAAGTACAGTTGCTCAGCTTAATGAAGCTAACCAGCGAGGTTACGATAGATTACATGCAGGACCAGCCACCAACCAATTTATTGGCTACTTTTACCAATCAGAAAATAGATTAATTAACTTTTACATTGGTGTTGATTTCACACAAGCATTCACCAAAAATTTGAGGGAATTTAATTACGATACAAAACAATACGACACTGGCAGCAAACAAGATAACATAACAGCTTTTCGATTTGCCTGGATGATACCTATTTATTTAAGTAACAAAAATGATGAGTTTAATTTTGAAACAAAGTAAATATGTGGTATTTAGGTTATTTACTTTATCTCATAAGCACCAATAGCTATTTTTTAATAGTTAAAATAATTTCACCATTTAATAAAAGGGCAAAATTATTTGTAGAGGGCCGAAAAGATTTAATTGAATTAATCACAAAAAAAATAATTCATGATAGTAGAAAAAGTATTTGGTTTCATGTAGCTTCATTAGGAGAATTTGAGCAAGCCCGACCTGTAATTGAACAAATAAAATTAGTTTGCCCATACCATAAAATAATTGTTACTATTTTTTCACCATCAGGATACGAACCGCGGAAAAATGATTCCATAGCAGATTACATTTTTTACTTACCTAACGACTCTAAAAAAAATGCACAAGCCTTAATCAAACTTTTTAAACCTTCTATGGTTTTTTGGGTTAAATACGATTTTTGGTTTCACTATTTAACACAGTTAAAAAATAATAATATCCCTACTTTCCTTATTGCAGCTGGCTTTCATTCCAACCAAATTTATTTTAAAAAATATGCTGTATTTTACAAGCAATTACTTAGTGACTTTAGCTTTATTTTTACTCAAAACGAAACAAGTACTAAGTTGCTAAATACGATAAATATTAATCATGTACAAACCACCGGAGATACAAGATTTGATAGGGTTTTTAATACACTAAAGCAAACAGAAAATCTACCATTAATTGAGTTGTTTAAAGGTGATAATTTATTAATAGTTATTGGAAGTAGTTACAAATTTGAAGAGGAAATGTTAACTAGTTTTTTAAATGAATATCAAGGAAAAAATTACAAGTTAATTATCGCTCCTCATTTTATTAACGAGGAGCGATTGTTAGAAATAGAAAAAATAATTCCCAAAAAAATAATTCGATATAGCAATGCCAATGCAACTAATATTTTTAATTACCAATCACTTGTAATTGATAATATAGGCATGTTAAGCAAAATATATAAATACGCTGATATTTCATTTATTGGTGGTGGTTTTAAAAACAAAGGATTACATAATATTTTGGAAGCAGCAACTTTTGGTAATGCCATTATTTTTGGAAATAAAATAGGGTATTTCCCAGAGGCAATAGAATTTGTAAAAATTAAAGGTGCTTTATGTGTAAAAAGCCAAGAAGAGTTTAATAGTTATTTTAATAAATTATTGACAGATGACCTTTGGAGAAATGAATTAGGCGATAAGGCAAAACAAGAAATTACCGCAAATATTGGTGCAACTGAAAAAATAATTAAATATATATCAAAAGCTTATTTACATTTGAATTAAACAATACCATTATGAAAAAAATTTATTTACTTACTTTATTAACTTTTTCAGCCTTTTTAGGCTATGCGCAATGCACCCCTGATCCAAATTGGAATACCAATGGAATAAGTCCTAGCATATTGCCGAATGGCAATGTAAATAAGGATTATTCAACCATAATTTCCTTTAAAACTCCTAAAGATACCTCATTAGTTTATTCTGGTCAAAATTATAATGCCACTATAGATTCTGCCAGAGCTGAAACAATAAAAAATGTCCCTCCAGGATTTACTTGGGCATGTAATGTTTCAAACTGCACTTGGAAAGGTGGAGATAAAGGTTGTGCTTTACTTTCAGGGAAAGCTGATTCAACAAATTTAAAATACTATGAAATTAAAGTTTATGTACGTTCATGGATAACTGTACAAGGTTTAGGTTTTCAGTTAGAGCGTCTTGACTCAAGCACCATTGATTTTTACATTACAGGTGGTAAAAATAGTGTTCAAAATATTGCGCCTACTCCTAAATTTAATTTTTACCCTAATCCCGTAAAAAATATTTTGCAAATTGAAACTCAAAACCTAATTGAAAAAAACACGACAGTTACCATTACAGATTTGGCAGGTAAAGTATTAACAACTAAAACTTTACAAGCAAACAATGGCACTATTGATGTAGCTGATTTACCTAAAGGATTAAATTTAATTAACTTCAAAAACAGCAATTATTCGCATACTCAAAAACTAGTAATTGAGTAATATAAAGCAGTTTTAAAATTTGAAGTAAACAGTTAATTTGCGCTTTTGTAATTAATTTAAAATAATAGCAAACAAAATTCAAAAAGTATCGTTTGTTAATACAACATGGAGATAAAAGCCGGACAATATTTAGACCCCATTAAGTTTCCAGCTGATTTACGTAAAGTAGATGAAGCTGATTTAGTTAATGTTTGTGCAGATTTACGTCAGTATATTATTGATACTGTTTCAGTTTATGGTGGGCACTTTGGTGCTAGTTTAGGTGTAGTGGAGCTTTCGGTAGCTTTGCATTACGCTTTCAACACACCTTACGACCAATTAGTTTGGGACGTAGGTCACCAAGCTTATGGGCATAAAATATTAACTGGCAGAAGAGATAAATTTTATACCAATAGGGTTTACAAAGGCATTTCAGGCTTTCCAAAACGCGCTGAAAGCGAATACGATACTTTTGGTGTAGGCCATTCATCAACTTCTATCTCTGCTGCATTGGGCATGGCTGTGGCTTCGCGCTTAAAAGGTGAATTAGATAGACAACATATTGCCATAATTGGCGATGGTGCCATGACAGCGGGTTTGGCATTTGAAGGTTTAAACCATGCAGGTGTTGAAAACAGCAATATCATTGTAATTTTAAATGATAATTGCATGAGCATTGACCCCAATGTAGGTGCTTTAAAAGAATATTTAACTGATATTACTACTAGTCCAACATACAATAAATTTAAGGATGATGTTTGGAAAGCTTTAAATAAATTAGATAAAGTTGGCAAGTTTTCGAGCGATGTAATCTCAAAAATTCATGATACTTTAAAATCAGGTTTATTGCGCCAAAGCAATATGTTTGAATCGTTAAGATTCAGGTATTTTGGCCCAGTAGATGGACATGATGTAAACCATTTGGTTAAAGTTTTAGAAGATTTAAAAAAGATTCCTGGGCCCAAATTATTGCATTGTGTAACAGTTAAAGGAAAAGGTTATGCCTTGGCCGAAAAAGACCAAACCAAATGGCATGCTCCAGGTTTGTTTGATAAAGTTACTGGCGAAATTTTTAAAACAGTTTCAGAAAAACCACAACCACCTAAATACCAAGATGTATTTGGAAATACTTTGGTAGAACTAGCTGAAGAAAATAAAAAAATAGTGGGTATTACACCTGCTATGCCTTCGGGTTCATCATTGAATATTATGATGAAAGCTATGCCTGACAGAGCTTTTGATGTGGGAATTGCAGAGCAACATGCGGTAACATTTTCAGCAGGATTAGCTACTCAAGGTTTGGTTCCTTTTTGTAATATTTATTCATCGTTTATGCAGCGTGCTTACGACCAAGTCGTACACGATGTAGCTCTTCAAAACTTACATGTAGTTTTTTGCATGGATAGAGCTGGTTTAGCTGGTGCCGATGGACAAACACATCACGGAATGATTGATATTCCTTACATGCGTTGTGTACCAAATATGGTAGTTTCAGCACCAATGAACGAGGAAGAATTACGTAACTTAATGTATACTGCTTCATTAGATAAAAATGTAGGACCATTCTCTATTCGTTATCCTCGCGGAAATGGCACCACTCCTAATTGGAAAACGCCATTACAAGAATTACCAATTGGTAAAGGCCGTAAGTTAAAAGATGGTGATGATGTTGCCATTGTATCATTTGGAACAGCAGGAAATTTAGCTGCGGAAGCCATTGAAAAATTAACTGAAGAAGGCATCAATATAGCCCATTACGATTTACGTTTTGTAAAACCAATTGATACAGAAATGTTGCATGAGGTTTTTGGAAAATATACTAAAGTCATCACTGTAGAAGATGGAACCATAGTTGGTGGAGCTGGTAGCGCTATTTTAGAATTTATGGCTGAAAATAATTACCATGCATCTGTTAAAATGCTAGGCATGCCTGATAAAATTACAGAACATGGCGAACAACCAGAACTTTATGCTGAATGTGGTTTTGATGCCAAATCAATTAGAATACAAGTTAAGAAAATGTTGCTTGAAAATGCAGTAAACGCTTAACAACAATATTATTCAATAAAAAAACCTGCATTTTAAAAATGCAGGTTTTTTTATGTTTTTAAAAATAAACTGATTTTATTTATAGCAGCATTTTTTATTGTTGTAAAACAATACTTTTGAAAATTACTTTTTACTATAAACTACTTATTATAAAATGACAAAACATACAGATTTACACGCTGCCACAGGCAATACATTAAGTTGCAAAGGTTGGGTTCAAGAGGCTGCTTTGCGCATGCTATACAATAATCTAGACCCTGATGTGGCCGAAAAGCCAGACGATTTAGTGGTTTATGGTGGCATAGGAAAAGCTGCCCGCAATTGGGAAAGTTTTGATTTAATAGTAAAAGCTTTACAAGATTTAGAGGAAGACGAAACCCTTTTAATTCAAAGTGGTAAGCCCGTTGGTATTTTACCTACCCATAAAGATGCTCCTAGGGTTTTAATTTCAAACTCTATGTTAGTGCCTAAATGGGCTAATTGGGAAACTTTTCATGAGTTAGATAAAAAAGGTTTAATGATGTATGGCCAAATGACTGCCGGAAGTTGGATTTACATTGGTTCGCAAGGAATTGTACAAGGAACTTACGAAACATTTGCCGAAGCTGCTCGCCAACATTTTGGAGGTACTTTAAAAGGAACTTTAACTGTAACAGCTGGTTTAGGTGGAATGGGTGGTGCTCAACCACTTTCTGTTACCATGTGTGATGGTGTTTGTTTGGCTGCTGAAATGGTAGAATGGCGTATTAAAAAACGTATAGAAACGCGTTATTTAGACGTAATGAGCCGTGATATTGACCAAGCTATTGACATGGCTTTAAAAGCCAAAGCTGAAGGCAAACGCCTTTCAATTGGCGTGCTTTGTAATGTAATTGATTTATTGGAACGTTTAATAGAACGTAATATTACTCCTGATTTATTGACTGACCAAACCTCAGCTCACGATCCATTAAACGGTTATTATCCTGAAGGAATAGCTGAGGAAGTGGCCGACCATATGCGTAAAGTTGAGCCAGATAAATATGTAGAAAAATCGTTAGATACCATGGCACACCATGTAAAATTAATGATTAAGTTACAGCAAAAAGGTGCTATTGTTTTTGATTATGGAAATAACTTACGTGGACAAGCAAAAGACCAACGTCATGTAGAAAATGCATTCTCATTCCCAGGTTTCGTACCTGCTTATATTCGTCCTTTGTTTTGCGAAGGAAAAGGTCCTTTCCGTTGGGTGGCTTTAAGTGGTGATCCTAACGATATTTATGTAACCGACCAAGTAATGAAAGAATTATTTCCTGAAAATACTTCATTGCACCGTTGGTTAGATATGGCGCAAGAGCGTATTGCTTTCCAAGGATTGCCTGCACGTATTTGCTGGATAGGACAAGGAGATAGAGAAAAAGCGGCCTTGGCTTTTAATGAATTGGTAAGAACCGGAAAAGTAAAAGGCCCAATCGTTATTGGAAGAGATCATTTAGATACAGGTTCGGTGGCTTCGCCAAACCGAGAAACAGAAGCCATGAAAGATGGTAGCGATGCTGTGGCAGATTGGCCAATTTTAAATTCGTTGATCAATACTGCAGGTGGTGCTAGTTGGGTTTCAATCCATCATGGTGGTGGAGTTGGAATGGGCTATAGCATTCATGCAGGAATGGTGATTGTTGCAGATGGAACTGAAGATGCAGCACGCAGGTTAAAACGTGTATTACACAACGACCCTGCTATGGGTGTTATCCGTCATGCTGATGCTGGTTACGACATAGCAATTGACACAGCCAGAAAACACCGCTTAGACATCAAAGAAAGATTGAAGGATAAAGAAGATAAGCCTGGATATTAATTATCACTAATAAAACAAAAAATCCCGTTCAGGCTTGAACGGGATTTTTTGTTTTATTCCAAAATGCACTCATACATTATAGCTATCAATTTATTGTTAATTCCTTCTTTAAATACTGCTGTTTGTGCCTCTTCAAACTTTTTATCGTCATCAAGGTAAAATATGCGTTCGGTTTTGATTTTGTTCTTTTTCCCTTTATAAATAAACGTATAATTTACATCCACATTAACGGCTGACTTTTTTAAATTACTTCTTCTTACGCCATTATTGGTACTTACTTGATAGGTGGCTTTGATAACTAAATCATTATTATTATAAATTTCTACTTCTTCTTTACTTCTATTATTTTTTAAAATTACTTGATTGTCATTTCCCATCAAGGTATCCTTTTTTGATACAACAATCTTTAATTTACTTATTTTAAGGTTCACATATTGGGCTTTTAAAACACTATTAATGGTGCATAATACTAGAATTAATAAAAATAGTTTTTTCATTTTGTTTTTTTGTTTATTTGTTTTTCAAACTTAATAAAAACATTCATGAAAAACATTCTAAAAAACTTACTTCCAGCAACCATTATTGCCGTGGCAATCTTTGCAGGACTTTCATTCAAAAACTCAACCAAACAATCAAATTCAACAGTTTATGAATACAAACAATTTTCCACTGTTGAGTCAATCATTTCAGGGGGTATGGGTCGTTCAAGAATTTTAACAACCGATGAAAAAGGTACTTTGGTTGAAAAAGATTTATTGAATTTTTATAGTTTAGTAGGAATTAATTTTGGCAATATTGCCAATAACGATAGAGCAATAGTTGACAAAATAAATGAGTGGACCAATAGTGGTTGGGAATTAACTGAAGTAACCTCAGGAGCACAAACTAATATGAGCAATGGCTCTACCAGTAACGGTATTTTTATAACAAGATACTTGTTTAGAAAAGCCAAATAATAAAACTAAAAAATCCCGTTCATAATTGAACGGGATTTTTTATGAAAACAAATTTCAAATTAGCCATAAAGAAGAAATATTTTATGCTAATAGAACACTAAATATTAGTTTCAAAAATTACATTATTAATAACAAACTAGATTTAATAGTTAAATACTAAAAAACTTACAAAGCAAATGCTTCTTTATTTTTATTAATCAAGCATTTGCCATCCATTTCTGTTGGTTGGTTTATGCCCATTAATGCCAATACAGTTGGAGCTAAATCGGCTAATTTTCCATTATTTAAATGATGTGTGTGTTCTGTTTCTACCAAAATACAAGGCACTTCATTAGTGGTGTGCGCTGTATTGGCCGAGCCATCTTCGTTTAGCATAAATTCACCATTTCCATGGTCGGCAGTAATTAAAAACGAGTAGCCATTTTTTAAACCTTCAGGAACAATTCGTCCCAAACATTCATCTACTTTTTCTACTGCTTTTATTTCGGCACTAATCACACCTGTATGTCCCACCATATCAGGATTTGCAAAATTTACCACCATAAAATCAGCTTCGTTTTTGGCTATTTCATCTAAGGTAAATTGACAAACACCTTCAGCATTCATTTCAGGTTTAAAATCGTAAGTGGGCACATCCTTTGGTGATGGTGCCATGTGGCGTGTTTCACCCGTAAATTCCTTTTCTTGTCCGCCACTAAAAAAGAAAGTTACATGCGGATATTTTTCGGTTTCGGCTATGCGCACTTGCTTTTTATTGTTGGTTTCCAACACTTCGCCTAAAGTATTATTTAACTCAATATCGGCAAACATTACCTCTACGTTTTTAAAGTTTTTATCGTAAGCTGTTAACGTAATGTATTTTAAAGGCAATTTTTTCATTTGCTGCTCTGCAAAATCTTCTTGCGTTAAAGCTTGTGTAATTTCGCGGCCTCTATCGGTTCTGAAGTTAAAACAAATAACTACATCATCAGGACTAATAGTGGCTAAAGCATTGTTATTTTCATTTACACATACCAATGGTTTTAAAAACTCATCGGTTTCGCCTGCATCATATTTTTGCTGAATAGTTGCTAAAATATCGTTAGTTTTTTCGCCAGTTCCATTCACCATTAAATCATAAGCCAGCTTTACTCTCTCCCAACGTTTATCGCGGTCCATGGCGTAATACCTACCTATAACACTCGCCAATTTTCCATTGGTTTTTCCTAAATGTTGCAAAGTATCTTTTAAATAATTGATGCCATTATTGGGGTCAGTATCGCGGCCATCGGTAAAAGCGTGCAGATAAAAATCACTAAAATCAGCTTCTTTAAAAATAGAGCATAATCCTTTTAAATGATTTAAGCTGCTATGCACGCCACCATCGCTTAATAAACCTATTAAATGGATTTTTTTGTGGTTGGTTTTTGCATATTCAATGGCATTTTTTAATACTGCAATTTCAGCTACTTTATTTTCGCGAAACATTTTATCAATCAATACCAACTGCTGATAAACCACCCTGCCCGCACCAATATTCATATGACCTACTTCGCTGTTTCCCATTTGCCCATCGGGCAATCCAACCGACTCACCACTGGTTTTTAATAAGCAGTGTGGATTGGTTTTTATTAAATGATCAAAGTTTGGAGTATTAGCTAATTCAATAGCATTGCCTGGGTATTTGGTTCCTTGTCCCCAGCCATCTAAAATTAAAAGTATAACGCGCTTATTCATGTTGCAATTTAATTATTATTTTAATGATTGAACAAGGATATTTGTTACAAAATTCCTATTTAAAAGCCAATTTTAAAATTGATTTAGGTAATCATTTTAGTAGAATCTATCATAAATTGCTTTTCACCCCTACTGTCTTATTAATGTTATGATTGATGTATTAAGCAAATGTACTTCCATCTTAACTATTGATTTTAAAACTATTTTTAGTTAGTTAATTTAATTCAAACAGAGCTGCTTTTAATCAATAATAATTGGGTATTTTAACAATAAACCCGACAAGCCTGAGGAAGCGAAACGGGCATTTTTCACCTTGTTTACTTCTAGGTCAATTCCATAATTATAAGCTTTTCTAAAATCTACTTTTTCTAAAATACTCTGTTGGAAAACGGCCAATGTTAAATCGCATTCCACAAACCTAGATTCAGTTAAATCGGTTTCGTTAAAATCAACTTCTTTGATACTGCAATCTTTAAAAATTGTTTTCTTTATTTTCTTTTGATAAAACGAAGCAAAATCGAGGGTGCAGGTATCGAAGTTAAACGATAATAAAAAGTCTTTACACCTACTGAAATCAATGCCTAATAACTTACAATTGATAAACTGCGCATTGTTAAATGCAGTATTATTTACCTTAACCAAACTCATATCGCAGGTTTTAAAAGTACAATCAATAAAGGCTACTCCCGATAAATCAGCTTTAGATAAATTACAATCAGCAAATAGCACCGAATCGTATTCCATATTTGATAATTTACAATTCGAAAAATCTTTTCCTTGAATTGTTTCCATGTTTTTTAAAAGTGTTTATGTGTTGGGGTGTTTAAGTGTTTATGTTTTGAAGAGTTGAGTTGTTGAAGTGTTAATGTGTTAAAGTTTAATTCTTAGTTTTTAGTACTTAGTTCATCACATCATCCACAGGCTAATTCTCGAAAGTTTTCGGAACATGTGGCAATTCATAATTCGTAATTTATAATTCATCATTCAAAATCCAACATTCTTAATTCAGCATTCAAAAATCAAAAATCATAATTTAACAATGCGTCCATCTTCCATTTCAATAATGCGGTCGGTGCTGTTGGCAAATTCGTTATCATGGGTTACAATTAATAAGGTTTGCTTAAATTCTTGTGCTAGTTCTTGAAAAATATCGAATACAATTTTACCATTTTTTTTGTCCAAATTTCCTGTTGGTTCATCTCCCATAATTATCAATGGATCGTTAATCAAGGCGCGGGCTATGGCTACACGCTGTTTTTGCCCGCCCGAAAGTTGATTGGCCATTTTGTGGGCTTCGTTTTCAATGCCTAAAATCTTCAATTTTTGCATGGCTCTGTGTTCTACTTCTTCTTCCGAGTATTTGCCTAGTTTCAAACCCGGCAACATCACATTGCGCAGCACACTGAACTCGTTTAACAAATAATGAAACTGAAATACAAAACCTATTTTTTCGTTGCGCACCAAAGCCAACTGACCTTCTTTTTTATTCCTAGTGCTTTCGCCATCTATCAATAACTCGCCCTGAAAATCGGTATCCATGGTTGATAAAATATAAAGCAAGGTTGACTTGCCACAGCCTGATTTTCCTATTACCGACACAAACTCGCCTTTATTAACCGTAAAGTTGATGTCTTTTAAAATTTGAATGGTAATAGGGTCGTGAAAACTTTTGTTAATTCCCTTTGCTTGTAATACTATTTGGCTCATATTATTTTCCTCTTATTATTACTACAGGGTCTATTTTACTGGCTTTGCGCGCAGGAAATAAACCAGCAAAGTAGGTGGTGATTAACGAAAAGGTAATGCCTATGGTATAAAACTTAGGATTGTAATTAATAGGATAAGTTTTAATAGTAGGTAATGAAGCTGTATTAAACGGAATTTGATCAATAAGAGACGACAACCCAAAACCGAACAAAAGCCCTACCAAACCACCAAAAAAACCAATGCTTAAAGCTATTACCACAAATATGGTATTTACATCTTTACCCGAAAAACCTGTGGCTTTTAAAATGGCAATGGAATCCATTTTTTCGTAAATCATCATGTTTAAAATATTGTAAATACCAAAACCGGCCACTATTAAAAGCGTTATTCCTACTGCATACGAAATCAATGTTCTTATAGAACTTCCAGTTTCAAACTGTGAGTTAGCTGTTTGAATATCTTCGGCATCTATTCCAAAAGTATTGGCATATTCTTTAGCCAATATAGGTGCAGTGGTCATGTCGTTCAATTTAACTTGAATATCGGTAATGTAATTACTCGACTTACCTAATAATTTCTGAGTGGTAGTTAACGAGCAATAACTTTGTACTTTATCTAACTCAACCAATCCCGATTGAAAAAAGCCAACTACTTTCAACTGAATTCTATCGCCTTTAGGAGTAGTAATTTGTATCACATCGCCAATATTAGCCAACATTTTTTCGGCAGCTCCTTTACCTAAAATAATGCTATTAGGCACATTCAGTAAATCAATATAATTGCCCGCAGTTACATAATCGTTAAAGAAAAATAACTTGTTTTCAGCTTCTACATCTATGCCATTTATAACACCTGTAATGTCAATAGCACCCACATTGTAAAACACTTGCGCTATAATTTTAGGTGCAATGCCTTTTACCCTGTTATCGCTATGCAATGCTTTTAAAATGGCTCCATTATTATAAATTTCTTGCCTGGCATTACTTGGTTTTATAGAATGTATAAAATGATAACTGCTTTTAAATTTATCCGACAAATCAATAGGTTGGTCTTTGGTGGCTTTTATTTCGTTAAACAATTTGATATGTGCAGTTCGGTTTAAAATCAAACCATCCAACAAATCGTTAAGGCCGCTCATAAAACTAAGCAAAGTAATAAACATGGTAATGCTAAAAGTTACTCCAATGGCTGCTACCAATGTTTGTCGCCACCGCGCTAATAACAGCGATTTGGCTATGGTTAAAAGTAATTTGATGTTCATTATTTGGCAGGTACTATTAATTCGTCAGCTACTGAAACACCACTTAAAATTTCAACCATTTTATAATCTTTCAAACCAATTTTTACTGCTATTTTATCGCCTTTGGCATTAGTTACAAAACCATCATCGCTTACCACATTACGAGGCAGGGTAATTACATTTTTTTTAGTTTGAATTACAATATTGGCTTCGGCAGTAAGGTTTGGATACAATTTTTGCGGCTTTTTGGTAAACTTAGCTTCCACTAAAAAAGTTTTGGTTCTTTCGTTCATAATGGGGTTAATTTTACTCACCGTAGCCTCATACACTTGGCCTTTGTAACTATCTAACGATATTAAAACCAATTGCCCTAATTGCACCTTTACAATATCGTATTCGTCTATTTGCAACTCCAATTTAAAATCGTTGGCCGATCCAATAATGGCAATGGGTGTTTGATTATTTACCATTTCGCCTTTTTCTTTTAAAATGCTATACACCTTGCCTTCTATTTCGCTTTTAACCACAAAATCGTTGAGCTGCTTTTGGGCAATGCTTAAGTTTTTTTGCGCCTGTTGCGATGTAAACTGTAACTGACGTTTTAAATCTTGGTACTTAATTAAAGCCGATAAATACGTGGTTTTGGAGTTTTGAAAAGCCAATTCGCGTTGATCTAAATCGTTTTGAGAGCCTACTTGCTGTTTCCATAAATTTTGCTGACGCACATATAACGATGAATCGGTTAAAAACTTAGCCTTTGTTAAATCTATGGTATTTTTTAAATCGTTTAACTTGCTTTGGTTAGCACTAAAATCGTTAAAGCCTACGGCAAGTTTGGCATTTTCTGAATTTAATTTTGAGGTTTCGTTTTGAACCGAAACCAAAGGCGTATTTAATTGTACCAAACTACCTTCGGTTACCATTATTTGATTGATAATGCCACTAACGGTAGCATAAACTTGGTATTGATTTTCGGCCTTAATGGTACCTGATGCATATACCGATTCTGTAATATCTTGTTGAATTGGTTTAATCTTTTCAACCTTTTTTTTGCAAGCCGTAAAAACGGAAACTATAACTATTGCAAACACCCATTTTTTCATAGTTCAAAAGTATCGTTTAAATTTATATAACATTATGATGTGGGTCAGTAAAAAAGTGTATGTTGGATTGTTTCGGCTGCTGGCTGTTTGCTTCTAGCTTCTGGCTTCTGGCTGTTAGCATGGCCATACAGAGGAATAGCCTGTCACACCAACAATATTGAAAGTCATGCAGAAGTCTTGCAAAGCGGGATGCTTTGCTTTAACTAATTACTTTCCATTAACATTAACATTGTCAACATCAAACATCATTGCGATCACGCCAAAGCGTGAGAAACAATCTCAAGCGAGCTTTTGCATTTCATAACTTGAGATCGCTTCGTTCCTCGCGATGACGCTAAATTCAACATCTATCATCCTAAAATCCACGCCCAGTCATGCAGAAGGCATCTCCTTAACAAGGGATAATCATTGCTTTCGTATTCAGTTGCCTGCCGTTGTTCGGTCGCTGAGAGAAGCCCGATAGCTATCGGACGAAGCGCCAACAACACTTTGAGACTATATCATTCCTTCATTTAACTGAATTCATATTCAACATTCAACATTCCTAAATCCGCATTACGTATCGGTTATTCAACTACTTCGTAGTTGCTTGTGTTGCTTGTTTCATTGACCACGAATTTCATTCGTGGTTATTCAAATTAAACCCCTTCAGGGTTTTGATAACCTTGCTGTTATACATTTGCAACTGAATTCATATTCCGAACTTCACATTCCGTTACCTTTCTGCCGTTGTTGCGTCTCCCGACCAACAACACTTTGATATTATAACATTCCTTCATTTACAATCGAATTCAAATTCCGAAATCCGCATTCCTTTGTTCTCTGCATTAACATGTAAACCAAACACCTATTAAAACTACACAATTGTTTTTAACTAAAATTTAAAATTAACTTGTTTTAATAGGTGTAATAAATATGTTTGTATTTGAAAAAGTCTTTTTATGAGACCTATCTGACCAAATAAGGCAGATAGGTCTTATAAAATGAGACATATATATAAGTTAGCAGCCATTTTATGAACGACACTGAAACAACCGATAAATAAGATTTATTGAAATGAAAAAAGGATGTTTAATAACAATTTTAGTTTTTGTCGTACTTGCTGCTATTTTTATTTATGGTTTGTCAACAGCATTTGACCCACAATATGACAAAGCAGAAATAAAACAAAACATAGGCGGGACACTTGTCTGTAATTCTGTTTACAACGCAGACCACCATTCTTGGCAGTATGATGTTTCTTATAAATACAAAATCAACAATGACAGTCTTGTTGACATTGGAAGTGGGACATACTATGGTAGAGAATGGAACAAGGATGAACAACTAATACAATATAAGAACTGGACAATTTTGAAAACGGGAGGTTGGATTGGTACGGACAAAGTTATTATTGGCGACTTAAAGACTAAGCAATGGAAGGAATATGAATTCACCCCAGAAAACATTGAAAAAGAAAATCTATGGCTAAACTCAAAAACACAATCTCTTTTAAACTGGTGTTGTTCGGAGACCTTCATAGACAAAATAAGCAACGGACAAATCATAATAAACTATAAGTTTCGGACAAGTAAAAAGCAAACAAATGAATACGGTCAGAGAAAAATTTATTACACAATTAACGAGTTGACAGGACAACCGACAATGACTAAAATTGAATAATGAACAAATAAAAACGGCTGCTAACAGGCGTTTGGCAAAAAAGCGGGTTCAGTGCTTAAATGAAGCTTTGTGCTTCGAATCAAGTTCAGTGCTGACAGACAGTTTAGTGCTTCGAAATCCGCTTCTTCGCCAAGCGCCAAAACGTTATTTCCGCACTCCCTACTTGGAAGTTAGCACCAATACTAAAAGACAACATAGAAAAGCTCATGAGTATTTTTTATAAACCGTCAGACAAAGAACTCTTGAATATTAGGAATAAAATTGTTTTAGAGACAGCTATTCCTTTGTTCATCGAGAAGGGATTTACTAAATCTCCTTTTTCGACAGCTTGGTTTGGACGGAACAATCTAAACGACTTTGAATACGAATTATGCAGATTGACAGTGAACTCGCAAATAGAAGTCTTGAGTATTTATGTTGCTAAAGGGGATAAATGGACGCAAATCAATCTCAATATTTTTGAAATACAGCCTACACCAAAATCAATTGATGAATTAAATAATGTTGACGGCCTTCAATTTTGCCTTCCCCCTAATAGTTTGACAAAAATGCGTTTGAGAAGTGATGATATTAAAGGCCCACCAATATTTAGTAGCCAATATTTGACTGGACATAAACTAAATCGATTTTTCACTAAAGGAGGACTTAACCAAAGTATTAACCGTTTGACAAATATTTTTAAATCTGACATCGAAAATTTTGACATCTTTATCAAACGTTGGCACGAACTACATAAACCATTAAAGACAGATTGGAATGGACATCAAATCAAATAAACAGAGAAGTACTGGTGCTAACATGCGCTTGGCAAAAAAGCGGGTTCAGTGGTTATATGAACATTCTGCCTCGTATAAGGTTTTGTGCTGTATTGACAGTTTAGTGCTTCGAAATCCGCTTCTTCGCCAAGCGCCAAAACGTTAGCCTTTTAAAAAGCCTCTAGTAGAACAAAAAAACCGCTTTAGCCAAAAACTAAAGCGTTTTTTCACTTTTTAGCTAATTGTAAGCTTACACTGACCATTTTTTTCACTTTTTAGCAAATTGTAAGCTTACACTGGGCGTTTTTTTCACTTTTTTCCAAATTGTTACCTTACACTGAACGATTTTTTCACTTTTTATCAAATTGTTAGCTTACACTCACCAATTTTTTCACTTTTTAGCAAATTGTTAGCTTACACTAGGCGTTTTTTCCACAATCGCTCACATCTTTCGAGTGAGCATTTAAATAAGCCCATTGCTTGTCTAATCTTTAACCATTTTAACCAAAACTAAAGCGGTTTTTTTTGTTACAAGTGTAATTAAGCTAGATTATAAAAGTATAATATTTCGTTAGATAACTATTTTAAAACCTCAATGACTGCATTTATACAAACTCAGTGATTATCCTTTAACAATTTAACAATCTAAAAACACAAAACTCCAACCCATTCACAATTTAGCTATTTTATTTTAACATATTGGTTATTTTAAGTTAATCTTTCAGTTCTGTTAAATATGTTTTTTTGTAATTGATAATTATGCCTATTCATTTTTTAGGTTATTAATTAAATAAACATGAAAAAAAGATTAGTTTCATTGTCATTAAGTCTATTGGTATTTAGTATTATTTTTTCGTTTACAAAAACAAACGAACATCAAACTTACGTGCTAAATTTTAAAAACAAATTAGCATTGTTTGAACAAAATGAACATGAATTGATTGATTTAATTAACCAACAAAACCAACTTACAAACTCTAATATTAAAATCATAAAAGATAAAATATTATTGATAAGAAAAAACTTCAAAGGGCTAGATTTTTGGTTTAGGTATTTGGCTCCTTTGGCTCAAAAAAAAATCAATGGACCTTTACCGGTAGAATGGGAAACAGAAGTTTTTGAAAAGTATGAAAAACCATATAAACGGGAGGGCGCAGGATTTACTTTGGCATTGCAATATTTAGAAGAAGAAAACATTGATAAAACACATTTACTTGATTTATTAAATCAAAGTATAGAAGCAACTCAAATTTACAAACAGGATAGTATAACTAAGGAGCTTAACTCATTTCCTACATTTTATTTATCCAACCGCCTTTACTTATTAAACTTAGCTTGCATATACACAACAGGTTTCGACTGCCCCGATAAATCAAGCATTATTCCAGAGTTAAAAATAATGCTTGCTGATGTAAATGAAATTTACACCTCATTTAATCAAAGTTTTCCAAACAATAGTTTATCAAATTTATATTTAAACACTTATAATGACTGCATTCAATTTGTAAATAATCAACCTAACAACTTCGAACAATTTGATCATTTTACATTTATTCGGGACCATATCAATCCTTTATTTAAAATTAACCAAGAACATATTATTAAAAACAAGGTTTACAGTAAAAGTTTAATGGATTACTCTTTGAACAAAAATGCTAATTCAATTTTTTCAAAACAACTTTATAATGGACAAAACACAAAAGGAATTTATTTAAGAGTTATAGATGAAAATGCTTTAACAGAAATAAATAAGTTAGGTAAATTATTATTTTACGACCCCATACTTTCAGGAAACAATGAACGCAGTTGTGCCTCTTGCCATAAACCAACCCAATTTTTCACTGATACTACTATTTCAACAGCCATTCAATTTAATAATCAAAATGCTTTAGAACGAAACACACCTACCCTAATAAATGCACCGTACAACCATTTAATTATGGCTGATGGAAAGCATATTGATTTACAACTTCAAACCAAAGGAGTTATTACAAGTAACTTAGAAATGAATGCCAACCAAGATTCTGTTCTTTCTAAAATATTAAGTTGTAAGGAATATGACGAGACCTTGCAAAAACTATTAAAATATACACCAACTGAAAAAACAGTAAAGTTTGACCACATAATTTCTGCAATAACTTATTACTACAGCCAATTTAGTAATTATGATGCACCTTTTGATGCAGCCATGAATAAACAAACTGATATTGGCGAAAAAGTAAAGAATGGGTATAATTTATTTATGGGCAAAGCAGCATGTGCCACTTGTCATTTTGCTCCGCAATTTAATGGTGTAAAACCTCCTTATATTGGATCTGAATTTGAAGTTATAGGTGTACCTGAAAATAATGCTTATACTTCTATTAGCAATGATTTAGGACGCTATTTAATAAACCCAGCCAAGGAAACCAAAAATGCATTTAGAACTGGAACAATTAGAAATGCTGCATTTACCAAACCATATATGCACAATGGTGTTTTTAGTACCTTAGAACAAGTAATTGATTTTTATAATACAGGTGGTGGAAATGGCAATGGATTGCATGTAAACAATCAAACATTACCTTCAGATTCACTACTTTTAACTGAAAATGAAAAAGAGAATTTGATTTTGTTTATCAATTCACTTACAGAAAAAGTAATTTTTGAACCGGCACCAAAAAAATTACCCAAAAGCAATTTAAAATATTTGAACAAACGAAAAATTGGAGGAAGTTATTAATGAAAAAATATGTCTTAGTATTTTTTAGCATTATATCAATTATACTTATCAATTGTAAAGTAAAAAAAAGCAAAATAAATTTAAGTATTGTGGAAAGCAATAAAGTTGCAAATGCAAATCCTACAATTTATGACATGCCCGAAGATAGTTTGACCATGACGGATGATAAAAAGAAAGAGTTTAAAGAAAGCTGCGATAGAGGAATAATAATTTATAATACCATTTGCGCTAGTTGCCATAATAAACTGATAGATGGGAAGCAAGTGGTGCCAGATTTTTCTTTACCTCAATTAATGGATTACGAAATCAGAATTCAGTATCCTAGTCATGAAGATAGACTTAAAGAAAATAATCTTACCATACAAGAATTAGATGATGTAGTAAATTATTTAAGGTACAAAAAAAAGTCGGGTGTTCATTTTTAGCACCTTTCTGAATTTGTTTTTTTAGCAAAAACTACTAGTTGCATGCTCAAATTTGAGGTTTGGACTCAATTTTACCATCTTTTGAATGCACATAAAATTCATCAATACATTACAATATATCAAACTCCTTACAATCTATTGTTTATTTTGCCTTATTGAAATTATAAATTCAAATAGAATTTCAATTAAGTTATAAAAACAAAATTGCTATGAAAAAATATTGCTCCTCCATTCAAATTTTTACTTTTTGTACTTTATTAGTTTTTGCTACGGCATGTAACGGATCAGTTAAAAAAAACCTGCATCAAGAAAGTGAACATCCTAAATTGATAAAAACCATTGGTGACCCAAAATATGGCAGTGTTCAATGTATTTTAGAAGATAAAGCAGGGAACCTTTGGTTTGGCACTACCGAAAATGGTCTTTATAAATTTGATGGGAAAAAGTTTAGTAGGTATTTAATAGATGATGGCCTTAACAGCAATAATATTTCGTGTATTTTAGAAGATAAAGAAGGAAAAATTTGGATAGGTACACACGTAGGACTTTGTATTTACAATCCTTCCGCTTCCATAAAAAAAGGTGATAAACTATTTACTGAAATAAAAATCCCTTTGCCCAAAGACCAGCCAGTTAACAAGAATGAATTATACCGTAACTCGCATTGGGTATTTAATATGATGCAAGCAAAAAATGGAAAAATTTGGTTTGCAACCATAGATGGCGTTTTTATTTACGATGGAAAAACTTTTTCTCCCTTTAACATTGGTAAAATATCAGGCGGCTTTTTGAGCAGTAATAACAATGCAGAACGCATATTGGAAGATAATGCAGGTAATATTTGGTTTGGTGGCCGAGGTACTGAAGGTGTATTTTGTTACAATGGTAAAACCATCACCAACTTTACATTAGAAGCATTATTTCAAGATGGGCCAAAGCCAAAACCGAATACTTGGGCATGGCCTCAATTGCAAGATAAAAATGGCAATATTTGGTTTAGCAATTGGGGTGGAATTTACCGCTTTAATCCTTCGGATTCGGTAAATAAAGATACTAAACCATTTACCAGTTTTACTAAAAAAGATGGATTACGTGGTGGTGTTACCAAAATAATGGAAGACAAAAACGGAAACCTTTGGCTTGGTGGAGATGCTGGCTCTGGCCTTAGCCGTTTTGATGGAAAATCCTTTACTCAATTTACTTCAAAAGAGGGTTTACTTAATAACAGTATTTGGTCTATTTTAGAAGATAAAAGTGGAAATATTTGGGTGGGTGCAAGAGAAACAGGTTTATACCTATTTGATGGAAAATCATTTATTACTTATTCGGAATATAAACAGTAAAGATTGGATAAATGAATTGTCTTGAATTTATACTCTACAGGTGTTGTTTAATAACCAAGTAGCAAAAACATAAAAGCTCTTTACTACCAGTTTTTATTACCCCAAATACCAAATCCAAATCCAGCTTGATATAAAAATCCGCTCAAATCAGTTCCTATATTTGATTGATGATTTACTTATGAAACATTGGTATTAAACCTAAAATAAATAAAAGGATTTAAACTATAACTAATAGTGTACCTATTTTATCTGAAGATATACTGATTTACAAAACTTGTTTCATTAATCATTTAGACAAATGCATTTTATTATTCCTTCTTTTAATTGCTTGAAAAATAGACTAACGAACTGGCTGTTTTATGGCATTCATTTTAATTTTGATTGACTCATATAATTCCATTGTTTTAGTATCCATTTTACTTTTTACTGAATCCAAATGTTGCTCCATTGAATTGTATTTATTTAATGTTTGTAATGAATTGTTATTCCAATGGTTTGTGGTATCTAATAAATTTGAGTGTTTTTCAATAATGGTATCAATAACAACTACATCGGGCTCTGTTGGCGATTTAGGTACTTCCATAAATAGGGTATCAACTCCTGTTAAGTACTCATTATTAGCAGCCAATATGGAGTCGGTATATGCCTTAAAAGAATTTACCTCATTAGTAATTTCATTTTTTTCGGTTCCACAAGCAAAAATTAAAGTAATAATTGCAATTGCTAAATGATTTGTATTTTTCATAGTTTGTATTTTTTAACTAATTGCAAATAAGGCAAAATAAATTTTAGGGCAAGCAAAAAATTAGTTCCCTTTAAAATAGTTGTAAGTTATTTGAGTATTTATTTTTTTGTCCTTATTGAGATCAACACCAACCAAATAAAAAAGCCAAGACATATATAAATTGTCTTGGCTTTTTAATTACTATAATAGTTTAACTAGTTAACTGCTGGTAAAAAACCATACTTTTTCCCTAATTCCAATTGGTTTTTCAAGAAATTATTTGGATAAGTTACTGTTACATTTACCACTTTTCCATCTTTAATAACTGGTACCAAAGTAGGCTGAATAAAACCTTTATAAGGTGCTACGTTTAGTTTAGTAAAACGTTCCTTTACTTCTCTTAATAAATCTTGGTCAACCTTAACACCATAATCCTCCACAAGTTTAGCACCTGCCGTAAAATCACCTTCCGATTTTATTCTTTGTATTTCTTTCAATAATTGTCCAAACAAATCACGTAACTTGTTATAATCATTTACTCTTACATAAGTTTTTCCATCGCGCTTAACAAACTCTATAACATTGTCTTTTTTACCCATTTCGTAAGCCCATTTTGCATTTAACTGGCGGTTACGCATGTGTGCCTCTTCTAAATTTTCGCCTACATTCAAACGAGTTAATTGCGTAATTAATCCATTCATTATATATCCATCGTATTCCGCCATGCCTACTTCCAAACTTGGCATAACACCTATATCAATTAATTTTTGATCAAGTATATAATATAACGCTACCAAATCTGCACGTGCCTCTTCCAAAGTACTTGCATAGTTTTTCAATGTTTGGTCTGGGTCACCCACACCTTTATTTATTTGTCCACTTGCATGTCCTATTACTTCATGCATATCAGTGTGCAAATCGCCAGCTAATGAACCATATAATTTAGCTCTTTCAATTTGTTTAGCATTTTCGGCAAACTCTTTTAACATTGGGCTTTTGGCTCCAACTATATTATAACTATGAACAATATTTCCTAAAGAAACCGACTTACTTCCATGTTTTTGGCGAATCCAATTAGCATTAGGTAAGTTGATACCTATTGGTGTAGATTGGGCACTAGCACCCGACTCTTGAACCACAGTAATAACTTTAGCTGTTATACCTTTTACTTCTGTTTTTTTATGGTTAGGTTCTATTGGGGAATTATCTTCAAACCATTGTGCTTCTTTGGCTATTTTTGCAATCATTTTAGTAGCTTCCATATCTTTTATAGAAACCACACTTTCAAAACTAGCACGCTTGCCAATAGCATCATCGTACACCTCAATAAAACCATTTACCACATCAATTCTTGAATTAACATCAGCTACCCAAGCAATATTGTATTCGTCCCATTTTTTCAAATCACCAGTTTTATAATACTCCACTAGCAACTTTAAAGCTGTTTTTTGGTTTTCATTTTCGGCAACATTAACAGCCTTTTCTAACCAATAAACAATTTTTGAAATAGCTTGACCATACATGCCCTCTACTTTCCAAACCTTTTCCACTATCTCGCCATTTACTTTGGTCATTTTACTATTTAAACCCCATGAAATAGGCTCTTCATCATCTTTTTTCATTCTGGCCTCGTAATACTCTTCAACTTCTTTTTGAGTCACGCCTTCATAAAAATTATTTGCTGATGCTTTTACATTATCAATTCCCGAACTTAAATCAACCGTTTTATTTTCAAAATTGGGGTCAAATATTATGGGTCTTAATTTTGATAAAAACCCTTCAACCGACAAACCATTTAATGGCAATAATTTAGCATTACTTGTATTTACTAATTCTGAAAAATATTCAAAACTAAATTCAGGAATAAATTTTATATTAGAGTAATGATGATGAATTCCATTCGAGAAAAAAACTCGTTTTGCATAAGTTTCAAACTTTTTAAACTCTTCATTATCCCTAATTCCATTATAACTTTCAAAAATAGCTTCAATTGTTTTACGTATGGTTAGATTGTGTTTATACTTTTGATCGTAAATGATATCACGACCAGCATTTGCAGCTTCAAATAAGTAATAAGCCAACTCTTTTTGTTTAGGAGTTAGTTTGTTAAAACCTTCTATTTCGTATCTAAGTACTTGCAAATCCGCAAAATTATCACACTCTACTTCAAATTTTTTGTCCATTTGCTTGTTTGTTTTAGGAGCAACTTTTTTCTGGTTTTTTTGTGCATAGCTGGTTAAAACCAAGCTTGAACTTGCTACTACTGTTAAAATAAATTTATTAATTTTCATTACCTTAATTTTCAATAATTAATTTTTGAGTGAATGTGTTATCTGTATTTGTTCTTAATTTTATTAAATAAATTCCATTCCTTAAATTAGAAACATCAATAAAATCATTTTCGTTAATTAAATCGTTTTTCACCAATGCCCCTTTCAAATCAAATATTTCTAATTGCGTATTGTTAGTTATTCCATTAATTTTTATTTCCCCTTTTGATGGATTTGGATAAGCTTGGAATGAGGGATTGCTACTTAAGGAAGAAACAGAAGTGGTTTCAACTTTTGCTTCGTTACCAGTGGCTAAGGGTGTATTTGCCTCGTTTTCAAAACCACATTTAATGATGTTTAATTCAGTTCCTTCTGTATTTAATTCTACTAAAACCCAATAATACAAAGTATCAGGCGTACCTGTAAAATTCATTTTTCCACCTATATACTGCTTTCCTTTACCTTTAAAATCAGTATAACCTATTGCCTCATTATGAATAAAAATTCCAGATGATTTCCATTTAGTTTGATTTTCAAAAGTGCTATTATTCTTTAACTTGACAGGATAATTACTACTTCCACTAATAGCGCCTGTGGCCATATAAAATGAGTTTCCATTTCCAATACGTGGGGTTACACTCATTGCTCCATTTGCTTCAAAAAAATTAAACGTTAAATCAAATGCACCATCTCCGGTTACATCTATTTGAACATTGGAATTGGTAACATTTAAAGTTTTATTCAAATCGGTAATAATAACCGAAGCAAAACCAAATTGTGCTATTGCTAATAAGCTAATAATTGTAAAAATCTTTTTTTTCATTTCTTTCTATATTGTTTTTGCGAATTAAGTTTAATTATTTCATTTAACAAATGGTTCAAATCATTCTCATAAACTCAATAATTTTAAATTATGCAACTTTATAATAATAGAAAAACCCATCATCTTTTTTTAAACTCTTCATACCAAAAATCATTCAAAAATTTACTTTTATAAACTTATTATTGCGGGAATTTACAATTAAGCTACCCTGTCAAACGATTAAAAGGCTTTTGTACTAGTAAGGCGTCAGACAGGTTAACGTAAATTGTAAATTTCAAATATTTACCCAATGAAAATAGACGTTCACGCACATATTTTACCTGAATTTATGCCAAACCTTAAAGAAAAATATGGTTATGGCGATGATTTCATTTATTTAGATCATTTTCAGCCAGGTAGAGCTAATATGATGAAAGCAGATGGTACCTTTTTTAGAACCATTGACGATTTGTGTTGGGATCCTAAACGTATCATTGCCCATATGGACGAACATGGTGTTGATATAATGGCACTTTCGCCTATTCCAGTTTTATTTTATTATTGGGCTAAACCTGAACATACACACGATTGGGCTAAATATTACAATAATTATTTGGCTAAAATTCAAGATGAAAACCCAACACGCTTATTGGGCTTAGCTACTTTGCCTATGCAAAACGTTGAATTAGCCATAGAGGAAATGTTGCGTTGCAAATACGAATTAGGTTTGGCTGGGGTTGAAATTGGTACACATATAGAACATAGAAATTTGGATGACGAATATTACCATCCATTTTTTGCAGCAGCCGAAAAAGCTGACATGCCTATTTTTGTGCATCCGTGGGATATGATGGGGCAAGATAGAATGCCTAAATATTTTTTACCATGGTTAATTGGCATGCCAGCCGAAACAAGTTTGGCTATTTGTAGTTTAATTTTTGGTGGTATTTTCGATAAATTTCCCAAAGTACGTATTTTGTTTGCTCATGGTGGAGGTTGTTTTCCGCAAACCATAGGTCGCATAAGTCATGCCTACCATGCTCGACCCGATTTATGTAATGTAAATAAAGTGGCCGACCCTAGAAATTATTTGGATAAATTTTACATTGATAGCTTAGTGCACGATGATGAAACATTTAAATTTTTGGTGAATATGTTTGGTGCCAACAAAATTGCATTAGGAAGTGATTTTCCTTTTCCACTTGGCGATTTAGAGCATGGTAAATTTATTGAAGAAATGAAAGAACTAACCCAAGAACAAAAAGAGCAGGTTTTATATAAAACAGCAAAAGAATGGTTAGGCTTAAAAGATTAACAGATACAACCCATTGTTAAATTTTGGTTACTTATTACTAAAAACCAACATTTGGAAAAGGTAGTGGCACATAATTTGACTAAAAACTATTTAATTTACAAACAAAAAGAATATATGAAACGACTGGTTTTATTGGCAAACATTTTAATTGGAGGTTTTGCTTTAAATGCACAAACTTTAAACGATGGTTTAAAGTCGCTTGATTTTGAAAAATTTGAACAAGCTAGAAATATTTTTAAATCAATTATCCAAAAAGAACCTGCCAATGGCGAGGCTTACTACTACTTAGGCCAAGCTTACAATAGTTTATTCAAACCTGATTCTGCATTAATTTCATATAATACGGGTATAGCAATTGCACCTAAAACTCCGCAACTATACGCTGGATTAGGCGAGTTATTGTTAGAAGATAATAAAACTACAGAAGCGCAAGCTCAGTTTAACAAAGCAATTGCTTTATGTAAAAACAAGAAAGATGAATTCGTAAACGCTAAAGGTTTAGTAGCCATTGGTAGTGGTATGTTAGCAGGCGAAAATAAGCTATTAGCACAAGCTTCAGCTTTGATGGAAGAAGCTTATAATATTTCGAAAGAAGATTACGATGTATTAACTACTGCTGGCGATGTCTATTTAGAAATGGCTGATGGAAGTAAAGCTGCTACTTTTTATAATCGTGCTACTGTATTAGACCCTAACAGACCAAAAGCGTTTGCTAAAATAGCCTTGATTTGGATTAGAGTAAAAAATTTACAAGTAGCTAAAGAGGCTTTAGATACTGCATTTGCCAAAGACCCTAACTATGCAACCGCATTTAAAAACCAAGCTGAGTTTTATTCAGTTCAACGTAAATTTGCATTGGCTAAAGAATCATACAAAAACTATTTAAAAAACTCTGAGGTTAGTTCGGCAAATCAATTACGTTTTGCTTTAATTTTATTCAAAGCTAAAGAATATGCTGAGGCATTAACCAATGTAGAAGAAGCTAAAGCAAATGATAAAACCAATAATATTTATATCAATCGTTTATACGCATACTCTTGCTACGAAGCAGGTAATTTAAAAAACGATGCACCTACTTTTCAAAAAGGTTTGACAGCAATGGAAACCCTAATGGGTAAAGTAGCAGTTGAAAAATTAACTGCCGGTGATTTTGAGTATTTAGGTAAATTACAATCTAAAACTGGTAAAGATAGTTTGGCATTGATTAACTTGAACAAAGCCTTAAGCCTTGATGCCAATAAGACTGATGTAAAAGTTGAGATTGCTAAGATTTATAACAAACAAAAGAAATATACTGAAGCTGCTTTAACTTATGAAGAATACTTAAGCACAGCTAAAAAGGTTACCTTGATTGATAATTTTAATATTGGTAAGTATTACAATAACGCTAAAATGTATGGTAAAGCTGATTCGGCATTTGCTAAAATAAATGTGGCTAAACCTGATTTTGCTGATGCTTGGTATCAAAGAGCTAATGTGAATGCTTCTATGGATTCATTATTAAAAAATACTGTAGCTAAAGAATTATTTGAAAAATACATTGAAGTAGTTACAGCCGATACAGCTGCATTTAATAAACAAAAAGCAAGTTTATCAAAAAATGTAGCTTCATCGTACGATTATTTAGGTTACTATTTCTTACAAAAAGATATGAAAAACGAATGTAAAGCCATGTATAGAAAAGCTTTAGAGTACGACCCAAGTAACAAAAATGCCATTGAAGTATTAAAGAACTTAAAGTAATTTGAACTGCTTCATAAATTAGAAAGCTGCCCTTAAAAAGCAGCTTTTTTTATGCAATTAATTTATTAACCAAACAATATAATATACTTCTTGTTAAGCATAGTATAAACCCTTACCATTATGAATACTTTAAAGAAACTAATTACTTTAAGCTTTTTATTATTTAGTTTAAAAAACATTGCTCAAACTGATTCCACTAAAATAAATATTAAATACAATTTTTTTACAGTTTATAATATCAAACAAGGTAATGAACCTATTAGTATAGAAGATTTTACTAGAATTGCTGGTAATAATATACAAGCAGTTAAACTTATAAAAAAAGCAAAAAAACAAGCCGATTTTAGTTATTATGCAGGTATTTTAGCTGGCGCCACCATAGGATTTTCTATTCCATTTATTGAAGAATGGGAACAAATACTATTAACTTCTAGCTTAGTTCCGATAGGAGTAGAAAGTTATTTGGAATATAAAAGTGTACAAAACTTGAAAAAAGCTGCTGAATTAGTAAATCAAACAAAAAAGTAAAAATGGAACAAAATGGTAAAATTTTACTTAAATCTTACCTAAATAAAGTATTGTCAAATTATTGATTTAATCTAATAAATTGATAGACTAAAACAACCAAATACTTCTTTCAACTAAATTCAAACTTACATTATCTCATTTCAGCTATCTCTTTGCTTATTTTGGCATCGAGCCAAAAGGTACCAAAAGGAATAAATGATACTAAAAATGCTACCAAAGTTTTTATAAAACTCCATTTTACAACTATAAAAACTTGTAGCAACAAAACACCATAAAGCACAAATAACACACCATGTGCCCAGCCCACGTATTTTACAGGTTCAGGTATTTGCATCATGTATTTTAAAGGCATTGCTACAAGCAGCAATACTAAAAACGAAATACCTTCAGCTATTGCAATTATTTTAAAATTTTTAAGCACTTTTATTTGGTTATTCATGGTGTTTTTATTTTACGTGAGTTTTATTGTTAATCAAATCGTTATTATATTGCTGAATAATACATTTTACAGCGCTATCCATTTTGTTTATAATGGGCAAATATTGCATATTTCTAAGTTGATTGGTTCGCATAAAACTATCCTTTTTTAAATCAAAAAAGGCCAAACCTGCCTTACCATCAAAATGATATACATAAGGCCAAGTAATGTATTGATAGAAACCGTTTGTAAGCTGCATCGCCCAATGATTTCGCCCTAAATTTTCTCCAAAACTATAAAATGCTTTCGGATAAGAAACGTAATTTAATACCATTGGTAAAATATCAATTTGTTGGATAGTAATGTCATTAACTGCTGCTTTTACCAATTGAATATTGGCACTATACACAAACAACGGAATTTCATATTTACCTTGAGTAGTTTGGTAATAAGGTTTTTCGTTTTCGGCTGAATGATCTGCAGTAATGATAAAAATAGTGTTATTAAACCATGGCTCATTTTTAGCTTTTGCAAAAAATTGTTGCAAAGCATAATCAGCATATTTTATAGTTCGGTGTATAGGTAAAGTACCCTCAGTAAATTTAGCACTTAAATGTTCCGGAATACTGTAAGGATGATGAGATGAAAGTGTAAACAATGAAGCATAAAACGGCTGTTTTTTACTTGATAATTGATTAGCAAAATACTGCAAATATGGCTCATCAAAAATGCCCCAATGTTGATCAAAATCGGTTTTATTTGGATATTCATTTAAACCAAAATACTTACCACCTTTGGTTATTGCAGTAAAATTATCAAAGCTCATGGTTCCATTTTTTCCACCATGATAAAAACTTGTTTGATAGCCATAATCTTGCAAGTATGCACCTAAGCTTTTTAACTGATTGCTCTGATAATAGCTGCTCATATAGTCGTTATCCATCCAAGTTGGTAAAGAGGCAACTATTGCTGGAATACCTTCAATGGAACGTTTTCCATTGGCATAAGCATGGGTAAAAACCAAACTTTGTTTCATTAATGAATCAATAAATGGTGTATAACCTTTACCTTGGTTAAAATAACCAACATATTCTTTACCAACACTTTCTAAAATTAAAATAACAATATTGGGTTTAACTTTTAAAGTATCTAACTGATTAACTGCCTTTTGAGGATTAAAATATTGCTTAACCGTATTGTTATCAAAATAGTTTTGAGCTGTTAAACCAACTTGTTGGGTACTCATTAAAAACTGGAAAGGCGTATTTACAATAAGCGGCACCAATTCAGCACGACTAATTCTTGCAGCATCAAAAGTGTTTATGGGTGTTAAATTTACTCCTCCCCTAGCTCCTAAAAAACAAATAGAGGCAATTACTAATAGTGCAGTAAATTCACTTAAATATTGTTTCCAACTGTAAATTATAGCGCTAAAATCAATATTCCTTGCAATCCACTTATTGAGTTTATAAAAAATATAAATAACTGATAGTAAAATAATTACAATATACCAATAATCTAACACATAATTTTGCCATACTCCCCCTAATTCATCGCGCATTTTCAACAACTCTAACCCCGAACGCTTACCAGAAAATTTGAAGTAAGCAGTGTCGATTAAATTAAGCAAAACAGCCAAGCTATTTACTATATAAAACAATGTATTAATAATACGCTGAAACCAACTATAGCTCCTGAATTTAAAAGGCAATACCACTAACAAAATAAACAATGAATTGGTATAGATAATTGCAGAAAAATCGAACAAGAGCCCAACATAAAAAGCATGAGCAATTTCTAAAAAACCAAATTGAAAAAAGGCTGGGTTTAAAACTAGGAAAATTAATCTGCACAAAGTATAAAGCAATAAAACCAAAAGAATTTTACATAGTAGAAATTTTTGAAAACGAAGCCTTTTTAACATTATAAATATTGCAGAATTGATGTTACAATAATAAAGCATTACTACTTTAGGATGAAATTATTATAGTCAACTAAAAACTAAAACAAATTTAAAACGAAAAACACTTTTTAGGTTTAAGTGGCAGAAATTCTATTTAAACAGCGGAAAAGCGGAAAAAATATGAATTATTTTATTATTTAAATGGTTATTTATCTTATTTAAGCAGCTGTTTTTAGAATTCGCTAAAAAATATTAGATTGATTTACAGTAATATATGTAAATTAGTATAAAATATTTCCAAAAATAAAACCACTTATATAAAATTTACGTATGTTTGAATAAGAAATCAGTCAATAAGCAATAACATTTAAACCAAAAATATTATGAACACATTTACTAAAAACGAAGTTAATACCATTTCATTTAACGAGTACAGCTCAGTTTTTAAAAGTGAGAGACAACCTGTAGGCGTGCGCTTGGCTAAAAAAGTAGGTTCATTTTTAAAGGATACTGTGTTTTTTATGAAATACATGTATTTTGTAGTATTATTAGTAATGATTTTAGGCGTCTTATTTGAAATAAAATGCATATATAATATAGATGTATTCCGCGACATAGATACTCCTTTCGACACATACTATAACGAAGCTAAAGGCAATTTAACTGCTGATTTAAGGTAATAAATTCCAAACAATAAATTTTAAAATCTGTAATGAAATTCATTACAGATTTTTTTATGCCCAAACTGAAAGTAGAAAATAACCAACAAGCTGCTTAATTTTATATCTAAGTGGCAGTAAAGCAAAAAAATACTTTCAATTTTGAACAATAATTGTATTTTTGATACATAAAACGACTTTCGTCATTATTTGAGTCTATAAATATCAATATAAAATTTATTTGAAATGCTTCAAGTAATCATACATTTGAAAAACAGCAACTCAAATAAAAAATAGAGTAATTAAAATGGCATGCTTATGAATATTTTTACTAGAGACGAAGACAATGCCTCACCTTTTCATTGTTACAATGGCACGTTTATTTATTTAAAACATGTTCATCATTCTAGACTGCGCAATGCAATAGGAAAATTTGCCCACGATGCAGTTTTCTTTTTAGAATATCTCTACTTTTTGATTGTTGCTTTATTAATCCTTTTCTTGTTTGTAGAATTTAAAATAGCTTATAAAATAGATATTTTACCTTATATAGATACTCCATTTTAAAACGATCCAATGCAATTATAGCATTTATAATCAGTTATTTATTGTTCATAAGTTTAGGTTTTATCATCTCGCCCTATAGGCTTCGAAAATTTTATTAGCTTCGCGTACTATTTTCTCAATCATTACTATTTAATAAAACAACATAATATGAACCAAATAATAGAATGTGTTCCAAATTTTAGCGAAGGCCACGACCTGGCTGTAATTAAACAAATTACAGATGTAATCGAAACTGTAGAAGGTGTAAAATTGTTAGATGTAGACCCAGGAAAAGCAACTAACAGAACCGTTGTAACCTTTGTAGGCGAGCCTAATGCAGTAATTGAAGCTGCATATTTAGCTATAAAAAAAGCTGCTGAAGTTATTGATATGAGCAAACACAAAGGCGAACATCCACGAATGGGCGCTACAGATGTTTGTCCATTAATTCCGGTTAGTGGCATTAGCATGGAAGAAACTGCGGAATACGCTAAAAAATTAGGAAAACGAGTTGGTGAAGAATTAAACATACCCGTTTATTTATACGAATATGCTCAACCAAATAAAGAAAGAAACAATCTTTCGGTAATTAGAGCAGGCGAATACGAAGGTTTTTTCAAGAAAATAAAACAACCTGAATGGGCTCCAGATTTTGGCCCAATTGAGTTTAACGAAAAAGCTGGAGGAACAGTTATTGGTGCCCGCGATTTCCTGATTGCATACAATGTAAATTTAAATACAAAATCGGTTCGTTTAGCTAATTCGGTAGCTTTTGATATTAGAGAAGCAGGCCGTGTTTTGCGTGAAGGAAACCCAATAACTGGTAAAATTGTAAAGGATGCTGAAGGAAACGAAGTGCGTGTTCCCGGTTCACTAAAAGCTTGTAAAGCTATTGGCTGGTTTATAGAAGAATATGGCATTGCTCAAATAAGTATAAATTTAACCAATTATAAAATTACTTCTGTACACCAAGCGTTTGATGAAGTTTGTAAAAGTGCCGAAAAACGAGGCATGCGTGTAACTGGTTCAGAGTTGGTAGGATTAATTCCATTAGAGGCAATGTTGGCTGCTGGCCGTCATTACTTAATTAAACAAAAACGCTCAGTTGGCGTTAGCGAAGAAGAATTAATTCAAATTGCGGTTAAATCGTTAGGTTTAGATGAATTAGCACCATTTGATGCCAATAATAAAATTATAGAATACAAACTCCGCGATGCAAGCAAAGAGAAATTAGTTGGAATGAACTTACGCAGCTTTGCTAACGAAACAGCAAGCGAAAGTCCTGCTCCTGGCGGAGGTTCAATCAGTGCCTATGTGGGCAGTTTAGGTGCTTCGTTAGGAACAATGGTGGCTAATCTTTCGGCTGGAAAACGTGGTTGGGAAGATCAAGTTACTTACTTTAGTGAGTGGGCCGATAAAGGACAAATTATTAAAGATAAACTTTTAAAAGCAGTAGATGAAGATACCCACGCTTTTAACCAATTTAT
The DNA here is from genome assembly GCA_027491085.1 of Bacteroidota bacterium. GTDB lineage: Bacteria > Bacteroidota > Bacteroidia > UKL13-3 > UKL13-3 > JAAFJM01. The sequence goes on from JAIXWW010000011.1 coordinate 267,509, forward strand.
GCTTGGTTTTGGATTGCCAAAGGCAACCGAAGAAGAAAAAGCAGCAAGAATTTTAGCCATTGAAAATGCTACTAAATATGCTTGCCAAGTTCCGTTTAATGTAATGGAAACTGCTTTTGAAACGCTAGAATTATTGGCTGCAATGATTGAAAAAGGAAATCAAAATTCAATTACCGATGCTGGTGTTGGTGTACTTTGCATTAAAACTGCTGTACGTGGTGCCTATTTCAATGTACTGGTAAATGCCAAAGAATTAAAAGACAGAGCTTATGCAGAAGAGTTAATAGCTAACGCAAAAAGTTTATTAGCTAAAAACCACACTGAAGCCGATGCTTTGATAGCCAAAGTAGAAGCCGCATTAGTATAATTCACTATATTTCAATACTTAAAAATGCCACTTTATTTTCAATAAAGTGGCATTTATTTATAATATCAAAACATGCTTAAATCACTAGTAACCAAAGCATTTTCAATAGCATTAATGATAGCTGCACCGATCATAAGCGCCATGGCTTTTATGGAATATTATCATGTAAAAATGCAGCATTTAAAACCAAGTTACCCTTTTGGAAAATGGATAACTGAAACAGGATTCGAATACAATAAAACGATGTTGTATATTGGCATAGCAGCATTGGCTTTTGCAGTGTTAAGTTATATTAGTTTGCTTATAAAAAGCTTAATCCGTATTGTAATGATATTATTAATTTTAGCAGTTGGTTATGTTTTAACTAAGCAGTTTTAATGTTGGTGCCTTTTTATTTACAGTACTTATTATACTTTTTTGTTTAATTATAATCGGTGGTATCGCGGTAATAAATTTACAAGTATATAGCTAATAAATTCAATTTTAAAATTCCAACCACCAACTATAGTTCAAAAAATTTCGACAAAAACAAAATAAAGAAAATCCTCAACGAATAAGAAAATTTAAACCCTAAATTAAGAAAATGTATTCGGATTATTTTATTTACAGATAAAATAATTAAGCTTCTAACTATTTGGTTAATAATAGTTTGGATAGTTATTATTTCAAAAGTAATTATGAATTAATTTTAAAATACTCACTTTTTAAAAGTGCAAAAAGCAAAGAATATTCTTAAACACCTTCTACATTATATTGTTCTTTCAAAACACCTTCTTGGCTAAAATTAATTTTAAAGATTGAATATTTAGAAGGCTAACTTGGGCTTATATTCTATTTAAATTCATCGTATTAAAACTATGCAATATTTTGACAGCTTTTGCTATATTAAGCTATATTAGTTTGCTTATAAAAAGCTTAATCCGTATTGTAATGATATTATTAATTTTAGCAATTGGTTATTTAATAACAAAGCAGTTTTAATGCTAACTAAGCATAAGTTAATACTTTCTATTTAAAAATACTTACAAGTTCAAACAGAGGTAATCTATTTTACTTTAAATTTTTATATGGCAGAAGCTCCAGTTCCAGCTAGGAATCCAGTTGTCCATGCTGCTTGAAAGTTAAATCCTCCAGTTACACCATCTATATCAAGAACTTCCCCAGCAAAAAACAGACCTTTGATTTTACGACTTTGCATGTTTTTAAAATCAACTTCATTCAAGTTCACTCCACCACATGTAACAAACTCTTCTTTAAAACCTGTTTTGCCTTCAATTTGATAGGTATCGTACAATAAAGATTGTACTAATTTATTAACTTGATCTTTGCTAATTTCTGCCCAATTTAGTTTTGAATTGATTTCACTTTTTTCAAATAAATAATCTAGCAATCGAGCTGGTAATTTAAATGGAAACAAATTATTTACCTGACGGTTTGGGTTTGCGGCCTTAATATTCATCAATTCATTTCTGCAAGACTCTTCCTTTTTATCGTTCAGCCAGCTAATTTTAATTTCGAAATTATAATTTTTATCTGCTATTAAACGAGCTCCAAAACTTGATAAACGCAATATTGAAGGACCACTTAAACCCCAATGGGTAATCATAATTGGGCCTGTATTTTCAAGTTTTAATTCAGGAATTCTAACTTTAACTGGATTAACAGCAATACCTGAAAGTTCGTTTAATGGATTATTAGGCAGATTGAATGTGAATAATGAAGGCACAGGATCAATGATTTCATGACCTAAGGTTTTTATCCAATTAATTTGTTCAGATTTAGGGGCGCCACCAGTTGTAACAATTACTTTACTGCACTCAATATTTTCACCGTCAGCAATATATAATTTGAAACTTGTATCACGTGTTTCTATTCGCCTTACCTCTTTGTTGTTTAAAATTTCAATTTTCAGCCTTTTAGCTTCCTTCATCAAACAATCGATAATGGTTTGACTATCGTCAGTAATGGGGAACATTCGCCCATCAGGTTCAGTTTTAAGCTTAACTTTTTTACTTTCGAACCATGCAACTGTATCAGTGGTTGAAAAGCGACTAAACGCACTCTTAAGGTGTTTTTCACCTCTAGGATACGACAATGACAATTGCTTCAAATCAAAGCATGCATGTGTAACATTGCATCTTCCACCACCCGAAATTTTTACTTTTTGTAAAAGCTTAGCTGTTTTTTCTAAAATAATAACTTCGGCTTCAGCGTTAGCATTAGCAGCACTAATAGCTGCAAAAAAACCAGCTGCTCCTCCTCCAATTACAACAATTTTCACTAGCGATTATAGGTTTAAATAAATTTTGTGAGGATGCAAAAGTAAGTGTTTTTGTAGCTAATATCCAAATTTTGGGGCTTTTACGATTTATATCAAAAAAAAGAGCCTGCAAAATAAATTTGCAGGCTCCTTATATATTTTTAATTAAAGATAAGCTTATTGAATTGCTAAACGCTTGGTTGCGCTTGCTCCATTAGCTAATTTTACGTTCACTAAGTAAATTCCTTTAGTTAAGTTTTCAGTATTTAAAACTACTTCATGAGCTGAAACTGCATTTTGAGTTAAAACTACTTTTCCAGTAATATCAAACACATTCACTTGACTAATAACTGCTTGTCCTTTATCCATGGTTACAGTTACATTTTCTTTAGCAGGATTAGGATACAATGAAATTGCATTAGCAATAGCAATTTCGTTAAAACCAACACCTTTATCAGTTCTAGTTAAGTTAATATTGAAAACATCTTTAGAAAGCAATGAACTACTACCAATTTTAGCTCTAACTGTCCATTTTGCTGCTAAAGCAACATCAACAGGAACAGAAGCACTTGCCAATAATGAATAAACAGCTTTTTCAGTTAGTACTAAAGTATCAGCGGTTCCAGTTGGAATAGTTGCAACAGGAGTGTTAAAATTACCAGTTGCAGTGGTAATTAACCATTCGTAAGTAATAGGACCTAAAGTAGTGGTGAATGGAGAGTTTGATTTAGCCCATCTTACTACCAAGGTTTTAGTTGAGTCGTTTCTAACAGTAGCATTAGCATTGTTAGCAGGGGCTATTAATCCAAATGGTGCTAATGTATCAATTGAAGGAGGTAATAAATCAAACTGAACAGCAATACGAGGAGAAATAAATTGAACAATGGTATCAATATACGCTTTTGCACGAGCAGCACTCATAAATGGATTGGTTAACATAGCTAAAGAATCAGCATTTCTTCCTGTTCCTAAGCCATAAGTATTGTTTGCTTGAACTAACGGTCTATCCCACCATTCCCATGGTGAACCTTCTGCAGGGAAGCTTGAAATAAATGGATATAAATTTTTAACACCACCAGTAATAGATAATGCTCTTGCAGTAATGGCATCATTGTAAACACCTGAATTCATTTTGTTGTTAATGCCTAATGAATTTGCGTAAGGAATAACTGAACCAGCACCTGAAGCACTTTCAATAACAGTAGCACCAGTAGTAGGAACTAAAACATTTCCAGTTTTGTATGGAGCAAATCTGTCAGTTGGGCAATGTAAGCCAATAATTGGCAATGTAGCATTGTCCATCCAAGTAGAATCACCCATAGCACCACCATAATTAAATACCATGTGAGCATTTCCTGATACTGCAGCGTCTCCACCATAGTTAAAGAAAGGAGCACCACCAATTCCATTCCAATCGCCTAATGTATCTACACTAACCATTGGAGAGAAATCACCTCTTTGAAATTTCAACTTACCCTCAATATCTCTTCTGCTGTTTACTGCTGCTAAACCTAAAGCAACGTATCCACCTGTACCTTGACCACCAACAACGATTCTTGATGTATCAATTTTATAAGTTCCAGCATTTACACGCATAAAACGAATAGCATTTCTTACATCTTGAATTGCACGGTAAGTAGCTTTAATTAATTGCTCAGTAGCTGCTGCAGCTGAGGCATTAGGATTCCAGCCTAAACGGTAATTAACTGCCATTACAACATAACCACGTTTTGATAAACGGTTTGCTAACTCAACAATAGAACTATCGTTTTTGTTACCTGTAGGTTGTTGGTTAATAATAGCTGGCAAGTAACTACCAGTAGATGCTAAAATAATTAAAGGTCTTTTAGCGGCAGTATCACCTTCTGGTTGGTAAATATCACATTTTAATGAAGTTGTGATAATTGGAGGAGTGTTGGGTGGAAAAATATTGATGGCTCTATTTGAGTCATACTCAATATTTGCAGTTTTTAAAACATTAGTAAAAACCTCATCAACATAACGCTTTTGTGCAGTTGCATTCATGCAAATGGCCGCAAAAGCAAATACTGTAATAAAACTTAGTAAATTCTTTTTCATTATTTTCTCATTTTTGTGTAATGGCAAATAAATGCTATTTTATGAAAACAAAAAATATGTTTTTCTTAAAATCGTTAATTAGTTTCAAAATTTAATCCTTACTTAATTGTAATTTTTCATAAACTTTAAATTTCAATCGAACTTATTCAAATTCACAACAAGTTAAGCTATTTCAGCAAGCGGTTTATGCAGTTTTTGATATAACATTTAATTCATTTTTTTAATTTTAAACTACTTTATCATAAAATAAACTTAATTGTGATTTTAATACAGTAAGATTTTTTTTAGTATTTATACATTCGTAAAAAATTACCACTATGACCAAAGCTTTCCAAACACATATACTTTTAGCAGAAGATGAGACCAGTTTAGGTTTCTTAATGAAAGAAACATTGCGTCTGGAGGATTACTCGGTAAGGCTTTGTAAGGATGGTGAAGAAGCTCTAAACTCCTTTATGAACGAACGCTTCGATCTTTGCATCTTTGATGTAAATATGCCAAAACTTAGTGGTTTTGAGTTAGCTAAAAAAGTAAGGGAAAAAGATGAGCATATTCCAATCATTTTTTTAACTGCTAACTCATCAGAAAGCGATAAACTCCAAGGCTTTGCTTTAGGTGCCGATGAATATATTACGAAACCGTTTAGTACTCCAGAATTATTGGCACGCATAAAAGCTGTTTTAAAACGAAGCAGTGCAAGACCAGAAACCGACTTAGCTGCAAAAGAAGAAGTAATTAATATAGGCAATACTTCTATTGATACAGTTAATAATACTTTGATAGTAAATGGAACACAGAAAAAAATGAGCAATACCGAAGCTATGCTTTTAAAACTATTGATAGTAAATAAAAATGCATTATTGCCAAGGGCTAATATGCTGCTTCATGTTTGGGGTAGAAACGATTTTTACACTGCTCGAAACCTGGATGTTTACATTAACAAAGTTAGGAAACTGATAAAAGAGGATGAAACCATAAGCATTGAAAACGTACACGGAAGTGGTTTTAAATTAATTGCTAGCTAAAACTATTTTTATATAGAATCAAGAATTTCAGCCAATTTTCTGTCTTTTTCAGTTATGGTATTTCCAGCATCGTGAGTGGTTAAAGTTACATGTACTTTATTGTAAATATTGGACCATTCAGGATGATGATCTAACTTCTCAATAGCAAATGAAGCTTTTACCATCCAAGCTATTGCATCGGCAAACGATTTAAAAATAAAGGTTTTTGTTAATTTATGATTTTCTTCCTTCCAATTATTCATAGCTAGATTAGTTTATATAAAACAGGTTTACTTGGGCTTGCATCACTCTCGAAAGAAGCTATTTGCATATTAATTAAATACAATCCATCAGGTATGGCGTTATCAACAAATACCATTTCTGTTATAGTTGCATCCATCCTTGTTTCATGAGGATATTGCCAAAATGCATGATGAGTGGCCAAGGCACCTCCATCTTCTTCTCTATCCACAGAGGGTAAATCAACCAACAAATGTTTAACATGATTTTTAGCTAAAAAAGTTCCTAAAGCTGGCTCTAAGTATGTTGGGTTATTGCCTGAATATTGACTTAATTTTTTATCATTACTATTGGGCAAGGTTCTTATAACCAACGCATTTGCAGTTTCATTATAGTGCTTTGCAATGCTTTCGTTGGTAACTATCCAATCACCATTTTCGATTTGTTTCGGATTAACTGATATTACTTGGGCAATGGCAAAAAATTGTTTTAACGTTTGATTGATAGTAACTCTCTCCTTGCTAATATGTCCAACGCATTCAGTATGCGTACCATTCCCATGTGCATTCAAAAATAAATTTTCGCAATTGCAAGCACCACCTTCTTGCACCGACCCAACAAAACTACCAACTTTTACAGGTTCAAACTTAGGGTTAGCAATATAAAATGCATTTGGATTATCCTCACCACTAAAAAGGGGTAACGAAATATCTAAAGGCTCGGCTAAATTAGCAGAGTACTTATTTCCATCGTATTCAAATTCAATTATCATTTGGTTTGCAATATAAAATAATAGCCAATAAAAAAGCCTGTAAGAAAATCTTACAGGCTTCAATTTTTTAAAAATAATATTTATTCAACAGTAACTGACTTAGCCAAGTTACGCGGTTGATCTACGTTACACTCGCGTAAAACTGCAATGTGATAACTTAATAATTGCAATGGGATAGTGGCAATTAAAGGCAACATAGATTCTTCGCAAGCAGGAATGTAAATAACATGATCGGCCATTTCAGCCACATGTTTATCGCCTTCAGTTGCGATAGCAATTACTTTACCTTTACGAGCTTTTACCTCTTGAATATTGCTTACTACTTTTTCGTAATTAGCATTTTGAGTAGCAATAACTACTACTGGCATTTCCTCATCAATTAAAGCAATTGGGCCATGTTTCATTTCTGCAGCAGGGTATCCTTCTGCGTGTATGTATGAAATTTCTTTTAATTTTAAGGCACCTTCTAATGCTACAGGGAATCCATAACCACGACCAAGATATAAGAAGTTTTTAGCATCTTTATATTCTTTAGCAAGCTCCTTAATCATATCGTTTGATTTTAGTGCCGCCTCTATTTTTGCAGGAACTGTTTCAATTTCTGCAATCATTTCGCGTAAACGTTGGGTAGTTAAAGTACCACGTTTTTGTCCAATTGACAAAGCCATTAAAGCTAAAGCCGTAACTTGAGCAGTAAATGCTTTGGTAGATGCCACACCAATTTCAGGACCGGCATGCGTGTAAGCACCTGCATCAGTTAAACGGGGAATTGACGAACCAACTACATTACAAACTCCAAAAATTGTTGCACCTCTACTTTTTGCTAATTCTAAAGCAGCTAAGGTATCGGCAGTTTCACCACTTTGAGAAATGGCAATTACAAAATCGTTTTCATCCAATACTGGATTTCTATACCTGAATTCAGAAGCATATTCAACTTCAACTGGAATGCGAGCAAAATCTTCAAATAAATATTCACCAACTAAACCTGCATGCCACGAAGTACCGCAACCCACAATGATGATACGTTTGATATTTTTAAATTTATCTTCAAATTTATCAATACCAGCCATTGTAATTAGGCCTTCGTTCATATGAATTCTACCACGATATGAATCAAGGATTGAACGAGGTTGTTCAAAAATTTCTTTCATCATAAAGTGCTCATAACCGCCTTTTTCTATACTCTCTAAATTAATTTCTAACTCATGAATATAAGGTGTTTTGATTGTATTATCAATGGTTTTTATAGTTAAATCAGTTCCTTTAATAATAGCTATTTCACCATCATTTAAATAAACTACATTCCTTGTGTATTCTACAATTGGAGTAGCATCACTTGCAATGAAGTGTTCACCATCTCCAATACCCAATACCATTGGACTTCCTTTACGAGCTCCAATTAAATAATTAGGATCTTTTTTACTTAAAATAACAATTGCATAAGCACCAATAACTTGGGTTAAACTCATACGAACTGCTTCTTCAAAGCTTACTTCATTGTTTTTGTGAACTTCTTCAATTAAATGAATTAAAACCTCAGTATCTGTTTCACTTTTAAACTCATGCCCGCGTTTGGTAAGCATTTCTTTTAAAGAAGCGTAATTCTCAATAATTCCATTATGAATAATGGCAAACTCGCCATTACCACTTAAATGCGGATGAGCATTTAAATCGTTTGGGGCACCATGAGTAGCCCAACGAGTATGACCCATTCCAGTATGAGCAGCTGTACTTTGTGTACCTATTGAAGCCTCTAAGTCTGCAACTTTTCCCGTCTTTTTATAAATTTTAAATTCTTTACTGTCGTCAAGTAAAGCAACACCAGCGCTATCGTAACCGCGGTATTCTAATCTTTTTAACCCTTTTAGTACAATTGGGCAGGCCTCTCTATGGCCAATATAAGCTACTATTCCACACATAATTAAAGCAATATTATTAAATATTTTGGGATTTCAAAAATTTGTTTGTGTTAAGAAAATCTGAACTTTTATTAATGGCTGATAGCAATGGCTTTGAATTATTAATTAAATTTTCAAACTCTTTAAAATTTAAAGCTTGTTCTCCATCGCTTAAAGCTTGTTCTGGATTAGGGTGTATTTCAATCATTAATCCATCTGCACCAGCTGCAATTGCAGCTAAAGCCATTTTATTTACAAAAGCCGCTTTACCTACACCATGGCTTGGATCGGCAAAAACAGGTAAGTGGGAAAGAGATTGCATTAATGGTATTACACCCAAATCAAACACATTTCTGCTCTGCATGTCAAAACTTCTTATACCACGTTCGCATAAAATTACATTTTCGTTACCACCACATAATAAATAATCAGCGGCTAAAAGCCATTCTGTTGCTTTTGCACTCATTCCTCGCTTGAGCATTATTGGTTTATTTGTTTTTCCAAGTTCAGCCAACAAAGAGAAATTACTCATGTTTCTTGCGCCAATTTGTATAATATCAGTGTGATTATAAACATCTTCAAGGTTACTCAAATCCATTAATTCTGTTACAACTCGTAAATCATATTCATCTGCTGCTTTTCGAATTAACTTCAATCCTTCATTTCCCAAACCTCTAAAACTATAAGGAGAAGTTCGTGGTTTAAACGCTCCCCCTCTTATAAATTTTATTCCTTGCGAATTTAAAAACTTAGCAACACTAAAAATTTGCTCTTCTGTTTCTACTGAACAAGGTCCAGCAATAAGGTTTAAATCCGATCCTCCTATTGCTATTCCATTAACATTGAATGTAGTTTTCTCTTTAAACTCCTTAGAAGAAAGTTGAAAAGGTGTAGCAATAGGAATAATTTTTTCAATAAAATCAAACTGCTTAAGTTCATCCATTTTGTGGTATGAAGGTACAATCAATTGATTATTAAAATCTTGATATAAATATTCAAATCCTTTCAATTGAAAGAATTTTTTTATGTTGCTAATTTGACTAGCAATAACAGTATGGCTTAATTGAATTATCACAATGAATAAAAAACTATTTATTTTATAACGGTATAATTTAAATTTAGTTTCAAATTCTTTGTATCTAAAACTACACGTCTGGCCGAAGTTTGAAATATGGAACCTAAGGTACTATTGGGAACTACAATACTTAAACCATAATGAGTATTTCCAACTCCATTTCGTATATTTTTTAAAATGTTATTTAACTCACGAGCAAAGTTAAATCTGTATTCTCCTCTATCTACACTACCTCCAATATATTGAAAACTTTCAGAATAGGAGTCAACGGTTAACTGACTTCTCCCAAGCGAATCGGTGGAAAGTAATGTTAGTTGATTGGGAATTTTAAAATAATCATTATCAAATCCTGCAAGTGCCTTCACCACAATTTCAGCCTTTTGAATAGCAAGTTGAGGTGTCCTAGCCAATCTTTGTAAAATAGAATCAGCAATAAATATTCTAACTTTTGTACCTGCCATTGATTGTAAATAACAAATGTCTTTTTGTTGAGAAACATTAAACCTAGTGGTTAAAGGTGTTGTAATAGACGAGTTATTATGCTCATATTTATTATAATGTGCGTTTCCATTTAAAATTGGAAATTCAGTTCTAAGTCTTGTTGTATCATTTCTGTAATACACCACCATATTAGTATACGAAGAATTCAAATTTATATACCAAAATCCTCCTTCACCTGCTGCAAAATTACTTTCATCAACAATGGCAAAACCTTTAAATAAATCATAGAAATCTGAAGAGCTAAAGGTGTTTTTGTTTTGAAGTTTTAATTTAAAATCATCAGTAAGTTTAATTCTAAGACATGCTGGAATTTTTACTGTACTGTTAACATATGTATCGGCAATACTATCACTTGGTGAAAACTTATTATTGTAACTCCCAACTATGATTGACGATTTAAGATATTTTCTGGTAGAAAAATAAATCGAATCATAATTTAATTTTTCGGCCATTTCATATACTTTTATATCATGCACAGCATTTGGATCACCTGCAAAGGTACTATCATTTCCAATACGTAATTGCAAAACCACTGAGTCAACAATGGCATTGGTACCCAATGAAAATGAGGCAGCATTATTGGGGATAGCGTAATTAGTCAGAATAGCTGCATTTGAAACACCAAAAACAGGATCATTAATTGCCCCTAAAATATACAATGATTGTCGGTGTGTAGCCAATGAATCAAAAGGTGCAGTATATGAATTTAAACCAACGGTTTCAAATGTTGAATTAAAAGTTGAATCTGGATTAATAAATCCAACTTGTAAGGTATTCGTATCTTTTTTACAAGAGGAATAGAGTAGTGCTAAAGCACTAACAAATAAAATAAGATTTTTGATAGTAGTATTGATTTTAGTTTTGAACTTGCAATAACTCTTCATATAAATTGTCGTATGCATCTCCATACATACCTTCCACATGTTCGTGCATTAATTTACCTTTTTGTTTCTTGATAAATTTAGCTACTTCTGCATCAATATCAGCACTTGCTTTTACTATTGCATCAGCATGGGTAATTCCAGTAATATAAAGCGCGTTGCTATCTGATTTAGCTAAGGAAGCAACTTGTTTATTATCAATTTCGTTTAGGCCAGCCTTACGAGCAAAATCTTTTCCTAAATTTTCTTCAAATTGATTTTCGAAAACTGAATATACAACTTTTGCATTTCTAAATACAGGCTCATCCTTGTATATAGTTTTCAAATACAATGGAATTAAGCTTGTCATCCAACCTTGACAGTGAATAATATCGGGCTGCCAACCTAATTTTTTAACAGTTTCCAGAGCCCCTTTACAAAAGAAAATGGTGCGTTCATCATTATCATTGTAAAAAACATTTTTATCATTAGCGAAAACAAACTTACGATGAAAATAATCTTCATTATCTAAAAAGTAAACTTGCATTTTAGCTTCCTGAAGAGATGCTACTTTAATTGTTAGTGGGTTATCGTTATCATCAATGGTAATATTGATACCTGATAAGCGAACCACTTCATGTAATTTATTTCGTCTTTCATTGATACAGCCAAAACGAGGCATCAAAACACGTATTTCATTGTTTTTTTCCTGAATCGCTTGTGGTAATCTTCTTGCTAATTCGCCAACATTGGTTACTTGCAAGTAGGGTGTCATTTCTGATGAAATAAAAAGAACTTTTTTCTTAGCCATACTAAAATTTACTTTTTAAAAAAGTATGCAAATTTACGATAATGTTAATATATTGATTAATATTGGAGGCAAAAAAATTAGTAAAAATAGACAACGTGCTGTAAATCAAACTCAAGTGATTGTATTTAAAACCATAAATGAGCTTAAAAACTACCTAAATGACCAAAAAGGTAGTGGAAAAACCCTAGGATTTGTTCCCACAATGGGCGCATTACATCAAGGACATATTTCATTAATTCAAAAATCTTTAACCCAAACTGACATCACAATTTGCAGTATTTTTGTTAATCCTACGCAATTTAACAACTCTATAGATTTAGAAAAATATCCTCGAACAACAGCCGAGGATATGAAACTTTTAGCTGCTGCTAATTGCGATGTACTTTTTATACCAAGTGTTTTGGAAATGTATCCCAATGGTCAAATCAAAAATACAGAAGATTACGGTTCCATTACCAACATTTTTGAAGGCGAAAAAAGACCGGGTCATTTTGATGGTGTGATAACTATTGTTTCACGTTTTTTTGAAATTATTAATCCTAATCAAACTTTTTTTGGTCAGAAGGATTACCAACAATGCATGGTTGTTGCCGAACTTATAAACCGACATTTTAAAACAATCAAACTTTGTATTGAACCAACAGTAAGGCAAAATGATGGGCTAGCCATGAGTAGCAGAAATTCTCGTTTAAACAAATCTGAATTGCTAGAAGCATTGGCTATTTCAAAAGCTTTGTTCTATGTTAGAGAAAATTGGGGAAGTTATGAAATCAATGATCTCTTATATGAGGCAAGAAATATTATTCAATCCGCAGGAATTCTAAAAATAGAATATTTTGAAATTTGCAATAAAATAACTTTGGAAAGACTTTCGGGACATTCAAACCAATACGATAATGCTGTTGTTGTAACTGCTGTTTTTTGTGGAGATGTAAGATTAATTGACAATTTAATTGTTTACAAGTAATATTTAAATTTAACTGTCACTCAGTATTTTTGTTACAAACAAATACTGAAATGCAAGTTAAAAACATAGTTATTGCAATTAGTGCTCTATTATTAGCAAGTTGTAGTAATAATACCCCAACTCAATTACCAGATGAAAAGCCGACTATTTACGGCAATTGGCTGCTGGCTAGCCTTTTAAATTACGCAGATTCAACTCAAAGCATTTTAGGGCATAAACAATTTTTTTGTTCTGAGATAATTATTGATAAGAACAGTGATAGTGTAACCATTGTAAATGGCGATTACGAATATTGGAAAACCAAATACGATAGCATATCTGAAACCGAAATTTCTCTACAACATTTATCTCACATGCCTCATAGTAATTTATTTTTGACAGATGATAATAGACTGTTGTACTACGATTCTGCGGCACAAAAAACATTTTACTTCATTAAAGCCGTTAATAATCCTATTGTAAAAACAAATAGCGATTTACCTGCCATGAAGTATGAAATAAATAAACGTTTATTTGAACATACTTTTATTGATATAGAAACCAATAAATCAATTTCATTTACAGCACTAAATGAAGTTAAAAATGAAAAAGAATTTACTCATTACCAAACATTTATTAATAACGATAAGGCTAATATGAGTGAAGATAATTTAATGGAATGGACCAACCCTAAAACTAAACTCACTAAATTAACCATTTGGAAATTCAATGGCGATACTTTGAAAATTTATTCTACAATCAACACTGAATGTAAAGATTGTAAACCATTCTACGAGCGTGGTGTTATTTGGAAATCACTATTAAAAAAATAAGCTGATATGATAGATGAAAAGTTAAATCCTTGGAAAACCAAGAGCATAAAAACTGTTTACGAAAACAATTGGATTGAGGTAGAACATCATGAAGTTTTAAATCCAAGTGGTAATGATGGTATTTATGGAAAAGTTCATTTTAAAAATTTAGCTATTGGTATTATTCCTCTTGATGAAAACAATAATACATGGTTAGTTGGTCAATACAGGTACCCATTAAATAAATACAGTTGGGAAATTCCTGAAGGTGGCGGTACAATTGGAATTGAACCAATAGAAAGTGCAAAACGAGAACTTTTGGAAGAGTGTGGTCTAGTGGCCAATGAGTGGACAGAAATCCTTCAAATGCATTTGAGCAATTCTGTTAGCGATGAATTAGCCATTATTTATGTGGCTAAAGGATTAACGCAAAAGGAAGCTGAACCCGAAGATACAGAGCAATTACAAATAAGAAAACTACCCTTTAATCAGGTCTTTGAAATGGTGATGAATGGTGAAATTACCGATAGCATGAGCGTAGCTGCCATTTTAAAACTTAAACTATTGTTGTAAAATTTTCGAATTATTATTCTATTTTCTTACTTCCTATTATATAGTTTTTAACAAGCAATCTGGGGTTATTGAAATGGTAATAAAAAAAATTATTTATTAGTGTTCAAGTAATTTTACTTTACTTTCTTTCCACCTACATACACTTGTTTGGGTTTTAGGTTTCTTATTTTTAGTAAATCTTGTTCGGTTAGTAAATCAGTGTCGGTTATAATAAAATCAGCAAATTTCCCAATTTCTATACTGCCTTTTTCGTTTTCTTCAAATGCAGCTTTGGCTGCCCAAATGGTTATGCCTTTTAATGCTTGTTCTCTTGTTAAAGCATTCTCCATATTAAATCCTGAAGTTGGCATTCCATTGGCATCTTTACGAGCAACAGCAGCATAAAAAGTGTAAAATGGTGAAACATATTCAACTGGAAAATCGGTACCTAAAGGCAACCAATTATTTTGTTTTAAAAGCATTTGGTAGGCGTAAGCAAATTTTAAACGTTGGTTCCCTAATCTATCTTTGGCCCAAACCATATCGCTTGTGGCATGTGTTGGTTGTACCGAAGGAATGATAGAATGCTTCGCAAATAATTCAAAATCGCTGCTATCAATTACTTGTGCATGCTCAATTCTCCAGCGTCTGTCATTATTTTTAGGTAACACTTTGCTGTATAAATTCAATACAAATCTATTGCCCGAATCGCCAATGCAATGGGTGTTTAACTGAAACTTACTATTGGCAATTTGCAATAAATATGCCCTCATTTTATGAATATCAGTTAGTAAAAATCCATGATTGTGAACATCATCGCTATAGGGTTTATTTAAACATGCACCTCTTGATCCCAAAGCACCATCGGCATACATTTTAAAGCTCGAAACATTTAATTTTTCGGTTTTATAAACGCCAATTTTTAAGGCCTCTTGTAAGTTATGATTATTTAAACTTACCATGGCATATACGCGCATGTTGAGGGTTCCGCTTTGTTGCAAACTATCAATTAAATGAATAATAGGAAGGTCTAAACCTGCATCGGTAACGCTAGTTAAACCAAAATCATAACAATGTTGTTGCGCTAATTTTAAAGCTTTTACTTTATCTATTAATGTAATTTCAGGAATAACAGCCTCAGCTAAATCAACTGCATTGTCAATTAAAACTCCCGTTGGTTTATTGCCATTAGTTAGCACCAATCCGCCATTTAGTTTATTATTAATATTTATATTGGCTAGTTTTAGTACATAATTATTTACCAATGCCGCATGACCATCCACACGTTTTAGCATTAAAGGAATATTGCCAAATAACTCATTTAGTTTTTCATTAGTAGGGAATTTTTTATCTGCCCAAATATTTTGATCCCAACCGCGGCCAAGTAAAACCGATGGTTTGTGTAAAGCATAAAATTTTTGACAACGCTCTACACATTCATCCCAGCTTTTAGCACCAGTTAAATCAACCATTTGCATAAAATTACCCAAGCCATAAAAGTGGCTGTGAGCATCTATTAATCCGGGATATACATACTGCTGTTTTAAGTCTATTTTTTGTAAAGATTCAAATTTATTGTTTATAAAATCGTTGGTGCCTATTCCAATAAATTTTCCGTCTTTTATTGCAAATGCCTCATATACAGACATATTTGAGTCAACTGTAATAATTTTACCATTATAAAAAACAAAGTCGGCTTTTTGTTTATTTATACAAGCAGAAAAAAGAATAACTATTATTGCAACAAAAATGGTTTTATGTGTCATGGTGCGAAACTATAAATTTTGCAGGCATTTTAAACTATTTTTAAACTTTACCCTCTAAGTTCTGATTTGAAAAACACACTACTCTTATTTTTATTAATTGCTGCAATGAGCAGGAATGTTTTTGCGCAGGACACTTTAAAAAGAAAGCAATTGCCTAGAGAATACTTCATAGCTGATATCTCAGATAAGCTTAACGTTAGTTTGTTTTTTTTGAATAATAAAAACGATTTTGCTTTAGCAGGAGATAATAATGTTAAGTTGAATTATTCGCCAAACGATTATGGTGTTTTAGGAATAAGCGTTAGGCTGCATTGGCTTGGTTTGGCTTTTGGCTATGCACCCAAAAACCTACAAGAGAACTTCAAAGGTACCACCAGTTACACCAATTTTAAACTAAGCAGTTATGGTAAAAAACTAGGTTTTGATATTTATTATCTAGATTATTCAGGCTTTTTTTTAGACAATACCAAAGAAATATTTGGCACTGATTACGCGGCCAGGCATTATATACGCCCCGATTTAAACACCTTAAATATAGGAGCAAATTATTACTATATATTTAACCATAAACGCTATTCATATAGAAGTACTTTTATTCAAAACGAAATTCAAAAACACAGTGCGGGTAGTTTTATGATTAACGCTTCGCTCAATTATTTTAATTTAAGTGGCGACTCTTCTATAGTTCCTAAAGAAATTGAAGCAAATAAATTTAGTCCAGAAGCAAAAATTAAAAAAGGAGATTTCTACAACCTAAGTTTGATGCCTGGTTACGGACATACTTTTGTAGCCAAACAAAATATGTTCTTAACGCTGTCAATTTATGGTGGGGTAAATGCCCAACAACAACATTATACCAGCGAACTAAAAAATTATAATCAAAAAGTATTTGATGCTTTTGAGCTAATACCTAGAGCCATGGCCAGAATTGGATTAGGTTATAACTCTCCAAAATTTTTCACTGGTTTTACTGCTTTGGCCGATATTTACAACCTGCCTTTAGGTAAAAATGAACGTATTATTTATAATGTAGGTAACGTTTCGTTTTATGTAGGGTATCATTTCAGTTTGCCTAAATCGGTTACTAAGTATACCGATTACATGAAAAAATTTCCCAATCTTAATTTTCAAAAAGCTAGTTTTTAGTTGGATTACGTTTGTGTTTCCACCTACGATGGCTCCAAAGCCATATTTCGGGCTGTACTTTAATATCTTCTTCTAGTTTTTTATTAAATAAATCGGTAATATAATTATCAGGTGTTTCTTTTGGGTTCATGGTTAACACCTCTAAGGTTGCTTCGTAATATCCACGTTTTGGTTTAACCACACTTGCATAAACCACAGGATAATTAAATTTTTTAGCAATTTTTTCAGCTCCAGTATGCACAGGGGTATCTTGGTTTAAAAACTGAACCCAATAAGCATTTTCAGCACTTGGTGTTTGGTCTGATAAAAAGCCTGTGCCAGTAATTTTGTTTTTATTGGCAAGCATGCCTCTTAAAGTATTTTCCATGGTTATCATTTGTATGCCAAAACGCTCGCGCATACGCTTGGTAAACCATTCAAAAAAGGGATTGCTTAGTTTATGGTAAATACCAACAATATCAGCCTTTCCTTCAAAATGCCAAATGGTAGGAAGCCATTCCCAATTACCCAAATGTGAAGTTACAATAACAAAACTTTTCTTTTGGCTAATTATTTCATCCATTACCTCCATGTTCAAATATTTGCCATGTTTTTTTAACTCATTTTTACTAATTGACTGCATTTTAAATGTTTCTAAAAATATATCAATTAAGTGTTTGTAAAACTTTTTAGCAATGGCATCTATCTCAGCTTCGGTGTATCTAGGGAAAGCGTTTCTTAAATTTTCGTAAACTACTTTTTTGCGGTAACCAATTATGTTAAAAGCTAAAAAACGCAAACCATCGCTTAATAAATACAGCAATGGAAACGGCAATAACGAAAGGCCATACAAGGGCAAAGCATAAATTGGATATAGAAATTTTTTCAATTTTTTTGATGTTTGCTTCAAATGTATAAGATTTTTATAATTCTAGTTTTATTAAGTTTAAAGTATCGTGAGTTGGTGGGTATATTAATTGAACTATTCCTTCTTTAAGTGTGTATAAAAAGCAAAGATCAACAGTTGAATTTATTGCAGTAAAATCTTTTATATTGTAATAATATTTCCCACTTATTAATAGCGAGTCATGAGCAAAAGGTGGGTTAAAATATGCCGGAGATAAACTTTTACTATTTATTTTATAGTTAAAACTTATTGTAGATGTAGTCAAACCTATAAACTGATTGATAATTGAAATCTTATCAGCATTTTTATTATTTATAAATGTCAAACTTCTATACTCTAAATTGGTTGTTTGTGGACATTCACCTTGTGCAACATATTTGCCAAATCCATATTGAAAACCTTGCGCACTGTAAACCAAAGTATCTTTTGTTTTTTTATCAATAAAAGTTAATACAGAACGGTCTTTATATGGTATTTTACTATAATCATATTCATCAATATATTTATAATTATTTCCATCTACGCATTTTTCATCGGGTTTACAGGCTTTAAATAAAAGCAGTAATAAAGTAATGGCAAGTAGGAGTTTTTGTTTCATTAATTACGTTTTTTGCAAATGCAATTTATTCAAAAGTAGGAAATATTAGCCCATAATTATAAAAACCTATTTGGTTAATTAATACCTTTGAGCACCATGTCTGCTTCCAATAAACCAAAACCCCAAAAAGTATTTTTAACCGATGCTGTTATAGAAACTTTTAACAGCGCAAAAAATGGTAAATTATTGGTGGAAATAGTGGGTGGGAAATTGATGTTAAACACCCGCAATGCCAATCAATCTTTTGATGGTTTGCACCAATTGTTTCAATTAATATTTGCCGATTTAAAGTCCGATTTAGCTAATATTAACCAAGTTTTATGTTTGGGTTTAGCCGGTGGAAGTGTGGTTCATATTTTACGAAACGAATTGCAATTGCCATGCACAATTACTGCGGTAGAATACGATGAAGTAATGATACAAATTGCCCAAAAACATTTTGGTTTACAGCAGTTTGATAACCTAAATGTAATTATTGCCGATGCGTTTACTTATACCGAACAGCAAGCTCATAATCAAGTTTTCGATTTAATTTTGGTTGATTTATTTGAAGATAATAAAGTAGCCAATGGCATTTTTAATCCTCATTTTAGTGAGCAATTATTAGAAATGTGTCCGCATGGAATGATGGTTATCAATACCATTTGTAAAAACAAGGTGCAGGAAAAACAAATCAATAATTTGGTGGCGTTTTTCAAGCAAAAACAACTTATCTGTAACTTGAAAATATATGATATAGCGCCAACCAATAAGGTTTTGGTGGTTTACACTTAATGGGTTTCTTCCTTGCTAGCGCAAATGTTAATTCCCATGCTTGTGGATAGATACTTGCTAACACAAGTGTATATAATACATA
Source organism: Bacteroidota bacterium (assembly GCA_027491085.1). GTDB lineage: Bacteria > Bacteroidota > Bacteroidia > UKL13-3 > UKL13-3 > JAAFJM01. The sequence continues at coordinate 286,941 of JAIXWW010000011.1, forward strand.
AAGGGCAGTTGCTTTCGATTTACAATCCAAAACATTTAATACAAGGATTTTCAACTCTTTTCAACCATCAGTTTCTGCAAAAACCAACCTGCATATTTTTAATATATTTGAAAAGTTATAAAATGTAACTATATGAAAATTTTTAATCAAACCGTAGGCATGAACACCAAACCATTCACCATTTTACTTTTTGCCATTTTATTAATAAATGCTTGCGGTAAAGAAGGCTGCCCTGACAGCAAACCTATAGAAAAGGGAGTAGATAAAAGCTACCTGCCTTACATAATACCATACAGCGATACCAGCACCCGCCTATTTTTAAAAAATGGAACTGATACATTAGTTTTTAAAAGCCAAGGTTTAAAGGAAACAAAAAGCTCTGCAATTGCAGGTGAAGGAAATTGTGATAAATTCAATTTACAAAAATACAGCCTGCAAATGGCAGCGAGTGATACGGATTATTTTCAAATAAATTACTATGCTACTAAATTTGGTTCATTATACAACGATTATGAAATTAATAGTGGTAATAATTATTCAAATAGTTGGACATATCTGTCAAATAGTTATGTTAATGATTTTAGAATAATTGAGTCAATTACTGTTTTAAATATTAATTACGACTCGATAAACACGGTTTCAAACCCAGTTAATGATTTATTTATATCTAGACCTAAAACAGGTATAATAAAAATACAAACCAAAAATGTAATGTATGAATTAATAAAATAACATTTTGAAAAACCCTATCTTCCATAATCTCCACCAATCACAATCAGAGGGGATTGATGATTATCTGTACTACATTTTATTATAAATCCTTACTGCGCTACCTTAGGTTAAAGGAAATTTGGTAAAAAAGTTGGCTTTTTATAATTGCTAAAATAAATAGCATTTACCAACTTGCTTTATTTTATTTGCAGCATGACAATGAATTGGCAGCAGCTTTTAAAACCATACAGATTTAACCAAACTTTACAAGACAATAAAACGAGCAGAACTGAGTTTGAGCGCGATTTTGACAGGGTGGTTTTTTCTGAATCGTTCAGAAAACTGCAAGATAAAACCCAAGTTATTCCATTACCCGAAAACGATTTTGTGCATAACAGATTAACGCATAGTTTAGAAACTTCGAGCGTGGGTCGTAGTTTGGGCCGCAAAGTATCGGAGGCATTGCTTCAAAAATATCCCGATTTACAAAAAGAAATAAGCAGTTACGATATTGGTTGTATAGTAGCTGCGGCTTGTTTGGCTCACGATATTGGAAATCCGCCTTTTGGCCATAGTGGCGAAGATGCCATTAGAGAATATTTTTTAAATGGAAACGGAAAAGAGTTAGAACCAAGCATTAATAACGCCAAGCAATGGGCTGATTTAATCAATTTTGAAGGCAATGCCAATGGTTTTAAAATAGTATGTAATTACAGTGGAAACGATAAAGGTTTGCGCTTAACTTATCCCACTTTAGCTGCATTTAGCAAATATCCCAAAGAGAGTTTGCCCAAATATACCGATAAAAAAGTAAGTGAAAAAAAGTTTGGCTTTTTTCAAAGCGAGGTTGCTTATTTTAACGATATAGCCCAAAAGTTAGGTTTGTTAAAAATAAGGGAAGATGAACATTTAAATTGGTGCAGGTATCCTTTGGCTTTTTTGGTGGAAGCGGCCGATGATATTTGCTACAGCATTATTGATTTTGAAGATGGGTTAAACCTAAAGTGGATTGATTTTGAATATGCCAAAAAATTACTAGTTCCTTTTGTTGAAAATTTTAAAGAAGATAAATTTAATGAAATGACTTTTGAAGGGCAAATTGGTTTTTTACGTGCTTCGGCCATTGATAATTTAACCAACGAGTTAGCTCAAATTTTTATGCAAAACGAAGAAGCCATTTTGAACGGAACATTTAATAATTCGTTGATTAAACTGAGTAAAAACATTGATTTCATTGAGCAAATAAAAACCATTACCAAAGAAAAAGTCTATAAAAACAGGGTAGTACTTGAAATAGAAGCTGCGGGTTTTGAGGTGATTAGCGGATTGTTACACATTTGTATAAATTCTGTAAATCAGCATTTTGAAGCACAACACAATGCTAATTTAAAGTTCTATAGAAGCGAAAAAGTAATAGAATTAATTCCAGAACAATTTATTGGTAAAGGTAAAATTCCGCACACAGATTTATACACCCGGGTAATGAAAATTTGTGAATTTATTTCAGGCATGACCGATAATGCAGCCATTAGTTTTTATAGAAAGTTGAATGGAATTCAGTTAGGGTAGATTAGGGTTGTTGATTGAAAAGGTGATTGGTTTAAGTATCGATGCCTTCACTTTGAGTGAAGGCATCGGTATTGAGGAATATAAATCCATGTTCATTTGAAATATTTTACACTCAAAGCAATTTATTTTTTGAACAATTAAATAATTGATTTACTCCTGCTAAAAAAATAATGTTCAACGAATAACAACTAATGCCATGAATTGCCATTGTGCTTTAGCAAACGGTAAAGAAGAAAAAAATTATCTTAGCAAATTGGATATCTTAAAACTATCAATCTTTATGCTATCTATTTTACAACCATTATTTTTTTATGGAATTGTTGGCCATTGTTATCAAAAATTATTTGATACAAACCATCATTGTTTTCTAAAAGCCTAACTTCCAATACATCATTATTTTTAGTATAAGTTTCAAAATTTACCTCTTTGCCAAACATATCTATTACATTTTTTACTTTTAAATTTAAATAGTTAGGCTGTTCAATATAAATTGTTCCATTTGATGGATTTGGATAAAGCATTATATTAAGTGCTTCAATGGTTTTAGTTTTGCTTGTTGATTCTGTAGTAAAGCTCCAACTATTGTTTTGGCTAATGCCAACAAAGTTATTTCCTGCCAAATCCTTAAAAGCTCCATTTTGAACCAATACATAAATATTAGCATTATTGGTAAATCCTCCGTGTATAATATCAACAGTACTTCCATTTATACTAACTTGATTTGAACTAGCGCTTATGGTGTATTTTAAATTATTGTTTTCGTAAATTAAAATATTGCCATTTCCTTTGGTAATAGGCTCATTAAAGGTTATTTTTAAATTATTTAGTTTAGATACATTGGTTGCATTATTATTAGGTAATAATACGCTAATGTTTGGTGGAGTTAAATCAATGGTTCCACCACCTAAATTGGTTTTATAATCTTGGCCATTATTATTATCCCATGTACCATTTCCATTGTTAAATGCAGCTGCAAAATTGTTAGTAGCATTACTTGGAACACTAACTGTGGTAACCCAATTTTGACCAACTTTGGTCATGTTGGCATCTAAAATTGGTTTTGTCCAATTATCGAAACTATAATGCATTATTACTTGGCTTTGGTTAGACAATGAACCAGCATAAGTAACTTGTAATTGGCTGCCAGGAGCAGGATTTACAGGATTATAGTTTACACCTCCGGTTGGAATACCTCCGCCACCATTGCTGCTGCTTTGAAAAAATCCTTCGCCTAAAGCACCAATTAAGCCAGGCCCATTTAATACATAAATACCTGCGCTACTCGGTGCTACAGTAAATGATAAAGTTCCATTACTAACTGTAATGCTATTTCCAGTTATTGCATCTCTGTAAATGCCATTTGTTAAACCACTAAAATTAAAAGTTACATTTCCATCTTTTGCTAGGCCAACTGCCACTTCGCTTATGTTGAATTTTCTAACAAAACCTACACCATTACCTTCATTAGTTCCATCCCATCTCCAATTGCCTTTTTGTAATGCAGGAACTGCTTTTCTAATGGCATTTAGTTTTCTAATATGTTTATAAACTAAATGGTTTGGCGCATTAGCAAATTCATTTCCAAAATAAGCTCTTCCCGTTAAATCTATGGAGTAGTTAATATCGTTACTACTATGAATGTCTGCATAAGCGCCTTTTTTAAATTGTGTTTCAGTTCCATAATAAACACATGGCAATCCTCTCCAGGTAAACATAAAGTTTAGCGCTGCTGCAAGGTTTTCTGCACTGCCATCGTATCGTTTGTTCCAATCATTATTTGGGCCAAAATCGTGGTTATCTAAAAACAATACATTGGTACTTGGGTCTGCATATAAATCATCGTACCTGGCAGCAGCTTTAACTCCCGAAAAGCCTTCTCCTTTGCCAAATAAATGAAAAGTGCCCATTGCAAAAAAATCAAGTACGGCTAAACCGCTATTTGCTGAATTTTTGGTGGATCCTCGCCAAGTGTACCAATGCGGGTTTATTTCTTCTATTTGATGCAGTTCATGTCTTTTTTGTGCTACTTCACCAAAAAACATCAAGTTGGGATTTACTTGTTTAAATTTATCTACAAAATAAAGTACATCTCGCTTTGGCATATGTTTAACTGCATCTAAGCGCATGCCATCAATTCCCATATCAATAAATGTTTTGTAGGCTTTAAATAAATAATTTCTGACACTATCGCCACCTGTAAAAAAGTCTGGAGTATCTCCAGCCAAAGCTCGCCAATACAAATTAGTAGTATCGTCATAACCTTGTGCAAAACCATTTCCAGATTTATTGAACCATGTCGCATCGCTGGTGTTTACATAACTTTCCATTCCTGGCCAGTTGTAAGCAGAAAGGTTTTGATTGTAAGGTGCAGGCATCTTAGCAATATTGGCCCTGCTCCAAATTTTTCCATCATCAGGATTGGCCGTTAGTCCATCATATTGCCAATTTGGGTTGTCGGTTAAAGTACCGCCATTTATGTTTTTGCCCCAAGGTTGGGTTGGGTCGGTATTGTATTTTATTTCAGAGCGTCCTTTTATTCCAAATCGACCTGCATGATTTAAAACCACATCCAAAAATATTTTAATTCCTTTAGCATGTGCCGAGTCTATTAAGTTTTTAAAAGTATAGCCTGGGGATTCTAATCTAGGGTCAACTTTGGTAAAATCCCAAGCGTGGTACCCGTGGTAATCAAGTGGACTTCTGTTCTGTACTATTGGGGTAATCCAAATGGCAGTAAATCCTAAATCTTTAATATAATCAAGTTTTTGAACCAAACCTTTAAAATCGCCTTTCCAAGTTACATCATTGCTGCCAGCATAATTGCCATTATTAAGGTTTCCTGGAAAATAAGAACACCATTCATTGGGTCTGTTATTGCTAGGGTCACCATCAAAAAAACGAGTTGTCATTAAAAAGTAAATACTTTCTTCCCTGATATCGGCCTGTCCAAAAACGCGCAGCATACTGAAAAAAATAGCCACAAACAATAAAACAAATTTAAAAAATATCATAATCAGTCTTTTTAGAGATTACAAATAAAATAAAAATAAAGCCACCCAAAAAATAATTTCTAAACAAAAAAACCTTACATAAGTATTTTAAAATCAATACTTTTTGAATTAAACATTATTATTTATAGGAAACATAGGTGATAGCGAATGGATATTAAATTATTAGCTATCCTTTTATTATTTGGTGGTTAAAAACTCTTAATTTAGTGCGTGGAAGTGGTCTGGGAATGAGCGAATTTAAACATCCTAAAAAAAGCTTGAAAGAACAAATAAAAGTTGGAATGAAATCCAAAAACAAGGAGAAAAGAAATTCAGAATAATCTAATTTTTTATTACAACATATTTCAATTTAAAATTCCTCTTCGTTTGGAGGATTTTTTTTAATAATTGTTAATTATAGCACGAAAAAACAATTAAATCTGTTGGAAATTATATTTCTTACTCGCAAATTAGCCACGCTTTAAATAGTAAAAAAACACAGTTACTGCTTTAGTTGTAAAATATTTACAAAATATTGAAGGCAAAAAACATTTAAATGCTATTATAAAAGTACAGGCCGATGAGGACAAAATGCTGCGCTACAAATTGATAAAAAATAGCAGATAGCACCGCTGATAAATTAGCAAGAATTGTAATTGGGATTAAAAAAAATATTTGTTATAAAAACCATAAAGTTTCTGTAACGTCAAAATTTATTAAAAACCTTACATAGCTTTATTCAGCTGCTGCTGTAGAGTGTTTGTTGGCCGAAGATGCAATTATAATTGGTAGGCTAAATTGTGATGAATTTGCCATGGGCACTTCAAACGAAAATTCGGCTTATGGCACTGTGTTAAACGATTTTGATAATACCAAAGTTTCGGGCGGAACTGTAGCGCAACTTTACCATCAAGCCTTGGTAAGGATTCTGGTGTTTCAATTCGTCAGCTTGTGGCCATTACAGGTTCTTTTGGATATAAGCTAATTTATGGAACAATTTCTCGTTGGAGGTAATCACTTATGCAAGTAGTTTTGATTTTATTGAACCCGTTACAAAGTAGGTAGATTATACACAACTTTTATTGTCAATAATGGCTGGTACCGATGAGTATGATGTTACTGCTGTTCTTGAAACTACAAACATTTTATTTTTGCAAAAACAAAGAAAAGTGTTTATTCAGAAACCTTGGATTTGGAAGGTTTTCAACCCGAAGTTAGAGAGGCTACTTTTAAATTAATTAAAAAGTTAAAGACCGATGGACATACAGTTGCAACCATTAGTTTTTACGGAAAATTAAATGGTATTCAGTTAGGATAGTTATATTACATATTGCCATTATATTTGCCGCAAATGAATTACGAAAAAATAATTTTAAAAAGCGGAAGAGAACGTTCATTGCTTAATCGTCATCCTTGGGTATTTAGTGGAGGTGTTAAACAAATGCCTAAAGCCCCAAACGGCTCTATTGTAGAAGTTAGAACCAATGCCGATGAATTATTGGGTTATGGTTTTTTTGCGCCAAATAGCCAAATTATGTGCAGGTTATTTGAGTTTACCAATGAACCAATTGAAATAAATGCCAATTATTGGAAAAATAAAATTACTCGTGCATTTGAATATAGAAAACAATTTATAAATAACGACCATACCAATATTTATAGATTAATACATGCAGAAGGAGATTTTTTTCCAGGAATAATAATTGATATTTACAATCAGGCTGCTGTTTGCCAAATACTGGTAAAAGGAGTTGAACTAATAAGCCAATATGTATTTGAAGCTTTAAATAGTTTAGGTTTTAATCATATTTATTTAAAAACAAAACAAAGTACGCAATTACTCGAAAATGTAACTGATGGAAATAGGTGGGTAAATGATGCCATTTTACCAATGCCAATTAATGCAAAAGAATACAATATTCAGTTCAATATTGATGTTGAAAAAGGCCAAAAAACTGGTTTTTTTATTGACCAACGCGAAAACAGAAGAATGCTTGGTGAGCTTAGCATGGGCAAAACGGTATTAAATACCTTTAGTTACTCGGGTGGATTTAGCCTTTCGGCACTTAAATATGGAGCCACTTGGGTTGACTCAGTTGATAGCAGTAAAGAAGCCATTGAATTAGCCAATCAAAATGTGGCACTAAATGGATTTTCAAACCACGAAGGCATAGCAGCAGATTGTTTTGAGTACTTAAAACAATGCCAAAAAACATATGATATAATTGTACTTGATCCTCCCGCATTTGCCAAACATTCAAGGGCAGTTGCTAATGCTTCAAGGGGGTATCAAAGTTTGAATAAATTAGGAATTGAAAAAGTAAAACCTGGTGGTTTAATTTTTACATTTAGTTGTAGCCAACATATTGATAAGGATTTATTCAGAAAAATAGTTTTTAGCGCAGCTGCTGAGTGCAAAAGAAATGTTAGGATTGTTCGTCAATTGAGCCAACCCGATGATCATCCAATAAATATTTATCATCCAGAAGGTGAATATTTAAAAGGGCTACTTTTACATGTTGAATAATTACACAAAAAACTTTCAATTCAATCATTTCAAATTAACCAATTATTTAAGGTTATTTTTTTACGTTTAAATAGTTTATGAAATACCTATTTTCTTTTTTTATTTTAGCTAGTTTACTAAGTTCTTGTAATTTTAATTCTAAAAATAATGATTCAGAAAGCTATTTAACACATGATACCATTATTCATTTTTCTGGCTATTGGATAAGTGAAAATTATTTAGAGAATATAAAAAAATATAAGTCACCTAAACTAGCACAATTTGGTAGTAAATATTTAGTGATTCCAAATAGAACTTTAAAATCAACTCAACTAACAACTAACTTTAATGAAAACGGAAGATTTTTAACTGTTCTAAAGCATAATGACAAATATGAAATATGGACAAATAAAGAAGGTGAAGCTGTTTCTTTTGTGAATCAAATAGTATTTATTAACCCTAAAAAAATATGTATTGACACTGTGGTTTTTGACCATATTAATGCATATGCTACAGGTAAAGAAGTATTAATTTTAGAATCAATTCTTTTTAAAGGAAATTACCTCATCAATAAAAATGAAGAAGTTAAATTTGAAAATAATGGAACTATTAAAGGGTGGAGTCAATATAAGTATTATTCAGTTCTGATTGATTATGAAAACGAAGCAATGCAAGTTGATCAAATAAAACTAAGTAAAGACAGCATTAAGTTTGAAAATTTTGGCTTTAAATTCAACAAAAATTATTTGGAACTTTACAAGCTAAAATGCAATCTTTACGATAGTATCCAAAATACATGTAAGGTAATAGAGAACGACAAATTAGTTTACAGATTTCAATCTATAAAAAGCAAATAATACTTAGATTAGTTATTTAAGTGATAATCCATCAATGGTTGTTTCCAATTTCTTTGACCTGTTTTTACTTTAGCACCAAGCACATTTAAAATACTATAAATACCAAAATAAGTACGGTTAATGTATAAGGCATGTTGCGAACCCCTACCCTCTTTGCTTTCGCGTAATTCTTTCATATTGGTAACTTCTTCGCCTAAGGCGTAAATTTTATCAATATAATCGTTATTACTAAAGTCAAATTCATCGGTTACAAATGGCGTACTCAATAAAGTTGTCATTCTAATAAACGCATCGGTAATTACGTCTTGTGTTCGTTTATCATCTTTTTCGCTTACAATTTGTTGTTGTAACATAATGCGCTTAATGCTTTCTTGGCTTTTTAAAATTTGAGGAACCAATAAAGCAAAATAATTGTAGTAAAAATCTTCAGGAATTTCCTTTACACAACCAAAATCAATTACGCCCAAACTACCATCGGCTTGCATCAAAAAATTACCAGGATGAGGATCTGCATGTACTGCTTTTTGTTCATGTACTTGCATATCGTAAAAATCCCACATGGCTTGGCCAATTTGGTTTCTTATTTCCTGAGTAGGATTTGTTTTTAAAAACTCTTCTAAATGCAATCCTTCCAACCAATTCATCACCAATACCTTATTACTTGAGTATTCAGGATAATACTTGGTAAATTTAATATGCGGGATATCTGCACATAGTCTTGAAATTTCTTGACTGCGCTGCAATTCTAAATCGTAATTGGTTTCTTCCAACAGTTTGCTTTCTACTTCTATGATATATTTTTCAAACTCTTTTTCGCTTAAACCAATTAACCTAAAGGCAATAGGTTTTACCAATTTCAAATCGCTTTTTATGCTTTCAGCAACTCCAGGATATTGGATTTTTACTGCCAATTTCTGACCATCTTTAGTAGCCTCGTGCACCTGACCAATGCTTGCCGCACGCGTTGATTGCATGTTAAAGGTATCAAAAATTTGCTGCGGGGTTTTACCAAATTGTTTAACAAAGGTTTGCACAATAAGTGGACCCGAAAGTGGTGGAGCAGAATATTGCGCCAATGCAAACTTGTTTACATAAGCCCTTGGCAATACATTTTTTTCCATGCTTAACATTTGTGCCACCTTTAAAGCTGAACCTTTTAGCTCGCTTAAAGCATTGTACACATCTTCCGCATTATCCTCGTGCAATTGCTCTTTGGTCATGCTTGGGTCAAGCATTTTTTTTGAATAATGTTTGATATAGTTTCCGCCAATTTGCGCACCTGTTTTTACAAAACGCATGGCACGCTCTACTTTGGTTGAAGGAATTGAATTTTGTTCCATATATGATTTGAATGATACTGGTTTGCCACAGATTTCACTGAATGATTTTCTATGTTATCTATTTAATTAGCGTGAATTATTTGCCACAGATTACGCAGATTTTTTATTTCTTATTTACTGAACTTTTCTCTAATAAAGCGAAAGATTTTACTTAAAGTACTAATCGATTTTTCTGCGTAATCTGTGCAATCTGTGGCTATTTACTATCTGTTTTGAAATAAGAACTTTCCAAAATCTAAGGCAGCATCTAAAGCAGATTTACCCATTAAATCGAAAGCTAAATTAACCGAACGCTCTATTGATTCATCAGTTTTTTCAAAGCCTTTGCTGCTATCGTTTAACCAAAAAGTAATTACAAACAAAAAGTTAAGCCATAAACCGCTCACATATTTTTCGTCTAAGTACTTACGTTCTTGAATTTCGTTAGTTCCAACTGCTTCTGATAAAATGGGTTTCATTTTATCAATAAACACTTCGTGAAGTTCGTTTAAATATTTGGGCCATCTTGGTAATTTTACCAAATCGCGGTTTTTTAAATACACTGCAAAACTGCGGTAATTTTTAGCTTCTTCTATAAAAGCAAAAAACACTGCTAATACTTTTTCACGAGCTGAATATTGTTCCCAAGGCTCAGCATCGGCACAAGTTTTATAGGCATTTTCAAACCAAATTTTATAAATATCGGCTTCTAAACCTTCCAAACTAGAGTAATGGTTATAAAACTCTTTTTCTTCCATGTTTATTGCCTTGGCAAATAAGTAAACACTTTCGGGTGTTTTGTTATGCTCTAACGTGTGGTTAATGTATTGTTTTATTAAATCGTTGCTCATACTATTTAATACAAGTGTTGGTTAATATAGTTTTGAAAGCTAATAAAAGTTTGGTAATTACTTATTAGTCAAACCATTTTAGCTAGTTATTTTTGTGTTAAAATAAATAGGTTTCGTTTCCTTTTATTAAAGTATAAATGGCCATATCGTAAAAAGAATCATTGAATAAAATTCTATCTTTAAAATGAGCCTCTTTAACAAAACCTAACTTTTCCATTAAGTAAATAGCACTTTTATTTTGAGGCGAAACTTTGGCTTCAATGCTATGCAAATTCATGGTATTTAAGCCAAACTGGATAATGGCTTGAACAGCTTCAATGGCAATATTTTTACCCCAATATTCTGTAGCCATTTCGCCTCCAATTTCAGCTCTTAAATTATAGGTATCTATCATATTAAAACCGCATGTTCCAATTATTTCTTGGTTATCGCGTAAAATACCCGCCCAACCTATAGCTTGCTTATTGTTATAAGCATTAATGGTGCGTTCGGCCAGAGCCTTGGCATCTTCTTGGTGCTGCATATTTTGCCTTGCAATAAAAGTATTTACTCTTCCGTTTGAACGCATATCAAAAATACGTTTGGCATCTGCTAACCTTATTTCCCTTAAAGTTGTTCTATCGGTTTTAATTACCGGGAATGAACTAAAAACTTCCTGATTAAATGTTTCCATAATTATTGTTTAGGCACAAAAGGCCTAGTGATAATTCTGATTGCCCGTTGATAGCTCACATAATTCCACATCCAATTTAGGAAAACTACCAACCTGTTTCTAAAGCCAACCAACAGCATTAAGTGAATAAACATCCAACCTAACCAAGCTATGTAACCTTGCATTTTTATACCAAATATTTCAAACACTGCTTTGTGCCTGCCAATGGTAGCCATGCTGCCAAGGTTAAAGTATTTATAAGGTTTTGGCTGTTGATTATTTAAAATTTTCAATAAATTATTTCCTAATAATCTGCCTTGCTGTTGCGCTACAGTTCCCACCATTGGATGTCCGTTTGGAAAAGCTTCATCGTTGGTCATGTAGGCTATATCGCCAATGGCAAATACATTGTTTAATGTTTCAATTTTATTGAATTCATCTACTTTGTATCTATTGCCACGCACCACTAAATCGGCTGGAATACCCAGAATGGTTTTACCTTTAACACCTGCACTCCAAATTACCGTATCGGTTTTTAAAATTTGACCATTACTTAAAGTTAAGTTACCTGTTTTTGCATCGTAACTTTGCACTGCGGTATTAGTTTGCACATGCACGCCTAATTCTTCTAAAAACTGTTGTGCTTTTTTGGATGAAATTTCGCTCATGGCAGCTAAAACCCTTGGGGCAGCTTCAATTAAATGCACTTGCATTTTATTGGCATCTATTTCTTTGTAGTCAGCAGGAATTACATTCTTTTTTATTTCGGCCAATGAGCCAGCAGTTTCTACTCCTGTAGGGCCTCCACCTACTACCACAAAGTTTAAAAAGCGTTCAATATCGCCTGTTTTACTTTCGCTCAAAGCTTTTTCAAACTCTTGTAAAATATCGCTACGTAAATCCAAAGCATCAGGAATTGATTTTAACTGCATGCAATGTTTTTCTAATTCTACATTGCCAAAAAAATTGGTTTGCGCACCTGTTGCTATGCATAAGTAATTGTAAGTAAAATTGCCAATATTGGTAATTACCTCATTTTGGGCAGTGTTTACTTCTTTTACCTCCGCCATTCTGAAGGCTACATTAGGCATACTACCAATAATTTTTCGAAGTGGATATGCTATGGCATCAGGACCTAAACCGCCCGAAGCCACTTGATACATTAAAGGTTGAAAATTGAAATAATTGTTTTTATCTAAAACGGTAATTTTTATGGGTTTGTTGTTTAACTTTTTAATCAGTTCTAACCCAGCAAAACCGCCACCTATTACTATTAAATGTGGGGCTTGCATACTTTGATAGTGATGCTTCATATTGCTATGCAATAATTAATTGTGCACTACAAAGGATAGCAATATAAATGACCTTACCTATCTATTTTGATTAATATTTATCAAGTATGGCTGAATCTGTTTTTAATCAACAAAAACGAATTATTGAAGGTGTTAAAAGTGTTGATTTGCCTTAATGAATATTACTTTTTAAATGTATGTAATTAAAAATTAGAATTAATTACTAGTCATATTTATAAATTGGGAATTTTAAATAAAAACGAGGGTACAAAAGGATTGATGTTAAAATATTATTTATATGAAATTATTAAATGATTTAAATTCGAAATCATAATATTTAAAATATATAATAAGTCTATTTAAACAGTATAATTGCCTTTTAAATAAATATTTGGCCAATGAAATACATATTACAAAAAATTTGGATTTTTAGTTTGTTCCTTATTTCTACCAATTGCTTTGGTTCTATACCAATTACTGTGGCCATTTCGAATTTTAAAACACTTGGTGGTGGAAGTGAAAAAGACTTTTTAGGTGCTAGTTGTACAGAAGCCATTTTTGAAATACTTACCAATGATCATACGGTCAGGGTTGTTGAACGCGAGTATTTAAACAAAATTATTGAGGAGGTAAAACTCCAAAACTCAGGTTTGGTTGACGAAAAAACAGCCATTGAAACTGGAAGGCTTTTAGGTGTTCAGTATTTTGTATTTGGCTCTATAACGGCACTTAACGAAACTGTAAAAATTAGTACACGAACTGTAAGTGTAACCACAGGACAAGTAATTAGTAGCAATTCGGTAAATGGAAGTATAAATAACCTTTTTAACTTACAAAGCGAATTAGCAAAAAAAATTACTGCTTCATTTAATATTGGCAATAGCCTTTTGCAAGCCTCCAATAATTCAAAAGCCGACTTATCGGATATTCCACTTCAAGTTTATAATAAATTAGACAAAGTAAAAGCATTGGCTAAAACCTTTCCAATATTTGGCCTTGACCCTGCTAGGGCTAGAAAAAAAGCTGAATATCAGAATGGCATAAACTACTGCGATGAAATGATAGAAAAATCACCAAAACTTTATCTGGCCTATTACTACAAAGCACAGTTTTTAATGCAACTTGAAAATAATGAAGAAGCTGAGGCTGCCATAAAAATCGCTAAAAAACTAAATAGTGCTGATTTAGACATTATGCTTTTAAACGCCAATTATCTATTGATAAATAATGAAGACAATAAAGCATTAGATTTGCTTACTTTTTTATCGAACAAATATCCTGAAGATGCCAGGGTTTGGTTTGGAATAGCAAAAACTCAAGCATCGGCACTCAATAACCATGCTGCAATTGAAGCGTGCATTAATGCGTTAATTTATACCCCTAAAATACCTCAAGTCGAAAAATTATTACAAACCATTTTAGGTGGAATGCAAGGTGTAAGTGCTTCCCAATTTTCGAGCAACGATGTGTATGTATTTGCTCAATTTTATAAAACATTTTTTGATTTCGGAGTTAGTAGAACCACAGCCGATTTAGCCAAACAAGTAAATCAACTTTGGCCTGCCATGTACTTGCCATATTATGTAATGGGTACTTACCAAGCCAATTTAAACAAAATAGAACTAGCAGAAATTTTACTAAATGATGGTTTAAAATACAATAACACCTACCCTTACTTACACCGAGAACTAGGAAAATTATTAATAAATAACAAAAAGTGTAAAGATGGAAAGATGCATTTAACCATATACATGCGCACTGAAACCAGTGTAGATGATTACGATCAAATTCAAAAATATTTAAATAAGTGTAATTAAATTGATTCAAAGCAAATGAAAAAGCAAATTTTACAAATACTATTTTTAATTAGTATAATTCTATTTATGGGCTGCGAAAAATCCATTGTAGAGCCTACTTTAGCTTTAAAGCTAGTAAATGAACCGACATCAACCAAAGGCAAAGTTGAAATTTATAATCATATTGGCAATCAAGGCGCAATAAGACTTTATATAAATGGTGATTTTGTAACTAGTTTGCCAAATTATTTCAGCAGCACAAGTAATTTTGATTGTGGTTATTCAACCAGCACTTTAGCTGTATATACTGGCAACAATTTAGAAGAAGGTTCATATTATTATGAAATCAGGAATTCTAATGGAGTAACGATAATTAGCAATTACTTTTATATTTCACCAGATAATTGTACACCTGTTAACCTTTTTTATTAAAAATGAAAACACTTGTAAAAAAGTCAATTATAACTATTGTCATAATGACAACTTTGAATCTAGGAATCTATGCTCAAACAGAATTAATGTATAAATCTCCAAATAAAGTACCAGTAAATCAAGATTGGCGAAATGAATTAAAAAAACAAAAGGAAATAGAAAAACAATTTCAAGAACTTTGGAAAATACGTCAGAAAACCTTAGATACTTTCTATAATAACATTTTTGACTTACCAAAAAGAATAAAATTTGAATTTGGCTATAATCTTGGATTTGTTTTAGGCGGACTTTATAATTATGAAACATATAAAAGTGGATTTAAATATGAGGCAAAGGAAATAAACCTAAACCCAGCGTTATGTGCAGGACTTAATTTTAATATTTATTGGCCTTTAGCAAAACGCTTAAATTTATTAACTGGGACTTCAATAGGATTGGATATATTTGAGTTTGAAACAAAAAAACCAAATCCAAATCCTTTTTTAAAGGATGAAATAGTAAAAGATAATATGTATACTATTAACTGGAGTGGTAATTTAGGATTAATGTATAATCCTAAAAAATTTGTGATTCATAATTATGTTCAGTTTGGTAAAGTATTTTCTCCATCTTCTGATTTCTTCAGAAATGTATTTGGTATAGGTATTAGATCACTAAATTATTTAGTTACAATTAATTATAGATATTCAGGAGGTACATTAATAAATGTAATCCAAAAGTCAGAAACGGCTGAACAAGAAAGAAGTTACAGCGCGGATGCAATTTTTCTTACATTTAGTATTATTGGTCCTAAATTAACTCCAAAGGAAAAAGAAGTAGTCAAAAAAATTAAAGCTAAATATAGTACTGAAGTAAAACTGGTAATTAAAGGAAATACACCTGATTTAATACACCAAAATTTAATACCTCAAACAAATCTTAAAGAGTCAATTTATAAAGATTTTTCAGATTCTACATTGAATGATTTATTGCAATTAGCATTAAAAAAAGAAGAGTTTGAAAAGGCAGACGCGATTCAAATGGAAATAAACAAAAGAATACAACAAAATAAATATGCCAAAAGCAGTAATGAAGAGTTAAAAATACTACTTGAAAATGCCTTAAAAATGGAAGATTATAAATCGGCAGAAGATATTCAACTTGAAATAGACAAAAGAGTAAAAAATAAATTAGATGTTAATGGCAAAACAAATCAAACAAATACGCCAACTAAAAAAACATTAAAAGAGCTAGAAGAAGATCTGAAAAAAGCGATGGATGCTGAAGATTACAAAAAAGCAGATGAAATTCAGAAAGAAATTAACAAACTAAAATAATAATGAAACTAGCAACAACAATAATAATTTCTTTATTATCAATAAATGGTTTGTTAGCTCAAAACTCAGATTTGTTTTATAAAAAAACTGAGACTAAACAAGAATTAACTAGTAATATATCAAGTAGAAATAATCTTTTAAAAGGTGGACAAAAACCTTTTCATTTAAATTTAGGAGATGCACGCGCTATTGGTATTGGATATAAAATGAATATTGGTAAAGATTTTAGTTTCGGTCCAGGCATTCATTTTGGGGTCCTAATCGATGGATTTGAATCAATAAACTTATTTAAGGTTTCTGGTTTGTTTAGATATAGACCTAAAAATGCATACTTAAAATTTGGCCCATATTTTACCATGCCAATTTCAGGAGGATTTGTATATGATTTTGAAGACATTATAGAAACACCAGGATTTGCAATTGGAGGTGGTTACGAATTTATGAAAGGTTTTGATATTGGGCTAACTGAAAACATTGACTTATTCCTAATGGATTTTGACGATCCATTGGCATTACTTCCAACTATTAGTTTAAGCTATCATTTTGGAGAACCTAAATATACACAAAATGCTAAACCGTCAAATACTAAAAATCAGCCAACACTGAACTATAATTTAGCACCAATTGAGTCAAACTCGCCCGCTCCTGCTGAGGCACCAACAATTACTAAAAGCAACTATTCAAAATACAGTGATGAAGAACTTAAAAAGCTTTTAGATCAAGCTACTGCATCAGAAAAATACAGTGAAGCTAACGATATACAAGCCGAAATAACTAAAAGAATTGAGCAAAATAAATATTCCAAACTAAGCACTGAAGAATTAAAGAAACAATTAGAGGCTGCATTAAAAGCAGAGGATTTTACCAAAGCAGAAGCATTACAAAAAGAAATAGATAAAAGAACTGGTCAGAAAAAAGACAAAACCACTCCAGATAATAGCAGCAAACAACCAGCTAAAAAATCGGTAAAAGATTTAGAAGAAGACCTTAAAAAAGCAATGGATGCAGAAGATTATAAGAAGGCAGACGAAATTCAAAAAGAAATAAACAAATTAAAAAAACAATAAACTAAACAACATATGAAAATTAAATTTTACACACTTTGGTTAGTAGCAATTACTGTTGTAGCCATCACTTCATGCCAAAGTATCAATTCTACAGCTAGGCTTTATTCTGAACAAAGTATTTCAGCAGATAAAGTAAAAATGCGCACAGTGGCAATTATTCCGAACAGAATGCCAATCAGTATGCAAGACCCCGAGTATTGGAGAAATTACAATTGGCAATTAATAGCCAATAATTTTACTGCAAAAGGTTATAGGGTAATTGATTACAATACCACCGTTAACTTATTTACTCGTTCTGGCTTGCCATTGGAAGATACCAAAAGCTCGCGCGATAAATATGCTGACTTTGCCAATGAAATAAATGCAGAGCTTGTGGTAATTCCATATTACGGCACTTCGTACAATATGCAAAGCGGTTTTTTGAATAATACGCATAAATACCTAAGTATTGGATCTTTACAATTTTATTATGCTCCTAAAAATGATTTTTTAGCCAGAATAGATTTTGAAGGAAATTTTGAAACACAAACCACTGCTCCTGGTGCATATGCAATAATAGGAATTTTACCTTCTTTGCTAATTGACCCAACAGATCCAGAATCAGCATCAAGTATTGGCGTTTTAACAAGTCTTTCTAGTTTATGTTTTTTAATAAATGATTTGGCGGCACCTACTAACCCAAAGAAAAATTGGGAAACTGCTTTCAATGCCGGAATTTTTAAGGCTACCAGTGCTTTTTTTGATAAATATAGCCCAAGTGTTAGTAATTTTAACTATGAACCAACCAAGCTAAATGCGGCTCCTGCTACTAGCAACTACGCTAGCTTTAACATTGAGGAATTAGAATTACTAAAGAAAAATGCGGTAGAGAAAAAAGACTTTAAAAAAGCTGCTGAAATAAAAGCTGAGATTGATAACAGAAAAAAATAACACCATGAAAGCAATTATTAAGTACCTATTGGTTTGTGCATTTGTTTTGTTTAAAATAAATACCCAAGCTCAAACAGAAAAACCTGAATGGATTTTAAAATATCCAATCAATTCGGATTTTTTTGTTGGCATAGCCTATGCCGATAAAAAACTTGATAATTACATGGAAGCAGCAAAAAGCAGAGCACTACAAAGTTTGGCCAATGAAATTACTGTGAAAATAATTGGCCAAACTTCACTTCAAACAATTGAGTTAAATCAAAAGGTAAAACAAAACTATATAAGTTCGGTGACTACCGAAACTATTAAAGAATTAGAAGGCTATGAGTTAGTTGATAGTTGGCAAGATAAACACCAATATTGGGTTTATTACCGATTAAGCAAAAAAGCATATTATCAAGCAAAAAAGGATAAAGCAAATTCCGCTTTACAAATTGCTAAAAACTATGTAATGCTAGGCATGGAAAGTTTTAATGGAGCTAATTACAAACAAGGTTTAAACTATTATTTTATGGCTACCAATCAAATTCAAAACTACTTGTACTTTGAATATGATATAGAACTAAAGCAACAAATAAATGCCCTTTATCAAGATGCTTACAAAAATGTGAGCGATTTTTACACTCAAGTTAACATAAAAGTACCAAGTCAGCATATTAAGCTTAAACCACATCAATTAAACAATTACATACTAAACTTAAATATTCAAAATAAACAAAGTTTAAAGCCCATTGCTAATTTTCCTTTCTTTATAAGAGTAGTTAGTGGTCAAGCTAATATTGAAACTAACAACAAATTGGTTAACGAAAATGGAAATTTAAATTTTAAAATAAACAGTTTTGGAACCAAGAGTAAAGTACACAGTTTTAAAATAAGTATTGATAAAGATGATTTATTTAGTGAATACATTAAATCAAACAACTTATTAGCAATTGAGTTATACAAAAAAATAAATTGTGAAACTAACATAGAAATAGAAAGCGAAAGTTTATTTGTATTTATTAAATCAAACGAAAAAGCATTTAATATAAAAACCAAGGAGCAGTTTTTAGCAAATGCAATAAAAAGTTTTTTAATACAAAATGGAGTTAGCATTACTAATAACATTGACGAGGCTAATTACTGCTTAAGTATTGAAGGAAATACAACGAAAGGTAATATGGCTTATAACATGCAAGTAGTTTATTTAGATGCAACAATTGTACTTAACAAATCCAAAAATATTGTATTAAACAAAAACTTTAATGAAATAAAAGGACTTAAAGCCACTGAATTGGCAGCTTCGTATGATGCATATCAAAAATTGATTCGTAAATTCGAAAATGAACTGTTTGTTGAGCTATTAAATTCTATGGGATTAATTATTAAAAACGAAGATTATTAGTAGGTACAAAATAATTATAAATATCAGCAAACTAACAACTTGACAAAATAGTTTAGCTTAAATTAAATTTGGCACAACAATTGGAACTGTTAAAAAAAAAATATTAATTGCAAACAAAACAACTAAAAATTATGAAAAAGTTAATTTATGTATCAGCAGCAGCCTTGTTATTAGTAGCTGCTTCTTGTAAATCAAAAAAAGGTGCTAAAACCACTGTTGACAAAGAATCCGGAATGGAAGTATTAAACTTACCATGCGATGAGTATAGAAGCTCAACAGAAACTGCTTTTAGAGCCACTCAATCACAAAAAAGTTCAGATCTATCGTTATCGCGCGAAAAAGCCTTAGTTGTAACAAAACAAAGATTAGCAGGTTTAGTAGAAACTAAAATAAAATCGGTAACTGATAGATATGTAGATGAATACCAAACTAATGCTGGTTTAGAAATGAAAGGCAAGTTCAATAACTTAACTCGCGAAATCATTAACCAACAATTAAACGATGTAAAAATTCTTTGCGAAAAAACTGTTCGTGAGAAAGATGGTTCATTTACTACCTTCGTTGCAGTAGAGATGAATAAAGATGCTTTAAAAACTGCTATGGAAAGCAAACTTTCTGACAAAGCTAAATTAGCAGTAGATTACGACAAAATGAAATTTGAACAAATCTATAACGAAGAAATGAAAAAATTAGACGAGAAATAAGTCTGATGATTTTACAAAATATAAAAGCGACTACCCTTTAAAGTAGTCGCTTTTTTTATGCAATAAAACTTTACTTTTGTTTTAAAATTATGGCAGGAAACTCGTTTGGAAATATTTTTAAAATTACCACTTTTGGCGAAAGCCATGGTAATGCTTTGGGTGTAGTAATTGATGGTGTTTTACCCAATATTGAATTTGATTACCAACTAGTTCAAACAGATTTAGACAAACGTAAACCTGGCCAATCAAAAATTACTACTGAAAGAATTGAAGATAATGAATTTGAAATACTCAGTGGATTATTTGATGGAAAAACAACCGGTGCGCCATTAACCATTATTGTAAAAAATAAAAACCAACAACCTTCCGATTACGAACATTTAAAAGACGTTTTCAGACCATCTCATGCTGATTACACTTACCAACAAAAATATGGTATACGAGATTACAGAGGAGGAGGCCGTCAATCAGCTCGCGAAACAGTGGCAAGAGTAATGGCAGGTTCTGTTGCCAAAATGATATTACAAAAATTAGGTATACAAATACACGCATTCGTAAATCAAATCCATAGCATTAAACTAGAAACTCCTATTAATGAAATAAATTTTAGCTTAATTGAACAAAACATAGTAAGGTGCCCAAATACAGAAACTGCCAATAAAATGATTGCCCTAATAGAGCAAGTAAAAGCAGAAGGCGATTCAGTTGGTGGAATTATTACCTGTGTTTGTAAAGGCGTTCCAGCAGGATTAGGCGAACCAGTTTTTAATAAACTACATGCCGAACTTGGAAAAGCCATGCTAAGCATCAATGCGTGTAAAGGTTTTGAAATAGGTAGCGGATTTGAAAGTGTATTACTTAAAGGCAGTGAACATAATGATGAATTTGCATTCAATAATGACCAAGTTACAACACAAACTAATCATAGCGGTGGCATTCAAGGAGGAATAAGTAATGGCATGGATATTATTTTCAAAACAGCTTTTAAACCGGTTTCTACCATCAAACAAAACCAAAATACAATAAACTCTACTTTTGAAAACATTGATTTTAAGGCCGAAGGCCGCCACGACCCATGTGTAGTTCCAAGAGCAGTCCCAATAGTTGAGGCAATGGCTGCATTGGTATTAGTAGATTTTTATCTTTTTAACAAGGTTTACAAATAACAAAACTGCCTTATAACTATTTTGCCCTTTTTAGAATTTTACTCACTTCAAACAAAGCCAAGTAAATAATTCAAAAATTTATTACTTTATTTACAACCTTAAATAATTGTAAATGAAGAGAATTTTAATTGCAGCCTTTTTATTGATTTCGATAAATAGCTTTGCTCAAACTGTAGTGCCTTGTATTACAGATGAACTTTACGTAAAATCAATACAAGAAAACCCATTATTAAAAGTTGAAGAAGAACGTGGTAATGAACTAGCGCGCCAATATGCATCTCAATTAAGTTTGGCAAAAAAAGGTACAGTTATTTACATTCCAGTTGTTTTTCATGTAATACACAAATATGGTTTCGAAAACATCTCTCAAGCGCAAGTAAATGATGCTTTAAGAGTTATGAACGAAGATTTTAGGAAAATGGCAGGTACTAAAGGAGGGGCAAGTACTGATAGCCGCTCAGTGGATGCTGAAGTAGAATTTAGATTAGCCCAAGTTGATCCTAACGGAAATCCAACTGATGGTGTAAATAGAATTTTTAACACTTCAGGAACAGATAACGGAACCGATGCAACAAAAGCATTAAGCTATTGGGATAGTAATAAATATTTTAACGTTTGGGTGGTAAATGTAATTAACAGCTCATCTGCACCATCTGGTTCTATTATTCTAGGTTATGCGCAATTCCCAACCTCTCGTCAACAAAGACCAAGTACCGATGGTATTATTGTTAGAGCTGACCAAGTTGGAAATATTGGGGTTGCACAAACTAGTCAAGCAGGCAGAACATTAACACATGAAGCAGGTCACTGGTGTGGTTTATACCATCCATTTCAAGGTGGTTGTGTGGGTGGAACTTCAAGTAATTGTGCCTCACAAGGCGATCAAGTATGTGATACACCTCCAGTAGTAGCATCAACGAGTGGTTGCCCAAATAGCCAGAATTCATGTACAAATGATGTACCTGATTTACCAGATAATATTAAAAACTTTATGGATTATGCTGATGGAACTTGTATGGATATGTACACTGCTGGTCAATCTGTTAGAATGAAAAGCTTAATGCAAACATACAGATCAAATATTTATTCTGCCAGTAATTTAAGTGCAGCTGGTTTAAATACAGATGGAACATACAAAACTTTAACTGCCTCAACCATTAAGGCTCCATTCCTAATTGATTTTAATGGCAATACACCTTATTGGATTATTGAAAATTTTATGAATCCAACAAACGGATGGAAAGTTAATTATCAACTTGGTTCAAATGATGGTACCTGTATGTATATAAATAGTTATGCAAATGGTGCAAGCAGTATTTTAAATACCCGTGATGCATTTCATACGAGCAATATAGATATAACAAGTTTAGCACGACCTACCTTAAAATTTAAGATAGCACACGCAAGAAGAGTAAGTGCTGCTACTGATCAAATTAACTTATTTGTATCTGATAATTTTGGAAGAACTGAAATTTTAGCAAAAACTTTTACTGTTACTGATATTGAAACAGCTGATGTGCAGGGAACGGCAGCATTTATACCAACAGCAGCTCAATGGAAAACACTTAGTTTAGATTTATCACCTTACAAGACTTACACTAATTTTAGAGCACGATTTGAATTACAATCACGCAGAGGAAACAACACTTATATTGATGATATACAAATTGGAGAATTCGTGAATGGAGTTGATGATGTAAAAAGTAAAATTAACTTGGCAATTAATCCAAATCCAAGTAACGGCATTTCAGTATTATCTTTTACAAATACTACAAAATCAAACACTTTAATTAACATTTTTGATGTAAGTGGTAAATTAGTAAAAAACATAACGGATAATGAATTGCCTGCTGGTGAGCATCAAATTGAAATTAACTCAACAGAGTTAGACAAAGGAATGTATTTTGTAAAAGTAACACAAAATGGTAATAGCTATACCATTAAATGGTTAGTTAATTAATTTAAACAAAAAAGAGGCAATAAATATTGCCTCTTTTTGTTTAATAACCTTTCAAATCAATTTCTTTTGTTTCAGTTAATTCTATTTGTTTTTTTATCTTTTTTAAAATGACACCAAAATGATGAGACTCTTCATCACTAACTAAGCTGATAGCTTCGCCAGGATTTTCTGCCCTGCCAGTTCTGCCAATTCTATGAATATAATCTTTTGGAGAACGAGGTAATTCGTAATTAATTACATAAGGTAAAAACGGTATATCAATACCTCTACTCATTAAATCAGTTGCAATAAGTACATTTATACTCCCCTCTTTAAATTTTTTGAGTGCGGTTTCTCTTGCTCCTTGACTTTTTTTACTGTGAATGGCTAATGCCAGAATTCCGTTAGCATTTAATTTATCAGAAACAGCATCTGCCCTATGAACAGATGAAGTAAAAACTAACACTTGGTTCATGTTATTTTTTGTGATTAAATACCGTAAAAAAGGACCTTTCTTATCATCATTCACATGATATGCTTTTTGAGTAATTACTTCTAAATTTTGCTTAGTTTCTTCTATAATTATTCTAGTTGGATTATTAAGTAATAGTGGAATAATTGTATTTACATCTGTGCTTAATGTAGCGGAGAACAATAGATTTTGCCGTTTGGGAGGTAATAATTTTAGAACAGAATCCATTTCTTCTTTAAAACCTAAGTTTAGCAGTTTATCAGCTTCATCTAAAACAAGTACTTCAATACTTGATAAAAAAACAGCATTACTTTTTACTAATTCCAATAATCGACCTGGAGTTGCAATTAAAATTTCTACTCCTTGCAATTTAATCATTTGTGGATTTATAGATACGCCTCCATATACTGCTAATGTTCTAATGTTTTGTTCTGTATGTTGGTTGATAGTATTAAATACCTTTTCAACTTGAATAGCAAGTTCACGGGTAGGAACAATTACCAATGTGTTTATATGACGGTTTTTACTAATAGGTTTGGTTTGCAATAATTGTATAGTTGGCAGGGCATAACTTGCGGTTTTTCCTGACCCAGTTTGTGCAACACCAATAATATCATTGCCTTTTAAGATGGCAGGAATAGCTAACTCTTGAATTGGTGTTGGCTTGATATAAAATAGTTTTTCTAATGAATATAAAATGTCATTACACAAACCAAGTGAAGCAAAATTCATAATTAAAATTTATTAAGTGGCTTCAAATATAGTGAAACAACAATGTCTATAGCTACCCAATGTAGTACTATATAAAAAAAGCACTCTTTAAAGGAGTGCTTTTAATTTTATTTCGACAATACAATTATTTTCTCTGCTTGCTTTATGTAAGCATCATCTTTATCTTCTGTTGCTAGCTTTAATACTTGATTAGCTGTAATTCCAGCACCTTTTTTATCGTTTAATTTTAATTGAATTTTTGCTTTCAATAAAATAATCCAATATGCATTGGGATAATTTTTAATTGCTTTATCTACCCACTCATGTGCTAATTTCAAATCCTTATTATTTTCATAGTAATAAGTTGCTGCTTGAAAATAAGAACGATTATCATTTATAACTGTATTTTCAATAGACTTCATTATTTTACTATCTATTTCGGCCAAAATAGGAATATTTACTTTTGTATTATCCCAAGCAAGTTCAATATTACATGAATTAGCAGCTAAATCAGTGAAGTTGATGGTAAAAGTTTCTACTTTATTTACTAAATTCATAGTTGGAACTTTTACACGCAAAATTTCATTTTCAATTTTATAATCCGCTACATTCCCGCCTAAGTTCAAATCCTTATAAAGCATTATTTCCCAAGCGTCTTTATTTGGTATTGTATACAGTGCATAAGTTCCTGCTTTTACATCCATCCCTTGAAATTTAATATCCTCACCAAAAATAATTTTTGTAGACGAATTAGCTCCAGTACGCCAAACTTTTCCAAAGGCAACAACATCTCCAAAAACAACTCTTCCTTTTACACTTGGTCTAGAATATTCAATGGTAATTTCAGATAATGCAAATGATTGTTTAATACTCTGAAATGGACTTGCCACGGGTATTTTTAGTTGTTGTGAAAAAACAGTTAAATTAACAATTGAAGCAATTATTAAAAGGGTAGTTTTAAGTTTTGTAAATAGCATATTTTTATAAGATTTATTTATTAAAAGCAAATATATAGAAATAGTATGCACAAAAAGGTATTAAACCATTTCAAATCGCTATTTTTATGTTTTAATTGTTATTTTGCACCTCATTATTGTGAACATAAACTCATTCATAAATGAAAAATATTAAATGCTTAAACATGGCGGTTATAGTAACCATGTTATTTATAACCAATTGTACTAATGATACCCCCCCGAAATCAAGCTCAACTGATACAAGCAGCAATAGTACAAGTATTTATAAGCAGGTAAGCCCTATGTTTAATGCAGATTCTGCATATTACTTCATCAAAAAACAAGTTGAATTTGGCCCAAGGGTTACTGCAAGTAGCGAAAGTATAAAATGTAGTAAGTGGATTGTTAACCAATTTAAAAAGTATGGTGCAGATGTAATTGTGCAAGAAGGTTCAGTTACAAATTGGGATAAACGCAAAATAAATATTATCAATATCATTGCTCAAACAAATACAAAAGCTACCAAAAGAATATTAATTACAGCGCATTGGGACAGCAGGCCTTATGCGGATAATGACCCTATAGAATCAAATAAAAACAAACCAGTTTTAGCTGCAGATGATGGAGGAAGTGGAATTGGGGTAATGCTTGAATTAGCCAGAGTAATCCAAGAAAATAAGCTTGATATTGGCGTTGATTTCATTTGTTTTGATGCAGAGGACTTGGGAAAACCTGAGTATGAAGATTCTTATTGTTTAGGAACACAATATTGGGGTAAAAACCAATTACCAGTTAATTATAAAGCTAGCTATGCTATTAACCTTGATATGGTAGGAGGAAAAGGAGCAAAATTTGTTTGGGAAAAAAATAGCATTGACCAAGGAGAAGCTACCTTACGTAAGGTTTGGGAAAAAGCTGCCCTATTAGGCTACTCTGATATTTTTCAATATTTGCAATTAGGGCAAATTACTGACGACCATGTTTATGTGCATAAATACACTCAAATTCCCGCCATTGATTTGATACATTTTAACCAACAAACTGGTTTTCCTATTTGGTGGCATACTGTAAATGATGATATGACAAATATTGATAATAACACCTTGAAAACTGTTGGTCAAACATTATTAGAAGTGATTTATAGCGAAAAATAACTTAGTCAAATTACTGTCATTCTATATTTATTTTTATGCAGTTGTTTGTTTTTTATTGTCTTGCTTATAAACCAATAAAAAAACACAGCTATGAACATTTTAAAACAACCAAACAATAACTTGGATGAGTTAGTGTTTGAAAACAGAAACAAAGCTTACGGTGCTTATGTATTGCGCAGCAATTATGACAAAAATCTAAAGCGTAGTTTTTTAATCACATTTGTAACTCCTTTATTAATTATTCTTTTTTCAATCGTTTATAACAAACTTCATGGAAATGAAGTGGTAATAAAACCAACCGATAAGGATACCGATTCTCTTGTAGTAATTGAGGTGGTATTAGAGAAAAAGAAATTTGTAGAAGAGGTAGAAAAAGCCATGACTAAGCAACCAAAAGTGGAGGGAAATAACCAAAACTACCAAGTTGAGCGTAACCAAAATATACATACTGAATTAAGCGATTCTATAATTACCCGTGCGCCATTTGATGGACCGGAAGGCCCAGCTATTGGTAATATTTTACCAACATTACCAACAGGCCCAGGCGGAGCAAAAGGTGGAGAAGGAAATGATGAAGAATATAGTATTGGTGATATTGAAAAAATGCCTGAGTTTAATGGAGATTTATATGAATATTTGGGAAATGAATTAAAATACCCAAGTGTAGCTTTAGTTAATAATGTGGAAGGTAAAGTAATGGTATCATTTGTAATAAATAAAAACGGAGAAATATCGGATATTGAAATCCTTAAGAAAATTGGGTTTGGTTGCGATGAAGAGGCTGTTAGAGTTATAAAAAATATGCCTAAATGGAGTGCAGGAGAACAAAATAACAGAAAAGTAAATGTAAAAATGGTTCTACCAATTGTATTTGAAGTAACCAATTAATCATATAGGTTACCTATCATACTCTCTGCGAGCCATATTTACTCTTATACCTAGATTTAAAAAAGTGTTTTCTGATTTCAAAGCAGTTAACTCACTATTGCAATAGCGATAGGTCAAACCACCATCAATAAATAAGTTATGTTTAAGCATATAACTTGCCATAAAATCAATAAACAATACTTTGGTTAATTGACCTTGTGTAATGAAATTTCCATAAATATCAGTTGTGGTAGTTCTATAACTTTTTTGAATATTTTGTCCCACATTACCTCCTAATGTATCGTAACCAATGGCATAATAAAGACCTTTAAGTTGCATGGTTAGGAGGTTTGTAGGTTGATAATTTAAAACACCAATAGTTTCGTAAAAATTAGCTCCTAAAGGGTGTGCTAATGGTTGATTATAATTAGTAAATGTTTGCAAGGCCGAAAATGAAGTATACATATAAGGTCTGCAAACATTTAATTCAACCTGAGCATCCAAATTGTTTATTCCAAAAACATCAATGTATTTTAACCCAAGTTGATAAGCCCATTTATTGCCCCACCAACCTCTATTATTCATAATTTCAGCAAGTACCAATTCGCTTAATACCAATTGACCATAAGCAGAAAAATGGTTAGCAAAATTATATTTAAAATTTACTCCTAACACAGCCTTATCAGTGCTATTCAATCCATTTTCAATTGATTTATACATAATAATTGGATTGAGGTAATTGATTTCAAAACCGGTATTTACATACCCGCTATCGCGCTGAAAAATGATAGTTTCAAAAATACCAACATTTAACTTTTTTCCAATATTTACAGATAAATGGTGGGTGGCAGAGTAGTGCCTAGGTTGAAATAAATAAGTACCGTTGGTAAAATCTCTATATTCATTAAATATATTTGTGTAGTTAATTTTCCAAATCCTAGTATTTAGCCTTACATAAAAATTATCAACTGCATTATTTGAGATAATAAAACTTCTAACTCCATCTCCAATAAATTGCTTTCCATGCCCTAATTGAAAATCCATGTATTTATTAGGAGAAACACTAACATAACCACTTGAAAGAAAATGATTATATTCTCCTTTTTCATATTTTGTAAAACCTATTCCTTGTAAAGTTCCTATTCTTTGAGATTCTTCAACCAATGCTGGTGTTGGCCTGTAAATTTCATCGCTTATTTGGGTATAAAAACCAATTTTATCAGTTATATTTCCTCTAATTTCAACTCCCCTATTATTTATCAAAGCTTGTTTTCCTTGGTAATCAACTGTGCTTATTTGATAATTTAAAATTGGATTTACTACCAAGTTAAAATCAGGAATTTGAACTGAGTATAAAGCTGCTTTCTGTTTATAAAACTCCTTTAAGAACGGCTTTTTAGCAAGAGTTTTGGTTGAATGTGCCCATTCAAAATTGTCGTTTAATAAATATTGCAAATTAAATAAATCTTGCCTCGAATAATTCGAATCGGTTAGTAACAATTCATTAGTGTAATCTGCCATGGCTTGTCGCCTGTAACTTTTGGTGCTAGTATGAAAATACTTATTATTTAATTGGCTATTCTTTATTTCAAACCTATCAATTAGATGGGTTGTAAAAGTATTATAAGGCAAATAGGTATGTTGTCCAAAAGCAACAAAACCTGCCAAAAATAAAATACAAAACTGAGTATATTTTTTTAAATTCATTTTGAGCAAAAATGCATCTTTTATAGTACATTTTATAGCAAAAATGGCCACCATTATTTGGCGGCCATTTTTGAATATTTTAATTAAAAGTTATTGCTTTAAGAATTTACGTGTATTAACTTTTTCACCATTTAAACTTAAAGTGTAAAAATACAGTCCGCTGGCAATTGAAGATACATCAAATACATTTTCTTGCTGACCGCTGTTAGCCATAAACGTTTGTTCTGCTAATACTTTTCCTGTAATATCGGTAATTTTAATTGCAACTTCGCCTTTTTCTAATAATTGGAAAGGTATGTGAATTTTATTTTGAGTTGGATTTGGATAAGCCGCAAATAAATAATTTTTAGGTGTTACTTTTAATTCGTTTATATTGGTACCGTTTTCAAATTGAATGCGGTAATAGCTAAAATCATTGTAAATATTAATGCCTGGTTTACGAACTTTCTTACCATTTACTGCCTCAGCAGTAATATAATATTCTACAAAATCAGAGCTAGTTAAACCAGAAACAGTTAATGTTCCAATATGATATTCAGAACTATCTGTTAAATTAAGTGTTTGCCATTGCTCATTATTTTTGCGCCAAATACAACTTACTGTTTTAATGCCACTAAAGTTTTGACACTTGGTAATAATTTTGAAATTGTTCTGAAACACTTTGTCTGTTTGTACTTTTGGATGCCAAATTCGCAATGGATTCTCAGCAGGAATTTGCATGGAAATACAATGAATAGCACCTCCAAGTGGGCTCATTTCGCGAGAATCAATTGGAATTATTCTATAACCTGGCATGATTGATTTAAATAATTCAACTACAGAATCAGTTTGTGATTTATTGCCATCAATTTCATCTGAATAGGATGGAAATAAAAAAGTATTATTTACCGTTATGCCATTAATAAAATTACGGGCATCATTATTAATTTGATCGCAAGTTAAACTATCATGCTTACCATCATCACCAGTTGGGTGAGGAATACGGTAAATAGTATAAGGTCTTCCATAGGTTGATTTCCATCCTGTCATTTTCTGATAATTGTCCTCAATAATTTGTTTATCTGAAGCAGTTACTTCATCTGGATATTTTGAAACTAATATCGTCTCTTCATCAATAAATTTGGTATACAAATCTATGTGTCCAGTTCCTCCATCACAATTTAAAGTAGGCAAATCTTGCAAATCAGGAGTAGCTAAAAAGGATTTCATGGTAGAATATGTTTTTGTGGTAGTCCAATTTTGAATTTCATTATTAGCTGAGCGCACAATAGAACTAAAAACCATTCTTCCATATCCATCTGTCATTAAATTTCCACCTTCCGCATTTAATGAAGTTACATAATTTTTATAACCCATTTTAGTGGCTAACAAAGCAGGAAAAACATTATCAGAATCTCTTCCATCATAATATTTCATGTCAGTAAAACCAATACTATCTTTTGAACCATAATAAAACGCCATTGGACCAAAATCTCTTACCCAAAAATCATCTCCATGCTGATAAATAAATTTATAATTACTTAAAGGCCAGCCTAAGCTTTCCATAAAAGTTAATACTTTTATACTATCATTTTTATCCCAAAGTCTTATCCAAACTTCACATTCTTCTGAAATATAATGGGCTAACTGTGCCGAAATCCAACCGTAACTAGTGCTGGTATCAATTCCTAAAATTTGAGTAAAATCTGCATCATACTCGTAAGCCCAACTAATTACTACTGCCTTACTTTCTTCAAATTCTCCAGGCATGCGCATATTGCTAGGAAGAACCTCAGCTTTACTTAAAAAAGTATTTGATTTTTTAATATTATCAATCATTAACTGATACTCAGCTTTTGTTCTGGCTGCTGGCAAATGACCATTTCTTTTTTGTTGGGCAATAGCAATATTGCTAATTAAAACGCTTAAGGCGAGTAAATAAAAATGCTTTATCATAAATAAAATTGTAGGGTGCAATGATATGAAATTTATGTACTAAGAAGGATGATTACAAATTAAATATTACTTAAATAGAACAATTGACTAATATTGCAACTCGATATATGAAACACATACACAGTCTAAAGGAAATTATAATTTACGAAGACGAACATTTTATTTTCATCAATAAACCTGCGTTTTATTCTAGTTTAGATGATAGGCATGATGATAACTTAAGCATTATTAGATTAGCAAAAAAATATAATGAAGAACTTAGGCTTTGTCATAGATTAGATAAGGAAACTAGCGGTATTTTATTATTAGCCAAAAGTGATGAAGCTTACCGAGAAATGGCAATAAAATTCGAAAAACGTGAAGTAAACAAAACTTATCATGCCATTGTAGCGGGACAATTAATGGTACAAAATCAAGAGATTGTTTTACCTTTAGGTCAAACCAGAAAAGGATTAGCATTTGTAGATAAAAAAGATGGTAAACCCTCAACCACCATTGTTTCTACCTTAAAATTATACAAGCATTTTACCTTATTGGCATGTAAACCTATTACAGGCCGCTTACATCAGATAAGAATACATTTAGCTTCGCAAAATTTCCCAATTGTAGCTGATGAAAGTTACGGTGGTAAAAATGTTTTTTTATCTCAATTTAAACCTAAGTTTAAAGAAGGAAAATGGGAAAATGAAGAGCCAATTATAAAACGAGTTGTACTTCATGCACGTGAGTTAAGCTTTACAGCTTTTGATAAGCCGTACGATATTACCGCTGAATACCATAAAGATTATGCTGTATTTATAAAGCAACTTGAGAAATACGACAATTAAATAATAAAGTTATCGAAGGAGTTTATGTTAGGAAAATAAATACTCATTTTGGTTCCTTTACCAATTTCAGATGTTGCAATGATTTTACCTTGATGGGTTTCTACAATTTTTTTAACCAAACTTAATCCAATTCCATGACCTTGAATATGCCTAATATTGTTTGAGCGGTAAAAGGATTCGAAAATATGTGAAATATCCTCTTTGCTGATGCCCAAACCCTGGTCAATAACTGTAATAGTCATAAACTCATTATTACAATTAAAATTCACATTGCAAGTTGGATTTTTGTTGAATTTACAAGCATTATCCATAACATTCATTAATGCAGAGCGAAGTAAAACATAATTACCTCTAAGAAATAAAGTACTTTCATTCTCTAAAATATCATTAATATTAAGAATTACATTGTACTTTTTGTTTTTTGCTAATTCAGTAACACAATCATCAAGCAAGTCAATTATATTAATATTTTCATAACTAGTATTGGGGAAATTGGCATTTGCACTTGCTAAACTTGCTAAACCATTAATTAAATTAATTTGATTGTTAATATCATCTAGAAGTGATGCAAACGTTTTAATATACGTTTCTGTTGTTCTAGGCTTTAATAATAAAACTTCTATCTGACCTTTCATAACAGTTAATGGCGTTCTAAACTCATGTGAGGCATTTGATACAAAGGTTTTCTGAAGTTTAAAAGAGTTTTCCAACCTATCTAAAACTTGATTAAACGTAATAGCCAATTTTGCAATTTCATCTTTCCCGTTTCCTTCATCTACCCTTTCAAACAAATTAGTTTCTGATATTTTTTCAACTTGGTTGATTACTTTTTTAATTGGATTTAGTGCTTGTTCAGCAAAATACCTGCCTAAAAAAATAGTAGTAGCAATTCCAAGTATTACTAAGGTTACTAAACTAATTTCTAAAGCTTCCATTTTAAGGCTTCCAACCTCATCAATTGCCGATGTAATTACAGTGAAAGTTCTTCCTTTGTGTAAATAATTGTATGCCACATAAATGGTATCTGATTTTGCAAAGTTTACCTCATCTATTAATTTTAGTTCTTCTCTGATAAACTTATCAATTGCCGGTTCAATATCCTTAGATTTAAAAAAAACAGAGCCATTTTCTTCATAAATTAACAGGATTTGTTTTGGGAATATATTTAAATTATGCTCAAAACTTAATTTAACAAGTTCTTTGTTAACTTCATTCGAATCTAGAATAGTAATTAATATTTTTTGGGTAGTTACTTTTAGCCTTTCATTAAATGTTGTTTCCCTGTATGAATTGGAAAATTTAAAAATAAATATTGAAAACAATACCAATAAAACAGATATTATTCCTGTAAACTTTAATGTAAGTACATTTTTTATATTCATAAATATCTTTTGGGTAAAAATAATAAAAGCTACTTAGAATCTAAGCAGCTTTTATTATTTTAATAACTTTTAATCAGGCTCTTTCATTATATAACCCATACCTACCATTGTATAAATGAGTTTTAATGAAAATTCTTTATCTACCTTTTTACGTAAAAAATTTATATAAACATCAATAATATTTGTACCTGTATCAAAGTTCACATCCCAAACTTTTTCTGCAATTTCAGCACGTGAAATAACACGGTTTTTATTGCGTAATAAATACTCTAATAAACTAAATTCCTTAGCAGTTAAGTCAATACTTTTACCTCCTCTGCGAACAACTTTTTTATATAAATCTAATTCCAGGTCAGCTAATTTCAAAACTTTTTGGTCTTGTAAATTATCTGTGTACCTGTTACAAAGTGCTCTTAATCTCGCTACAAGTTCTCTAAATTCAAATGGCTTTACCAAATAATCATCGGCTCCAGCTTCAAGTCCAAGTACCTTATCATCTGTACTTCCAAGAGCTGTTAACATCAATATAGGTGCTTTTAAACCTTCTGTTCTCAACTGTTTACATAAGTCAATTCCGTTAATGTATGGAATTAATAAATCAAGTACAATTACATCGTAGTAATTATCAAGTGCCATTTTTTTTCCAAAAAATCCATCATAAGCAATTGTTACATCAAATGCTTGCTCTTCCAATCCTTGTTTTAAAAACGAGGCAACTTTAGGTTCGTCTTCTACTATTAATACTTTCATTTTATTTTTTAATCTGATTGCTATATCAACGCGTTGCATTATAACAGAATTAATAAGGAATTATTTTGACGTTATTTTTAATCTGCTGTTTGGGTCAATGTTTTTAAATATTCTTCTGGTGTAATACCATATTTGATCACTTTTCTTCGTTTGCCCACCAAAAGTGTTTGAGGCAAACCTCTAATTCCAAGTTTTTTATTTAGTATTTTATGCCCTAAAGCTATTGTATAATTAGCTTTGCTTTGACTACCAAATATTCTTACAGTATAACTTTTATTGGCGTACAAAAACATTATGACCCTTATACTACATGAATCAATGGCTGCTATTTTTCGTAAAATGGCTGTATCCTTTTCAAAGTTTTTTGAAGTTAAGGAGGTAAAATACATGAATACTTGCTGCTTTCTTAATTTTTTTAAATTCTTTTTTTCTCCTCTGTGTGTTGTAATATTCACCTTGGGTATCTTTTTTCCAACAGCTATTTTACCAAATAATAAATCACTATTTGATAATTTTATTTTCACATAATTCCCCAATGGGTCAGCTTCAATTATTTCGAATATTTTACCATTTTTTTCAAAGTAGTTATTCTTTTTATCTGAGCTTAATTTACTTGAAAACAAGTCGTTTGTTGTATCAAAAATAGAGTCGTTATAATTAATTACAATCAATCTATCGGTATCATTATCATTAAATCTACCATTAGAGTTACCATCATGTAGCGCAATTCTAAAACTATCATCATTTAGTTTTACTATTCCGCTTTTGGCCAAATATCGCTGTTCTCTATAAGTGTAATCAAGGCCTATAAATGTTCTGTCCTTGTAATAATAATTATAGTATTCATCTTTGTATTTTCTTAAATCAAGTTTTCCAAACAACATTGTTCTTGTTAATGTTATTCTGTTTTTGCCATTCTTATCATCACCTATTTCTATTTCAATTCCTTTGTTAGAAAAATAAGGAAGAGTTCTTTTTTCATCATCAGTAAAATCAAAATTTTGGTTATTATCAACCCAAAGTGTTGCTGCTACAGTATTGTAATCAGATACTAACACAGTTACAAAACCTGGATTTAGTAAATTTGAAGAACCTGTAAAAAACAAATAACCATATGCATAATTTCTGTAACCTTGAGGTTTTTTTATAATTATGTCAACAGAAGGTCTGAGGTCTTCAAAATCTAAACTTTTTATAGTATCGCCCCGCACTTTAAACAAGGCCAACGTGTTTTCGTATTTATGAAACCTATCGTCTTTTCCCCAAGTATCTAAATTTACTGTAATCACATCGTTTTGCGCTAATAAGCCAAACGTTTTAAACAATAATAATATTAAAAATATACGTTTCATTTTTGCTTAATTAATCATGTTTAAAAAATCTTTTTCACTAATGATTGCAATATTTAAATCGGTAGCTTTTTTCAATTTCTCTGGGCCCATTTTATCGCCTGCTATTAAGTAATTTAAATTTTTAGAAACACCTGCTATATTTCTTCCTCCATTTACTTCAATTAGCTTTTTCAAATCATCGCGACTCATTGCAAATGTACCACTTACTAAAAATGTTTTACCATCTAATTTATTGCTGCGTTCCACGCCAACCTCTTCTTCAATAGCCAATTTTAAGTCATGTGCTTTCAATTTTTCAATCATTTGCACATTATCATCATCTTCAAAAAATTGAGTTAAATGCTCAGCTATTTTGTCACCAATTTCATAAATATCGGCTATTTGTTCTTTAGTAGCAGCCATAATATTATCAATGTTTTGGAAATGTTTAGCCAATTTTTTAGCCACAGTTTCACCAACCATTCTTATTCCTAACCCAAACAAAACTCTTTCAAAGGGAACAGCCTTAGAAGCTGTAATTCCTTCGATTATATTTAAAGCAGATTTCTCTTTGATAGAACGTTTTTTACTTTTCGAATCATCCAAATCATCACTGGTTTCAATGCTTAAATTTAAAATTTGCTCATATTTTAAATCGTACAAATCCGCATAGGTTTTTATTAAACCAATTTTATAAAATGCAGCCACAGTTTCGCCTCCTAAGCTATCAATGTTCATGCCTTTGCGGCTAACAAAATGTTCCATAGCACCAATTATTTGTGGCGGACAATGGCTTACATTTGGACAGTAATGAATGGCTTCTCCTTCTTTTCTTATCAGTTCGGTATTACATTCAGGGCAATGGGTTTGGTAAATTATTTTTTGCGCATCAGGCAAACGTTTTTCAGTATCTACACCTACTATTTTCGGAATAATTTCTCCTCCTTTTTCTACAAAAACGGTATCGTTTTCGTGCAAATCCAATCTTTCTAACTCATCGGCATTGTATAAACTAGCACGTTTTACAGTAGTTCCAGCCAATTGAACAGGAGTTAAATTTGCTACAGGGGTTATGGCACCTGTTCTTCCCACTTGGTAAGTTACTTTTTCTAATTTGGTAACTGCGGTGGCAGCTTTGTATTTATACGAAATAGCCCAACGTGGATTTTTAGCCGTAAAGCCCAAATCTTCTTGCTGCAAATAATTATTTACTTTTATTACAATTCCATCTATTTCGTAACTCAAGTCGTGGCGAGCAGTTTCATAATATTTTATAAAAGCCAACACATCGTCTATATTATTACAAAGTTTATAATGGTCGCTTACCTGAAAGCCCCAACTTTCGGCTAATTTTAAACTTTCAAAATGGGTTTCGCTTACTTTATTATCGGCATATAAAAAGTATAAAAATGCATCGAGCGGACGTTTGGCCACTTCCATACTATCTTGCATTTTTAAAGTTCCACTGGCAAAATTACGTGGGTTTTTATACAACCTTTCTAAAATTTGAGTTTCGGTATAAACCTCCTTATCTTCAAGCTCTTTACGGTATTCAGCATTCAGTTTTTCAAAGGTTTTTTTATGCATAAAAACCTCTCCACGTATTTCAAAACTAGCCGAATAATCGTTTCCTTTTAGTTGATGTGGAATTGATTTAATGGTTTTTACATTATTGGTTACATCATCGCCTTGCGTGCCATCGCCACGCGTAACAGCGCGAACTAACTTACCATTTTCGTAACTTAAACTAATGGCCAATCCATCAAATTTAAGCTCACAAACGTATTCAAAATTATTGCCAATCGCTTTTTTTATTCTATCATCAAAATCGCGTAAGTCGGCTTCGTTATAAGTGTTTCCCAAACTTAACATGGGATATTTATGCTTTACCGTTTCAAAATCTTTGGTAATGCTTCCACCCACTTTTAAAGTTGGCGAATTGGGGTTTTGTAAATGAGGAAATTGTTTTTCTAAATCAATTAATCGATTCAAAAGTTGATCAAACTCTAGGTCTGTAATACTAGGATTTGACAAGGTATAATAGTTATAATTATGCTTTTCTATTTGGCTGCATAAATCATCAATCAATATTCTAGCCTCTAATTCATTCATGCTGCTAAATAAATGCATTAAAGTTTTAGTACAATGGTATATTTTAAATTTATTTTATCAATTAAATAATGTTAAACAATTTACCTTTGAGCCAAAATTAGCGGCATGCAAAAGCTCCTCCAAAACTTTAAAACCAAATTTATTCAAATTTTCACTTACGGATTAACACCTTTTCAACTAGCGCTAACAATAAGTTTTGGAGTAACTTTAGGCTTGTTTCCTTTTATTGGATTAACCTCTGTTTTGTGCTTTATTTTTGCGTTTATTTTCAGGCTAAATATCATTGTAATTCAGTTGGTCAATTGGTTAGTTGCGCCATTACAGCTAATTATGTTAGTGCCTTTTTACCAGTTGGGTAACTATTTCAGCATCCATTTATTTAAAACAGAAGTCATTAAATTAGAAATTGAATTATTTGCGAAAAATGCCTTTTTACAAAAATTACTTACTTTAATAAATTCACAAATTTCAGCCATTTTAGGCTGGTTGGTTATATGTATTCCAATTGGTTTGGTGGTTTATTTTTTCAGTTTATTTGCCTACAAACAATTTTTAGCCCGCAGAAAAAAAATTTAGTAGCAATAATTTCTCCCAATCAAACAATTTTCTGTTTCATTTATTTGATATTTTATAATATTGAATTTTAATTACTACAAAAATGGATGTACAAGCGCTTTTAGGTTTTTTAAATAATTTACAGCAAAACAATAACAAAGATTGGTTTGATTTAAACCGACCTGAATACGAAAAATTGCGTAAAGATTGGCTTGAGTTGGTATCGAATTTAATAACTCAAACAGCAGCCTTTGACCCAGAAATGGCCGATTTAGACCCTAAAAAATGTATTTTTAGAATTAATAGAGATGTGCGTTTTTCGGCAAATAAAAATCCATATAAAAACAACTTTGGAATAAGTTTAAGCAAAGGTGGTAAAGCAGCCGATTTTTGCGGATATTATGTTCACATACAACCAAGCGAATGCTTTATAGCTGGCGGTTCTTACCAACCTATGCCCGATAAATTGGCCGCCATTAGACAAGAGATTGATTATAATTTTGAAGAATTTAAAGGCATTATTGAACACAAAGATTTTGTTAAACATTTTGGCACTTTAACTGGCGATAAATTACAACGTCCACCAAAAGGTTACGATGCCGAAAACCCTGCCATT
Source organism: Bacteroidota bacterium (assembly GCA_027491085.1). Lineage (GTDB taxonomy): Bacteria > Bacteroidota > Bacteroidia > UKL13-3 > UKL13-3 > JAAFJM01. Next base: position 325,797 of record JAIXWW010000011.1, read on the forward strand.
GAATTTATCAAGCACAAAGGTTTTTTAGCTTATTTACCCATAAAAGATAAAGGATTAACCGAAAAAGAATTATTGAGCCAATGCCAAAGTGCATTCAAAGCAATGAAACCTTTGAACGATTTTTTAAATAGAGCTATTTTAGGTTAATACCACTTCCGTCAGACGCTTAATAAGCCTTTGCGCTGCTCAGCGTCAGACGGATTGACTAATCGAAAACTTCCGTCAGACGCTTTACAAGCTATTGCTAAGCCCAACGTCAGACGGATTAACTTACAACACAAAATTATCAAAACATCCGTCAGACGCTTAATAAGCCTTTGCGCTGCTCAGCGTCAGACGGATTGACTAATCGAAAACTTCCGCCAGACGCTTTACAAGCTATTGCTAAGCCCAACGTCAGACAGATTAACTAATAACCCAAAACTATCTAAAACATTAACTCCAAAATTAGGTTTAAGTTTCTGTGATAACACTTAAACTAATTCTTGGCGACCAACTAAATTTGGACCATTCGTGGTTTAAAACTGTAAATAATAATACCATTTTTTGCCTTTTTGAAATGAGGCAAGAAACCGATTATGTAACACATCATATTCAAAAAATAGTTGGCTTTTTTGCGGCAATGCGCCACTTTGCCCAAAATTTAGAAAAAGCAGGGCATACAGTAATTTATTATAAAATAAATGATGCTAAAAACACCCAATCGCTTACCAATAATATTTTACAAATTATCCATGAAAATAATATTGAACAATTTGAATATCAGCTACCCGATGAATACCGCTTGGATGAACAATTAAAAGACTTTTGTAGCAAATTAAACATTCCATATTCTGTAGCCAATACCGAACATTTTTTAAGTGAACGAGATACAGTAGCACAACTTTTTGAAGGTAAAAAACAAATTTTAATGGAAACTTTTTACCGTCAAATGCGCAAGCAATACAATATTTTATTAGAGCCCGATGGAAAACCAATTGGTGGCAAATGGAACTATGATGCCGATAACCGCAATAAATGGAAAGGCACTCCAATCGAACCAAAACACAACGCCATTTCGAACAATTTAGAAAGTATTTTTGAGGGAGTTAAAGTTAGCGGGGCCAAGTATTTTGGCAATATAAACGCGAAGGAATTTAACTGGCCAATAAACTTAGAACAAGCCAATACCATTTTAGATTATTTTATCCAACATTCGCTGCCTTATTTTGGTCAATTTCAAGATGCAATGAGTCAAAAAGCGCAATTGCTTTTTCACTCACGGTTGTCGTTTGCTTTAAATACAAAAATCATTTCGCCATTATATGTAGTTCAAAAATGTATTGTAGCTTGGTTGGCCAAACCTGCATTGATTTCATTATCACAAATTGAAGGATTTGTGAGGCAAATAATTGGTTGGCGTGAATACATGCGTGGAATTTATTGGTGGAAAATGCCTGAATATGAAACCCTCAATTATTTTAACCACCAAACCAAACTTCCTGAATATTTTTGGACAGGTAATACCAAAATGAATTGCGTAAAAAATGCGGTTCAAAACAGTTTGGATAATGCTTATGCGCATCACATTCAGCGATTGATGGTTACAGGTAATTTTACTCTTTTGGCAGGAATTGACCCGAGCGAAGTAGATAATTGGTATTTAGGTATTTATATTGACGCCATTCAATGGGTAGAAATTACCAATACGCGCGGCATGAGTCAGTTTGCCGATGGAGGAATTGTGGGTAGCAAACCTTATGTTTCATCGGCCAATTATATTGATAAAATGAGCGATTACTGTGGTAATTGCCAATATGATAAAAAACTAAAATATGGTAAAAATGCTTGTCCATTTAATAGTTTGTATTGGCATTTTTACGAACGCAATCGTCCATTGCTCGAAAAAAACAACCGCATTGGCATGATGTACAATGTGTTAAACCGAATGGCAAGCGAAGAAAAACAAAAAACATTAGCTCAAGCCGACTATTATTTAGCCAATTTAGAAAATTTGTAAACCCTTCATTCAAAAATAAACTTTCAAGCTAAATTCCTTATTTTTTGGCATATCAATTAAATTGATTTAGCTTCGCGCCAGAATTATTGCTATGCAAATACAATTATTAAAATCAAAAATACACCGCGTAAAAGTTACGCAAACAGAGTTGCATTACGTAGGCAGCATATCTATTGACGAAGATTTGATGGATGCAGCCAATATGATAGAAAACGAAAAAGTTCAAGTAGTTAATGTAAACAATGGCGAACGCTTAGAAACTTACATTATAAAAGGCGAAAGAGGTTCAGGCATGATTTGCTTAAATGGTCCTGCGGCTCGCAAGGCTGCCGTTGGCGATCCTGTTATCATTATATCGTATTGCAGCATGGATTTTGAAGAGGCAAAAAAATACCAACCTATTGCCGTTTACACCGACCACAATAACAAATTAAACTAATTAAATGCTTAAAAAGGTAATTCAATATTTAGTCATTCTTTTAGTAGGTGGCGGGTTTATGTATTACGTTTTTAAAGACCAAAATTGGGCCGAACTTTGGCAAAAAATTGCAACTGCCAATTTATGGTGGTTAAGCGTTGGCCTTCTGGTTTCTATATTTAGCCATTGGTTAAGAGCATACCGTGCGGTATTGATGTACGATGCCATGAATTACAAAATAAAAACCAGTAACAGTTTTTATGCAGTATTAATTGGCTATATGATGAATTATTTTATTCCGCGCGCAGGTGAGGTAGCTCGTTGTGCCAGTTTAAACAAATCAGATAATCTACCAGTTGAAAAATCGTTGGGAAGCGTAGTTACTGAGCGCATTTTCGATGTTATCATCATGCTGTTTTTATTGGGTTTGGTTTTCCTAATCCAGTTTAATTTAATTTGGGATTTTATTCAAAAAGCTTTAGCCAATAACCAAACGCAAGCTGCAACCAATAACTTTCCAATCAAATGGATTTTATTGGGTTTAATTATAATTTTAGCTGCGGTAGCTTTTGTGCTGCGCAATAAAATAAAATCACATCCTTTATTTACCAAAATACTAGGCGTATTAAAAGGCTTTACCGATGGTTTATTGAGCATCAAAAACGTAAAAAAACCATATCTGTTTGTATTTTTATCAATTAGTATTTGGGCTTGTTACATATTAATGATGTATTTCTGCTTTTTTGCATTGCAAAGCACCGAACATTTAAACTTTGCAGCATGCTTAACAGTATTTGCCATTGGTTCTATTGGTGTGGCATTGCCAGCACCGGGAGCAGGAGCAGGAACTTACCATTATTTTATTAGCCAAAGTTTATTACTTTTTGGTGTAGCCTCAGCCGATGGAGTAGCATATGCCACCATGGTTCATGGCGCTCAAATGGTTTTATTAATTGCCTTAGGTTTAATAAGTAGCTTGATTTTATTTTTGAAAAAAAGTAAACTAATTGGCAATTGACAATAGGCAATAAGCAAAAAAATAAAAAGCAATTGGCGATTGATGGACTTGTCTAAACATGAATCTTAAATATAAATAACCAAATTATGAAGAGAGTTGCAGTTTTTTTTAGTGCGTTTTTTTTAACACTCAATCTTCTTGCTCAGAAATCAGAGGTTGTTTATAGTAATCCTAAAGATACAAATTCAAATTACTACATTGCTTACAAACCGTCAATTGAACCAACAGGATTATTATTACTTTTAACCAGTTTTGGAGAAACACCACAAAATGCAGCCAAGGAAACAACTATTCAAACTGTAGCTGCTAAAAACGGATTAATTACTGTTTTTGCATCATTGCAATATGGAACACAAACTTTTTTTATTGATTCATTATCTCAATTAAACTTAGATGCATTAATTCCAACTATTCAAAAAAAATATAATTTAACCGATAAGCCACTTTATTTAGGTGGATTTTCTCTAGGTGGTTCAGGTATTATAAAATATGCTGAAAGGGCTTACAGTTCAAAAACTTTAATCAAACCAAAAGCAATTTTTGCCATTGATGCACCGATAGATTTTGAAAAAATGTATTACAGTTTGGAGTATGCCGCAAAGTACAGCACGGTTAATATTGCAAAAATGGAAGCTGATTATTTTATAAAACGATTACAATACGAATTTCAAAGTACTCCCTACATTGACAAAACGCCTTTTCATATCATTTCTCCTTTTTCATTTTCAGACACCAATCAAACAAACATTCAGCATTTAAAAGATTGCCCAATTTTGCTTATTTCTGAACCAGATATTATATGGCAAATGGAAGAAAGAAACAGAAGTATGTATGATTTGAATACACTTGATGCTTCAATGGTTATTAATGCACTGAGGTTAATGGGTAATAAAAATGCTAAATTGGTTTTGACTAATAACAAAGGTTATCGCTTACTAACAGGGAGAAAAAATCCACATTCTTGGTCAATTGCAGATGCTGAGGAAACGGTTAATTGGCTGATTAATTTTAAATAAGCAATAAGCAATTGACAATAGGCAAAATAATCAACCCGAAATAAACAAACTCGCAATAAATAACCCACAACATAATCCATGACTCATATTGAAAGTATTCACAGCAAAATTCATACTTGGGAAACTTTAAAAACTCAGGTAGCAACTTGGCAAGCACAAGGTAAAAAAATTGTGTTTAGTAACGGCTGTTTCGATTTGGTTCATAAAGGGCATATTGATTACCTTAACCGTGCTGCCGACCTTGGCGATGTATTGGTAATGGGATTAAACACCGATGCTTCAGTAAGTAAACTAAAAGGCCCTCACAGACCCATACAAGATGAGCAATCGCGATTATTAATTATGGCTGCTTTGCAATGTGTAAGTGCTGTGGTATTATTTAACGAAGAAACTCCTTACGATTTAATAAAATTGGTTCAACCAGATGTGTTGGTAAAAGGCAGCGATTACCAACCTGAAAACATTGTTGGTTACGACATAGTTACAGCCAAAGGCGGTATGGTTAAAACGATTGATTTTTTGCCTGGTTACTCAACCAGCGCTATTGAAAAAAGAATAAAAGAGATTTAATTAATTATATAAAGAGTCATTTAATCCTTCACCGCCATTTAAAATATTAATTTTATTTTTTAAAAAAATATCTTTTTCGCGTAATGACTTTTCAATTGAATCAGTTTTATATAGTAATTCTTGAAGATTTTGCTTTGTATCATTATCACCATAACCTGGCAGTAACTCACGAAAAGGTGTTGAAAATACTAGTAAAATAATGGCAAGTCCAAATAAAACCACAAACGAACTTGCGCCTACAAAAACATTCATAGGTGTTAATTTAAACGAAAACTTTTCTTCAAACGTTTCGTCATTTATGATAACTAATCGCAGCGGTAATTGTAACTTGCGTAAAAACTTTTTTCTTTTTGATTCCAATTTAACTGAATATGCTTAAAATTGTGAACTCATATTTTTTCCAAAAATATAAAAATAGATTGCTTTTGAAATATAAATATAATAGAAATTTTGTAAAGGGCTTGACAATACTGCTTTTAAGTATGTTAATTGTATATGCTTGTAATCCCAATAAAGAAAAATGGCTGAATAAAAAATGGCACAGTTTGGTAGGTCATTATAATATTTACTTTAATGGAGAACAAAAATTAAATGACGCTATTGAGGTATTAAACAAAGGCCATGTAAACGATTTTAACAATATACTAGCTATTTTCCCTTATGGCAATGATGCAGCAGCAAAAGGGGTATTAAATATTTTAGACGAAGCTATGAAAAAGTTCTCAGTAACAATTCAGTTGCATAAAGTAGGATCTTATACTGACGAAGCTTGGTTTGCTATAGCAAAAACACATTTTTTTAAACGCGATTATTATGCATGTCAAGAAGCGATGCAGTACATGATTAGCAAATACCCACTTGAATATAAAAATTTAAGTACAGCTTGGATTGCGAAATCATATATGGGATTAGGAAAACCAATGGAAGCAGAGGCTGTGATTGGTTTGGTATTATCAAGTAAGAATATTGATAAAAAAGATATAACGGAAGTATATTTAACCGCAGCTGATATAAATATAAAACTTGAAAAATATAAATCGGCAATTGAAAACCTTGATAAAGTATTTGCTGAAGGAAGCTTAAACAAAGACCAAAAAATTAGATACAGGTTTATTTTGGGTCAATTATATTCATTGGCAAATGATAATATCAATGCCATTTATAATTTTAATAAAGTAATTAGTTTAGTTCCAAGCTATGAATTTGCATTCAATGCCAATATAAACATTACAAGACTTTACAATATCAATGACAAAAAGGCTGTCAACATGGTTCGTAAGAGTTTGAAAAAAATGGCTAAGGATGATAAAAATACCGATTATTTAGGTCAAATTTATTATGAATTAGGTAAACTAGAATTATCACAAAAAAATTATCAACCTGCAATAATCTCATTTAAGAAGTCAATTCAAAACTCAACTACAGCTGCTAACCAAAAAGCCAAATCATGTTACGAATTAGCCAAATTATATTTTGATTTAAAAGAGTATAAGTTTGCCAAAGCTTACTATGATACAACAGCAAGTACATTTGACAAGAATGAAAAAAATTATCCAATAATTATTGGTACTAAAAATGTACTTAATGATTTAATTAACAATTTAACCGTATACGAAACAGAAGATAGTTTACAAATGCTTAGTAAACTAAGTAAAAAGGATTTAAGTAGGAAAGTGGAAGAATGGATTTTAGCCGACAATAAAAAGAAAGAACAAGAAATTAAGGCAGCTAGAAACCAAAAAATAATTGAAAATAGTATTGCTGCCAATCAAAATCAAACTGCCAATAATACAAATGCTCCTGTGGCTTTTGACAATTCTGCCAATGGCTCTCAATGGTATTTTTACAATACAAATTTGAGCAACTCTGGTGCCAATGAGTTTTTTAATTCGCGTAAATGGGGAAACAGATTAAATGAAGATTATTGGCGATTATCACAAAAAGAAAAACCAAGCAAACCAAATTCGGAAAAGGACTCCACTGAGGAAGGTGAAAATATAAAATCAAAGGATACTGCCAAAGAAAAAAATAAGGATGAAGTAGCTTCAAATAAGGATTCTGACAAGCAAGCAGATATATTTGGTGATAAAAATAAAGATGCTTGGGTAAAAAATATACCTTACAGTAATCAAGCAATTGAAAACTCTAATTTAAATATGTTAGAGGCATTGCATAATATTGGCACGATCTATTACAGCAAAATAAAAAATTATAAGGAAGCAATTACTTATTTTAACATATTACAAAGCAAATTCCCCAATAGTGAATATGAACCCGAAACTTGGTATTATTTACATAAAAGTCATATTGAAAATAAGGAATCAAAAAATGCTGGTAAGTATAAAGATGACCTCATAAATAATTATCCAAATAACACTTATGCGCTATTACTGCGAGGGAAACCAATAAATACAGCTAGTACGGATGCAAATAAGGAAGTTGTGGTTTTATATGATAGCGTTTTTAACGCATTTAAATTAGGTAATTATCAAACTGTATTTGATTTAAAAGCTCAAGTTGATAAGAAATATCCAGGAAATTTATTACGACCTAAATTTGAACTTATTAATGCATTAGCAATAGGCAAAACAAGTAAAATAGAAGAATATAAACTAGCATTATTATCAGTATCAAAAGAATTTCCCAAAACTGATGTGGCTTTGAAGGCAGATGAAATTTTAGCCATTTTAAATAAAGCTAGAGAAACTACGATTGTCCAGAAAAAGGATTCTATTTTAGCTGAATATAATATGGATGCAAATGATAAATACTATTATGTTTTTGCAGTTAAAGATGCGAAAGAAAATTATACGGAGTTTGTTGAAAAACTATATTCTTACAATGAAGCCTATGCATCTCAAGACAACCTAAAAGTTAACGCTTTAATGGGAAATGAAGGCTATCAATATATTTTGATCAGAGAGTTTCCAAATCAGAAAAAAGCCGAAGATTACTATAAGGGAATTGTTGCCAATAATGTAATTACATCAAAACTAAAAGTTAATCAACCTTATCTAGATTTTGTTATATCAATTACAAATTACAAAAACGTAATGCGCGACAAACAAATGGATAAATATTACAATTTTTACAAAAAATTACAAGAGAAACATTAGAATGAGTTTAATAAATCAAATATTTGATAAGAAATATAACAAATACATTAAATGGCTTTGGATTTTTGCATTTAGTGGTATTTTTATTTTATCACTTTTAATAACAATTCTCTGGAAAGATTGGGTTCCAACCTCCTACAAACTGCCTCCATTGGAAGAACTAGAAAATCCCAAAACATTACTTGCAAGTGAGGTTTATAGTAGCGATGGAGTGTTAATGGGAAAGTATTTTTTGCAAAATAGAAGTAATGCAAATTTTGAAGAGTTAAGTCCACAATTATTAAATGCACTAATTGCTACCGAAGATATCCGTTTTTATGAACATAGTGGAATTGATAATAACCGATTATTTACCATAATAGCTTATAATTTAATTGGGCGCAGGCAAGGAGGAAGTACTATTACGCAACAACTAGCTAAAAACTTATTTCCACGTAAACGCTTCAAGCATATCCATCAAAAAGTAATAACAAAACTACAAGAGTGGATAACGGCTATAAGAATTGAACAGCGTTATACCAAACAAGAAATATTAACTATGTATTTTAATACGGTTGAGTTTGGAGGAAACGCATTTGGTATCAGAAGCGCTTCAAAAGTTTTTTTTGGTAAAACCCCAAAAGAATTAAACGCACCCGAAGCCGCTCTTTTGGTTGGCATGCTTAAAGGAATTACCAAATTTAATCCCAATAGAAATCCTGCTAGCGCATTAAACAGAAGAAATACAGTTTTAAATCAAATGCTAAAAAATGGTTATTTAACCGAAAATGAGGCCAGAAAGTTTAAAAATGAAGCAATAAAGTTGAACTATCAAGAAGATGATCACAATGAAGGTTTAGCAACTTATTTTAGAGAGCATTTACGCGTTGAATTAATGGAATGGGCGGAAGAAAATGGTTTTAATTTATACAAAGATGGATTGAAAATTTATACCACGATTAATGCAAAAATGCAAGCGCAAGCAGAATTAGCAGTGGAGGAACATTTGGCAACAATGCAAAAAAAATTCTACGCACATTGGAAAGGCAGAGAGCCTTGGGGCTCTCATAAAGAGCTTTTAGAAATGGCAATGAAACGCAGCGATAGGTATAAACTTTGTAAAGAACAAAATTTATCAAAAACCGAAATTGATGAACAATTTAATACTGTTGTGAAAATGAAAGTTTATAGTAGCGCACGAGGCGAAATTGATACAATGATGACTCCATTAGACAGTTTAAAATATTATAAGTATTTTATGCAATGCGGTATGATGAGTATGGACCCGAGAACAGGGCAGGTTAAGGCTTGGGTAGGCGGAAATAATTATAAATATTTTAAATACGACCATGTGAACCAAAATTCTAAACGTCAAGTTGGTTCTACTTTTAAACCATTTGTTTATACATTAGCAGTTGATAATGGTGTTTCACCTTGTACCATTTTTCCTAATAAACCAGTTCAATTTGAAGGTTACCCTGATTACAAACCAGGAAATGCCGATGAACAATATACTACGGGCGATATGACAATGTTTAGAGGTTTACAATTTTCAGTAAATTTAATAGCATTGAATGTGTTAAAAAGTTTGGGCTCCGATGCCATAAAACAAGTAATTAATATTGCTAAAAAAATGGGTGTTGAAAGTCCTATGGGGCCTTATCCTGCAACAGCTTTAGGAACTGCAGATATTTCAGTTTTTGAAATGACTGGAGCTTTCAGCACTTTTGCCAATAAAGGTGTTTGGATTAAACCCAATTATTTAGTTAAAATAACCGACAAAAATGGAAATATCATATACGAACCTAAGGTAGAAAGCAGAGAAGCATTGAACGAGCAAACAAGTTATGTAATGTGCAAAATGCTTGAAAAAGTTACCGCACATGGAACTGCGGCTAAGGTTAAGTATCAATATGGTGTGCAAGGTGCAGTTGGTGGTAAAACAGGAACTACTCAAAATTATAGTGATGGTTGGTTCATTGGAATTACACCAACTTTAACCACGGGTATTTGGACAGGGTTTGAGGATAGAGCCATTCATTTTAGAAGTATGGATTTAGGAAGCGGCTCAGCAATGGCAATGCCCATTTTTGGAAATTATATGAAAGCAGTACAAGCCCAGAAACTAGCTGAAATCGTTCCTTATTGGTCTGAGCCTAAATCTGAGTTAACCCTAGAATTAGATTGTGATAAATTCAAACCAGAAACCAAACCAGGAGGAAAAGACGACCCATTTACTGAAGAATAGATAATAGTGATTACTATAAAGTAACTGACATCAAAGTGCAATTTACTTTATAGATAATAACTTAATGCTATACATTTTGTTGTTTCATACCATCGTTAAAGCAAAAGCGGCATCTGGCTTCGTAAGTATCTTGTTCACCTAACATAACCAAACTATCATTGTTTATTTTTCGGTAACTATGTGTTGCAATATCGCCACAAACCATACAAATAGCATGAACTTTAGTAACGTATTCTGCTATAGCCATTAATGCAGGCATTGGTCCAAATGGTTTACCCAAATAATCCATATCCAATCCTGCCACTATAACCCTTACACCTTGTTCAGCTAATTTTTCACATACAAAAACCAATTCTTGATCAAAAAATTGAGCCTCATCTATTCCAATTACATTGGCTTCTCCACACATCAATAAAATATTAAGCGATGAGGCCACGGGAGTTGAGTGAATAGAGTTTTGATTATGTGACACAACCTCTATTTCATCATAGCGTGTATCAACCGATGGTTTAAAAATTTCAACTTGAAGGTTAGCAATTTTTGCCCTATTTAATCTACGAATTAATTCTTCGGTTTTCCCCGAGAACATAGAGCCACAAACTACTTCAATCCAGCCTTTTCTTTTATCAGTATGTGCGCGAGGTTCAATAAACATAGAAAGCGAAAGTACTAATTTAAACCTAAATTTTAAATAATGTACCAATATTTATTGTTAGGTAAAGATTAAAACTATGACATTTTCTTATTTAATTATATAAGCTAAAAGTAAATAAAAATCCTTGAGTGTATTTTCATTCTTTAGCTTATTTTGTTAAATCTAATCCTAATTCAAAAAGAATATTTCTAAGAGAAGCCCTGAATTAAAGGGGTAGCTTGTTGATTTGTTAAATTTAGCAAAACTCTACTTCACAATTTCATTTAATCTACAAATAATTACTTATCAGCATATTATAAAATTAAGACGAAGATCAAAATTAATAGCAACTAATATTAGATTAATTTTTGATAAATATCACCCTATTTTTATTTAGACCAAATCTAAATAAAAATATATTTGCCATTATTTATAACAATTCTAAATAGCAAATATGAGAGTAATAATTTTACCAATTTTAGTCTTGATGTCAGTTTGTGCATTGGCACAAAAAAACAAAAGGGATTCAAGCAAGAACAAAGAATTACAAGAGGTTACCATTGAAGGTTCAATTTTAAAAACACCCAAAATATCAAAAAGCGGTGTTACTGAAATGGATTTACCACAAGCTATTACCATTTTAGATGGAAAAACATTGCAACAGCAACAAATTAGTAATTTAACCGATGTGCTCAAAAATGTAAATGGTGTTTATATAATGGGAAATACAGGGGGTTATCAAGAAGAGATTGCATCAAGAGGTTCAAATATTTCATCAACTAATACTTTTAAAAATGGTATCCGCTTTTTTAACGGAATGAAAATAGAAATGAGCGGAATTGATAAAATTGAAGTATTAAAAGGTAATACTGCTATTGAATATGGAAATGTAGCTCCCGGAGGTGTATTGAATATTATTACTAAAAAACCCAAATTTGAATTTGGTGGAAATATAGATTTTACATACGCTAGCTTCAATAATTTCAAACCTCAAATTGATGTGTTTGGACCTTTAAATAAAAGCAAAACCATTGCATTTAGGTTAAATACCTCGTACCAACAGGGTAATAGTTTTAGAAAATATGTGGAAAGTAATTCGTTTTACATCAATCCATCTTTGTTATTTAAAATAAACCCAAAATCAACCTTATTAATTGAAGGTGATTTTACCAAAAGTAGCACCGTTCCTGATTTTGGAGCAGGTATTATTAATTACCAAATAGTTGATTTACCAAGAGAAAGATTTACAGGTGTAAGTTGGGGAAGATATAATGCTAACCAATCATTTTTATCGGCTAAATACAATATTAGCCTTAATAAAAGATGGGATTTAAGCGCTTTAGTAGGTTATAGAAATTATGGCACTGAGTTATTTGCCAATGCAAGACCAAGCTCTACTGCTGTATTAGCTAATGGAAATTGGAAACGTAGTATACAAAAATCGGAAGTTGGAGATGATTACACCATCCAACAAATAGATGCCAATGTATTATTTAAAACTGGTAGAATAACTCATAAAGTATTAATTGGTGCTGATGCTGAACAATTTACCACTCAAACTACTGCTTATAACAACATTGCTAACTACGACTCTATAAATATTTACAACGAGTACAATGCCAATAATGAAACCAACGCACCTAATTTAACTAAAAACACATTGACCAAAACTCCAATTAACCGCTTTGGTGTGTATGCTCAAAACTTGATTAGTTTTCCTAAATATGTAAAAATATTTATTGGCGGCAGGTATAATTATGTTCAGATCCAATCAGAAGTTTTAACTTATTCGACCAATAAAACAGTAAATACCGAAACTTTTGACAAGCCATTTTCGCCCAAAGTTGGCATTATTTTACAACCAACCATCAACCATACTATTTTTAGTAGTTACTCTAACTCATTTGCTTTAAATACAGGTGTAGATATTAACGGAAATGCTATAAAACCCTCTATTATAGACCAATACGAAATTGGTGTAAAAAACCGCTTTTTAAATGGGAAAATGCAACTTAACGCTACTGTATATTTAATTGTAAATAGCAATTTAGCCCAAACATCCTTATTAAATGGAAATACCAATAGTAATATTAAAGAACTAGCTGGTGAAACAGAAAGTAAAGGTATTGAAATAGATGGTATGTATAAACCCATAAAAGGCCTTTCAATAATGGCAGGATACAGCTATAACCAAACTACTTATACCAAAAGCAATACTTTTATAGTAGGTAGCGAATTGCGCTATAATCCAAACCACACAGCCAATGCAAGCGTTAATTACGAAATTGCCAAAGGCAAACTAAAAAATTTAAACGTTGGCTTAATTAGTCAGTATTTTGGAAACCGCTTTGCTGGCCGTTCTACCAGATTAACAGTAGCTAACGATATTTATAGATTAATTCCAGTAAACGATTATTTTGTGTTGGATTTAGTAGCTGGATACAAGTATAAAAATTGGAGATTGAACGGAAAATTAGCCAATGTATTAAACGAAATGAGTTATAATATACATGACGATAACAGCTTAAATCCAATTGCCCCCATTAATTATTCAGTACAAGTAGGATTAACATTTTAACATATAACAATGAAGTTAACAAGCAGAGCCATACACCGAGATTTAGGTTATTTTTATGTAGGACTAATTTTATCGTTTGCCTTATCGGGTATTATGATGAACCACCGCGATAGCTGGCACCCCGAAAAATATACTTTAAATATTACCGAAATTCAAAAACAACTGCCCAAAGAAGATTCGATTACAGAAAATTACGTAAAAAACTATGTAAATACTGAACTAGGCATTAAAGATAAAGTGAAGAAACATTTTGTGCGCAAAGGCAAACTAAAAATTATAGCCGAAAACCACGAAGTAGAAATAGAACTTTCTAGCGGCAAAGGCGAAATAATAGCTTTTACCAAAACTCCTTTAATCAGTCAAATGATGACTTTGCATAAAAATACTTCTAATTGGTGGATTTATTATTCTGATATTTTTGGATTATCGTTGGTTATCATTGCCATTACAGGTATTATTATGATTCCGAAAGGTAGATTATCGTTTAAGGAAAGAGGTTGGAAATTGGCTTTAGCAGGAATTGTTTTTCCAATTTTATTCTTAATTATTTTTGCATAAAACATGTAGAAACATAGCTTTTATAAGAGAAAGCTAAAAAATTGAACAATTATTCCATTAACGATGTGCGTAGGGCCGGCAAAAAAGCGGGCCAGCCCAAGCCTTAAGCGTGGAAGCATTTTTTTGCCTTGATTTTTTGCTTCTTTTTCATCTAAGGAAAAAGAAGAAGAAAAAAGGTTGATAAAAAAGGTTGCTTTGGTTAAAGCAGCCTTTTTAAATTTATTTTATGATGAATGATCGGAAACGATAACCCATTTACCTTTCATTTTTTTAAGCAATAAAGTAAAATAACCTCCTAAATTTCCTTTGCCTGCTTGGCGATTTAAAAACCATTTACCAATTACAAAAGCATTATTTTTAGCTAGTACATCTATTTTAACAATTTCGAAAGTTAACTGACCCATAGCTGAAGTATCGGGGTACGATTTTTTATAATTATCTAAGGTATTTTGCCAACCAAAGGTTATCCCTTTTTTACCAATAAACTGAAGACTATCGCTGTACCAATAAGGAACCATAAAACCCTCAATATTGCCATTATTCCAAGCAGCTTGCTGTTTTATTAATAATTGAGAAATAGCCAATTTTTCGGCAGTATAATTTTGCGCAAATGCTTTTTGGCAAAGCAATATGGTGAGTACAAAAAGTATTTTTTTCATAGTGGTTACAAAAGTAAAAATATTTAACGCAATCGGCATGACTAAATGAATTTTTAGTTGAGAGCTTCATTGTAAGGCAAAGCCTGTCCAGCCAAAGCGGGAAAGCAATCTCAAGTTTAAAGTACAATTTTTCTCGCTTGAGATTGCTTCTCTTCGATCGCAATGACGTTTGATACAGGATAATCGTAATTGCAAGTCAGATAACTATCGGTCAGGAAAGCTTTATTTTTGAGCAAGGTGCGGAAGTATTCGTCATTGCGAGGAACGAAGCAATCTCAAGTTATGAAGTACAATTTTTATCGCTTGAGATTGCTTCTCTTCGATCGCAATGACGTTCGTTACAGTATCTTCGTTATAGCAATCTTGTACATTAATTACTTCGGACTTACAAATAACATTTTATGCTAATAAATGCCATAAGGTATCCATGTAGGCAGCATCTTTAATTTTATCTTCGGCTTTATCGGCTATAATGCGGTCTATCAAAGCTTCGTTTTTCTTTCCTTGGTTTAATGCATAACTATACGATGATAAACTAAAGGTAGTTAACTCGTATTGCGATTTGTATTTTTCAGGATATAAATCGCTTAAATCGTGCTCAATATGTTTTTTATGTAAAAACTCTTTGTCGCCAACTTTATCGGCCATTTCGTAATAATTTTGAACAGCTAAATCGGCTATGGCATCAGCATTTGGTTTGCGTAATTTTTGGTATTCGTCAAATACTTTTGTCCAATTAGGAAAATACTTTTCTACACATTCATCAAAAACTACCACATCTTCAAAACTACAGTTCATACCTTGACCATAAAATGGAACAATGGCATGCGCAGCATCCCCCATTAAAGCCAATTTATCTTCTTTTACCCAAGGATAACATTTAACAGTAACCAAACTTGAAGTTGGGTTGGTAAAAAAGTCTTCGGTTAAAGTAGGCATCAATGCTACTGCATCAGGGAAATTGGTATTGAAAAATTCAACTACCTTTTCCTTGGTATCTAAGTTAGCAAAACCATATTCGCCTTCAAAAGGCATAAATAAAGTACAAGTAAAATCGCCTGCCGGATTAGGTAAAGCTATCATCATATACGAGCCACGAGGCCAAATATGTAATGCACCTTTTTCCATTAAAAACTCCGCATTGGGACCCGCAGGAATAACCAATTCTTTATAACCTACGTGCAAATAATTTTGCGAATAATTAAACCTATCGCCCATTTGCATTTTACCACGAGTAGCTGCAAAAGCACCATCGGTTCCTATAATTCTATCGCTCCAAACTTCTTTTTTACTGCCATCTTCCATTTCAAAAACACACAAGTTTTTGGTTAAATCTACATCCACACATTTGGCATTAAAGTAAATGGTAATGTTTGGGTATTCATCGGCTAATTCTACCAATTTGGTATTTAACCTTCCACGCGATACTGAGTTAATGGCTTGCCCTTCTTTACCATAAGGTTGATAAGTAAGGTCGCCTTTTACACTATGCATCATGCGGCCAGCCATAGGAATGGCATCGTTTAATATTTCGGTATCTAAACCAATTTTAGACAGTGCATTTAAACCACGAGTTGACAATGCCAAGTTGATTGATTTACCTGCATAAATTTTGTTTTTACGCATATCGGGTCTGCGTTCAAAAAGGCTCACCTCAAAACCACGTTTTGCCATGTATATAGCTAATAATGAACCCGAAAGACCACCACCTACAATTGTAATTTTTTCTTGCATTTGTGTTAAATATTTTTTGTAAAAATACCTAAAAACAATTGAACTGGAGTTGATAATAATCAAATAACGAAGTGCGAAATGTTAAGAGCAATGCCCGAAGTGCGGATTTCGGAATGTGGAATGCGGAGTAAGTTGCAAATTATGAAATCGTGTCTCAAAGTATTCTTTATAAATCCTTACTTGCCAATAGCTCTTAATAGTGAGTTTAAAACGGGCTTCTTGTTTATTATTGCGGCTACCCTGAAGGCTCAAAAGTGGCAAGCTAGAGATCGCTTATGTTTCCACCACTCCTTATCCAGTCTATTCCTCTTTGAAGTATTTCTGGGTCATCGTTAAATTTTCCAATGCTGGTATTACAACTACTACAAAGCCACCCTCGTATACTACCATCTATGTGACTGTGATCTAGTACCACATCATTTTTATGTTCTCGAATAAAATGCTTGCGGCAAATAGGACAAGTAAAGTCTTGTCCAATTTGTGGTCTTGGAAATTTAGCTTCAAATTCAGCCTTTAGTTTAGGGTCAGCTTTTACTTTTTTTGCATAACATTCTCTACAAACCGGTCTTCTGAGAACTCTATTATCTTTTCCGTATTGGTTTGGCGCAAATGCTTCGATATCCTTCTCGATTTTACATACCTTACATAATTTAAATTGCTTCTGCGGCATATTCTTCAATTTCTTTTAATAGATTGGCTATGCTAATTCTCTTTTCTGCTATTTGGCAATAATCTAAATTTATCTCACTACCGATAAAATTCCTATTTTCAATAATTGCCATCTTTGCTACAGTTCCGCTTCCAATCATTGGGTCGTAAACTAAGTCCCCTTGATTTGACCAAGATTCTATATGGTCTCTTGCTAACTTTTCAGGAAAAATTGCTGGGTGTTGATAAGCATATTCATCACTGGCAGAATGTCCTTTACCAACGTTATATTCCCAAATATTAGTTCTTCTTCCGAATTCTCCATAACCACCTCGACTTACATTTAAAAGTTCTCCATTTTGAAGTCTTTTCGTCCCATTGTCTCCTTTTCTTGATTCTTTATTTTCTCTGTCAGTTATAAGATTAATTGTTTTTGGACGCCCTTTACTTAAAACGAACATATACTCAAAGGACTGCCAATAGGTAGTATTATTTCCAACAGCACCTCTAGGTGGTTTAGAATATATCATAGTATCAAAAAGATTAAAGCCACATTCTTTGAAGAATAATGCCTGTCTAAAAGAGTTTCCTGTTTCATTTCCACTAGTAGTTGCATCACTTACAATCCATATAACTACACCTCCTTCTTTTGTAACTCTATACAGTTCTTTGGCTATTTTTTCAAATTGAAACGAGAAGCCATTAAATTCAGACTTAATACCTCTGATATGGTTGTTATAAGTTCTCAAATCGTCATAAGGCGGAGATGTTATTGTCAAGTCCAAAAAATTGTTTGGCATTCTACTCATGGTCTGAAGGCAACACTCGTTATAAATTATATTTTTTTCGATTTGATTTCTCATTGGTTCAAATTTATGTTTTGAATATCGTGGTTCATTGAATTAATAAATTTATTTACAAACATTGTCTTGTTTATTCATCATTATAACATTATAGAATAGCACACAACATATATATATTTAACAAAACCATCACATTTGTGTTAGCTTTATGTAACTGTTTCAGCATTTTTTTTAACGAATATACCTTTTGTCTTATAAATCATCAAACAGGCTTTTATTTGAACTAGTAATTTGTTCCTCGAGCAAGACGTGACATGTTTTAAAAACCTGTCACGTCTAATACTAAACTAGTAATAACCATTTATCTATAAAGAACGTTGCTAATTCTTTAGGTCATTGATTTTTTATTACAATAATTTGTTCCCCTATTACAGAGCAGTAAAATATATTACACCGATTTATTCCCGACATACAGGGCAGTAAATCCCATTACACCGATTTATTCGCGCCTTAGTCGGCTGTAAATCTTATTACAACAATTCGTTCGCGCCTTAGTCGTCAGTAAATTGTATTACAACAATTTGTTCGCGCCTTAGTCGTCTGTAAATTGCATTACAGAAATTTGTTCCTGCCTTAGTCGGCTAAATATAAAATTACAGTTTTGTTATTATTTATTGATTTTTAGTATAATATTTTACATTTATGGTATTTAAAATAATAGTACAAATATTATTTTTGTATAAAAACCATACTTACCATGAACGAAAACAAGAATATGCCTCATAATGGGCAGCTGCTTAAACGCCTTATGGACGAAAGGCGCTATACGCAATCGCAACTGTCTTACGAACTAGGTACGCAAAATGTAACCGTATTTAGGTTGATAGAAAAAGAAAGTATTAGCAGCCATTACCTTTGGCAGCTTAGCAATGCAATGAATATAAATTTGTTTACGGTATTGGCACAGCTACACCCTGTAAATACACCAACTGCCAAGGAAATAGAACTTGAAAAACAAGTATTGGATTTACAAAAGGAAGTGGCCATTTATAAAGAATTATTAAGGAAATAAACCTTATCCTAATAAAAAAAAACGTGACAGGTTTTAAAAACCTGTCACGTTTAGTATTGGTATTTTTAAGCACTTCGCTTTGCAGTAATAACTTACTTCATATCAAAGTCCACCATCCATTCAATACCAAATTGATCTCTCAACATGCCAAAATAGCTACCCCAAGGACTTTCTTGTATAGGCATTTCTACTTGCGCACCTTTTGAAAGGCCATTAAATATTTTATCGGCTTCTTCCTTGCTTTCTGCGTTAATAGAAATTTTGCTTCGGGTTTCCACTTCGCTGTGTTTTCCCATTTGCTCAGGGGTATCGCTACCCATTAACATACTGCTTTTGCCAATAGGTAATACAATATGCATAATTTTTTCAGCTTCCTTTTCAAAGTTAGGAGCGCCTTCAAAACTCATATCTTTAAAACGAACAACGGTAGCAAACTCGCCACCAAATACTGATTTGTAAAAGGTAAATGCTTCTTCAGCATTTCCGTTAAAATGAATGTAAGGATTAATTGATGCCATGGTTTTTATATTTTTTGTTTCATAATGCTGCTACAATCCTATTGTATTTTTTCATTTTTAGCAAGTCATTTTACCAATTATTCTACTGCAATACTTAATAAGTTTTTGAAGAAACCTGTTACGTTTGGTATTGGTTATTGGTCTTTTTTGACGAAGAAAGCTACTTGCTTGTTGGTACACTAAGCTAAACATCTACAAGGGCTGAAAGCCTGTTACGTTTAGTTTTCGTTAAATTGATGTTGGCGAGGACGCACAACATCGGCCAGATGGATAAAACTCAATAACCCGCCAATTCACAACTCAAACAACTATTAACTGACAACCGACAACTATCAACTAAACAAACTAAATTTAAATCCATAATACAAAACAAAGTGCTTATTTTTGTAGTTACTAAAGTAAACACTGATGCTTTTTGGTAAACTTGTGTAACAGCAACTTGCCAGAGGCTAGCAGCCAGTAGCCAGCCGCAAAAAATGACAAATAATCAAACGGAAAACACCACACATTTAGAAGACGAGTTTATAGAAATACTTGGCGCAAGGGAGCATAATTTAAAAAACATTGATGTAAAAATTCCTCGTAATAAGTTAGTTACCATTACTGGCTTAAGCGGAAGTGGCAAATCATCGTTAGCCTTCGATACCATTTTTGCAGAAGGTCAGCGCAGGTATATGGAAAGTTTTAGCGCTTATGCCCGCCAATTTATTGGCAATATGGAGCGCCCCGATGTAGACAAAATAAATGGACTTTCGCCCGTTATAGCCATTGAGCAGAAAACGGTAAATAAAAATCCGCGTTCTACCGTAGGTACCATTACCGAAATTTACGATTTTTTACGTTTGCTTTATGCTCGCGCTGCCGATGCATACAGTTACGAAAGTGGAGAAAAAATGGTAAAAATGACGGAAGAGCAAATTATTACCGGCATTATTACCCAATTTGAAAATAAAAAAATCAGCATTTTAGCACCTTTGGTAAAAGGGCGTAAAGGCCATTACCGCGAGCTTTTTGAACAAATACGCAAACAAGGTTATACCAAGGCTAGGCTTGATGGTGAAGTAAAAGAAATAGCGGCTAAAATGCAAGCTGACCGCTATAAAATACACGATATAGAAGTACTGATAGATAGAATTGAGGTGCGCAAACCCGATAGAGTGCGCGTAGCCGAAAGTGTAAAAAGTGCTTTAAAAATGGGCAAAGGAACCATGGTTTTGCTAGATAATGAAACCAACCAATCGTACCATTTTAGTAAATACTTAATGGACCCCAAAAGTGGCATCAGTTACGATGAACCGCAGCCCAATTCATTTTCGTTTAACTCGCCTTACGGTGCTTGCCCAACTTGTGATGGTTTGGGAGTAAAAAGTATTATTGACGAAAATGCCATTATACCTGATAAAAAACTGAGCATTAACAAAGGGGCTTTAACGCCATTGGGCGAAATAAGAGAAAACTGGACTTTTCTTCAATTGCGCGAAATAGCCAAAAAATACAAATTCAGTTTTGCCGATCCTATTGAAAAATTATCGAAAGAAGCATTGGATGCCATTTTGCATGGTAGCGATGAAGCCTTGGTAATTCCCTATCAATATGCCAGCGGTTACACCCAAAATTACAATAGCCATTGGGATGGATTAATTCCTATTATTACCAAAAACTATTTAGAAAAAAGCAACGATTCTATTTCAAAATGGGCTGAAGAATTTATGCAACTCCTACCTTGCCCCGATTGCAATGGCGCAAGGTTAAAAAAGGAATCGTTACATTATAAAATTGGCGATAAAAACATTGCAGATTTAGCCCAAATGGAAATTACTGCTTTGGGGCATTGGTTTAATAACGAAGTTGATAAACTATTAGATAAAAAACAAACCATTATAGCTGCCGAAATTTTAAAAGAAATTCGCAGCCGTATTCAGTTTTTAATTGGCGTTGGTATAGATTATTTAACTTTAAACTCACCTTCCAAAACCTTAAGTGGTGGCGAGGCGCAACGTATTCGTTTGGCTACACAAATTGGCTCTCAATTAGTAGGTGTGTTATATATTTTAGATGAGCCAAGTATTGGTTTACATCAGCGCGATAACAACCGCTTAATTGATTCTTTAAAATCGCTTCGCGATGTGGGCAATAGCGTTATTGTGGTAGAACACGATAAAGACATGATGCAAGAAAGTGACTATATTTTGGATATTGGTTACGGAGCGGGTATTCATGGTGGGCATATTGCTGCGCAAGGTACTTGGGATGAAATTATTAAATCAAATTCGGTTACTGCGCAATATTTAAACGGTACCAAACAAATTGAAGTTCCAAAAACAAGGCGCAAAGGCAATGGAAAAAAATTGGTTTTAAAAGGTGCCACAGGCAATAACTTAAAAAATGTTACAGTAGAATTTCCTTTAGGCAAATTAATTTGTGTTACGGGTGTAAGTGGTAGTGGAAAATCTAGTTTAATTAACGAAACTTTATACCCAATATTACGTCAGCATTTTTACAATTCACATCAAAAACCTTTGACTTACAAAGAGTTTAAAGGCATTGAACATATTGACAAAGTAATAGAAATTGACCAATCGCCAATTGGGCGCACACCGCGCAGTAATCCTGCTACTTATGTAGAGGTTTTTTCAAATATCAGAGATTTATATGCTGCTCTTCCTGAATCAAAAATTAGAGGTTATAAACCTGGTAGATTTTCGTTTAACGTAAAAGGTGGCCGCTGCGAAACTTGCCAAGGTGCCGGTATGCGCACCATTGAAATGAACTTTTTGCCCGATGTATATGTTAAATGCGAAACCTGCAATGGCAAACGTTATAACCGCGAAACATTAGAGGTAAGGTTCAAAGGCAAATCAATTAACGATGTGTTGGACATGTCGATAGAAGATGCAGTTAAATTTTTTGAAAACACCCCACAAATTTTACGCAAAATAGAAGCCTTAAACGATGTAGGTTTGGGTTATATAACGCTGGGTCAACAAAGCACTACTTTAAGTGGTGGCGAAGCACAAAGGGTAAAATTAGCTACCGAATTAAGCAAGCGCGATACCGGAAATACTTTTTATATTTTAGATGAACCAAGTACAGGTTTGCATTTTGAAGATGTAAAAGTACTGCTTGATGTAATTAATAAATTGGTTGAAAAAGGAAACTCTGTTTTGGTTATTGAGCACAATTTAGACATTATAAAAGTGGCAGACCATATTATAGATGTAGGACCTGAAGGAGGTAAATATGGCGGGCAAATATTGTGCGAAGGCACACCTGAACAAATTTGCAACGAACCCAAAAGCCACACTGCTAAATTTTTAAAACCTGAATTAGGTTTAAAATAACTAAACTAACCATAAATAAATTTCATTTTTAGAATAAATAAATTTGAATCATGAAGAAAATAACATTAATATATATCGTTTCAATATTTTTTTTAGTTGGCTGTAGTTTACCAAAAGTTTATTTTTTTGAAGCCAAACCTTATTTAGTTGCGTATAAAGAAAAAATAGATAAAAACATAACAATAAACTTTGGAGAAGAAATAAAAGATACTTTTATAATAAATTCAGCGGGGATTAAGAAAATGCAGGTTTTTCAATTCAAAAATTCTTTAGAAGCGTCTTTAAAGTCAACTTTCAACGATTCATATAATTCGATGAGCTTTTCAGACACCAAAAGTAATAACGGGATTTGTTTGTTAATTTTAAAAATAGATCCTAGTTGGAATAAAAAGTCCGCAATTACATCTGTAAGCACGGTTAATGGACACGCGCAATCATCAACACGTTTTGAAATCAATTCTAAAATTTATTATCAAATAGTTGTTTTTGCCGATGGTATAAAAGTAAAGGTGATTGAAAAAGAAGTTTATAGTGAAAAATCAAGTTTTTTACCTAAAGAAGCTCCAGATTTATTAAAAGATGGAATTAAAGTAATGTGTCAAGAATTATATAAAGAGGTTATTTCTATAAAATAATACCTTAAATATTACAAAACAAAATAGCTGAACAATTTAAAACTGTTTGGCTTTTTTATTACTGATTATTTCTAAGATAGGTTTACATTATGAAGATTTAAAAGTACTGCTTGAGGTAATTAATAAATTGGTTGAAAAAGGAAACTCTGTTTTGGTTATTGAGCACAATTTAGACATTATAAAAGTAGCAGACCACATTATAGATGTAGGACCCGAAGGAGGTAAATATGGTGGGCAAATATTGTGCGAAGGCACACCAGAACAAATTTGCAACGAGCCCAAAAGCCATACTGCTAAATTTTTAAAACCCGAATTAGGTTTAAAATAAAAACCTGAATAAATTTCAAAATATTTTAATAAGCACTTTTTATAGATAAAAGTGGTAAAAAGCAAAAAGGCTATCTTAAATAAGATAGCCTTTTACTTTTATAGAATCGTTAATTATTTTTTCTTACCTTTTGCATCTTCAGTTGCTGCCGAAACTGCTGCTCTAGTAGTTTTAACTGTAACTACAGGATTATTTGGCGAGTCCATTAAAGTAATATTTGAAACTGTAATATCACCAACTTTAATTGATTTACCAATTTCTAATGTTTCGATATTGATTTCG
The DNA here is from genome assembly GCA_027491085.1 of Bacteroidota bacterium. Classification (GTDB taxonomy): domain Bacteria; phylum Bacteroidota; class Bacteroidia; order UKL13-3; family UKL13-3; genus JAAFJM01. The sequence continues at coordinate 349,951 of JAIXWW010000011.1, forward strand.
ATAGATTCTGGTAAATTAGCTGGGAAACCTTTAACTTTTAATTTTTGTTGTTTAACCATTAATTTACCCCCTTGACGAACACCAATTGAATTACCAACACATTTAACAGGAATCAAAATGTCAATTTGTTTAGCTTCATCTAATTCCATGAAATCAGCATGGATAATAGAATCATTAACTGGATGATATTGAATATCTTTTAAAACTGCTTTGAATACTGAACCATCAATATCTAATTGCACTTTATAAGTATTTGGAGTGTAAACTAAAAGTTTGAAATCAGCTTCATACATAGTGAAGTGAATATGCTCTTTACCACCATATAATACACATGGTACTTGACCTGCAGCTCTTACTAATTTTGTTGCTGCTTTTCCTAAATCGTTACGTTTGTAACCAAACATTGCTACTGTTTTCATTCTTTGTTTTCTCCTTTTTACTTTTTAAAAAATTTGGCAAAACCCATTTTGGAAACCCAATACTAATTTTGCTTTTTGGTTTATAATTTATTTTATTTTTTCAAATCGAATAATGAACTGATACTTCCGTGTTCATTTACATTTCGTATAGCCTCAGCAAATAAATCGGCCGAAGTTAATACCTTAATTTTAGCACTTTGTTGTTTTAAAGGAATTGTATCGGTAACCACTAACTCGTCAATAACTGAATTTTCAATGGTTTCGTAAGCTTTTCCTGATAAAACTGGATGAGTACAGAATGCTCTTACACTCAAAGCACCTTTATCTTTCATTAATTGTGCAGCTTTAGCCAAAGTACTTCCGGTATCAATAATATCATCTACCATTACTACATGCTTTCCGCTAACATCACCAATTAATGTCATTGCAGCTATTTCATTAGCTCTTCTTCTTTCTTTATCGCAAATTACCATGTCAATTCCTAATGCTTTTGCATAAGTTCTTGCTCTGGTAGTTGAACCCATATCGGGCGAAGCAATAATTAAATTACCAACATTAGCTAAATTTTTAATATATGGTAAAAATATTACCGATGGATCCATGTGATCAACCGGAATTTCGAAAAATCCTTGAATTTGAGGTGCGTGTAAATCCATTGTCATAACGCGGCTTGCACCAACAGCAGTAAGCATATCAGCAACCACTTTTGAACCAATGGCAACGCGAGGTTTATCTTTTCTATCCTGACGAGCCATACCAAAATATGGAATAACTGCAGTAATATAATGAGCCGATGCACGTTTTGCAGCATCAATCATTAATAATAACTCCATTAAATTATCAGAATTGGCAAAAGTAGATTGGATTAAAAACACATCACATCCACGAACACTCTCATTAAAACTTGGCTGAAATTCGCCATCACTAAATCGGGCAGTAGTACAATCTCCAAGTGGCTGACCAAAGGCGTCAGCAATTTTTTCAGCTAAATAACGTGAATTTGTACCTGAAAATAATTTGACTTGATTATTATTTGCCATGATTTTTAATTTATGAAACCCTTAAGTAAACAATTAGCTTACCTAAACACTGTTAAGTAAGCTAACTATGAATTAAAACTAAATTGTTGTCCGACTAGGGCTCGAACCTAGACTCTACTGAACCAAAATCAGTTGTGTTGCCAGTTACACCATCAGACAATTTCTCATTTCTTTCGATTTGAGGAGTGCAAATGTAAAATCTTTTTACAGATTGTAAAGCATTTTCAAAAAAAAATTTATTGATAAAAAGCAACTTAATAAAAACCAGCGTATAAAAAATTTAACGGCTGTGCAAATATTGTGGCTAAAGAATGCATTAATAATAGAACTTTTGTAGTTGTAATAATAATTACAAAAAATTGAACAATATATTAACCATAGCGCTCATTTCGCCTTATTCCGGAAATAGATTTGCCACCTATTTAAATTACTATGCCGAGAATTTACTAAAAAAAGGTAAAAAGGTAATTGTAATTAGCCCCGAGTTTTCTGAAATAGCTGAATACGTAAAATTAAAAGTTCCCCGCTGTTTAGATAATTTTACGGCATTACCGCTTGATGAAAAAATATTTAGCGATAACCGCCCCAATTATTTTGAACTTTTAGGCCGTTGGAATGCCATAAACAGTAAAATTAAACAAGCTGAAAAAATTATAAATGCCGAAGTTGATTTTGCATTCTTCTCTCCTATCGATCCTTTTATTCGTGAATCGGTTAATCTTTTTTTGCTTGATTTTGTATTCAATTACAAATGGAGTGGCATTTATTTTAACCCAAAACCTTACAGACTTAAACAGTTGAAATTAAATGTGGACCCCAAATTTTTGGAGCCGGATTATTTGTTTAGATCAAAAAATTGTGTGGGCGTTTGTGTTTTGGATAGATTTATAACCGAACCATTAAAAAGTAGGGTCTATAAAAAAGTAGTTGTTTTTCCTGAAATAAGTAATGTAAGTATTCAAAAAAAGGAGTCGGTTTATAGCAAACAAATTAAGGAAATGGCTAAAAGCCGTGTGGTAGTTGGTTTGCTTGGTGTAGAACAAAACGAAGGAATTACCGCTTTAATTAGACTAATTAAAAAAGTTGATACCGATAAATACTTTTTTGTGTTTGCTGGTAAACTCGATTTTAAAATAATGGACGAAAAACAGCGCCAAGAAGTGGAACTGTTTATGAACGACCATGCGCCAAATATTCTTTTTATTTTACAACCATTAAGTGAAGAGGAAATCAACCAAATTTATAAGGAAATTGATATTAGCTACTTATATTTTTACAATTACGTTTCTTCCAATAATTTACTGACTAAGGCTGCTTATTACCAAAAGCCCATTTTGGCCAATAAAGATTTTTGTGTTGGTGATACCGTAAAAAAATTTAAAATTGGTTTAAGTGTAAATGGTAAAATGGAAGAAAGTGTGAATGCACTAGAATTTTTAAGGCTGGAAAGACTTGATTTCAATGTATTTGATAAAGAGGCCTTTAGTGAATATTATGCTTTACAAAGCGATTCTTTTTTAACCAATGCCTTCGAGGAAATTATGTTCTTTTAGCACCACATCTGTTTATAAACTAGGTATGCTGTTGCATTAATGCATAAAAAGGCTTAATTCGTAAAAAATTAATTTAAAAAATAGTGAATAGTTTTTGGGATTTATTTAAGCCACAAGAGTTAATAGAGTTCGGGGGGTTTGCCTTAGTGCTCGTCATTATATTTTTAGAAAATGGCGTTTTCTTTGGCTTTTTTCTTCCAGGTGATTCATTGTTATTTACCTCAGGTTTGGTTTGTACTACTATTTTAAAAATTACTTTAACTAAACTTATTATTGGGATAGCCTTAGCAGCAATTGCTGGTTATTATTTTGGCTATTGGTTTGGCTGGAAAACAGGTGACAATATTTACAATAGAAAAGAAAGCATTTTTTTTAAGAAAAAATACATTGAAACTGCCCAAGAGTTTTATAAAAAATACGGTGGAATAGCCTTAATTTTAGGTAGATTTTTGCCTATAGTAAGAACTTTTGCTCCAATCTTAGCAGGCATAGTTCGTGTTAATCATTTCATTTTCTTCATTTATACCATTATTGGTGCATTTTTATGGCCATTGATTGTTTGTGGGGCAGGTTTTTATGTTGGCCAAGTTTTTCCGCAAGCGATCGATTATTTAAACTACATCATTATCGGATTTATTGTTGTAACGAGCATTCCTGTTATTAAATCGCTTACCAAAAAGAAAATAGTTGATTAGTTAATGGAGTTAAGCTGTAAACCTATTTTGAAAATTTTGTTTACAACTCTTTTTTATACATTTGCCCAATATGCAAATAGGTACACTTTTTATTGTTCCAACTCCCATTGGAAATTTAGAAGATATTACACTTCGAGCCATTCGTATCTTAAAAGAAGTAGATTTAATAATAGCGGAAGATACTAGGCAAAGCATTAAATTATTAAATCACTACGACATAAAAAAGCCTTTGCAAAGCTACCACATGCACAATGAACATAAGGTGTTACAACATTATGTAAATGAATTATTAGACGGAAAAAACATTGCATTAATTAGCGATGCCGGCACTCCCGCCATTAGCGATCCGGGTTTTTTATTGGTACGCGAAAGTTTAAAAAATAGCATTAAAGTTGATTGTTTGCCGGGAGCAACCGCATTTGTACCAGCTTTGGTAAAAAGTGGTTTACCTGCAGATAGCTTTTGTTTTGAAGGATTTTTGCCAGAAAAAAAAGGCCGACAAACCATGTTAAAGAAACTTTGTGTGGAAGAACGTACCATTATTTTGTATGAAAGTCCGCATAGAATTGTAAAAACACTTAAACAGTTTGTTGAATATTTTGGCGCAGAAAGACAAATAAGCGTAAGCCGAGAGTTAACCAAAACCTTTGAGGAGACTGTTAATGGAACAATTGCGGAAGTGCTTAATCATTTTGAAAACAACACTGTAAAAGGTGAATTTGTAATAGTTATAGATGGTAAAAAATAACACATTAAGGTGGCTGTTATACGGCCTTGGAGCAGCCATAAGTTTTGGACTAGCTTGGGTTCCTTTTAATATTACTCCTTTAATTTTTGTAAGTTTCTTTTTGCTTTTATTACTAGAGCAAGAAATGCGTTTACAAAAAATTCATACTGGAATTTTTGTTTCCATCATAGTTTTTAGCAATATATGTTTAAATTTATTTACCACTTATTGGATTTGGAATGCCAGCCCGGGAGGTGGTGTATTTGCTTGGGTTTTCGATACTTTTTTAATGACCATACCTTGGTGGATTTTTCACGTAATTAATAAAAAACAGCAACGTGTAAATTATTGGTTTTTTATTGCTTTATGGATTGGTATTGAATTATTGCATACTAGGTGGCAATTTGCTTACCCTTGGCTAACCTTAGGAAATGTATTTGCAGCTTGGCCACAAATAATTCAATGGTACGAATACACAGGTGTATTTGGCGGTAGTTTGTGGGTGCTTTTAGTAAGTATTGCGGCTTTGAAACTGTATAATTTTAAACAAGAGTTTGGCTCAATTCCAACTAAAAAAATATTCAATCAATTGTTTATTTATGTTTTAGCACCACTGTTTTTATCGTTTTATATTTTAAATGGTCGCTATAACAATAATGCAACCGCTGATAAATCAAGAAAAGCCGAAATTACCATTGTTCAACCAAACTTTGACCCTTATGAAAAGTTTGAAAGCATTGCTCCCTATCAGCAAATGCAGCAGATTTTAAATTTAACAGCTAGCAAATTAAACCCAACTACGCATGTAGCATTAATGCCCGAAACTGCTATTACTGAAGATATAGATGAACGAAATTTTAACCAAAACAACTCAGTAAATTTAGTAAATACTTTCATTAATAACCATATAGGATTGAGTATTTTAAGTGGTGCAAGTACTTTTAAATTTTATTTCGATAAAAATGAAGTAACCCCTACAGCAAGGTATTACCAAGATAATATTTATTACGATTATTACAACACAGCAGTGTTTAAAAACAGTCAATCAAATTGGCAAGTTTACCATAAAAGCAAATTGGTTCCTGGGGTTGAAAATATGCCTTATGTAAATGTATTTAGTTTCCTTAAAAAGTTTGTTATAAACCTTGGAGGTACCAGCGGTGGGCTCGGAAAAGACAAAGAACCTAGCAACTTTACTGATGTAAATAAAGTACAATATGCGCCTGTAATTTGTTACGAGAGTGTGTTTGGTGAATATGTAACAGATTATGTAAAAAAAGGTGCGAATGTTATTTGTATAATAACCAACGATGCATGGTGGGGAAATACTGCTGGCTATAGGCAACATTTTGAATACGCCAAATTACGTGCTATTGAAAACAGAAGATATGTGGCAAGGTCAGCCAATACTGGCATTTCGGGCTTTATAGATGACGAAGGAAACACCATTCAAAAAACTAAATGGAATGAAGCTACAGCAATAAATGGAACTGTAAAAGTAAATCATGAAATTACTTTTTATACCAAGTATGGCGATTACATTGCATATATGGCTGCATTTTATTTGTTGTTTAATTTGCCTGCACTTTTATTACGAAGAAAAAAGTAATGATACCTTTTGAGGAAATAGAAACCAATTGAAAAAAATATCCAATAGAAATAATATTATAAAATTGATATCATTTTCTTATTACAAAATTATACTTCTAATAATGATTTGTCTTCCCAAACATCTTCATAATTATTTTCACCAATTAAGAATCTAAATCCCGGAGGTAAACCTAAAAATTTAATCACATCAGGACACCAATCAATTAAATGAGATACATGCAATGGATGAAAAAAATCGTCTGAATCCGAAAACTTCTCTCCAGCCCAAATATACCAACCTGTGGAATTTGCTTCTGGCGGATGCCTAAGACCGTTAATTGGGAATAAACCTGACCTAACATTCAACGAAACGCCAACCACATATTCTTCAGGAGATGCAAAAAAAGAAACTGAATATTTTTCACATATTTCTAATTGACTTTTATTGTTCATTTATATTTTAATTTTCCTTCGTTTTCAACTTTGTTAAGTTAATTTGAAAGTGATTTTAATAAAACAACTAACAAACCTTTATTACTTATAACCATTACCCTACTAACTCTTCCCAATACTCAACTGCTCTGCGGGTATGCGGTATAACAATGGTTCCACCAACAATATTGGCTACTGCAAATATTTCAAACATTTGTTCTGTTGTCACACCCGCTTCGTGGCATTTACCTAAATGGTATTTTATACAATCATCGCAACGCAAAACCATGCTGGCTACCAAGCCTAACATTTCTTTTACTTGACTACTTAATGCGCCATCAGCATAAGTATTGCTATCTAAATTAAATAAACGTTTCAATACCAAGTTTTCTGAACCTAGTATTTTTTCATTCATTTTTTCGCGGTAAGTGTTAAATTCATCTACTTTATTCATAATATTTGCTTTGTTTCAAGCTGTATACTTCAAGTTTCTTTTATAATTTATTTTAAAATATTTGCGCCAATAGTATTAGTTATTTTTCAAATAGGTTTCTAACTCATCTGGTTTTTGGGTTCCTATTAGAATTCTTTCCCCATTTTTTAAAACCAACTGCAAACCTATATTTCCCGATACGTTATAGGCTTTACCGTTTTTAAAACCATATCGGTATCCCCAACCGCCATATTCTTTTATGGGTGAGTATTTTCTAACCTCAATGGACGCTACTTCGCTCCAAGTAATTAACCTTCCTTTAAACTGAAAAGGAAATAATTGAAAAAAGACACCCTCTTTGTTTATTTTAGTATTTAATCTTAAGGCTATTAAAATTAAATCGGCCAAAAAAGTAACCACCAAAGGCGAAAATGAAGCAAATGAAGCCGGCATTTGCACATAATTAATTGCCGCAAAAATGGTAACAGTTACCATCAATACGATTACCCAAGCTTGCTTCACTTTTTGGGTTTCGATAAATTCATTCATATTATATACTAATTTAACCACAATAATAATTGGGTTTTTATAAATAAACCTAACTAACTTTTGGATGCTTATTTATATTATTTTACCAATTCATTTATTTATTCAGATATCTTTTAAGTTAATGTGTTTTAAAAAAAGTTTTTTTTACCATTAAAATTATTACTTTGCAATTCACAACAGTAAAGTGACAGCTAGCATATGAAAGCACTTAACACATATTTTATTATAATTATAAGCATAGTACTTTTCTCAAGCACCATTACTGTTAAGGCGGAAAAAACTGATAGTATAAAGATTGAGAAAAGAATAGATTCAGTTTACAAAAACACGAATGATTCAGTTTTTGCTTTTTCAACTGTTTTCGATGCTATAAAACAATCAAAAGAAATTGGATTTAAGCTGGAGAGGTTTCTGCCATGCATTTGTTGGGCTATATGTATATTGAATATGGTTATTTAGACTCTGCAAAAAAATATTTACTGCAATCGCACGAATTAACTAAGGAAATAAAAAACGAAAAGGTTATTGCTCAGAATTATCGGTTATTAGCTATTTATTACGAATCGACAGACAACTTTGATAAAGCCTTAGATTTACTCTTTAGAAGTTTAATTATTAGGAAAAGAATAAAGGATGAAAAAGGCGAAAATGCTACCTATATTAGTATTGGAGTTATTTATCAACGTTTAAATCTAGACTCAAAAGCAATTATTTATTACAGTAAAGCGTTAAAGTATTTTGAAAGGGTTCAAAATGAAGCGGCTATTACTTCAATTTATTCTAATTTAGGAGCCATTTATAATGGAATTGGTAAAATAGACTCAGCTATAATTTATTTAGAAAAAGTAATTGAATATAAGTCTAAAATTGGCGATAAAATTAGCTTAGCAAAAGCTTATCATAATATTGGAACTTCCTATTCCTATTTAGGAAAATATAATAAAGCTATTAGTTATTTCAATAAAGCTATTGAATTAAAAGCAGGTAATGAAACTAATTTTAGTAGTGCCAACGATTATAGCATGTTAGGTAGGTGTTACTTAAAAATAAAAAACTACGCTGAAGCAGAAAAATATTTATTAATTGGAGAGAAAAATCTTAAAGCAAACAATGGCCTATCCAATTTGATTGAAACTTATCAATTTTTGGCAGATTTATACGAAGAGAAAAAAGATTTTACAAAATCCATTTATTATACTGCTAGTTTAAATAGATTAAATGATTCTTTAGAATTGGTTAAAAATAAAAGCTATATTTCTGAATTTGAAACCAAGTTTAAAACACTAGAAAAAGAACAAGAAAATGAACTTTTAAAGGCTCAAAACCAATTGCTCGAAAGTGAGTCGAAAAATAACACCTTATTGGCTATTTCATTATTAGTTGTGCTATTTATAAGTATTTATCTGGCCTTTAATTTAAAATTAGTTAGGAAAACAAAAGATAAATTGATTAACAAAAACAAAATAATTGAGTTGAAGAATAAAGAGGTGGCCAACCAAAATAAAAACTTAGCTCAATTAATTGAAGAAAATCAATCGTTAATGGGGATTTTAGCTCACGATTTAAGATCGCCTTTTAATAAAATTAGTGGCCTTACCCATTTATTAGAAGAAGAGAAAGATGAAAATGAAAAAGCTATTTTTATCAATTATATTAATACCATTTGTAAAGATTCACTTCAGTTAATCCAAGACACAATTGATATAAGTGAAATTTTTAATGACAAGCATACCGTCACATCTGTAAAATTTGAAAAATTTTCTCCTAGCGATGTTTTGGATAATTTAATGAATAGTTTTAAAGTTATTGCTAAAGAAAAATTGATTGAAATTGAGGTGATAAATGCAATTGAAAGATTAGAGATTACGAACTCAAAAGACTATTTAACCAGGATTTTGGATAATTTATTAAGTAATTCAGTCAAATTTTCGCCTATTAAATCACAAGTAATATTTACAGCTACTTTGTTAAATAACAATTTGGTATTTAGTATAAAAGATAATGGTCCTGGATTTACCGAATTAGATAAACAGCAATTGTTTATGCGTTTCAAAAAATTATCGGCAAGGCCAACAGCCAACGAAGCTTCAAGTGGTTTAGGTTTATTTATTGTTAAACAATTAACCAATTTAATGCATGGCGATATTCAGGTAATAAGTGAGTTTGGAAAAGGAAGTGAATTTGTATTAACTATACCTGTAAAATTACCAAATAATGCTTAAACCAATTTTTTTGCCACAGTACCAATAAAATCTTTTAAATAATAAGGTTCAAAGTAAGCCACATCTTCAAAAGTATTTTGGTTGAAAGCCTCTTGTGCTAAATGGCTTAAATAACTTGCATTGCACCTGACAGAAATATCAAATTTTGCTTGCACACTTGTAATGGTGTTTTGGCATTTTGCAGCGCCATTGCCAATAAATGTAATTTGGTTTTGGCTTAACTGTTCTATAAATGATTCTTCATCTATTATCTTGGCTTGAGTTGGTAACACTTCGTTCAATGTTTGATTGAATAAAGCGCAATAAACTTCCATCCTTCTGGCATCAATCATTGGGCAAACCAAACCAGAATAATTTGGATTATTTTGCCAGAAGCCATTTGCTAAACTTTGTAAGGTATTGATAGCAATTAAAGGAATTTGCAAGGCATAGCAATAACCTTTTGCAGCCGAAACACCCACGCGTAATCCAGTATAACTTCCAGGTCCTTTACTCACGGCCACCGCTTGTAAATCAGAAAATTGCAAGTTGGATTGCTCAAGTGCTTTTGCCACTAAAATGTGTAGTTGTGATGCATGGTTATTACCTTGCGTGTCTTCCGCCAGTGCTATGGTTTCACCATTTTTTGCAATTGCTACCGAGCAAATTTCTGTAGCAGTTTCTATGCATAAAATATGGGTCATTAATTAGTAATTTAATAGTTCGTTTAATTTATCAGCTACCTTATTTGCATTTGGTAACATTTCTGCCTCTAAGCCCATATTTAAAGGCACAGCAGGTAAATTTTTTGAGCCAATTGTCATAACCGGTGCATCCAATTTGGTAAAACATTGTTGCATAATACGTGCAGCTAAACTTTCAGCAAACGAATTTAATAATGGCTCTTCGGTAACTATTAAACATTTACCATGTTTGGTTACACTTGCCATTATGGTTTCTTCATCTAATGGTTGAAGTGAGCGTAAGTCAACTATTTCAACTCTGCCTGCAAATTGTTTGGCAGCAGTTAAGCTCCAATAAACACCCATACCCCAAGTTATAATGGTACAACTTTCTCCATTTTCAATAGCATCATCGCTTGCTTGCAATACCATATTGGCTTTACCAAATGGCAATACATAATCTTCATCTGGCTCAATGCAACGAGCCAATTCAGTTCCTGGATTTTTGCTCCAATACAAACCTTTATGCTCTAGCATTATACAAGGATTACCATCATAATAAGCAGCTTTCATTAAGCCTTTCATATCGGCAGCATTACTTGGGTAAGCTATTTTTATTCCTTTTAAAGTAAGTAAAGTTGATTCAATACTTCCGCTATGGTAAGGCCCTCCGCCTCCGTAAGCACCAATTGGGATTCTTATTACACAACTCACGGGAAATTTACCCATAGTTAAGTAACTCGATTTGGTTATTTCACATACCAATTGATTTACACCACTCCACACATAATCGGCAAATTGAATTTCAACAATTGGTTTAACACCAACTGCACTCATTCCAACAGTTGAACCTACAATATATGCTTCTTGAATTGGCGTGTTAAATACACGGTCATCGCCATATTTTCCTGCTAAAGTAGCTGCTTCGCGGAAAACTCCTCCTAGTCTTGCTCCCACATCTTGTCCGTAAAAAATGGCTTCTTTATGCTTGCGCATAATTTCATCTACAGCATGTAAAGCTGCATCTACCATTACACTTGGTTCTTTTCCTTCTGGAGTTCTGTTTCCAATTTCTTCTGTAGCTTTCGAGGGAGCAAAAACGTGGTTTTCCAATGTATCTAAACTTGGTTCCGATGCATTTACAGCATCGTTAAATTGCGAAGCAACATAAGTGTTTGCTTCAGTTATTATAATCTCAAGTTCTTGTTCAGTGGCAATGTTATTATTTAAAATATGGTATTTTAGTTTTTCAAAAGGATCGTTGGCAGTATGTTTTGCCATATCTTCTTCAGTTCTATACCATTCTTTTCTTACACCAGAAGTGTGATGACCCAACAAAGGAACCTTTGCACAAATTAATAAAGGAGCTCTATGAATTCTAACGTAGTTTAAACTCTCTTTTACCATGTTGTACGAGGCTAAAAAATCGCTTCCATCAACTCTTCTGCGCTCTAATCCTTTAAAACCTGCTGCATAATCGTAGGCATCCATAGCGCGCATCTCTTCACCACTAGCACTAATTCCCCAATTATTATCTTGTACAAAAAATATGATGGGTAATTTTTTCAAAATGGCCATTTGTAATGCTTCTGCAATTTCACCTTCGGTTACAGAACCATCACCCAAACTGCAAATTACTACAGGTTTTTCGTTTGGATTGTTTAAACCTTGACTTTCTTTATAAGCTACTCCATGTGCCATGCCTGTAGCCGGAATAGCTTGCATACCAGTTGCGCTACTTTGGTGTGGCATAACTGGTATTCCTTCTCTACGTAACGATGGGTGAGAATAATAGGTTCTTCCTCCCGAAAATGGATCATCGGCTTTAGCCAATAATTGCAACATTAATTCGTATGGAGTTAAGCCCATTCCTAAAAGCATACTTTCATCTCTATAGTATGGCGATACAAAATCGAAAGATTTTAATTGGAACGCTAATGCCAATTGCACTGCTTCATGACCTTTACTAGTTGAGTGTACATACTTGGTAATATTACGATTAACATCGTAAATATCGGCCATGGCACGCGCAGTGCTCATTAGTTTAAAGGCTTTTAAAAATACTGAGTTTTCCATCCGTTTTTAAGAAGTGCAAGATTAAAGGTTTAAATTAGTTTTAGCAATATGTTTTTAGTTTAAACCTTACAAAATTTAATATAAATCTCCGTGCAGAATTTTGTGGATTTTATTCAAAAAATCAACCAAATATCAACACACTTTTAAGTGTCTAATAAAACACTCACATTGCAGACAATTAATTGAATAAAAATGAGTAAAATTTTAATTATTGATGATGAAAAGGCTATTCGCAATACTTTGAGAGAAATATTGGAGTACGAAAGTTATCAAGTAGATGAGGCTAGCAATGGTGAAGAGGGTTTAGAAAAACTTGAAGTTGGTGAATATGCAGCTGTACTTTGCGATATAAAAATGCCTAAAATGGATGGCATTGAAGTACTAACTCGTGCTCAAGAAATGGATGATGACATTCCATTTATAATGATTTCTGGAAACGGTACAATTGAAACAGCAGTTGAGGCAACAAAAAAAGGCGCTTACGATTTTATATCCAAACCACCAGATTTAAACCGTTTACTAATTACCCTTCGTAATGCAATAGATAAAAAGTCGTTGACTGTTGAAACTAAAGTTTTACGTAGAAAAGTTACAAAAACCAGAGAAATTATTGGGGATAGTCCTGCTATACAAAATATAATGAGTACCATTGACAAAGTAGCTCCTACCGATGCTCGCGTATTAATTACTGGTGAAAACGGAACAGGAAAAGAATTAGTAGCTAGATGGATTCATGAAAAAAGTAACCGTGCTAAAAATATGCTGGTAGAGGTTAATTGCGCTGCTATACCTACTGATTTAATTGAATCAGAATTATTTGGACATGAAAAGGGTGCATTTACTTCTGCTATTAAACAACGTATAGGCAAATTTGAACAAGCAAATGGTGGAACTTTGTTTTTAGATGAAATAGGAGACATGAGCTTAGCTGCACAAGCTAAGGTATTGCGTGCTTTACAAGAAGGAAAAATCACCCGTGTAGGCGGAGACAAGGATATTGATGTTGATGTGCGCATAGTAGCTGCTACCAACAAAAATTTATTACAAGAAATTGAGAGAGGTAATTTCCGAATGGATTTATACCATCGTTTAAGTGTTATTTTAATTCATGTTCCATCACTTAATGATAGAAAAGAAGATATACCCAATTTAGCAGAAAAATTTATTAAAGAAGTTTGTGAAGACAATAATTTCCCTAGGAAAATGTTTTTGCCTCAAGCTTTAGATGAACTTAAAAAGTTAGATTATTATGGTAATATTCGTGAATTGCGCAATGTGGTAGAACGTTTGGTTATTCTTGGTCAACAGCGAATTACTATTGAAGATGTAAAAAAATTCGCAAGTCCTTTGAGCGCGCGTGAGGAAGAAAAAAATATCTACGAACGATTTAGCACTTTACAAGATTTTAAAGAATATGTTGAACGTATTTTTATTGAAGAAAAACTAAAGAAAAATGGTTGGAACGTGGCTAAAACAGCATTGGAAATAGACATTCAAAGAAGTCATTTGTATAATAAAATTGAAAAATACACCCTTAAAAGAGGTGAGTATATTGATTAAAATATGGCTATCTTTATTTAATACATCCGTATCTCCAAAAACTAAATAGGCCACTTATCTTTTGACAAGTGGCCTATTTAGTTTAAGAAAAACCTTTTATGTTCCTTCTTTTAAAATGTAATACCCATTTTTCGTAGTTGACGTTTAATAAAGTTTTTTGCACCTTCTTTTATAGGTGTTAAAGCTTTTTTCGCAGCGCTATCTGTTGGGCGCGCTTTAAATACTGTATCGTGGTATTTTGCTGCATCACCTCTTAGTTCGGTATAGTAATATGCGTAAAACGATTTGCGGCTAACACCTTCAGGTAATTTTATTTTATCGTAACCATGGTAACTTATTTCGTTGGTTTCAAATATTAAGCAACGGTTCATAGCTGGAAAAACTTTTTTATCCAAATGAGTCATATCGGCATTCCAAAGTTCGGTATGTCCTCCGTATTCTTCTTTCCAATCTTTATTAAAGAAAATAAGTAAGTTTATACGTCTATGGATTCCTCTATCAGCATGAATATTAAAGTCGATATGAATATCTAAAAAACTGCCATTTCCGCCTTGGTGTAAACCGCCTCCTAAAGCATCTTCAACCGAAAATAAAGCGTCAATACCGGTAATTTTGCTCATTATTTCGCACCATTCTTTACTGTGCAATTCTTGGCGCATTTGGGTAAACACTTCTGGAAAATCTTCAAAATTTGAACCTTCTGCCTTAAACTCGTTTACACCTTTATATTTTTTGTTAAATACATCTTCCTTCGGAAAATTATTAAACATAAATTCGGCTGTTTCGGCATTTAAAAAGTTGTCAATTACCAAATGGCGATAAGGTTTGGCATTGTTAAACTCATCGCGCATTTTTTCAATGCTTTCAGCATTAAATAAATTACTGTTTACTAATTTCATTATCAATTTCGTGTTTTGGGCAAATGTATTAGTTGTTTAGAATATTTCTAAATAAAATTTTGTAAATTTATTGTTGTGATTTCAATGTTGTTTAGTCAAACTTTTTAACTCATATTGATATTCGTTTCGTCCGAAAGCTTTCGGACTCCGCTCAACGACCGCGGACATTGAGCGAAGTCGAAATGGATTTTCCTTAACTAAACTACTTTGGCTGTATTTTAACTAACTGATTAACTAATCGTTACATTCCATTAATAGTAAATTTCCTGATTCGAAATGAATGGTAACTAATCCGTCTTCTTGGGTTTTATTACTGCTGCTAGTGCGCTGCCCCAGGTGCAAATCTTCGTTATTTAAATTGTATTGTAAACCCGTAGTTGTTAGGCCATGCACGCTTCCCAAAGGAATAAGCGATATATTGTAATTAGCAGGATACCATTTGGTAAAATGAGAGGGTAAGTTAAAAATCCGCGAATGGTCATCAAGCATTACAATGGTAATTTGGTTTTTATATTTTACCAGAGTGCTTAAATTATTTATGGCATGATCTGCTCGTTTTCCCGTAGCCCAAAGAATGTTTACTGCTTTATGGCCTTTGGCTATTAAATAATCCAATCCTTTTTCCAAATCGGTTTTGTTTTGATCAGGAGTATGAACTACTTCTACAGGCTGTTGTTTGGCTAAAAGTTCTTCCCAATTTTCTGTTTTATCAAAATCACCAAGCACAACATCTATTTTTATTCCAAGTTCAAGTACACGATGAATAGCACCGTCAAGCACCATAACTACTGGGCTCCATTCAAGTAATTGTCCCATTAGCTCAAAGCTACAACTTTGTCCGTTTGCAATTATTAGTGCTGGTTCTTGTTCGTCTCTAACTATATGGTGGCTCGACATTTGATTTATTTGCTTTTTTTATTTCGTGTTTTTATTTTTTGGGGATTTTGTTTTGAGTGAAATACATCTGTAATAATTATTTCATTACCATTGTATTGGTAAATTATTTTATAATTCCCTTCTATAATATATCTACTATTTTGATTTAATTTTTGCAATAAAGGTTCAACTTGTCCTGCCTCGGGTTGACTGGCTAAAAATTCTACACTTTCTAAAAGTTTTAGGCAATAACTATTGGCTACAGTTTCAGATTTTGACTCTTCTAGTAAGTATTCATAAATTTCTAAAAGACAATTGGATGCAAATACCGTCCAAAGAATTTGCCGTTTTTTCATTTTGATTTTGAAAACTGTTTTTTCAATGAGGTATGCATAACCAAATTGCCATTTTTGATATCTTTTTGCGATGCAGCGTTCCTTTTTAAAAACTCAGCTTCTGTCATAGGAACAATGGCTTTTTTGGCACTACTTTTTGATTTTAAAATGGTGTAAACAGCCTCTAATATTTCATTGTCGTTTATGTCGTCAATGGTTTTATAAAGTTTTTTTTTAAGTGCTGCGTTAGTCATATTACGTTTAAAAATTCAAATATAGTAAAAGTAATTTTGAAAGCTATTTACTAATTTAGAAAAACAAATTTTTATATTAATTAGCTTAAAACCATATTTGCTGCAAATAAAATCTAAAAGTGAAATTTTCAATCATCAAAATAAGTTTAGTAGTTTTAACTGCTATTGTTTCTTTGTCGGCTTGTAAATCAAAAAAAGGAATTGGTATACCTTTACCAACTGCCACTCAAGGTAAAACTGGCGAAGCTAAAAACGATTATAGCCTATTGTTTAATAACATTAAACAGCAAGAAAATAATTACAACTTTTTAGCTTGTAAAGGTGAGTGCGAATACAATGATGAAAAAAATACCTATAATTTTGATATTCAATTGGAGATGGAAAAGGGTAAATTTATTTTTATAAGAGCTACTTATTTATTGGGTATTGAGGTAGCTAAAATGTACATTACACCTAAACAAATTCAAATTTTGAATCATTTAGAAAAAACCAATACGGTAGCTAGTTACAATTATTTAAAAAAGTTTAGTTCAGCTAATTTACAGTTCGAAAATTTAGAGAATTTGATTTTAGGAAACGCGCTTTTTAACCAAACACTTGGAACCACTTTAATTGATTCAAATGCTACACAATATATTTTGAAAACTATGGTAGAAGGAGCTTCGCAACAATGCTTTTATGGCAAAAACAAAGTGGCCAAATTGGAAGCAAATCAATTGCAGGATGCAGTTAAAAATCAAAACTTTGAGGTAAAGTACAATCAATATACTGCAAATGGTACAAATTATTATCCAAGTGAGCTAGCTATCAACATTAGGGCAGAAAAAAATTTAGGTTGCTTAATGAAACTATTCAATTTTGCATACGAAAAAAAGAAAGACCCTCAAATACGTGTACCAGCTAGTTATAAAACCATTACTCATTAAATTTTTTGCCAGTAGTAAACCTTTTTTACTGATTGTAATATTTACCTTTTTTACTCAAATAGTGGTAGCACAAAAAACTACTCAAAAGCGCAAACAATTAGAAAACGAGCGTAAAAATTTATTGGCACGCATTGGCGAAACTAAAAAAGTAATAGCCGAAACCAAAGAAAAGGAAAACACCAAACTTACTCAGCTTAAAGCCATAAATGCACAAATAAAAACCCGCGAAAAGGTTATTAATAATATTGGTCAAGAAATTTTTGAAATATCGGTAGAGGTAGATGAAAGCAAGCGCACCATTGATACTTTAAACGCACAGTTAAAGAGATTGAAAGCCGATTATGCTAAAAATATGGTGCTTATTTACAAAAGTAAAAGCAATGTAAACGATTTGGCTTTTTTATTTAATGCCGAAGGTTTTAACGATGCTTACAAACGCATAAAATATTTAAATAAACTTTCGGAATACAAGCAAATGCAAGCACGCTTGATTGTTAATATCCAAAAATCGATAGAAGCCGAAGTGAATAATATGTTGCACATAAAAAAACAAAGTGAACAACTTTACTCAGTAAAAGAAGGTGAAAAAAAGGAATTAGAAGCCGATAAAAAGGTAGAAACGAAAGTGCTTACTTCATTGCAACAAAAACAAAAAGAATTGCAAGAAGAGTTGACTCAAAACGAAAAAAACTATCAAAAACTTACTCAAAAAATTGCTGATTTAATACAAAAAGAAATTGAAGAAGCTCGGAAACGAGAAGAGGAACGCAGAAGAATAGCAGAAGAAAAGGCAGCAAAATCAAGAGCAAAATTAATTGCTGAAAACAAAAAGAAAGGAATTGTTACCAAACCTGAACCTAAAAGTGTACCAGCATCTAATCTTTCTCCTGATGATTTAAAAGCTAGTAATGATTTTGAAGGTATGAAAAACCGTTTGCCTTGGCCTGTTAATAATGGCTATATATCGGAAGGTTTCGGAACACACCAACATCCAACTTTAAAGGCAGTTAGAACTACTAATAATGGCGTAAACATATCTTGCAAAAAGCAAACGCAAGTTAAATGTGTTTTCAAAGGTAAAGTAAAAGCAATTTTTGAAGTTCCTGGAATGGAAAAAATTATTTTGGTTAAGCATGGTGAGTATTTTACAGTATATGCCAAGTTGCAAGATGTGCAAGTAAAAATTGGTCAGGAAATAAATGCGGGCGATATTTTAGCAACAGTATTTACGAACGATTTTGAACAAAAAACAGAACTTCATTTCGAAATTTTCAAATCAAAACAAGCTTTAAATCCTGAAGCTTGGCTTAGAAATTAACATCCATAAACAACTCACCAATTATTAACAACTTCTTAAATCAACTTTTAAACAACTAGCATAAATAATGATGTAGTTGCTATGGAATTAAGAGTACAAATGGCTTTATTGTAACAGCTTTTACATACAATCCCATATGTCGAAAAAATTACTTCTTTTAATATCATTTTTAATTTTTAATAATCTTATTCAATGTGAAACTATTGACAGTATTTCAATAAATAAAAAAATATATGAAGTATACTCTCGCAAAAACGATTCAATTTTTGCCTTTTCCACAATTGAAAAATTAATTAATCAATCAAAATCTATAAATTATCAAGGAGGCTTTGTATCAGCCATTCAACTTAAAGGGTATTTATTTCTAAATTATGGCAAGTACAACCTTGCTCAAAAATACATTTTTGAAGCGTTTGAGTTATCAAAAAATTTAAAAAACGATAGCGTGCTAGCACAAACATATAGAATAATTGGCACCTATTACGAGAGAAAAGAAGAATATGATAAGGCACTAGATTTCTTTTTTAAAAGTTTAAATTTAAGAATAAAACTTAATGACAACAAGGGAATTGCCGAGTGCAATGCTTCAATTGGAATAATATTTCATTACACAGGACAAATAAAAAAAGCCATTCATTATTATCAAAAATCTTTAGCATTTTACTTAGTTGAAAAAAATGAAAAATCAATTGCAGACATTCAATCAAATATTGGGGCAGCCTACAATAATTTGGGGCATTTAGATTCAGCTATTTATTATTTACAATCTGTTATTTTAATTAAAAAAAGACTTAACGATTATATTGGACAAGGGCAATCATACCATAATTTAGCTACAACTTACTTTTTGAAGGGTGAATATAATAAGGCGTTGGAATATTACAACTTAGCTATAAAAAATACTGGCGGGGGAGCTGAAAATGATAATAACGGTAGTTCTTATCAACAAGCGGGAGGTACTTTAATAAAACTTAAACGTTATGATGAAGCAAAAAAATACTTGACGGTAAGTGAAAATATATTAAAACGAAATAACCTTTTTGAAGAACTAGCAGAAAACTATGTAAAGCAAGCAGAATTGTTTGAAAAAATGGGTGATTTCAAAACCTCTGTGTATTACAATTCACTTAAAAATAGCTTAGTAGATTCGTTAGCGCAGGTAAAAACTAAATTGTCATTTGATGAAATTGAAGCCAAGTATAAAGCGGCAGAAAAACAGCAAGAATTGGAACTTTTGATGTCTCAAAATAAGATATTGGAACAACAATCAAAATATAATTCCTTTTTAGCAATTGGTTCTTTTTTATTACTTGTAACCTTAATCATTCTTTTATTTTATTTGAAGGAAGTCAAACAAACCAGAAAAGAATTAATTCAAAAAAATCAATTAATTGAGGCAAATAATAGGGAAGCTTTTTATCAAAATACAAACTTAGAAAATTTAATTGCCGAAAACCAAACTATTATGGGTGTACTAGCACATGATTTACGCTCCCCTTTTAGTAAAATACTAGGTTTGGCAAATATCATAGAAGACGAAGATGAAAAAGCAGAAAGTCTTGTTTATTTAAATTATATCAAAACCATTAGTAAAGATGCGCTACAACTAATTCAGGATACGGTTAATATAAGTCAAATTTATAATGAGGATGCTGAAAGTTTGCAAGCCAAAGTTCAACCAATTAATTCTACCCAAATAATCGAAGAAACAACATCAGGATTTGTAGCAATAGCAAAAGAAAAATCTATAGCCATTATTGTAAATAATAATTCAGATAATCTTATTTTCTTCAGTTCGAAAGAGTATGTTAGGCGAATTTTAGATAATTTGATTAGCAATGCTATCAAATTCTCACCTTCAAACTCTAAAGTTATATTGAGTTGTTCTCAAATTAATAATAATGTGGTTTTTAGCATTAAGGATAATGGACCGGGCTTAACTGAAGCTGACCAAAAACAACTTTATATTCGATTTAAAAAATTATCGGCAAGGCCAACAGGTAATGAGGCTTCAAGCGGATTAGGTTTATTTATTGTTAAACAATTAATTGATTTATTGGGTGGAAATATTTCTGTAATTTCAGAAAAAGGAAAAGGTTGTGAGTTTATTATTGAGTTTAAAATTAAAAATTAGAGCCATCTATTTTTTTATTTCTTAATTTTTTTATGTTTGATAATAGTTTCTTTCCAACCAATCGTTTCTCAATACTAGATTTTGTGGGCTTTGAGGCTTTTCTATGTTTAACAACAACAAAACACTTATTTATAATTGAATAAATTTTTTTAAGGGCAATTATTTTATTCGCTAACTGACTTCGTTCCGTTTGTGCAATTACCTGTAAAATACCCTCGTTACTCAATTTATTAGCTAATTTTTCCAATAAAATGGCTTTGTCAGACTCAGAAAGTTGCAATGAATTCTTTACATCAAAATCAATTTGAACTTTAGTAGCCACTTTATTTACGTTTTGTCCGCCTGCGCCTCCGCTCCTACTTGTTTTAAAAACAAACTCCGGATTTAAATATGGTGGTTGAAATTTCATAATAGATTGTTTTTACTAAATTTATACTATTGTCAGACGCATATAGGGCCTTTGTATGGCTTGCGTCAGACGATTTAATTAAATTTCAATTGTTAAATATTTTTGATATTTTCTCATTATCAATTAATGAATACGATTCTTTTAAAAAATTTGATTCATCAAATCCTATTAAGTTTTTAGCTAAAATTTGATTACATAAATTACCATTTCTGATTTTTATATAATCGTTGAAAGAGGAATATTTCCAATCTTCCATTTGTTTTACTAACCCCGCCCTAAGAGGATTTTGATGAATATATTGAAAACACATATAAGGATAATTAAATTCTTCGATTTTCAATAATTTCGCTTGGGTTTTTTGCCTGAATTGAGAACCAGTGCTTTTCTCTTGTTTATTTATTGCCAAGGAATATGAACTCAATAACATCCTAATTCCATTAGATAATTCGCTTAAGTTTAACGAACCAACTTTTCTGATTTTTGTTGATTGTGAATTGGTATTTACTAAAAAATGAAAATGATTTGGCATTAAACAATATGCTAATAAATCAGAGTGTGGTAAAACAAATTTTCTATATAATTTTAGGAAGTAAAGATAATTTTCATCTGAATGGAAAATTTTTTGTTTATTATTTCCTTGATTATAAATATGGTAAATATTGTCTATTTCAAATTGCATAAATAAAATATTATTTTTTGTTTTCAATGATCCGTCTGACGCCTTGCCATCCAAAAGCCATCCCGCAATCGTCTGACGAACGTTCTGCAATTTATCAGTCTGACGCCATCCCTTTCTGATACTAACATGCAATCGTATAACAGGAGTACTGTATATAATCCGTCTGACGCCTTGCCACCCGGAAGCCATCTCGCAATCGTCTGACGAACGTTCTGCAATTTATCAGTCTGACGACTTGCCAACGCTAAACCTAACTCGCAATCGTCTGACTGAAGTTTCGTATATAATCCGTCTGACGTCTTGCCACCCAAAAGCCATCCCGCAATCGTCTGACGGATGTTAAGCCCTAATCACTCCTGGTCTAAATTCTTTGGTAATAGGAGCATGATTAGCGGCTTCAATACCCATACTAACCCATTTGCGTGTATCAATAGGATTAATAATGGCATCAATCCACAAACGTGCTGCTGCATAATATGGCGATGTTTGTTTGGTATATCTATCGGTAATAGTTTTTAGCAATTCTTCCTTTTTCTCATCAGTAATTACTTCACCTTTGGCTTTTAAGCTAGCTTCTTCTATTTGTAATAAAACTTTAGCTGCTTGTGCGCCACCCATTACTGCAATATTAGCATTTGGCCAAGCTGCAATCAAACGTGGATCATACGCTTTGCCACACATGGCATAATTTCCTGCGCCATAACTATTGCCGGTAATAATGGTAAATTTAGGAACCACCGAGTTAGCTTGCGCATTTACCAATTTAGCTCCATCTTTTATTATTCCACCATGTTCGCTGCGGCTGCCAACCATAAAACCGGTTACATCTTGCAAAAACAATAAAGGAATTTTCTTTTGGTTACAATTCATAATAAAGTGTGCTGCTTTATCGGCACTATCGCTATAAATCACCCCACCAATTTGCATTTCTACCGGATTATCGGCTGCGCTTTGTTTAGGTTTTTTAGCTTTAACCACTTGGCGATTATTGGCTACAATTCCTACAGCCCAACCATCTATTCTGGCATAACCACAAGTAATTGTTTTGCCATATAATTCTTTGTACGCATCAAAACTACCAGCATCTACCAAACGTTCTATGATTTCCATTACATCGAAAGGTTTGGCAAAATTTGCCACAGCATCATATACATCATCCATGCTTTTTGCAGGAGCAACAGGCGCAATGCGGTTAAATCCAGCTTTATCAAAATCGCCAATTTTATCCATAATGCGTTTAATTCTATCCAAACAATCGGCATCGTTGGCAAATTTATAATCGGTTACACCACTAATTTCGCAATGAGTAGAGGCACCACCAAGCGTTTCATTATCAACATCTTCGCCAATGGCAGCTTTAACCAAATAACTTCCTGCCAAGAAAATAGAACCTGTTTTATCAACAATCATGGCTTCATCGCTCATAATAGGTAAATAAGCTCCACCTGCCACGCAACTTCCCATAACCGCAGCTATTTGAGTTATTCCCATGCTGCTCATTACCGCATTGTTTCTAAAAATTCTACCAAAATGTTCTTTATCCGGAAAAATTTCGTCTTGCATAGGCAAATAAACGCCCGCACTATCTACCAAATAAATAATGGGTAATTTATTTTCAATCGAAATTTCTTGAGCTCTTAAATTCTTTTTACCAGTAATTGGGAACCAAGCACCTGCTTTTACAGTAGCATCGTTTGCTACTACAATACATTGCTTGCCGCTGATATAACCCATAACCACCACGACACCACCACTAGGGCAACCGCCATGTTCGGCATACATATCTTGCCCCACAAACGCACCAATTTCTATTTGAGGTTTATCTTTATCTAATAAATATTCCACACGTTCGCGGGCAAGCATTTTACCTTTTTCTTTTTGTTTGGCAGCTGCTTTTGCTCCTCCACCTAAATATACTTTAGCTAAATTTTCGTTTAATTGGTTTACTAATTCTTGCATTTTTTTAGTTGATTGTTGATGGTTGATAGTTGTTAGAAATTATTGCTGTCAACTTTTATCTGACAACGGACAACTATTGGCACAAAACTATTATAGTTAAAGGATTTTCAAAATATATTTTAATACTAAATAAAAACTATTTTATCGCTAGTAATCAAGGTGAAAAGGCAAACAAAAACTTATTTTAATTAATGGTTTGTATAAAATAGAAAAAAAGTTACTTTTGCGCTCGGGTGAGCCCTGTACGACCAGCTCCTTTTAATCCCCCAGGTCTTGATCGAAGCAAGGGCGTAAAGTTGTAGCGGTGCGATGCAGTAAGCTTGCCCTTTTTTATTAACCTTTGTTCATGAACTCATATTTTGGATTGTGAGTTTGGTGCCAATGATGAAATATTTTAGTTTTATTTCTCACTATAGTAAACTGGCTTTTGTGAAATCGCTCCCAAAGTTCAGTATCTTCATTTCCCCAGTGTATATAAGTTTCGTTCAATCCACCTATTAAATCCCAATCTTTTTTAAGGCAGGCAAGCATTCCTTTACTTCCGTAAAGCTCCCATTCGCCATTTACCTTCGATATGGTTTTGGGTTTGTTTTTATACAAAAAGAAAAATATTGGGTACCAAACTCGTTTGTGACTTACAAAAAAGTTGCAAAAAGTAACAATGTTTTTTGGCAACGATAAATCAGCATCACAAATAAAAATAATTTCTGTTTCGCTTTGCTGTACTGCTTTGTTAAAGGTGTACGACCGACTAAAGTTGATATTTTCGCTATTAAAAATAAGTTTTCCATTCCAAATTTTTCTTATTTCTATCTCTAAATTTTTGATATCATTCGAGTTGCAATCAAAAACAGAAAGTGTTATTAAATCCTTATTTTTAACTTCGTTGATGCTTTGTAACAAATGGTTTAAATAATTATTACTGCGATTATAAATACCTGTACAAATTGTGATTGGCTTAAGTGTTTTAAATGGAAACAAACTGTACCAAATATAAATACCAATTCCTTTCAAGTCGCGATAAACACTATTAGAAGAAAAGCCACGTTGAGGTGCTTTTAACAAATAGTAAAAAGGGTACTTAATGCTATTAGGTATCAACTTTTTTATAGAAAAAATCACATTGTTCACTTTTTAATAATGGTTTTTATTTTGCGCCAAATCCATTTTAAATTAATTCCATTCATATACATCCACTGAACTCGAAGTTTTTCCCTGAAAGCCTCATTTATATTTTGACTCTTTGCTTTGGCATGGACACGATAGGCAGCCATGTGAATATTGATATAAAGGGAAGTACAGTTTTTTAATATATGTAATATTAATTCATAGTCAAAAGCATAATGAAAACTGGTATCTAAAAAATAGTTTCGATTTAATTGGCTTACATTAAAAAAACACGATGGTTGGTAAATATGAGGCAACATACCAATGTTTAAAACCTCTTTGAACTTTACTGGATTTCCAATTTTAGGTCTGATTTCATTACCATTTTCATCAATGGTAGAACAATTTCCATGTACCATGGCTATTCCACTATTAATTTCAAAACAAGTTACCGCAGTTTGAACTGCATTAGGCATTAAAATATCATCAGAATTAATGAAACAAACAATTTCACCCTTACACTTTTCAAATGCTTGATTTATTGCATCTGCCTGACCTAAATCTGCCTGGCATTGCCAATAAGTTATTTTTGAATCATACTTTTTTATAATATCTAAACTACCATCTGTGGAACCACCATCCATTACAAAATACTCAATGTTTTTATAAGTTTGGTTAATAACCGATAAAATAGTTTGTTCCAAAAATTGAGCTTGGTTATAACTTGGGGTAATAATGCTAACTAATGGATTATTCATATTTAACAAATTGCGATTTTATTTATAAAAAATTATATAAAATGAATATTTTAATTAATCAAACCTAATAGCTTTAATTGGGCTTATTTTACTCACTGAATTAACGGGAACTAGCAACAAAATTAGGCAAATAACAAAACATGCTGCATTTACAAATATAAAATCATATGTATTAAAAAAAACAGGTACAGCACTAACATAATAATCTTTTTCCGACAGTTTAATTAAATGAAATTTTTGCTGAATAAACCCTAAAGTTAAAGCAATGATATTACCCAAAATCAAACCCCTAAGAATAATAAATGCTGCTAAATTTAGAAATATTTTGATGATGTGTTTATTTTTCATTCCCAAAGCCTTTAACATACCTATCATATTACTGCGTTCTACAATTAAGATTAATAATGCTGTAATCATATTAATAATGGAAACTGCAGCCATCAATATTAAAATAATCGTTACATTCACATCAAGCATATTTAACCAATTAAATATTTCAGGATAAATTAAGTTAATAGGTGTTATTCCCATTGTGTAAGGTGTAACGGTGGCTAATAAATCAACCTTGTTTTGTAACGAATCAAAATTATTTACAAAAACTTCGTACCCAGTAATGTATTCCAAAGGCCAATTGTTCAATTTTTGAATTTGTTTTATATCGACAATAATATACAAATCATCCATTTCTCCGAGATTTGTATCGTATATTCCACATACTTTAAATTTTCTAACTCTTGGAGGATCTTGAATAAAATAAACAAAAATACCATCACCCACTTTAAAACCAAGTTTATTGGCAAGTGATGCCGAAAACATTATTTCATTCGACATTTGATTTGAATCAAATTTGGGAATACTTCCAGAAACTATGCTTTCTCTTAAAAAGTTAAAATCAAACTGATTATCAACACCTTTTAATACAATTCCTTGAAAATCATTTTCAGTTTTGATTATACCCGCCTTTATTGCATATTTTTGAAAATGTTTAAATCCATTTTTAGTATTTAAAAATCGTTCAACATCATTATTACTTTGAATGGGTGCACTTTGATATGATAAATTTAAATCTAAATTATTGATTACAATATCAGATTGAAAACTTGAAAGTTTTTGGCTTACCTGCTGCTTGTATCCGCGCGAAATAGCAATGGCCAAAAGCATTACAGTAACACTGATGGCTACCGCCAATGTAGCTATACGAACTATTAGCTTGCTAAACGAAGTTTGTTTGCTTTGGCTTAACCGTTTTGATATAAAAAAACTTAATTGCAATGGAAATGAAAAATAGAATGGTCAAATATAATATTAGCATTTGTTTTATAGTGCTTTTGCTTTTAAATTCTGAAATAAACGCACAAATAATATTAGGTTCGGCTAGGCTCAACAACTATTTACCATTGCTAAAAAATAAAAAAGTGGGCTTGGTGGTAAACCAAAGCAGTTTAATAGGGCAAACACACCTTATTGATACATTACTGAGCCTAAAAGTAAATATTACTACGCTTTATTCACCAGAACATGGATTACGTGGAAATTACTCAGCAGGAGAAAAAATTAAGAGTGGTGTGGATGAAAAAACAGGCTTACCCATTGTTTCGCTTTATGGAAACAATAAAAAACCGACTGCTGCGCAGCTAAAAAACATAGACATCATAGTATTTGATTTGCAAGATGTAGGCGCACGATTTTATACCTATATCAGTACTTTGCATTACGTAATGGAAGCTTTGGCCGAAAACAAAAAAACTTTAATAGTTTTAGATAGACCAAACCCAAATGGCGATATAATTGATGGACCATTGTTAGATACCAACTTTAAATCGTTTGTAGGTATGCATCCAATACCAGTTTTACATGGGATGACCATGGGCGAATATGCGCAAATGATTAACGGACAAGGTTGGTTAAAAAACAAAGTAAAATGTATCTTAAAAGTTATCAGTATGAGCAATTATACGCATAAAAGTAAGTACATGCCTCCTGTATTTCCATCGCCCAATTTAAGGACATATAATGCCATTAGGCTTTACGCAAGTTTGTGTTTTTTTGAAGGAACCAATATTAGTTTAGGCCGCGGAACTGATAAACCTTTTGAATGTATAGGTTTACCCAATAGCACTATTGGCACTTATGAGTTTACTCCAAAATCTATTCCTGGAGTGGCCGATAATCCTCCGCAAAAAGATAAGTTATGTAAAGGTTTTTTACTAACCAATGAAGCCGAAAATATTAGTAAACTTAATTTAAAATGGTTAATTGATTTTTACAATGCTAGCAACGATACAGCACATTTCTTTATTCCTTTTTTTGATAAACTTGCAGGAAATAGTGAACTGAGAACCCAAATAATAAAAGGACTTTCGGCTACTGAAATTGAAAAGAGTTGGCAACCAAACTTAGTTAAGTTTAAAGCCATTCGTAAAAAATATATTTTATACAAAGACTAAAATTATTGCCAAATGAAAATATTAATTATCCGCTTTAGTTCCATTGGCGATATAGTGCTTACCACTCCAGTAATTAGGTGTTTAAAACAACAATTGAATGCTGAAATACATTATTTAACCAAGCCTAATTTTGCTAGCATATTAAACACCAATCCATACATTGATAAACTGCATGTGCTAGATAAAAGTTTAATTGCTAAAGCCAAGGAATTGCAATCTGAAAAATATGATTATGTAATTGACTTACACAATAATTTAAGAACGCTTATTTTTAAAGCTACGCTGGGTGTAACTGCTTATGCCTTCCCAAAATTAAACTTTGAAAAATGGCTTTTGGTTAATTTTAAAATAAATAAAATGCCTAATATTCATATCGTAGAAAGGTATTTTAAACCTGCGGAATTACTAGGCATAGCCAATGATGATAAAGGATTAGATTATTTTTTACCAACTAATTTTAACTTTGAATATCCTATTGATTTAAATAAACCTTACTTAGCATGGGCCATTGGTGCACAACATTTTACCAAACGTTTTCCTATTCATAAAATTATAAGTATTTGCAATAAACTGAACATGCCTATTTATTTATTAGGCGGAAAAGAAGATGAAGAAAATGGAAACCATATAGCCAAACAAACACATAACCAAGTGGTAAATTTATGTGGTAAATTAAGTTTGCATCAATCGGCTTATATGGTAAAAAATTGTAGCCTTTTAATCACCAACGATACAGGCTTAATGCATATTGGCGCAGCTTATCAAAAACGCATTATTTCGCTTTGGGGTAACACCACTCCCCTACTTGGCATGAACCCTTATTATGGAAATTATGAAGTAAAACAAGCCTTGTTTGAAAACAATAATTTATCATGCAGACCATGCAGCAAAATTGGGCATCACAGTTGCCCTAAAAAACATTTTAAATGCATGGAAGATTTAGACATACAATCAATAGAAAAAAGAATAGCTGAGCTAATTTAGATAACTAGTATGCTAGGTATATTTTAATACTTAAAAGTATTATGGTTATAAATGGTACTCACTTTTTGGGTAACTACATTTAATGTAAAGTTATTATTTTACTAAATGGAATTTTACATCAATGCTGGAGGTATTATTTATTTCAATAGGTTCTCCAATAATTTTTTGATTAGCATTGACATTATCAGTTTTTGAAACAATGGTTAATGGAAAACCATTCTTCATATTACAAATTGACGAACTTGCCATATTCCTTCAATAAAAGGAGCACCTAAATCGTTAGCAAAAATTGAATTAAAACTCAGCAGCAGAGAGTTAAGAATCGCTTAGCAGTAATTTAAAAATTACTAAATAGTACAAAACATTTGTTAAAATGGTTCTTAATTTTATATTTACAACTCACATTTAACAATTTAAACCCTAAAAAAATGGCAGATTTTTTAGCAAAAGTAAAAATTATTATGATGGACAAATCATCGGCACCAAGCGATAATATTACACTTGGCCCTGATTTAAGTTACGATGCAAGCAATGCACAAGTAGCTGTTGACGCCATTAATTCTGAATTTGGTACCACAATTACTGTAGATCAAGTATTAAGCTTTAATACCATTGGTGAAGTTGGCAAATACGTGGAAAGTATTGTGCATCCCTAAATCTAATTATTAGCAAATATAAAAAAGCCCGATTTGAATTCAAATCGGGCTTTTTTATGTTTAGGCACCTATGTTATTTGTAATATTGAGTAGCCATACTTTCAAAAAGGCATTCAATATATTTATTGGTTACCACATAGTACTTTAAGCATTTTGAAATTAAACCTATATATTCCAAATGTGACCTAGAATACCCTACAAAAAAAATAGCCGAGCTGTTCTAAACAACTCGGCTATTCAAATTTATTGATTTTATTATGGATTAATAATATTTACATCATATTCATACTTTTTAGCAACTCCATTTAACGTAAAGTTATCAACTACAACATGGTATTTTACGTCAGTGGTAGAGGTTGTATTTATTCCTACAGGTTCCCAAACAATTGTTTGATCAGCATATCCATTATCAGTTTTTGAAACAATGGTTAATGGAATATCTCCACCTTGCGAATCAGTCATTTTTACTGTAGCAGCCGACAAATCAACTCCTGAAAAAAACGAATTAGGGTTGGTAACCGCTAAAGACCAACGATCAAATACCAAACTTTGAGGTATATAAGCAGGTGGATAAGCAATGTATGCAGGTGAATTAGCAGGTAATGGATCGGAGGTGTGTTCTATACAATGCAATACAGATGAACCCGGTGTACAACCTATACCATATTCTTTTGCTCTCGAAAATAAAATCCATCTTCTATGACCTACAGTATTATTACTAGCACCATCATCTTCAATCCAACCTGTAATGGTACGAGAAGAATGATAACTTGGTGAACCAAGTGCAATATTACTTATTCCAGCAGTAGTGTATCCTTCTTGAGAAAAACACTTCCAAGTATTTGGCGGAAAATGACTTAATGAATTATTAGCGTACATCATCAGTGCCGCTTTTTGGCAACCATTGAACCAACTTTCATTCCAAACCATATTAGAAGGTAATCCGCAAATTTTTCTGAAATAATTCAAACGAACCAATGATCTATCCAAAGCTACTTTTGAAATAGTCCCTTCATTACAATTTGAACTGTTACCTGTCCAAGCTAATTCGGCATCAGTTACTGCAGTAGTCAAATACATTTCTTTGTAATCTTTTACAGCTTGTTCTCTTCCTGTTAAATTTGTTGGTTGTTGTGAAGTTGTATTACTCGTTTCTTCTTTTGAACAGCCAAAAGTTATTAGTACTGTTCCTACTAAAACTATGGCCAATTTACTTATTCTATTCATTTATTATTAAAAAATTATTTTGCAATTATAGCCATTATTTGCCTACTTGAGTAGCCATTACTATTCGTATTTTTAAACGTGTTCCTATTGATAGGATATCAACCAATTCTTGAATATTTAATTTAGCATCCATACGCAAAACTACAGTTGGATCTTCAACTCCGGTAGTTTTTTCTTTTAACACTTGCTCCAAATTAGTGGCATCTATTAACTCTCTGTCGAAATAGTATTCTTTATTTTCTTTTACTGTTAAAGAAAACTGTTTCTTGTTTAAAGTTTGACTTTTTTCGGCCTTTGGCAATAATACTTTAATTACATTGGGGTTAGCAATAGTTGAAATAATTAAAAAGAAAAGCAATAGGAAAAACATAATATCGTTGAGCGAAGAAGTAGCTACTTCAGCCTCAAACTGCTTTTTTTTGCGTAATTTCATTGTTTGATTTGGTTAAAACTAGCTATCTAAAATATCAATAAAATCAACAGCTGTGCGCTCTAATTTAGCATTAAACTTATCAATCATGCTATTTAAAAAATGGTACCCTGTGTATGCTACTACACCTACTATTAAACCCGAACCTGATGTAATCATTTTTTCGTACAAACCACCCGCAATTAAACCAATACTGATATTATCGCTCACCGAGATATTGTAGAAAATTTTGATAATACCCGAAATAGTTCCAATAAAACCGAGCATTGGAGCTACACCAGCTATAATTCCTAACCAATTGATATTTTTTTCCAAAACACCTGTTTCAATACTAGCCATACTTTCGATACTGCTTTCAATATCTTTAATAGGTTTACCAATTCGCATAACCCCTTTTTCTATGATTCGACTAATGGGTGAATTTATACGTTGGCAAAAAGCTCGTGCTGCTTTTAAATCGCCTTTGGCCAACAAATCTTTCAAATTATTTAAAAAGTTAGCTTCTAATTTCGAGGCATTTCGTATGTAAACAACTCGCTCAATAATTATATAAATAGTTATTACAGACAGTAAGCCAATAGGAATCATTACTGCTCCACCTTTAAAAATTAATTCTAAAAAGTTCAAACCTTCTTGTGTATTTTCCATTACTAAAACAATTTTATTATTTAATGAAACGAAAGTAATTGGTGTTATGTCTAAAGCATTCTAGCATTTATAAACACTATGTATAAATTTCTGCTCCTAATTCTAATAAACTGTTCAATGCAAATCTTAATTTTATCAAAAAATAAACGTTACAATTAACTTATTTGATTAACAATAGGTTACACAAAAACCATAAACATTTAATAATCAGCAATTTTAAAATCTTTGCATTTAAGTACTCAAAACATATATTTGCGCTCCTTTGTTATTTTAGCGTTATGCTAAATAGTCAAAGGATAAATTTGAACAAACAAATTTTAAAATATTGAAAACTAAATAGAATACATAAATACAAAATGAAAATTAAAGGAGCAGTTAAGTTTTTTACCATTGCCTTAGTGATAGTGTCGTTATTTCAGCTATCATTTTCGTTGGTAACTTACCGAGTAGAGCAAAAAGCAAAATCATTTGCTAATGGTGATTTAGAAAAAGAAAGAGCGTTCATTGATTCAATTGGTCGCGAAGTAGTGTTTAACATAGGTATAAAAAAATATACTTATTTACAGTGCAAAGCCCATGAATTAAACCTTGGATTAGATTTACAAGGTGGAATGAATGTTACTTTAGAGTTAAGTCAAGATGAGTTATTAAGAGGATTATCGAATAATAACACTGATGCGAACTTTAACAAAGCAGTGGCAATGGCAGCAGAAGCTCACAAAACTAGTCAAAAAGATTTTGTTGAATTATTTGGTGATGCTTACAAACAAGTTGACCCAAATGGTATGTTAGCTGCTATTTTTGCTAATTCAAGCAATAAAGAAAGAATCAAATTAACATCTAGTAATGCAGAAGTATTGCAATACTTAAAAGTAGAAACTGATTTAGCTATTGAGCGTTCATTTAAAGTATTACGTACTCGTATTGATAAATTTGGTGTAACACAACCTAATATCCAAAAATTAGAAGGAACAGGTAGAATAATTATTGAATTACCTGGTGTTGATAATCCTGCTCGTGTTCGTAAATTATTACAAGGAACAGCTAAATTAGAATTCTTTCAAACGTATGACAATCCTGTTGCTTATGGTTTTTTAAGCCAAGCTAATGATTTATTGAAAAAATTAAAAACTACTAGCACTACTGCAGATACTGCTGCAGCAGATACAACTACTGCAAAAAATGCATTAGCTGATATTGGTGGTGCTAAAGCAAAAACTGATAGCACTGCAAAAGCAAAAAAAGATACTACCGATAAAAATAAAATGACTGCTGAGCAGTTCCAAAAAGAAAATCCATTATTGGCTTTAATTATGCCAGTAGCAGACGAAAAAGGTCAATTATCACCTAGTGGTTCTTGGTGTGGAACAGCAGCAATTAGAGACACTGCTAAAATTAATGCCATGTTAGCTCGTCCTGAAGTTCGTGCTATTATTCCTTCTGATGCAAAATTTGCTTGGGAGTATAAAGGAATTGGAGAAAATGGTGGAGCTGTTCGTTTGCATGCTTTAAAAGCTGAACGTAATGGTGATGCTGCTATGAGTGGTGAGAGAGTTATTCAAGCTAACCGTGATATTTCGCAAGTTACAGGCCAAGTAGAAGTAAACATGGCAATGGACGGTCAAGGAACAACTGAATGGAAAAACTTAACCAAACAAAATGTTGGTCATTCAATAGCTATTGTGTTAGATAATTTAGTTTATTCATCGCCTAACGTACAAAACGAAATTCCTAACGGACGCTCTGTAATTAACGGTGGTTTTACTGACGAAGAAGCACTGGATTTATCAAACGTATTGAAAAGTGGTAAATTACCTGCTACTACTCGTATAGTAGAAGAAGCAGTAGTAGGACCAACTTTAGGAGCTGAAGCTATTAGCCAAGGTTTATGGAGTATGATAGTTGCTACTATTATCATTTTAATTTTCATGGTATTGTACTACAATAACTCAGGTTATATTGCTGATTTTGCAGTATTATTAAACGTATTCTTTATTATAGGTGTTTTGGCATCAATGGGGGCAGCATTAACCTTACCTGGTATTGCTGGTATAGTATTAACAATTGGTATGGCCGTGGATGCAAACGTGTTAATTAACGAACGTGTTAAAGATGAATTACAAAATGCACGTAGCTTAAAAAATGCAATTGCTGATGGTTACCAACATGCTAGTTCTTCTATTATTGACTCTAACTTAACCACTTTATTAGCAGGATTTGTAATGTATATTTTTGGTACAGGTCCAGTTCAAGGTTTTGCTATCACTTTAATTATTGGTATTTTATCATCAATGTTTACTGCAGTATTATTTACACGTGTAGTTACTGAATGGTGGATGGATAAAGGCCATGAAGTAAAATATGCTACTGCCAAAACAATGAATGCATTTAAAAACTTCCATTATGATTGGGTAGGAAACCGTAAAAAATTCTACATGTTCTCAGGAGCTATTATTATTTGTGGTTTCATTTCTATGTTTACTAAAGGATTTACTTTAGGCGTAGATTTTAAAGGTGGTTATACTTATGTTGTTCAATTAAGCAAACCAATTGAATCAACTGATGTACGCCATTCTTTAGAAACGGTATTAGGAAGTGCACCTGAGGTTAAAAAATTTGGTACCAATAACAAGGTTAAAATTACCACCACTTACCGTATTGACGATATTACGCCAACAGTTGCTGATGAAGTTTTAGCTAAAGTAACCGAAGGTTTAAATAAAATTGATGATAAAAACGTAATTTTAAGTTCGGCCAAAGTAGGACCAACCATTGCAAATGATGTTAAAACAGGTTCATTCTGGGCTGTAATCATTTCATTAGTTGGTATTGGTTTATACATTTTAGTTCGTTTCCGTAAATGGCAATATACTTTAGGTGCTATTATTGCATTAACGCATGACGTATTGATGATGTTAAGTTTCTACTCAATATTTGATGGTATTTTACCATTTGCTATGGAAGTAGATCAAACGTTTATAGCGGCAATTTTAACCATTATAGGTTTCTCTATTAACGATACTGTGGTAGTATTTGACCGTATTCGTGAATTCTTAAACATTCACAAACGTGAAGAAGACACTGCTTCAATTATCAATAATGCCTTGAACAATACTTTAAATAGAACCATCATTACTTCATTAACAGTATTTATGGTAACTTTAGTGTTATTCATTTTTGGTGGTGAAGTAATCAGAGGATTTACATTCTCATTATTAGTAGGTATCGTATTTGGTACTTATTCTTCATTAGCAATTGCAACTCCAATTGTAGTTGACTTTGATAGAAAAGCAAAAAAATAAACTATTATAAATAATTAAAAGCCCGTTACAATAATTTGTAACGGGCTTTTTTTATGAACAACATTTTTTAGTTGATCCTAATTGTACAAATAATAATACACTACTATTTTATAATGTTAACAACAGTATTAGACAAATCCATGACAATGAATATATTTGATTTTCAATCTTAAAAATAAAACAATGAAAAAAACAATTTTAAAAATGATTGCTGTAGCAGGGATTGTTACAGGGTCGGTATTTACTAGTAATGCACAAATTGCAATTGGTTTAACTGGTGGATTTGGCTCTCCAATGGGAGATATGTCTAACAAGGACAAGGGAAGTTTAGGTTCAGGTTTTGGCGGAGGATTAACTGGTCGTTATTTCTTAAATGATAATATGGCGGTAGGTGTTAACTTAAGTTATTTTTCATTTACAGTTAATGATGTTCCATCTGGGGTTACAGCATCATACAGCAATTTACCAATTACTGCTGCATTCGATTATTACTTTATGGACGAAGGCTTCAAACCATATGCGGGTTTAGAAGCAGGTTTTATTAATGCTTCATATAAAGTTTCTAGCGGAGGTAACGAAATTAGCTATTCTAAAGGAGGGCTTTTAGTGGCTCCTGTTGTAGGTTTCGCATATGGTATTAATGATAATATTGACTTAATGCTAAATGCCAAATATATGTTTGGAATGACGTCTGGAAAACAAGATGTTACTGTTTCAGGAGTTACAGGAAGTGTTGACACTTATGACGCCACATTTTTAAATATTAACTTAGGCGTTTCTTATAAATTAGGGAACTAATTAGTTTGATAACTAAAAAAGCCCAACAGAAACATTTCTGTTGGGCTTTTTTATGTCTATTATAACTAACTACTTATTCGGTAGGCTTTTCTGGGTTAACCTCTGTAATTGCATCTGCAACATCTGCAGTTACTGGTTTTACTTTTTCAACTATTTCTAATTTTACTTTTACAGCACTAGCTCCTTTGTGGGTCATTTCTGTTTCAAAAGTTACTTTATCACCTTCCTTCACTTTATCTAAAATACCATTTATGTGCACAAATACACTTTCTTGGCTTTTTAAATCTTTAATAAATCCATATCCCTTTGATTCATTAAAAAAAGTAATAACACCTTTTCTAATCAAATCTTGCGGTTCAGCTGCTACTTGTTTGGCTACACCAATAAGCATATCCTCTGCATTAACCACTCTCTTTTTCTTTGGATCTGGTGGGGTTGTAGTAATGTTTCCATTTTCATCTACATAAGCAAACATTTCTTCAAGGCTTTGACCTTTTACTGCGTTAGCCTTACGCTCCTCTCTCTTTTCCTCTTTTTCTTTTCTTTTCTTTAGTTTTAATTTTTCTTTTTCTTTTTTACTAAAAGTTTCTTGTGATTTGGCCATTATTTATTATTAAATTGTTATTGCCCTAGTATTTTTTGCAGGGCTTTGGCTTAATTACTAAGATTAGCAGTGAAAAAATTAAAGGTTGTCAAAGGTAATTTATTCTAGCACTTTTTTACTAAAAATATTTATATCAGTAATTTAAACACTTCAGTGCTTTAAAAACAAACCATGTCAAAAAAGCCTTATCTATTATTTCTCAAAAAAAATAATATTTTTGAGCAAAATCGAATATGGTATGATGTTTGATTTTTTAAAAACACTGCACTTAAAGTGAAAACTAAACTACTATTTATATTATCGATTACAGGTTTATTCATCCTGTCATGTGGCACTTCAAAAAATGGGGTTAACCGCAAGGATAGAAACAAACAACCTGATTGGGTGCAACAACGTCCGATAAATTCAAATTATTATGTTGGAATAGGTTATGCGAACAAAACTTTAAACCCAACCGACTTCCAGCAAATGGCCAAAAAGCGTGCTTTAAACGATATGATTGGCGAAATAAAAGTGGTGGTTTCAAGCAATTCTATTCTATCGCAATATCAAAACAATGCCAATTATAACCAAATTTTTGCTACCGAAACTCAAGTAAATGCGCAGGCAATGGTAGAGGATTTTGAAGTAATAGATAGTTGGGAAAACAAAACCGATTTTTACATTTATTACAAACTTTCGAAAAGTGATTATGAGGCTGCTAAACGCAGAAAACTGCAAGCTGCCATTGAACAATCGATTAACTTTTTAGATAATGCAGACCAACTTTCCATTAAAGAAAACTTTATGCAAATAATGCGCTTGCGAATAAAAGCTTTAGGTGCTTTGCAAAATTATATAAATGAAGATGTAGCAACCGAATATAAAGGCAAACAGGTTTACTTGGTAAACGAAATTGTGAATCAAATTCAAAACCAGTTATACAAACTGCAAGTTAAAACCGATGTGGTAGAACTAAAAGGCAAAATTGGTAAACCCATCAGCAATCCTTTTACTGCTAGCGTTAAACTTGCTTCAAACAACTCTTTAGTGCCCTTTGTGCCCCTAACTTTAAAAGCCAATCAAACCAAATTTGATTATGGAAATAGTGCAGAAACTGATCAAAATGGAGTGGCTACTTTTTCATTAAATAAAATTTTAGCTAAAGACCCCATTCAACAAGTAAAAATAATGGTAGATATTGCCACCATAATTAAAACCGATAGTTTAAATGGATTATTAAAAGGTATTTTAACCAATATTGACGCACCAAGTACCAATTTTAGATTGGTAGTAGAACCCATAAAAATATACACTAATAGCCAAGAACAAATTTTAGGGAAAACTTTGGAATTTAATATCATTGAGCCTTTGCTTAAGCGTAAGTTGGTAGAGAGCGGATGTAACTTTGTTACCGATAGAAAAAATGCAGATTACGAAGTAAAAATAATAGCCAATACCAATGATTTAGGTGTAATGTGGGGTAAAATGTTACAATCTAATATCAATATGGATATCAGCATAGTGGATGCAAGAAATAACCAAGAAATTTATAAAAATGCGCTAAAAGACATCAAAGGCTTTCAACTAACACCTGAAAATGCTAGCAAAGATGCTTACAATAATATGCTTACTAATTTTTGGGAAAACGTTTACCCCGAATTTTTAAACGAACTTTTATTAGCTGACCATTAGTTTTATTCGGTGCTTTTTAAAAAGTTAATACCTGCCATCGGAAACTTATCACACCTTAACTCTGCTTCCATAATTCCATTTTTAATAGGGCTAAGCCATATTTCTACATTTTTAGATTCTAAAAGGTCATTATTGAAAATTTTACCAATTTTACCACATCTAATAATATAAGCTATTCCAGTTACAGATGGTGGTAAGCCATAATTTTTTTCAATAACCCCACCTTCAAATTTGGCCATTCCTATATTTCCATTCACATATTTATTGTTTCTAATTTCTATATTAACATCAGCTTTTTCTGATACAAACTTAAAATGCATTAATTGGGGTTCTGTTCGAACTGTAATTTTGGTACTTTTTGCATGCCAACTACCAATCATTTCATTTGGCATGTTCCACTTGCAGCTGTTGCAAGAAACAAACAATAATATTGTTATAAAAATGGTCGCTACTCTGATAAATATTTTCATAGTAAATTATAAAAGGGTCAATCAATTATTAAATTGATTGACCCTTTTTTGAAATGAACTTTTACGCTTTCTGTTCCCAAACCTGAACTAACTCCACCAATACATCAACTGCGCATTGCATGTCTTGCACACTTACATATTCTTGCTTACTATGAATAGCCATTTCGCCAGTAAAAATATTAGGACAAGGTAAACCCATAAACGAAAGTCTTGAACCATCAGTTCCACCTCTAATATTGGTTTTTACCAAATTTAAACCTGCACGTTTGTAGGCCTCTTCAGCATTGGCCATTACTTGCGGATATTGGTCTAAAATTTCTTTCATGTTGCGGTATTGTTCGGTTACTTTTATTTCGTAAGTAGCACCTTCAAATTTGGCAACTGCTTGCTGCGCCAATTGTTTTAACAAAGCTTCATGTTCTTTTAGTTTGGCAGTATCAAAATCACGAACTATAAAGCCAACTGTGGCTTTTTCAACTGTTCCTTCTATTGAAACAGGATGAACAAAACCTTGGTAACCATCAGTTTTTTCAGGACACATGGTATCTGCCGGCAATAATGTAGTAAAATAAGATGCTACTTTTATAGCGCTTACCATTTTATTTTTAGCATAACCTGGGTGCGCACTTATGCCATGAAAAATTACTTTACAACCATCAGCACTAAAGGTTTCGCCTTCTAAATGTCCACGTTCGCCACCATCTAAGGTATAACCAAAATCGGCATTCAGTTTTTTCATATCAATTTTATCAACCCCCTGCCCTATTTCTTCATCAGGTGTAAACAATATTCTAATATCGCCATGTTTAATTTCTGGGTGAGTTAATAACAATTGAGCTAAATCCATAATAATTGCCACACCCGCTTTATCATCGGCACCTAATAAGGTTAAACCACTAGCAGTAATGATATCATCGCCAATTCTTTCTTGCAAATAAGTATGGTTTTTAGCCGATAGCACTACCGAATTATCATCAGGCATCACAATATCACTTCCATCCCAATTTTTATGAAAAATAGGCTTTACATTGGTTCCACTGCAATCAGGACTGGTATCTACGTGAGAACAAAAACATAATACCGGAACTTTTTTATCAGTGTTAGAAGGTATGGTTGCATAAACATAACCAAACTCGTCTGTTTCAGCATTTAAGCCTAATGCCATTAATTCATTGCATAAAATTCGGCTCAAATCTTTTTGTTTCTCACTACTTGGATTTGAAGTACTATTAGGATCGGCAGTGGTATCAATTTGCACATAGCGCATTAATCTTTCGGCTACTGAGTAGTTATAATTTTTCATTGTACAATAATTGTAAATTAAACTGACGAATTGCACTAAAATTTTATTGACGGTACTCCATTTTAGTATTAAACATTTACTTAAATGTGTTGAATGGAAAAATTTACTGTTGAAATAAAAATTAAAAATCCCTCATAATGAGCAAGTTTTAAAAAAATAAAAAAATATTATGACGAAAATTTGATAATATGACTTTTGTTAGTAAATTTGATTAAACAATAAAACTAAAATTCATCGCCTATAAAGTATAAACCTTTACACTAACCAATTAATAATAACTGTTTGCTAAAAAACTACTGAACCAATTAATGCTTACAATTATGCAAACCTCAAAAGTTAGTGACGATGAATTGATACTGATGTATCTTAATGGCGATGTGCGTAGTTTCGAAACATTGCTAAGAAGGCATAAAAATGCTGGCTTTTCAATAATTTTACAAAAAGTAAAACATAGAGATGTTGCGGAAGAAATTTTCCAAAATGTTTTTATCAAAATTATTGAAGTTTTAAACGATGGCCGTTATACTGAAACAGGAAGGTTTAAACAGTATTTGATGCGTTTATGCAATAACTTTTCAATTGATTACTTACGCAAAAATTCAAAAAAAAGAGAGTTTCTTTTCTCCAACTTTATGAGCACAGATGCAGAAGACGAAAGTTACTCGTATTTTGACAATTATGCAGACGAAAAAGTACGCGCTCCTTTCGAAGATTTTGAAGCTGAAAAAGAAGCTACACTTTTACGTAGTTTAATTTTACAATTACCCACTGAACAACAAGAAGTGATTATTTTAAAACATTGGGGCAATTTAAAATTTAGAGAAATAGCTGATCAAATTGGCGAAAATATCAATACTGTTCAAGGTAGATTTAGATACGGAATTAAAAAATTGAAAGAGCTAATTAAACAGCATCAAATTGAAATTTCGTTGAATTAGAATACTTTTGGCATTATTTTTTCAATAGTATTTTTATGAAAATCAGAAACCTTTTTATTTACTTATTCTTATTTGGCTCAATAACTATTAAAGCTCAGGATACTTTAAAAAACGTTACCCTTCCTGACTTTATAGTTACTGCCCAAAAAGATCCTGAATACGAAAAAAAATACCAACGTTTGGTTTATAATGTAAAAAAAGCGCTTCCTTATGCAAAGTTAGCTGCTTTTAGGTACCAAATGTTGGAGCAAAACCTACAGCTTTTACCTACCGAAAAGGCCAGAAAGGCATACTTAAAGAAAACAGAAGCCAATATAAAAGACCAATTTATGGACGATTTGAAAGGCTTAACTGTAAGTCAAGGCAAAATACTAATAAAGCTAATTTATAGAGAGACAGGCAGAACAACATACGATTTATTAGAAACCTATAGAGGTAATTTTACAGCCTATTTTTGGCAAGGAATGACAAAATTTTACGGTGGAAATTTAAAAGACGAGTATAACCCAATAGAAGATTGGCAAATAGAACAAATAATAAAGCAGTTAGGCTTTGAATAATTAAATAATTTGCAAGCTTAACGAACTAATTTATTTTAACACTTTGCCCCTTTATTGAAAGGCATTTCCTAATTTTCTGCTACTAAGTTTTAGTTCTATTTCGGTTAAAGATTCAGGATCTTCAATGGTTGAAGGAATATTATATGCCAATCCATCAGCAATATGCCTAATGGTTTTGCGTAAAATTTTCCCCGATCGAGTTTTAGGTAAACGCTTTACTACTACAGCATTTTTAAAAACAGCCACAGCACCTATTTTTTCTCTAATTAAAGCCACCAATTCATTTTCCAATATTTCTTCAATACATTCAATACCATCTTTTATTACTACCAATGCAATAGGTCTTTGTCCCCTTAGTTCATCGGCAATTCCAAGCACAGCACATTCAGCTACACTTGGGTGTGCAGCAATTAATTCTTCCATTTCTCCCGTGCTCAATCTGTGGCCAGCTACATTTATAACATCGTCTATTCTACCCATTATATAAAAATAACCATCTTCATCTTTGTAACCACCATCTCCAGTTAAATAATAGCCTAAAAAATGCTCTAAATAACCTTTTCTAAAACGTTCATCGTTGTTCCATAAAGTAGGTAAACATCCGGGAGGCAATGGTAATTGAATGGTAACAAATCCTTCTTGATTTGGGCCTAGTTTTTCGCCTTCTTCCGATAGTATTTGAATATCGTATCCACATACCGGTAATCCTGCTGAGCCCGATTTGGCTTCAAACTGTTCTACTCCCATCATAATACCAATCATTGGCCAACCACTTTCGGTTTGCCACCAATGGTCAATCACTGGTTTTTGTAGTAAATTTTTTATCCAGCTGTAAGTAGCGGGATCTAATCTTTCGCCTGCTAAAAATAAGGTTCTTAAAGATGAGAGATTGTATTGTTTTAAAATAGTTCCTTCATCGTCTTCCTTTTTTATGGCTCTAATTGCTGTAGGTGCGGTAAACATTAAGTTAACTTTATGTTGTTCAACTACTCGCCAAAAGCCACCACAATCGGGAGTTTTTACTGGTTTTCCTTCGTATAAAACAGTGGCGCAACCATTTAATAATGTTCCGTAGACTATATAACTATGTCCAACCACCCAACCCACATCGCTAGCAGCCCAAAATACATCACCTTCTTTAGCATTGTAAAAATGGGTCATACTAAATTTTAGAGCAGTGGCGTAACCTCCAGTATCGCGCACTATACCTTTGGGTGTTCCTGTTGTGCCCGAAGTGTAAAGAATATAAAGCGGATGTGTAGCTTCAACTGCAACATAGTTGACAGATTCCGATTGGTTTAAAAGAGTTTCAAAATCAATTTCGTTGGCATTATTTATGGTGTCATTACCATTTGTTCTTCTGTATAAAATGGTATAATTGGGTTTGTGGTTTGCTTCATCAATTGCTTTATCTACTAAGTGTTTGTAATGAATTACTTTATCTACTTCTAAACCATAAGAAGCAGTTATAATAGCTTTAGGTTTTGCATCATCTATGCGCATGGCCAATTCATGAGGAGCAAATCCTCCAAACACTACAGAATGTATAGCACCTATTCTAGCGCAAGCCAACATAGCAATTACCGCTTGAGGAATCATTGGCATATAAATTACCACTGTATCGCCTTTGGTTATGCCTAATTTTGTTAAGCCTCCGGCAAATTTTGCAACTAAATGAGTAAGTTCATTATAGGTAAAATGTTGAACAATTAAAGTAACGGGAGAATCATATATTAATGCTATTTCATTGCCTCTGCCCGCTGCTATATGCGCATCTAAACAAAGTGCCGACATGTTTAATTCACCATCGGTAAACCATTGGTAAAAGCCTTTTTCGTTAACTGATAAAGTATTGGTTGGATGTTTTATCCAATTTATTGCTGAGGCTTGTTTAGCCCAAAAAGTCTCCTTATTGATTATGCTATCTTGGTATAGTTCTGAGTATTTCATGAGTGAAAATTTTTTATAAAATTATTCATCTTTACTCATAAATAATATGACCACTATATCAATTTAGCAAAATTTTGGAAAAACTGAGTAAAATATAGTGTTTTGCTTTAGGGAATTGTCAATCAAAAAATAATAAAATCATTCATTCAAAGGTTTATATTTGCCATCCTTATTTTTAAAAATAAAAAACATGTCAGATCATAAAATTATATTCTCCATGGCGGGTGTTAGCAAGACACATCCACCACAAAAACAAGTCCTTAAAAATATTTACCTTTCGTTTTTCTACGGTGCCAAAATTGGTGTTTTAGGTTTAAATGGTTCGGGTAAATCAAGTTTATTAAAAATTATTGCTGGAATTGATAAAAGTTTTCAAGGCGAAGTAGTTTTTGATAAAGATTATAAAATTGGTTTTTTAGAGCAAGAACCAACTTTAGACGAAACCAAAACTGTAGTAGAATGTGTGAAAGAAGGCGTTAAACACATCACTGATTTATTAGAAGAGTTTGAAGAAATTAACAACAAACTAGCCGACCCTAATTTGGATGGTGATGAAATGATGAAAATTTTGGATAGACAAGCTACCGTTATGGAATTGCTTGACCAAAATGATGCATGGGAATTAGATACAAAATTAGAAAAGGCCATGGATGCATTGCGTTGTCCTGAGCCAGATCAAATGGTAAATGTACTTTCAGGTGGTGAACGCAGACGTGTGGCTTTATGCCGTTTGTTATTAAGCAATCCCGATATTTTATTATTAGATGAACCTACCAATCACTTAGATGCTGAAAGTGTAGATTGGTTAGAACAATATTTGAAAAATTTCCCAGGAACTGTAATTGCAGTAACGCATGATCGATACTTCCTAGATAACGTAGCTGGTTGGATTTTAGAGTTAGATCGTGGCGAAGGAATTCCTTGGAAAGGAAATTACAGTAGCTGGTTAGAGCAAAAAGCTAACAGATTAAAAGCCGAAGAAAAAGCCGAAGGAAAACGTGCAAAAGCTTTGGAACGTGAGTTAGATTGGGTTCGTCAAGGTGCTAAAGGTCGTCAAACAAAGCAAAAGGCACGTTTGAATGCCTACGATAGAATGTTGGGTGAAGATCAAAAAGAAAAAGAACAAACTTTGGAATTGTTTATTCCTCCTGGACCACGTTTAGGTGATGTGGTTATAAAAGCACAAGGTGTAAGCAAATCTTATGGCAATAAACTATTATATGAAAACCTTAATTTTAGTTTACCAAAAGGTGGAATTGTAGGGATAATAGGGCCAAATGGTGTGGGTAAAACTACTCTATTCCGCATGATGATGGGATTGGAACAACCGGATGCAGGAACATTTAAAGTGGGCGAAACTGTTAAAACAGCTTACGTTGACCAAACCCACAAAGA
This sequence comes from Bacteroidota bacterium, assembly GCA_027491085.1. GTDB lineage: Bacteria > Bacteroidota > Bacteroidia > UKL13-3 > UKL13-3 > JAAFJM01. The sequence continues at coordinate 394,949 of JAIXWW010000011.1, forward strand.
TTTATTACCCGACAAAACCGTATATGAAGTTATAAGTGGTGGTACAGATTTAATTCAAGTAGGAACCCAACAAGTAAATGCGAGAGCGTATGTTTCTAAATTTAATTTTGGAGGAAGCGATCAAGGTAAAAAAGTTAGTGTACTTTCAGGTGGAGAGCGTAACCGCGTTCATTTAGCCATTACTTTAAAAGAAGGTGGAAACGTATTATTGTTAGATGAGCCAACCAATGATATTGACGTAAACACTTTACGTGCTTTGGAAGAAGCCATTGAAAACTTTGCAGGTTGTGTAGTAGTTATTTCCCATGATAGATGGTTTATTAACCGTATTGCAACGCATATTTTAGCATTTGAAGGTAACTCGCAAGTGTATTTCTTTGAAGGTGATTACAGTGCTTACGAGGAGAATAAAAAACAGCGCTTAGGCGATTCTGCTCCGCATAGAGTTCGTTTTAAAAATATAAACTAATTTAAAACCATAACTAAAAGCATTGTCAGAAATGATATGGCTTTTACCACCAGTTTTTATGATTTAATGTACTATATTTTAGAATCATTTTAACAAAAAACCGCTTTAGCAAAAAACTAAAGCGGTTTTTTAATTTAACCTCCCGAAGCGAATCTTAAGTAAATAAAAAAGGCTTATAAGTTAAACTTATAAGCCTTTATTTTTGTGTGGTGTAGGAGGGAATCGAACCCCCGACACAAAGATTTTCAGTCTTTTGCTCTACCGACTGAGCTACTGCACCGTTTTGTGGGAGCGCAAAAGTAATTTATTTTGCCTTTTGTGCAAGTAAATATTATTTTATTTTTCATTTTAAATAAAAAAACAATTCAAAACTATTCATTTTCAGGGACAAAACATTTTACCATTGGCTTTATTTTTTTTCAATTTAACCTTATATCTTTATCTAAATATTATTATTATTGCCCTAATTCAAATCTTATATATGATAGCTCAGATACTTTTTATAATAATTGCAGGAATTGCCACGTATTTTTTTGTAAAGAACTTAGGTAAAATAAGACGTAATATTTTACTAGGTAAAGATATAGATCGTACAGATAATAAACCCGCTCGATTAAAAACAATGCTTCGTGTTGCTTTTGGTCAAAGTAAAATGGGAACAAAACCTGTGGCAGCTTTTTTTCATTTTATTATTTATGTAGGCTTTGTGCTTATTAATATTGAAGTATTGGAAATACTAATTGATGGAATTTTTGGCACACACAGAGCTCTTTCGTTTTTTGGACCAATTTACAATATTGCAATTGGTTTCTTCGAAATTTTAGCATTTGGTGTGCTTATTGCTTGCGTAGTATTTTTAAGCAGACGTTTTATTTTAAAATTACCTCGTTTTCAAAGTCCAGAATTAAAGGGCTTTGCCACCAAAGATGCAGCTACTATATTATTTGTAGAAATCGTTTTAATGGGAGCATTATTAAAAATGAATGCTGCTGACCAAATTTTACAAATGCGCGGAGCAGCCCATTATATCAATGCAGGATCATTTCCAATTAGCTCTTGGCTATTGGTTCCAATTTTCGATACTTTTTCAACCGATACCTTAATAGCTTTTGAACGCATAGCTTGGTGGTTTCATATCATAGGTATTTTTCTTTTTATGAACTATTTGCCATTTAGTAAGCATTTTCATATTATTTTAGCTTTTCCGAATACATACTACTCCAATTTAACTGCTAAAGGCAATCTAAACAACATGGAATCGGTAACTCAAGAAGTAAAACTTATGCTTGACCCAAGTGCAACGCCCCCTGAAGGTTACGAACCTCCTGTGAGTTTTGGAGTAAAAGATGTAACCGATTTAACATGGAAAAATTTGATGGATGCCTATAGCTGTACCGAATGTGGAAGATGTACCAGTAGTTGCCCACAGAACCAAACAGGTAAACTACTTTCTCCTCGTAAAATTATGATGGATACACGCGATAGACTAGAGGAGGTTGGAAAAAACATTGATGCCAATAAAGGTACTTTTGTTCCTGATGATAAAAATTTACACAGTTTGATCAGTGAAGAAGAATTGTGGGCATGTAATACATGTAATGCTTGCGTAGAGGCTTGTCCTATAAACATTAACCCAATGGAAATCATTGTAGAAATGCGCAGGTATAAAGTAATGGAAGAAACCAAAGCACCTAATTCTCTTAATAGCATGTTTAATAACCTAGAGAATAATCAAGCACCATGGCAATTTAGCCCAATGGATAGAGCTAATTGGACACAAGAATAAAATTGACAAATAATTAATAGCCGTATTTTTCCTTCCACCTCAATTTTAAAAATTGACGTTGTTCGTTTTCGCGTGGATTATTGCCAGGTTCATAAAACTTTTGCCCTTTTATGCCATCAGGTAAAAACTCTTGCTCCACAAAATTATTTTCAAAAATATGTGCATATTGGTAATCATTGCCATAATTTAAGTCCTTCATTAGCTTGGTAGGCGCATTGCGTAAATGCAGTGGAACAGGTAAGTTTCCAGTTTTTCTTACCGTGCTTAATGCTTCATCTATGGCTAAATAACTGGCATTACTTTTAGCCGATGTAGCCAAATAAACAACTGTTTGCGATAAAATAATTCGTGCTTCGGGCATACCAATCATTTGTATAGCTTGAAAACAATTAGTGGCTAAAAGCAAAGCATTGGGATTGGCATTGCCTATATCTTCACTTGCCAAAATTAACATGCGCCTTGCTATAAACTCAATACTTTCGCCCGCATCAAGCATGCGTGCTAGGTAATAAACAGCGGCATTAGGGTCGCTACCACGCATTGATTTTATAAATGCCGAAATAATGTTGTAATGTTCTTCGCCATTTTTATCATAACTCGCTATTTTTTGTTGTAAAATGCGTGTCGTGTTTTCATTATTTATTACAATAGTATTAGTATTGGTTTGATTAATAATTAACTCTAAAATATTGAGTAATTTTCGAGCATCGCCTCCACTGTGTAAAAATAAAGCTTCGGTTTCCTTAAACTCAATTTGTTTACTTTTTAGCCAATCGTCCTTGGCTATGGCGTTGTTAATAATTAATTGTAAGTGCTCAGCTTCTAATTCTTTTAAAATATAAACTTGGCAGCGCGAAAGCAATGCATTGTTTACTTCAAAACTAGGATTTTCGGTGGTAGCTCCTATTAATACGATGGTTCCATTTTCAACTGCACCAAGCAAAGCATCTTGTTGACTTTTGTTAAAACGATGTATTTCATCTAAAAACAATAAAACTTTTCCAATTTTTTTAGCTTCATCAATAATGCGTCTTACATCAGCCACACCCGCATTGATGGCACTTAAACCATAAAAAGGTAAGTTTAATTCATAACCAATTATGCGCGCTAAGGTAGTTTTGCCAACTCCTGGAGGACCCCAAAATATAATAGATGGAATACTTTTATTTTGGATTGCTTCACGTAAAATAGCACCTTTTCCTATTAAGTGTTCTTGACCTGTATACTCGTCTAGGTTTTGAGGTCTAACACGTTCGGCTAATGGTTTAATTGGGTTCATTATTGCAGTAATTATGACTGCAATAATAAGCTTCCCAAATGCTAGTTTAACTTAAGTATCAATTTAGCAATAAATTTTTTGTTATTCATTGTCAATTCTATTCTGTCACACAGTTTTAATTGTTAGTAATATTTAGTTTTTGGCATAATTTTTATAAAGGAATTTTATATTTTTGAAAATAATATAACATGTTAAAACAAGGCCTATATCAAAAACAACAGCAAAAGCTATCGCCTTTGCAAATACAGTTCATTAAGTTATTGCAACTTAATACTGTAGATTTTTTGCAGCGTATTGATTTAGAAATGATTGAAAATCCTGCCTTGCTTAGCAATAAAGACTCCGATGCTTCGCCAAGTGAAGACCCAAAAACCGAAACTCAAGATACGGATGATTTTGATAAAGATTCAAGCGTAGAGGATTATTTGGCTAGCGAAAGTTTTGATGTGAAAGAGTATGTTAATGATGAATACGAACCTGATGGTTTTCATTTAAGTGATGAAGGTAACGAAGAACGTAAAGACTCTCCATTGGCCGAAACATCTACTTTTCATGATGCTTTATTAGAACAATTTAGTGCGGTAGTTACTTCCGAAAAAGAAGAAATTATTGGCAATCAAATCATAGGAACTATTGACGATGATGGCTACTTGCGCAGGCCTTTAGAAGCCATTATTAACGATTTAGCATTTGCCCAAAATGTGGAAGCTTCAATTGAAGAAATGAAACATGTTTTAGTTAAAATTCAAAAATTAGACCCTCCGGGAATTGGTGCTACCAGTTTGCAAGAGTGTTTAATCATTCAGCTAAAACGTAAAGATTATTATAACCGAGCTATTGAATTAGCTATAGAAGTTTTAGAAAATTATTTTGAAGAATTTAGTAAAAAACACTACGAAAAAATTGCTAAAGAACTTCATTTAGATGACGAAAAAATAAAATCAATAATTGGTATCATTACTAAGTTAAATCCTAAACCAGGCGATAGTTACGGTGGGCAAGCTGCGCAATACATTATGCCTGATTTTACTTTGAACGATGATGGAGGCATGTTAAGTGTAAGTTTAAATGGCCGCAATACACCTGATTTACGCATAAGCCGAACTTATATGGAAGCAATGCAAGCTTATGAAAAAAGTACCGCACCCACCAAAGACCAAAAGGATACGGTAATGTTCATTAAACAAAAGTTAGATGGAGCCAAATGGTTTATCGATAGTATTAAACAACGCCAGAATACCTTGCTAACTACCATGAATGCCATTTTACAATACCAGCACAAGTATTTTGAAGATGGCGATGATAGTAAACTAAGACCTATGATATTGAAAAACATAGCCGACATGACAGGTTATGATATTTCAACCATAAGCCGTGTAGCAAATAGTAAGTACATACAAACAGGTTGGGGGATTATCCCGCTAAAGTATTTCTTTAGCGAAGGTATTACCAACGATGATGGCGAAGAAGTTAGTAGCCATGAAGTAAAAAATATTTTAAAAGAAGCCATTGATTCGGAAGACAAACACAAACCTTTACCTGACGAAAAATTGATGGAAATTTTAAAAGACAAAGGTTATAACATAGCACGCAGAACTGTAGCCAAATACCGCGAACAGCTTAATTTACCTGTAGCAAGGCTTAGAAAAGAACTTTAAAAATACATGTTGTATTATGTTGTAAACGATATTTTTCCTGAATCGGTTTATACTAGAAGGAAAGATGGATTATTGGCTATTGGCGGGCAAATGAGTCCTGATTTGGTTTTAAAAGCATACCGAAAAGGTATTTTCCATTGGTTTAATGAAGGTGATTTTCCTATGTGGTTTAGCCCAAATCCTAGAACTGTGCTTTATCCTAACCAAGTTCATATTTCAAAAAGCATGAAACAAGTTATTAAAAGTAACAAGTTTACCTGTACCATTGATAAAGCTTTTCCTGAAATAATAAAACTTTGTAGAACCGAACGCTTAAAAGCCGAAGGCACTTGGATTAGTGGAGAAATAGAGGACATTTATAATATTTTACACTTAAAAGGATACGCACACAGTGTAGAGGTTTGGTTCGAAAACCAATTAGTTGGAGGCTTATATGGAGTGGCAATAGGTAAATGTTTTATGGGCGAAAGCATGGTGAGTACCATGAGTAATGCCAGTAAAATGGCTATGATACATTTATCCAAATATTTACAATCCTTCAACTTTCACATGATTGATTGCCAAGTAGAAAATCCTCATTTAATGAGCATGGGCGCTACCAATATTCCAAGACGCCAATTTTTAGCTGAACTAAATAAAAATATTAAAATTGAAACTGAGGCTTTTAAATAATTAAAAGAAAGATGGGCACTTTATTCTTCCTGGTATTCTGTAAGCTATGCTAGCAGTGAAAGTCATATACCAATCGTTGTAATTATCGCTTCCTCTTTTTGTTCCCTTTTGGAAAATATTACTTCCATAAATTTCATAGCTTCTATCAGCAATTTGTTGTGTTCTTAAACTTCCAGCAGAGTAGTCCAGGTATTGGGCACTCACATCATCAATGTAATCGGTGTATGTTTTTCTGATATTATAATTGGCTTCAAGACTAAAATTTCTCGCAAAAATCCATTTAACACCAACACCAAAAGGTATAGCAAATGAATATTTATTATAACCAACACCCTCCGTTTTAACATCCCTAAGTGTTACTGTTTCTCCATTATAAGTTGTTTGCGGATTAAACTGAAAATAAGAAAACCCTCCAAAAATATAGCCAGTAACTTTGTAATCCAATACACCATAACCAAATGGCACGAAATTGTATTCTACTAAACCTGCTAATTCTCTTATATTACTTGTGAAATTTAAATTACGTGATTTATTAAATTCAAAGTTTTTATCATTTCCACTTACGTTGAATGACGAAAGCTGGCCAACCAATGACCATGTATTGTTAAAATTTAATCTTCCAAATAAAGTTCCAGCAGCATGTGTTTCGTTTAAAGCTACACTTGGAGCTAAATCACCCCAATAGTTTGAAACACCCAGCCCAACTCCAACGTCTACAGTTTGAGAGTTTACTTTTAAAATACTTATGAGTGCTAGAAATAATAATACTTTTTTCAATGAATTGTATTAATTAAAAAATGTTGGACATGGTTGACCCTTTGACCTAATAATGTAAGTTAAGGTTACACCAGAAATAATATAAATATCATTTTCAAAAATCTTTTTGTTACTCCTTGGTGCTCCATCATCAAAATAACCTGTACCTAATTCTGGATAAGCCTCCCAAGATCTGTCTGCTAATAAAGCAGCTATTTCTCCACTATTAGATTTTACAACCAAATTGTCAGCATATTTACCACCCACATCATCCAAGTAGTTAGTTGTTGTAAACCTAATGCCAGTTTCAAAACCTATATAAAAAGCATCGCTAATCCTTGTTCTAAATCCTACACCGAAAGGGAATGAAACTTCAGTTAAATCGTACTGTTTCTTATCATTATATACAGTTGACCCTTGGCCCTCAGTTTTTAGTGGTTGTAATTCAATTACCTGTTTTTCCCCTGCTTGATTAATATATTCCGTTTTAGGGTTAAATTTAAATACACCTATTCCTCCAAATACATATGGTATAAAAGGGCGTGAATGCAAGTTTTTCAAATCGTTTTTAAGCAAATTGTATTCAAAGTGTAAACTAAATTCATAAATATCTGAATAAAAGTTTAAGTTTCTAACTTTTGAAGCAGCTAAACTACTTTGTTGATCTGAACCACTTACCCTGCCATAAGCAGCCATACCTTTAATGGCTACTTTATTAGAAAAATTATATCGTCCAAATAAAGAAGCAGCAAAATAAGTATTGCTAAAATTTATTTTTTCATCGCTTAAATCTCCAATATAATGGGATGTACCCAAAAGCATACCAATCTCAATTTGTTGGGCTTTTACATGTAAATGGTTTAATGTAATTAGTATAAAAACAGCTAACAGCTTTATTAATTTCATAGCAAACAAAAATATATAATTTTTTAAAAGTACAAAGCTTTTTAAATCATGTTTAACAAGTTTGTATTTTAATAACGCATTTATTGGTTATTTATTTTGACTTATTTCTAAAATATTATTTTCAATAGCTTCTAATTTAGGACTATAAGTTAAAGTATCGAGTCTAAATTTACAGTATTTTATTTTGCGGCCTTTGGCCGAAAATAGCTTTTCATAATGTGTAGTAATATTTCTTAAATTGTCATAATTATGAGGTTCGTTGTGAACATCTTTAATCACCTCAATTGGCTTAATATTCACATTTTCAAAGGTTTCTAGCGTATAGTCAAAGAGACCATCGTCATCGGTTTTAAAATTAATAATACCATCTGGCTTGATAATATTTTTGTAAAGAGTTAAAAACTCTGGATGGGTCAACCTGTTTTTTTCGTGTCTATCTTTTGGAAAAGGATCAGGAAAAGTAATCCAAATTTCATCTACTTCGCCTGGCTCAAAAAACATATTAATTTTTTGGATAGACATTCGCACAAAGCCAGTATTGGTTAATCCAAGTTCTTGCGAAATGCCCGCACCTTTCCACATTCTATTGCTTTTTATATCAATTCCAACAAAATTGGTATCAGGGTCTTGTTGTGCTAAATTTACAGTGTACTCTCCTTTGCCACATGCTAATTCAAGTACCAAAGGCTTGTTGTTTTTAAATACTTCCGTTTTCCATTTTCCTTTTAGATGATAAGGAAAATCAAAACAGTTTGGAAAAGTTACAAATTCAGCAAATCGTTTTAATTTCTGTTGTCCCATATTTTTTTAGTATAATGGATTATACTTTTTTATTGCGTTTTAGGATTGTTATTAGGTTTAAATTTCTTTTTGAAGCCAGTTTTTCTCTTAAAACCACCAGCAGGTTTATCCATTTTTTTCTCGGGTTCGTATAATGGCGCTTCTCCTAAAAATTCAGGTAAAGGCAATTTGGGAATTTCAGTTCCAATTAAATTTTCTATACTAAAAAACCTGCGTTGGTCCTTGGGATTGATAAATGTGATAGCTGTTCCCGTAGTTTCTGCTCGAGCTGTACGGCCAATTCTGTGTATATAATCTTCTGGATCAGGTGGAACATCAAAGTTTACTACCAAGCTAATTCCATCTACATCAATCCCTCGTGAAAGAATATCGGTTCCTATTAAAATTTGAACTTCTTTATTTTTAAAGGCAAGCATTATTTGCTCGCGCTCAGCTTGTTCTAAATCGCTATGGAATGCTTTTATAGAAAGGCCCGAGCGTTGCAATTCTTTATTCAGTTCTTTTACTTTTTCTTTGGTACTGGCAAAAATTATTACACTGTTGTGTTCTTTTTCGTTTAAAATATGTTTAACCAATGCCACTTTTTGCGTGTCAAAAGCCATATAAGCTTGTTGCAAAATTCCTTCTGCAGGTTTACTAATGGCAATATTTACTTGCTCAGGATTGTTTAAAATACGGCTTGCCATATTCCTGATTTTAGGAGGCATGGTGGCCGAAAATAGAACCGTTTGTCTGTGCTTTGGCAAATAATTAATAATGCGCATGATATCGTCATAAAAACCCATGTCTAACATACGATCGGCTTCATCTAATACCAAATGTTGCAATGAGCTCATATCAACCGAACCAGCCGAAGTAAGCATGGCAATTAATCGGCCAGGTGTAGCTATAATAATGTCTGCACCTTCGCGCATGGCTTTTTTCTGTTGTTCAAAAGCTGCACCATCGCCACCACCATAAACTGAAATAGAACTAATGCCTAAAAAATAAGCAAAACCTTCTACTTGTTGGTCTATTTGTTGAGCCAACTCGCGTGTAGGCGCAATAATAAGTGTGTTTAAATTATTCGATTGATTTTTTACTATTTTATTTAAAATAGGAAGTAAATAAGCGGCTGTTTTTCCTGTTCCTGTTTGCGCACAAGCTATTAAATCTTTGTTTGCTAAAATTAAAGGAATGGCGTGTTCTTGAATAGGGGTGGGTTTATCATAACCCATTGAATAAAGACCATCTAAAAGCCTTTCGTCAAAATTAAATTCGTTAAAGTTCAAATAAGTGTATTGTTAAATGTTATTTTTTAAAATCATCAAATTGTAAATATTGATTACAAAAAATGGTCTTAAAACTTTTACAATATATACAATTTCAGCTGTAAGCCAATTTTACTAAATGAAAATCAGCTTTTAGCCAATCAATTACCTAATTCTGTCTGCACTTTTTACCAAATCATCATCCTTTTTGATTAAGCGCAATACACGCCAGTTAAGGTAAAAATTAAATATCATCAACATAATACCTAAAGTGCTGTATGGCATTAGTTTACTAAACTCAAATCCAGGGATATAATTAATGGCTTTAGCAAAAACTGCTGAGTATAACATCGCCAATACTAAAAAATTTAAACGAGTTAACTTCATTTGTTTTTCGCGGTTTTTGTACGAAAAAATAATTGAAATAGTTAATCCAATTAAAATGGCAGCTATTGCAATTAAGCCGTATTGCATAGTTATTGACTTAATTACAGAGGTTTGTGTTGCCTGACCACCTGTCATGCTTTTTTGTACTTCGGTTACCTTAAAATAAAATATATTTAAATCGTATTCATCCACGCCATTGGTTGGGTTTGATTGTTTTAGCGATAATAAACTTCCGCTACACATTACTGATGTTAATACAATAATTGCAATTAAATATACGGTTTGAATACGTTGAATCATGGTTTTGTTTGTTTTAAAAAGTGTGGCAATTTATAAATCTTTATTCAAATTTTTAAAAATGAAAAGTAGCATTAGCTTTGCCTAGCTAAAATTAGTTTTAAAATACAGATTATGAAAGATGTTTTTATTATAGATGCAGTTAGAACTCCGATTGGAAAATTTGGAGGAGCCCTAAGTTCAATCCGCCCCGATGATTTAGGAGCAGAAGTGATTAAAGCCTTAATTGCACGCAATCCCAATATTGATATTAATGAGATAGAAGATGTTATTTTTGGTGCTGCCAATCAAGCAGGTGAAGATAACAGAAATGTGGCTAGAATGAGTGCTTTGTTAGCAGGCTTACCAATTACAGTTGGTGGTAATACCGTAAATCGTTTATGTGCTTCTGGTTTGCAAAGTATAGCTGATGCTAGCCGTGCTATAGCTTGTGGCGATGGCGATATTTACATTGCTGGAGGTACCGAAAGCATGACCCGCGCGCCTTTTGTAATGGCTAAAGCCGAAACTGCTTATAGTCGCACTCCAGAAATTTATGATACTACCATAGGCTGGCGTTTTACTAATAAAAAATTATCTGAGTTATACCATCCTTTTTCTATGGGTGAAACTGCCGAAAATGTAGCAGAGCAATGGAAAATTACCCGCCAAGCGCAAGATGAATTTGCTTTTGCTTCGCAACAAAAATACCATGCTGCTCACTTGGCTAATGTATTTGCAAACGAAATTATTCCAATAAGCATTCCTCAGAAAAAAGGTGATGCCATAGTTTTTAGTAAAGATGAACACCCGCGTTTAAGTAGCTTGGAAGAATTAGCTAAACTAAAACCTGCCTTTAAAAAAGATGGTTCGGTAACAGCTGGAAACTCAAGTGGCATAAACGATGGTGCAGCTGCTTTAATTTTGGCTAGCGAAGATGCTGTAAAAAAATACAATTTAAAACCTTTAGCTCGTTTGGTAAGTAGAGGTGTGGCTGGTGTGCATCCTTCTATAATGGGAGTTGGGCCAATTCCCGCTACTCAAAAAGCATTAAAACGCGCAGGATTAACCATGAATCAAATTGGTTTGGTGGAACTGAATGAGGCTTTTGCTTCGCAAGGTTTGGCTTGTGCCCGCGATTTAGAAATAGATCCAAGCATTATCAATGTCAATGGTGGCGCCATTGCTATTGGGCATCCACTTGGAGCAAGTGGTGCACGAATTTCAACTACATTGATACATCAAATGCAAAAACAAAATGTACAATATGGTTTAGCTACCATGTGCATTGGTGTTGGTCAAGGTGTGGCATTGATATTTGAAAGAGTTTAGTTATTATTGATTTCTATCCCAATAACAAATTGAATTAAGTGCAATTACTAGAACCTTACATTATTCCTGATTTCGAATTATACACCACCAACGATGGTTCTCATACACTGTATTTACCTCACTTAGATGAAACTTATCATTCACGCAATGGAGCCATTGAAGAAAGTTTGTATGTGTTCATTGATAAAGGGTTAAATGCTTTTTTATCACAAAATCCTGAAATAAGAACTGTACAAATATTTGAAGTTGGTTTTGGTACAGGTTTAAATGCTATGCTAACTTTTATAGCAGCTCAAAAGTTAAACATAAACGTGGTTTACCATAGTATTGAGGCTTTTCCTTTACCAATTGAAATCACTAATCAGTTGAACTATATCGATGGATTAACCGAGCAAGAGCAAACTATTTTTAAACAAATGCATTTGGCTGATTGGAATAAACCTATTGCTATCAATAACCAATTTACTTTGGTAAAATACCATAGTAAATTAGAAAGTTTTGATAACAATGGCTTGCTAAATAATATTCATATAATTTATATGGATGCATTTGCGCCAAATAAACAAGCCGAGTTATGGGAAATTGCTATTTTTGAAAAGCTTTATCAATTGTTAGCTGCCAATGGAATTTTAGTAACATACACTTCAAAAGGCGATGTAAAACGAGCCATGCAACAAGTAGGCTTAACTGTTGAAAAATTAGATGGCCCACCAAGAAAAAGGCATATGCTGCGTGGAGTAAAAGTTGATAGTCAATAGCCGATAGACCATGGTAAATAATTTAGTTTAACATGTAAAACCGTTTTTTAACTTTGCTCCTATACCAAATCAAAAAATCACGAAATCAATAAATCAACAAGTAAATTTGGAAACCAATTATCTAATTATAGGACAAGGATTAGCAGGAACTTTATTAGCTCATGAATTAATGAAAGCCAATGAAAGTTTTGTGGTTATTGATAAATTTAACGAAAGTACTTCAACCAAAGTAGCTGCGGGAATGTTTAACCCAATAAGTGGCAAACGTATGGTTAAAAGTTGGAATGCCGATGCTTTATTAGCCGATACTTTTAAAGCCTATACTGAATTGGAAAAGCTTTTGAATTGTAAGCTTTTATTTAAGCAGAATATTTACCAATTATTTGGCTCAGTTAAAGAGCAAAACGACCTTTCGAGTCGCATGGATAATGAAGATTTTTCGCAACATGTAAATTTATTTCCAAACAAAGAACCTAACTTAAACGATGCATTTGGGGCTTTTGAAATAAAAGAAACTGGCTGGGTTTATACACGCGCTTTAATTGAAAAAATGCGAGAATTATTGCTCAGTAATAATTGTTTATTAGACCAAGATTTTGATTACCAAAATTTGCAACAACTTACTGATGGGTGGCAATACAATGATATAAAAGCCAAATATGTTGTTTTTTGTCAAGGCTATAAAAATAAAGATAATCCATACTTTAATTATTTGCCTTTTGTATTATGTAAGGGCGAAGTTTTTACTATAAATTGCAGTGGACTAACTAAAGATAAAATGATTAAAAAAGGAATATACTTAGTTAATCTTTACGATGATGTATATAAAGTTGGTGCTACTTACGAATGGAACGATTTAACCGAAAACACCTCCGAACAAGGCAAAACTTTTTTAGAAGAAAAATTAAATGATTTCCTAAAAGTTCCATACGAAGTTTTAAAACACGAAGCCAATATAAGACCCACCACCAAAGATAGGAAAGCCATTATAGGCGAACATCCAAAACATAAAAACATGTTTGTATTAAATGGTTTAGGCACCAAAGGGGTAATGCATGCGCCCTATTTAGCCAAACAGTTATTGGATTTAATTAACAAAAACTTAGCGGTAGATAAAGAAATAAGCATTAACAGATTTGATAAATTGATTATTCATCAAAATTAGAATCAGTTACATCTGTAAAGTGATCCAATGGCGGTTCGCCTAAAAGATATAAAATATCGTAAATTTGATTTGCCAATAGTTTCTCATTTTCATGCTTATAAGAAGAAGCAAGGTTACGAAGAACGCGTTTGATAATGGTTAGGTTATCGCAAGGTAAATAATATGCAGGATTACTTTGTATTTGCATTTGTTGAACAAACTGTTCTAAACTAGTTTTGGTAAAAACACCACCTTTATGAAAAGCATTAATATAAAATAATACACTTCTGTTATCTGCTGATACTTTTCCTGTTTTATTTAAATCGAAGGAACTTAAGTCCATTCTATCCTCCTCCAAAAAAGCCAAAATAAAATGTTGTGGTAAATTAATGCCAAACACAGGTAATTTGAGGTTTTGAGCAACCAACATGTATATAATACACAACATAATTGGATTACCCTTTTTTGTTTCTAAAACTTCATTTATAAATGAATTTGAAGAGCTTTGATAATTTTCAACATTGCCTGAAAACCCATGAATATTATAAAAAGCATAATTTAAAATTTTCACCTTTTCAAATGCAGTAATATCGTGCCTCATCTCAAGCCAAGCATTCAGTTTAATTTTTTCAATTACTTCACGTATATCGGCTTTTTTTAAATTTGGATATTTGAATTTTGCTACCAAAAATACTCCTTCTAACAAATCTCTTTCGCTTTCATTTAACCAAACTTCAAATTCAGTTAAAAGGTATTGATAGTTTATTTGATTTATAATGTCGTTTGCTAAACTCAAAACAGACGGATCATTAATTTGAGCCAATTCTTTTTCAATTAATGGCAGTCCATTTATTCCATAAGACAGTAATTTTTTTTCAACTAAATTAACTACCTCGGTATCTGTGTCGTCCAATAAAAGTAATAGTGATTTTATTTCGGTTGTATCCAATTTATTTGAAGTTGTTTATTTGAGTCAAACAAAACTAATCAATAAAATATATAATTTGTACTACCGGTAAAAAAGTTATTTTTGTTTTCAAAGAATAATATCAATGAAAATTAAAAAATTACTGACTATCGTATTACTAGCAAGCACTTATGCAACGGCCTTTGCACAAAGTTTTACAGTAAACTCTCCTAACAAAAAAATTTCCTTATTGCTTAAATTAAATGAGGCAGGTGCTTTAAATTACAGCGTAAATTTTAAGGCGAAGCCGGTTGTTGAAACCTCCAAATTAGGTTTTAAAATAAAGGAGCAGGATGATTTAATGAATAACTTTAGCATTTTAAAAGTTGATTCAAGCACATTTAACGAGACCTGGACTCCTGTATGGGGCGAAACAAAAACCATTGTTAACAACTATAAGGAAATAGCAATAACCTTAATGGAAAAAAGCGATAAACCTCGTATTGTCCAATTAGTATTTAGGGTATTTAATGATGGAATAGGCTTTAGGTATGTTTTTCCAGAACAACCTAATTTATTCCATTTTGTAGTAGCCGATGAAGAAACTACTATCAATTTAACAGGTGATCATAAAATTTGGTGGATGCCAGGTGATTTTGATACCAATGAGTATGCCTATAACACTTCGCAAATATCTGAAATTGAAAAATTAGCTAAAAAACGTGATGGCGCTATTTTTACAGCTACGCCTATTAAGGGTGCTTTTGTACAAACGCCTTTAATGGTTAAAACCAAAGATAATTTATACATTAGCATTCATGAGGCAGCATTAATCAATTATCCTGCAATGGATTTAAAGTTTGATTTAAGCACATTTGAAGCCACCACCAAAATTGCAAACGATGCAGTAGGAAATAAAGCCTACATGCGCGCTCCTTGTCACACTCCTTGGAGAACAATAATTATTAGCGATGACGCACGTGATATCATTGCTTCAAAAACTATTTTAAATTTAAATGAGCCATCAAAACTTACTAATACTAGTTATATCAAACCAATGAAATATTGTGGTATTTGGTTAGAAATGCACTTGGGTCTTTCTACATGGGATTATGCAGGAACACAAGCCGCTACCGATGCCAACGAAGATGGAAGTAAACGTGTAAAAACCAAACATGGTGCCACCACCGAAAACACCAAACGTTATATTGATTTTGCTGCTAAAAATGGATTTGGAGGTGTATTGGTTGAAGGTTGGAACGATGGCTGGGAAGATTGGTTTGGAAAATGGAAAGAAGATGTTTTTGATTTTGTTACTCCTTACCCTGATTACGATTTTAAAGGTTTAAATGCTTATGCGCAAAGCAAAGGTATTGGTATGATTACCCACCACGAAACAAGCGGAAGTGCTACCAATTACGAACGTTATATGGATACTGCTTACCGCTTAATGGCCAGTGTAGGAAGCCATGCTTTAAAATCAGGATATGTAGGTAAAATTATTCCTCGTGGCGAGTTTCACGATGGACAATGGATGGTGAACCATTACTTACGTGCCATTAAAAAAGCCGCTGATTACAATATTATGGTAGTTGCTCACGAACCAGTGCGCCCTACCGGTTTGCACCGCACTTACCCTAACTTTATGGCTGCTGAGGCTGCTCGCGGACAAGAGTTTAATTTTTGGAGCGAAGGCAATCCACCTGAGCACGAAACCATTTTGCCTTTTACTCGCTTAATGGGTGGTCCAATGGATTATACGCCCGGTATTTTTAAAATTAAAAAGAGCAGCTATTATCCTGGTGCTAAAGAACAAGTGCATACTACTTTAACTAAGCAGTTAGCATTGTATTTAACATTGTATAGCCCAATACAAATGGCTACCGATTTACCTGAAAATTACGAAGCCAAACCAGATGCATTCCAATTTATTAAAGATGTAGCTGTTGATTGGGACGATACCAAAGTAATACATGCAGAACCAGGTGAGTATTTAACCATAGCTCGTAAAGCTAAAGGAACCAATAACTGGTTTTTAGGAAGTATTACCGATGAAAATGCAAGAGAGTTAAATATGGATTTTAGCTTTTTAGATAAAGGTAAAAAATACACTGCTACCATTTACCGCGATGCACCTGATGCTAGCTGGGATAAAAATCCAGAGGCTTACGTAATTGAAAAAATTACCATTACCAATAAATCGAAATTAACTTTAAAATTGGCTCCTGGTGGAGGAACAGCTATTAGTATTATAGCACAATAATTTTAAAAAAATAAGCTCATAAAGTCAACCTATTTAAAATTTGTTTTTAAGTTACTAAAACAAAAAGCCTAAACTTTATATTTGCATTATTAAGAAACCCGAATAACGTTTATTCGGGTTTTTGCTATTTTATTCTATTACGTGAAAATTCAAGAATTATTAGGACTGTATAGTCAAAACGAAAAGGTAAATACCATTGCCAGTAAACTAAACAGCAATAAAGTTACCAAGTTGTTTGCCAAAGGTTTGGTGGGCAGTATCGATGCTATTTTAGCTGCGTGTATTTACCATTTTAATTACCGAACTCAGGTTTTTATATTTAACAATGCCGATGATGCCAAATACTTTTTTGCCGATTTAGAAAGTTTATTAGAAGGTAAAACCATTTTGTATTTTCCAGCATCGTATCGCAGAGAATATCAGGTAGATTTATTGGAAAACAATTTGGTACTTGAACGTGCCGAAACTTTAAATAGACTGAATCAAAAAACAGGAAAAGGCGAATTAATTGTAACAACCATTGATGCCATTACTGAAATGGTTATTAACGAAGTAGAGCTTACCCAAAATACTTTTGAGGTAAAAGTAGGTGCTAACTTCGATATGGAGTTTTTTATTGATTTTTTAACCGAACATCATTTTGAACGCAGCGATTTTGTTTACGAAGCAGGGCATTTTAGTATAAGAGGAGGCATTATTGATGTGTTTTCGTTTAGTAACGATATGCCTTATCGCATTGAATTATTTGGTGATGAAATAGAGAGCATTCGTATTTTCAACCCCATTGACCAACTTTCGGTAAAAAAAGTAGATTGGTTTTATATTATTCCCAATGTTCAAAAAATGGTAGAACAACAACGCCAATCATTTTTTGATTATTTGCCAGAAAACAGCATTTTTTTTACCGATGATATTAAACTTAGTACCGAACTTTTAGAAAATGGTTTAGAAAAAGCCGAAAAAAGTTTGGTTAGAAAAAATGAAAATGAAGCTGATGTAAAAAACCCTAAAGAACCTGCTAACATTGAAGATTTATTTATAAATACTAGTCAATTTTTTGATTATTTAAATAAATACTCATGTGTAGAAATTGGGGTAAGAAATGGTTTTAAAAGCGATGAGATAGTGGAATTTCATTGCTCGCCTCAACCAACTTTTCATAAAAACTTTAAGCTATTAATTGAAAACCTAAAACAAAACCAAAAAGACAAGCTTAAAAACTTAATTTTTAGCGATACCAGCAAACAAATTGAAAGGCTTTATACCATTTTTAACGATTTGGATAATACCATTGAATTTGAACCAATTTACCATGGTTTAGCCCAAGGTTTTATTGACCATGAAATGAAATTGGCTTGCTATACAGAGCACCAAGTTTTTGATAGATTTTACCGTGGCAAAACCAAAACCAGGTACAACAATTCTAAAATAATAACTTTAAAAGAATTGCGCGAGCTAAAACCTGGCGATTTTGTGGTGCATGTGGACCATGGAATTGGGAAATTTGCAGGTTTAGAAAAAATAGATGTAAACGGAAGAATGCAAGAGGCCGTTAGGCTTATTTATAAAAACGATGATTTGCTTTATGTAAGCATTAACTCATTGCATAAAATAACCAAATTTTCGGGCAAAGAAGGAACAGAACCAAGGCTAAATAAACTAGGAAGCGATACTTGGGAAAAACTAAAAACTGCAACCAAAAAGAAGGTTAAAGATATAGCCCGCGATTTGATAAAATTATACGCCAAACGCAAGGCACAAAGTGGATTTCAGTTTAGCGAAGATACTTACTTACAAGTGGAACTTGAAGCTAGTTTTATGTACGAAGACACACCTGACCAAGCCAAAGCAACTGCTGATGTAAAAAAAGACATGGAAAGTCCGCATCCAATGGATAGATTAGTTTGTGGTGATGTGGGTTTTGGAAAAACAGAAATAGCCATGCGTGCAGCTTTTAAAGCAGTAGCCGATAGCAAACAAGTGGCTATTTTGGTTCCTACTACTATTTTGGCTAACCAACATTACCGCAGTTTTAAAGAACGTTTCAAAGATTTTCCTTGCACGGTTGATTATATCAATAGGTTTAAAACACCCAAAGAGCAAAAAGAAATTTTAAAACGAGCTGAAGAAGGCAAAATTGATGTATTGATTGGTACACATAAATTATTAAGCAAAGACATGAAGTTTAAAAACTTAGGCTTAATGATTATTGATGAAGAACAAAAATTTGGTGTAGCTGCTAAGGAAAAACTAAAATCGATAAAAGTAAATGTTGATACATTAACTCTTACCGCCACTCCAATTCCGCGTACGTTAAACTTTAGCTTAATGGGTGCCAGAGATTTGTCAATTATAAATACACCTCCACCCAACCGACAACCAGTAAATACTGAACTTCACAGCTATAACGATGAGCTTTTGCGCGATGCAGTAATGCACGAAATTGAACGCGATGGACAAGTATTTGTGGTGCATCATAGGGTTAAAGATATTTATGATATAGCCAACAGAATTCAGTTTTTATGCCCTGGCGTAAAAGTTTGTGTGGCACATGGGCAAATGGAAGGCGATGTGTTGGAAGATGTAATGATGCGTTTTATTGAAGGTGAATACGATGTGTTAGTTGCCACTACCATTATTGAATCGGGATTAGATATTTCGAATGCCAATACCATTATCATTAACAATGCACAAATGTTTGGCTTGAGCGATTTACACCAAATGCGTGGACGTGTAGGCCGTAATAACAAAAAAGCATATTGTTATTTATTGGTGCCAAGTATTCCATCCTTAAGCATTGATGCCCGCAGAAGGCTGCATGCCATTGAAGAATTCAGTGATTTAGGAAGTGGGTTTAATGTGGCCATGCGCGATTTAGATATACGTGGTTCGGGTAATTTATTGGGTGGCGAACAAAGTGGGTTTATTTCTGAAATTGGATTTGAAATGTATCACAAAATTTTAGACGAAGCCATTCAAGAACTGAAAGAAGATGAATTTTCGGAAGTGTTTACAGATGACAAAAAAGTAAATAACAATGGCCAAATGCCAGAAACTAAAAGCTATTTGACAAAAGACTGTGTAGTAGAAACCGATTTTGAGGCTTTAATTCCCGATGCTTATGTAAGAAATATTGGCGAAAGATTGAGTTTATACAATAGTTTAGCATCGTTAACCAATTTAGATAATTTACAAAAATTTGCCAATGATTTGGTAGATAGATTTGGACCAATTCCGCAACAAGTAAACGATTTAATTGATTTAATAAAATTGCGCGAAAGCGCTAAAAAGCTAGGCTTTGTAAAAATAGTTTTGAAAAACAATTTGCTTTTTGCCACTTTCCCAAGCGAGAATAATATTGCTTATTACCAAAGCAATTTATTTACCAGTATGTTGCAGTTTATTCAACATAATGGCAACTTGTGCAAGCTAAAGCAAAGTTCAAAAGTATTGCAGGTTATTTTTAGTAATATCAATTCAATAGATAAAGGACAAAATGTATTTGATAAAATTCAACAACATTACCACAAAATAACAAACACTTAAAAATATGCCAATAATAAAAAATAAATTTATAGATTATACCATTCATACAAATACTGAAATATTAATACTTGGTACTTTTAGCCATGACATTGCTGATGGTGCTGATTTTTTCTTTGGTAAACCACGCAACTATTTATGGCATTTATTACCTATTTGCTTTGGTTTAAGCAGCATGAAAGAATCTTCTTTAACTGTAAAAAAGGAATTCATGATAAAATATAAAATAGATTTTGCCGACATAATAGATACTTTAGAAGTACCCGAAGAAGAAGAAAATAACCTAGACGATACCTTTATTGATAACCATGCTTTTGAATGGAAAAATATAAATGGTCTAATTGACAGTTTACCTAATATAAAAGCTGTTTATTTTACCCGTAAAACATTTAATGGAATAGCAAATGCCAAGCTACAAATAGTTCAAATTGCAGCTTATTGCAAACAAAAAGATATTCGTTTTTGTAAGCTAGAAACACCTGCAAAATATTATGATGATACGAAGCAAAAACAATGGATTGATACCATTGTAAAACAAACAACTTGTATGAGGGCCTAAATAAAAAAGGAGGCTAATGTATTTTTACAAAAGCCTCCTTTGAAAAGAAATTATTTTATAATTTTAAATTCAACCCTTCTGTTTTTTGCCCTTCCTTCTGCCGTTTTATTATTAGCTACTGGATTTTTACTTCCAAAACCTTTAGCTGTTAGTCTAGCAGATGCTAAGCCTTTAGAGGTCAAAAATTCTTTCACAGCATTTGCCCTACTTTGACTTAATTTTAAGTTTGTAGCCGGTTTGCCTACATTGTCTGTAAAGCCATTAATTTTTAACTTATACTCTGTTTTAACAATCAGTAATTCGGCCAATTCAGTTAAACTTTCTAATGAACTTTCTTTAATTTTTGAAGTTCCCGTTTCAAACTCTAAATTACTAAAGGCTTCATTCAGTACTTTACTTTCTTCAGGTGTTAATATCACTGCTTCAGGAATGGAATTAATAGCAGCAACTGGACAACCTGCATTAGAAACAGGACCAGCTTCGTAAGGGCAATTGTCTTCAAAATCGGTTAGACCATCTAAATCACTATCAGGACAACCATTTAACTCTTTTAATCCTTTTTGTGTAGGGCATTTATCGCGTTTATCAATCACACCATCACCATCAGAATCTGGACATCCATAAAGCATTTTTAAACCATAAACAAGCTTGCAAGAATCCTGATAATCGGCTACACCATCATTATCTATATCTGGGCAACCATCAAGTTCTAATTTACCATATTCATCAGGACATACATCTTCGTTATCAATAACTTTATCGCCATCAATATCAGGACATCCTTTCATGTCTATTCTACCTGAATCCAAAGGACACCTATCGTCTTTATCTGCTACACCATCATTGTCTTTATCTGCACAACCCATCAGTTTAGCAGTTCCCTTTTCATTTAAACAACTATCTTTAAAATCAGGCACACAGTCACCATCTTTATCAGGACAGCCAAATGCACATTTCTTACCTGCAACATTAATGCAACTATCTTTATTATCAGCAATCCCATCTCTATCTTTATCAGGACAACCGTTCAATTCAATAGAGCCATATTTTTTAAAGCACTTATCTTTTTTATTTGGAACTCCATCGCCATCTCTATCATTATTCCTACCAAAATTCCAATTTACTCCAGTTCTTATATTGATAAATTTTGCCTCATCATATTGGGTAACTGCCAATAAATTATCACTAAATAAATAGGTTTGCAATGGACCAAGATTTAAAGAAAAACCCAAACCTGCATTGTTAATTGTTTTGTTGTAATAAGTACCACTAATTCTTAAATCTAAAATTGACCATACTTTTTTGGTAAAAGCCAAACTTAGTGCTGGATTAAACGTTTTTATTCCAAAATTATTAAAAAACACGAAGTCGAATGTGTTATTATAATTGATTGCATATTGACCTCCTAAGTACATTTTTGTACTTAAACTTGTATTATAACTTCCTGCTGATTCCTTTGGTACAAACACATTATTCAAGAGAGAATCTTGCAATGTTTTAAATCTATTCTCAATGAAGTTTGAATCATTTATTTGATTCAGTTCTTTTATGTCTTGTCCTTTGTAATTAAACTCTGTTACGGGCATATCATAAGACCTCGTATTTTTATTCCAATTAATACTACCGATGTCAATTATGCTAGCAGATACTGAAAAATGTTGGTTGAATTTGTAATTTGCACCAATATCAAAACCCCAACCAGAGCCTGATACTATACCTCTTTTGTCAAAAAATTTAGATATATCATTCATGAAATTATAACCACTTGGCACATTTTGGCTATTGTATAAAGTAGAATAAAACAACTTGTCAATATTGAATTCATTTTTTCTTAAATCATCAATTCCAGCAGTATTAGCCTTAAAGCCCGCTTTAACATAAATAGAATCCATATTAGATGAAATATTTAAAGTGCTTTGGTCAATATTTATATTATAAATTCCTTGCAAATATTTTACCCTAAATCCTATACTTAATTTTTTGCCAAAATCGCGTGTATAGCCAATGTGAAAGTTATAAGATGCTGTAGAATTAATATCAACATTTCCAATATTGGCTTGACGATTCAATGTGTTTTGAAAAAATGTAGATCCTTGTGTAAAACCCAAAAGGTCTTTAGGTGGGCTACCATAAAAGTCAAAATTAGTTTGCACACCTAAACTAAAATAATTTTTCTTAATAGCAAAGCCTATAAAAATTGGATCAAAAGTAGCCGATAGCCCCATATTATTAAACGACAAATTATTATCTCTTACTATACGCCTAAAAGTACTGTCAGGATTCTCGTTTTTGTTAAAAATATCTGCCATGGAAATCTCAGGAGTTTGAACACTTAAGTAGGAACCCATGAGTCCAAGTGTAAAATTAGCTTGTGGCCTAATTCCTGGATTTAGTAAATTACTTTGACCAACATTTCTGAAATTATATAAATTTAAATTTGTTTGAGCATTAACAACAACACTCAAAATAAATAATTGAAAAACAATATTGAATAAATATTTTATCTTCATAATAGTAAATAAATTAATGGTAAAAAATAAATGGAATTAAAGTTTAATTGATGTTGTTACACCAAGAGATACTTTAATAAAATAATCACTAAAAACTTTAACAGTTTTGCTTCCTGAATTTTCCGTTTTTAAGGTTGATTTTGTTATGATTTTGTCTGCTCCACTTTCCTTTAATTTTTTTAACAATATTTCATTTATTCCTATTTCGCTCCTCGATTTTGTAGTTTGTATAACTTTACCATCTGCATCGGTTATGGCACTCAGTAAAATTGTTTTATCATCTAATGAGTCAATAATGGTATTGGTTTTACTATTATAAAAATACAACTTCAATGTAGTTTCAAAAGGAAAACCATTTTCGGTATTTAAGCCTAATGTAAATCTGGTAAATTGCTTTAAAGAATTTATATCGAATTTGCTGGTATCTGAAAGAGAAAAATTAGTTGTTCTTATTGCCAAAGGTAAATCTAACTCTACATCCACACTTATTTTTGAACCACGTTTTACAAATTGATTTTTTGATTGGTCTTTAACAGCATTAGTAATGGCTTTTCCTTCTACTTTAATACTATGTGGCGGAAGCGACATGAGTTCATTAATTTTACCATTATTATTTTTATTGCTGTATACTTGAGTAGTTAATTTGGTTTGATTGACTTCACTTACCGATGGATAGTTAGCTTCAAAAGGCAATAATTGCGCATCTTGACTTACTCCATCGTTGTTTTTACCAATAAAATTATAATTAAATTTAATTGGGATCCCAATTGAATTATTCACTTTTAATTTTAGTTCTCCATCGTAAAGATTTAAACCATTTTTTATTTTATCCAAAAATGAAAGATTGATAAAATTATTATTATCTGAAGGAACTTCAATGGTGCCTGCATAACCTTCAAAATATTCAAGTTGTAACCTAGTAGTTTCTATTTGTAAGTTTAAGTAATCCGAAGAATCGAACGCTACTGCATTTCCGCTTGAAATAACCTTAGCAGTATAATTTACTGGAATAAAATTATATGGTTTATTTGGATTCTGTGTTAAATCAAAATCAACATTTGATATATCAATAGATGAATCTATAAAGTTAGTGCCAGTACCAGTATATGGAATATTAATAATTTGACTAGGAAATGGCGAACCATTTTTTTTAGCACCTGGAAAATTTATGGTTAATTGAATAGGTTCTTTGATAGTGGATTGTGCAACAAACTTTAACTTACCAGCAGCCAAGTTTAGCTTTCTGACCCTTTGTGTAGTGTCACCCGGTGTAAAATCTATTTCAGTATTCTTGGCTGGAATATCTTGATCAGGGAATTTAGCTACCCCGCTTATGGCACGTAAATTCCTACCAATTGCATTGATAACAATTGAATCTTGGTAATTGATTAAAACTGCAGTAGGAGCTGAACTATTGGTATTTAAAACAGGTAAATTATATCCTAAAGTATTACCCAAAGATTTATTTATTAATTGAATAGAATCCGATTTACTTGCACCAGGTGCTATGTTAGTATAGTTAAAAACACCAAGTAACGATTGTGTTGGTGTAAGGTTATATAAATTTAGCTTTATGGTATTTAAGTTAACAGGTAATTTATTGGTGATTTTAATTATGAGGTAACCCTCTGAAAAAGTTATGGAAGAAAACTCTGTAAAAGCCTCAAAAGATGTAATATTTGAAACATTTTCGCTTATAGCTGGAAAAATATTTACAGTACCAGCTGCAGCATCAAATGCTGCTTTGGCTGTTGGGCTAAAACCCGCAGATAAATCTTGTAAAGTAACCAATTTTGTGTTCCTAACTTCTGAAATGAGAATAGAACCCAATTTATTATTTATGCTGGTAGAATTTTGATTATCAAATTCAAAAAAATCAGCTACATCATATTTGTAAAGGTTATCCTCTCTGTATACAAAATGAACCAATCCGTTTGCATCAACCTTAGTATTAGTAGTATCTTCTTGTACATAATTAAGCATACTAATTTGGGTATTTACTAGGGGTATAGCAAATTCAGGAGTAGGTTTATAAGAATCAAATTTAGAAAAATCAGTTGTGTCTTTCTTGCATCCATTTAAAATAGATAGACCAAAACTTAAACCTAAACTTAAAAGAAAAGAGTATTTGTTTACCATAATTTTATTTCGTTTACTACAAATTAAGTAATAATTATGTAAAATTTTTTAAAACCTTATTTATTTAATATAATTTTATAAGATTCTACAAACAGAGTAATAATTATATATAATTGTTTAGAATTTAAGTGGCATCTTACTATTGCTTCAGTGGTAATTTCAGTTAATCATCTTTTTTTAAATTAATAATACAAAAAGCCCAATCAGAATTATCTGATTGGGCAATAATTATATTTTAAACAAAAAACTATTTTCTAAAGTAAAGCACCATTCTTAATTTCATCCACCACATTTGGGTCCAACAAAGTGGTTGTATCACCTAGATTACTGGTTTCACCTTCGGCAATTTTGCGCAAAATTCTACGCATAATTTTACCACTTCTGGTTTTGGGCAATCCACTTACAAATTGAATTTTATCGGGCTTGGCAATGGCACCAATTATGCGCGATACCGTTTGAATGATATCTTGTTTGGTGAGGTTTTCATCGGCTGTATGCTTGTTATCATAAATTACGTAAGCATAAATTCCTTGTCCTTTTATATCGTGCGGATAACCTACCACTGCACTTTCAACTACCCCACTGTGCATGTTAATGGCATTTTCCACTTCAGCAGTTCCAATTCTGTGCCCACTTACGTTTAACACATCATCTACCCTGCCTGTAATTCTATAATTTCCATCTTCATCGCGTAAGCAACCATCACCTGTAAAATACATATTTTCATACGTTGAAAAATAAGTAGTACGGCAACGTTCATGGTCGTTATAAGTAGTACGAATGATACCTGGCCAAGGCTGCTTGATACATAAGTTTCCGCTTACTGAATTGCCTAAAATTTCTACTCCATTTTCATCAACCAAACATGGATTAACTCCCGGTAATGGCAAGGTGGCATGTGCAGGTTTATGAGGGGTAACACCAGCTAAATTAGAAATCATAATTCCGCCAGTTTCTGTTTGCCACCAAGTATCTACAATTGGACATTTTTCTTTACCAATATTTTTAAAATACCATTGCCAAGCTTCTTCGTTAATTGGCTCACCAACGGTACCTAATACTTTTAATGAACTTAAATCTTTATTATTTACAAAATCTAAACCATAAGCCATTAAACTTCTGATAGCTGTAGGAGCTGTATATAAAACATCGACTTTATATTTTTCTACTATTTCCCAAAATCTGCCAGCATCGGGCCAAGTTGGAATACCTTCAAACATTAACGAAGTTCCTCCAGCACTTAATGGACCATAAACAATATAACTATGACCGGTAATCCAACCAATATCGGCTGTACAAAAATGAACTTGTCCGGGTTGGTATTGAAATACATTCACAAAAGTATAGTTTGTCCAAACCATATAACCCGCAGTAGAATGAACTACTCCTTTTGGCTTGCCTGTAGAACCTGATGTATATAAAATAAACAATGGGTCTTCCGAATCCATTTCAACGGCAGGAAAACTTACTTTGCCATTTTTCTCTACTTGTTCTTCGGCTTGCTCCATTTCATCCTCCCACCACAAATCACGGTTTTTTATCATACTTACCGGAGTTCGAGTACGTGTATAAACAATTACTTTTTTAACTGTTTTATTGCCAATTAAGGCATCGTCAATTACACTTTTTAATGGAATATCCTTATTGCCACGGTAAGCACCATCGCAAGTAATAATGTATTCAGCACTTGCATCTTCTAATCTATCGGCAATACTTTGAGCAGAAAAACCTCCAAAAATTACAGAATGAATAGCACCAATGCGAGCACAACCTAAAACGGCATAAGTCAATTCAGGAATCATGCCCATATAAATACAAACACGGTCACCTTTTTTTACACCTAAATTGGTTAACATTTGAGCCACTTGGCATACACGTTTGTGCAAACGGTTATAAGTTACAATGCGGGTTTTTTCTTCAGGATTATTAGGCTCCCAAATAATAGCGGGTTGCTCACCTCGTTCAGCTAAATGCCTGTCAATACAGTTTTCGGTAATGTTTAATTTACCACCTTCAAACCATTTTATATTTGGTTCTTTAAAGTTCCAATTCGAAACTTTATCCCATTTTTTTTTCCAAGTAAAATTTTCTGCTACTTCACCCCAAAACTCTTCTGGGTTTTCAATACTTTTTTTATAGGCTTCGTTATATTGTTCTAGGCTTTTTATTTGATGTGGGTATGACATATTTTTTCTGTTTTGTTAATACGAATATAGAAGTAGAAATAAATGCTATGGGAAGTTTCTTGCTAATTTGGTATATTAATGACAAAGATTTGTTTTACAATCAACTTTAGTAAGTTAAAATCAAATACCAAAAAGTGTTATTATTAATGCGGCTAAAATAGTAATGCCTGTTACTATATTTAATGGTATTCATCGGCCACCACAGATGCCGCCAACAAGATTAGCTTAGCCGCTTCAAATTCAGCAGTATTACACTGTTCTAATTGATTTCCGAAATCTAAAAGTAAACCTTTTTTAATTTTATGTATTTTAGAGTCAATAATTTAACTTTTGAGTTAACAGATAACATTATTAATGTTGTTTTTTTATTAGAAAAAAGAAATTTATTTGTGAAAACTATAACTAATGAAAAAAACATTTATTTTATCAATTATTGCAATTGCAATCATTTCTTCTTGTAGTAAAAGCAGCAGTTCTTCATCTACCCCAACACCAACACCTCCTGCATTTACTGGAAGTATGTCGGCTGATGTTGATGGAGTGAAATGGACAGCTACACAAGGCTCAGCAACTTTATTAAGAGATTTTGACTTAGAAGCAAAAAGATTTGATATAACTGGAACAGGTGGAGATAAAAGAATCATCTTATCACTACAAGATGTTATTCAAGGTGATTATATAACGCAAAAAAGCTATTCATTTAAAGACATGAGCAGTCCTGCATTATGTACTTTTAGTACAGTGGTGGGTTTAGGTTCAATAACTAAACACATGCCATTTGACGGAACAGTTACAATTTCTAAATGTGATGCTACTAAAAAAACAGTTGATGGAACATTTCAATTTAGATCTATTGAAATTGGCACAGATGATACTTTAAAAGTAACAAATGGCGTTTTCAGCAATATAAGTTATGTTGTATTAAATTAGTCTTATAACTAGCTAATAAAAAAAGCGTTTCAATTTTTTGAAACGCTTTTTTTATGAACAAATTGAATACAGAAGTATGCAGAACAACTTTACAATCAACTTTAGTAAGTTAAAACCAAATACCAAAATAGTGTAGTTACAAATGCTGCTAAAATAGTAATGCCTGTTGCTATATTTACCACTTTGGTATTTAAATGGTATTCATCGGCCACCACAGATGCAGTTAACAAGGTTGGCATAGCTGCTTCGAATACAGCAATATTACTAGGCATACCTTTTATATTTAATACATACACTATTACTAAAACCAAAGCTGGTGCCAGTATTAATTTATAACTAAGTATAGATAAAATAGCTTTCCAATCATTTTTTAAACCTGATAGTTTTAACTGCAAACCAATGGAAAATAAAGCCAAAGGAGCAACCGTACCTGCAAGTTTATCAAATAAAGGCGTAAAAGGCTCTAAATCCATAAAATGAGGCAATATAAAAGCCAATAAACAACCCCACAGAGGTGGGAAAGAAGCCATTTTTTTTAAGACCAAATTAGTGGTTAAAGTATGTTTGTCTGAATGGTTTATGGCCATGGCTATTCCAACAGTGGAAAGCAATACAAAAGTAACTTGATCACATATTACAGCTATACTAATTTGTGCTTCGCCAAAATAAGCCGTAATTAATGGAAAACCTACAAACGAAGTATTGCTTAAACCGGTACATAAATACAAAGCGCCAATAGTTGCTTTTGATAAATTTCTTTGATAGGTAATTATTTTTACAAAAGCATAAGCCCCTATCCAAACCAATATGGGACCAATAACCGGAACCAACATGGTATAGTTCCAATTTATTTGAGGAATATACTTAAGCGAAACAGCAGGCAAAGCCACATAAATAATCCATGCATTAATACCTTTATGCGACTGAGGAGGCAATAGTTTTTTATAGTTAAAAATATAACCTACTAAAATACAAATGGCTATTAATACAAATGATATCATGAATATATGTTACGCCAATTATAAATAAATTTTGTTAAGTTTTACGGATGTCATTATTATAAACTAAATTTTTTGAATGTATTGTTCAATATATATTAATTCTCCATTTCTTGCTAATTTAGTATATTTATGCTAAATATATATAGTTAAGTTTTTATATTTACCATATGGAAACAATCAATTGCCCCAAATGTAAAAACGAAAACATTAACAAAAGTGGCTTTGTTAAAGGCCGTCAACGCTTTTTGTGTAAAGATTGCAATTACTTTTTTTCAGTAATGAAAGAAGGTAAAAACATAGATAATTATTATGTTATAAAAGCTTTGCAACTATATATTGAAGGTGTAAGTTTACGAGAAATTGAAAGATTAATTGGTGTGAGTCATGTATCGGTTATGAACTGGGTTAAAAAATTTAATTTAAAAGCTCCAGAAAATAACGACTACCATCCAACTTATAAAGTAATGCGCCATGACGAGCTAATTAGCTACATGAGCAATAGAGAGAATACAAAAAATACAGGTATGATTATTACTGAACTGGGTGATAAATACATGCTTATAAAATGGGAAAGATTAAAAGGAAAAAAATAACACCAACTATACCATTTTACAACAAAATAGATATTACCATAAAGTATAGGAATATGTTAGGATGTTTGTTCTACGATAAACAAATAAAAACGTATGAAAAAAATTACACATGCTATCTTTTTAATTGCTTTAGTGTTGGCCTCAAAAGCAGGCCTTAAAGCTCAAGGAACCGACAATTATGGTGCGGGTTTAAAATTTAATTTAGACTCAACTGGAAAAAAATTTGTTAGAATGCTTACTTGGCATCAAGTATGGGTTAGGCATAACGAAAATAACCCTAGCTCAACTGTTAATGGTGAAGCTAGCAGCAGCCAATGGGATATGAGTTTACGTAGATCTCGTTTTTTGATGTATGCTCAAATTAATCCGAACTTCTTAATATTAACCCATTTTGGTATTAATAATTCAAACCAAGTAAGCGGTGGAGCAAATGGTCAAGGTGCTACAGGAACTGACGGTAAAAAACCTCAACTATTTTTACATGATGCTTGGGTTGAACACAGAGTATTTAAAGATAATTTAAGTATTGGAGCAGGTTTGCATTATTGGCAAGGACCCTCAAGATTGAGTTCAGCTTCTACTTTAAACTTTTTAGGAATAGACGCTCCTATTTTTAATTGGCAAAACATAGATGCGACTGATCAATTTGCACGTCAATTTGGAATTTTTGCAAAAGGCAAACTTTTAAAAAGCAAAAGAATTGATTACCGCATGAGTGTTAATTTTCCATATGCTTTAGCCAAAGGAATTGCACTTACTACTTTAGACACTACAGCTGCTAAAAACAATGTTCAAATTGCAAATTATAAAGGAGGCGGACAGCCACAAAATGCTTACCAAGGTTATTTCCAATACCAGTTTTTTGATATAGAAAGCAACTTATTACCATTTAATGTTGGAACCTATTTAGGCACTAAAAAAGTATTTAACCTTGGTGTTGGAGCTTATTACCAACCTGATGCTATGTGGAGTGCCAAACAAAACACCACCACAGGTAAATGGGACACTGCTTTGCACAAGCAGCTATTTGTTACAGCAGATGTATTTTTAGATATGCCTTTAAAATTTAAAAACATGGCAGTTACTTTTTATGGTGCTTATAATTACTTTAATATGGGACCAAATTATGTACGAAATATTGGTATTGACAACCCAACTAATGGAACCATAGCAAGCCAAGTAGCATACAATGGTGGCGGAAATACCATGCCAACCACAGGAACAGGAAATATTTATTATGCTCAAGCAGGTTTGTTATTACCTAAATCAAAAACATTGGGTAAATTTCAACCTTATGGAGCCATTACTGTATCGCAATTTGAAAGATTAAAGGACAATGTAGTTACTCCAGACATGGGTATTAATTGGTACTTAAATGGTCATTCAGCAAAAATGACTTTAAATTACAGAATGCGCCCGGTGTATAAATTTAACGACCCAACTCAAAGATTTAAGGATGTAATTTTTGATACATACAAAGGCGAATTAACTATTCAATTCCAAATTTATTTATAATAAAAACAAAATCATATATTCATGGAAAACAAAGACAACAAACAAAGTATTGTACAAGTAATTGGGGCCTCTTCGTTAGGAACCTTAATTGAGTGGTACGATTTTTACATTTTTGGAAGTTTAGCCGTAATCATTGGCAAGCAACTATTCCCTTCCGATGCAGGAGCATCAGCATTAATTAACACTTTAGCCATTTTTGCTGCTGGATTTATTGTGCGTCCTTTTGGTGCATTGGTATTTGGTCGTTTAGGCGATTTAATTGGCCGTAAATCAACATTCTTACTTACATTGGTATTGATGGGTGGTTCTACTTTTTTAATTGGTTTAATACCATCGTATGCCACTATTGGTTATGCTGCTCCTATTCTAGTATTAATACTCAGGTTAATTCAAGGTTTGGCATTAGGAGGCGAATATGGTGGAGCTGCCACTTATGTAGCCGAACATGCTCCTGCTGGAAAACGTGGATTTTTTACCAGTTGGATTCAAACAACTGCTACCTTAGGTTTATTTTTATCAATTGGTGTAATTGTAGCAACTAAAAACCTAATTGGTGCAGAAGCATTTGCCGATTGGGGCTGGAGAATTCCTTTCTTAATATCTATTTTATTGGTAGTAGTTTCAATATACATCCGTATGAAAATGCACGAATCACCTATGTTTAGTAAATTGAAAAAAGAAGGCAATATTTCTAAAAATCCTTTAAAAGAAAGTTTTAGTAATAAAGCTAATTTCAAAATGGTGTTACTTGCTTTGTTTGGTGCTACTATGGGA
Source organism: Bacteroidota bacterium (assembly GCA_027491085.1). Classification (GTDB taxonomy): domain Bacteria; phylum Bacteroidota; class Bacteroidia; order UKL13-3; family UKL13-3; genus JAAFJM01. The sequence goes on from JAIXWW010000011.1 coordinate 427,343, forward strand.
CAAGGTGTAATTTGGTACACAGGTCAATTCTACGCACAATCATTCTTAGAAAATACAGTAATGTTAGACTTTAACGAGTCGCGCTATATTATACTTTGGGCCATTTTATTTGCTACACCTTTCTTTGTAGTATTTGGAAGTTGGAGTGATAAAGTAGGAAGAAAATGGATTATGTTAGCAGGTATGTTTTTAGGCATAGTGTGTTACAGACCTATTTATCAAAAATTCTTGGATAAAACCAATGTAGCCGAGTTCCAAAAAACAGAGTTGAATACTGCTGCTGAGCCTACCATTAAAAAAGATGCTGTGGCTGGAACAATGGATACTTTGGTAAAAACTACTACTTTAAAAACATTAAAAGATGGTGCTACTTTTAAAGAAGTTACCACTGATACAGTTTATGCAGATGCTACAAAAACTATAGGCCACGCTAAAACAAAATACATTGACAAAACATTATCGAATAGTGACTTTTGGGTATTTGTGTTCTTAGTATTTATTCAAATTATATTTGTTACCATGGTTTATGGACCAATAGCTGCTTTCTTAGTTGAACTGTTCCCAACTAAAATTCGCTATACTTCTATGTCGTTACCTTACCATATTGGTAATGGAGTGTTTGGAGGATTGGTACCATTTATAGCTACATTAATAGCAAGCTTTAGTGGATCCACACCATTATCTGGTTTATGGTATCCAATAGGTGTAGCTATTGCTTCACTAATAATTGGTGCAGTATATATAAATAATAAAGTGGACGAAAACGTTAACGACTAATTTAAAACAAAAGAAAAAAATTATGAATGCAATAAAAAAATTAGTAGGCGCTTTACTAATAGTATTAGCTCCCGTATTAGTAATATTTATGTTTATGCAAGCTAGCGATAAAATAGGCAAAGCTGCAGAAGGAATTGCTAAAACAAATACCCTTTTACAATGGTCAATTATTTTGATTATATTTATTCCAATATGCGTAGGCTTGGCCATATTTGGTTTGTATGGCGTTAAGGGCGAATACGACCAATTGCCAACGAGCTCTGATGAATTATAATTAATAATTTCAGAAATAAAAAGCCGCATTGTATATTAACAATGCGGCTTTTTTTATAAATAAGAAAGTAAAACCAATTATATATTTAACACAATAGGGATAATAATAAAAGTTTTGTAAAAACATCAAAACAGCCAAATTATCAAAAAATAAATTGACTATTATACAATTTTATCTAGTCGGTAATTCAAAAGTAAATATGGTGCCTTGTCCTTTTTCGCTTTCGGCATAAATAGTTCCTTTATTTTGCTTTATAAAATCGTGGCAAAGCATTAAACCCAAACCTGTTCCTTTTTCGTTAGCAGTGCCTTGCGTACTTGGGTTTTTATGTTGGGTAAAAAGTTTGTTTAATTTATCTTTATCTATTCCAATTCCGTTATCAATAACTGATACTTTTGTAATATCATTTTCATTTATACTTGCTATACTTACCTCTCCCCCATCGTTGGTAAATTTAATAGCATTTACTATCAAATTACGCAGCACCAAATTGATGGTATTACTATCTGCAAAAATTGTATCTTCAGTATTGCATAAGTTAACTAAATTAATATTTTTTTGATGAGCCAAACTGGCTGCTAAAGCAATATTTTTATCAACCAACTCTACTACATTTAATGGTTCAAAAACCAATGGCATGCCTTTTATTTGCGCAGCAGCCCATACCAATAAGTTCTCTAATAAATCAATATTATTTTCGACCGATGAAGCAATTTGCCTAGTAAGTTCTTCTGTATTCTCAGGCTTGTATTTTTTATTACTCATCAAGTCAAAATACAATTTCATGGTAGTTAAATTATTGCGCAAATCGTGACTGATAATACTAAAAAATCTATCCTTAACATTGTTTAATCTGCCTAGTTCTTCTGTTTGAATTTCTAAGGTTTTATTTTGATTAGCCAATGATTTACTAATACGTTTGTTATTGATAAAAAAATAGAAAAATACTATTGCCAAAAGCACAAATAATCCAACTATGGCCAAAAGCATATTCCTGAGTTGTTTTTCTTTTACCAATTGCGCTTGACTTAACTCTTCATTTTGTTTCAGCAAGCTCAATTGTTGTTGTGCTTTTTCTTTATCGTAAATCAATTGAGTATTGGTTACGCTGGCTAAAATAGAGTCGTTGAACAATGAATCTTTTATTTGATTACTCAATAACGAAAATGTTTTAGAAGCAAAACCTTGGTTCTTTGATTTTGAAATAATGGCCAAACCTTCATAAGCTTCTTTCAACTCAAAACGTTGGTTTAACAACTTGGCTTTTTGTAAAGCTTGTTTGTAGTTTTGCTCCGCAACTCCATAATTATTGAGCATTAACTCGGTATTTCCTAAGCCTAATGAAATGCTTGTTTCCAACACATCTGAATTGGCTTGTTTTGAAATATTGTACGACATTTGATAAAATGTCAAAGCACGCTTATAGTCCATTTGCGCGTAATAAAGTTTGGCTATATTTTGGTAAGTAATGGCCTCACCTGCTTTATTACCAATGCTTTTATAAATGCTCAATGCTTTGTTGTAATAAACTTCGGACAACTTATACTTTTTTTGCAAAGCATAAATTTTACCAATATTTTCATATACCGTTAAAGTTCTAAAAGTATTCTTATTGTTCTCAAAAATTTGAGCAGCTTTTAAGTTAAACTCTATGGCTTTGGTAAAACTATTTTGTCTTTCGTAAATACTTGATATGAGCACATAAACATTTATCAATTCATTAGGTAAGTTTAATGCTTCAAATATTTTTAGTGCTTCTAAACTTAATTTGATGGCATTGGGTAAATTACCAAGGGCATAATTACAATCGCCAAGTGCGTAGTAAATTTGTGCTTTGGCTTTATTGTTTTCAGTAGTTAATTCTAAAGCCTTTTGATAATTGGCTATGGCCAAACCAAAATTAGCCGATAAGTAATAATAAGCTCCTAAAGTTCTGTAAGCTTTAACTTTTAAAGAAATATTGTTGGAATTTTCGGTTAAAGCAACTGCCTTCTTACTTAGTTCAAGCGCTTTAATTATATTTTGTGTGCCTAATTTATTGGCAGCATCTATTAAACTATCAACTCCATTTGTAGCATCCTGGCAAAAAACATTGCCAACCAAAAACATAAAAACAAATAGATAGATATAACGCATGAAAAAAGTTTATAAAGGCAAATCTAAAATAAAACTACTAAGTTTTTTCTTAAAATGAAACAATGTAAAAAACTATACTAAAAGTTAGTGGAGCGCTTTATGGATTTATAATGAAATGTAGTTTCCGATAGCTATCGGAATCTGACACGGGCTAATTGGAATGAGTTACAAACTCTTTCCCATTTACTAATTCGTAGTCCGATAGCTATCGGACAACAACGCTGAAGCCTAGCACACAAGACTACGAAAAGTAAGGTGATTAAGGTTTTTCAAAAGTTTTCATAATATTATCCATTTAGTATTGTTAATTAAATCCTCGAAATATAATAAACCACATTTTTGATTAAAATATGTTATTGCTGTGTTTTGATTACCGTTATTTAATGTCACCCTTGTAACTTTTGTAAAAGGTTTATTTAATAAGATAATTGATTCTACATATGTAGGAGATCTCGTTTCATTTAAATTAAAATCATTAATGCTAGTTGCAAAATCATTAAATCTTACTTCAATCAATTGGAGAACTTCGTAATCTTTCAATACATGCCTTACATCAAAACTCCCAACCCCTTTTATAGTGGTATAAGTATTATGCAAGGTTTGGTAACAATTGGCTTTTTCTTTTGGGCAGTTGGGGTTACTGTTGTCATCTTCACAATACCAAGTAGTATCTGTTTTAGTTTTTACAAAGGTTAACGTATCACTTTTGTTACTGGCAAAACTTATGGTATCAAAAGCTTTATTGGTAAAATAGGGTGTTTGGCTTATTACATTTTCACTGATTGTTTGGTAGTTGGTGGTATATTTTGGACAGCCTCCACCTGTATGGTCTGTTTCGCAGCTTTGCATTAGTGTAATACTAAGTAAAATTATAATTAATGTTTTCAGAATAAGTAGTTTTAAAATGTTTAACAAATATGGTTTTTATTTTATAATTAAGCTAATATGAATAAAACTACTATGCTAGGAGTTGACTCAGCACTCCTAAAATTTAAAATGAATGTAATATAGGTATCAGACTGCCATACTAACAAGATTACGAACGGAAGTGAGAAGTAATTTCAAAGTACTTTATAATCTGATAAAAATTAAACATTACCATGTAAATGGTATTTGTATTTAATTCGCATAAAATTTTTAAAAACCATGTACAAAACATTACAACCCATTTTACAAGCCGAATTAAAGGAAATAGAAGAAGCAGGTTTATTTAAACGCGAACGCATTATTACCAGTCCGCAAGCTGCCGAAATTAAAGTAAGTACTGGAGCCGAAGTGTTAAACTTTTGTGCCAATAATTACTTAGGTTTATCAAGCCATCCTAAGGTTTTAGAGGCTGCTAAAGCTACTATCGATACACATGGTTTTGGGTTAAGTAGTGTGCGTTTTATATGTGGTACACAAGATATTCATAAAACTTTAGAAGCTAAAATATCGGAATTTTTAGGAACTGAAGATACCATTTTATATGCAGCAGCTTTTGATGCAAATGGTGGTGTTTTTGAACCATTATTCAATGAACAAGATGCCATTATTAGCGATGCTTTAAACCACGCAAGTATTATAGATGGTGTACGTTTATGCAAAGCAGAACGCCACAGATATGAGCACAATAACATGGCCGATTTAGAAGCTAAATTACAAGCAACTGCTCATTGCCGTAATCGCATTATTGTTACCGATTCGGTATTTAGTATGGACGGAACCATTGCGCAGCTAGATAAAATAGCTGAATTAGCTGATAAATACGAAGCATTGATTATGATTGATGAGTGCCACTCAAGTGGATTTATGGGCAAAACCGGAAGAGGAACTCATGAACATTGTGGCGTATTAGGTAAAATTGATATCATAACTGGTACATTAGGCAAAGCTTTAGGCGGTGCAAGTGGCGGATTTACAAGCGGTAGAAAAGAAATTATTGACATGTTGCGTCAACGTTCTCGTCCCTATTTATTCAGTAATACTTTAGCTCCAAGCATTGTTGGTGCAAGTATTGCGGTATTAGATATGTTAACTGAAACTACCGAATTACGCGACAAATTATGGGAAAACACCAAATACTTTAGAACCAAAATTGAAGAAGCAGGATTTGATGTAAAACCGGGCGAACATGCCATTGTTCCGGTAATGCTTTACGATGCTAAGCTTTCGCAAGATTTTGCTTCACGATTATTAGAGGAAGGAATTTATGTAATTGGTTTTTACTATCCGGTAGTTCCAAAAGGACAAGCACGTATTAGGGTTCAAATTTCGGCAGGACATGACAGAGTTCATTTGGACAAAGCCATTGCTGCATTTACCAAAGTTGGCAAAGAATTAGGAGTGATAAAATAACTTATAATCAATACAATAGAAAAGCGAAAACTAAAAATTTTCGCTTTTTTTATTTTAGTATAATAATTTTTTTTCAGCCATACTGACATTGGTTTGATTTTTGTTAAGTTTGTTTCACAAATATTTGTTAAATGACCATCCCTTTTAGCCAAATGCCACCAAACGCCAAAGTTTGGATATATGCTAGCGATAAAATTATCAATGCTTCGCAATTAGAAACCATCCATCAAATGTCAGTTCCATTTATTCAAAACTGGACCGCTCATCAAAATCAACTAAAAGCAGAGTTTGCAGTTTTGTATAATTGTTTTTTGGTTTTTATGGTTGATGAAGGCTTTAATGAAATTAGCGGTTGTGGTATAGATAAATCGGTTAAATTGGTCAAAGAAATAGAACAAGCCACAGGCTTAAATTTATTTGACAGACTAAAAATTCAAATACTAGAAAATCAAAATATTCATATTTTCTCAAAAACAGAAGCACTTAAACGAATAGAGAACAATGAACTAAGCACAGAGGCAAAGGCGTTCAATAACCAAGTAAGTGTAAAATCGCAATTTGATGCTGAATGGATAATTAACATAGAAAAAGCTTGGTTTTACCCAAAAACAAAATTACAATCAGTTTAAAATACATTTTGCTAGGTCAAAACTATTTGTAGTTTTGAAAAAATATAAAAATTAATCAAAAATAAATAATACCTTAAATGGCCGATATCAATTCAAACGATTTAAAACCTCAAAACGAAAACAATCCTAGTCCACGCAAAAACAGCAATTTGCCTAAATTCAACTTTTATTGGATTTATGCCATTATAGCTATTGTAATGATTGGCTTGTTTTTCCTACCAAAAGATTTTGCACAAAAAACAACTTGGCTTTCGGTAAGAAACAACATGATTTTAACCCACGATGTTGAAAAAATTATAGTGGTTAACAAAGAAAAAGCAGAAGTTTTTATCAAGAAAAACTCTCTTTCAAATACCAAGTACAAAGATGTAAAAGGCCAAGGAAGTTTTGGAGAAACAGGACCTCAATACTATTTTGAAATAGGCGATTTACAGCAATTTGAAAAAAACATGGATGAAGTGCAAAAAGACTTTGGCCAAAATGAAAAAATTGTTGTTGAATTTGCCAATACGCGCGAAACTTCTAACTTTTTAGTAAATTGGTTACCCATTTTATTATTAATTGGTTTTACTTTCTTTATGGTACGCAGAATGAGCGGTGGATCAGGCGGAGGAGGCGGAGCCCAAATATTTAATATTGGCAAAAGCCGCGCACAACTGTATGACAAGGAAACCAATGTAAATATTACTTTTAAAGATGTAGCTGGTTTAGACGAAGCCAAGGAAGAAGTAATGGAAATTGTTGATTTCTTGAAAAATCCAAAAAAATATACGGTACTTGGAGGAAAAATCCCTAAAGGAGCCTTATTAATTGGTTCACCAGGAACAGGAAAAACATTATTAGCTAAAGCTGTAGCTGGCGAAGCTGGAGTTCCTTTCTTCTCTCTTTCAGGTTCCGATTTTGTGGAAATGTTTGTAGGAGTGGGTGCTAGCCGTGTTCGTGATTTATTCAAACAAGCCAAAGAAAAAGCTCCTTGTATTATTTTTATTGATGAAATTGATGCTGTTGGTCGTGCACGTGGTAAAAATGCCATGCAAGGTGCTAACGATGAGCGTGAAAATACCTTAAACCAATTGCTAACCGAAATGGATGGTTTTGGTACTGATATTGGAATCATCATTCTAGCTGCAACCAACCGTCCTGATATTTTAGATTCAGCTTTATTACGTCCAGGAAGATTTGATAGACAAATTTCAATTGACAAACCAGATTTAAAAGGCCGTGCTGCTATTTTTAGAGTGCATTTAAAACCTTTGAAATTAGCTGCTGATGTTGATGAAACTAAATTAGCTACTCAAACTGCAGGTTTTGCTGGTGCCGAAATTATGAATGTTTGTAACGAAGCAGCATTAATTGCAGCTCGTAGAAACAAAGAAATGGTTGACATGGCAGATTTTCAAGCGGCTGTAGACAGGGTTATTGGCGGTTTAGAAAAGAAAAACAAAGTAATTTCTGACCACGAAAAACAAATAGTTGCCTATCACGAAGCAGGTCATGCCATTTCAGGCTGGTTCTTAGAACATGTTGATCCATTAGTTAAAGTAAGCATTGTTCCTCGTGGAGTTGCTGCTTTAGGTTATGCTCAGTATTTACCTAAAGACCAATATTTATACACTACAGAACAAATGATAAACATGATGTGTATGACCTTGGGAGGACGAGTAGCTGAAGATATCATTTTTAACCGCATAAGTACAGGTGCGCAAAACGATTTAGAACGTATTACCAAAATGGCTTACGCAATGGTAACCATTTATGGCATGAATGAAAAAGTTGGAAATTTAAGCTTTAACGACCCAAATAACGAATATGGTTTTACTAAACCATATAGCGATAAAACAGCTGAGTTAATCGATCAAGAGGTAAGAGCTCTAGTGGATTTGTGCTATCAAAAGACAAAGGCCTTATTAATTGAAAAGAAAGAACTTCTTGAAATTTTAGCTCAAGAATTATTGAAAAAAGAAATAATATTCCAAGCTGATTTAGAAGTAATATTAGGTAAACGTCCGTTTGAATACCGCAACCAAGAAATTGAAGCAATGGATGCTGAAAAACTAAAATTAGACGAAGAGGCAAAAGAGTTAGCCGATAAGAAAACAGAAACTTCGGAAATTAAAGATACTTCAAGTGAATCAATAGCTGATTCCAATATTTAATTTTAAGAAAAATAGCTATTTAAGACAGCTTTGAAATTCGATTTCAGAGCTGTTTTTTTTATTTATGGTAATTAGCAAGCTGATAAAATGCTAATTAAAGACTGCTTTTCAGAATTTTACATATTTTGGTAAAATATTATTTCTACATTTCAAAATTGAACTAAAAAACTATATTGCACGTTCAAAATTCAACCAATAGTCTATAGAATATACATTTTACTTAACACAAACTTTATTTTGTAATTAATTTAAAAGCAAGTTATTTGTTATAACAAAATGTATAGATGAAAAAGCAAACAATGTTAAATTTTAAAAAACTTAGTTTATTTGTTGCCGCAAGTTCAGTAATTACAACTGTATTTGGGCAAAAAACCATTACTACCGAAGACTTACAGAATGGTCAAAATTCAATTAGTACAGCTGTTCCTTTCTTGGGTATTTCGCCAGATGCTAGGGCTGCAGCATTAGGAGATGCTGGTGTGGCAATGCCTGATGACATTAATGCGATGCATTGGAATTTAGCTAAAACTCCTTTCAATACTAAAAATGGAGCAGTAGCAATTTCATATACTCCTTGGCTACGTAATTTAGTGCCTGATATTTCATTGTCTTACTTAACTGCCTATTATAAACTCGACAAGCGTTCTGCAATTGCAGGTTCGTTGCGTTACTTTTCTTTAGGTCAAATTCAATTTACAGATAATTATGGTTCGAGTACTGGTAATTTTACACCAAATGAATTTGCTATTGATTTAGGCTATGCCACTAAGTTAAACGAAAAATTTAGTTTAGGAGTAGCTTTTAGATATATTTATTCAAATTTAGCTGGTGGATTTAACCAATCCCAAACACCAATAGATGCAGGTGTTTCGTATGCAGGTGATATTAGTGCGTACTATAAAGATAATACTACTTTTAAGGACAAAGCTAACGGTAAAAAATACAATGTAAACTATGGTTTTGGAGCTGTTATTTCAAACATTGGTTCTAAATTAACCTACACCTCAGCTCAATATGAAAATTTTATTCCAATTAATTTGCGTTTAGGAGGTTATGCCAATGTTGACATTGACGAATACAACAGCGTAGCATTTATGTTAGATTTAAATAAGCTATTGGTTCCAACAAATCCTGTTTACCTTAGAAATTCAAAAAATACAGCAGATTCAGTTTTAGATAAAAGTAACCCTAAACCAATTATCACGAAAGGTATAGATCCAAATGTACCTGTGGTACAAGGAATGATTCAATCATTTTATGATGCTCCCAATGGATTCAGTGAAGAAATGTCGGAAATTAATATTTCTACTGGTTTAGAGTATTGGTATAATAAACAATTTGCTTTAAGGGGTGGTTATTTTCATGAACCGCTTACAAAAGGAAATCGCCAATATGCAACATTTGGTGTTGGATTACGCTATAATGTATTTGGTTTAGATGTAGCTTATTTATGGCCTTTCCAACAACGCCATCCTTTAGAAAACACTTTACGATTTACACTAACATTTGACTTTGATGCATTTGTAGATCAAAAGGAAGAACCTAACAAGAAAAAAACAAAAGTAGTAGAAGAAGATGCTCCATCTGAATAATAAAAATTAAATGAGAATAGGGTTTGGGTTTGATGTGCATCAATTGCAAGAAGGTCGTGACTTTTGGTTAGGAGGTATTAAAATTCCTGCAGAAAAAGGTATATTAGGCCACAGTGATGCAGATGTGCTTTTACATGCCATTTGTGATGCCATATTGGGCTCTTTGGCCCTTGGGGATATTGGAAAACATTTTCCTGATACTGATAGTTCGTTCAAAGGAATTGATAGTAAACTATTGCTTTTAAAAGTAATGGAATTAATTACCAATAAAGGTTATAAAATAGGAAATATTGATACAACTGTAGTGTGCCAAAAACCTAAAATTATGCCTTACGCTGATGATATGAGAAGCTGTATTGCAAAAATTTGTAATATTGGGATAGATGACATCAGCATAAAAGCAACCACTAATGAAACCATGGGCTTTATTGGTAGAGAAGAAGGAATAGTTGCCTACTCAGTAGTACTTTTACTACCTATTTAATTCCATACTTTTGTACCTTCAGTACAATTAGTACATATATCAATTTCTTTTCTGCTTTTTAAAATGGCTTTTCTAAAGTTGTTGTATTGTTGGCCAGTCCAAACACTTTTAAAACTTTGTTTAGTAATATTTCCAAAGCGATGAGTTGCGTCTTTATCAAAACAACAAGGAACAACTAAACCGTCCCAAGTAATCACACTTCCTCTCCACATTCTCCAGCATTGATTTAACAATTTATTTTTTATTTGATACCCAGATTCAGTTTTTGAATACCTGCTCAAATCTTCGTTTTCTGGAATAAATTCGTTGCTTGTTTGATAATCATAAATTTGAGCTGTTTTTATTCCAAGTTCATCCACACCTATTTCTTTGGCTAGTTTCTTAATTTCAGGAATTTGATGCTCATTGTGCTTGAAAGCAATAAATTGCCATATAATATGCGGTGTTTGAATGCCCAGTTCCTTTTTCCATTTTAAAAGATTTTCAGTACCTTCAATCACTTTATTCAATTGTCCACCTTTTCTGTATTTACTGTAAGTTTCTTGATTGGTTCCGTCAATTGAAATTATTAATCTGTCTAAACCCGACTCAACAGTAGCTTTCGCCATTTCATCAGTAAAATAGTGTGCATTACTACTTGTGGCAGTATACAAATTTTTGGACGCTGCATACTTTACAAACTCTAGAAAACTTTTGTTTAAAAAAGGTTCACCTTGAAAATACAAAATAAGCCATACTAGTTCGGGGTGTAATTCATCTATAATTTTTTTATACAGATCTAGATCTAACATGCCTGTATCACGAGTAAATTCTCTTAACCCACTTGGACATTGGGGGCAACGAAGATTACAACTGGTAGTTGGTTCTATTTCCATACTTAGTGGCATACCCCACTGTATGGGTTTTTTAATGGTTTTTGAAATATAATAGCTGCTAAATAATTTAGCCGCATTTAATATGCGCCTGCTATTTAACTTGGAAAATAAGTTTAAACCATCCTTTAAATTTCTATTCATGTATTATTTCAAAAAACGACATAATTTTATTGCCAAACAAGTACTATTAATGGAATGTTGGAAAGAGGTATCAATTAAGGTTTAAGTAATTTAACCGAATAAAAAACTAAGCATTTCCTCTATCTTCCCTACTTCTATAATTTTTATTGATAAGCCTTTAGGAAGCTTATTAAATTTTGATAAATAAATAGTGGTAAAACCCAGTTTTTCAGCCTCACTCAAACGTTGTTCAATTCTATTAACAGCTCTAATTTCTCCGCTTAAGCCAACCTCTCCTACAAAACATATTTTACTATCAATGGCTATGTTTTCGTAGCTTGAAACAATAGCCGCTATAATGCTTAAATCAATTCCAGGATCTTCTACTCTTAAGCCACCAGCTATATTGATAAAAACATCTTGCATACCCATTCGTAAACCACATTTCTTTTCTAAAATAGCCAAAAGCATGTTCAAACGTTTGGTATCGTAACCATTGCTATTACGCTGAGGTGTACCATAAACTGCTTGGCTTACCAATGCTTGCGTTTCAATGAGTAATGGACGCATGCCTTCAATGGTTGCGGCAATGGTCACCCCACTCAAGGCTTCATCACGCTGACTAATTAGTATTTCAGAAGGATTTGAAACTTCTCGCAAACCGCCATTTTGCATTTCATAAATTCCAATTTCACTCGTGCTCCCAAAGCGATTTTTAGTAGTTCTTAATATTCGATAAACATGGTGACGGTCGCCTTCAAATTGTAAAACAGTATCTACCATATGTTCCAACAGTTTGGGACCCGCTATCGTTCCATCTTTGGTAATATGGCCAATTAAAAAAACTGGAGTTCCTGTTTCTTTTGCAAAACGAATCATATCACTTGCAGTTTCTTTTACTTGTGAAATACTGCCAGGAGTTGCATCTATTAATTCACTTTGGAGTGTTTGAATAGAATCAACAATGACAATATCAGGTTGTAATTCTTGGAAAGCTTTACCTATTTTTTGGGTAGAGGTTTCGGTAAATAAATAACAATTATCGTTTTTATAAGGTAAGCGCTCAGCACGCATTTTTATTTGAGTATCGCTTTCCTCACCACTAATATAAAGTACTTTTAAGTCTTTAAATTGCAAGGCTATTTGCAATAATAAAGTTGATTTTCCAATGCCTGGTTCACCACCAATTAAAATTACAGAGCCTGGTACCAATCCACCACCCAAAACCCTGCTAAATTCTCCATCCTTTAAAACAAGTCTTATATCATTTTTTTGTTCAACTTGATTAATTAGAACAGGCTTTAAAGCTCGTTGTGCATTACTCGTTTCTTTCCAGGTACTTTTATAATCAACTTTTTCTTTATGAATCACTTCTTCAACATAAGTGTTCCATTCACCACAACTATTGCACTTACCTACCCATTTGCTCGAAGAAGCACCGCAGTTTTTACAAAAAAAAGATGTTGAAGTTTTTGCCATTATTAATTTACTAAAATTGTTTTTAATTAAATGGTATGCTTTTTAAAGGGAATTGTTTTTTACAATTACCACAAAATAATTCCTTTCAATTAAGATTTAGCTTGTAAAAATAAAATAAATATATTTGTTTTTTATTTTTATAAAATACATTCTATAAATTAACACATTATTATGCTGAGATATAAGACAAAATTTATTTATTTATTAATAATGCTCCTTTCAACTTTTATGCACTTAAAGGCTCAGGTAGAGAGTGAAAAAGATAGTTTAGAATCATTATTACCATATGCTAAAGATAATCAACGAGCAGATATTTATATTGGATTAGCAGAAGCAATTAAACAAAATGACACTTTAAATGCCATTAATTATGCAAAACAAGCTTTAAAAATATCCAATTCATTAAGTTATGATAAAGGTATAGCCGGTGCTAATATCATATTAGGTTATATTGACCGAAACAATGGGAACTATAAAAATGCAAAAATAAGGTACTTGTTTGCAGTATCCTATGCATTAAAATCAAAGGATTTAAATACGATTGCTTGGGCATATCAAAACATGGGTAATTTGTATTATATACAATCGGATTATCCCAAAGCTATGCGCTACTATTTAGGGGCTTTAAAAAAGGGTGAAGAGGCTGGCAATTTAAAGAGAATTGCATTAGCATCTAACCAAATTGGTTCATTATACTCAAGTATAAATGACACAGATAGAGCTGCTTTTTTTTATCAAAAGGCCTTCAATATATTAAAAGATTTAGGAGACGAAATTGCATATGCTCGCATATCCACAAATTTAGGGAATATTTATAAAAGTAAAGGTGAGTTTATTAGGGCTTTATATCATTACAACCAAAGTTTAGAAGTTTTTAGAAGAAATAAACTTCTTACAGATATATCAGCTGTTTTGAACAATGTTGGTACAATTTATTTGGCTCAAAAAAATATTAAAAAGGCGTTCCCTTTTATTGCAGAATCATACCTAATAGATCTACAATCAAAAGACATGCTAGCAGTTGCCATTTCTTCGATGAACTTATCGAGCTATTATTTTGAAACTAAGAAAATTGATAGTGCCATTTTTTATGGGGAAATTTCATTGAATACGGCAAAAAACAACAACTTTGGACTTGAATACACTGAGGCCTGTTTGCAATTAAGTAAAATTTACAATTCAAAAGGAAATAAAGAAAGGGCTTTTTATTATTTAAATGAAAGCAATAATTCGCAAGTGCTAAGTGCAAACAAAGGTGCAGAAATAGAGGGCGTAAGATCGGATTTTGAAAAGGCAAAAAAAGATGAAGTATTAAATAAACTTGATGCCGAAAATAAAGAAAGTAAAAGTACAGCTATAGAAAGTAAATTAAATTCACAAAAAAAGAATGTTTTATTGCTAGTTTTGGTATGTGTTATTGTATTTTTAATATTAATAAGTATTTTATTCTTCTACTTTTTAACACAAAAGAAAAAAACTAAAAATTTAGAAATTACATCTGCATCTAAAAGCAATATCCTGAATAGAATAAATCATGAATTAAGAACCCCATTAAATTCCTTAATTAATTACAGCTATTTGGCCAATGAAAGTAAAAATCTATCTGAACTAAGGGAATACCTTTCAGGTATCAATGCATCGAGCAATGACTTGTTATTTAGTATGAATAATATTGTAAGTTATTTACAAATTGATGCAAAGAATGATTTAGTTTTTGAAGAGCATTTTGATTTCTTAGAGGTGTTAAAATCAATATTTAGTACATTTCAAATCCAATGCAATCAAAAAGGAATTTTATTTTCACAGTTAGTTTCACCAGAATTACCAAGGTATTTGAAAGCTGATAAAACGAAAATTACCACAATAATTCAAAATTTATTAAACAATGCACTTAAATTCAGTGAAAATGGTGTCATTAAAATTGAAATCAAACATCTTAACCAAGATAAAATTCAAAACTATACTAAGTGCTCCATTTTAATTTCGGTTACTGATGAAGGAAAGGGCCTTAATGGTAAAACTTTAAAGGATTTAATATTAAATACTAAAAAAGAAAATAATAACGGCTTTGGGCTTGGGTTATTCATTGTAAAAAAATATGTTGAAAAACTTAACGGTTCTTTTGAATTAACTAATAATGATACAATAGGCTGCAATGCAATTGTTAAATTTGAGTCTACTATTGACAACAAAGAAGATAATGAGGACACTATCTCTAGTTTAAACAAAATTAAGCTAAGTAAAAATTTATCCATTTTATTGGTTGAAGACGACTTAACAAATAGTTATACTTTACAAAAAATATTAGAGCGTAAAGGATATAATGTAATTTGTGTAGATAAAGGAAAGGATGCTTTTACTGAATTGCTAAAAACATCCATTGATATTGTTCTAATTGATTTAGGTTTACCTGATATGAGTGGATTAGAAGTAGCTAAATGTATTAGGCTAGGAGGAGAATTCTCTCTAGAAAAAGACATTCCAATTATTGCTTTATCAGCCAATGCGGACCCAATAGAAATGCAAGATTGCGTAAAAATTGGAATTAATGAATACCTAACCAAACCAATAAATAAAGAGTTGTTGATTAATAAAATGTACGAATTAGTTAAATAAAGCTGTTATATCAATTCATGATTTTAATTTTTTTTGCACAAAAAAGCTTTAAAACCAATTTATTATAAATTTTACAAAACCAATAAAAATATTTAGTGGCTTATAAAAACGCTAGTTTTATTTAAATAAAATAGCATATTTGCCACACTTTTAAAAAAATAAAAATGGCAGTTTTAGTTAATAACGATTCAAAAGTAATTGTTCAAGGATTTACAGGTAGCGAAGGAACTTTCCACGCCCAACAAATGATAGAATACGGAACCAACGTTGTTGGTGGTGTTACTCCCGGTAAAGGTGGTCAAACTCATTTAGATAGACCTGTATTTAATACAGTTAAAGATGCTGTAGAAAAAGCAAGTGCTAATACATCAATTATATTTGTGCCACCAGCTTTTGCTGCTGATGCAATTATGGAAGCAGCTGATGCTGGAATTAAAGTAATTATTTGTATTACTGAAGGTATTCCGGTAGCTGATATGATTCCAGTAAAAGAATATATCAAATCGCGCGGTTGTACTTTAATTGGTCCAAACTGCCCAGGAGTTATCACTCCAGGACAAGCAAAAGTTGGTATTATGCCGGGTTTTGTTTTCAAATCGGGTAGAGTTGGTATTGTTTCTAAATCTGGTACTTTAACATACGAAGCAGCTGACCAAATTGTAAAAGCTGGTTTAGGTATTTCTACTGCTATTGGTATTGGTGGTGATCCAATTATTGGAACTCCAACTAAAGATGCAGTTGAATTATTAATGAACGATCCTGAAACTGATGCCATTATTATGATTGGTGAAATTGGTGGAAGTTACGAAGCTGATGCTGCACGTTGGATTAAAGCTAATGGTAATAAAAAACCAGTAGTGGGTTTTATAGCTGGACAAACTGCTCCTGCTGGCCGTAGAATGGGTCATGCTGGTGCAATTGTTGGTGGACATGATGATACAGCTGCTGCTAAAATGAAAATTATGGCAGAATGTGGTGTTCATGTTGTTGATTCTCCAGCAGAAATTGGTTCAAAAATGGCTGAAGTATTAGGCTTAAAAGCTAACTAATACATCCTAAAATATTAATAAAAAGAAAAGCTAATTCAATATTAGCTTTTCTTTTTTAGGCCTCATAGTTCAATGGATAGAATAGATGTTTCCCATTTTTTCACTTTTTCCAGGTTATAACATCCTGATTACCTGTATTCTACATTTATTTTTCAATATTTCAGTGCAAGTTCAGCGTGCAAGAGTGAAGATTTTCAATGGATTTTTACCCCCCTACTTTGCGTCTTGAGATAGTATGTTGGAGCAATAAAAAACTCCCTGCTTTTGAAACAAGGAGTTCAACTCTCTCTAACTAATAATTTTAAAATGGTTAAATCCGAAATTCACCTAAATTAGGCTAAGAATGTTGGATTGACTTTGGCTTGTAAATTATTGTCAGAAAAAATTATTTCTTTCTAAAAATCAATTTTTGATATACTGACTCCGCTTGACTAACTGCATCTTCTTTAAAATTTAATACAAAAGAAGTGTCGCATATTTCTTCTATACAGGTTTTACCATAATCATTTTTGCCAATAGTAATAAGGTATAATTTGTTATTGGAATTCTGAACACTGTATGTTCCTGTTAAAGGAACTGTATCCTTACCAATAGTTGAATAGGTTAGGTCTGGCTTTAACGTAATTACGATAGCGTCTTTTCCAATTTGTTCATAAACCAATTTGTTGTCTGAAACGTTTAAATATTGAGCTTTAGTTGTGCCCCAAGTACCATACAATGAAGCATAGTTAAAATTTGGGGTTGGAGTAGTTGTTGCCTCCTCTTTTTTACAAGAGAAGAAAAAAACACATAAAAGTGTGCTAATAATAATAAAACGGCTAGTTGTTTTCATTTTTATTTATTTATTTAAACGAAAATACTTATCGGTTGATAATTATTTTGACATCAATTAAATAAATGAAATATAGTAATACATAATTATAATATAACTTCAGATTAACGAATTAACATTCCTAAAATTAGAAAAGAATTTAACCAGAAAGTTTGGATAAAAGGATAAACAAAATCAGAACCAATTAAATTATAATAATCCCCCAACAGCGATTATTTAGTTTAATAATAAAAGGAACACTTCAAAAAACAAAACAAAAAGCTTTTAAATGTTTCCTTAGTTACCAATTTTTTTAGGTGATAACAATCCGATTAGCAGTATTCTATATTAATTTGTTTCTAAATCACTGCAAGTTCTGCTTGCAACTTTCAGGTAATTAATCCAATAAGAGATTCAAACCTTGTAAATAATCCCTTTAAAAAAGTATATTGATTTTTAACTTTGATTCATTTGATATGAAGTTTAATAATGAATCTAAAGATTAAATCCTTAAATTCATTATTAACGAATCTTATTTATCCGATTATTTTGAAAGTTTCCATTCCTGAATGAAAACATAATTGAGTTTGCAAGTATGGATATATTTAAATCCTTACGAAAGTAATTTATTTTTAATAATAACTGCATCCTTACTAGAATCTAAAAACACCTCAATTGGTAGGTGATTTCCGTGAAAAAATATACTTACCAAATTACTATTTGTATTTATCTCTTTAATTTGTCGTTTTAAGTGGGTTGATGAAATTGCCTCTCCACTCCCATTTATTTGCCAAAAAATGATTTGATTTCCTCTCAAAATGAAAATCATTAATCCACTATTTCCGCCTATCTTTTCACTAATTTTTTGTCCAATTTGGTTGAATACCCCATTTTCAAATTTTTTAATATCATAACTCCATTTTTGCATCATGCTATTTCTTTTAAAATTAAAAATAACAGTATCAGTATCAGAAATTCCTTCATTTTCCAACACCTCAATAGATTTATTGTAAATAGAATTTAAGAATTTATTATAAAATTTATCTTTATTCTCAGTTATAAATTCACTATAATCAATATTACCAATTCTATTGGTGAAAATAAAGGGGTAAAACCTATGGGCTATTTCAAAAATCAATAATTTGTTATCTTTCAATAAAGCCTTATTTTCAATTTCCTTCTCCAAAAAAGTTAAAAAATGAACAAATTTCCATTTTCCAACTCTTCTGTCTCCATTAGATAACAATAATTGGTATTCATCCCTTTTTTCAAAAATTCTATCACCAATAACTGATTGGCTTTTATTAGAATCATTTAAAGTTTCATAGGTGTAATTACAAATTGAACGAAAATCATTATGCATTACTTTACTTCTAATTTCTTCTATTAATTCCTCTGATATATATTCAATTTCTTCCTTACTAGCAATAAATTCGGCTACATTAGATGATTTGTTTTCTATCAATTTTGAATATTCGGAATAACAATTCCTATACCAAGTATCAAATTCCTTTATTTCATTTTCAAAGTTTTCTTCAATCAAAAATACGCTATCAAATCCTTTACTAATAAGGTCATAATGCTTTTCTTTTTGGTATTTCATTTAATGTATTATTTGTTTTTTCAGTTGGACAAAATATGTGCCAAAAAACTAAGTTAAAGCTAAAATACATAAACTAAAAAACTTACAGATAAATAATTTTATCATTTAGATGAACACCAATTCACAAATAGAGATTCAAGGTGTTTTCGGGTAATAATTTTGTCCTTGATAATCAAGAATTGGATAATTAAATCCTAAGTTTAATAAATACCTAATGTTATCGTGATTACAGTTCAAACAATTACAATTCCAAACCATAAGGAATGAACCACAATTAAGGCATTGATAGGTATAATTTAAGTAGTTTTCCATTTCCTTCATTAGTGAAATATAATTAATTTATTTTTTGAATTACTGCCAAATATAGAAGGCTGTATTCTTAAAATAATATCAATATTTTAGCCAATTATTACATTTTTAATGGAGTTAATTTTTAAAGTTGCAGAGATACAAGTAAAATATAAACCTAGAAAAAAGTTAGGACCCAAAATAGACGACTCAAACGAAGCCGCCACTATCCTGAGAACACACTATAACCAAGATACCATTCACCTTCAGGAAGAATTCATTGTTTTATATTTAAACAATGCTTCAAATGTTATAGGAGTTTATAAATCATCCGTAGGAGGAATAAGTTCAACCATAGTTGATATTAGAATCATTTTAGCCGTAGGGTTGAAACTAGCTTGCTCTTCTATTATTCTATCCCATAATCATCCTTCAGGAAATATGAAGCCTTCAAATGATGATATTAGACTTACCAAAAAAATATACGAAGCAGGAAAAATCCTTGATATCATTATCATAGACCATATCATCATATGCTCCAATTCAAAATATTATAGCCTTGCAGAAAATAATGATTTCTAAAGTTTATTATCATATACAATAAATCTATTTAAGACTATTTTTCTTTGACCAGAACAATCCATTTTACAATTTAGAGTAGTTATTCAACTTTTAAAAAACAACTCACCAGAATAAAGAAAATTGGTTGAAGGTACTTATAGTCTTGAGATAATATGTTAAAATATTTTTACATATAAATCTTTACTTTTTATTCCTAATCCTTATATTACAGCATACCTAGATATATTTGGTCTAAGGTATTGCTCCTTTTAGCTTATTTAACATACTTAACTAATATATAAATAGCTTAACTAGAACATTACCACTAGAACCTTAAAGCTCTTTACTAGCTTGCTTCTAGGTATATTAATATAGGTCTTTAAATAAATATAATCTAGTATTATTCTAGTGTGTCTAGACCATTTAATGTAAAGATGCTTTATTTATAAATTAACTATTTATTGGTATGAGAAGTTTAAAACTAGTTGGTAATTCAATCTTTAACAAGATGATTGAAAATAATTATTACCTGATAAATAATCACCTTCTATTCAAGTATTCTGGTGTTGAAATAGACCCAAACAATCGTAAAATAGTTATGGGTGAAGGTAAGTTCGTAAATACATTAAATGGTAATTTAACAATGCTAGAAGACCCTTTAGAAAAAATTGAAATTATACCATTCAATCAGGTAAATACAATTCAATACATATCTTCAATTGATTTTGATGAACTATTAAATGATTCATACTATAACTACAATCAAATATGACATTTAATGAACTAAAATCACAAATAGACCAACTTGACCAAAAACAACTTAATCAAGAGGTTTATATCCGTTTTATTGATAACAAATTAAACTTTCAATTCATTCAACTTATATCCATTAAACATAGTGGCATAGAAAAAGATGGTATTAATTGGGCTTGGATGTTTGCTGAAAAACTTCCTACCAAACAAAAATATCAATTCAACAACTAATAAGAGTTTATTGTTAAATCAATAAGTTATTAATACCCCTATAAACAAAAAATGGTGTCATTTATAAGTGACACCAATTCATTGATAAAACAATCTATAAAGGATTACAATACCCCCCAATCAACCACTATTTGTGTGGTATCATTATGCTTTCCCCTTTTTAACATATAATCAAAACAATCTTTTTTCTTTTCCCTATCAAACTTCTTAAACAAGTCATCTATATTTCCCCTTATTTGTTTTTTATAATCAGTCATCTTTATTGATTTATCCTTCTTCATAATCACAAAATGTATATGGTTAGGTCTATCAAATAATGTCTCATTCTCATACTTTAACATCCTATGAACTGAATAAAATATCGTAAATCCTGAATTTGATATAAAATCCTTTAATCGCTCAGGAGACCATTCAGTTACAGGACTTACACAACAAAAATAATCCCATTCAATTGAACGAAACCATTCCCAATAACTTTCATATTTTACATTATTTAATAAATTAACATAGCCCTGTTCTTGTGGTTTATAAGTTCTCTCTATTACTTTATCCAATAACCTTATATCAACTCTATACCTATTGTTTGCTCCGGGCTTCCCTCCTCCTTTAATATACTGAGGATATTTGGGTTTTAATTTTCTTACCTTTTCTTTTAACCACCTAGTTTTTAAAGTGGTATATTTTGATAATTCTGTGATTGTAAATGTTTTCATCTATTAAGGTTTTTGTGCTATAAGACCAACTATATTTTATATGAAGTTAATTGTCTTTATTATTAGAAGACTAGAATAAGCATAGGTGGTCTTATTAGCACTTGAAAAATTTAATTTTTACTTATTCCTATTGTATAAATAGGCAGTAATTCAGAAATTGTAAAGTAATCTCAATAAATAAAAATGCCTAAACTATTCTAGCCATTAATTCAAGGAAATTATTAAGGTAGGTTACTCATGAGTAAATTGAATTAGGGAGCCCCCCATAAGATAGGATACCCCCCTCTCCCCCTATTGATTGTTTGTTAATATGAGATTATGTTTAAAATTATTTTAACTGTATGGGTTCATATTTAGGTAGATTTTATATTACTTAACTATTTATCAATATGAATGCTTTTGAGTTTATCATCAACTATAAAAAACTATTATCTATGATTGAGCAAGTGGCTCAACCTCAATTCCTGAAATACACATATAAATTAAGGAAGGAAAAACCTTGGTCTTTAATCAAATCTAATACTACTTTCAACTCTGAATTAGAAGCTTTGGGGTTTGTATTTTCAAACGTCTTAAATTTGTTTTATGAGGATTTGAAAAACCTTGATTTTGACGATGATGAATTTCTATTGTATGCTGATGATTGGTTTATGCAAGCAATGAACCTTGAATTTGGAAAGTCAAAAAATACCTTAAAGGATAACCCTTTAGTTTGGATAACTGATTTATCTAGGGACACAAAAAGAAAGGAATTCAACTTTAAAATTGAAGTGTTTTATGATAAAAAAACTAAATCAGTTAAAAAACTAATGGTATCAGGGTTTAATAAGAAAACCAAAAAGCTTATAGGGTATTCAACTGCAATATTTTTAGGTGAGAATATTGATGATTTAATAAAAGAAATCAATGATATGGCTATTCTTATTTTTAAAGAATATAAACCTTAAATCAATCGTTTAACTATTCCTGGACTAAACTCACAACCATTTCTTGTTTTATAACCATTCTCGTTGAGTAGTCTTGATATTTGAGAATAATGAACATAACCATTCTTCATCTTAAAATGTTCAATAAATGTTTTAGCCATTTTCCAATTTGGATTTTCTTCTCTATTTCTTTTAACAGCAACTCTTCCCTTTGCTTTGGCTTCTTCAGTTAAGTTTTGAGGGGACCCAAGTTTTCGTGTTTTCTTTAATTCCTGTAAAGCACTTTTGGTTCTTTGTGAGATGAGTTCTCTTTCATATTGTGCCATAGTTCCAAAAATACCTAGCGTTAGTGTATTGAGTTCTGGAAGAGCCAAACAATGAAGTTTAACTCCTCTTCTATGAATAGCGAATAAAAACTCTACTTCCCTACTTAATCTATCCAATTTTGTAAATAACAAAACATACCCATTCTTTTCGCATAAGTTAAGGGCTTTATCCAAACCAGGTCTTTGATTGTTCTTTCCGCTCTCTTGTTCTAAAATAGTATTTACCAACGAACCATTATTCCTTGATATAAAATCTAAAATCTGTGTTTGTTGTTCTTCTAATCCAAGATTTTGTTTTCCTGTGCTCGTTCTAACATAAGCTATATATTTTTCCATTTTCTGATCCTTTTTGCTAATGTAAGGATCCTTTTTGAACAATCTCTAAATGAGGATTTAAAAGTTGCTAAATATTCTGATTTTGCTCAATACATAAGGCAGTTTGAAAAGTTTTGGACATAAAAAAAAGCAAGGATTACTTGCTTTTTTTACTTAGTTTATTTTGGAGATATTTTTCCTTCGTCATTAAAATACAAATCTTTTTTATTTTGCTTCTCTCTCATACGTTCCCTAAAACCAACTGGCATTTTTAGAAACTCTGTTTCAAAAATAGAATCTCTTCCTTCTTCTAAGTCATTTAAAAATAAAGCCATTGGAAACTTTTTAAGAATACCTTTCTGAATTGCTTCAAGTGCTTTTTGTTCAATTATTTTGTTATCAATCCCTGCCTTAAAATCTTCAGTAGTTGCAACATAAACCATAATTTGATTTTTTTTTCCTTTATATGGAAAGGAAGATATTGCCCTAAAATATGGCTTGGGCTTTATTCCGTTTTTATCTTTTCTAGGTTCGGGATTTACTATTGAAATATTAATTTTAGGTTCTAAATATGCCATCCACATTTCATAATTAGATTTTAAATATTCTAACTGAAGTGTTAATTTTTTAATATTTTCTTCCCTATCACTTATTTTTCGTTTATAGTAACTCATTAGCCCTGATTTTTTCTTAGATACAGGTGTCATTATAGTTTCATCCTTTAACTTATTTTTTTCCATATTTTATACTTAAAAATCATACATACGCAAATATATGATTATTTTATATATGTCAAAATGGAGGTAACAATAATTTAACAAATGTCCTTTAAGTCAGTGTTTAATGAATTTTATTAATCATCAAAAATATTTCAAAATAAAAAAACATACATAAATATAAATTTTATTTGCGTATGTTTATTATGTATTGTACTTTTGAAAACTCAAATTAGAAATATTTATGGCAAAAAAAGTAAAATCAGTAAGCATTTCGGATGCTGAATCCAAAAAAGAAAGTGGATTATCGGTTGAAGTCACCAATGAACTTATTATCTCTAGAGAAGAGGTTAATCCAAACAACAATTTATGCAGTCCCTGTAATTATGAAGGTATTAAACGAATTGAACTTGACAGAGAAATTAAATGGGTAAAAACAACAGACTTAAAACCATCATCCCATCACATTGAGATTTATTCCGAAGAGAAGATTTTAGACGATGCTCTTATAAACTCAATAAAAAATAAAGGGATAATTACACCTTTATTAATTACTTCTAACCATATTATTATTTCTGGAGTTAGGAGATTTAAAGTAGCACTATTGTTAAATATGGAGGTTGTTCCTGTAATTTACAATACCAATGATGAATTAAATGTTGCTGATGTTGTATCCAGTAATATTAGTCGCATAAAAAAATATTCGGTTTTATATAAAGAGTACAAAGTATTAAAAAAAGCATACGGCATTAGCCAAGGAACTAGAACAGATTTGGTTCATAAGGGAAAAAAATCTCAGGAAAAAATAAACACTATTTTAGGTGTTTCAAGAGCTACCATTGCACGACTTTGTAAAATAGAAAGATTAGCCTCTCAATTATTTAATTCAGATACGGAAAAGCTAAATGAAATTTGGTCGCAAGTAGATAATCCCAAAAAAGGAATAATGGCTGTTTTAAGGTATCTTACCAACATAAAACACGAAAGAAACAATTCAAATGGTGAAGTTGAAAATCTATTTGGAAATGGATATACCATTTACAATTCATCATCAGCACTAATGAATGAATTGGATTCTAATACAGTTGATTTACATATTACAAGCCCTCCATATTGGGGCGGAATACGAAATTATAACCTAGGCGAAAATGAATTAGGTTGGGAAAGTAATGTTGATGATTTTGTAAAAAATCTTGTTGAACATTTTGAAGCTACTAGAAGGGTTTTAAAACCAACAGGTAGCTTGGTCGTAAATTTAGGTGATAGCGTTGATAAATCAAAAAATCATAATGCTCTAGCTCCATTCAGATTTGCTTTAAAAATGGTAGAAAAAGGTTGGCATTTAGCAGGCACTTATATTTGGATGAAGCCAAGATTTACACCTTCAACACCTAAAAACAAACCAATTTCAACTTTTGAAATAATATTTCACTTTGGAAAAAAACCTCAATATGAATTTTATAAAGATTGGATGTCAAATCCTTCAGATCCAATCTATAATCCGCTGATATTTGGAAAACCAAATAAACCAAAATATTTAAAAGATATCTTTGATTTACGTGAAATAAATGAAGGGGGAATAATTAAATGGAACAGTTCAAATACAACCGAAATTAATAAGAAATGTAAAGAAAGAGGAATAGAACAAAACCACAATGCAACTTTCCCTTTAATGATACCCTCTATTTTTATTAATCTAACTACAAAACCCGGTGATTTAGTTATTGATGGGTTTAATGGAACTGCAAGCACAGGAGCTGCTTGTCAAGTATTAGGAAGAAACTACGTGGGATTTGAATTGAATAAGAATTACATATCAGTTTCCAAAGTTAGACTTGAAAGCATTGAAGAAGAATTAAACAATAAAATGGCAGCTTAAATCAATTAAGATAGCCCTGAAATATGGGCTATCATTTAACATTTTAGAACCCCAAAATAGGATGAAAATAGAATGGATTGAGATATCAAAAATTAAACTTTCTGATAAAAAAATGATATGTACCAATGATTTAGTATTAATGGATAATTCTATCCCCCAAACCAAACTGTTAGTTGATGAAAACTATAACTTATTGGATAACTACAATGAATACTTAGGCTATTTAAAAAATAAAAATAAAACGGTTCCAGTAATCATATCATCGGTAATGGATAACTTTTATATTAACGAATACTTACAAGCTGCATAGATATTTAAGCATTGAATAAATTAAAAATATAGAGGATATTAGCAATATGACAAAAGTATCAATCATCTTAATGCCACAAGGTAAAAACTCTAATACGGGTAGAATTTGTAAAATGATTTCAGAAAAAGGAAAAGTCCACAGGTTATCAATCGGATATACAATACCAATAGACGACTGGTGTGTTAAAACTAAAAGAGTTAAAAATACCAATTCAAATTCAACAATTATAAATTCAATCATAGAAAATATTATGTCGGGAGACGTTACTAAACACAAAAAATATGAAGATTGTATTCTATGCTTTATGGAAAACGAGTTGGAATTAGGTCATTTAGATAAAACAATAAAATATAGTACTTACAAAAAGTATAATACTATTGCAAAGTCTTTCAGAAAGGCAATGGTGAAATTGGAAATGCTCAAGATAACAATAAACGATGTTATAGGCCTAGAAAAACTAAAATCAATAATAAGTATCATCTCTATCAACGAAAGTAGAAATGGCAAAAGAAAAACCACCTTAAATAATTATTTGGTGGTCTTTTCTACATATGTAAAAAAATGGTTTCAGAAGAATAACGGAAGTCCAACTGCTGATTTTAGCTTTATTCATAAAGAATCAAAAAAAGTGATACTCGGACACGCCAATTATATTACAAAAGATGAACTTACAATATTTGAAAATTATTATCCCAAAGGTATTAAAAATGGAACTATTCAAACAATTACTAAATCCATCTTTCTTAGCCAATATTATATCGGTGGTATAAGAATAAGCGACATTCTAACCCTTACAAATTCACAATTTAAAGCAAAAGGAATACTTATTAGAATGAGGAAAAATGGAGAAACAAGAATCTATCCATATTCATTTGAACTCGTATTGGCATTAAGACCACTTTATCCCTACCAATATAACTCAGTAATTGAAAACTTAAATTTAGGGTCAATAAAATTACCTGCAACAATTGTAGCTGCAATGATTCGTTCTAATATAGAACTCCACAATTATAACTTAGAAGATATTGATAAAAAGATTAGTCAATTAGAATATTCATTATCACTTGAACACAAACAACTTGTTGATGAACTTGAAAGGTTAAAACAAATAATCAAAGGCTTAATTAAAGAAGAGTTTTTCAAACAAATACAAAACTTAACCGAAGGTTTTATCTTTCCATTGTTAGAATACGATATGTTCAAAAACCATTTAGATAGACCTGATTTATTTGACAAAGATTTAAGCTATGCAATCCATAGAGCTACTTGTAAATATAACTCTAATCTGAAAGTCATTTGTAAAACAATAGGAATTAACCGAAAACTAACAAGTCATTCACCCAGACATTCAATAGCTCTTCACTTAATGGAAAGGGGAGCAACCACACCCATCATTCAAGATGTTTTAGGACAAAGGAACCTTTCCTCAACGGCTGTATATCTTCAACAAAGATTACCTTCCAATAATATTGGTGTGGGAATGGGATTGATACACGGAAGTAAACTGTAAAACCTATTATAGATTTATAAGTAAATTAAATTACTGCTTATATGATTAATATTCAGGAGAGTGCCTATACTATAGACAAAACTAACTTCATATCATTTGAATCTATGTTATTTTGTTATTTTTGTTATTGAATTTATTATGGTGCTTGGTTTTGAGGAAGCATTTACATAAAAGTATTTTTTTGAAAGGACGTGTATATGTCCACGTAAATTTGACTTTTTTTTATTGCATAATATATTTGTCAATGATTTCTCGCAAGTAGTTTTATCGATTTATTGCTAATTACCAAAATCATTAGTAGTGGTAAAACAAATGTTCATTGACATGGAGCCAAAATTTATTTTTTAGTTGATTGGCGATTTTATTAAAACTAAAAAAGAAAATGAATATAACACAAAAAAGAAGCCCATTAAAATCCCTTTTAACGAATTATGATTTCCGACATTATCTTAAAGATGGGAGAGTTAAAAAATTAGTTTGGTATTTGCTAGAGCTTGACAAAAAACAAAATATAGAAATAAATGAAGAAATAATTCTAGAAATTTATGATAACTTGACGCATTATAAAACTCAAGAAATCTCAGTTCCAAGATTTGTTTATCATGGAAGTCATAATCTGAACAGAGAATCTATACTTTCAAAAGGCTTAATTGCATTTGAGAATCGTTGTACAGGAGTTTTTGCAAGTATTCCCAATAGTTTCAATCCAATGGAAGCTTCTCATTTTTATCCCTCAGTTTGTGGCGATACCGACTTATCTGAATCTAATTTAGATTTTTGGCAGATAGATACATTTCAACTACCCCCATTGACTTGGTTTGTCGACCCATATACACCTTCGCATAGAAGCCTATGGATTTTCACATTCAATAATATTCCTCCTTTTGCATTAAAACTATACAAGGCAAAAAGAATTGGAAATTACTTAGACAGGTTTTCATTATATCCGATTGAAGATGTAAACAGCGAATTGAAAAAAATAAAAAAGAAGAAAATTGAATTGTATTACTAAAAAAACAAATAGATATAATATGGAAAATCAGAAAAACGAAAGAAAAATTTTATATATAGACATGGATGGTGTTCTAGCTGATTTTGAATCATCAATTAAAAGATACTTACCTGAATGGGATAACTTATCTGATGAAGAAAAGGGAGATAGAACCGATGATATTTGCGGTTCAGTACCAAACTTTTTCCTTGAATTGGAACCTATTCATGGAGCATTAGATGCTGTTAAAAACTTAGCAGAATTTTTTGATGTTTACTTTCTATCGGCAGCTATGTGGAATGTGCCTGAAAGTTATACAGAGAAAAGACTTTGGATTGAAAAACATTTTGACAGCTCTTTTAGAAAGAAACTAATCCTTACACACAGAAAAAACTTAAACATTGGAGATTACTTAATTGACGATAGGACATCACATGGTGCAGGCGATTTTATGGGTGAACACATTCATTTTGGAACCCAAAAATTTCCCAATTGGACAGTAGTTGAAGAATACCTAAGTAAAGTGGTTATGAACAATCAATAAAAAATAAATTATATGAAAATAATATTTCAGCATCCGCCAACAGGAACTAAAGATCCTTTTAAAGATTTTGAACCGTGGAATCCTCGCCATTATCCGAAAGGCGGGGGAGTTTATATTTATGGATTAAAATTACATATAGATAATGAGCTAAAATTTGTTCCACTTTATGTTGGGAAACATAATACTAATGTTGGTAGAAGAGTATTTGAACATTATTATCAGGAAAGAATGCCTGGTAATAGCTGTAAAGAAATATTTGATTTAACCAACATTAAATCATTAGATGATATTAGGACTCTTTATGAAGCCATGAATAAATATGATAGTGTGAAAGGGAAACCTTTAGTTAGGATTAGTAACGAAAAACTGATTTGGTTTAATGATAAAGATTTCTTTAATACATACATTTCAAAAAGCTTAGGTAAATATGTCTCTTTAAGTAATTATATATCAGGTTCTGGTCATCTTGCAAGTTTGTATCCAAAAGTTGGCGATTTTGATTCAATGATTTCTAAAGATAAAACCATTTCAGAATATATTGATAACCTTCGCAATAAAATAATAGCTACTAAATCCTTATATAATGAAAATTTCTACTATCTCTATGTAGATAATATTTCCAGAGAAGATCTTTTAATTTATGAAAATTCAACAAAAATTGCCCTACAAGAGCT
The DNA here is from genome assembly GCA_027491085.1 of Bacteroidota bacterium. Classification (GTDB taxonomy): domain Bacteria; phylum Bacteroidota; class Bacteroidia; order UKL13-3; family UKL13-3; genus JAAFJM01. Next base: position 457,018 of record JAIXWW010000011.1, read on the forward strand.
TGGAATATTTACAACGGCTTGGGCTAATAAAGAGGGAAATTCATCAATAATAAACTTTGATGAAATTTTTTCTAAGTTGATAAATCTAAAATAAACGTTTAAAGTGATGATGTTGCTTAAAAATCAGTTTGATATTTTAATTTAGAAATTCCAATTAGTAAAAAAAAGACATTTAAATATTTTAAAATACAACATATATGAAAACTACAAATTTTGAAGAAATCTTAAAGAAAGTTGAAACCTTATTTAATACTCACCAAATGAACCTAACTGGTACGTCCAACTATGAGGATAAAAGTGGTATTTTTTTCCATAAACTCGAACAAAAAGTTATTCCAATTTATTCCCAAGATGAACTTATTAAATTTAAAGAGGGAGAACCATCACCTATTCTAGGTGCTTATTTAATTGAAACAGAATCTAACCCACGCTTTATGCTCTTTAATGATTCAATAAACGATTTGAGTATAAAATATGCTGATGAAAGGTCAGTCATTAACGGAGTGGATATTAGAAATTCGTCAGGGTTTATTACAGCTGAACATCCAGATCCACCAGGCCTTTATCCTGAGGAAGCCAAAAACCGCATTGAAATTATAGTAAAACTTCAACTCCATATTTTTCATACTCTTCATTATGCTTTTGGAGCATGGAAAACTCCCTTTTTTACAGAATTAAGCATAAGTTATATAAATAACTTAGTTAATTGTATTACAAAAAGAACTATTAATGATGATAAAAATTTACTAGACTGCTACGCCTATATAAACAAAATTCCTGCTGAAGAACTAATTATCGAAAATTATTCTCAATTTTCAAAATATATTTTTGCCTTTGACCAATCCGATTGGAAGGAGATAGTTAATCTAGGCGTCTTAATTAATAAAATTCCTGAAAGCATTTGGAGTGGTTTTGTTCAAGCAAAACCAAAGGTAGCATTAAAAGACTATTTGTTAGATCATAAATCAGAAATTCAAGATTCATTTATTAATTGGGCAAAGAATAATACAGATGAACAACCTTTCTCTAAAATTAAAGAATATTTAACTATTGAAAATACTGAAAAGTATCGTGGTAGTATAAAAGCAGGAGGATTCGGTATATGAACTCCCTCACCCTCATAGAACAATCTGGGTTCAAAATCAATCCACCTAAAATTGTATTTGTGCCATTTACAGAAGAAAAACTTCAAGGGATTAGCACTAGAGAGTTTGGTAGTCCTTACGAAAATATGGATGACAAAATTGGTGGCAATTTGTATTTATGGCTGCAACAAACCAATTCTGTTTTATGGCAAATAAGTGATGAACAGGTATTGATTTTTGCAAATACAGTTGAAAAGTTAGGTGAGCGTTTTGCCACACTAATGAAGTTACCAAAAGAAGAGGGTAAAGCGGTATGTATAGAAATGGTTAAATCCTTAGCCATTTCTACTTATATTATTGAAAATAGTATCTTTAAAATACAAGGCAATTGGCTGTTAAAATACCGCAATAAAGAACTAGGGGGTACTCTTCAATACTTCTTGCTTTGGCTCACCAAACATGAGCTTCAAGGGAATATTCAAGCCAACAAAGCCTTGGATATTTACATCGAAAAATTTGCCAAGAATGTTAATTTGGATTTGTTTAGTAATTACCCTTCAAGTGAAATTATGGAGGCATTTATTTATTGCTTTTTTAGAGGAAATAACGAAACAAAAATGCTATTTGCTAAACTAGAAAATCCTAACTATTCTCTAAATGAACTCATTACTATTCCATAATAAAAGCACAATGAATTCAGATAAATGGAAGATTTATGTTAATGGCTATAAAAATGAAATAGACCTATACCATCGTATTGATAGTGATTGGCTAGAAGGGGGTATAAAATTATATTTGGGAAATGAGGAATATAGCATTCCCTTAAGTCTATTATTAGTGGAAGAGTTACATGATTTTCTCAATTGGTTAATAAAAAAACAAAGTGGTATTGAAACCATTCCAATTTTTCAATTTATGGATACAGAACTTTGTTTTGAAACAGTTACTTCAGATAATGAATTTTATTTAAAATTGAATTTAAACAGAATCAATAAAAAGCAAATCTCTATAATATCGCAAATTTCAGGACCTCAGTCGGAAATGCGTTCAATAATTGAAGAATTAAACTCGCTAATAACTAAATATCCTTGCCGTTGTAACAATCAACATATTATACTTAAATAATAAGTTTCCCTTTATTTTTTGGTTCAAATGTTTCAGGCCAAAACACTTCATAATTATCAATTAGGTATACCAATACTTTGTCCCAGTCTTTAAACTCCTCACTGCCTAAAGGAATGAGTTCATTTATAAATTTATCCGAACCATTATTTCCTTTGCGGTCTATCAAATAATGGCCCACTTGCAAATCTTTTCTGTGGCTTAAAATTAGTTTTTTTCTAAAGTTTTCTCCAAAGTGATTTTCAACCCAAATTCTCTTATCAGTATACATATTGGGTATATCCCAACAAGGCGCAGAAATAAAATAAATATCGTAAAAATTACTCAAGCTATTAATGGATTGAATAGCAAGATTGATAGGTGATAGATTTTGATAATAATGAGGGTATTCTAAATATACGTTTTTAAGGGCAACTTCTTTTTCTGTTTCAAATAAATGCTCCCAATTATTTACTCTTTTCATTACATTATCAGAAAGATCAACCACTATATCGTCAAGTTCTATTAAGAGTAGTTTTTTACGTAAAGTTACTTTCTTTATCATATGGCTAAGTTTTAAAATTTAATAAAGTTTTGCAACCAGATAGTGGCACATTCAAAACGATTTTTAGAATTACCTAAAACTACTTTTCTAACTGAAGTGTGAGTTAAGTTGGGGTTCAAGATGTTTGATCTGTGTCCTCTACTTTGTGAAGAGTAATCTATTAAAGCTATTAAGATTGAGGCTCTAATGCTAGTACCATATGTGATATTTTCACCTATACTTTTGCAAGGGATTTTCAACCATGAATAAGTTCTATCGTGATCCATATCTCTTTTTGTGCTATCCGCTAAGTGTTTGTTAGCTTCTTTACGAACTTCCTCAGAGATTTTGTAAGCAGGAAGGGGTTTCATTGAATCCAACAATGGGATAAGTTCCTTGATAGCTATTTCTCTTTCTGGTGCAAATCTTGTTGAATTTGCGTAAGCTTTAACATATTGAATGTAAGCTTTAGGATTGGTTCTTATCAGGTTGATTTCGTTTATGTATGCCAGTTCTTCTGCTGAATGTTGTCCAAAACAACAAATAGGTGCAAAAAAAATAAATATAACTATGTTTCTTATTTTGTCCATGATCTGTTAAGGTATATATGAAAATCAGTATAAATATCCTTTAATAACTTAATATCTCTTCGCAAGGTTCTTTCAGTAACTTGGTTTTCTTCACAATATTTATCTATATCTAATTGTCTATTTTTTAACGTAGAAACATATAAATTAATTATTCTTCTATACTTTTGAAGCATTAGGCTTTGCCTATTTGATTGTTGCCGAATAAAATCTTTCTTATTCATAATTATCTTATCTAAACCCTCCAATTTTTCATTTATTATAATAGTATATTTTTTAATTGAACTATCTAATTTTAAATGAGGTGCTCCAATAAGGACTATAGATAATTCGTTAATTTGTTCATAGGGTACTATTTGATTAAAGTCTTCCAAAATTTTTTCATTTAGTAAATTAGAATCTACAATTATCAAAAATGAAGGAACGGCAATAAAATCTTCAATTTTGGTAACCTCATAGTATTCAATGTCACTTTCTGATTTAATGGTTTTTAACTGTTCAATTAATAACTCATTTTTACTATAAATAAGGATTGTATTCTCTTTGTTAAATTGATTCATATTTCGAAAATAATGCTATTTTCAATTATTAAAAGTTTATTAGGTCCTATATTTGTCCATTATACCATTTCATAAACTATTTTTCTATTACCTTCCAACAATATTGGTGTAGGAATGGGGTTGATACACGGAAGTAAACTGTATAACCTATTATAGATTTATAAGTAACTTCATATCATTTGAGTATAAGTTAAACACATCTTTTCTAAAGTTAATTAAACCCTCCGAGGATTGATAATGGAATTCAATGGATTTTGGATACTTCTTTACTATTTTAGAATCCCTAATCCAATTTCAGAATAAATGTATAGTGAGAAAAGTAAATTCCTAAATTGATTTTAACTGTGTTCTTACTTTTTAATTTCTTTAAAAAGAACATATACAAATTGGTTGTTTTCTGCATCAAATGAAATTAAAAATTCCATTCCATTTATAAAACCAGAAGAAGATTCGTGTATTATTTCATTACTTTTAGTAATAATGTCATTTTTCTCTTTTGATTTAGTTTCAGAAGTAACTATCAACAAATCTGTAGTAATATTTGAACCATTAATAAAATTACTTGCCTGACTTCTTGCTTTAACATTAGCAACCCTGCTCATAATAGATTCACTTGAATATTTTCCTTTATCAAGTATTACAACGGAAATCAAATAATTTTTTGTCGCATCATTTAATAATTTTACTCCCTCAAACTTACTTTCTTCGTACATTCTTTTGACATAATTTGCAATGGATTGATTTGACCTAATTGTCTGTGAAGAAATTTGAGAATTAAACTTAAAAATAAATAAAATTGAAAATACTAAATATCTCATAATGTTAAAAAAATAATTAGTATTTTATACAACGAACCGAAAAACCACATCCTAAATCTTTACCTCTATAATCATCTAATAACCCTTTTTCTTGATCATTAAATAATCTAAAATAACCAGCATACCTATTTCCAATTTTACTGCTGCTCCACCATATTCCAGTTTTACCATATGTCAAAAAAATTGTATTCTGTATTTTGGAAGTTCCATCCATATTACCATAATGATCAATATGTAATCCTGGGAGTGCATTAAAACCAGTACTGTTATAATACTTTTTTGCATAATTAACCTTACTATTTGATTCTATGGCATATTCAGGTAATTCCATTTTTTTACCATCCATTAATTTTACTATTTCCCAACCTTCTTTACTTTTTAGTTTAGAACCGTCACCCCCAACTTCATCTATTAATTCCTTCCACTCCTCAATTGAGGGAACATGCCAACCTTCAGGGGCTAAACCTCTTTTGTCATTCACTGCATACCAGTTATATAGTTTGCCGTATTTTTCATTATTTGTTGGGTCAAAATGTAAATAACACCAAGCAGGGGTTTCATCATCATTAGCTTTTTTCCAATCTTCACGTGATTTTGCCTCTGGAATAATATCTCCATTTTTAAAATGGTTTACATCCAAATTTTTAACCATCCAGACTTGAATACCTATTTTAACGCTGTTATTAATTTCACTTTGCGCAATACTTTTAAATGTTATAGTTAAAAGTATTATACTAATTATAATATTTTTTTTCATTATTTAAGATGTTAACATTAAAGAATATATCAAAAATCCTCAGCCTAATCTATTCCAATTGGATAGATTTTAATACTTTCAATTCTTTTTATTTTATCCAAGTCTTCGACTCTATAAAAGTTTATAGTCTTCTTTTGTGGTATTGAAAGGTCAATTAGAAAATCAAATGGTTTTGTGAATATTATTTTACCCGATTTTAAATTAATAGTTGCTCTATCACTATTGTAGGGTTTAATTATTTTCTGAAAATTATTAATGCCATTATTAAAGCCATCACTAATTGAATAAAATGATTTAAAATTATTACTATAAAAATTATTTTCATACCCAACATCTTTTTTGTTTTGAGCGTTTGAATCGTATTTTTTGTATCTAAGAAAATTAACAATTGAAAATTTTTCAAAACCATAATCCACTACAGCACTTTTCCTTAATTCATCAAACTCATTCAATTGTTCGTTCAAAATTTTGTTGCAATCCTTATATAAAATACACTCTATTGAACTTGACTTGTTTAAAGCGATTATATATTCATCGGTTTGAATACCCATACTCTTGTATTCAATTGATTGACTTTTACTAAGAGACAATGATTTTAAGGAACTAACAATGTAATTTGTAAAGGATTTATAATTTTCTACATTGGGTTGAATTTGAATTTCACAATAAAATCCGCTTACAAGTATTTTACTCATTTTAAAATCATATTCATAATAATTATTCTTTGTCTTTGATAAGTCTACAACTTTGAAAAGATTTTTTAAAGCCGTTAATGTTGCACTTCTATTCAGCTCAATATTTGTAATATTGGAGGCAAAGAGCGAACCGTTTACTTTAACTTCAGAATGACCCTTTTGTTGACAGTATTCAACAATTTTATTTAATGACACTATTGCTGTTATAGAAACACTATAATTAAATTGGTCAATTAAGTATTCTCCATTAATTTGATAACTTTTAATATTTCCGTTTGATATTGACTCAATATTTTCACTAATTAATTCATCATTTATTATTGTTGAACTAGATGTTAAATATGCACCTGAAACTTGTTCAATTGCAGATCTTAATGCTACTCTAATAGCATCTTCCTTATTTTTACCTATGGCTGAGGTTTTAATTTCCACTTCATTCCCAGCATTAACACTAAAAGTGAAAAATAATTGAATTAATAAAATAGTAATTGTTTTTTTCATTGTTTTAAAAATTATAGTTTACCAAATAATATTGTATGTGTATCTTGTGGGTTGATTTTTGTAGTATTCAATTGAAATTTCCTTATAAGCTTGAATTCTTTTTTGCTCTAAATCATATTCTCTTTCTTTTGAAATTTTCTCAACTTGAATTTTTTCATTATATCTTCTAATTTCCTCTGCTTCAGCATTTTTTTTATCTAGTGCTACTTTGTTTTGAAAAATTAAAATCAAAGAATCTACTTCATTCATACATTTAGATTCAATATTTATAGAACTTACTATTTGAAAAATCTCACTTAGAGAATTTTGATTAATTACCCAAATTGATTTTATTTGTTTTAGCTTACTTTCACAATCAAAATCAATCATATTTTGATAAATTTTTGAACTCAAACTAATACATTTGTTGTGACATTCTAAACATGCATTAGGAACAGAGTTTAACAAATAAATTGCCTCTCTAAAATTATGTTGTAACTCTAAATTTGATGCTTCTAGTAAAATTGATTCACAATTATTAGCGTAGTAGTTAATTATTTTTTCCCTTCCCTCTTTAAAAAATAATGTTAAATCCGATGAATTCGTTTTTAAGTTTTTAAGGGCATTTAGTTGCGCTTTAATTTCTGACTCACCTACACCTTTCAAAGTGAAAGAAATATTTGAATACAATCTATTATCAATGGCATCACCTATATAAAATGAAACTATAATTTTAATTGCAATTAATTTTATAGCTCCTGTAATAACTTCTTTATTCAATAAAGTTATTTTATTTGTGAATACAAATCTTGGATTAATACTATTACCTGACATACCATTATTTGTTAAAATTGTATTCATTTGATTTGAAAGCATGCCCTTTGCATCCGAGCTTAAATCATTTGAATTAATAATGGGATTTAAAATTATTCTGTAAATTTCCGGGTTATTTGATTCATTTTTCTGAGCTTTTAACTCACAGAATTGGATCGATAATAAAAAAACTATTAAATATTTCATTTTATTTTTCTCCTATTACTAAAATTGACTCGCCAAGCCCCCGGATCATCAACTTGCTTGTTATTAAATATGGTTCCTTTTTTAATTCTAGCTGTAAACCTCGTAGAAATTTTCTAGCATCTAAAGGTAATCCATCTTTAATAGTAGGTATTCTTACTTGCTCAAAAAGCATGAAATTCTCATTTGCATCAGTCAAGTTATAAGTACTATTAATTGAATTTTTTGAAACCCATTCTTCAATTATTTGATTAACTTCTTTTCCCCCAATTTCATCTTCTAAATTTTTATCCCAATTGTCCCATTTTTTTATCCTAATCACAACCTCTCTTCCATTGATTTGTATATCACTGAAATAGTCTTTCAATTGTTTTAAAAATGGATTTAAGTTCTTTTTTATGGCATTTTCTAAAATTGTTGCCATAACTTTATTTTCATTCATTTTACATGTGCCACTAGAAACCGCTACTCTTTTACTCGTATATGCGTCTAAAGCTTCTAATGTAAATGAAATTGAGTTATCTGAATTTAAATTCCACCATATTTGAATAATTAAATCTGCCTTTGCTTGTTTAATGATTTTATCAAGAGGTGATTCTGAAATATCTGAATTTGATTTTGTACTAGATGTAACCAAATCTTCTCCAGAAATTTTGGATAGATTTTTTATCTCTTGCTCTGCATCTTTTAATCTAAATCCATTATCAATCATTAATTGACCAATCTTAGAGATTACTAAGCCAATTTCGGTGTCTTCTTGAAATGCTCTTTTATAATCTGGTGTTTTAATTGATAAGCCTTGATTTTCAGTTTTTGACATAAAATATCTTTGTTCACACCAATTATCAGAGGGAATCACCATTAAAGTTGGCATTTTGTTTTGACTTAGAGCTGCAGCTATCCCTAGATGACAAAAAATTAAGAATAGAAATCTTATAAAAAGTAGTTTCATTAATTTATTTTATTAAATACAATTAGCTTATTGATGGTTTACATTATTTGTAAAAAGTTGAATACTCATTATTTCTTAATTAAATCTGATTTCAACTTATTTGTTAACAAAAGCTTTACTCCTTTTGGCTCAGGTACAATAGCTGGCTTTGGATGTTTAAGTTTTACTTTTTTACTTTTCAAGTTTATAGATGGTTAATTATCATTGTGTTTAAAATTAGCTAAATCTCTAAAAAATCAGGATCCATTGAAATCAATGTAATTGTTTCAAAATTATTTTGATTGAATTTGCTCCAACTCAAAATCAAACTTTCAATCAACCTTGCTCTTTCAAACTGTCTCATTTCAAACTCTGGTTTGATATTGTTTTCAGGTTGTAAAATATTATTATCTCCGTTGGTTGCTAAGTGTTTTTTACCTTTTTGGTTTGCTTCTTTTAACCAATCGTGAATGGTGCTTCGTAATTTCTCATCCGAACATTGACTTGAATCTATAAACCTAATAAGCCTATTTGAATGATTTGGATAATTAATTGGTTGAGCAGATAAAAAAGGGTTATCATAAATACCAATTTGTTTGGTTGTTCTACTCATTTCCATTCCGTAGTGCCCGAATACCAATGAATAGTCAGTATTCGTCAATTGAAAAATGTCTCCTTGTATTTTGATTAATTTGAGCAAAGTTTATTTCTTTAACAACTGATTAAGTTACAAATAAAATAATTTAATTATCAATTTAATAATTTTTTTATCATTAAGTAAGTAAATATATCATAGTGACAAAATATTATAATGTAACCTTGTGTATGCATATCGGCTTACGAATTAAGATTGCTAGAATTAGTAAAGAACTTAAGCAAGAGGAGCTTGCAGAAATGATAAATAAAACACGCCCTCTCATTTCAAGTATAGAACAAACAGGTAAAGCCAGCCATTATACATTAAAGAAAATATGTGAAGTTTTGGATTTAGATATCAATGAATTAGAGTCTTCAGTTGTATCCGAATCATCAGAATTAAACGTCAATCAACGTGAGCAATTATTAAGTTTAAAAAATAGAATAAAAGAAATAGAAGAGGACAATGATAACTTAAGGTCACTTGTTTCTGCACAATCAGAATTAATAAAAAAACAAAAGGAATTCATTAATAAACAAAGTAAAAATCTTAAATTTTAATTATTCAGTTTATTATCAAAACTTTTTATTCGTTTAACTTCCTATCTATTGACACCAAGTCAAAAACCCCTTATTAATTATTAATGCACCTTACTTAATTTTTTTGCATTCTAGGGTGCAAATTGATTACTTTTGAAGACTAAAATTGCAATAATGCAAGAAAATTAACTAGATTTGTAAGTAAGTAAATCCATAAATCACTCTTTTTCAAGTTTTTATATGGCCTCATAGTTCAATGGATAGAATAGATGTTTCCTAAACATTTGATATGAGTTCGATTCTCGTTGAGGCTACTATTATTAATTAGAGTACATGTATTTTGTTTACATACTTTATTCTAAAGCTTTTGACAAATACTATATAGGCCATACTAGTTCTATTGAGCGAAGAATTAAAGAACATAATCAAGGGTTTAATAAGTCAACTAAACCTTATATCCCTTGGGAATTATTGGATTCGGTTAAAAAAAATGAAAAGGCTGAAGCCTATCAACTTGAACTAAAACTCAAGAATCTTTCAAAAGTCAGAAAATTAGATTTCGTAAAAAAATATTGTAAATAACTTTCATTAGTTGATGTTTTCACTGACGTGGCAAAGCCAGTCAGGATGCTGACATGCTTCGCTTCGTCAGCACCTAAACTTTTGATATGGGTTCGAATCCCTCCAGCTCTACTTATATGTAAAAAGCCTACTCAATTTTTGGGTAGGCTTTTGTATTATTAATAAAAAATAATTACTTGCACAAAACAAAAATATAATAATGATAATAATGCCATTTAAAAAGAGTTATTTACTTAGTGCGTTTAGCATAATTACTACTTGCGTAAGTGCTCAAAAAAAAGCACCCGAAAATTGGTTTAATTTGGACCCAAAAGATAATAAAGTATATGGTGTAAGTACCGAAAAAACGTACAATGAATTATTAAAAGGTAAAAAACCTAATCCAGTAATAGTAGCTGTAATTGATGGGGGAACCGAGGTATCTCATATTGACTTAAAAAATGTAATTTGGTATAACTCAAAAGAAATTGCAGGTAACAAACAAGATGATGACAATAACGGATATATTGATGATATAAATGGGTGGAATTTTATAGGAGGGAAAGATACCAATGTGGTTCAAGACAACTTGGAGATTACTAGAATATACAATTCCTATAACAAAAAATTTGCTGGTTTGACTGAAGCCGAAGTTTTAAATTCAGATAAAGATGAATATAAATTATATAAAAAAGCTGAACTTATTTATAAAAAAAAATATGAAAATGCTGAAAGATTATACATGGTTTACAGCAAAATTGAAGAAAGTATATTAAAATTAAAAACCTATTTAGGTACTGATAAGCCAACTATAGCACAAATAAAAACTTACCCTGCAAAAGAAACATTTGATAAAATAGCATTAGATAATGTATTGATAACGGTTAAACAAAATAAAAGTATCAATGATTTACTTGTTGAAATTGGTGAAGGAAAAAATTATTTTAAAACACAATTAGATTATCACTTAAGCAAGGATTTTGATAGCAGAAAAATTATTGGTGATAATTATGCAGATTTAACTGAAAGTATTTACGGCAATAATTATGTAAGTGGTCCCAAAGGTGATCATGGTACCCACGTAGCTGGAATAATAGCTGCAACCCGAAACAACAATAAAGGTATAAATGGAGTTGCCGATAATGCGCAAATAATGATTTTAAGGGTTGTTCCTGATGGTGATGAAAGGGACAAGGATGTAGCAAATGCAATAAAATATGCTGTTGATAATGGTGCTAAAATTATTAATATGAGTTTTGGCAAGGCATTATCTCCAAACAAAACATATGTGGATGAAGCTATTAAATATGCAATGGATAAAGATGTATTGGTAATACATGCAGCAGGAAATGATAACCAAAATATTGATACTATAGAAAATTATCCTACTGCTAGGTATTATAATTCTGAATTAAGCGCAAGGGCTTGGATTGAAGTAGGAGCTTCAAGTTGGAAACAAAAAAAATACCTTACGGCAACATTTAGCAATTACGGAAAAAAAACAGTGGATGTTTTTGCACCAGGAGTTGATATTTATTCATGTATTCCTGAAAGTAAATATGCTACTTTTAACGGTACAAGTATGGCCGCTCCTGTGGTAGCAGGTATGGCCGCTGTTTTACGCTCTTATTTTCCTGATATTACTGCCGAGCAAACTAAAAGTTTGATTAACGAATCAGCAATTAAGTATAATAAAAAAGTATTTATTCCAAGTACAAAAGTAAAGGTAAAACTGTCGGATATCTGTATTACAGGAGGCATTGCAAACTTATACAATGCGGTACAACTAGGTATAAAAAAAGGCTACAAACTATCAGAAAAATAAAAGCACTTTAATTTTTGTTCTTACTTATCAATATGGTTTCATATAAATATATGTTTATATGGAACCATATAAAAATACAAGGCACTGCTTTTAGTACATAAGGCACTATAATGTGTACTCGAACGTATGGTGGAAATAAATCGGTTGGCGAAAGGCTAGTAAGTAAAATACAACTGATTAGTAAACCTTTTTTAAGTTTACTTGAGGGCATTAATAAATAATACAAAGCCACACCTACCAAGGCTATATTAAACGTACTCGATTCGGCTTTATGGTTAAAAATAATTACCCAAATACAGCTATTGGCAAAAAGTAAAGTACGCTGTGTAGCTGTATTGTTTTTTATAAACAATAAAATGCTTGTGCCCAATATCAATAAGCCTGCACCAACTACAGCAGTTTTATTTGGTTCAATAAAAAACCAAGTTTTTATCCAACCCATTACCGAAAGACCATAACTTACCGAGTGATCTTGCTGAAGCATTAACCACCAACTTTTGTATAAAAAAATCAACTGATTTGGGCTAACTACTACTAACGGAATTAACAGCAATACCACAAACCAAATAATTGACCATAAAATAAATTTAGGCTTTTGGTTATACAATAAAAACAATGGAAAAAGTATCAAACCAAATAATTTTATAAATACTGAAAGCATGAGCATTAATGCTGCCCAATGCGGTTTTTCTGACTCGAAAAAATGATAAGCAAACAGGAACAAAGTAACCATTAATATATTGGTTTGTGCGCTTTGTAAACTGGTTAATGTTTCAAAAAAAATCAATAATAAAGCTATTTGTTTTTGGGTGATGTTTAAGATATTTAGTTTAAAAATAGCCCATAACAACAAAATGGTACTTATTAAATTCCAAACTACCAAACCAAGCCAATCAGGTAAAATAGCAAATGGAGCCATGGCCAAAGCAAAAGCAGGACTGTATTTAAATAAATCGTATTGATCGGTTAAATGATGGATGTAAAGGTCTTTGTAATCAATTAAATGGATGAACGAATATTTGAAAATTACATAGTTGTTATAATGCGTGTAAGTGCCACCAAATGTATTATTGGGCAATAAATATAAATGCAAACTAGCCACTATAGTAGCTAATATATAAAGCCCAATGAGGGTTTTATCTTGCATAAAAAATGCTTTGATTTTTTGCAGTTTTTCCATCTTTTAATTATTTCCAGCCCAAGTTTCTCTATCAAGGCTTCGGTATTGAATGGCTTCGGCTAAATGTTCTGTTTTTATTTCTTCGCTTCCCGCTAAATCGCTAATAGTTCTGGCTACTTTTAAAATTCTATCATAAGCCCTGGCCGAAAGTTGTAATTTGTTCATGGCAGTTTTAAGTAAGGTTTGGCCAATATTACTTATTTGGCATAACTCGCGCACTTGTGTACTGCTCATTTGTGCATTGCAATAAATATTGGGATTATTGGCAAAACGCGCACTTTGCACCAACCTTGCTTTAATTACTCTTTCTCTAATGTTTTCGCTTTTTTCGGCTTTGCGTGTATCGGCCAGTTGGTCAAAATTAACAGGCGTAACTTCTATGTGAATGTCTATTCTGTCTAATAACGGTCCAGAAACTTTACTCAAGTATTTTTGAACTACGGTAGTGCCGCAAACACAATCTTTCTCAGGATGGTTAAAATAACCACATGGGCAAGGATTCATACTGGCTACCAACATAAAACTAGCAGGATATTCAATGCTAAATTTGGCCCTTGAAATGGTTACTCGCCTTTCTTCTAATGGCTGACGCATTACTTCTAAAACGGTTCGTTTAAATTCAGGTAATTCGTCTAAAAACAATACGCCATTGTGTGCCAAACTTATTTCGCCTGGCTGAGGCACATTGCCACCCCCAACTAAAGCAATATCAGAAATGGTGTGATGAGGCGCTCTGAAAGGGCGCATGTATAATAGCGATGAACCGCCTTTTAATCTGCCTGCCACCGAATGTATTTTGGTAGTTTCTAAGGCTTCGTGTAAGTTTAATGGAGGCAAAATGCTTGGTAAACGTTTGGCCAACATGGTTTTTCCAGCTCCCGGAGGTCCAATCAAAATAACGTTATGACCACCAGCTGCTGCAATTTCTAATGCACGTTTTATATTTTCTTGGCCTTTTACATCGGCAAAATCGTCTTCGTTTAAAGCTAAATTTTCTTCAAATTCTTTGCGTGTATCAATTTCATAACGAGATAAATGTGATTCGTCCCCATTAAAAAACTCAATGATTTCGCGGATATGAGTAGCACCATATACTTTTAAGTTATTTACAATGGCAGCTTCTTTGGCATTTTCTTGTGGTAAAATAAATCCTTCAAAACCCTCTTGGCGCGCTTTTATGGCTATAGGCAATGCGCCTTTTATAGGTTTTAAATAACCATCAAGGCTTAGCTCGCCCATAATGATGTATTTCTCAATATTATCAGCCACCAATTGGTAGGAAGCTGCTAAATAACCAATGGCAATAGTGGCATCGTACGATGAACCTTCTTTTCTAATATCGGCCGGAGCCATATTAATTACTACTTTTTGCCTTGGAATTTTATAGTGGTTATTTTTTAATGCAGTTTCTATTCTATGTTGACTTTCTTTTACTGCATTATCGGGTAAGCCCACTAAAAAATAACCTACCCCATTGCCTTCGCTTACATTTACTTCTACTGTAATGGTAACTGCATCTACACCATAAACGGCACTTCCAAAAGTTCTAACAAGCATGTTTTATTTATGTAAATAATATTATTAGCAATTATAAGCCGAAACCCAATTTTAAACAAGAAACCAATTAAAATAGTAAAATATCTTCTCTTATCTATTACTTAAATACATCACCAAATCTTAATATTTATTCTTAACAAAAAAGCCTCGAACATTACTTCGAGGCTTTTTATTATTTGCTTAATATATCTTTCCAGCTTATGGCTTTATCCAAAATAGATTTGATATCAGCTATTGGAATTCGCTCTTGAAGCATTGAATCGCGGTAACGAATGGTAACCGTTTGGTTTTCTAAACTTTCATGGTCAACTGTTATACAGAAAGGAGTTCCCAAGGCATCTTGTCTGCGGTAACGCTTACCAATAGCATCTTTTTCTTCGTAAAAACAATTGTAATCAAACTTCAAATCATCAATTATTTTACGAGCTACTTCTGGCAATCCATCTTTTTTAGTTAAAGGGAAAATAGCCACTTTATAAGGTGCTAAAATTGGAGGTAAAGCCAATACTACGCGGGTATCTTTTTTATCACCCTCTCCTACTTCTTCCTCCTTGTAACTAGCGCAAAGGGTATATAAAAACAACCTGTCTAAACCAATACTGGTTTCAATTACATAAGGAATATAATTTCCGTATGGTTTACCATTTTCATCTAAATCAGCATCAAAATACTGCATTTTTTTGCCTGATAAATCTTGATGGCTTTTTAAATCAAAATCGGTACGAGAGTGAATACCTTCTACTTCTTTAAATCCAAAAGGAAAATCAAATTCAATATCAACTGCTGCATCGGCATAATGGGCTAGTTTAACATGGTCGTGGTAACGGTAACTATCTTTATCAAAACCAAGTGCTAAATGCCATTTTAAGCGTGCTTCTTTCCAATATTCAAACCATTTTTTTTGTGTACCCGGACGAACAAAAAACTGCATTTCCATTTGTTCAAATTCACGCATACGCATAATAAATTGGCGTGCAATGATTTCATTTCTGAATGCTTTACCAGTTTGCGCAATTCCAAACGGAATTTTCATTCTTCCGCTTTTTTGAACATTTAAAAAATTAACAAAAATACCTTGAGCTGTTTCCGGACGTAAGTAAATTTTATCTGCATCTTCGGCCATTGCACCCATTTCGGTGCTAAACATTAAGTTAAATTGGCGAACATCAGTCCAATTGCGAGTTCCACTAATTGGGCAAGCTATTTCGTGTTGCTCAATTAAGGTTTTTAATTGTGCCAAATCATTTGCTAGTAAAGCAGCATCTAAAGCATTTTGTAATTCATCAGCTTTATTGGTTTTGCCATCTTTTTGGTATTTAGCAATTTTATCTTCTAATAAATTATCAGCTCTATAGCGTTTTTTGCTATCTTTATTATCAATCATAGGGTCGCTAAAACCATCAATATGGCCACTGGCTTTCCAAGTTTTTGGATGCATAAAAATAGCAGCATCAAGCCCCACAATATTATCGTGCATTTGCACCATAAATTTCCACCAATATTGGCGTAAATTATTTTTTAACTCTACTCCATTTTGGCCGTAATCATACACTGCGCCCAAACCATTATCATAAATTTCGCTGCTGGTAAATACAAAACCATATTCCTTGCAATGCGATACTACTTTTTTGAATACTTCTTCGCTCATAAATTGGGCTGCAAAATAAGCAAATCTTTTTAAAATGATGTCTGAATTTTAGCTAGCAAAAATCTTCAAACTTTGTTTAAATATTTTAAAATGAATGTCTTTTTCTAGGACCATTGCTTCTCCATCTATATTTGCCACTTCCTTAATGGATCGGGTTATGCTTATCTGGTTGGTTTTAAATGTTTGTACAAATGGCAAGTCGCTTACATCGCCTTTAAATAATTTGTAAGCAATCAATGGTACTTGCCATATTTTAAAAGAATTGAATATCACAACATCAAAAAGACCATCATTATATATGGCTTTTGGAGCGGCATAGGCGTTATTGCCAAACTGAGTTCCATTACATATACATACCATAAAAGCCTTTACATTAGTTTGTTGGTCGTTATAATGTAAAGTGTAGTTTTTGTTTTTATAATTCGCAAATTCTTTTAGTGTAATTTTAGTATAAGTTTTAAACCCTCTTGATTTGGCTTTCGAAAATAAATCAGCAATATGCGCATCAAAACCTACACCCGCAATATTGATAAAAAACTGATTATTGGCTTTACAAGTATCAATGACTTTGATTTTTTGTTGATTGATGAGTTGTAAGGCTTTTTCGGGATTAGTTGGAATAGCTAGTTCTCGCGCCAATCCATTGCCACTACCCATAGGAATTACACCAAAAATTTTATTGGTATTTACTAAATATTGCGCCACATTGTTTATAGTACCATCGCCACCAACAGCTATTACAATATCAGCTTCCATAGCACTTGCGGCAGCCAAATGATGATTGCTTTCTTGTCCTTGGGTATAAAAAATTTGAATGTCAAATTGGTTTTTATCTAAGATTTTAAAAATTAAATCCGGTATATGTGTTTTACTTAATCCGCCCGAAATGGGGTTGATAATGAAATGAATTTTTTGTTTAACTATCACTGTAAAATAAAATTACTTTTATCAAATAATAACTACCCTTAAAAAATCAAACCATGAGGCCAAAAATTGTGAAAAGGACTTCTATTTAATATAAAATTTAGGAGAGCAAATTAAGTATATAAAAATATATTTATGGAAAAAAAATAGAGCAATAAAGTACACCATATCAAGGCCATTAATGAGGCATGAAATAAACAAAACATCCATACAACCATTTTAACAATGTTGGTGACTAATTGGTATTGCGCAATTTGTTTCACTTTTAAAAAAATCAAATTATGAAATTACCATTTACATTAAGCATCATATTACTTTTAGTTGGACAAATAATATTGGCTCAAAATACCCAAACAGTTCTGAATAAAATATCAGGAACTGTTACCGATGAAATAAACTTACCACTAGCCAACGCCACAGTAACCATTTATAATAATACTAAACTCTACCAAACCCAAACTGATTCTAACGGAAACTATTGTGTAGCCTGTGTTCCAAATGGTGGGTTTGTAATGCTTGTTAACTCTATAAATCATGAAGAAGAAAACCAATTCATAAGCTTGAATGAAAATGTTTCTTCCATTTCAATTCAAGATTTTTCACTTTTCTCTTCAAGGCAAACATGCACCATGTCTATTTGCAGAGGATGGAGGGTTCAAGAGCCAATCAATCCGCTTTTAAGAGCACCAAAACCAAACATCAATACCATCGCGGCTTATATGCGTGGAGTTGACTCGCGTAATGGCGAAACACCAAGCATTATGGGTGCTCGTCCTGAAAATACTGCCTATTATTTGGATGGTGTTCGTTTAGCAGGAATGGACCAAAGTATAGCCATAATTGGCAAATAAATGAGGTTGGTTAAATACATATAAACTCTTGCCATACTTGTAATTGGCCTAAACTTGTTTGCCCAATCAGATACTGTTCAATATGGCAAATTGGAAGTGAAAGTAATTGATGCAAAAACGAAGAAGCCAATTGAATATGCTATGGTAACCATAGAAAATGACAGTTTTAAAAAATCGCATTGTTCAGATAGTAATGGTTTGTTTATATTAGACAAAGTTACTTTTGGCATATATAATATTTATTCATCATTCACTGGTTATTCCAAAATGAAATTACAAAATGTTTGTATTAACAAGGATTCTATTACTTATTTAAAATTTGAAATGATTTATTCAGGAAAAAATTCTTGTATGCATTGTGATTTAAAGTTACCACTAAAGGTTTTCATTAAACCTGACGAACCAACCCAACAAAATTTGAATAATAAGCAAATTATGCGCATGCCGTTTTGATTTAAAGATAGTGTCTGAACCATGATTTATTTGAATTTTTTGATTATTTTGATTTAAATGAAAGTTTAATAATATTTGGTATGGCAACTAGAAAACATCTAAAATGTTAAATTATTCAAGAAACAATATATTTGAGGCAAAAATTAAATAATCGAAAAATATCTAAAGTATTTTGCGATTTTAGAATGTTTTAGATGATTAAAAAAGAATACAAATACTCTGAATTAACTGGTAAAATTATTGGTTGCGCAATGACTGTGCATAAAAGCCTAGGTAATGGCTTTCAGGAATTAATATACCAAAGGGCATTAGAAATAGAAATGAAAATGGCTGGAATATCTTTTGCAAGAGAATTTGAAATGCCTATTTTTTATAGGGAAGAGCAAATAGGTACAAGGCGTGTAGATTTTTTAGTTGATGGTGTTATTTCTGTTGAATTAAAGGCTATTTTAGAATTGGAAGATGTTCATTTTGCTCAAGCAATTAACTACTTAGAAGCGTATAATTTAGAAATTGGTTTACTAATCAATTTTGGCGAAACGAGTTTGAATTTTAAACGACTAAACAATAAAAAATATAAGGCTAAACTGTAATTTTTAATTAAGGAGTTTCTAATGATTAGTTATGATTATGATTAAACAATTGTAAAACAAATCAAACCAATCTTCTTAATCAAAAAAATCACAGTTCAGACTACCCAAAATAATAAAATTAGGTTAATGGCTTAAATGGCATACCTTTGTGTACTTTTAATGAGTAAATAAATTATTCTTCTCCAATTATTTAGGTGCATTAAAAGTATTACAAACAATACAATTAATTAATGAAATTTACTGATTTGCAGTTAATAGAGCCTATTTTAAAGGCATTAACTGACGAGGGTTACGAAACCCCAACTCCAATCCAACAACAAGCAATTCCGATAGTATTAAACAAAATAGATTTATTGGGCTGCGCCCAAACAGGAACAGGCAAAACAGCTGCTTTTGCCATTCCAATGTTACAAAATTTATATAAAACTAAAAGTAACGAAAAAGGATTTAAAAAAATAAAAGCTTTGGTGTTAACACCTACAAGAGAGCTTGCCATTCAAATTGACGAAAGTTTTAAAGCTTACGGCAGATACACAGGCATTACCAGCACTGTTATATTTGGTGGTGTAGGTCAAAAACCGCAAACCGATGCTTTGCGCAGAGGTATTGATATTTTAATAGCTACTCCAGGCCGTTTGCTAGATTTAATGAACCAAGGTTATGTTGATTTACGAAGCTTAGAGGTTTTTGTACTTGATGAAGCCGACCGTATGTTAGACATGGGATTTGTGAACGATGTAAAAAAAGTAATTGCCAAATTACCTTTTAAACGTCAAACACTTTTCTTTTCGGCTACCATGCCGCCTGAAATTACTAAATTGGCTAATACCATTTTACACAAACCCGAAAAGGTAGAGGTTACTCCGGTATCGTCAACAGCCGAAACCATTAAGCAAGCCGTTTATTTTGTAGATAAAAATAACAAACGCAATTTATTGGTTGATATTTTAAATGATAAAACCATCAAATCGGCTTTGGTATTTACCAGAACCAAACATGTGGCCGATAAAATTTCGAAAGAATTAGCAAAAGCAGGTATTAAATCGGCAGCTATACATGGTAATAAATCGCAAAATGCGAGACAAAAAGCATTAAGCGATTTTAAAGACAATACCATTAGGGCTTTGGTAGCTACTGATATTGCAGCGCGCGGAATTGACATTGACGATTTAACGCATGTTATCAATTACGATTTACCTAATGTTCCTGAATCGTATGTACACAGAATTGGTAGAACAGGTAGAGCAGGTGCCAAAGGTATTGCTTTATCGTTTTGCGATTTTGAAGAAAAAGCGTATTTAAAGGATATTCAGAAGGTAATTAATATTTCAATTCCAGTAATTGATGACCACGATTACCCAATGCAAGATTTTGAAATAAAGCCTAAGGAACAACCTAGAGGCCGTTCGCCACGCAGCGACCAACAACCAAGAGGTAATAGACCTAAAAGCAATACTAACCAAGCTAAGCCAAGTAATGGTAGCGCAAAGCGATATGCGCAACGATAATAAAAAAAGCCCATTTGAAAATTTTCAAATGGGCTTTTTTGTGCTATGAATACTTATCGTTGAATTTTATTTTAATATCGGTAGCAATTTGTTTCACTTCTTGCTCTTGGTTTTTATCACAAATTAAAAGCACATCAGGAGTATCTACTATGATTAAGTCTTTCACCGATTTTATGGCTATTATTTTGTTCCCTAGTGTTTCAGCTTTGTTTACCAAACATCCATCTACATTGTAAAGAAATACATTTTTTCCTTTAATGGCATTGTCGTTTTCGTCTTTTGTCGATATTTCGTACAATGAGGTCCAAGTGCCTAAATCACTCCAACCAAACTCGCTTGGAATTACAAAAACATTTTCAGCTTTTTCCATAATTCCATAATCAATACTTATACTTCTACATTGCTCATAAAATGCTCTAATAGTTTCGGCTTCATTTTCTGTAAATAAACTTTGTGAGGCACTTTCAAAAATATCATATTGCTCAGGCAAATGTTGTTTAAAAGCTTTTTTAATGGATGAAATAGACCATATAAAAATACCTGCGTTCCATAAAAAATCGCCACTTTCCATAAAGGTTTTGGCTATTTCCAAGGTAGGCTTCTCAGTAAATGTTTTTACTTTATGGATATCAGCTGTTACCGTTTCCTCAATATATTGAATATAACCATATCCAGTATCAGGTCTACTTGGTCTGATTCCTAAAGTAACCAACGAGGGACTTTTATGGGCATAGGCCATTGCTTCGTTCACATAATTTAAAAATTTTTCTTCATCTAAAATTAAGTGATCACTAGGTGCTACTATACAAGCAGCGTGGGTATTTAATTTATGAATTTTGGCACTTGCATATGCTATACAAGCGGCAGTATTTTTTGCAGTTGGCTCGCCTAAAATTCTGTCTTCAGGCATATCAGGTAATTGCTCTTTAACTAATGGGATATAAGCTGCATTGGTAACTATAAATATATTTTCAGGCAAAAAAGCTTTTAAAAACCTATCATAAGTTTGTTGCATTAACGTTTTGCCTGTACCTAAAATATCTAGAAATTGCTTTGGATAGGTACTTCTGCTAGCTGGCCAAAAACGACTTCCAACTCCACCTGCCATAATTATGGCATAATTATTCTTATTTTTTTCCATTAATTAATCTAAAGTTGAAATAGAATGAATTCTATTTTGGCTGGCAATTTACTTTATTTTTAAAGTTTTATAAAAATTTATTTTACCATCATATAAAATTAATATCTTTAGTCTAATCCACACATTTTCAGAAAAACAGCTATTTAAACGTAAGTAAATCCAATAGATTTAATGTATGAATGATACTTTGATTAACAGTTAAATAATTTAAATTGCTAACCTTTTAAAAATAGGTATGAAAAAATACGTTTTACTAACTTTAACTTTTATTTCAATTGGCTTGTTCCAAAGCCATAAAACGGATGAAGGCATGTTTCCTTTGTCGGAACTTAAAAATATTAACCTTAAAAAGGTGGGTTTAAAAATTAAACCTATCGAATTGTATAACCCAAATGGAGTTAGCATAGTTGACGCCATTGTGCGCGTGGGCGGCTGTACCGGCAGTTTTGTAAGCAACGATGGTTTAATTGTTACCAATCACCACTGTGCTTTTAGTTTTGTAGCTGCCATTAGCGATACCGTTAACGATTATATAAAAAATGGCTATTTGGCCCGCACTCACAACCAAGAAGCGCAAGCCAAAGGTTTGGTTTGTAAAATAGCTGCTAGCTACGAAGATGTGTCAACCAAAGTATTGCAAGGCACACAAGGCACTGCTGATGCTGCTGAAAGGTTAAAAATAATTGCCAATAATTTAAAAACCATTACCGATGCAGAAAATAAAGCCAATCCAACTTTAAGCTGCGAAATTTCGGAAATGTTTACTGGTCGCACTTATGTATTATTCCGCTATAAATTATTAAAAGATGTACGCTTGGTTTATGTGCCTGCCCGCAGCATAGGCGAGTTTGGAGGCGAAAGAGACAATTGGGTTTGGCCTCGTCATAGTGGCGATTTTGCTTTTTTAAGAGCTTATGTAGCTCCTGATGGAAGTGCAGCTGAATATTCGCCAAACAATGTGCCTTACAAACCAGCTAAACATTTGGTTATAAATCCTAAAGGTGTTAACGAAAACGATTTTGTGTTTGTATTGGGTTACCCAGGCCGCACATACCGCCATCAGCCTGCTGCATTTTATAAATACCACGAACAATATATGTTGCAATACATTATTAATATATACGATTGGCAGATTGAGGAAATGGAGAAATTGAGCAAAGGCAATCAAACTTTGGCTATAAAATATGCTTCACGCATAAAACAATTGGCTAATACTACCAAAAATTTCAAAGGCAAATTACAAGGATTTAGAAGGACTGGTTTAACAGCTAAAAAATACAAAGATGAAGCTGCTTTGCAAGATTTTTTAGCTAAAGATGAAGTTTTAAAAGCCACTTATAGCAATGTTATTCCGCGTATCAATGTTTTGTATGACAAAATTTTAAAATACGCACCTCGTAATTTATGGTACGATCAAATTTACAGCGTAACTCCAATGTTATCAATGGCTGCGGCAATTGATAATTTTAAAAATACTTACCAATTACTAAAAAATGATGCAGAAAGAACCGATTTTAAACTAAAACAAGGTTTAAAATTGAAGCAAGCATTATCGGTAGCGTTTAGTAAATACGATGAGCCTTTTGAAATGGCTGCCTTTAAAAAAATGCAAGCCGATGCCAAACAATTTAATAAAGATAACAGAGTTGAAACTTTTGAAAAAAGTATCAATGCTGATGAATTGTACAGTAAAACCATTTTTAAAGATACCAAAATGATTGAAAAACTGGCTAATGAAGACATTGAAAAGCTTTTTGCATTGCAAGATCCATTGTTAGATTTAGCTGCTAGCTTAAATAAAGAAATCAATTTTTACGATGAGCAAGATAAAAAACGTGAAGCTGAATTGAATTTATTAATGGCTAAATATGTAGATGCAAAATCGGTATTCCAAAATAAAAACTTTGTGCCTGATGCCAATGCAACTTTGCGTTTTACTTATGGTTATGTAAAAGGTTATTCGCCAAACGATGCTGAATACCATGGTCCATTTACAAGCTTACGTGGTGTGGTTGAAAAAGAAGATGGAGTTGATTATGAATTGTTACCTTTAATTAAAGAATTGTACGCAGCTAAAGAGTATGGCGATTTGTTAAAACCAAGCTTAGGCGATTTGCCTGTTAACTTTTTATATAATTTAGATACTACAGGCGGAAATAGTGGAAGCCCAGTAATGAATGCCAAAGGCGAGTTAGTGGGAATTAATTTTGATAGAGCTTATACGGCAACCATTAATGATTACGCTTGGAACGAAAGCTACAGCCGAAGCGTAGCAGTGGATATTCGTTATGTGCTTTGGGTATTACAAAAAGTGGCTAAAGCCAATGAGTTAAACGATGAGTTAGTTAAGAAATAACCTTTAGTATGTTATTACGGTAGTTTAAAGTTTGAAATACTGTAATAACTATAATTATTTGCAAAAGTTAACGTTTTCAAACCTTGTTGTTTTGTCATAAATTATTCTTACAATTTTATTTCAAGATTATACATATATTGGGTTGATTTTAGGTTTTGAGACCCGATAGATAAATAGGATGTAACAGAACTCTTATTACATTTCTAATTTTACCTATTTTATTAATATTAGGGGAAAAAACTTTACAAAAAAATCATACAAAAAAACCTTTGTGTTTGTGTAAAATTGCATTCACATTTTTAAAATAAGCATTTATAGCATTGACAGCACAACTTCGTAACAGGTACACCGATTTAATTCATCAAACTTTCTTTTTTCCGCGCCATGGATTTGAAGTAATGGATAATCATTTGCATTTTAATGGCATTGATTTGATGGAATTGGTTAAAGAATATGGAACTCCCTTAAAATTTAGTTATTTACCAAAAATTAGTAGCCAAATTCAAAAAGCTAATCAACTTTTTGAAAAAGCCATTACCAAACATAACTATTCGGGAAAGTACTTTTACTGTTATTGCACCAAAAGCTCTCATTTTAGTTTTGTGCTAAACGAAGCGCTTAAAAACAATGTAGATATTGAAACTTCGAGCGCTTTCGATTTAGAAATATTGTCTAAACTAAACCAAGAAGGTAAGTTTAATACCGATAAATACATTATTTGTAATGGTTTTAAAAATGAGGTATACGCTACCAATATAGCTAAAACAGTAAATAATGGTTTTCAGAACTTAATTTGTGTGCTTGATAATCCAGAAGAATTTGATTTAATAGCCAGCAAAACTACCAATATTACTAAGCTAGGTATGCGTATAGCTACTGAAGAAGAACCCAATTTTTCGGTTTATACTTCTCGCTTAGGAATGAGTTATAAAAAAGTGGTTGATTTATACAATTCGAAAATAAAAGACAATGAATTGTTTAAGTTAAAAATGGTTCACTTTTTTGTAAACTCAGGCATAAAAGATACTACCTATTTTTGGAGTGAGTTAACCCGATTGGTGCATGTTTATTGCGACTTAAAAGAAGTTTGTCCTGAGTTAGATACCATTGATATAGGCGGTGGAATGCCAATTTACACCTCGCTTGGTGTAGAATACGATTATGAATACATGATTGACCAAATTGTATTTTACATCAAAACCATTTGCGAAAGCCGTGAACTAGATGCACCAAATATTTTTACCGAATTTGGCTCGTTTACCGTTGGTGAAAGTGGAGGTATTTTGTATTCGGTAATTGGCGAAAAAGAGCAAAACGACAAAGAAAAATGGTTAATGATTGATAGTTCATTTATTACCACATTGCCCGATACTTGGGGAATAGGACAAAAGTTTATTTTGTTAGCAGTAAACAATTGGGATAAAGAATTTCAACGCATTAACTTAGGTGGTTTAACTTGCGATAGCCAAGATTTTTACAATAGCGATACCAATACCAACCAAGTATTTATGCCAAAAACAGGCGAAGGCGAACCTTTGGTAATGGGCTTTTTTCATACTGGTGCTTACCAAGAAAGTTTGGGCGGATATGGTGGAATTCAACATTGTTTAATACCTGCACCCAAACATATTATTATTGATAAAAACGAGGACGGAACTTTAAAATACGAGGTTTTTGCGGAGCAACAAACTCCTGAAAGTATGCTTAAAGTATTGGGTTATTAATTGCTTGCAACATGATTAAAGCAATTATATTCGACATGGACGGCCTTTTGGTTGATTCAGAACCTTATTGGAAAATTGCCGAAAAAATATGTTTTGGCAAATTAGGCTTAACGCTTACTGATGAACTGCTAAGACAAGTAATGGGCTTTAGGCTAAATGAGGTAGTGGAACATTGGTACAATTACCAACCTTGGGGCGAAAAAAACTTTGAAGCTGTAGAAGCAGATGTATTAGAAACGGTTAAGCAATTGATAGCAGATAATGCAAACGCATTGCCTGGCGTGGTTGATACTTTGGAGCTTTGTAAAGCCAATGGTTATAAAATAGCTTTGGCCTCTTCAAGTGCTATGAGTTTAATAAATGTGGTGGTTGATAAATTAAACATTCGCCAGTATTTTGATTTATTGGTGAGTGCCGAAAATGAGCCTTATGGCAAACCACATCCGAGTGTATTTTTAACTACTGCCAATCAATTAAATGTACTGCCAACTGAATGTTTGGTTTTTGAAGATTCAGTTAACGGAATGGTGGCAGCAAAAGCAGCTAGAATGAAATGCATAGTGGTTCCTGAAGCAGAAAAACAAAACGAACCTTACTGGCATTTAGCCAATTACCAATTAAAAACTTTAGAGGATTTTAAATTAGAGATGTTGCACTAAAAACTTCTATTAGTTTTAACCCATTCTTTGATGTAATCGGCTATATCTTGTGTATTGGTGCCAGGTGTAAAAAGTTTGCCAACCCCAATTTTTGTTAATTCTTCAATATCTTCATTAGGGATTATTCCTCCTCCAGTTAACAACACATCGTTCATGCCTTCTTGTTTCATTAATTGCAACAATTTAGGGAAAACAGTATTATGAGCACCTGAAAGAATACTCACACCAATGGCATCAACATCTTCTTGCAAAGCAGCTTGTACCACCATTTCGGGTGTTTGGCGTAAGCCTGTATAAATTACTTCCATTCCAGCATCGCGTAAGGCTGTTGCTATTACTTTTGCGCCTCTATCGTGGCCATCTAAACCTACTTTTGCTACTAAAACTCTAACCGGACGTTGCATTATTTTTTTAATTTTTTAGGGGTAATTTTATTAAACTTTATGAGCATTTGTGGTTTTTCGCTTTCCATAAATGCTAAAAATTGATTGTCATCCATTTCGTAGTAATTAATGGTGTCGCTGTTATGGGTGTAAAATGCTTCTCTTTCTTTAATTGGCAATGAATTAATGGTGGTTCTTCCTGTTTTATATACCGACACAAAATTTAAATATTTTGCTAAATTATCAGTTTTTACATTTTCAACACCCATGTATGGCATGTAATGCAAGCCATTTTTTTGCAATTTAAAATAACCTATTGTCCAATAGCCTTGGTTATCGGCTTTTAACGAACTTAATACATAATAACTACCCAACTTTGAAAGTACTAGACTATCGCTTAAAGTATTTTCAAAATTACCATCTTTATCTATTTCGTGAATGCTGTTTTTATCAATGGTTAACAACAAAATGCTATCTTTTTTTGAGCCAGTAAGTAAACCTGCAAAAAAACTAATATTCAGCTTATAATCGCCCTGCATTTCGGCAGGGAAACTGCTTAAACGTTGGCCTGGCCACCTGTCGAAATAATTATTGCTTCCGCAAGAGGAAATAATAAGTATTAAAGCTACAAAAGGAATAATTAGTTTTTTCATAATGGTATTATTTAATACGACTCAAAGCATTTTCTAGCCTTGTAATAGTAGATTCTTTTCCAAACAAAGCAGCCATTTCAAAAATAGGTGGGCCACCTGCTACCCCACTTAAGCAAACCCTAAACATTTGTAAAAAATCTTTATTTGCCACTTCATTTCTTTCAAGAGCTTGGTTGTAAGCAGCTTCAATATTGGCATGGTCAAAATTTGAAACATTGCGAAGCAATTCAATTAAATCATTTATTACCAAAGGCGATTTTTCGTTCCAACGTTTTTTAATTACTGTTTCGTCATAAACAGTTGGCTCCACAAAAAAGTAATTGCTATAGTCCCAAAGTTCTTTTATAAAACTAATTTTTTCTTTAACCAAAGCGCAAACTTGTTCTAAGTATTGTTTTTCAGCTTTGATATTATAGTTAGCCAATTGCTTTTCAAGTTCTAAAGCCAAAACTGAATTATCAACTTTACGGATATACTGTTGGTTATACCACTTAGCTTTATTTTGATCAAATTTGGCACCATGCTTACTTACTCTCTCTAAAGTAAATGCTTCAGCTAATTCTTCTTTGGTAAACAATTCTTGGTGCGTACCAGGATTCCAACCTAAAAAGGCCAATAAGTTTACTACTGCCTCTGGCAAATAACCACTTTGTTTGTATCCGCTTGAAATTTCACCACTATTTGGATCTTTCCATTCTAAAGGAAATACAGGGAAACCTAATTTATCACCATCGCGTTTGCTTAATTTTCCGTTACCATCGGGTTTTAACAATAATGGTAAATGAGCAAATTTTGGCATTACATTTTCCCAACCTAAATAACGGTACAATAACACGTGTAATGGCGCTGATGGCAACCACTCTTCACCACGAATTACATGTGTAATTTGCATGCTGTAATCATCTACAATATTAGCCATGTGGTAAGTTGGCATACCATCCGACTTAAATAAAACTTTATCATCCATAGTTGAGGTATTTACCGTAACCCAACCTCTAATTTCATCGTGAAACTTAACTTCCTCTTTGCGAGGTAATTTTATTCTAACCACATAAGCATCGCCATTTTCTAAACGTCTTTTAGTTTCGTCTTCTGGCAATGTTAAACTGTTAATCATGGTAGTGCGAGTAATGGCATCGTACTTCGAATCAACGTTAGAGGCTTTTAACCTATCGCGCATGGCATCTAGCTCTTCTGCTGTATCAAAAGCATAATAAGCATAACCATCATTAATAAGTTGGTCAACATATTTTTTATACATTGGCTTTCTATCGCTTTGGCGGTATGGTGCAAATGGACCATCACCAAAACCAATGCCTTCGTTAGGCTCAATGCCAACCCATTTTAAACTTTCAATAATATATTCTTCGGCACCTGGCACAAAACGACCTTGGTCGGTATCTTCAATACGAAGGATAAAATCGCCACCATGTTTTTTGGCAAATAAGTAATTGTATAAAGCAGTGCGAACACCACCAATGTGTAAAGCGCCTGTAGGACTAGGAGCAAATCTAACTCTAACTTTTCTTTCTGTCATAATTATGCGCAGCGAAGATAACAATGATTTGAAGATAGAGAAAGGATTTTTGTTGGTTATTTTATATTGGTGGTAAGAAACACAAAAACCCCATAAAAAAAGCCGCTTTTAGCGGCTTTTTTGTTTATCAATACTATTAAAGTTTAGTGGTTGTGGTGAGCAGCGTTGTGCTCTTCTACAATTTTCATAAACTCGTCTTTGCTAACTAATTTTTCTTCTACAGAAATCATATCTTTAACTGCAGCATTTACTTTAATTTTAACTGCTGAGTTAATCATACGGCTACGGTAGTCTTCTTTTTTCAAACTTGGCTCAATTAATTGGTTAATTAAATCTTCGTTTAAACCTGTCATGGCATAACCACCAAACATTTGCTTGGTATATTCAACAGCAGCAGCTCTAATATCAGCTTCTTCTATTTTAATATCAGCAGCTTTCATTATTTTTTCTTCCACTAAGTGGTTTTTTAAATAATTAGCTTCAGGCTTGTATGCTTCATCAATGTTTTCAGCATTGAATTTATCAGCATATCTATCCATTAACCAACGTTTTAAAAACTCGTCAGGTAAAATTACATTATGCTTAGCGACCAAAGTATCCATCATGTTATGTTCTAACAAATGGTCAGCTTGTGCAGTGTAAAATCCTTTAATATCTTCTGCTACTTTTTCTTTTAATGCTTCAAGGCTAGTAATATTTCCTGGGCCATAAGCTGCATCAAATAAATCTTGGTTAATATCGCCTTCTACATTGCGTTTAATATCCACTACTTCAAAGCTAAAGTTTTGGTTTAAATCAGCAATTCCAACTTTAGCTACACCTAAGGCATGGCTCATTTCTTGCTCATCGTTATCAAATAAAGTGAAAATATTTACAGTTGAAGTAGCACCTTTGCTAATGCCTGTTAATAATGCTTTTGCTTCAGCATTTTTTACAGCCGATAATAACATTGGTACATTATCAGCCTTAACTCCACCTTCTAAAGCAGTTTTATCGTCAGCTAATTCTACTAAGTTTAAGTAAACCATGTCGTTTTCTTGCTCAGCAATACTTACTTCTTCTAATTTACCAAAACGTTTGCGCATACGCTCAATTTCTTCGTTTACTTCTGCTTCGTCAACACTAACAGCATATTTAGTAAACACATCGCCTTTGCCAATATTCAAATCAAATTCTGGAGCCATTCCAATATCGAATTTGAAAGTATAGTTTAAGCCTTTTTCTAATTTGTCAATTAAAGTTTCTTGGTTTAAAACTGGCTCACCTAATAAGCTAATTTTTTCACCATTAATATAATCGTATAAACCTTTAGAAGCAGCAGTATTAATTTCATCTAATAAAATGCTGTTTCCTACTTGTTTTTCAATCATACCCATTGGCGCAGTGCCTGGTCTAAAACCTGGGATGTTTGCTTTTTTTCTGTAGTCTTTTAACTTTTTGTCGTAGCTTGGCATGTAGTCAGTACTTTCAATTTGTACTGATATGGTACCATTTAAAGCGTCCTTTTTATCAAATGTAACGTTCATTTTTATCTATTTTTCTAAATTATAATCTTATTCTAAAAAAAATAAGACTGAAATATTATTTCCAGTCTTATTTCAGTTTTTGCTTTTTTGTGCGGATGAAGGGACTCGAACCCCCACGTCTCTCAACACCAGATCCTAAGTCTGGCGCGGCTACCAATTACGCCACATCCGCTAAAAGGACTGCAAATGTAGAAAATGTGACTTAAAATGCAATACTTATTTTTTTTGTTTTTATGATATTAGTTCAATTTTAACTGTTTAGTTCTTAAAATTATAGCATTTACTTCAATAAAAAAGATTTTACTAACTTTAATATTACCGGGCAAAATTGGCATTTAACAAGCAATTGACCTACTTTTACGCCATTCAATAAAAAATCAGTGCACAGCAAACATCCGTTTATACACCAATTAGGAATTGCCTTAAAAAATAATTTACAAGGTTATTTATTTTTTGATGCCTTTAGCGTTAATAAAAACGAATTGGTGTTGGTATTTAACAATATAGATAAATGGCTAAGTATGAAACTCATCATTGAAGCACGTACTTTTTTTATCCAATTTTACGATTACCCAATTGAGCGCAAGGGTTCTACTTACATTTTATTCAACGAACTAAAAAACAGCCCATTTATTGATTTAAAACTACACGAAAACGAACGCTCATTTAGACTGGTTTTTAAAAATAACTTAAGTTTGGTGTTTAAACTTTACGGTTCGTTGGCCAATGTGCTTTTGTTTGATCATGAAAACCTTATTTCGCTTTTTAGGTCGCAAATAGAAAGTGATAAGCACCTGTTATTAAGTAATTTTACTAAATTAGAAAGTGCTGACATTCAAAATTCAATGCCGACTCGTTTTTATGTTTATGAGAACGAAAAACAATTTCCTGTTTTAAACATTGAACCCAATAATTCAGGTGAAAACAAAGAATACGATTCTGCTTTTGAAGCCTTTAATGAATTCACCAGACAATATTTAGGAAAATATTTTTTTACACAAAAAAAAGAAAAACTCATTCAGCAAAGCCAAGGTGAACTAAAACGTTGGAGACCCATAGCTGAAAATGCTTCCAACGCACTCGAATTTTTAAAAAACAATGCCCGAAACGAAGAAATTGGTCATATCATAATGGCTAATTTACATTTAATGAAAAAAGGGGAAGAAACTTTAGAAACCACCGATTTTTATACCAATCTGCCCATAAGTATTAAACTAAAAGCCAATTTAAATCCCCAGGAAAACGCACAGTATTATTATAAAAAAGCACGTAATCAAAAAAACGAAGAGCAATTATTGGCCACTAAAATAGAGCAAGCCAAACAAAAAATTGCCTTAAATGAAGAAAAGCTAGCTATTGTTTTAGCAGCTCAAACCATGCGCGATTTAAAGCAATTTGATTTGCCAATTGGTAAGCAAAAAAAGCAAGAAGAACAACGCGAAACATACCGCACTTTTATGCAGAATGGTTGGAAAATTTTGGTTGGAAAAAGTGCAAGCAATAACGATGAGTTGACTTTAAAAGTTGCTCAAAAAAACGATTTATGGCTTCATGCCAAAGGAGTGAGTGGCAGCCATGTGGTTATAAAAAATCAAAATAACAAGCCATTTCCAAACGAGGTAATTCATTATGCAGCGCAATTGGCTGCTTATTATAGCAAGTCAAAAGGAAGTGCAATGGTTCCCGTAATATATACACCTAAAAAGTTTGTTCGAAAACCTAAAGGTGCCGACCCTGGGCAAGTTTTTATAGAAAAGGAAGAGTTGATTTTAGTAGAGCCTAAAATTAGTTGATTATCTTTCTTTTTCCTTAGATGAAAAAGAAACAATCCCGCAAAGCGGGACAAGGCAAAAAAATGCTTCCACGCACATCCCGAAAGCTTTCGGGACTAAGCTGGCCCGCTTTTTTGCCGGCCCAACGCACATCGTTAATGGAATATTGATACCCATACTTTCAACCAAATCTATGTATTAAAAAATAAACTTATAGAAACAGATAATTTAAAAATAATTTTTTCTATGATACCGGTTTCTAAAATTTTGATTAGCAAAATTTTGGTTTTACCTAAAATTAAGAGAACCAATTTAACACTACAAATAATACTCGCTTGTTAAGTTTTTATAGGCTTCGGTTTGGGTATTGTCTTCGTTGTAAATTATAAACTCTGATTCAGTTTCTGCTATATTTTGGTTTGAAAAACTCATGATAACCCTATTGCTAGGTTTACTAGTTTTAGGCTTTATAAAAATAGATTCACTACAAAATAATCCTTTTTGCAAAGCCAATTTTTTAAAAATAACACCTTCGTTAACTGGTAAAATAAGTTTAAAAACTCCTTTTGCACTCAATATTTTTTGAACACAATCAATCAATTCTACAAAAGTTAAATCATTGTCATGTCTTGCTTTGGCGCGTTGCAAATCGGCTATGGAATAATTGCTTTTGCTAATAAAATAAGGCGGATTGCTTATGATTAAATCGTATTGTTTATTGGCAACAAATTGTTGCAAAGCAACCAAATGAGGTATTATTTGATTACTAAATTTTGATTTGCTAAAATTATTGCTTGCTTGTAAAAAAGCCAATTCATCTATTTCAATGGCATCAAACTCAAGTGTTGGATTTTTTTGTGCTAACATCAAAGCCAAAATACCCGTTCCAGTTCCAATATCTAACGCATATTTTATATTATTTACCTTTGTTAATGCAGCTAACAAAACGCTATCTGTGCCTACTTTCATGGCGCAATTATCTTGTTCAATTAAAAACTGTTTGAACTGAAAATAGTTATTTGCCATTATTAAAAAGTTTTTCCAATTACCAAAGTTTTTTTGATGGCATTGCTGCTGCCATCTGTATTAAAGTAGGTAAAATAAACTACATAAATTCCTACAGGCAATGCACTATTTTTTTCACTTAAACCATTCCAAGTTAAGCTACCTTCAGTACCTAAAGGCAGGTTATTTAAAAGCGTTTTTACCAAAACACCTGAGCTGTTAAATATTTGCAAAGTGCCAGTGTAATTGTTTTTATCGAACTTATATGTAAAAGTTACCAAATCGTTGGTGCCATCGTTATTAGGCGTAAAAACTTCTGGTTCTATGCTGAGTGTTTGGTTCTTTATTTCGAAGTTTAAGTACTGCGAATTTTTATACGTTGGCGTAGCAAAACCACTTGTACTAGCTGCCGAAGTCCAGTTATTTTTATCGTTGGTTGATTTGTTAAAATCAATTCGCTCCAAGCTCGCACCTTCTTTGTTATCAATTAATGTAAAGTGCATTTTTTCGTTATAAGCCAATTCATCATAAACAAGTTCTGGTTTGGCAAATAAAACACAAGTCCCTTCATCATCGCTAAAGCTAGGTAAGGAATTTACTGCGATGATGTTTTTAGGATAAAACACTGCGTATTGACTTTTCAAAATTTCCGCATTCGTTGTTATGGCATAATAACTTTTAGGTAAAAGCATGTAACCATCGGGAGCTAAAGCATAAAAATTATCTATTTTCCCTGCCTCATTTCTATTGCCAATCCAAAGGTTTTTTATATCAATAAATTGATTGGTTTTATTGTAAATTTCTACAAAGTCAACTCCATTTGGACGAGGGTTAAATAAAATTTCATTGATAGCTATATCATTACTATCAGCAGGTTTACACAAACCAAATTCCAACTCATTTTTAACTTCAATTGTGTTGCTTGCGCAATCTTGAGTTGAATCAATTTTGATATTATAAACAGTGTTGACTTTTATGCTATCAGTAAAAGATATTTGAAGTTCAGTTAAAAAATCATCATTAAAACTGAAAGTATAATTACCATTTATTTGCGGTGAAAAATTCAAACTGTTTTGTTTACAAATGCTGTTACTATCAAGTGT
This sequence comes from Bacteroidota bacterium, assembly GCA_027491085.1. GTDB lineage: Bacteria > Bacteroidota > Bacteroidia > UKL13-3 > UKL13-3 > JAAFJM01. Next base: position 491,728 of record JAIXWW010000011.1, read on the forward strand.
TTTGTTAAAATATAAAACCAAATTATTTGCATCAATTGGATAAACGCGTGTAAGCAGTGGTTTTTCTGTATCTAAATTATTGCCGGCAACTGAGTTTTTAAAACCAATGGTTCCTCCAATTGCATTATTACTGGCAGTCCAATTGCTTGCTAATCCACATGGATTTTTGGTGTCAATCATTTCTAAACTCCAACCGCCACTGGCTTTAACTGGATTATTATACCAACTATTTTTATAACCAACTTGATGAATTATCAAATTGTTTTCGTTTAATAAAATCACTTCATCATCTGCACTTAAACTTGGAAACAATGTAACTGCTAAAACATTTTTATACGTTGAAAATGCGGGCAATTTGCTGTCATCGCAAATTGCTATAAAACTATCAGGATAAAGACGAATATTACCAATTGTGGCAACACTTGAACCACTTTTTATTTTAAAGTTATTCAATAAAATGATATTCTTGGAACGGTTATAAAGTTCAATGTATTCAGCATTTGGCAAACCAACTCCTGCAATTGGATTGGCTGAAATTTCAGTAATAATAATATCGTTTTGCTTTGCTGGTTCAATTGGAATATAAGTGAATGAAATGGCAGTATTTGTATTTATTTTATTCAACGAACAATCAAAAGCACTATCCACTTGAATGGTATAATTTTGATTATAAACTAAAGGTTGCAAAAAAGTAAAATAAACCGAATCAAACTTGGATCCTGTGATTATTTTACTAGAAACAGGAACACCATTAACAGTTAAAACCAAACCTTGCATGGCAGCAGAATCCATTTTTTCATTGAAAACAATTACTGCATTTAAGCTATCAGTATAAAACCAACTTTTCACTTGAGGTGCAGTTAAATCGGGCTGATTGCTAGTGAAAAAGTTTGCTTTTCCTGGCGTTCCTCCAATTGGACTTTCGGATGCCAACCAATTATCAACTCCTTTGCATAAAGTATAAGGATTGATTAACTCTAAGCTCCAACCTCCCCCACTTTTAATCGAAGAATTATACCAACTTAAATCGTAATCTATTTTGTCAATTACCCTATTTTTTTCATCTAAAATTTGCACCCAATCACCATCATTATTTAAACCAGGCAAAAAAGGAACAGCCAAGGTTTTACCATAACTTTTAAATAAAGGTTCGTTGGTAGGATTAACAATAATTAAATACTCAAGCGGCTGAATGGTATAATTAGGTAATATAGCACTTGAGCTATTATCCGTTATTTTCCAACCACCTATATTGATTGGATAATTGGTTCTATTAAATAACTCAATAAACTCAGCATCGGGCAATCCATTACTTGGCGATGGATCGGGCATAATTTCATTGATTACTACATCTGCCACAGTTGGTTTATAAAACAAAAATTTCAATGTAGAATCATTCATTTTATTGCCAACGGCATCCTCTATATTTTTAATTAATAGTTCATAATTAGTAGTAGAAATAAAACTGCCTTCAAAAAACAATAAAACGCTTTTTAAATCTTGATTCACTTGAGCACTGATTAATTGAGGGAAAATATTATCAAGCTCATAGTTTTGTAATTTAGAGGCAACATTACTATTTACTGTTTCCGAAAAATTTAATTTAATAATGCTATCGTTAATTATTTCAAAGGTTTGAATTTGAGGTGGGGTAATATCAATAATTGGTGCACCAATATAAACATCGTCAAGATAAAAGTTGGTAATATTTCCAGAAGTAAAGCGTGCGAAAAACCCACTGTATGCTGTTGTTTTAAAAGTAGTATCAACCACACTTCCCTCCAATTGAAAATTACCAACGGCTGAAGTATCGCTGTATAAAAACCAATTACCCGCTAAATCACGATTTACTTTTATGTTTAAAATATTATTGCTTTTGGCTATGGTTGCTGGTCTTCCAGCAATAATTCTAGTGCGTTTTGAACCTTCTTGTTTGTATAAACTTATAGTGTCGGTATTGCCAGTACTACCACCAAATTGAATATAATAACCGTTTAAGTTGCCTTTCAAATTAGTTTGATCAGATGCAAGGAAAAACCTGCAAAAATTTTGAATACTTGGGCTTAAATTAAACCTAATCCAAAAGCGCCATTCAGTATTGCTTAACTCTGTATTTTGCGCTACCAAACTAATATCTTTTGCAGTTCCTATTGTTCCTTTGCTTTGCAGTTGCAAGGCAGCGTTAATTTGCCAAAGACTATCATCGCCAAACCAAGTTGGGCTTTCAGTAAAATTTCCATCCGCAAAATCATCAACCAACTGCGCTTGAATGGAAAAAAAGAAAAAAATAAATACAGTAAGAAAAAATGTTCTTAACATAAAAAGTTACTCTTTAAGCCAAATACAAATGCCATTAGCTTTAATTGGATTACCTATTAAAGTTTTTTGGGTAATGCCATTTAAGTTTATTTCGTTGCTATTACCAATTAGTTTCCAACGACCTTTTAAGTTCATTTTGTTGGTATCAAAACTATTTGGTTTGTTATCGTTATTAATCAATACCAATATTTTATTATCAATCATATAACCTAACATGGCTTTATTTTCAGGAACAATAAATTGAACAAAATTCTTTTCTAAAATAGGTTTTTTATTGTCGGGTAAAATGCTGGTTAAACTCGGTTCTGCATTAATTAACGGCTGTAAAATTTGAGTTCTTAAGCTCATTAAACCTTGCCAATAAGCATGCATGTTTTTAAAATTACTATTGGTATAAGGTTCCATTGGCACTTTATCGGTTTGAGGCGATTTTGTTTTACCTATATTCTCCCAAATAAAATGATTGGCTTTGCGCACATTATAAGTATCACGTTTACCATGAAAATATAACTTACCACTTGGAATTTCCTTCACAATTTCCATTAAAGGCGCTAAACCTTTACTTCGCATAAACTCGCTTCCACCATGCAATACTATTGGCCCGGGAGTTGTAAACAATAAAGTTGCTGCAATTTTATAATTAGCTTCATCTACACCAAATCTTCCGTCAAAATCGGTCGTTGCAAACTGGTCGGCTAAGGCATAATTATCGTGAATATCCAGGTAATTTATTCCGCTATTTATATTTTTTTGCGGAGCAAATGAACAACTCAAAGCTTTGATTACATTATCACGTTCCTCTAAATTTCCTCCTGCCCAGCCGCGGTGTTTGAGTTTATCGGTCAATTCAAAAACTGGACCTTTGTAAGCATTTCTGGTATCATCGTTAAAATAACAAATAGGTGCTGAATCTTTATACCAATGCCAATTCGGATTTTTATTATACTCGGGATCATTGCTATCAATCCATGGTTCACCATAAATTATAATATCACTAGGCAAAGCAGCTTTAAGAGCTAACAAAGTTTCTCTATCGGTTTGTCCTGCCAAGTCAATTCTAAATCCATCTACCCCAAACTCTTCAATAAAATGTTTGCATTGGTCAATAATCCAACGTTGCACCATGTAACGATTTTCGCTTTTAGTTTCGTTTCCATATTCGCCAATATGCTCTAAGTTTTTGGTTCGGTAATAATATTGTTTATCAAAAGCATTAAAGTGAAACAAATAATTGCGGCCATCCATATTTTCGGCTGTGTGGTTAAATACAAAATCAACAATTACAGCAATGTTTTTATCATGAAATTTTTGAACCACATCTCTAAACTGTTTGCGTTCATCACCAGGTTCGGTACCTTTTTGACGATAACGGCTTTCAATGGCAAAGCTATGTGAGGTGCGATAACCCCAATCATAATTTTCGGTTGCAATGCCTTGTTCTATCATGTATTTATCTCTGCTAAATGCTTTTTTCCATTCGTCTTTTGGCCAATGAAGCATTTCTTGAACAGGCATTAAATGCACAGTATTAATCCCTAAATTTACCAAATGGTCAAACCCAATTGGATAACCTTTTGAATTAGTTAAACCACTAACACCCATGCCGGCAATGGTGCCTTTCGTGTTTTCATCTACGGGCAATAAGTCTGTAAAATCTTGCACATGCACTTCGTAAGCTATTACTTCTTCCATTTTAGGTCTACCATTTTTTAATGGAGAAGCAGGATGAGTTTTTGCTGCTACCATACAAGCACCAAAACTATCATCGCTTACACGAGCATAAGGGTCACTAATATGAACAGGATGGGTTTCAAAGAATGAATTTCCTGGATCCGTAAAACCATGTACGGTATAATCATACCAAGTGCCTTCCAAATTTTCGTTTAATGTAGTTTCCCAAACACCTTGCTCATCTACTTTCATTTCTATAGTAGAATAAGGAGTTTTTTCGTAAAGGCTTTCGCTACCAAATTTAGGTTTGTATAAATACAATTTTACCATGGTAGCCCTTGGTGCAAAAACCCTAAAAGTGGTTTGTTTTCCATCTTCCGAAATATTTGCTCCTAGCTCTTTATTGCTTTTTAAAGTTTTAAACCAACCATCGTAAGTTACCAATGTTTTAAGTTTAAGTTTAGGTATTTCTAAGTAGTAAACCCTGCGTTTATCAACGCCTGAAATTGTATTTAAATTAAATGAAACAATTCCTTTATCGTTAAATTTAATTCTGTGACTGATGGTATCAAAAGTGCCATCTTCCAAGTTATACGAAATATCTTTGATGGCTATTTTTTCGCCTAAAGCATTGGTTAATAACAAATCGGCTTCGGTATAACTAGCGCCTTGCGGCAATCCTGCTAAACGCACATATATTTGGTTATTATCTACCAAAGTAGCTTTAACACCCAAAGGCTCAACACCTTTCATAAAAATTAAATTGCCACCTTCGGTATTGGTAGCATTTGGTGCAGGGTCAAGCCATTGACCTGCATCTATTCTAAACTTAAAAGGCATGCTAGGTTTAATTATTTCAAAATTAGGATTATATACTTTTAAAGTCCAAATATTGCCAACCTGTCTTCTCATTATCCATTTGGTATCAGCCATATCTTGACTCCAGTTTCTAAATGCTCCTGTTACTACAACCTTATTTTTTACCACCACATTGTAATCTTTTTCATTAAAAATAAAGGTAGTAGTGTCGTTATTATGCGCATATCCGTTAGGCTGAGCAAAGGTTAACAAACAGTAAAAAGTAAAAATAATTGCAAAAAGTATTTTTTTCATAGTGGCGAAAATCGGTATTTGTATCGAATATCAATATATTTGCCCAACAAAAAAATGATTTTAGGTCCAATAAGAAAGCTGCGCGTATGGTTCGCAAAATATCCAACTGCTAAAAAATTTATTAAATTTGGCATCGTTGGCACATCAAGTACAATGGTAAGTTTACTGGTATTTTGGTTACTTTCATTGCAGTTCCCTGCACTTAATTTATTAACCAAAGCAGCAGGTTGGTTGATGGGCTTTTTTGTGGGTTTTACTTTAAATAAATTTTGGACATACGTAGACCAAACTGATGATGGTGAAAAATATTTAATAAAATACATAGCCGTTTATACTGTAACTTTTTTTATTTACCTAGGTTTTAACTTTTTGTGCGACCATTACATTTTCCCGAATGTATACATGGCCGACTTTTTTAAATCGTTAGAATGGCTGAAAACTTCAGAATGGCTATATAATAATGGCCCTTTTGTATCCAATATTATTTCTATTTTACTCAATGTAATGTTGAATTTTATTGGTACCAACTTTTTGGTATTTAAAGTACCTGAACCAGATAAAATTTTTGAGTAGGTTTTGAGTCTATAATTGTCACAAATTCACAATTTTTATTGTTTTTAAAATTATAAAATTAAATTGCAATTTATTTTATAATATAGATGAGAACAAAAATTACTACCTTATTTCTTTTTGTATTTTGCTTAAACAATTTACTTTTTTCCCAAAATTCAATTCAAAGCCATAACAGGTTTATTCCTGTTCCAAGTAAAGTTCATACTAAATCAATTGGGACTTCATCCCTTGGAAAAACTGCTACTTGCGGTACAGACACAATTGAATATCCTTATTTTAAAACCACTGGTTTTAACTTAATAGGAATAAATGCCTCTACAAGTGCAGCTGCAGCTTATCAATGGTACCCAGCTATGCAGTCTATTACTGTAAAAGGCTTCAACTTTTTTGCCTTTTTATCAAGTACTGCAGGCATATTAAATCAATCAGTAACCATTAACATCTATAATTCAACGATAGATTCATTACCAACAGGTACGCCTTTAAGGTCAATTACAATGAATATTGATTCTGTTACAGGCAATGGCAGTTTATTAGCAATCCGCAGAATGGCCATGTTTACCTCTCCAATTACAATACCAAGTGGAAATGGTTATGTGTTATCAATTGAAAACGCAAGTGCTAACAATGTACTTGTAGTTTGTAATAATTGGAACACATTTGATGGTGGAGCAGAATGGTGTTCAAGCTTGAAAATTGGAACTAATAATCTTCGTTCTTATAATGTAAGTGTGGGGGGAGTTACCTTCGATGCCGATTTTATTATGCATCCAATTGTCAATTATTCTATTACATCCTCATTTACATCTAATCCTAATTGTTTTACTATTGGCAATCAAGTAAATTTTACTAATACTTCCTCTGCAATTAATTTTAGTCGTTTTTATAACAATAGAGCATTTCTTGGATTAACTGAAACAAGTTTTAACTGGGATTTTGGGAATAGTACAAGTGGTTCATCTGTCGATACCTCAGTTACGTATGGAAGTTCAGGGCCGTTTAATGTAAAATTAACTGATACGTTAGAAGGATATTACAAATATTGTGTTGACGTTAGTAATACTACATTAAATTCAGTTCCTAACGCCCCGACCGCTGGAGGAGGAGGTAGCTACTGTCAAGGGTCAACAATAAATTTAACGTGCGGAACAGTTTCAGGAGCAACATATACTTGGACAGGTCCTAACGGGTTTTCATCTACAAGTCAAAATCCAGTTAGAACAGGCGCTTCGGCATCAATGGCAGGAACATATAATGTAACAATCACTGTTAATGGATGTACATCTCTTTCTTCAAGTGTTACTGTAAGTATTGTTCAACAGCCGGTAGCAACAAATAATTCACCAGTATGTTATGGCGAATCAGTTGTTTTATCTTCCAATTTAATCAGCGGAGCTAGTTATTCATGGACAGGACCAAATGGTTTTACTTCAAATCTACAAAATACTATTAAGGCAAATTTAGCAATAAGTGATACCGGCCTATATACCTTATCAGTTAGTTTAGCAGGATGCAGTTTTAACCCAACTACTACAAGAGTTACGGGTATTGCTTTACCACAATCCCCAACTGTTAGTAATACTATAAATACTTGTGTTGGATCTAATGTTAACTTGACAGCAAGTGGAACATACACCAGTCCTTCATATACATGGTCAGGCCCAAACAATTATTTTTCAAACATTCAAAATCCTAGTTTCGCAGCCACTTCTGTTTCTCAATCAGGAACCTACAGTGTTAGAGTGTCTTCGGGCAGTTGTGCTTCCAATCCTTCAAATGTCGTAGTTAATATTTCTAACGTACCAACTGCTCCAACTGTGAGTAATAATGGTGCATTGTGTGAAGGACAAACTTTAGTATTAAACGCAAGTTTAGTATCTGGTGCCACCTATAATTGGACTGGTCCTAATGGTTTCACCTCAACTTTACAAAATCCAACTATCAATAATTCAACACCTTCAACAGCGGGTAATTATACAGCATTTGTTGTAATTGGATCTTGCAGTTCAGCTGTTGCAACAACTTCAGTTTCTGTTATTCCTCAACCAATTGCCAGTAACAATTCTCCTGTTTGTTTTGGTCAGGCAGTTAATTTATCAGTAAGCTCAATTAACAATGCTACATACAGTTGGACAGGCCCAAATGGCTTTTCTTCAACATCTCAAAACCCCACAAGAACAGGAATATTACCAGCAGATACTGGCATTTACTCCGTTACTGTATCAACTACTAGTTGTTCATTTAATCCATCTACTACTAGGGTGTCAGGTAAAGCTTTGCCCCCAAATCCAACTGTTGGAAATAGCACAAATGTTTGTTTAGGGAATACAATTAACTTATCAGCTAGTGGAACCTATACTAGTCCAATATATTCTTGGACTGGTCCTAATGGTTTTACATCTAACTCACAAAACCCTAGTTTTACGAGTAATTCAATTAATAATTCTGGAACCTATAATGTAACTGCCACAAGTAATGGATGCACCTCTAACCCTTCATCAATTGCAGTAGTTGTTAATCCAATTCCTTCAACACCTACAGTGAGCAATAATGGGGCTTTATGCGCAGGTCAAACATTAAGTCTTTCTGCAAGCTTAGTTCCAAACGCCACCTACACTTGGTCTGGTCCAAATAATTTTGTATCCGCTATTCAAAATCCATCAGTTGCAAATGTATCTATCACAGATGCAGGAATATACTCGGTTTTTGTAACAGTAAATGGATGTAACTCTGTTGCGGGAAATACAACAGTGGTTATTAGTGCCTCTGCACCTTCACCAGTTGCTTCAAGTAATTCACCTGTATGTTTAGGACAATCATTAAACTTATTTGCTACTAATGTTTCAGGGGCTAATTATTCTTGGACTGGCCCTAACGGTTTTACATCGAGTTTACAAAATCCAATAATACCAAATGTAACTAATTTAAGTAGTGGCACTTACAGTGTAACTGCCACTACAAGCACTTGTGGTACATCTCCTTCTGCCAATGTAACTGTTAATGTTATTAGTTTACCTATCACACCAATAGCAAGTAATAATGGTCCTTCATGTGAAGGGTCGTCATGCACTTTGAATATTTCTAGTATTAACGGTGCTTCATACGTTTGGTCAGGTCCAAACGGATATTCATCTACAGTTCAAAATCCTGTTATAACAAATTTAACAAAATCTATGGCTGGTAATTATGCTGTGGTAATAAGTACTACACAATGTGGTGTAATAAATAGTTATAGTACTGATGTAATAGTTAAACAAAAACCAGTTATAAATTCAATTACATCCAATAACATTATTTGTGCTGGCGATACTTTTCAGGCAATAATATCTAGTTCAAACACCAGTAATGGAGCAACATACAATTGGACAGGTGTAAATAATTTTAATGCCTTTGGTAAAACAATATTACTAAATAATGTAAATTCAAATAATGAAGGACAGTACTCAGTTACTGCAACTGATTCAGGCTGTACCTCGCTTCCTTTTAATTTAAACCTAACCGTAAAAGCAAAACCATTAGCTCCTACTATTTCTAATGTTCCGGCAATTTGCGAAGGAGCAAAATTAGATTTATCCGCTTCATTAATATCTGGTGCTACCTATGTTTGGTCTGGCCCTAATAGTTTTTCTAGCTCAGTGCGAAATCCTAGTATTAATAGCACAACTAAAGCGGCTGAAGGAACCTACCGAGTATATAGCATAGTAAATGGATGTAAATCTGCCGAAGAAAGCACAGGAGTTATAATCAACAACAAACCCAGTACCCCTGTAATTACTAATGTGGCGAATGCATGTGTTGGTGAAAATGTTAACCTTAACACTACTTTTGTGCCAAATGCTACCTACAACTGGACAGGTCCTAATAATTTTTCAGCTAATACACAAAACATAAACTTAACATCAGTAACAGTTAATAATTCAGGCACTTATAGCTGTCTTGTTACGGTTGCAAATTGCAGTAGTGATTTAGGTACAAGTTACCTTTCTGTTAATTCATTACCACCTGCTCCAATATTATCTAGTTTTCCAGTTAACAAACTTTGTGCTGGAGATAGCCTACAATTATTTGCTTCATTTATTGATTTGGCCACTTATTCATGGACAGGCCCTGCTGGTTTTATAGCAAACACAAGAACTCCTGTGATTAAAAATACTAATTTGGCCTATTCAGGAGTTTATAATGCGGTTGCTATTAAAAATAATTGCCAATCATTACCAAGCACTATTACCATTACAGTAAATCCAACACCAAACACAGGTAACGTTTCGGGATTAACCAACGTTTCAAAGTTTGATACCACTTCTTATTCCGTTAATGGTCTTCAAGGTTCTAGTTATGAGTGGACCGTTTCCAACAATGCAAATGTACTTTTAGGAGCAGGTACAAATAAAATTCAAGTTAAATGGTTGAATGTTGGTGTTGGTAATTTAAAAGTAGTTGAAACATCAAATCAAGGATGTGTTGGTACTGAAAAAACATTTAATGCAACAGTTACCCCAGGTGTAGGAATAAATGAAAGCAACCTATCTAATGATTTACTAATATACCCGAATCCAACCAATGATTTCATTAATATATTATTACCAAATCATCATATTAAACAAGTAGTTATTTACGACTTAATGGGTGGCGAAATTCTTCAGACTAATAAAACAAATATCAATATATCTGAATTGGCTTATGGTATTTATTTTGTTAAGGTGATAGATAATAATGGCAATAGTTGTATCAAAAAAATAGTTAAAGATTAATCCCTTTACAAATTTGGTAATTGAAAATAAACTGCACCTAAATAATTATTTAGGTGCAGTTTTTATTTATAAGATAGGCTTACCTCAATAAAATTATTAAAAACCTCAGATCAAATAACTGAATAAAAATGTATTGGTCAAAAATTAATTTGGAATTTTAGTTTCAATTAATATCTTCGCCTAACAATTGTTAGGTTATGGCTGATTCATTGAACATCAATAGAAAAGAACAAATAATAGATGCAGCCGCATTATTATTTAAACAAAAAGGTTACGCAAGCACTACTATGCGCGACTTAGCAACGGAGCTAGGTATAGAAGCTGCCAGTATTTATCACCATATCAAATCGAAGGAAGAGCTTTTAGAAGGCATTTGTTTCGACATGGCCAACAAATTTATTTCTAATGCAAAGGAGGTAAATGACATTTACTTTAATGCTGAAGAAAAACTCCGTTTGGCTATTAAATTACACGTAGAAACTATCACCGAAAACCAAAATCAATCGGCAGTATTTTTAAGTGAATGGCGTAATTTAAGCGAACCAAAACTTACCTTATTTAAGCAATTGCGCCAACAATATGAAAACCAATTTACCATTATATTGATGGATGGCGAAAACGAGGATATTTTTGACCAAGTAGATAAAAAATTTGCTGTATTGAGCATTTTATCGACCATTAATTTTGTAAACGAATGGTATAAACCCGATGGCAAAATGAATGCCGCTGAAATAGCCGAAAAACTAAGTAATTTTATAATGGGAGGCTTAAGAAAACGTTTGGTAACAGATGTTTTGTAAGCTTTTGGCAACTAGCAAATGGCAGCTGGCCATTATTTACAGCAATTTTTTAAAAAATACATTTAACAGCGAGTTGCCAAGAGTAATAATAACAAAAATAATTAAGCTAGAGGCCAGAAGCCGAAAGCTAGAAGCAATAAAATAAAACAAAAACTAAATTATATATGTACGGAAATGCTTACATCGATCCTAATGAAAAAGCCAACGCAATGCTTGCTGGCGAGGATCCAATTAAATTAGCTGAATTTGAAGCACGCATAGCACGTGGCGAAAAAATTGAACCAAAAGACTGGATGCCTAAAGAATATAGGAAACAGTTAATCAGGATGATTGAACAACATGGTCATTCGGAAATTATTGGTGCTTTACCTGAAGGTACTTGGATTACACGTGCACCTGGTTTTAAACGTAAATTAGCATTAATGGCTAAAGTACAAGACGAAGTTGGCCATGCACAATTACTTTATAGTGCTGCCGAAACTTTAGGCAAAAGCCGTGAAGACATGATTAATGATTTGATTACTGGTAAATCAAAATATTCAAATGTATTTAATTACCCTGCATATACTTGGGCCGATGCTTGTATTATTGCTTGGTTAATTGATGCTGGTGCAATTATTAACCAAGTAGCAAATGCTAAAGGCAGTTATGGCCCTTATTGCAGAGCATTAGATAGAATTTGTACCGAAGAAAGTTTCCATTTAAAATATGGTCACGATAATGTGGTAACATTAGCTACAGGAACACCAATTCAACGTAAAATGGTTCAAGAAGCATTAACACGTTGGTGGCCACCAATTATGCATTTTTTTGGTCCAAGCGATAAAATATCGAGCCATACCGAAATACTAATGCGTTGGAAAGTTAAAATGGCAAGTAATGATGATATGCGCCAACAATTCCTAAACATGTACGTTCCAAAAATTTGGGATTTAGGTTTAGTAATTCCAGATGCTAACTTGAAGAAAAACGAAGAGATAGGCAAATGGGATTATACCGAACCAGATTGGGATGAATTTAAACGTGTAATTAATGGTGGCGGACCTTGTAATGCAGAGCGTTTAGCAGTGCGCAGAATGGCTGAAGAAAAAGGCCGTTGGGTACGTGCAGCATTATTAAGAAAAGACGAAAAATACGTTACACCGCTAGCATAGAAGATTGAAAGATTACAAGGTTTTGAAAGATTACAAAGTTCAATTTATTTTAACTTTTAAATTTTTGTTTCATTCAAAACCTTGTAATAAAAAAACAGCAACTTTGTAATAGAAAACATGGCTAAAATTGAAACGTTTGAAGACCTTGAAATTTGGAAAAAATCAATTGACTTATATGTTGAGGTTTACTCAGTATGTGAAAAAGGCAGTTTAAAAACTGATTTCGGTGCCAAAGATCAATTAAGAAGAGCTGTACTTTCTATTTCAAACAATATTGCTGAAGGTTTTGAATATGAAAATAATCTTCAATTTATTCGTTTTTTAAGATACTCAAAAGGTTCTGCAGGAGAGGTAAGAAGTATGATTCATGCTTTTTACAAAACAAAACAAATTGATGAAGCTACTCATGAAAGATTAATTAATGAGGTGCTTATAATTTCAAAAAGCATAAAAAACTTTCTTAAATATCTTACTAGCAATATTCAAAATGCAAAGAAATAAGTGACAAAAATTGAAAAGTTTAGCATGTTAACAAAACCTTGTAATCTTTTAAACCTTCTAAACTTTATAACTAATTAACAAAAAAAATGATAAACTCACTCGATCCTCGCATAAAGCGCGAGCAAATAAATGAAGATAATACCATTGCTCCATTAACCGAAATGGATCAATTTGAAACATACGAAGTGTTTCATCAAAAAAAACGTGGTGACCAACATGTACACGTAGGTATAGTACATGCACCAAATGCTGAAATGGCATTGCTTTTTGGCAAAGAACAGTTTGGCCGCAGAGGCTTAAGCGTAAATATTTGGGTAGTTAAAACCAGCAATGTTTTTGCATCGGATTACGATGATGCTGACATTTTTGAAACAGTACCTGAAAAACAATACCGCGAAGCAGGTGGCTATAAAGTAATGGACAAAATTAACAAGTACAAAAAGGAAAATAAAGCTTAATAATTGAAAATTACAAGATTAAAAGATTACAAAGTTGAATATGTTATTGATAAAAACTAAACAAATTAACTTTTAATTTTTCAATCTTTTTAACCTTGTAATAAAAAAAGTATATGGAACACATCAAAGAACTATTATATAAAATGGCCGATGACTTGTTAGTTATTGGACATAGAAACAGCGAGTGGACTGGCTTAGGACCAATATTGGAAGAAGATATTGCATTCTCTTCTATGGCTCAAGATAAAATTGGTCATTCGCAAGCTTTGTTTCAAATATTACACGAACTTGGCGAACCAGAACCTGACACCAACGCATTTATGCGCGAAGCAAAACAGTTTCACAACGCACAATTTTTAGAGTTACAAAACGATGATTACGATTTTTCAACTATCCGTCACTTTTTGTTTGACCACGCTGACCAATTACGTTTTGACAACTTAGCAAACAGCAGTTACGAACCATTGGCAAAAGTAGCTCGCAAAATAAAAGGTGAGTTAAAGTACCATGTTTTTCATGCTGATATTTGGTTAAACAAATTAGGAAATGGAAATGAGCAAAGCCATGCACGTATGCAAACTGCATTAAACAATGCTTGGAACTACGCTTTAGGCATGTTTGAAAAAGGCGATTACGAAGCACAATTAATTGCTGACAACATATTTGAAGGTGAACAATCGCTACAAAACAGGTGGTTATCGGTAATTACTCCAATAATTGAAAAAGCTAATTTAAAAATTCCTGCTGAAAAAGATTGGGAACCCATTTTAGGTGGCCGAAAAGGTTATCATACCGAAAACTTAGAGCAATTGGTAACAGAAATGAGCGAGGTTTTTAGAATAGAACCTGGAGCTGAATGGTAATGAATTAAAAGATTAGAAAGATTGCAAGGTTTAATAGATTAGAAAAAATACAAAGCAATTATTAATTAACTTTGTAATCTTTCAACTTTGTAATCTTTCAACTTTGTAATCTTTCAACCTAATAACCTTTTAATTAAAAACAAAAATGATTACCGAAAAAGAAATTTGGTCAGCACTTGAAGTAGTAAAAGACCCAGAAATTCCAACATTAAGTATGGTAGATATGGGCATAATTACCAAAGTAGAAGTAAGAGGCGAAAGCAATGTTTATGTTGAAATGACTCCAACTTTTACAGGTTGCCCAGCTATAAAAATGATGGAAAATATGGTGGCTGAAAGGTTAAAAGAAATTGGCATTGAAACCATACAAGTTACTACCACTTTTGATAAACCCTGGAATAGCAATAAACTAACTGAACGCGGTTTGATGTGTTTGAAAAAACATGGCCTTGCGCCACCTCCAAAACACGAAGGCGAAATTACCATGGAATTATTAGAACATAGTGTTTGCCCTCATTGCGGAAGCAAAAATACAGATATGAAAACTCCTTTCGGGCCAACACTTTGCCGCAGCATGCATTACTGCAATGATTGCCTACAAGCGTTTGAGCAATTTAAACCAGTGGTTTAAGGACTCACCAAATGGATGCCAACATTAAAATACAAAGGATTGGTTAAATGATTTTCTATGTAATAAGCATCTTTATTGCCAAGTAATCTTAAATTATCTCCCTTATCAATATTGAAATTGTAGTTAATTCTATAACCCGCTTGAACCGTTAACCAAATAAAACCAGTCAATAATTTTTCGTAAGTTACCCTTGCACGTATTTCACTTCTTCTTAATTCCAAATCATTATAAGGCGAGGCAGTTGAGCCATTGGTATTTAATATAGAATAACTATTACCTTCTAATTCATACCCAACTAATAATAAATTTCTTGCATTAAATGAACGTCTAACTGCTAACCTAGCTGGAAACAAAGCTTCAATACCCCATTTTCTATTTACAAAAGTATGATTGAATAAAATTAAAGGAATATAACCTAACGCACCTGGTTTATATGTCCTGCTTGCTCCAAAAGCAATCATTGACCTATCGTTACGTTTTATTCCATATAATGCAGCAATTGTAATTTTGGGTTTTACCAATTGATCTATTAAATTACTACTACCAAAATTATAATTTCCATTGGCATCGGCCGAACCAAAAGCTAAAATAAAGTGCTTGTCATTTAATGGTTTAAAAACAGTAGTATTAAATCCAGTAGAACTTAAACCTTCATTAGTTAAATTCCTTATCACATAATTATTTGAAGTGAAACTATTTGTAAAATATTGATTTTGTAAATAACTAACACCCAAGTTTACCAATAATTTGGTATTTGAAATAACTGGAAAATTAGCTGCTAAACGTAAACCACCTGAACCACTTAAATCAGCTGTACCATGTTTTATATCGCCAACAGTAGCATAGTCATCATGACTTTCCATTTGATGTGTGGTTTGGTAATCATAACCAATACTTATTAATTTATTGGGACTTAAACCTAACACTTTGGAAGTACAGTACGTTTTTATATTGGTAGCTGGGGTCGCATTTTCATATAAACTGAAATCTATTTCCTCCTCAACTACACTGTCTTTTTGAGCATTAGCAAATGAAAATGAAAATAATAAGGCAATAAGTAAAACGTGTTTCATATAAATATTTTCAATGTATAACAACAAAAATTTGTAATTGTTTAACGATTTTTAAAAATTAAACTTGCATCTCATTATTTATAATTATGGAACCTGAAAACTTCGCGCAAAAAGCCAAACGTGTAGCAATAAATACAACCAAGAAAGTCCTTTTAATTCTAACTATTTTACTAATTGGAATATTTGCATTTTTTTATTGGGGAAAATACGAAAGTGGTATCATGGCAGGTAAAGTTTTACGCATAAGTCAAAAAGGATTCATTTTTAAAACTTACGAAGGCAAACTAAATTTAGAAACTTTTGGAGCTTTAAAAGGGACTAGCCCAATTGCCGAATCTTTTGATTTTTCATTAGAAAGCAACGACACAACAGTTATAAATCAATTAGAACAAGTTTCGTTAACAGGCGAAAGAGTGAATTTATATTTTATAAAACGTTATATGACTTTTCCATGGCGTGGCGAATCAAAATATTTTGTTACCCAAGTAGAAAGATCGAAATAGCTAAAATAAAATCCCCGAAATTTGTCAGTTGAACTGACAAATTTCGGGGATTTTATTTTAGATTTCTATTAACTTTAACACACATTTTTTTCAATTCTAGCATATTATTTTTTACGTAAATAGTCATTTGTTGAATTTTAAGTCAACTTACCAATTAAAAATATTAAAGTTTTTCTGTTAAACTTATAAGACTATTCCATATTTCATCATTCATAGTTTCTAATTCCTACTTTTCATTCAAAATCCAACATCCATAATCCAAAATTTAAGTATTTTCTTATCTTGCAGCCATGTCAGAAAAAAAACTCTTTTTGCTAGATGGAATGGCTTTGGTATACCGTGCTTATTTTGCTTTTAGCAATAATCCACGTATCACCAGTTATGGCTTTAATACTTCCGCAATTTTTGGATATGCCAATACCGTTTTAGATATTTTAAAAAAAGAAAAACCAACTCATATTGGCGTGTCGTTCGATACTTCAGAACCCACTGCTAGACATATAGAATTTGAAGCTTATAAAGCCCATCGCGAAGAAATGCCAGAAGGTATTTCTACTGCATTGCCATACATACGCCAACTTACCGAAGCGTTAAATATTCCATTATTAATTATGCCTGGTTACGAAGCCGATGATATAATTGGAACTTTAGCCAAAAAAGCCGAAAAAGATGGCTTTAAAGTATTTATGATGACACCTGACAAAGATTTTGGTCAGTTAGTAAGCGAAAATATTTTTATTTATAAACCTGCCCGCATGGGAAATGACTACGAAATACTTGGAGTGCCTGAGGTATTAAAACGTTGGGAAATTACCGATGTAAAACAAGTAATTGATATTTTAGGAATGTGGGGCGATTCGGTAGATAATATCCCTGGAATACCAGGAATTGGTGAAAAAACTGCTAAACTTTTGGTTCAAAAATATGGCAGTATGGAAGGTTTATACGAACATACCGATGAGCTAAAAGGCAAGCAAAAAGAGAACGTAATCAATAACAAAGAACAAGCTTTTTTATCGAAACGATTAGCAACTATCGATTTAAATGTACCTATTGAATTCGATGAAAACGCCTTGGTGTCAGACCCTCCAAACAAAGAAGCTTGCGAAGAATTATTTGCCAAATTAGAGTTTAAAACTATGGCTGCTCGAGTATTTGGGACTCAAATCACGGTGGGCGGAACAACATTTAGCTCCAACCAAAAAGCTGATGACAGTAAGCAAGGACCAGCCAACGGAGGATTTGATTTATTTAACCCTGCCCCAGTTACAGCAGCGCCATTAACAAACAATAATGAAAGTGAATTACAACTTGATTTTACAGCCGAAGAAAGCAGTACACCAAAAAACAATATTGACAACACTACACATGATTATGAGTTGGTAGATACAGCCGAAAAACAAGCAGCTTTATTGCAAACACTTTTGCAGCAAAAAGAAATTTGTTTTGATACTGAAACTACTTCGCTTGAAACTTTGGATGCTGACATTGTTGGATTATCGTTTTCGTTTGAGGCACACAAGGCTTATTATATTCCTTTTACCACCAATTTTGATGAGGCCAAAGCATTGTTAAATACATTTAAACCAGTACTTGAAAGTGAAACTATTTGTAAAATTGGTCAAAATATAAAATACGATTTAGGCATTCTAAAGCAATACGACATTACTTTAAAAGGACCATTATTTGATACCATGTTGGCTCATTATTTAATAGAGCCTGATATGCGCCACGGCATGGATTATCTAAGTGGGATTTATTTAAACTATGAACCTGTTTCGATTACTACTTTAATTGGTAAAAAAGGAAAAGGTCAATTAAATATGCGCGATGTAGCCATTGAAAAAATTAAGGAATACGCAGCCGAAGATGCTGATATTACTTACCAATTGGCACAGAAGTTAATGCCCGAAATTGTAGAAAAAGAAGCCAAACAATTATTAGATGAAATAGAAATTCCTTTAATTGATGTATTGAGCGATATGGAGCGCGAAGGAGTAAAAATTAATAAAGGATTTTTAGTTCAATACAGCAAAGAGCTAGAAACTGATATTGCTGCGCTAGAAAAACGCATTATTGAATTGGCAGGAAAACCATTTAACATAGCCTCACCGAAACAGTTGGGCGAAATTTTATTTGACCATTTACAATTAGATCCAAAAGCTAAAAAAACCAAAACTGGCCAATATCAAACAGGCGAGGATGTATTACAAAAATTAAGCGAGCACGAAATTGTGCAATGTATTTTAGATGTTCGTCAATTAAGTAAGCTCAAATCAACTTATGTAGATTCATTGCCTGAGTTAATTAATGCTAAAACTGGGAGAGTTCACACTTCGTTTAACCAAGCGGTGGCCGCTACTGGAAGACTTTCAAGCACCAATCCAAATGTTCAAAATATTCCAATTAGAACCGATAAAGGAAAAGAAATTCGCAAAGCATTTATTCCACGCAATGAAGATTATGTGCTACTAAGTGCCGATTACTCGCAAATTGAATTGCGTATTATAGCTGCTATGGCTCACGAAGAAGCCATGATAGAAGCATTTAAAAACAATTTAGATATTCACGCAGCTACTGCTGCAAAGGTTTATGGAATTCCGTTAGAAGAAGTTACTGGCACCCAACGTAGAAATGCAAAAGCGGTTAACTTTGGAATTATTTACGGACAATCAGCATTTGGTTTAGCTGAAAGTTTAGGCATTCCGCGCAAAGAAGCTGCTCAAATTATTGATGAATATTGGAAGCAATATCCGCGTATAAAAGCATACATGAGCGAAACCATAAATACTGCCAAAGAATATGGTTATGTAGAAACTTTAAAAGGCCGCAGAAGGTATTTACGAGATATCAATTCTGCTAATTTTACAGTAAGAGGTTTTGCTGAACGAAATGCCATTAACGCCCCAATTCAAGGTAGCGCAGCCGATATGATTAAGATTGCCATGATTAATATTCATCATAAAATGGCAAATCCAACATTCAACATTCAGCATTCAAAATTAATACTTCAAGTGCATGATGAGCTTTTGTTTGATGTACACAAAGATGAAGTGGAAGCCATGAAAAAATTAGTGGTAGAGGAAATGGAAAATGCCATGCAAATAGCTGTTCCAATTAAAGCCGAAGTAGGTGTTGGCGAAAATTGGTTAGAAGCGCATTAGTGGTTATGGGGATTGATTAAGTAATTGGTTGAAAAGTTAATAGGTTAATAATAAAATGATGATGAAAAAAATTGCTGGAATGGCATTAACATTGATTTGCTCAAATGTATTTGCTCAAAAGCATTTAATTGGAGTAAAATCAGGGCTGAACTTTTCAAATATTTATAATGACGATTCTGGCATTAAATCAGAATACCAAACAGGTATATCAGGAGGTTTAACTTATGAATTATTCTTCAAAAAGAATTTTTCATTAGGACTGGATTTTATATACAATGAGCGTGGTTTTAAAAGAGATATTTACCCAACTTTAAATAATGGAAATCCTACAGGAGAAAAAATAGCTGAAAGTTATAACAATAACTATTTTTCAATTCCAATTAAAGTTGGTTATACTTCTAGCAAAAAAGTATTTGGTTTTGTTAACTTTGGAATATGTCCTTCCTTTCTTATAAATGCTAAAGCTTCCGCCATTTATTTTGATAAAAATGGAAATAATGCTAGCTCCGAAACAAAAGATTTTATGGAAAGGGTTTTAAAAGTTGATTTAGCCATTTTATCGGAGGTGGGTTTAGGATACAAACTCAAAAACAAATATTATTTTTACTCCTCTATTTCTAACCAAACAAGTTTTGGCCCTATTTATAATACTACTTATTCTTCCAATGAAAAATTTAAACACTTTGGCTATATTTTTTCCGTTGGAGTTAAGGTAAACTTAGGCAAACAAAAGATAAACTAAATTCAAATTCATTGAATTGGATAAGCAAAAAAGGCAGCAAGACCAAATAAAAAAGCAATGAAATGTAAATAGTTATATTTGTATTTAACAAAGAAGTTAGCATAACCAAGAATATATTAGAAGTGCATTAGTTGTTAGTTGGCAATTGAAAGTTGATAGGTTAGTGATATTATTTATTAGCAAAACACTTATAGAAGACGTTGTATTTCAACGTCTTTTTTTTATATTTGAAATAGTTTGAAAAATAAAATTCGAAATATAGTTTTTGGAGCTTTGTTAATTATACAAGGCTGCTGCTCGGGTGAGTCAAAAATAGCATTGGCTAAACGAGTTAAATATGAATTTAATTTAAAACTCCCTTCTATAACTGATACCATTAAGTCTGTTTCATATCCAAATTCTTCACTCATCTTAAGTTCTAATACTAACCAATGTTTAATCAAACTATCTGAGGCTTACAGTTCAACAACATTTTATATAAATAGTACCTTGGGGTTTGACACCATAACTATTTCACAACAAAAAGAAGTTGTTTACTCCCCAAAAAGCAATTGCAGTGATGAGTATTTTTATTATCATGTAAATGATACAAAAATAATTTATCACACCTTTGATAGCTGCTTTATAAAAGGTTATTTTTCTGACTATTTAAAAACAGATACTTTAGTAATAAAAAAATGAGAGCCATTGTTATATTTCAAGTTCTGTTAGTTGCCATTGCAATAAACTCGTTTGGGCAAGAAAACCCTTATGGATTACCCAGCAATAAATACCTTAGCGTTCAAACACGCTTAATTGACTATTTACCTTTAGAGTTATCATTTGTAAACATAAAAGCTAAAAAAATAAGTTGGCATACAAAAGCTGGATTTACTTATGCTCCAATGAATAATACTACTGATTATGTTTTATCAAATACAAGCAATTCTATTTTTACCAACTACAATTTTTCAAAAGAACAATACTTAAAAGCATTATCGCTTAAAGGAGGCATTTTATTTTATAAAAATTATGACAAGTTTGGTTATAAATATTTTGCATTAAATGGAGTTTATACCTTTGCTTGGAATACTTTTGAAATAACTACAAATGATGCTATTTATGGAAAAATAGTAAATACCTTAAAAGAAGAAAGTAAACATTTCGGTATTGAACTTGAATGGCAAAGAATAAGTAAAAGTGGAGTTAACTTAGGCCTATTATTGGGTTATAAAATAATTCAAACTACGCCTTTTCAAAATCAAATTCAAAACATTGAAAAAGCAACAACCTATACTCCTGGAATGGGCTTTGGTAACCCCGTTTATTTCAACATTCAAGTTGGTTATCATTTTAGATTTAAAAAGAAATAGATAATTCTTAACAAAACTCGAACCTAACTACATTACAGCAATTCCATTTAACTTTTTCCTGGATATTGTAAAAACACAATAATGGCTATACCAATTATGGTAGAAACAATTATAATTGGCGTTCTAATTGGGTTATGTACCTTCTTTTTAACTATTGGCATTGTTGCTTTATTACCATCGTTTTTTATGACTAAAGTATTAGTTGCATTTTGTGCTGTTACATGAGAAATTCCGCTTGTAAATAAAAGTATGCTATAAAGCACTAATCTAATCAAAAATAATTTTGTGAGTTCCATAGAGTAATGTTGTAAAACAAAATGATAGGAAAATTTTATACTGAATTTCATTTCGAATTAAAGCTATCATACAAGCTCAATAAATATAAAGCTCCAGCTAATTCCTTTTTATAAAGCCCAAGTCTATTAAATGGTTTTATTAACTTTAGTATTTACCAATATACATTATTACCTAAACCATAAGAAATAACTTTTTTATTTAATAATCCCGTGGAGATATATTTGCTTATGCAAGCAAAGTATTAACCCAACTATTAGCCTTGTAAGTCCATCTTATTTATCAATAAAAAAAATAAGTTTGTCTCGCTAGGACTTTAATTAGCATGACTACCTACAATTACCATAAGTTTGACTCTAACAAGCATTTTAAACTTTCCCCTACCAAACATTTGGTTTTTCATTTTATGAATTTATTTTTAAAAAAATGACACTTTTTTAGATTAAATGTTTTTAAACCGTTTGGAATTCAGATCACTAAATGTATGTTTGTTATAAGTAATATTTTCAACCATCAATCCTTTTAAACCGAAAACCTATGGAAAACTTAGACACTGACATGTTAGAAAACAACTTAGAAATGGATTTAGAAAATAAAACAGCCAGAGAAGCTAGAACTCAAAAAGGGTTTAAATTATTGGCCATTGGAGCTGTTATTTTGTTTTTAGGGTGTATAACCAATTTAACCATGCCCATCTCTAACGAGTATTATCATTTTATACTTTATGGCATAACCAGCTTTGGCGCGGCTATGGTTGTTTGGGGTTTATACCTAATTATGGAATAATTGACTTCTTGAGGCAAATGTTAACTAATTTATAAAAAATATTTTTAGCCAATATGCAATAAGCAATTTTTTAGATATTACATTTGCATTGAGTTGTTCAAGCTAAATGGAAAGTCAAATTAAGCAAAAAATTTTATTAGGGGTATTTATTTTTATAGCATTTGTTTATGTTATTAGATTGCTTACTCTTCAAATATTTGACGATAGTTACATACGTTCAGCACAAAACAATGTATTGCAAGAGCAAACCATTTATCCTGCCCGCGGTTTGCTTATGGATAGAAATAATGATTTGTTGGTTTACAACGATAATATTTACGATTTATTTGTTACTCCAGAACAAGTTAAAAACCTTGATACCAATGCTTTTTGCGAAGTAATAGGCATTACCAAACAAGAGTTTATTGATAGGTTTGAAAAAATAAAACGCCAAAAAGGTTATGCCATTTACAGGCCTTCGGTTTTCGAAAAACAACTGACTATGGCCACTTACGCTCGTTTTCAAGAAATGCTTTTCGATTTTCAGGGTTTTGATGTGGTTGTTAGAACCGATAGAAAATACAAATACAAAAATGCAGCTCATATAATGGGTTATATTGGCGAGGTTACCGAAAAAATGATTGAAAACTCAAACGGTTATTACCGTATGGGCGATTTTATTGGAATAAGTGGCGTGGAACGTACTTATGAAAAAGAATTAGGTGGTATAAAAGGTGTAAGATATGTTTTGGTTGATAGCAAAAGCCGCGCCCAAGGCCGTTATAAAGATGGTGAATTTGATACTGTGGCCGTAGCAGGTAAAAAAATTAATTTAACCATTGACCAAAAACTGCAAGAGTTAGGCGAACAATTGATGCAAAATAAAATTGGTAGTGTGGTAGCTATTGAACCCAGCAGTGGCGAAATACTATCTATGATAAGTAGCCCCACTTACGATCCAAACTTATTTGTTGGCCGAGATAGAGGAAATCATTACATGGATCTTTTACGCGATCCAAGTAAACCATTATTTAATAGGCCAATTGCTGCACCATATCCACCAGGTTCTATTTTTAAAGTAATTATGAGCTTAATAGGCCAGCAGGAACAAGTACTTTATCCAAACACTGCATATGGTTGTTATGGTGGATTTAATTCAGGTGGATTGCATGTGGGCTGCCATGCGCATGGTTCGCCATTACCACTGCAAGGAGCCATAGCTGTTAGTTGTAATGCCTATTTTTGCCATGTTTACAGAACTGTGGTTAACAACCCCAAATACCGCAGAGTAGAAGATGCTTATAATAAACTTTACGACCATTTGGCAAGTTTTGGAATGGGCCGAAAATTAGGAGTAGATTTATATGGTGAGGGAACAGGATTTGTACCCAAAGCTACCTATTATGATAAAATTTATGGCCGAAATCATTGGCAGGCTTTAACAACTATTTCTTTGGGAATTGGGCAAGGTGAATTAGGGATAACACCTTTACAAATGGCAAATGCTACCGCATTGGTAGCTAACCGAGGTTATTATATTACACCTCATATTGTAAAAAGTATTGAGGGCAAAAAAAATCCAAATCCTGAATACAATGTAAAACATTGGAGTACAGTTGATACTAGTTATTTTCCGGTAGTAATCAATGGAATGGAAGATGTGGTAAATCACGGAACAGCTTATATAGCTAAAATTCCGGGAATAGCTATTTGTGGTAAAACCGGAACAGCTCAAAATCCGCATGGCAAAGACCATAGTATTTTCTTTGCCTTTGCACCAAAGGATAATCCTAAAATTGCCATAGCAGTGGTAGTAGAAAATGCAGGTTTTGGAGCCACTTGGGCTGCCCCAATAGCCAGCTTGATGATAGAACAATATTTAACCAAAAAACATGATACGCGCCCTTACTTAGTTGAACGTATGATGAAAGGAAATTTAACACACAAACCAATTTTAAATGACTCAACAGCAACCAAAACCAGCAAGCATTGATTGGCTTGTACTAACGCTTTATTGCGTTTTTGTAATAGCTGGTTTGCTTTGCATATACGCATCAGTGTATTCTGAAACCAACCCCGATATTTACGATATGGACAAGAACTATGGCAAGCAATTGTTATGGATTGTGGTATCGGCATTTTTAGGGCTGCTTATTTTATTGGTTGATGAAAAACTTTTTTATGCGTTTGCTTACGGATTTTATGGCATCACCATCCTCATGCTTTTGGCTACTTTTGCCATAGGTGCCGAAATTAAAGGAAGTAGCAGTTGGATTAGAATTGGAAGTTTTCAAATTCAGCCAGCAGAGTTTGCTAAATTTGGAACTGCATTGGCTTTAGCTAAATACTTAAGTGGCTATAATATTGATTTTAAAAATTGGAAAGTAAAAGCCATTTCAATGGCCATTATTGCTTTACCCATGGCCATTATTTTATTACAAAACGAAACTGGTTCGGCATTAGTTTTCGCTTCATTTTCATTGGTTTTGTATCGCGAAGGTTTGCCAGGTTGGTTGTTAGTTGTAGGTGTTTTATTGGCAGTTCTAGGAGTAATGGCTTTGCTTATAAAGCCATTGTATATTATTATTGGATTGGCAGTAATTGCCATTGCTTTTTTAGCCATGGTAAGGCGTACACAATTACTTGTTTTTCTAACAATAGGAATAGTAATTTTTGCAAGCGCTTATGTAAGCAGTATAGATTATGTTTTTGAGAATGTAATGCAAGCCCATCAACGCACAAGGATAAATGTACTTTTAGGAAAAGAGGTAGATTTAAAAGGTGCAGGATACAATGTGCAACAATCATTGATAGCTATAGGATCTGGCGGACCTATAGGAAAAGGATTTTTAGAAGGAACTCAAAATAAATTTAGGTTTGTACCTGAACAAAGTACCGATTTTATTTTTTGCACTATAGGTGAAGAATTTGGCTTTTTGGGTTCGCTGCTGTTTATTTCGCTTTACATGCTTTTTTTATGGCGATTAATGGTAATGGCTGAGAGACAAAGAAACAAGTTTAACCGCATTTATGGTTATAGCTTGGTTTCAATCTTGTTTTTCCATTTCCTAATCAATATTGGAATGACTTTAGGATTGATGCCTGTAATAGGTATTCCATTGCCGTTTTTTAGCTATGGAGGATCAGCTTTATTGAGTTTTACTATATTGCTATTTATATTTATTAGGCTTGATGCAAATAGGGTAAACGAACTAAAAAGCTTTGAATAACGATTATTTAATCAAATACTACTCTAGCAATTTTTCCTTTACTTCCTGCTAGAAAAATTACTTTTCCTTGTTTGGCTTTTTTTACCACATTAAAGCTTTGTTTGCTTAATTGTTCCCACAGTTTGTTTTTGTAATTAAATACATCAACTCCATTGGTGCCACAGGCAATAAAAATATTTGGAGCTACCTTTTCAATACACGACCTATAACCTGAAGGTTTAGTGCCTAGTTCTTCGTAAATAGCATTTACGCCAATTTCATCAAAGTTTTTGTAACAAACACTGTCTTTCAAAAAATCGCCACCTACGGCAAAAAACGATTTATTATGCCTCACCAATGAAAATGCACCCTTTGAATTAGCCCCTTGTTGAATATTAAGTCCTGAGCGAATTGATTTAGTATAAGGTGAAGCAAAGTAATAATAACTGGAAGAACTGCCGCCACTCACAAAACCAAAGGAACTTTTTCCCCAACACCTAATAGATGTACCACTTGCCGCAAATACAGCTTCCCCACTCATTGCTTTTGGTGTAATATTATTTTCCATTTCTTTCCAATTAGCGCCACCATCAATGGTATGTAACAATAAAAAATGATTCTTAATTGGGTACCTACTATTATACCACGGGTTTTATTCCAAAAATCCATTCCATCTAAGAACACAGCAGAATCCATGTTTTTATAAACTTCTTCCCAAGTATTGCCACCATCTTCGGTTTTTAAAATATATGCAGGCGTGCCGCTGCTAATCATAATAGCTTCATTTTCATCAAAGGCTTCTATATCTCTAAAATCGCTTTTGGTATATTGGGGCAATTGCGTAAAAACAAAAGTTTTACCTCCATCTATACTTTTAGCAAAAGTACCTTTACTGCCACTAACCCAAATTATTGAATCGTTTACTACACTCAAACCCCTAAACGATGTTTTATTGAGCTCTACGCCATTGCCTAATTTAAAAGTATTACTATCAAGCAATTGTACTGCATATTGAGCAGTTAACTTTTGACCTAATAACCATAATAGCCCCACCGCAAACACTTTCATTTTGTTCATAGTGCCAAATAAAACCCATAGTTGTTAAAAGATAAAATTTTACCTGTTGATAACCTAAAAAATCAGTTTTGTGCTAATGGTAAAAAAATTTCCATGACTCTCTTTGCTATCTCTTTTTACTCAGCATTTTTGTCACTTCGCATTCCGAACTCTCATTTCTGAACTCAATTTTTCCAATTCGAATACCTATCCTTGTCAGTAACAAAATTTTCATATATTGCTCTTCGTTTCAGCTAACTATTATTACATGAAAAATACTTACAAAACACTTATTTTTTCTTTACTTACCTATTGCATTTTGCCTATTTCTTATTGCTTATTAGCAATTAATTCATGGGCTCAAGAGGCAAATCCTGTTAATGGACCACGCAATATTAAACCCAATTACTTTGCATTTACCAATGCCACTATTTTTGTAGATGGAAGTAAAAAATTAACCAACGCCACTTTAATAGTAAAAGATGGAATAATTGAAAATATCGGTAACGGAATTACCATTCCTGCCGAGGCTAAAGTAATTGATTTAAAAGGTAAATACGTTTACCCTTCGTTTATTGATTTGTATAGTAATTATGGTATAAATTATACCAATACAGCCAAAGGAAACGAACAATACAAAACCAACAGA
Organism: Bacteroidota bacterium; assembly: GCA_027491085.1. GTDB lineage: Bacteria > Bacteroidota > Bacteroidia > UKL13-3 > UKL13-3 > JAAFJM01. Next base: position 519,369 of record JAIXWW010000011.1, read on the forward strand.
AAAGGTGCTTATGCTTGGAACGATGCCATAAAAGCCGAGTTAAACTCGGTAGATTATTTTAGCTACGATGAAAAAAAATCGAGCCAATTAATGGAAAGCGGCTTTGGCATGACACTTTCGGGTATAAACGATGGCATCAGTCGCGGAACCGCAACCTTGGTTTTAACTGGAAATAATAACGAAAACGAATTGGTAATTATGCCAAAAGCCGCAGCAGGATTGAGTTTAAACAAAGGCAGTTCGGTGCAAGATTATCCAAACTCGTTAATGGGAAGCATAGCTTTATTACGCCAAACCTATTTCGATGCCAAATGGTATAAAACCCAAAATGCAGAGAAAAATTTAACACTTGAAGCTTTTAACAACGCTTTGGCTTTGCCAACTATTTTTGAGGTGCACGATAAACTTTCCATTATGCGTGCCAATAAAATTGCCAAAGAATTTAATACCAATTATATTGTAAAAGGTGCAGGCGATGAATACCAACGCTTAGCCGAAATAAAAGCTACCAATAGCAGCTTAATTATTCCAATAAATTTTCCAAAACCTTACGAGGTAGAAGATGTATTTGATGTCAATTATGTAAGCACTGCCGATATGAAACATTGGGAGTTAGCGCCTGCCAATGCCAAGTTTTTAGCCGAAGCTAATATTAACTTTGCCATTACCAGTTATGGCTGTGCCGATGCAAACGAATTTTTAAAAAACCTACGCAAAGCAGTGCAATATGGCTTAAGCGAAACAGCAGCTTTAAATGCTTTAACTAAAATTCCTGCGCAATTAATTAATGCAAATACATTGGCTGGAAGCCTTGAAAAAAACAAATTGGCTAACTTTTTTATCAGTAATAAATCCATTTTTGAAAAAGATGCAATTATTACTGAACATTGGGTAAAAGGTAAAAAAACAGAAATAAATACTTTGCCCGAAAACGATTTAAGAGGCAAATACCAAGTAAGTTTAAAAGGATTTAACAATTATATTTTAAAAGTAGATGGAGATGCACATAAACCCAACTTTACACTTTTGGGTACCGATACTTTAAAAGCCAATATTTCATTGCAAAGCAACATGATAAACATGGTTTTTAAAGCTAGTAAAAAATCGAACGAAAATATTCGAATCAATATTTGGGTAAACAAAACCGAGAATATTAATGACACCAATAAAGTAAAAGTATTGAACGGACAAGCACAATTAGCCGATGGTAGTTTTACCAATTTCAGTGCTAGTTTTTTTGAAAACATAAAACCTGAAAGTAAAAAACCTGACTCTATTCCAACTTTGAATTTGGGCAGTATTACTTATCCGTTTACTGATTATGGTTGGACTGTAAAACCCGTAGCTGAAACCATTATTTTTAAAAATGCTACTGTGTGGAGCAATGAAAAAGAAGGTATTTTAACCGAAACCGATGTAGCCATTAGCAATGGTAAAATTATAGCCGTTGGCAAAAACTTAAGCATTGCCAATGCAAAAGTGGTTGATGCCACAGGCAAACACTTAACCAATGGAATTATAGATGAACACTCGCATATTGCAATTACCAGAGGCGTTAACGAATGCTCGCAAGCAGTAACTGCCGAAGTTCGCATTGGCGATGTAGTTTATAGCGAAGACATTAATATTTACCGTCAATTGGCTGGTGGTGTTACTTCTGCACAACTTTTACATGGTTCGTGTAACCCAATTGGAGGACAAAGTGCCTTGATAAAATTACGTTGGGGTGCTGCTCCTGAAAGCATGAAAATAGAAGGTGCTGATGGGTTTATAAAATTTGCCTTAGGCGAAAATGTAAAACAAAGTAATTGGGGAATTGAAACCAATCGTTATCCGCAAACCCGCATGGGCGTTGAGCAAGTGCTTTACGATGAATTTATAAGAGCCAGAGCTTATGAGAAAAAACTAAAAGAAAATCCTAACATTACTCGCAAAGATTTAGAGCTAGATGCCATTATTGAAATATTGAATAAAAAACGATTTATAAGCTGTCATAGTTATGTGCAAAGCGAAATAAATATGTTAATGCACGTAGCAGATAGCATGGGTTTTAAAGTAAATACATTTACCCATATTTTAGAAGGTTATAAAGTAGCAGATAAAATGAAATTACATGGCGTAAGCGCTAGTACTTTTGCCGATTGGTGGGCTTATAAATACGAAGTAATTGATGCCATTCCGCATAATGCTGCCATTATGCAAAAAATGGGTTTGAATGTAGCCATTAATAGTGATGATGCTGAGATGGGACGCAGGCTAAACCAAGAAGCAGCAAAAATTATTAAATACGGAAATATAAGTGAAGAAAATGCATGGAAAATGGTGACTTTAAATCCGGCAAAAATGCTTCATTTGGATAATAAACTAGGAAGTATAAAAGTAGGAAAAGATGCAGATTTAGTACTTTGGAGCAATAATCCATTGAGTATTTATGCTAAACCCGAAATGACTTTTGTGGATGGAATTTGTTATTATAGCATTGCTCAAGACGAAGTATTACGTGCCAATATTCAAGCCGAACGCCAACGTTTAATCAATAAAATGATAACAGCCAAACAAGCTGGTGAAAAAACAGAACATAAAGTAAGTTTTATTGACGAAAACTACCACTGCGAAGACTAAATAAGTAGAGATACTTTTTAATAAAAAATAAAATTCTCTATTCAGTAAATGGAATAAATTTCGTCACTGCTGATTTGACTTAATATGATAAAGATGTAAAAGGCGAGATTTATTATGCAATAGGTTTGGAAGAAACTAAAGATGCATTTTATAAAGTGCTTTGTGGGTCATCAATAGATAATAAAGATAAATTCAAAAATGATTTTGAAAAAACAACTTATAGTTTAAGTAATTAAAAAAAAGCCAGTTTCAATATTTGAAACTGGCTTTTTTAATGATTTGTTCTATTTAGCTTTTAAACTTTTTTGAATATCAACTAAAATTACCGACATATCCGATTCGTTTTTATAACCAACTTCAAGTTTGGTTTTATGCGATTTTGGATTGATAAAAACGGTTGTAGGGTAACCACTAATGCTGTTATTGCTAATAGCAGCAGCAAGTCCTGGTCCATCGTAAGTTTTTCCGTTGTAAGTGTATTTTACACCTTCTACTTCGGGGTTAAATTTTACCGATACATATTTGTCGTTCAATACACTTGAAATACTGCTTTTAGCATAAGTATCTTTGTCCATACGTTTACACCAGCCACACCATTCGGTATATACATCAACTAGCATTATCTTATTTTTCTTTTTGGCTAAGGCATAACCTTCGTTAAAGCCCATCCATTTTACTTCTTCGTTTTTAGGTTTAAAAGCATATAAACCTAAAATAGTGATAAACACACTTAATATTACTGCAATTTTTTTCATTTTTATTTTTTTAAAACTCAAAAATACAAAAACCATACCTAAAAATTTTCTAAATTTATTTAGAAAAGTAAGCTGGCTTACGCTTTGGCTAAATCACCCATAGAAACAAACGCTGATTCCTTGTAAACACCAGCATCTAATTTTTCTTTAATTATCGAAAATGCTGCAATGGTTTCTTCTACATCGGCTAAGGTATGCGCAGCAGTTGGAATCAATCGTAAAATAATCATTCCTTTAGGAATAACAGGGTAAACTACTATTGAGCAGAAAATATTATAAACTTCTCTTAACTCATGTGTAATGGCCGTAGCTTCAGGAATGGTTCCATTTAAAACTACAGGTGTTACAGGAGTGGTAGTTACTCCAATATTAAATCCTTTGGCTTTTAAACCTCCTTGTAAAGCATGGACAATGTTCCAAAGTTTTGCTTTGTTTTCAGGGAAATCGCGTAATAACGAAAGACGTTTTAAAGCACCAATAACCATTGGCATTGGTAAACTTTTTGCAAATATTTGCGAGCGGATATTGTAACGTAAATGTTTAATAACCAATTTTTCGCCAGCTATAAAACCACCGATACCGGCCATACTTTTAGCAAAAGTGCCAAAATAAACGTCTATTGCATCCATTACATCTTGCTCTTCACCAACACCTGCGCCAGTTTTACCCATTGTACCAAAACCATGTGCATCATCTACAAATAAACGGAAACTGTATTTTTTCTTTAATTCGGCTATGGCTTTAATATTTCCTTGTGCACCAGTCATTCCAAATACACCTTCCGTAATTACTAAAATAGAACCACCTGTTTCAGCCACCAAACGCTCTGCGCGTTTTAACTGAGTTTCTAGGCTTTCCATATTATTATGAGTAAATACAAAACGTTTGCCCATGTGCAAGCGCACACCATCTATAATACATGCATGACTTTCGGCATCATATACAATCACATCGTGTCTATCAACCAAACAATCAATGGCCGAAACCATTCCTTGGTATCCAAAATTTAATAAAATAGCATCTGGTTTGCTTACAAAAGCAGCTAATTCTTGCTCCAATTGTTCGTGGTAAGTGCTGTTTCCACTCATCATGCGCGCGCCCATTGGATAGGCTAAGCCGTATTGTGCAGTGGCTTCGGCATCTGTTTTTCTAACTTCTGGATGATTAGCTAAACCTAAATAATTATTTAAACTCCAGTTTAACTTTTCTTTTCCTCTAAACATCATTCTTGGGCCAATTTCGCCTTCTAATTTAGGGAACATATAGTAACCATAACTGTCGTCTCCGTGCATTCCTAGCGGACCTGGTTTGCTTTTTAGCTTTTCAAATAAATCCATGTTATTAAATTTTGTAATAATTATTTACAGGCAAATGTAAGCTATATGTACTAAAAATAAATAGCTGATAAATGTTTGGAGAAATATCAGAGGTTAATGTTTTTCAACATTTCTTGTAAATTTTCTTCTACATCCTTTGTAGCGTCAAGCCAATGGATTTTTTTTTGTTCACGTTCCATTTTTCTAAACCACGTCATTTGGCGTTTAGCATATTGATGAATGGCGGTTTCCAATTTTAAAAACAGTTCATCAAACGAAATTTCGTTCAGCAGATACTTTGAAATATATTGGTATTCAAGTCCTAAAAACTGCAGTCGCTCATGGCTAATTCCTGTTTGCAATAATTGCTGCACTTCTTCTATCATGCCATTTTCAAGTCGGTATTTTAACCTTGCTGTAATTTTGTTTCTACGAAGTTCTGTTTGTAAGTCTAAAGCAAAAATAATTGGGTTTAAATCAATAAATGGCACTTTAGGAATATTGGTATTGTTCAAATATTCTGCAATTTCTATCGCTCTAACCAAACGCTTATGACTACTTAAATCAGCTTTTTCAGGTTTAGTTACATAACTGTTCAACTTTTCAATCAACTCCTCTTTATCCAAATTTTCAATTTTGCTCCTTAATGCTAAATTATTTGGAACAGCAGCTAACTCTAACTTTTTTAAAACAGCATCTAAATACAATCCTGTTCCACCACAGATTATGGGTAATTTTTGTTGGCTTTCAATGGTTTTAAATGCATCAAAAAAATGTGTTATGTAATTGTATAAATGAAAATGCGTATCAACCTCCGCTACATCAATTAAATAATAAGGGATTTTTGTTCCATTTACCTCATATTCAAATAAATCTTTGCCAGTTCCTATATTTAAATTTTTATATACTTGCCTGGAATCGGCACTGATGATGGCTCCATTTAATGCTGCAGCTAACCGAACAGCCAAAGCTGTTTTGCCACTAGCAGTTGGGCCAGTTATAATAATGGCGTTGTAATGAATCATTATTAAAATTACTCGCCTAAATGTTCAATATCATTCAAATCCTTTAAACGATTTGCAGCTTTTTTAGCGACCAATAAATCACTCTTACTTATTAAATTAATGGTTAAACCTTCAAAGTCATAAACTTCTTTTTTAGAATAAGCTTCAGCAAAAGTCAATCCTTTAACAGCAGTCATTATATCTATACTAACTGGTGGCCTTCCATAAGTAAAAACATCAAAATCACTGTTAGCTAGAAAGTTGCTTTCTGTCATATCGGAAACACTTAAACCAAAGTGATAAAACGCTTCAACTAATTTTTTATAATTTTCTTGAGTTTTATTTACCCAAATATCCATATCTCCGGTAGTTCTATTGTAACCTCTTAAAATCACAGCATACCCGCCAACCAAAAGATAATCAACGTTAAATTTATTCAACGAGTTAATAAAATCTTGAAAATCTTGATTAAATATATTTCCCATTAAATACCATTTTTCCTCATACTAAAAACAGTTTTATCCATTTTTGGAGGATTGTTTATATCAAAATTATAAGCAATACTGTTTAAATAAAAGCTCGCGGCTAACCTTTCTTCAGGAGTTTTGGAAAGCCAATAGTTAGTATTCTTATCTGCTTCCTCAATCGACTGATGTTTAAAAACAGTTCTATCCAATTTAAAATCAAACTCGTTTAACATGTTTCAAATATAATCAAATTCATTATTATACATTATTTCAGAGCATTTCAAACCTTTAAAAACATAATAAATTTTATACCTTCAAATAAAACATTATTACTATTTTCGCCCGCACTTTAGTAAACAATAAAAGTATGTTACAATATAACCGTAAAAATTTTAGCAACGAAGTTTTAATTGATTTATACAAAACCATTTTAAAACCTAGAATGATTGAAGAAAAAATGTTGATTTTACTTCGTCAGGGAAAAGTGAGCAAATGGTTTAGTGGAATTGGCCAAGAAGCTATAAGTGTGGGCTGCGTTAAAGCACTTCATAACGATGAGTATATTTTACCTTTACACCGTAATTTAGGTGTATTTACTGGCCGTAACATGCCTTTTAATAAATTATTTAGCCAATGGCAAGGTAAAGCAAATGGTTTTAGTAAAGGCCGCGAGCGTTCTTTTCATTTTGGAACCAACGAGTATCATATTGTTGGAATGATTTCGCACCTTGGTGCCATGCTTGGAGTGGCAGATGGTATTGCTTTAGCAAATAAATTACAAAAAGAAAAAAAAGTAACTGTAGTTTTTAGTGGCGATGGTGGCGCAAGCGAAGGCGATTTTCATGAAGCGTTAAATACTGCCGCAGTTTGGAGTTTGCCTGTAATATTTTTAATTGAAAACAATGGTTACGGACTTTCCACACCAAGCAATGAACAATTTAAATTTAAAAGTTTTGTTGATAAAGGTATTGGCTACGGAATGGAAGCCTACCGAATAGATGGAAATAACATTTTAGAAGTGTACGATACCATTAGCGGTATAGCTGAATCAATCAGAAAAAATCCTCGTCCAATTTTATTGGAATGTATCACTTTTAGAATGCGCGGACACGAAGAAGCTTCGGGAGTAAAATATGTTCCGCAAGAATTATTCGAAATATGGGGTAAAAAAGATCCTGTAGTTAACTACGAGCGTTATTTATTAGAACAACAAGTTTTAACTTACGATTTAATAAACGAGATAAGAGCAGAAATAAAATCGGAAATAGATTTAGGTGTAGAAGAAGTGTTAAATGAGCCTGAAGTAACTGTAAATACAGCCACTGAACTAGCCGATGTATATAAACCAATTGAACTACCTGCTAGCAGTAATTTTGAAAATTTACAACATGTAATTACGCCACCTGCAAGCCAAAATAAAACCAAAAAACGTTTGGTTGATGCCATTAGCGATGGTTTGCGCCAAAGTATGGAAAAGCACGATAACTTGGTATTAATGGGACAAGACATAGCCGATTATGGTGGTGTTTTTAAAATTACACAAGGTTTTGTAGAACAATTTGGTAAAGACCGTGTAAGAAATACGCCACTATGCGAAAGTGCTATTTTAGGTGCTGGATATGGCTTAGCCATTAAGAAAATGAAAGCAATGGTAGAAATGCAATTTGCCGATTTTGTGAGTGTAGGGTTTAATCAAATTGTTAATAATTTAGCTAAAAGTTACTACCGTTGGGGTCAACAAGCCGATGTGGTAGTTAGGATGCCAACAGGCGCTGGAATGGGCGCTGGACCTTTCCACTCGCAAAGTAACGAGGCATGGTTTTTCCATGTTCCAGGTTTAAAAATTGTTTATCCATCCACTCCAAGCGATGCCAAAGGTTTATTAACCGCTGCCATTAACGACCCAAATCCGGTGCTATTTTTTGAACATAAAAATTTATACCGTAATGTAGAATTAGAAGAAGAAGTTTTTGACGATTATTACATGATGGAAATTGGTCCTGCTAGAATTGCTCGCGAAGGTGAAGAAGTTTCAATTATAACTTATGGTGCAGGCGTTCATTGGGCATTAAAACATTGCACTGAAAATAATATTGATGCCGACATCATTGACCTAAGAACTTTATTACCTTGGGATAAAGCTGCGGTAGAAAAAAGTGTGAAGAAAACAGGAAAAGCTATTGTATTGCATGAAGATACTTTAACAGGAGGAATTGGTGCTGAAATAGCTGCGCATATTGCTCAATATTGTTTCCAATATTTAGATGCACCAGTAGTAAGAACAGGCAGTTTAGATACTCCCGTTCCTTTCAATGTAGAATTAGAGCAAAACTTTTTACCTAAAGAGCGCTTTAAAACCGATTTAGACAACTTGTTGAACTTTTAACAAAAACCTTTTTTAATGAAAGAAATAAAAACAATTGCCATAGCTGGTGCTGGAACCATGGGCGCAGGTATTGCGCAAGTTACTGCCAATGCTGGTTTTAAAACTATTTTGTTTGATATAAACCAAACCGTTTTAGATAAAGCTAAACAAAGCATTGATAAAGGTTTACAGTTTTTGGTTGATAAAAATAAACTTACTGCTGAAAAGAAAGAAGCTACATTGGCATTGTTAACTTTTACCAACGATATTAACCAAGTTATTGCCGATTTAATTATTGAAGCCGTTATTGAACGCCTTGATATTAAACACGATTTCTTTAATAAAGTAGCAGCCATTAACGCTCCTGATTGTGTTTTGGCAAGTAATACATCTTCTATTCCTATTACTCAAATAGCTGCTAAAATTCCTAACCCAGAAAGGGTAATTGGAATTCATTTTTTCAACCCTGCTCCTATTATGAAATTGGTTGAAATAATTATTGGTGCGCAAAGCAATAAACAAGTAGCATTGCATTGCAAAGCATTAATTGAAAGCATGGGAAAAACTTGCGTAATAGCAGCCGATGCTCCAGGTTTTATAGTAAACAGAGTAGCTAGGCATTATTATGTAGAAGGTTTGAAAATTTTAGAAGAACAAGTAGCTCCATTGGAAGATATTGACGCTTTATTGGAAAGTTCTGGTTTTAAAATGGGGCCGTTTAAATTAATGGACTTAATTGGAGTTGATACCAATTTATCAGTTACTACTTCTATGTATAATTTATTTAACCAAGATAGTAAGTTTAGACCAAACCGAATTCAGCAACAAAAAGTAGATGCAGGTTTACATGGCCGCAAAACGGGCAAAGGATTTTACGAATATTAGAAACAGAAAGTCATATTAATTGGAATACTAAATCTGACCTTAGCCTCTTTAAATTACTTTTTCTTTTTCCCAAAGTCTTTTGGACCGAAACCTTGTTCAGCTAAAGCCTGCCAATATTCTTTTCCATAAGCCACAAAAATTTCATCACCTGGAATGAAATTGCGACTTGCTATGATATATACCCTACCACGTATTATTTCAAAACGTGCATTATTTTTAAGTCCACTAATTTTAGTAAATCCATTAGCATCATTGCAATATCTTGCCAAACTATCTAAGTGATGTTGCGCATCAATACATTTCTTTTCACTTATATAAAAATAGTATGCACCTACTCCATCTTTAATTTCGTTATTCCTACGCTCGCATTCCTTCCAAGTAATTACATCCCCAGTATATTCAATTATTCGTTCGCCACGCTTAATTTTTGCATCGGTAAACAATCCTTTTCCTGCACCTTTCAGTGTGCTTTCAGCTACATATAATGCCATCTAATTTAAATTTAATTTAATACTAAATTCTAGCTATTGCTCTATCTTGTTTACCTATTATCATTCTAAAATGATCATCAAGTACATTTAAACTATTTTCAAAATGCTCATTATTATTTACTATGATATCAGCTTGAGGCATAAATGGAAGTAAGAATTTTTGATATGCAGGCATTACATGATTTTTCCATTGGTAATGAATATAATCAGTTGGAATATTACGTTCAGCTGAATCTCGCTTAAGCCTTCTGTTTAATGCTATTGACTCATCGGCTTGAATAAATATTTTTAAATCAAATTGTTTTCTAATAGCCTCCGAGTAAAAAATAAAAAGTCCTTCGCACACTATTATTGGCGCTGGTTTAAATGTTAAAAGAGGCCCTACCTGATTTTCATGTTGAAACAAATACTCATTACGGTATATTGTTTCATTATTATGTAATTTTTCTAAATCTTTTGCAAATGCATTTAAATCTATGCATTCAGGTAAATCAAAATTAATATTCCCTTCTTCATCTAATATATGCTCATATGCCAATTTATAATAATTATCTTGGCTTATAACACACAACTCGTCAGTGCTAAATAATTTTTTTAGTGAATTTAAAAAATGGGTTTTACCCATGGCACTTCCACCTGTTATACCAACTAAATAAGGTTTTTGAACTTGCATAATCGGCATGCAAAATAGGTTTTATTACGGAGTAAATAAAACCTATTTTAAATATGCCTAATTGATTTTTATTTATTTAAACAATTGTAATAAACATGTTTTCAAAATATCAGCCATATTTTTAGCTTTTAAAAACCTTTGATTTTTATAGTGAATAGCTAATTCGTTTTTAAGCTTTTCTATATTTTGAGGAGTAGAAATAGCATCTTTACTCATGGCATTTAACAAATTAAACATTGGCCAACGCGCTGCTTTAAGCCTTGCTACCATTACTGAACGTTCTTCACGTTGGTATTGGTAAATACTTTCTTTGCTTAAACATTGAGTTGCTAGTTCCACGTAATCTTTATTTTGTTTATAAAACTGTGGCAGGTAAACATTTTTCCTGCCCTCATGGCTCTGTTGGTCAAAATCTATAGCTCTTATTCTGTAATGAATTTCTTCAAAATCGGGGATAACCTGAATAACAAAATTGCTAGAATGCATATCGCCTAAAAGCCTAATAAAACAACGCTCGTTAAATTTTACGAATTCCTTAGCTAACCTAATTGAATTGAAGTTTTCTTTATTAAAATAAAGCTTCAAAAAATCATCACCAGGAACCCCAACTATGTGTTCTTCAATTAATGTATCGCCACTAACTAAATAGCTAATACGATTTGGAGATAACAAATGCTCTAATTCCAAACCATAAATCCTAGATGCATCCGCATTTTTTAAATAAAAATAATCAAAATTATCGTTCAGTTTATTAATAATCCTGATTCTAAATGGCATTGAATTTCCATACAAACAATAATCAATTCGCTCCACTGCCAAATGCTCTAAAATATTAACGTCTCCACCAGTTTTTAGCAAAGCATAAATTTTTAATAAATCGTAATGAATTTGTTCTGTATCGCTTTGCGGATAAAGGCAGGTTTCCCATAAAGTATCTTTTCCTTTTTTATCATAAAGTGCTATGCTGTCACTAAAATTTTTTAAGTGAGGATACTGAATTGGCAAGTTAATGCCACGACCATGAGTTTGCAAATAATGCCTTAAGTGGGGGCTTACCTTAACAGGTTGTTTACGTTTACTAATTTGTTGCAAGTGAGTGAAGTATTTTAGTTATAGCAAACTTAATAATTTTTATTGATTAGAAACTGAACGTAATGTTTAACGATGAATAAACTACCAACTGTAATAAATCAAATACTGGCTTTCCATTTAAGAATAACCAATTTGATTGTTACCAGTAAAAACCATTTCCGATAAAACACCAACTGTAAATTATACACAATCAGTAGTTTGCATATTTTAAAAAACTAATATTTATTTGGGTTAATTATTTGGGCTTTAGTTTGGTATTGGTAAAAATCAAGTTTATTTTCGCAAACATTAATTTTGATTTTTCACTTAAATAAAAAAATAAAAAATGAAAGTAGGTATCAATGGATTTGGCCGTATCGGTCGCTTGGTTTTTAGAGCAGCAATGCACAACCCAAATGTAGAAATTGTAGGTATTAACGACTTAATTGAAGTTGATTACATGGCTTACATGCTAAAATACGATTCTACCCACGGTATTTTTAAAGGTACTATTGCAGTAGAGGGTGGTCATTTAGTAGTTAACGGTAAAAAAATTAGAGTAACTGCAGAAAGAAATCCTGAAAACTTAAAATGGGACGAAATTGGTGCAGAATATGTAGTAGAATCAACTGGTTTATTCTTAGAGCAATCAAATGCTTCGGCACATATTAAAGCTGGTGCTAAAAAAGTAATTATGAGTGCACCTGCTAAAGATGATACTCCTACTTTTGTAATGGGTGTTAACCATAAAACTTACACTAACGATATGAACATTGTTTCAAACGCTAGCTGTACTACTAACTGTTTAGCTCCAATTGCTAAAGTATTAAACGATAATTTTGGAATTTTAGAAGGTTTGATGACTACAGTTCACGCTGTAACAGCTACTCAAAAAACGGTAGATGGACCAAGCGCTAAAGACTGGAGAGGTGGCCGTGGTGCATACCAAAATATCATTCCTTCATCAACTGGTGCTGCCAAAGCTGTTGGTTTAGTTATTCCTCAATTAAAAGGAAAATTAACTGGTATGAGTTTCCGTGTTCCTACTCCTGATGTTTCAGTTGTTGATTTAACTTGCCGTTTAGAAAAAGGAGCAAGCTACGAAACTATTAAAGCTGCTATGAAAGCTGCTTCGGAAGGCGACATGAAAGGTATTTTAGGATACACTGAAGACGAAGTAGTAAGTAACGATTTTGTGGGCGATTCACGCACTTCAATTTTTGATGCTAAAGCTGGTATTTCGTTAAACGATAACTTTGTAAAAGTTGTTAGCTGGTACGATAATGAGTGGGGTTACTCAAACAAAGTGGTAGATTTAATTTGCCATATGGATTCAGTAAAATAATTTATTCAATAAATAATATAAAAGCGCTTCATTAATTTGAAGCGCTTTTTTTATGTTATGATTTTTTCATTTCGCTCTATAGTTAAAATTTTAGTATGTTCGCCCTAATGAAAGCCAAATATATACTATATACATTAGCACTAATTTTAGCACTATCTTGTTTGTTGCATATTTTACCAAATCAAAACCCTGCACTTTTAGCTGCAAGTAGGTATTTATTTATTGGTGCTGCTTTATTTTATGTAATAAAAAAACCATCACTCACAGCTGCTATTTTATTTTGTATGGTATTAGGCATTGAGATTGGTTACGATTTTCCTCAAGTAGCCAAACCTCTAAAAGTATTTAGTGATATTTTTTTACGATTAATAAAAACCATTATTGCTCCGCTTTTATTTTCTACTTTAGTGGTAGGAATTGCGGGCCATTCAAATATTAAACAAGTAGGTAGAATGGGGTTAAAAGCTATTCTTTATTTTGAAATAGTAACTACTTTGGCATTGGTAATAGGATTATTTGCTATCAATATTTCAGGTGCTGGCTATGGATTAAAAACAATAGAAGTGGCAACCGAGGTAACAGCTAAGGCAAATAAAATTATTGAACAAAAACAATCACATGATGTAATACTGGATATTTTTCCTGAAAACTTTGCTAAGTCAATTGTTGAAAATCAAGTTTTACAAGTAGTTGTTTTTAGTATTTTATTTGGTATTGCATTGGCATTAATTAAGGATGAAGATAAGAAACGTCCAATTCTAAAATTTGCTGAAGGTTTAAGTGAAGTAATGTTTAAATTTACTGATTTAGTAATGTACTTAGCTCCATTGGCTGGAGGTGGGGCCATTGCATATGCTGTAGCCACCATGGGAATTGAATCATTGCAAGCACTTTTTAAATTGGTAGCTACTTTATACATTGCCCTAATTGGTTTTGTGCTATTGGTATTAGTGCCAATTGGCTTAATAGTAAAATTACCTTTCAAAAAATTTATACAAGCTATTAGCGAACCTGTTTCATTGGCTTTTGCTACAGCAAGCTCGGAAGCAGCGCTACCAAAGGCTTTAGAAAATATGGAAAATATGGGCATTCCACGTAAAGTAGTTGCTTTTGTATTGCCTACTGGCTATAGCTTTAATTTAGATGGAACTACTTTGTATTTGAGTTTAGCTTCAGTATTTGTAGCACAAGCTTGTGGAGTAGAACTAACCTTAATTCAACAAATTACCATGTGTTTAACTTTAATGCTAACAAGCAAAGGAGTTGCTGGGGTGCGTGGTGCCAGTTTTTTAATACTAGTTACTACTGTTGCCTCCATGGGATTAGATCCTCAAAAAGCATTTGCTATTTTGGCAATAGATGCACTAATGGATATGGCCAGAACATCTGTTAATGTTGTTGGAAACTGTTTAGCAACATACGTGGTAGCTAAATGGGAAAAAGAAATTTAATCCAATAAAGCTGTTATTTTATTTACAATATCCTTATTAGAAAAAGGTTTTGTAATATATAATTCTGCACCTAAGTCATACCCTTTTTGAATATCGGCTTCCTTTGACTTTGCACTTACAAATACCACTTTACATTCTTTATGTTTAATGCTGCTTTTTATATGCTTACAAATAGCATAACCATCTACATCGGGCATCATAATATCTAACAAAACCACATCAGGTACATTTTCCTCTAGTAATTCTAGTGTTTCAGTTCCATTGCGAGCTATTATTACATCAAACCCATTTTTACGCATTAAAAATTCTAACGACATTAATATATATGGGTCGTCATCCACTACTAATATTTTATATGCTTGACTCATTATGTTCAATTAAAGTATTTCCGGGTTCAAAGTTAGGAATTGTAAACGTAAAGCATGCACCTTTTTCTATTTCACTTTCTACCCAAATTTTGCCTCCATGCATTTCAATGATTTTTTTACAAATAGCTAATCCCAAACCAGTTCCCACCGGTTTTTTTATTGTTTGATTTTTTGCTTGAAAAAATTTGTCGAAAATTAATTCATGCAGTTCTTTAGCAATTCCCTTACCAGTATCAATAATACTTACCTGAATTTCGTTTTGCAGATCGGATATTACTATGTGTATTTTACCTTGCTCAGGTGTAAATTTCATAGCATTACTTATTAAATTTACCAGAACTTGTTGTACTAAATCCTTATCAGCATGAAGCAAAAGCATACTATTAGGCTGTGTGATGGTTAGATTTATTGCCTTTTCATTGGCTACTAATTTATAGGAGGTATATAAATCTTTGACCAATAAATTCATATCAAACGAAGTTAAATTAAGTTTCTGCTTACCACTTTCATACTTCTCTAGATTTAATACTTTGGTTATTAAATGACTTAATCGTTCCGTTTCTTTAACTACAGCCCCTAAAAATTTCTCACGCTCTTCGTCCTCTAAATCAGGATTATCATGTACTATCTCTGTTAATGAACGAATGGAGGTTAAAGGTGTTCTTAACTCATGTGTTACAGTATATAAAAATTCATCTTTCAATTCGTCCATTGTTTTTAATTGCAAATTTGCCTCACGTAACTGTTCCGTGGCCTTTGTCAATTCAATCGATTTTTTACGAAGTTCTTTATTCAACTCTATCATTTGCTGTGATTCGTGCAAAATTTTAAATACTTCATTGAGGCTTAGTTCCTCTTCTTTTGTAACAGAACTAACCATGATACGTGCTGATGCAGAACCAATAACACCTGCTAAAATTTTCTCAGAAAAACTAACTATTCTTGGATCAGCCTTAGAACCAAAATCTATAGCTATTTTGTGTCTGTGCGCATAATTTTGTATTAAATTATTGGCACGTTCTTTCCCTAAAAAATTTTCTAATAATGAAAACAAATCAGGCATATAAGCTGTACCTCGCCAAATACTATCGCTTCCTGGTGAATTATACTTATCAATATCTACAAATATTTCAGCCTGGTAAACCTCCTGTGGAATAAGCTTACTGTAAACCGAAAAAACAAAATAAGCAGTGCAGTTAAAAAACATACTCCAAAACAAAGCATGTGTAATGGAATCAAACCCTTCTAAACCAAATAAAGATTGAGGCTTTAACCACCATATATTGAATGGTCCATTACTTATTATGCTTTCATTTATTAAATGTGCTTGGGCTATAGAAGGAAGAATTAATGTATAAAACCAAATAAAAAAACCAACAATAATACCTACTAGTGCACCATTTTTACTTGCTGTTTTCCAATAAATACCTCCAATTATGGCGGGAGCAAATTGGGCAACACCTGCAAAAGAAATCAACCCTATTGATACCAATGAAAAATACTGTGCTACATATTGATCATATAAATAGGCAAATAATAAAATAAGAATAATACTAAATCTTCGAATATATAAAATGGTTCTTCGAATGGATTTATCAATTGAGGTCTTAAAATTTTGTTGCCTAAATAAAAATGGCATTACTAAATTATTACTTACCATTGTACTCAGCGCTATTGTTTCTACTATAATCATACTAGTAGCGGCCGAAAAACCGCCCAAAAACACTAACATACTTAATAATGGTTTATTAAAATGTAAAGGTAATGCTAAAACAAAAGTATCTGCGTCTATTGGCATGTTTTGAAAGACTAACTTGCCACCAAAAGCAATTGGAATAACAAAAATATTAATTACAAATAGGTAAATTGGGAATAGCCATACTGCCTTTTTTAAATGCTCCTCGTTTACATTTTCAATTACGCCAACTTGGAATTGACGTGGTAAAAAAAGCACTGCCATCATGGAAAGCAAAATACCCGAGAACCAACCAGCATTGACATTTTCCCCACTTAAAGTAAATAATTTTTTTAACTCATCTATTTGATTTGCTTTTAAAAAAATATCGTTAAAACCATTAAAAATACCATAGGTAACAAATACACCAGCAACTAAAAATGCCACCAATTTTATTACCGATTCAAAAGCTACTGCAGCTACCAAGCCTTCATGTTTTTCAGTTGCATCAACTGAGCGCGTCCCAAAAATAATAATAAAAACAGCCAAGAATACCGTAAAATACAAGGTATTATCTGAAAAAAAGTTATTCCCAGAAATAGCATTTTTAGTTAAAATATCAAAGCTAATGGCTATGGCTTTTAATTGCAAAGCAATATAGGGCAAAACGCCAATAATACAGAAAACACTAACCACTGCAGCTAAAGATGCATTTTTTCCATACCTAGTTGAAATAAAATCGGCAATGCTATTGATGCGTTGTGCTTTGGTAATTCTAATAATTTTACGCAGAACTGGAAAAAACAATGCTGCCATTATTGTAGGACCAATGTATATAGTTAAAAAACTTATTCCATTAGTAGTGGCCCTGCCCACACTTCCATAATAGGTCCAGGCTGTACAATACACGCAAAGTGAAAGTGCATACACATATGCATTATTTATTATACTTTTTCCTTTTTTTAACTGATGTTCTGCATAATATGCTACACCAAATAAAAGCAATAAATAAAGTAGTGAACAAATAATAATAATGCTGTTACTCATCCTTGCCTTTTTGAAGTTTTTTAGAAGGTTTTATTTCACTTGATACCACTAAAAGTATGATAGCTAATAGCCAAGCAATAACAACATATAAATACAACAATGGAATATTGCCAACAAACTTAGGCTTATTAAAAATGGTAAATATTGGATAACAAAATGCCAACAACATTATAATGCTCAATATAATATTCTTTTGTTTTCTATTATTTACCATCTTATAAAAATAGCTATTATATGTAAAAAAACAAATCTTATTTACTTTATCAATGCCATCTTATTTATAGATGCTAGGCTCTATACTCACCAAATACACCTCTAAAGGTATCAGCTATTTCGCCTAAAGTAGCTAAACTTTCTACGGCTTCTATAATATGTGGCATTACGTTACTTCCATCTTTAGCTGCTTGCTCTAGTTTAGCAATATTGGCCTTTACTAAATTATTATCTCTTTCGGCTCTTAATTTGTTCAACTTTTCAGTTTGTTGAACGCGGATATTATCATCAATTTTAAACGATGGTGGGGCAACTTCTTCTTCCACCGTAAATTTATTTACACCTACTATAACCTTCTCTTGGCTTTCAATGTCTTTTTGGTATTTGTAGCTAGCAGTAGCAATTTCGTTTTGCATATAACCTTCTTCTATAGCGCTTACACTTCCGCCCATAGCATCAATTTTTTCAATATACTTCCAAGCTTCAGCTTCTACTTGATTGGTTAATTCTTCTACAAAATAACTTCCACCCATTGGATCAACAGTATCTACTACACCACTTTCAAAAGCAATGATTTGTTGTGTACGCAATGCTGTTCTTGCAGCTGCTTCAGTAGGTAAATTTAGTGCCTCATCAAAACCATTGGTATGCAAACTTTGAGTTCCTCCCATTACAGCTGCTAAAGCTTGTAAAGTAACCCTTGCTATATTATTTTCAGCTTGTTGCGCAGTTAAAGTACTTCCACCTGTTTGGGTATGAAAACGCAACATCATAGCCTTTGGATTGGTTGCGCCTAAATCCTTTGCAATTTTAGCCCACATTCTGCGCGCTGCTCTAAACTTAGCTATTTCCTCAAAAAAGTTATTATGCGCATTAAAGAAAAACGATAAACGTTGTCCAAATACATTTATATCTAATCCTTTAGCAATTGCGGCTTCACTGTAAGCTTTAGCATTAGCTAGTGTAAAAGCTATTTCTTGCACTGCTGTACTTCCTGCTTCGCGAATGTGGTATCCGCTAATAGAAATGGTATTCCATTTTGGAACTTCTAAACTGCAATACTCAAAAATATCGGTAATAATACGCATACTTGGCTTAGGCGGATAAATATAAGTTCCTCTAGCTGCATATTCTTTTAAAATATCGTTTTGAATGGTTCCTGAAATCTTTTTAATATCAGCACCTTGTTTTTTTGCTAATGCAATATAAAACGAAAGTAAGGTAGATGCCGTAGCATTAATGGTCATACTTGTGGTAATATCTTGTAGTTTAATGCCATCAAACAGCGTTTCAATATCGCGTAAACTATCAATAGCTACTCCCACTTTTCCCACTTCACCTTCACTCATGGCATGGTCACTATCATAGCCAATTTGGGTTGGTAAATCAAATGCTACCGAAAGGCCCATGGTTCCGTTTGCCAATAAATACTTGTAACGTTTGTTTGATTCTTCGGCAGTTGAAAAACCCGCATATTGACGCATGGTCCATAATCTACCGCGATACATATCAGGCTGAACACCACGAGTATAAGGAAACTGACCAGGCAATTCATTATTGATATTATTGCTGTCTGGTTTATATAAATCGTTAATTATTATTCCGCTATCAGTTACAAATTTATTTTCAGCCATTGTGTTTAGTTATTTGGGCAAATATAAATAAACCGAATAGCTATTTAACTGATATGGCTTAGGTGTATGAAATAAAAACTTTTATAGCCAATAGTAACAATTAAAGTGAATAAGTATAAATCATGTAAACTCTTTGGTTTCTTTGCCAAAATTTAAAGCCTATTTCTTCATTTTTAGGTTGATTCGTTTATAACAATTTAGCCTTTTTAGTATTTTGGACACTGTCATTAAAATAACTGACAAGACATAGCAGAGTTTTGTAATATTTTTACTTTTTTGCAATATAAATTAAACTGAAAAAATATGTACGTAATAAAATTTGGAA
Organism: Bacteroidota bacterium; assembly: GCA_027491085.1. Classification (GTDB taxonomy): domain Bacteria; phylum Bacteroidota; class Bacteroidia; order UKL13-3; family UKL13-3; genus JAAFJM01. Next base: position 539,076 of record JAIXWW010000011.1, read on the forward strand.
CTGATGGTTGGCGAGGTATTATAGCCGATGAATTTACTGTTGAAAATGTTAAGCGTGTAGCGCAAGGAACAGCAGCATACGTTAAAGCAAATTTTGCTAATAACTTAACCGTAGTGTTGGGCCACGATTGCCGTTTTGCAGGTGAGCTTTTTGCTGAAACTACCGCAAAAGTTTTATGTGCCAATGGCATTAAAGTAATAATGGCTAAAGGTTTTGTGAGCACTCCTATGATTAGTTTAGGTGCTGTAAAACATGGTGCAGCATTAGGAGTAATTATTACTGCTAGTCATAATCCACCGGCATATAATGGTTTCAAACTAAAAGCACATTATGGCGGACCAAGCAGCCCTGCTGTGATTGATGCAGTAGAAAATGCAATTCCAGAAACATTTAGTTTACCTTTAAAAAGCATAGATACTTTAGTAAGCGAAGGCATGGTAACTTATGCCGACCTTGAAACCATGTATGTAAATGAGGTAGAAAGCAAATTTGATTTAAAATTAATCAAAGAAAGCAAGTTTGAATTTGCTTACGATGCCATGTATGGTGCAGGACAAAATGTAATGCGTAGGGTTTTTCCTGAAATTACCATGTTGCATTGCGATTATAACCCAGGTTTTGATGGACAAGCTCCAGAACCTATCCATAAAAATTTAACTGAGTTTAGCGAGTTAATTCGCATCAGCGAAGAAATTGATTGTGGTTTGGTAACTGATGGTGATGCTGATAGAATTGGTTTATACAATGGCAAAGGCGAGTTTGTAGATTCGCACCATATCATACTTTTATTGGTTCATTACTTGCATAAATACAAAGGCATGGATGGTAAAGTAATCACTACTTTTAGTGCTACTTCAAAAATTACCAAACTAGCCGAAGCTTATGGTTTACCAATAGAAATAACTAAAATCGGGTTTAAATACATTTGCGAAAAAATGGTTACCGAAAACGTATTAGTTGGTGGTGAAGAAAGTGGTGGAATTGCTATTAAAGGCTTTATTCCTGAGCGAGATGGTATTTGGATTGGCTTAACCATTTGGGAGTTTATGGCTAAAACAGGCAAAACTTTAGACGAATTAATTCAAGAAGTATATGATGTAGTGGGCAGTTTTGCTATGGGCAGAATTGATTTACACATTACCGAAGAAATTAAACAAACGGTATTGGCTAATTGCAAAGCAGGAAAATACACACAGTTTGGAAACTACAAAATAGAAAAAACGGAAGATTTAGATGGTTATAAATTCCATTTAGGAAATGGCGAATGGGTAATGATTCGTGCAAGTGGAACCGAACCTGTATTACGCGTTTACAGCGAATCGAGCACCAACGATAAAGCAACGGCTATATTAGAAGCTACCAAAGCTGTTTTATTAGCTTAAAGATAAAAAAACAAATAAAAGATGACTGCTATAATTTTATAGTAGTCATTTTTTATTTATCATTTGATTCATTCCTAAATAGTTCTAAATTCCATTGTTTTTGCAAGTCATAACTTATAAATCCATTGCTTACAGTAAGCGGACTATCTATATTATTTTTATATAAACTTCCTGTTCCCAAACCTTGCGGCATTTCTGTATTTAAGCTACTACAAAACTGGGCAATTGCATTTAAACCAATATTACTCTCTAAGGCTGAAGTAACCCACCATCCAATTCCCAATTCATTGGCCTTTTCAATAAAAAAACTACTATTATCTAATCCGCCTAATAAGGTAGGTTTTATAATGATATAATGTGGTTTTATAAATTGTAATAGTGGTTTAACTTGTGCTTTGCTCAAACCAATTAATTCCTCATCTAATGCAATTTTGATAGGCGATTTAGCACACACTTCTTGCATCATTTCTGGTTGCTTCGTTTTAATTGGTTGTTCTATACTATGGAGGTCAAAACGCTTTAACTCTTTTAATTTTTCAAATACATCAAAATTACCAAAGGCGCCATTTGCATCAACTCTAATTTCCAATTTAAAAGCATTGTATCTTTTCCTAATTCTTTCAAGTAATCTGCATTCTGCATCAAAATCCAAAGCGCCAATTTTAAATTTTATACAATTAAAACCTGCTTCTACTTTCTGAAAAGCTTCCGTTTCCATTTCATCTATTTGGTTCATCCAAACCAAACCGTTTATGGCTATAGGTTTATTTGCTATAAAATTGTTTTCACAAATTTTTCGAGAGCCGCCATATTTTAAATCCGACAAAGCTGTTTCTATACCAAATTGAATAGAAGGCCACGGTTCTAAATCAACTTGAGAAGTATTGAATCCATTATTTAACTGAGTCAAAATTAAATTCAAATGATTTTCAAAATCATCAACTGCATCTATACTTAAGCCTATTAATGGTGCGGCTTCGCCAATACCCATTTTTAAGCCATCTTTCTCTTTTTTAATTATATAATAAACCGTATGTGTTTGCATACTTCCGCGGCTAGTATTTGCAGGCTTATTAAATTTTAAAACATGTTTTTTATAACTGAACATTAGTTTTTTATTTACAGTTCAATATTAACACGTTGTTTAATTAAATCATAAAACAAAATTATGTTACTACTTGCGGCACTCGCTGGATGTGAGCCAATGTATGTGCTCCGAGATAAATCGGATAAGCAGGATTATAAGAGCTTATTCTACCAGTACTATTTTTGATTTTGTTCATACTTCAAAAGAAGTTGATTTAATTTATCTAATTCTGATGACTTAGGACTCGTTTGGCAAATTTCATTTACCTTTTCGTTAATCATTCTAAATTCATCATCGTTATTTATTTTCCCTCTTTTTATTATTTTAGAAATCTGTTTAGGAATATTATGAGAATTTGTATTTAAGTCTTTAGCGAATTTGTCTTGAAGTATTTTATTAAGTTCTTCTACATCAGTTATAGATAATCCATAAGCCCATTCATTCATGTCATTATATGCCTGTTTTAATCCTTTAATGTAAGTTGATGGATTTAGTTTTTCTAAATATCTATGTTTAGTATTTTCACTAAAAGTTTCTTTATACGTTTCATAAAAATTTGCATTCGTTTTATCTTTAGAATAAATAAAATCTATTATTGTAAGACACCATTCTCTTATCCATAATGATTCTATTTCTTGTTCAGCATTTAAATTTTTCTTCATAATAATAACCCAACTTTCCGTAGAGTTAGCGAAGCGCTCTAAGGATTTAAAATGAAATGAAGTTTCCGATAGCTATCGGAATCCGACACGGATTCTTGAAAACATAAGTTCAACAATAAATAAAATTAAAGCGAGTTACAAACACTTTTTCATTTATTAATTCGTAGTCTCCTTTGCTAGGCCCAAGCACACAAGACTAAGAATAGTGGGGGTTTTCTTTTATTTGTATTGCAGCCAGAGGCTGCTGTATACACTCACTAGCAAGATGCTAGCAAGTGCGGATAGCATAAAGTAAAATATACTTAGCATAAAGTCTTTTATTTTGAGCATAACACAAAAAACACTCGGTATAAAGTAAATTATACTAAGCATAAAGCAAAATATACCTAGCATAAAGCCATTTATATTGAGCATAAAGTAAATTATACCAGGCATAATGCAAAATATGTTCAACATAAAGTAAAAAATACTCAGCATAAAGTAAATTTATATATATGCTTTTAAAAAAAATACCTTTAGTAGTTGTTTTTGTTTACTTTTTTTACTTTCAATTAACTGGCCTCTCTACTCTAAAATGGTATCTTCCATCCCCGAAAATCGCATTTTACTTTTCCACCATAGCTTCTTTCAATTGTGAAATCGCATCATCCAAGTACAAAATAAATTCATGCATTCAAATAACAGTTTCTTAAAAACAGCATACAGCCCTCTAAACCCCTAATACATGGGAAAACAAAATTACGACCAGTAATACTTTTTAAAACCTAATTATTTTATTAGACCAAATAATTATTATATTTGAGTTAAAATAACTGATTTTTACATGCTTAAAAAAATTATACTCTTGTTCATGGGTGTGTTCTTAATGAAAATAAGTAATACACAAGCTCAAACTACTAAATACTTGGCTGAGGACTATAAAAACAAACCATTATGGATAGATATGATGGAGGACACCACTGCCAATTATTACGAAGCTATTAAAGCATTTGATGTATACTGGGTAGGCAGACTAAAACCTATGGAAGAAGAAGATATTATAAGTGAAATAATGTCGAAAAAAGAAGAGCGTGAAAGAGAAAAAAATGAAAGAAAAATAGCGAAACTGAAACCTGCACAAAGAGCCGAATTTGACAGAATGAAATATGAAACAAAACGCTTTGAAAATTGGAAGAGGGAAGTATTTCCTTTTGTTCAAGAAAATGGGCGAATTCTCACACCTTATGAAAGGCAAGAAATTTGGAAAAAACAACAAATAGAAATCGAAAATCAAAAATAGAGCATGAAAAAAATATTTATTTTTTATTTTTTAGCTTTTGTCTTTACTCAAGTTAGTATTGGACAAAATGCAAATTGGAGTGCTATTTTACCAGCCAAATTCCCCACCAATGCAAGTGGTCAAATTCATGGTATAAGTAGAATTAGCCAATTAAAATTTCATCCAACCAATTCTAACAAAATGTATGCAGTTAGTGCGCGAGGAGGTTTGTTTATATCGAATGATGGAGGTGCTAATTGGACTGTTACACCGGGAACAGATTTTATGAGTTCCGCTAGATTTGCTTCAGTTTGCATTGATCATACAAACGACCAAACTATTTATATAGGCACAGGCGATCATAACTATTATTATGCTGGAAATGGTGTAATGAAATCAACCAATGGTGGAACTACCTTTACCCAAACATCATTAACTGGAAAACTTGTTATTGATATCATAATGGATCCTAATAACAACAACACTTTAATTGCCATTACTAATACTGGCATATACAAAACTATAGATGCAGGCGTATCTTGGACACTAAAAACAGCGTCTAGGGGATTTGATGACCTAAAACAAAAAACACCTAATTCAAGAACTTTATATGCTGCAACAAAGGATAGCGCCTTTTTTAGATCCAACGACTTTGGTGACACTTGGACTCAAATTACCAGTGGTATTGTTCTGCCATCGGGTATTACCAATGGCAACGGATGCAGAATAGCAGTAACACCTGCCGATACCAATGTTGTTTATTTAGGAATGGTAGCCAATAGTGGCATGATTTATAAGTCTACAAATGGTGGCTCTACCTTTACTGCTATTAAGACTTCAGCATCGCCTTATTTAACTTATTACGATAACTTATCGACCTCATCTGGGCAAGGAGATTACAATTTTGGAATAGGGGTTGATAGAACAAATGCTAATATTTTGTATTTAGTGGCCCATAATAATTGGAAATCGACAGATGGTGGGGCAACATGGACACAGCTAACCAATTGGTATGCAAAATGCCATACAGATATGCATCAAATTATCACATCGCCCTATAATAATTCAAATTTATACAATATGAACGATGGAGGAGTTTGGTTAAGCACAGATGGAGGAAGTAATTGGACTCCTAAAAGTGATGGAATAAATGGTTATGAAATATACCATGGCAACTGCAGCCCCACCAGAAAAGATATGTTGAGTATTGGAACACAAGACAATGGAGAACTATATGCAAATTCCACAGGTTGGTTCACCAATAGAGGAGGTGACTGGGGTTCACAATGTGCCTTTGATTACAGAGCAAACAGTTCAATGGTTTATTATTTTTCGAGCAATAAAAGACGCTTGGTGAATGGAGGAGAATCTACTTACGGCCTACCAAGTCAGGTTACCTTATTACATGATATTGCATTCCACAGAAGTAACCCTAATTTGGCCTTCGTTGCTGATTCATTTATATACCGTACTAAAAACCTAACTGCCACTACCCCTACATGGACTCAAATAGCTAATTTAGGAAAAAAAATAATGGCCATGCATTGCCATTTTGGTGATTCTAATAGACTTTATATTATTACCAATGATGGACAAATACATGTGAGCACCAATGCGCTCAGTACTACACCAACTTTTACTAGCTATACACTTCCAAACACTACAAATAACAAAGCAAGTATCACTTCCATAAAATCTAACCTAAACACCATTTACGTTACTTTAAATACCAAAGTTTATAAATCTATTAACAATGGTGTATCATGGACAAATATTACCTATAACTTGCCTTCTGTTAATCATGTAAATATTATAGCTGATGAATTTTTTTCATCGAACGAAATGGTATTTATAGCAAGTAATAATACGGTTTATTACAAAACTGTTAATGCAACCACGTGGACAATTTTCAGCACCAATCTTCCTACTAGAACAGAAGCCATAGACTTATCTATATACAATGATAGCACATCTAATACATCTCTCAGATTTGCAACTTATGGCAGAGGTGTTTGGGAAACACCTATTAATAATTTACGAGCACTTACTGCCAATTTTATGGCTGACAATACCAATCCATGTAACGGAGTTAGTGTAACTTTTTCTGATTTATCTACAGGTAATGTAACCTCACGAAATTGGGTGTTTAATGGAGGGACTCCATCCACTTCTACCTCTTCAAACCCGGTTGTTACTTATAATACATTAGGTAGTTTTAGTGTTTCTTTGACTGTTTCAAATGGTACCTCCAATACAACTACAACTTATAATAATTATATCAATACCAATGGTGGTAATTTGCCTTTAGCAGAGAACTTTGAATCTGCCATTGATCCACCAAATGGATGGGTAAACAAAGACAATGGAACGGTTAATAATAAATGGGCAAAAACAGCATCTGCAGGCGGTTATGCTCTCTCTGCAAATTGCATGATGTTTGATAACTATAGTTGGAATATTGTAGGTCAAAAAGATGAACTCAATACACCTAGGTTTGATTTATCGAACTATAATTCGGCAAAGCTAACCTTTGACGTTGCCTACCAAGTTTATTCAGGCTATTCAGATACCTTAGTTATTTTGGCTTCAACAGATTGTGGCAATACCTTTTCGAGAATTTACGCTAAAGGCGGGGCCAATTTATCTTCCGCTGGCAGTGGAAATGTTAACTTTGTTCCTACTGCCAATCAGTGGAGAACAGATACCATTAACCTAAGTTCCTATTTGGGTCAATCAAGTGTCATTTTTGCCTTTCAAAATATTAATGGCTATGGAAATAAATTATACATCGATAACATTAATTTAACCGCAACAGTTCCTGTACAAGCTGGCGCTGATAAAATTATTTGCAAAAACGACTCAGCTACCATAGGAACCAATGCCAATGCAGGAATAACTTATTCATGGACTCCAACCAATGGATTAAATTCATCAACTATTAGTAATCCTTCTGCTTCGCCTGCTACCACCACTACCTATGTATTAACAAGCACTCATACTTTATCTAGAATATCAAACAAAGATACTGTGGTAGTTTATGTTAACACCCCACTTGCTGCGCCTAGTAATCTTGCAATAACATCGGCTACCGAAAATTCAATTGCTTTAAATTGGCAAACTATTATTGGTGCAAATTATTATTTATTAGACGTGTCTACCGACTCTAATTTTAGTGCATTTTTAGCAGGATATAATTCATTAATCGTATCAGCCAATAGTAAAACCATTTTAGGCTTAATTCCCGGTAATTCCTATTATGCCAGGGTTAGAGCATACAATACATGTGTTTCGGCATTTTCAAATAAAATTAAATTAACCACTATTTGCAGTGCACCTACATTTTTTCCTAACAAAGTAGTATTAGCAACAAGTTCCATTATAAAATGGAATGCTGTAAATGGTGCATTGAATTATACTTTGGATGTTTCAAATACGCGCAATTTTGCCACCTTTGTAACAGGATATAATTCACTGTTGGTTAATAGCGATAGTATTTTAATTAATGGATTAAGCGCTAGTACCAAATACTATTTTAGAGTTAAAGCGGTCAATTCAGCAGGAAGTTCTAGTTATTCAATTACAGATTCTATTCAAACCATTAATACCATTAATTTAAGTTTCAATTTATTCTTAGAAGGACTTTATTTAGGCAATGGAAAAATGACTGCTGCACCTTTTAATGCTGATGGAGTAAGTCCACAAAATATAGCTGATACCATTAGCATAGAATTACACGATACCAGTGGCTTGTTTATGAATGTTTATACCACAAAAGCAATATTAGATACCAATGGATTATGTGCAATCAATATTCCATCTTCACTTAACAATAATTGGTTCTATTTAGCTATTAAACATAGAAACTCCATTGAGACCTGGAGTGCAAACCCTATACTTATTGCTAACAATGCCAATTATAATTTTACAAATGCTGCTAATAAAGCATATGGCCTTAATTTAAAAAATGAAGGTCGAGTATATTTAATTTATAGTGGCGATATAAATCAAGATGGGTCTATTGATTTTGCCGATTATACCTATCTTGATATAGATGCACAAAATGGTATTATTGGTTACTTTGGTACTGACTTAAACGGAGACTCCTCTGTTGATTTTGGTGACTATCCTTTACTTGACCTCAACTCAAGTAATAGTATTATTTCTTATAAACCTTAAACTATCTCTATCTAATAATTACATCTGTAATTAGTTGTTGATTGGATTCCGTGTTAACCAATGCCATTATTTTACCTCTTTGGTAATTAAGTTCATTGCGCAATGCATTGGAGTCAATTTTCAAATAAAGTACCGTGCCTCTAAATTTAATCTCGGTGGTATTTTTGGCTATTAATGCTCCTACTAACTTTTCCCAGTTATTAATAATATTTAGTTCGGCTAGTTTAGTGTCTAAATGTTGGTCGTGCAAAAAATTAGAAATGGCACTCTTCAATGTTTGTTCATGCTCTTTTTTGGATTTCATAAATTAAACTAGCTTACTTGGGAACAATTATACTTAATTAAAAGTAATTTGTGGTATTACCCAAATAATAAAAATTTAGACTATAAATACTTTTAATATAGGTAACTAGGTTAAAAATTTGCAAATTTGCAGTTTAGATAACGTATTTTGAAAAGAGCAAACAAACTTTATATATCAATTTTAATATTTACACTTAGTTTATTTTTTTTACCCAAGGTTAATGCACAAGTTATTAATTGGAAAAAGCAAAACAATTGGGTAGATAGTGTTTTTGCTACCTTAAGTCCTGATGAACAAATAGCGCAGTTAATGATAATTGCAGCATACAACACCAAAGATAAAATACATGAAAAAGATGTAGAGTGTCATGTGCGTGATATTGGTGTTGGTGGACTTATATTTTTTAAAGGTTCTCCTACCCGACAAGCAATACTTACCAATCAATACCAAAAAATTTCTAAAGTACCTCTGTTAATTGGCATTGATGGGGAGTGGGGTTTAAGTATGCGCTTAGATAGCACACCCGTTTTTCCAAGACATTTAGTTTTTGGGAGTGCCAATAAAATTGAACTTACAAAGCAATTTGGCGTTTTAGTAGGCAAGCAATGTAAGCGGATAGGAATCAATTTCAACTTTGCTCCTGATGCAGATATCAATAATAACATGGCCAATCCTGTTATTAACGACCGAAGTTTTGGTGAAAATAAGTATATAGTTGCTAAAAACAGCATTGCTTATATGCTTGGGATGCAAAGTGAAAATATTTTAGCATCGGCAAAACATTTTCCTGGACATGGCGATACCGAAAGTGATTCACATTTTGGGTTACCCATAATTAAAGGAAGCAGAAAACGCTTAGATAGTTTAGAACTTTATCCATTTAAAGAACTTATTGACAATGGCATTTCATCCATAATGACTGCTCATTTATCAGTACCAGCACTAGATACAACACCTAACATGGCTGCTTCTATTTCTCCTAAAATAATAACTGGATTACTTCGTAACGAGTTGGAGTTTGATGGCTTAATTATTACTGATGCATTAAATATGAAAGGAGTTAGTAATTTTTATGCGCCAGGAGAAGTTGCTGCAAAAGCTTTTGCTGCTGGAAATGATTTGTTATTATTTGTAGAAGACGTTCCGCTTAGTATATCATATATTAAAGACTATATCAAACAAGGTATTATTACTTGGCAACAAGTAGAACGTAGTTGCAAAAAAATATTACTTGCTAAATATTGGTGCGGTTTGAACAAATATAAACCCATAGAACTAAAAAATTTAACTGAAGAACTCAATAGTTTTGAAAGCGAATTTTTAATTAACCAAGTGATTAAAAATAGTGTAGTGGTTGCCCGTAATTTAGATAAGATAATACCTATTCCAAACCCTGAAAACTACAAAATAGCTTGTATAAATGTTGGAAATGCTCAGTTCAGCGAATTTCAAATGCAATTAAATAATTATTTAAAAGCCGATTATTTTGCAATAGATAAAAATGATATCCAAACTAATTTTGACAGCCTACTTTCAGTTAGTGATTACTATAATTTAGTCATAATAAGCATACACAATACAAGTCGTTTTGTGAGCAAAAATTTAGGATTAACGCAAGTTGAAATTGATTTTATTAAAGCACTTGGTAAGCGCAATAAGTGCATTTTGGTTAATAATGGAAGTCCTTATATTTTACAGCATTTTGATATATTCAGAAACGTAATCGTGGCATATGAAGATTTGCCACTTTATAACCAAATAGCAGCCCAAATTTTAGGCGGTGGAATGGAGTCGAAAGGAAAGCTTCCTGTTTCCATACCCAATATTTATACATTAGGTACTGGTATCGCTTCAGAAGCAATACCTAAATTTAGTTATGTATACCCCGTTGAAGCGCAAGTTAACAATACTAAATTAAACAAAATTGATAGCATTATTAAAAATGCCATTGTACAAAAAGCCATGCCAGGCTGCCAAGTTTTTATAGCAAAAGATGGTAAAGTTATTTATAATAAATCCCATGGTTTTCATACTTACGATAGTTTAAATCCGGTAAAAAACAACCATGTATATGATGTAGCCTCTTTAACCAAAATACTAAGTACCACTTTGGCTGTTATGAAGCTTTATGAAGAAAAAAAATTGAGTTTAGATGATAAAATTGGCCTTTATTTACCTTGGCTAAAAGGAAGTAACAAAGAAAAAATTAAAATTTCTGACATCCTCAGTCATCAGGCAGGACTCATTCCATTTATTCCTTTTTACAAAACTAGCTTATTGCCCAATGGGCAATTAAATCCTATTGTTTATAGCGATAGTTTAAATAATGACTTTACTTTACAAGTGGCTAACGGAATTTTTATAAATAAAAACTATGAAAAAGTAATTTGGAAAACCATAGCCGATAGTGATTTGAAAAAACCTGGAGAGTATTTGTATAGCGATTTGGGCTTTATGATGTTGCGCAAAATGGTAGAAACCATAACCAACAAAGATTTTGAAACCTATCTACAAGAAAGTTTTTACCAACCATTGAATTTAGCGTCTATGGTATTTAATCCCAAAAAAATTGTAAATAATGATTGGATTATTCCTACAGAATATGATTCTGTTTTTAGAAAACAACAAATTAAAGGATTTGTGCACGACCCTGCAGCTGCTATGCTTGGTGGTATTAGCGGACATGCTGGTTTGTTTGCAAATGCAAATGATGTTGGTATCATCATGCAAATGCTTCTAAACAAAGGATTTTATGGAAACAACAGGGTATTAAAAGCAAGTACTGTGGAATTATTTACTAAAAAATTTAATAAAATTAGCAGAAGAGGATTGGGTTTTGATAAACCAGAAACAGATATTACAAAAGATAGCCCGACCAGTAAAATGTGTAGTGAAAGCACCTTTGGACATCAAGGATTTACTGGCACTTGCGCTTGGGTAGACCCTGAAGAAAATTTAGTATATGTATTTTTAAGCAATAGAATTTACCCTAGTGCTGAAAATAAAAAATTTGGAGAACTAAGTATTCGTACTAAAATACAAGATGTAATTTATGAAGCTATAAAAAAATAAAAGGAAGGTAAAATCATTTCTGTTTCCGACCTTTCTATGGTTTTAGCAAAACGACACCTGTATATATTTCAACTTATCTATAATTTTAACAAACCACAAAAAGATTTAATATCAATGCAAGGTTTAGGTTACTTTATAAATAAAAATATTGAATTAAAATTGAGTATGAAAAATGAAACTTTTTTTTTTTTTTTTTTGGTGAATATGCTGTTGCTCACTTCATGTTATTCATACCATGCCCAAGTAAATAAAAGTTCGAAAAAGCTATTCAAGCAACTAAATAAACCAACTGCTTTTGTGGTAAACACAACCGAATTTCCTAATGAATTTAAGGTTTTAAAAAAATCAGAATTATACACCTTAACCAACGATAGCAATAGTTTACTAAAAATTAAGCTTTATAAACAAATTCCTGTTCGAAGGTTTAATTGTTTCACCGGGCAAGCCACCGTATTGCTCTTCACGCTAGGACAATTGCCTGTAAAAACGGAAAACAATCAGTATTTTAAATTAGAAGAAATTACAAAAGATAGCTCCAAATTATTAGAATTTGAACTTAAAGTATATATAAGAACTTGGTTTTGGGATATACTATCATGGCGAAAAAACTTTAATAATCAATTAGCTTTATCTTTACGAAACGAAAAAGTTTTACTCAACAAACCATAAAAAAAGCTGCCTTTACAAAGACAGCTTTTTTTTATTAGCCTAATTTAGCGGCTTTTCTTACCATTTTCAATTCTTTATCGGTTAACTCGCGCCATTCGCCACGCTTTAACTTCGATTTGGTTAAACCTGCATAAGCTACTCTATCCAATTTATCAACCAAATAACCCATGTGTTCAAACATTCTATGTACAATTCTATTACGTCCGCTATGAATTTCTACTCCAATTACATCTTTTCTTTCTTCTTCAGAATATGCCAAAGCATCAGGTTTTATTGGCCCATCCTCTAACTCTATTCCTCCTGCTAGTTGCCACATATCGTTTTTAGTTAATGGCTTGTTTAAAGTAGCTACATACACTTTTTCAACTTCAAACTTTGGATGTGTTAAACGTTGCGCCAAATCACCATCGTTGGTTAAAAGTAATACACCCGTTGTGTTTCTATCTAATCTACCAACTGCAAAAACACGTTGCGCCAATTTACCTTCTATTAAATCAAAAACAGTGCTTCTACCTTCAGGGTCTTCCATGGTGGTTATGGCATCTTTAGGCTTATTCATTAAAATATAGATTTTATCTTCTACATTTAATCGTTGACCATTGTATCTAATATCATCACCAGCTTTTACCTTATAACCCATTTCGGTAATTACTTGTCCGTTAATGGTAACCAAACCTGCTTCAATTAAGGTATCAGCCTCTCTACGGCTGCAAATTCCGGCATTGGCTATAAATCGGTTTAACCTAATTTCGCCAAAATTCAAATCCTCTTCAGCCGATTTTTTATTAACGCCTTTGTTTTTTTCTTCAACTAATTGCCTTTTTCTAACCGTTTTAAATTCGGCACTTTTCATTGGGGTTTTATTTCTGAACGATTTTGCATCTTCCGAAATTCCCTTTTTGTTAAATGTTTCTTTACTAGTTATATTATCGGGTTTAGGCTGATAAGTTCTTACTATTTCCTCAAATTCTTCTTGCTCGGTGCGAGGCTTGGTGCCTTTTCTTAAAGCTGAAGCTTTCTTTTCAAATCGGCCATTAGCAGGTTTATCTTTACTGAATGAGCGACTGTTTCCTGTTTTAGGTTTATCTGCAAATTTATCATCACCAAACGATTTCTTTTTGTCGTATGGTTTCTTATCGAATCCGTCTTTGCTAAAACTTCCGCGTGTGCTTGGCTTACGTGGACTATCCGAAAACTTGTCTTCACCAAACGATTTCTTTTTTTCGTATGGTTTTTTGTCAAATCCTTCTTTGCTAAAACTTCCGCGTGTGCTTGGTTTGCGTGGACTGTCTGAAAACTTGTCTTCACCAAACGATTTCTTTTTGTCGTATGGTTTCTTATCGAATCCGTCTTTGCTAAAACTTCCGCGTGTGCTTGGTTTGCGTGGGCTGTCTGAAAACTTGTCTTCACCAAACGATTTCTTTTTATACAAAGGTTTGTCATCGGCAAATTTTCCTTTACTTTCAAAAGGTTTTTTGCTTCCAAAACTTCCTGATTTACTGTAACTTGAATTGCTTTTCACTGAACCGCTTCCACCTCTTGTGGTTGTTTTTTTAGCAGTAGGCTTACCTCCCACCCTCGAATCTCTTTTACTGCTATTATCTCTATTTTGCATATTATTAAAAAAATATATTTGCAAAAGTAAGTTTATTTATAATAGTTTTGGCTAAAAGTTATCTTAGCCGCGTTTTCAAAAAAATTTAAATGCAAAAAAGTACATTAAATAAAATTGGTCAATATGGTTTAAAAACCTGCTACAGCATTCTTGCAGTAGCTTCATTTTACTATCTATGCTGTTTAGTTTTACCTTTGGTTCATGTAAATGCCGATTATTTATATAAAAATAAAGGCGTTTTAGTTTATGTGGCTGGCGATGGGTTACATAGCGAAATAATTGTTCCCGTAAAAAACGAAGTAACCGACTGGGAAACAGTTTTTAACAAAGCTGATTTTGATGGAGCTGCCGAAGGTAAACAATGGTTGTGCATTGGTTTTACCGAAAAAAACTTTTACCGCACTAACCGCAGATGGGACGATATGAATTATTTATCGGCTTTTGGTCAGCTTTGCGGTTTTGGCGAATCGGTTATGCATGTAAGTTACGAAAATGAGTACCCTTTTGATCGAAAATTTATCCGTAAAATTTATATGGGCGAAGAACAATACGCTAAACTTTGCGAATTTATAAAAGGTAGTTTCACCCAAAATAACGGTGAAGCACTAGCACCAATCATTAAAACCAATAATTTTAAAAAGGAAGTTATTTACGAAGCTCATAAGGAATTCAGCTTTTTCCATACTTGCAATACTTGGACCAACAATGCATTAAAATCGTTTGGCTTTAAAACTGGCTATTGGACAGCCTTAGAAGGTGGAATAAGAGAGCAGTTTTAATCGCTCTCTTATTTTATTTATTATAAATTATTTTCTTTTAGGTATAAATTAGGATATGATTGCAATTATTTGCCATCATTATCATAACCCCATTCTTTCAAAAGGTTATTATTATCGCGCCAGCCTTCTTTTACTTTAACAAAAGTTTGTAGGAATACTTGTTTACCAAAAAACTTTTCTAGGTCTCTACGCGCAGCTATACCCATGTTTTTAATGGCAATTCCGCCCTTACCAATCATTATTTGTTTTTGCGAATCGCGCATTACATAAATAATGGCACTTATGCGCAATAATTTTTCTTCATCTTTAAACGATTCAATTTCTACTTGAACTGAATAAGGAATTTCTTCCTTGTAGCGAAGCAATATTTTTTCACGTAAAATTTCCGAAGCAATAAATCTTTCCGATTTATCAGTTACTTGATCGGTTTCGTAAAAAGGAGCTCCTTCGGGCAAATAAGTTAAAACACTTTTTAGAAGCAGGTCAATATTAAATTTATTGCTTGCCGAAATAGGGACTACCTCTTTAAAATCGACTTGGCTACGCCAAAATTCAATTTTTTTCATTACACCATCATTATCGCTTTCATCAATTTTATTGATAATGCAAATAAGAGGTGCTTGAATAACCTTTAAGCGCTCAATCAGCTCAGGCTCTTCGTTTTTTTCATTAAAATCAGTTACAAACATAACCAAGTCAGCATCTTGCAAACTTTCGTTCACAAATTTCATCATACTTCCTTGTAATTTATATTTTGGTTCAATAATTCCAGGAGTATCAGAAAAAACAATTTGATACTCTGGCTGATTATAAATTCCCAAAATTCTATGCCTAGTGGTTTGAGCCTTAGGTGTTATAATAGAAATTTTTTCGCCCAAAAGGGCATTCATTAAAGTAGATTTACCAACATTAGGTTTACCTATAATACTTACAAAACCAGCACGAAACGACATTTTTTTATTTTTAATTAGGTTTGCAAAGAAACAGTATTATATTTGCACTCCCAAAAACAAAAGAATTATCCTTCTAAAAGTTTAGAAATAAAACTTTGATTTTGGCTAAAAAAGACAAATTACCACATTTAACGATACATCGCGGAGTGGAGCAGTGGTAGCTCGTTGGGCTCATAACCCAAAGGTCGTAGGTTCGAGTCCTGCCTCCGCAACCAAGAGCCCAATTTACGTTGGGCTTTTTTATTTTATTTTAGGTCGTAGGTGCGATTCCGATAGCTTTCGGAACTGTCTCCGCAACTAGAAGCCCAATTTACGTTGGGTTATTTTATTTTACAAATAGAATATAAAATAAAAGCCACCTTAATTATAAAGTGGCTTTTTGTATGAATATGTAATAAGTCTTATTCGCAGGTGCCATCTGGCTTGCATACTGCGCCTTCTATCACATCAAATTTTTGAATAGGATTGGCTTTTCTAAACTCTGGATAAGTTTGTTGTAGCGCTTTTAAAAATACACTTTCATCTTGAGCACCCGAAACAGCCACTTTTCTATTAAAAATAAAAAATGGCACACCTTGAATTCCTAAATTCATGGCTTCATTTTCGTCAGCCCTCACTTCGTTAGCATATTGATTAGACTCTAAAACGGTTTTTAACTCAGTAGTATTCAATCCTATTTGAGCACCAAGTTCTAATAACACATTTATATCATCGGTATTTTTATTTAAAGTAAAATACGCTTTAAATAACTCTTCCTCAGCCTCATGTTGTTTTCCTTTACTTTTGGCGTAATGCGAAAAACGATGTGCATTAAACGAATTGGCTACAATAGCAGTTTCTAAACGATAGTCTAAACCTACTTGAGCAGCCATATTACTGGCATGCGCTATCATTTGTTTAACTTGAGCAATTGGTAATCCTTTTTGTTCGGCTAAATACTGAGCGGTACTTTTGGATGTATCGGTTTTTAAGTTTGGGTTTAACTCAAAACTTTTCCATTCAATTTCAATATAATTACTATCGGCAAACTTGGCCAATGCATTTTCAAATTTACGCTTTCCTATGTAGCAAAATGGGCACATTACATCGCTCCAAATTTCTACTTTCATTTTTTTTGTATCCATAATATCTTTCTTTTGGGCTTTAAAAATTTTGTTGGTTTGTGCATATAAATAAATTGTACTTAAACTAATAAATACAGAAAGTAAAAGTTTGTTTAACTGAAATAGCATTTTTATTATTTATGAATTGAACAATAATTATATAATTCTTTTGTTAAATAACAGCATTCAATTTTACAAAAAAAAGCCCAAAAGTTTCCTTTTGGGCTTTTTTTATAAAATATACTTAAATGGTTTTAAATAAGTATGGACTATTTGTTTTTTAGTCTTTTAAAACCATAAGCTGCTCCTGCTATTG